>CAWESS010000020.1:0-95237 GCA_963811825.1 uncultured Actinomycetota bacterium | reverse complement strand
TCTCCGGCGAGGTCAGGCTCGGCGAAGGCACGCTCATCGGGGCAGCCGCGACGGTCCTTCAACTGCGGACGGTGGGGTCAGGCGCGACCATCGGGGCAGGCGCGGTGGTTACCAGAAACGTCCCTGAGGGCGTGGTGGCCAAGGGGGTCCCGGCTCGGTGGGCAAGTACTGCGTCAGGCAACTGTGGCGCGAACGGTGGCAAGACGTGAACAGCGTTGTTCCGTTCAACGCCCCAGGACGATCACTCTCACTGCAACGCAGCGAACTCCTCGCGCTGACCACGCGAGTCCTGGAATCGGGCTGGCTGATCCAAGGCCCAGAGCACCGGAACTTCGAGAATGCGTTCGCCCACTTCGTCGGGCGACAGGCACGCCCTCGGCGTCGCCAGCGGCACCGATGCCTTGGAGATCGCGCTGCGGTCGGCACGAACGGACGAGCGCACGGCGGTGCTGACGGTCGCTAACGCCGGTGGCTATGCCGCCACGGCAGCACGCGCCGCAGGTTTTGAAGTGCGGTTCTGCGACATCAACCCGGAGACGCACCTGATCGATCCCCGTTTGGTCGAGGCAGCACTGGATGACGCGTCTTCGCGATCGTGGTGACCCATCTGTATGGACGGATGGCGGATGTGGCTGCCATCCGCGAGATCTGCGCCCTCGCGGGATCATCGTGATTGAGGACTGCGCCCAGGCAATCGGGGCGCGGAACGGGTCGGGGGCGGCCGGCTCCGTCGGGGACCTGGCCACATTCAGCTTCTACCCGACGAAGAACCTGGGTGCGCTCGGCGATGCCGGGGCGATCACCACGTCCGACGACGGTCTTGCTGATCGGGTTCGCGAACTGCGTCAGTACGGGTGGTCCGAGAAGTACCTCATCACCCGCGGGGGCGGGCGCAACTCGCGGCTGGACGAGTTGCAGGCTGCCTTCCTTGCCCATCGGCTTCCGTTCGTCGACGCCTGGAATCGGTCGCGGCGTGACATCATCGCCGCCTATGCAGCAGCGGCCACGGCATCCGTGGACGTCCTTCCTGCGGCCGACGAATCCCATTGCGCCCATTTGGCGGTGGTCACGACGCGAGGATGCATCCGGACTAGCTCGGCACCTGTCGAACCGTGGGATCCACACCGCTGTGCACTACCCGGTCCCGGACCATCGCCAGCCCGGACTTCATGTGCCGACCGGAGACTGCGTTGCCCCAGACGGAGCGAATGGTGGGACGGATCCTCAGCCTGCCCTGCTTTCCCGAACTCACGGGAGCCGAGGTGGACCAGGTCTGTCAGGCGCTGGCGAGCTACCGGCCGACCTCCCCGCCCACGACCCATATCGCAGGAGCCTCAGATGACTCATTTCGTTCACCCCAACGGACTGTGCGAGGCGACAGTCGTTGGAGAAGGCACCCGAATCTGGGCGTTTGCGCACGTGCTCGCCGGGGCGGTGATCGGTACCGATGTCAACATCTGCGACCATGTCTTCGTTGAGAACGACGTGGTGATCGGCGACCGCGTCACTGTCAAGTCAGGCGTCCAGCTCTGGGACGGGGTCAGGCTGGGCGATGACGTCTTCGTCGGACCCAATGCATCCTTCACGAACGACCCCTTTCCCCGGAGCAAGCAGTATCCGGAAAGCTACAGCGTGACCGACGTAGCCGCCGAGGCGTCGATCGGCGCCGGGGCAGTGATCCTTCCGGGTCGCAGCATTGGCAGGGGAGCCATGGTCGGCGCTGGGGCGATCGTCACCCACGATGTGCCGGCTTACGCGGTCGTAGTGGGGAATCCGGCACGAATCGTGGGGTACGTCACCGACGGGCCTGGCTCCCGAAGACTGGCCTCGGGGGTGAGCACGTCGGACGATCGCTCGGATGACCTGTTGCGCCCCGTTCGCCTCGCCTCGGATCTGCGTGGCAGCCTTGCGGCGATTGAGTTTAGTTCGTTGCCCTTCGTGCCACAGCGCTTCTTCGCCGTGCATGGCGTGCCGTCCAAGGACGTTCGCGGCATGCACGCGCACAGGCGTTGCCAGCAGTTTCTCGTGTGCCTTGCGGGCTCGGTGACGTGCCTGGTCGACGACGGCATCCGCCGGCGCATGTACGACTTGCACGACCCCTCGATGGGCTTGTTCATGCCGGCGATGACGTGGGGAACACAATATGGCTACACCGCTGATGCAGTCCTTGGCGTCTTCGCGTCGATGCCGTACGACAACAGCGACTACATCCGGGACTACGAGCAGTTCCTGGGCGAGCTCGGGAGCACGCGCCGGTGAGTGGGCCGAGGACGAGCTCTATGGCCTCGGCCAGACCGGAAGTCACGATCGTCGTGGCGTGCTACAACCACGCGGACTTCGTCGAGCAGGCGCTCGAGTCAGTCATCGACCAGGACCGTGACGTGGGCCTCATCGTGACGGACGACGCCTCCACCGACAACACCCGCGACGTCATCGAGGCGACACTGCGGCATCGCGGCCGGGACTGCAAACGCGTGTATCACGCCAACAACCGTGGCCTCTGCTCGACGTTCAACGAGGCACTTGCACTGGTCGAGACCCCGTTTGTCGCCTTCCTCTCAGGGGATGACTGGTGTCGCACGGACCGACTGTCGGTTCAGGTACCCATCCTGAAAAAGGCTGGCACTGGGTGCGCGCTGGTCTACTCCGACATGGTGCTAGTGGACCAGTCCGGGCGCTCGACCGGACGGCAGTACGTCGACACCCTCCCTGGCGGCTGGCCTGACGACCGTCACGAGCGAGCATTCGAGAGTCTGCTCAAGGACGGGAACTGGATCCCGGCGCCGACCGTCCTGGCTCGCACCGCGGCCCTGCGGGGCGTGGGTGGCTTCGATGAGTCCCTGCCTTACGAGGACTACGACATGTGGCTTCGGCTGTCACGCGGTCACACTTTCGAGGCAAGCACGGAGGCGTTGGTGTGTTATCGCACCCACCCGGGCCAACTCAGCGCAGCCGTGCGCGCCGCTCACTCGCGCGTGTTCCTGTCGGCGCGGATCAGAACCCTGCTCAAGCACTTCGGCACCTCCGCGGGGATGGATGACTGGCTGACGAACGAGGTGTTCAGACTCGGGGTTCAGGCGTACCGGGGTGGGATGCCTGCCAAAGACGTTGTCGCCCTTTTCCGGCTGCATGTGCGACGCTTCCACCGACCACGGTCCTACCTCTACCTGCCTACTGGCGAGGGCGGGGGTAAGGGGGAGCCTGATCACCACGGTGCAGGCGCGGGTGAGACGGCGTGTACCAGTCACGCACGAGGTCCCGCGCCAGCCCTCGATGACTGGGGCGTTGGCCGGCCGCGCGGTGGCGAGCGAGGGTGAGCTCGCGGGGGGTGATGCATGGGCGCGGGTACCGGCAGCACCTTGATATCGTCCGGTCTGTGTCATCAATCGCCCCGCGCCCCATGCGACTGCTCATCAGTGCCGGTTGGCTCGGTGGGGCCGGGGGTGCAGAGCGTGCCCTCTACTCGATCCTGCGCGCGCTGGACGGGGACCAGGTCGACGTCGTGGTTCGCGAGCACCTTGGTGGAGACTGGGCGGTCACGCCAACTGGCGTGAGGGTGTCCTCGCCGCTCGACGTGCTGTGGTGGGGGGCCGGTCACCGTGCGCGGAGCGAAGGGAGGGGTTCTTCAGAACCTCGCCAACCCCGTTCGGCGCATGATCCACGGTCGGTACGACGCCTATCTCCAGTTTCTCGCGGGCGCCGATATCGCGCGGGCAGCTCGGCCCGCCGTCCGCCTCGTGATTCCATCCGGAAACGTCATCGCGCCGGACGTCGGCAAGCGTTTCGACGCCATCGCCATGCAGGCGCCGGACAATGACAGACTGGTTCCGCGCGGTGCCCGCTCGGTGCTCCTCCCACCTCCCGTATTCGACCTTGCGCACGAAGCTCAATGGCCCCATCCGTTCCGGTGCCCAACGAGTTCCTGCTCACGGTGTTCAACCCCTACGACCCGGTGAAGGGGCTGGCTGACCTCGAGCGAGCCGCGGACGAGGCGCCCCTGCCCTTCGTGTGGTGCCACAGCCAGGCGACGCTCCGGTTCGACGTGCCGGTCGAACTGCGCGATCATCCGCGGATTCATCACGTGACAGACGCGACGCCGGCGCAGTTGCGATTCCTGTACGAGAGCTGCTCAGCGTATGTCTCGTTCTCGCGCACCGAAGGCTTCGGGTGGAGCGCAGCCGACGCACTGCGTTACGCGCCAGCCGTATCCACCCGTCCGATTGGGATCTTCAGCAACGAGTCGGCA
The DNA here is from genome assembly GCA_963811825.1 of uncultured Actinomycetota bacterium. Lineage (GTDB taxonomy): Bacteria > Actinomycetota > Actinomycetes > Actinomycetales > Dermatophilaceae > Fodinibacter. The sequence continues at coordinate 90,991 of CAWESS010000020.1, read as the reverse complement.
TGGCAGCCGGGGGTCGCACTGGTCGGCGACACCGGCGAAATTGACTGGGAGCGGCTGCTGGAGGGTTCGTCGGCTCCGGCGGGCCGTGACCTCGCCATCCTCGATGGCGGCTCATTCCGGTCGCGCCTGCGTCAGGTGATCAGAGATCTCCATGCCTGAGCAGGCTGTTCGTGGCCCCATAGTCAGTGTCGTCGTGCCTGTGTACGACACCGAGGCGCACCTCGACGACTGCCTCCGAAGCATCATCGCCCAGCGGCACGAGTCATTGGACGTCATCCTCATCGACGACGGTTCGACCGACTCGAGTCCGCAGCTGTGCGATGCCTGGGCAAGGCGCGACCCACGGGTGCGGGTGCTCCACACGCCCAACGGAGGCCTCTCCCGGGCCCGCAACCGAGGTCTGGAGCTCGTCCGTGGTCAGTACGTGACCTTCGTGGACGCCGACGACGTGATCGGTTCCGAGCACGTCGCGCACCTCGTTGAGGTGGCTCAGAAGACGGGTGTCGACCTCGTTGCCGCCGACCTCGTGGACTTCGTCGACGGAGGCACTCCTCCCGCGTTCAGTCGCGCCAGTGACGTTCAGGTGATCCGAACCGACGAGGCCTTGGACGACATCGTGCGCCGTGGCATCGGGTTCGCGTCCTGCGGCAAACTGATGGCGACGGAGGTCTTCCGCGACCTCCGGTTCCGCCCCGGGGCGGACTTCGAGGATCTCGAGATCCTGCCCCGCCTCTTCGCCAGGACTGGCAGTGGTCGCCGTCAGCGACGCCGCCAACTACGGCTACCGGCAGCACCCCGAGAGCCTCATGGGGGGCCACCGCCGCCTGCTGCGGGTGTCCCTCATGGGGGTTCTTTCCTCGAATATCGCCTTCGGTGAGAATCGCCACGGGGTGGGATCCGACGCCGCGCAGCGCCTGACGGTCTGGTACGTGGTCAACGCGTTGCGGATCCTCGAAGGGGCCGCAAATCCCGGGGTGGGCCGCGAAACAGGATACGACCGGGAGTACCGCAGGTTCGTGTTCCGACACCTGCGCGTCCTCCTTCGGTCCCGAGAGCTCTCCGCGCTCTACAAGGGGGCCATCGTTGCCTCGGTGGTCTCCCCTGACGCCTTCATCCTGGGTTTCCGGGGGGCTCGGCGGCTGAAGGCGACCGTGGCGCCGAACCTGCGGCGCGCCGCGCAAGGCGGCGCCAGCGCCGAACGCTGGTGAAGAGGCGCACGGCCAGCCCCGGGGACCGACGAGCCACGAGGCCGAGCACGCGAAACGCCGGGGATTTCTGGCTCTTCATACCCTGGGAGGGTCACAGGCCTAGCCCGCGCGCGGCCGCTGATCCACACGGCACTCACGCGGGGTCAGCGGCGACGAGCTCTCGCCCGATCCGCCACACGGTGTCAAGTGCATCGTCATTGGTGGGTCGTCGTCCTCGTCGACAAGCAGGATCCAGTCCTCGTCGGCTGCCCGCTCCAGCACACAGCGCATCCCCGGCACGATGCCACCCGCGGGCCCGACGTTTCCGCCGCTATCGACGTACTGCGAACCGTGCCAGGCCGCGATCTCTGGCGCCTGCCGGTCCCGCCCCCATTGTCGACGACCCAAGTGGTGGTCGACCGGCCGGGTCTACCGCGCCAGCGACCAGCATCGACTCGGGGACGGCGGGCCTGTCGAAGGTCACCGCGACGCCCCACACCAGCCCTCTAGTCCCATCGCGCCACGTCCCCGATGCTATGGCAACGGCCAAGGCTCATCCGCAGAGGGCCCCGGCCTCGGGTGGGTAGACTCGGCTACCTGGCGCGTTGGCCGAACGTCGCATCATCGTCCTCGGTGGCGTCCAGTGGCTGGATGCCAGCCGTGCTGAGCGCTCGCCGGTAGAACCCACTCTGGCCGAGGAGGGCGTCTGGAGTGTCGAGCGCGGTGACGCGACCGTCCTCGATGACCATGATTCGGTCGCACATGTCGATCGTCGACATCCGGTGGGCGATGACGACGACGGTGACGCGGCCGCGCAACCCGGCAATCGTGCTCCGGATCAGTGCCTCGCTGTGTCCATCCAGGGCGGATGTCGGCTCGTCCAGGATCAGCAGATCCGGCGCTCCCGCGAGTGCACGCGCGATGGAGAGCCGCTGCCGTTGGCCTCCAGAGAGAGCACCACCGCGTTCGCCGAGGTGGGTGTCGAAGCCCCGTGGCATCGCCGTGACTTCAGCGAGGACGTTGGCGTCCTCCGCGCCGCGGTGGACGGCAGCATCGTCGACGTCCTCGCGGAAGAAGCGGATGTTCTCCGCGATAGTGCCAGTGAACAGCACGGGGTCCTGGGGAACGAAGGAGACACGGCTGGTCCACCACACGCGGTCGACCTCGGCAAGGTCCACTCCGCCCACCGTCACCCCGCCGGCATCCGGGGTGCGGAGACCGAGCAGCACCTGCGCGAGGGTCGACTTGCCGGCGCCGGACGGCCCGATCACCCCGAGCACCTCGCCACGCGGAAGCACGAAGTCGACGTCGCTCAACGTCGGCGTCGAACCGTCGTAGGAGAAGCTGGCATGCGACACGACGACGGGAGTGACGGCGGCGGGCTGCGCGGTGCCGCTGGCCGCGGGCTGGGCCGCGTAGCGACGCAGGGTGTCCTCGACTTCGTCGATGGCCGGCAGCGACGAGACGACCGTTCCGTGGACGGAGACGATCTGCTGACCGTAGGTCAGTGAGCGGACCATGAGGAGGGTGACGGCTCCGACGGTCGTGAGGTCCTGCACATCGAGGAGGGTGAGGGCGGCGACGGCGGCGAGGACCGCACCGTAGGCGACGAACGTGTAAGTCGGGGCGAGCAACCCGAAGAGCACCTGCACCCGGCGCTGCCCCTCCGTCGCCGCCTCGGTGAGTACGTCGACGCGCCGCACGAAGGCGCGGCGCGCTCCGAAGACCTGCATCTCCCGCCCGAGGGACCCTAGCTCCGACACGGACGTCGCGAAGTCCAGGTCGGCGGAGCTGGAGTGGGCCGCGGCCCGGCGGATGGAGCGACGCAGGGGGCCGAGCATGGCGGCGAGGACGCCGAGGAACGCGAGCACTGCCAGCGTGGCCCATGGCTGGATGACCATCCCGGCTGCGAGGAATGCCGTGACGCTCAGTGCCGCCGTAAGCCCTTGGATGGCAGCAGTGACGGCCACCAGCATGCGTCCGATGAACGAGGTGAGGAGCTCCTGGAGTCGACCGGAGGGCTCGTGCTGGTGCACCGACCAGGCCGCCCCCAAGTAGGCATGGGCCAGGCGCTGTCTCTGGGACGTCCGGACGGCCGCACTGACCGCCGCCGCCTGGCGCACGGTGACGATGTTGAAGACGAGCCGCAGGACGAGCCCCACGGCGGCGACCAGCACCGCGGTGCGGATCGGGACCTCCTGACCGGCGACGGGGCCGATGACGTCTCGACCACTGGAGAGCGCGAGCAGGAGCCCGGTCACGAGCACGAGGAACGCTGCCTCGACCATGGCCGCACCGAACGCGGACAGAGCGAGGAGCGTGATGCGACCCCGGAAGGGGATCGCGAGTCGCCACAGCGCGGACCAGCCATCAGGCCGCCGACCCTTGTTTGCCCGTTCCACCATCGGTGACCCGTATCCCCTCTTGTCGAGCGCGAGAGGTCATCACCGGCCCGCAGCACACTGAGGATACCGGTCGTGGGCCAGGGACTGGGTGGGGAGGTGGGGGGAGGCCTGGCGCCTAGGCCGACCCCACGACGCGAGGCTCACTCCTGATGTCGAGCCAGGTACGCGCCGAGCTGCTCCAGCTTCCGATCCATCTCGACCTCCGCCCAATTGGACCCGTTTACGAGGTGCACCCAGTCGTCGTCGAAGAGCGTCAGCGCATTGCTCAAGAAGTGGTGAAGCCTCCCACTGTCCGCCGGGGGAGCTTGACGTACGGCCGCTCGGGGTTGGCGGCCCACACATCACGAAGGGCAAAGGACCGCATCGTGCCAACATCGAGCTGGCGATAGTGCCGCGACCAGTTTCCCGCCCCGGTGTCGCCGTACGTCTCACCGAACATCACGGGCAGGAAGTTGGCTCCACCATGGCGAAAGTAGTCGGTGGCGAAGAAGCACAGCCCCGGCCAGTAGAAGCGGTATCGCTGCGCCGTCTGAAAGGTGCCGTAGGACCGCTGCTGTCGGATGAGATCTCGATACGAGACCGCCCGGAGCGGGAAGACGTCGTGGTCCAGGAAGCCGAAGTATTCGGTGTCCGCTCGGCTGAGGATGTTGCGGTGGACCCAGTTCATGGCCATTCCGTGCGAAACCGACCCAGAGGTGGCGGGATTCGGCGGGAGGGAGACGTAATCGGCGCCCCTCGCTCGCACACGGCCTCGATGGCAGCACGTGCGGCCGGGTCGCTGGAGTTGTCTGCGACCACCACTGCAGAGGAGTCCTTGAAGTGACGTTCCAGCGTTCCGAGCTGGAGGTCGATGAGCCGCGGCTTGTTGAACGCGATGGTCACAAGGAGGGCGTCCAGGCCCTTTGCTCGTTCGAGGACCTCGTCGACGACGCCCGCGTCCGGACCCTGCCTGCAGAACCGATGGCTCACGTGGGTGTCGCGTTTGTCGCGCACGCGCAGTTTGGCCGCCCGGGCTGCGCCTCTGACCCCGCTGGCAAGGGAGGACCGTGGAGAGTACGTGGCCACGACTCAGGAGTCTCGTCGTCGGTGTGGCCGAGCGTCACCGGGGTTCTTACGCTCCTTGACGGCGGCATAGGCCGCCAGCGAGGCATGGGCGCCCCGACGCTGGTCGACCTCGGCGAGGGCACGACTTCGTGCCGCGGCGGAGAGCCGCCCCCGCAGGCCGGCGTCGTAGATCATCCGCTCCATGGCTGCCGTCACGGCACGACGCCGTCGTGCGGTGGGACGAGGAGAGGTTGCCTTCGCGGGCGATGTCGCGGCAGCCGGGGATGTTCGTGGGAATCATGGCACGCCGCGGCCTCCCCGAGGTCGAGAGAAGCCCTCACGGTACGAGCGAGCACGAACACGTCGAGCGCCGAGTACACGGCCGGCATGTCGGTGCGTTTGATCGCGCTCATCGAGTGCCCCCACGTCTGATCGTTGATTGTTCTCTTCTGGTGGTGGGGTCAGCGTAGTGGTTGGCGGGTGGTGGCTCGAGGGGTCCATGGCGCTTCTCGACGATCACCGGCCCAACGTGCCCGCGGGATCGCGCTGGACTTCGATCGTCACCTCCCCGGCAGCGTCGATCAGCACCGTCTGATCGACTCAATATCCCGCCCGGGTGATTTCATCGCCGCGTTCCCGGGCTGTCTTGACCAGCTCGGCAGTCGCGGCCCGCTCTGTCACTGACCAGGCTTCGCCGCCGACAGCAGACGGCGTGTCAGGCCGGAACTCCCTTGGGGTGAACAGTCCGGTCGGCGTGTCGCCGAACAGGACGCACCGCCAGGAAACCTTGCCCTGCCTAATCACAGTCTCGTCCAGAACATGGATGGTCGCGCTTGAGCGCCCGAAGGATGGCTTGAGCCCGTGCTGACTGGATGTGGCACGACACGATGACGACGCCCCCCGGCGACAAGAAGCCCTGATAGCGCGCGAACACCGCGACCGGATCGGAGAAGTAGGTGATCGACTCGTTGAAGACGATGACGTCGTACGTGACCGGCGGAGTGAATGTCGCGGCATCCGCCGTGAAGAAGCTCGCGTTGGATGGGGCGGACTCCTGCAACGAGCGGACGGCGACCTCTGAGATGTCGACTCCGGTGTAGCCCTCGTAACCGACGGCCTTGAACCGCTCGTGAAGCACCCCTGCGCCACACCCGACGTCGAGAACGAACGAGTGCGGCTTGAGAAGGGTGGCGTAGCCGACGATCACGGCATAGTGCGCCATCTCCTCGATGCCCTCGAGGAAATCCCACCGTCCCCGACCGTACTGTTCGTTCCACCGCGACGGGTCTTGGGGGATATCCCCCCGTCCGGATGCTGACTCCCATTGGTGCAACCGGCGCTCAAGCGACTCCTTGCCGGGAAACCGCAGGCGGAAACCAGTGGCGTAGTAGGCCGCCCGCGCAGCGGTAGCCGCACGGCCACCAACGCGTCCGGCCATCTGCCGAGGTCGTAACGACGAGACTCTCACCGGCTAAGAGTAGGACCGACTCGTGCCACCATGCGCGTCAGCAAGGCACCATCTGGCGGTCGGCGTCGGGTTCTGCGGGTGGTCGCGCACGTCCTTGCAGGCCAGCGCCGTGAGTACCAATACTCGCGAGTGAGTGACTGTCGGGAGGGATGTGTTTCGGCGGCTGCGGGTGACAATCTTCCGCGAAGACTGAGGCGTCACCTGCGAGGGCGAAGCAGTCTCGAGAGTCGAGCGGTTCGGAGCCGCTGCAGGTGAACCCAACGTCGGAGGCGGACGCGTGGGGAGTTGGTTCCCCGGTACACCACTCCCGGCGACACGACACCGAGCAGGGAGCTCACCGTCACGAGCTCGAAACCCGTGCCACGCAGGGCTGGGACGAGGCTGCGGATCGTGGCAAGGGTCTCGGGAACGTGTCGTGGAGAAGGACCACGTCACCGTCGTCGGGCGTTGGCCAGGACTTCAGCAGTCGCCGACGCAGGGTCCTTGAAGTCCATGGAGTTCAAGGACCACAGGATCACAGGCTGACCGAACTCAGCGGCGATCGAGTCGACCAAGCTGTTGCGGTGACCCATGGGCGGCCGAAAGAGCGTAGGTGCGGTTCCGGTGATGGACGCAACTGCCTGTTGGCTGCGACGCAGCTCAGCACGGATGTCGTCGGCATCGAGATGGTGGAGATCCGGGTGGCTCTGTGAATGCGTGCCGATCTCGATGCCGGGGGAGGAGTGGAGGAGACGAACGGTATCGGGGCGTTCCTCACTCATATCGCCCCGCAGGAAGAACGTGGCCGAGCCGACTGCGCAACGAGGTATCGCACCAGGTCCGGGGTGCCTGCTGCCGGACCATCGTCGAAGGTGAGCGCGATTCGCTTGGTCGACCGCGACGTCGGCCGACCGCGTGTCGACAGGGACGCGATCGCGTCGAAGGCGCTGACTGCCATCGTGGGCTGACGCTGGCCAGCATTGCGAGTGCACGGAACATCGGGTGACGAGGAATCAGCATCGATGGAGCGCGACTGCCGAGCCAGCGCTGCATACTGCTCCGCGGACCCTGCTCACTTCCATCGACTCCATGGTCCGGATGAGCCGGGCGCGCTTCCGGAAGGCTTGGTCAGCTGACCACCCCGCGGCCTGCATCAGCCCGGCGCCAGCGAAGTCCTCGACCTGGCGCTCGCTGCCCTCGACCTCGTCGAGCTGCCGAGCCACGGTGAACGCACACGACGACGTGATGGAGTGGGGCCGTTGGCGGTACAGGTATAGCGACTGGGGTACCTGGACGACCGGTGCCTTCAAGAGCAGCCGATGGGTGGTGAAGGCGTCCTCGGCCAAGCGTCCGACAGGAAAGAAGTCGGGAGACAGGAGGTCCCGTCGGAAGAGCTTGGCGCACGCAATGACGAACAGTGAGTGGTGCTGCCCCGCAAACTCGGTGACGGCCTCAGCGGGGAGAGGAGGCGCGTCTGTTCGAGTGCCGGATCGTATGCCGCGCCCGGGACCCGCGTGAACGAGCACATCGCCGTGCCTGCGCCAGGATGGTCGTCGATTGCCTGGACCAGCGTGGCGACGAACGAGGGGTGCCACCAGTCATCCGAGTCGAGAAAGGTGATGAACGTCCCGGTGGCCGCAGCGATCCCTACATTTCGGGCATGGCTGAGACCCTGATTGGTCTGGTGGATGACGCGAATGCGTGGTTCCCGCGACGCGCGCTCGTCGCAGAGGCGGCCACTCCCGTCGGTGGAGCCATCATCGACCAGGATGACCTCCAGGTGCTGATATGTCTGACCGACGACGGAGTCGAGGCAGGCATCGACATAGCCCGCGACGTTGTAGACCGGGATGACAACGCTCACCACGGCCGGATCGGGCTTCATGCAGACACCTTGTCATTGAGCGCCAGGGTCGACGCGACGACCCAGGCGACCTCGGAAGGCGTCGACGGCGCCCCTGCCGGGAAGGATGATCTCGTCGAAGGGACGGTGACCGCGTGCCAAAGTGATCGCGCCCTTCGCGGCACCCCCGACACCCGCGATCGTGGACGCCAGAGGGCCGCCGTAGCGTCGCGCCAGAACCGTCGAGTTGCGCACCGAGTAATACCGCCGCCAAGCCGCCTTCTCAGAAGGTGTCCTCAGTGTGCGCGCAGAGATGCCAGCCGTTCCGGCCCGCTGACGAGCCTGAAGGAAGAGGGGGCCCGGCGCGCACAGACCGGTAACCCAGGCTCGCGCAGGCGCAGGCCGAACTCTGCCTCCTCGAAGCCCCAGAACAACTGGGCGTCGAATCCGCCGACCCTGCGTAGGACGCCTACTCGATACATGGGTAGTGAACCACCGAACACGACGTCCAAGCTCGACAGTTCCGGTGAGCTCGTGGTCCTCGAGCCGCTTGAAGATGCCCAACTGCCGCCGGTAGGTGCTCCCGCCGATGCCTACCCCTGCGAGCCGCGGATCCGACCTCGCCAGGTCCCGGCCGAAGGACTCGAGACGCTGCAGAAGAGCGTCATCACCCGGCAAGTCGTCATCATCGACGAAGAGGATCCAGTCGTCATCGGATGCCCGGGGAAGGAGCAGGGACAGCGCCAAGGCGTTGCCACCGGCCGGCCCGATGTTTTCACCGCTGTCGGTGTACTCGGCCCCATGGGTAGCTGCGACGCGCGCCACCTCGCAATCCGACCCGTTGTCCACCACGAGGACGTGATCAGGCCGGCGGGTCTGTCGCGACATCGCCGCGAGCATGGAGTCCAGGACTTTTGGTCGGGCGAACGTGACGACAACAGCCCAGATGATGTTTTCCCCCACGGTCTGTGCCACATATTGGATGCTATACGAGCGTTGATCAGGTGACTGGCGGATACGGAACGGCCCCCTCGACGACCATGATTCGATCGCACACGTCCTTTGAATGCGGTGGGTGCTGACTACCACCGTCACTAGCCACTGCCACGAAGCCCTCGTCGAGACCCCAGCACCCACTCGTAGGACTCGAGCGACCGCCGTGCTACGGCGCGCTGGTCGAAGGCAGCGCGCGCCCGCGAAGCAGCCACCTCGGCCAGCCGGCCACGCCTGTCCGCATCGTCGAGAAGCCGTGACACGGCGTCCGTCAAGGCCTTCGAGTCGCGTGGGGGACGCGAGGAGGAGGTGCTCCCCGTCCGTGCCGATCTCCCGGCATCCGCGGATGTCGCTGAGCACCATGGGGAGCCCGCACGCCGCTGCCTCCATGGACGCCCGGGAGAAGCCCTCCCGGTACGACGCGAGGACGAACACGTCGAAGGCCGAGTAGACCGCCGCCATGTCCGTGCGCTCGTCGACGAACTGCACGGCCGATTCCTGGCTGCCGGCACCGTCGGCGTGCGCCGGCGGGGTCGGTGTCGTCGTCGGGCCCGACCCAGACGAACCGGGCGCGGCCGCGAAGGCGAGCCGCGGCATCCGAGAACTCCGCCAGTCCCTTCTCCGGCACCCGCCGACCGACCGTCCCCACGAGGAGCTCGTCGTCGCCCACCCCGAGCTCGGCGCGAACCCGGCGACGGCCCTCGGGGTCCGGGCGGAAGCGGGCGAGGTCGATGCCGTTGCCGACCACGCGGTGCCGTCCGCGCTTCAGAGCCCATCGCAGGGTCGCCTCGTCCTCGGCGTTCTGGAACAGCTCGTAGTCGGAGAAGCGGATGGCCAGGCGCCTCGAGCCCGTAGACGAAGGCGCGCTTGCGCAGCCGGTCCTCGGGCCGCGCCCACAGCCCGTGGCAGGTGTTGACGACCACGGGAACCCGGGCGATCCGACCGGCGATGCGCCCCATGACCCCGGTCTTCGGGTTGTGGGTGTGCAGCACGTCGAGATCGAGCGAGCGGATGGTGCGCACCAGCTGGGCGAAGGCCGCCCGGTCACGACCGGGAGCCCACGACCTCGTGAGCTCGGGCACGGGCACGTGGGTCACCCCGAGGGCCTCGACCCGCTCGACGTAGGGACCGGGGGCGCTGATGCCGAAGACCTGGTGGCCGGCAGCCACGTCGACCTCGAGCTCGGTGCCGAGCAGGAGGGCAAGGCTCATGTCGACCGTCGTCAGGTGCGCTATCCGCAGCGGACGCGGCGGTGCGAAACCGGAGTCGGCAGTCACGACTCAGGATCGTCGCATCGCGGTGACCAATCGCCAAAAGGGATCGAGCCACCCTGAGCACCGAACAGCTCCGGTGAAGGTTCGAGAGTGAAAGGATCGGTTAGACTTTCGGCTGACTGTCCCACCGTTCGGAAGGCCGTCGCAATTGTTGACGCGGGGGACACCGCGTTCGGGATCTCAGGGAGAGTAACGGCATGACGCTGCAGGACTACCTGAAGGTCTTCCGGCACCGCTGGCTGGTCATCGTCGCGTGCACGCTGGCCGCTGCGGCCGCCATGTGGTTCGTCACCCCCGCCAGCACGGACACCACCGTGAAGGTGGGTTCGTACACGGCGACAGCCACGCTCCTCGTCGGGGCGGACGAGGACGGCAACGCGGGCGTGTCCATGGCCCGCATCCCCCTGTACCTCACCACGGGCGAGATCCCGAAACGAGCGGCCGAGAAGGTCGGCTACGACGGTGACCCGGCCCTGCTGGCCTCCGGCCTCACCGTGAGCCCGGACTTCCAGTCGCAGTCCCTCACGGTCTCCGCCACGGCCTCCGACGGCGCCCAGGCTGCCGCCGTCGCCAACGCCTTCGCGGACGAGACCGTCGCCTTCTTCGCGGAGGGCGACAAGCCCGGCACCGCCGGCGTCAGCCTGTCCGTCCTCCAGGAGGCCACCCCCATCCCGAACGCGTCGTCGCGTGGAGGATTCGTCGTGCCGCCGGGCCGCGAGCCTCGCACCGCGATCGCAGCCCTCCTCGGGCTGCTCGCGGGTCTGGCGCTCGCGCTCGTGCTCGACCGCCTCGACTCCAGGCTCCGCACGCGTGAGGAGATCCACGCGGCCCTGCGGATGCCGATCATCGCCGAGATCCCGCGCCTCTCGCGCTCGCAGCGAAGTGTTCGGGGGATCGCGGTGGCGAACGACCCACTCACCGTCTACGCCGACGGGTACCGTGCTGCGCGCACCGCCCTGATGCACACCCGGAGCCGCCAGGTGCCCGGGGAGTACACACCCCGCCGGTCAGCGGTGGAGACCCGTGAGGAGATCCCTGGGGCGCGCCTGGTCCTGGTCACCTCGGCGCACGAGTCCGAGGGCAAGACCACGAGTGTGGCCAACCTCGCGGCGAGCTTCGCCGAGACCGGTCAACGGGTGCTCGTCCTCGACGCCGACCTGCGCTCGCCCGACACCCACAACCTCTTCGACGTCCCGCAGGGAGCGGGCATCTCCGACTTCGTCGGTGACCCGGTCGACGGTTCGCTGGAAGCCCTGATCCGGCCGACGAGCGTGCCCGGGGTGCGCATCATCACCGCAGGCACCCAGCTCGCGCACCCGGCAGCCCTGGCCAGCCGCATGGGCCATCTCCTGACCGAAGCCCGCGGGATGGCCGACATCGTGCTGGTCGACAGCGCCCCCCTCCTCGCCGCCAGTGACGTCTTCGACATCCTCCCGATGGTCGACACGGTGCTCCTCGTGGTGCGCAGTGGTCGGCTCACCGAGACCTCCGGCAACCGCGTTGCCGAGCTGCTCGGCCGCTTCCAGGTGCCTGTCGGGGGTGTCATCCTCGTCGGGGTCAACAAGACACGGGCCGATGCCTACGGCTACGGCTACGGCGAGAAGCCCAAGTCCAAGACGAAGGCGAAGTCGACGTCGAAGGGCGAGCGGCAAGGTGGCGGAGCAGCCCTCGGAACCCGTCCCCGCGGGCGACCAGCGAGATCGCGAACATGCTCCTCGAAGGCGAGCAGGTGGAGCCCGGGGCGCCGACGAGCCGGCGCGCCCGACGCACCTCGTCCGCCTGACCCGGCCGATGAGCCCAACCACCCTGCGGCTGGGGGCCGTCGGCGTCGCGGCGATCGTCGGCGCCGCGCTCGCCGGCACGTTCGCGTGGGTCCTGGGCACCGAGTCCTACAACCTGTGGGGTGCCGCTGATCACGGTGCCCGTCGTCGTGGCGATCAACGTCATCCTGATCTGGCGGGTCTCGCGCCGCGAGGACGAGCCGTGGCTGGCGTTTCTCCTGGGCGTGGCCTTGGCTGCCAAGCTCGCCGCGGCCCTGGCGCGCTACTACGTCGCCTACGTCGTGTACGCCGGCGCGGCCGATGCGCAGCGCTACAACCTGTACGCCGCCAGCCTCTACGACGATGTGGCGTCGCGGGAACATCACCTGGGAATGGGGTGGCAAGCAGGGGACCCAGTACATGGAGCTCATCACCACCGCCGTGTACACCGTGGTCGGCCCCTCACCCATCGCGGGTTTCGTCATCTTCGCGTCCATGGCCTTCTGGGGGCAGTACCTGCTGTTCCGGGCCTTCCGGGTGGCGCTGCCCGACGGCGACGGCAAGCGCTACGCCGCTGCTGGTGATGCTGCTTGCCCTCGATGCTCTACTGGCCGTCGAGCATCGGCAAGGAGGCGTGGCTGATGCTGTTCGTCGGGGTGACTGCGCTCGGTGCGGCCCGCTTCTTCACGCGTCAGCAGGGAGCCCTGGCTGCTGCTGGGCGTGGGCGCCGCCGGCATCACCCTGCTCCGCCCGCACCTGGCCGTGCTGCTGTTCGGGGCGCTGGCCGTGGCGCAGCTGTTCCGGCCGACGGTCAGGCAGTCGACCGGTGTGCTCAGCAAGCTGGGAGGGTTGGTCGTCCTGGTGATCGCCGGGGTCATCCTCACGTCGCAGTCCGCGAGCTTCCTCGGCATCGACGACTTCTCCTGGCAGGCCGTGTCCGACTCGGTCGACAAGGCGTCCGACCAGGCGAGCGAGGGCGGGTCCGCCTTCGAGCCCAGTCCCGATCCAGTCGCCCGCTGGACGTCCCCGCAGCCGTCGGTGACCGTGCTCTTCCGCCCCTTCCCCTGGGAGGCCCACAACGCGCAGATGCTCATGCAGAGCCTCGAAGGACTGCTGCTCATCGTGCTGCTCGTGAGGGCGTGGCCGCGCTGGCGCCATCTGCCCACCATCATGCGAGCGCAGCCCCTATGTCACGTTCGCCGTGGTCTACGTCGCCGGCTTCATCTGGGCGTTCTCCGGCTTCGGCAACTTCGGCATCCTCGCGCGCCAGCGGGTGCTCATGCTGCCCTTCTTCCTCGTCCTCCTGGCGCTGCCGACCATCGAGCAGCGGCGAAAACGCGCTCGTCGCGACAGGGTGCTGCACGATGCTCGGCGCTGACGAGCCCGAGCCCGCCCCTGACGCCCGCAGGCTCACGGGACGAACCTCGGGCGCCGGCGGCTCAAGCAGGCGCTGGCCCGCGCCCAGCGAGACCGCCCGGCCAGTGGCGCCACCCTGCTCATCTACCACCGGGTCGGCGGCGGCACCCCCGACGAGCTCGACCTGCCGACGGCGGACTTCGCGCGGCAGCTCGACACTCCTCGACGCACACGACGTCGTCTCCCTCGACGCCGCGCTGGACCGCCTCGACGCCGGCGACGCCCGGCCCAGCGTCGTGCTCACCTTCGACGACGGCTTCGACGACGTCCACGCCAACGCCTGGCCGCTCCTGAAGGAGCGGGGCCTGCCGTTCACCGTCTACCTCGCCTCCGGGCTACGTGGGCCGCACCGATGGTCTGGGAGGGCTCGACGGCCCGGGGCGCCGCCGGGCGGGGGATGACGTGGCACCAGCTCGAGGAGATGCTCGCGTCGGGCCTGTGCACGATCGGCAACCACACGCACACCCACGTGCGCCCCGAGGAGCTCACCGAGGACGACGTCGACGCCTGCACGGATGCCGTCGAGCGGCACCTCGGCGTGCGGCCCGACGCACTTCACCTACCCGTGGGGCGTCCCGGTGCCCGCGCATGGAGCCGGCGCTGCGGTCCCGCTTCCGCAGCGTGTCGACCGGCCTGCTCGGGCGCAACCTGCCCGGAGGCCGACCGGATCGCGCCTGGCCAGGGTGCCCGTGCGCCAGTCGGACCCGGAGCCGTTCTTCGCGGCCAAGCTCGTCGGGCGCCTCGGCCCCGAGCGTGCGTACGCCGGTGTCGTGCGGCTCGGCAAGGCCGCCGGCCTGCGCGGCTGAGCGCGCCGTCAGGCGCCGCCGGCGAGTCCGCCAGCGCGGCATACACCCGCTCCTGCTCCGCACGGCGCACCGGATGTCGTAGTCCGTGGCGCGCTCGGCAGCGCCGCGGCGCCCATCCGCTGCGCGCAGGTCGGGTCCCGCGCGACGCGTGACGAGCGCGTCGGCCAGCGCCTCGGGGTCGACCCGGGGGGACGAGCAACCCCTGGATGCCGTCGCTCACCTGCTGCGGGAGGCCCCCGACCGCTGTGGCCACCACGGGGAGCCCGTTGGCGAAGGCCTCCATCACCGCGACCGGAAGCCCTTCGTGCGCCGAGGCCAGGGTGAACACGTCGGCGGCGGCCATGAGGTCGTGGACGTCGCGCCGGTACCCCAGGAGCAGGAAGCGGTCGCCGAGCCCCAGTGATGCGTGCAGCGCGGCGACCTCGTCCGCCAGCGGCCCCTGCCCGACAGCCGCGAACCGCAGCGAGGGCTCGGCGTCGAGGGCGATCCGGGCCGCCCGCAGGAGGTTGGGGTAGTCCTTGTTCTTCCGCAGGTTCGCCACCGTCAGGGACAGCACCTCGTCCTCCGCCACGCCGAGCTCGCCCCGAACCCGAGCCCGCACGTGCGGGCCGGGGCGCACGGCATCCGGGTCGATGCCGTGGATGAGGACCTCGTAGCCTTCGCGCCGCGAGCGCCACACCGTCGCGCGCACCTGCTCCGAGACCGCCCAGTGGTGCGCGTCCAGCGGCGCGGTGAGGCCGTTGAGGAGCCGAGTCGGCGTGCGGTGGCTGGTCCACTCGTTGTGCTCGGTGGTCACGACGGCGGGTCTGCGGCCGGCGGGCAGGCTGCGGGCGGCCAGCCTGGCGGCGGACGCGAGCACGGGGGAGTGGGCGTGCACGACGTCGACCTCACTGATCACCCGTCGCAGGTCGGCCAGCCACGCGCCGCGGCGACCCGAGCGCGCACCCGAGTCGCTCGGGCGACGAGCCCTGCCGCCTCGAACTCGGGCACGAGGTGCGTCTTGTCGGGGCGGACATAGGCGAGCCGGTAGTCGAACCGGGACCGGTCGGTGACCCCCGCCGCGAGCAGCAGCAGCTGCTCCGCCCCACCCGGCCCGAGACCCTTGACCAGCCACAGCACCCGGACCCGGCGGTCCGTCGCTGGTGGTCCGCCCATGCTCTCCGCACTCCCTGCGCTCGAGGCCCTGCACGGGCGTCGCCCCCATGAGCCGTAAACTCGCGCAGCGTACCAACCACGAACGGGGACCACTGATGAGCGCGGTGCAGGCGCAGGACCTCGTCGTCCGGGCGGCCGACTCCCGAGGACGAGGCGAGCGCGGTCCCGATGCTGCGCGCCTCGCTGGGCAAGGTCGACGACCCCCACTACGAGGCGTTCCTGCACTGGAAGCACCGCGAGAGCGCGTTCGGGCCGTCCCCCGCCTGGGTCGCCCTGCACGAGGACACGGTCGTGGGCTACCGCACCTTCCTGCGCTGGCGCTTCCTCGACGACGAGGGCCGGACGGTGCGGGCGGTGCGCGCCGTCGACACGGCGACCGACCCGGCGTACCGCGGCATGGGCATCTTTCGCACCCTCACGCTGCGCGCGGTGGCCGACCTGACGCTCGCGGGCGAGGGGATCGTCTTCAACACGCCCAACGACCAGAGCCGGCCGGGCTACCTGAAGATGGGCTGGAGCCTGGCCCGCCAGCTGCCGGTCGGCGTCCGCCCGTCCGGCCCGAAGGCGCTGGCCAGGATGCTCACCTCACGCGTCCCTGCGGACCTCTGGTCACAGGAGACCGCCGTGGGCCTGGATGCCGGGGAGGCGCTGGCCGACGTGGCCGTCGCCGACGGCGCTCCTCCAGCACGCACCACGCCACGGCTTCCGCACCGATCGCACCCCGGAGTACCTCGCCTGGCGGACCGCGTTCGGCCCGCTGCGCTATCGGCTGCTGCTCGCCTCGGACGACGACCCCGCCGCGGGTGGCGTCGTGTTCCGCCTGCGGCGCCGTGGGGATGCCGTCGAGGCGGCGGTCGTGGAGCAGCTCGTGCCCAACGCTCGCACCGGCGCGCGCCTGGTGCGCCGGATGCTGTCCGAGACCGGCGCCGACTACGCCATCGGGCTGCGCACCGGGCCGTCCGCACGGGCTGCTCCCGCTGCCGCGGCAGGGCCCCCAGCTCACGACCCGGCCGCTCGCGGCGTCCGCGCCGTCACCCTCCCAGTGGGCGCTCACGCTCGGCGACGTCGAGCTGTTCTGACCCCGCGTTCGCATCCGCGGACGTGGTCGCGGAGGCCCAGCCCAGCACGGCACCGGCCGCCAGCACCACCGGCGCGAACTCCAGCAGGTGGTCCACCTGCGAGTGCACGAGCAGGGCGGTCCATGCTGCCGCGCCCACGACGGTCGCCGGCGCAGTGCCCCGCGCAGCCAGCACGAGCCCGGTCAGCGGCGATGAGGGCAACGATGGCGACCCCGACCCACCCCGTCTCCGAGCCCACCTGGAGCACGAAGGAGTGGGCGGTGGAGGTGTCCGGGTCGACCGAGAGGGCCGTTGCCTCGCTGAACGACCCGGGGCCGCTGCCGATGACGTGGGCGCACCTGCCAGAGGGCGATCGCGTCGCGCCACAGCTGTTCCCTCACCGGGTCGAACGCCCGCTGCGCCCACGACGGCCAGGGGGTGCGGTCCGCCAGCCGACACGATCAGGGTCGCCGCCGCGACGACGGCGGCCGCGCCCAGGACGACCGCCCACCAGCGGCGCCTGGGCGGCCGCCACACCGCCAGCGCGACGGCAGCGACCACGGGCGCCACGACGAAGAGGCCAGCGGCTGACCGGTTCAGCGCGACCGCGACGCACCCCCAGCACCAGGGTCACGCCGAGCAGCGCTCCGGCGTCGTGGGGCGTGTCGCGAGCAAGGCCAGCCCGCACAGGCCGACGAGCTGCACGGCGAGCGCGGCGTTGGCGTTGGCGTACCCGAGGGGCGCCTTCCCGGGCTCGGCGGTGAGCGGCACGCCGGCGACCAGCACCACGGCGAGCGCGAGCAGTGCGACGTGCAGGCGAGGTGCGCCGCCGTGCCGGGCGAGGGCCCGCCCGCCCACGACCCCGGCGACGAGCACGAGGGGCGCGACGACGTACGGCGATGCCGGCGACGGCATCCGGTCGGCGACGAATGACCAGGCGCCCACCCACGCCACCCAGGCGAGGAGCAGGGCGAGGCCGACACCCTCGGGCCACCGGACCCGGTCGAGGAACCACCGCACGGCGTGTCGCCCTGGCTAGCGACGGTAGTCGGGCAGGGTCCGGAACCAGTCGACGGTCTGGCTCCAGGCCCGTCGCGCAGCGGCACGGGCTCGACGTCGGGGAAGTGGTGGCGCAGGCGGCTGTTGTCGGCCTGCGAGTCGCGGACGTCGCCGGCCCGAGGTGCCACGTGCTCGACCTGCGGGGCGGTAGCCGAGGATGTCGCCGAGGTCGTCGACGAGCGCGTTGAGCGAGGTGCGGCTGCCGAAGGCGAGGTTGACCGGCTCGAGGTCGGTGACGCGTGCGGGTCACGGCGTCGGCGATGACGCGGGTCACCGTGCCGACGAAGGTGAAGTCGCGGGTCTGCTCGCCGTCGCCGTGGATGGTCAGCGGCACGCCGCGCAGTGCGGCGTCGATGAAGGCCGGCACGACGGCGGCATACGCGTGGCCGGCCGGCTGGAGCGGCCCGTAGACGTTGAAGAAGCGGAACGCGAGCACGGGCAGGCCGTAGGTGTGCCCGAAGGACATGGCGTAGGCCTCGGTGGCCTGCTTGCTCACCGCGTAGGGCGAGATGGGCGCGGTGCGCATCGCCTCGCGCTTGGGCAGCTCGCGGTTGGCCCCGTAGACCGACGACGACGACGCGACGACGACGTGGAGGTCGCCGGCGCGGCGGGCCGCCTGGAGCACCTCGAGCGTGCCGGTGGCGTTGGCGTGGTGGGAGGCCACCGGGTCGAGCACCGACCGGGGGACCGAGGGCAGGGCGCCGAGGTGCACGACGGCGCTCGCGCCCTCACACGCGGCGTCGAGCGCGGCGGGGTCGAGGATCGTTCCCTCGAGCAGGCGGATGCCGGTGCCCTCGAGGTTGGCGCGGCTGCCGGTCGACAGGTCGTCGAGGGCGACGACCTCGTCGACGTCGGGGCGGGCGAGCAGCTCGCGGCCGAGGTTGGAGCCGATGAAGCCGGCGCCGCCGGTGACGACGACCTTCACGTGGATCCCCCATGCCGAGGCGGTGGTGCGCCCTCGCGGGCATGACGCCCGCACGGTATCACCGGAGCCCGGCTGCGCTCGGCGTCGTGCGAGGCCCGGCGCCTCGCTGCCGATACTGTCGTGTCGTGGACGCGAACACGATGCCGGTGTCAGTGGCCATCCGCTTCACCCACGCCGTCCCTCCAGGTGCTCGCCGAGGACAACGGCATCGACCTGCTCCACATCAAGGGACCGGCCGTGGACGACGCGCTGCTCGAAGTCCGCGTGGCGGACGTCTCGACGACAGGCGGTGCGCCCGAGGGTGGGGCGCAGTCGTCAGCCGGAGCGGGTCGGACCGTGGCGCGACGCAGCATCGACGTCGACGTGCTCGTCCGCCCCGCTCACCTCGACCGCCTGTTCACGGTGATGCACGAGCACGGCTGGACGACGAAGTACCGGTTCGAGGACGGCTCGGCGTTCGAGCACGCGGCCACGATGGCCCACCCCTTCCTTGCCCCGGTGGACGTGCATCGACACTTTCCCGGGATCGACTCGGACCCGGAGGCGGCGTTCACGAGGTTGTGGAGCGACCGGCACACCGTCGAGCTGGCCGGGACAGCGGTGCGCTGTTCCGTCGCTCACGGCCCAACGCCTGATCCTCATCCTCCACGCGACGCGCGCCGGCCGGCTCGCCCACCCGGACATCCGTCGGAGCTGGACGGCTGCCGAGGAGGCCGATCGGGATGCCGTTCGGCGGCTCGCCGCCGATCTCGGGGCGGAGGTCGCGCTCGCGGCCGGGACGGGCCGGCTCGACGAGTTCTCCGGGGCTCGCGGTTACGCGCTGTGGCTCGCCCTGTCGACGGGCGAGAGATCCTTGGTTCGGATGTGGGTGGCGAGGGTGAAGGCGGCGCCCGACCCGGCGCTCAGCGCTTCGGACGGCCGTGCACCTCGTCGTTCCCAACCCGCGACGCATGGAGGCGACGCCTCGGCAGGCCCCCGACGGGCCGCGAGGTCACGAGGGCCTACTGGCGACGCGCCCGGCGGGGTGGGCGCGAGGTGCGCCTGCTCGCTGCTGGCCACGATTCGCCGAGCCCGAGGTGAACCATGACCGCCTACCGGATCCCGCCACGACTGGCGCACGTCGTGCCCGACGGAGATGACGGGCTCCCGAGTGCCGTCTTCCTCATGCGGCTTCCCGACGGACCGCCCGTGGTGCTGCACGGACTCGGCGGCCTGGATCTGGCTGGTCGCCGCGGACGGCGAGCCGGACGTGGCCGCTGCCGTCGCCGAGCTGGTGGGACGGCCCGCCGCCGAGATGGCCGACGAGGTGAATGACTTCCTGGACGACCTCGTGGGTCGTGGCCTCATCGAGGCCGTCCGCCGCCGACGAGACGTCGGCCTGACCTGCGGTCATGGTGACGGGCTCGCCACCCGGCCGGGATGGGGTCACAATTGCGAAACACGTACCGAAGCGGTGTCACCCGGTGCTATCTTTGGCGAGGACTTCAACTACCAGTAGGGGAGAAACCATGTCTGAGGAGCGCGAACAGAGGCGCCACTCTCGCCGCACGATCGCCAAGGGGGCGGCGTGGGCGGTTCCTGCCGTCCCCCTCGTTCTCGCCACGCCGGCCTACGCCGTCTCCGGTGGCCCGCCGCGCGTCTTGGTCGGCACGGCCTGCAAGCTGCCCGGGAACTCGCAGGCGGACGTCTTGCGCTAAGGCTCTTCGCCGGCTGCACCGGTCTCGACCCGGCCAAGGCGTACGCGCTCCCGTTGCTGGTGACCAACAACACGGACAAGCCCATCGTGCTGAAGCCGAACATCACGATCACCTCGACCGGCCTGCGCCTGACAGTGGCGTGCATCAATCCCGCCTACTGCACGACGATCGCCGTGGGTGCCTCGGTGAAGGTGATCGCGTACGGGAACTCGAACCGACAGCGCCAACACCTCGATCACCGTCGACCTGACCATCCCGTGGGGCCACAACTGCGACGACACCGACCACCCCCCGATCGTGATCCGAGCATCGTCGTCGACTCGTTCCCGCCGTGCTCGAGCCGCACCCCGTTCCCGACGGGTGCTCCCACCTGCGACCCGCCGTTCTACGCAGCGACGCCGTAGCGTTTTCTCATGACGTCGCTAGGTCCTCACCGCGGGATCACGCTCGCGCAGGATGCCGTGGCGGACGAGTTCCGCCACGGCATCCTGCGTAGCGTCCAGAGTCGTGCGTCCTTCGGGCGCACCGAAGCGCGACTCCAGCATGTGGGCCAGGTGGACGACGTCGACGGGCTCCTCGGTGAGGTCGTAGACGAGCGCGCTCAGCTCACTGAGCCGCACCAGCACCTCGTCGACGAGCACGGCCGTCTCACCGTCGCGGGTCAGGATGTCGGTGATCTCGCGGCGCTGCACCTTCACGGCGTTCCTCCGATGAGCCGCGCCAGGTCGTGCTCGACGTCCTCGGCCTCGGCGTAGCGCACGCGAAGCACTGGTCCCGCGCCGTCGATGAGGTCGGCCATGCGCTGCAGTGGTCGGTCGAGCGTCGAGAGCGACGACGACTGTTGGGTCAGGGCGAAGAGGGCATCCATGAAGTCCACCTCCTCGATCCGGGGGTGGTGCGCGTCGGCCCGCCGGTCCAGCAGCACCACGCGCGAGACCCGTGGCTGCGCGGGCGCGAGCACCAGGCCCAGGGCGTCGGGTGAGACCTCGTCCTTGAGGCCAGCTCGTGTCGCCCCGAAAGGAGAGCGGCTTGGGGTAGGGCAGGATCACCCCCGTCTCGTCGATCCCGACCGTTTCGTCGGTGACGTAGCCAAGGCCCCGACCGAGGCGCCCGCTGAGGGTCGTCTTGCCGGTCCCCCCGGCGGCCACGTACACCAGGCTCCGCCCCGAGAGGGGATGGGCCACTGCGCCTGCATGCAGCATGAGGAGCCGGCCTCGTTGCGTCCGGATGAAGGCCCGGGTGATGTCCTGCGTGGTCAGCATGAGCCGCCGGGCCAGGCGCTGCGGATCGTCGAGCGTGACCTCGAGCACCTCCGCCTGCGAGTCCGGGTCGGAGTCGCCAGTCACCAGGCAGCGGGACCAGGCCTCGCGCATCGCCGTGACGAGCAGGTCGGCGCTCTCCCCGACGCACCGGACCTCCACGTGCGAGCCGAGGGCTGCCAGCCGCAGCACGGGGGTCATGACGAGAGACACTAGCCTGTGGGGATGCGTGACACGGATGGGCGGGGCGAGGCGCCCTTGCGCGTGCTGTTCGTCTGCACCGCCAACATCGCCCGCTCGCCCTACGCCGAGCGTCGGACACGCCAGCTGCTCGCTGGGGCCGCTCTCACGGTGTCCAGCGCCGGCGTCCCCGGGGTCCCCGGCCGTGGGATGGACCACGAGATGGCCGCCCAGCTCCGATCCCGTGGGGGTGAGCCCAACGGCCACGTCAGCCGGAAGCTCACCGCTGACCTGCTGGCCGCGACCGACCTCGTGCTCACCGTGGAGTTCGCGCACCGGTTGCGCATCGCGCAGGCCTGGCCCGACCACGCCATCAAGGTGTTCGGGGTGCACCAGTTCGTCGACGCACTCGACCGGTTGCCGGCGCCCGCGGCGGGCCTCGAGCTCCTCGACCAGGCGTACGCGGTGCGGCGCCCTGACGGGATGAACTGGGACGTCGCAGACCCGCACGGACGGGGTCAGGCCGCGGCGGCCAGGTGTGCCGACGAGCTCGACGACGCGCTCTCGCACATCGTCCCCGCGCTGGCCGGCACCCACATCGAGGGCGCTGCGTCCGGGCTCTGAGAGCTCGCGGTATCGCGGTCGCGGTTCACTCGAGCCCGGGGGTCGCGGTCATGGACCAACCCTTGGAAAGGCCGCCACCCCTCACACCCCAAACGGGCTGCGGTGTATCAGTGCAGGCGCCGCGGCCCTCCTCATGGGCAACAGCGCATGGAGCAGCCCAAGGAGGAGCCATGGCCAGGACCCCGGTGGTCGTCCGCATCGACCTCGAACGCATCATCTGCCACGACGAGGGCGACGGCATCGGCTCGGCCGAGCCGTACCTGTGGGTCGCCTTCTTCAAGGTCGACGGCACCACGGTCACCGTGAACTCCGCTTTCACCCTCGACGGGGTGGCGACGGTCGAGTTCACGCCCGGCAGCCACGGCAACCTGCCCAACGACGACGTCGACCCCGGCGAGGTCATCGCCATCCCGCCCGCGATCGGGGAGTGGAGCACCCGCCTGGAGCCGATCGGGTTCCAGGACGTGCCCGACCTGGACGTCGGCGGGACCGCGGGGGCCGTGGTCGTGCTCATGGAGGAGGACAACGTCACCGACGCCGGGGCCGCGGCCGGCCACACGGCCTTTGACAGCGCCGTGCGCGAAGCCCTCAACGAGATCGTCGCCACCCGCACGGTGACCAACCAGGACGTCTCGGACGAGGAGCTCGCCGGGTTCGAGGAGCAGATCAGCGACGCCGTCAAGGATGCCGTGGCGAACCAACAGGGCGTGTTCGCCAACATCTGGTCCTGGCTCAACGCCGACGACACGATCGGCTTCAAGGCCTTCGTGTTCTCGCACGACTCGCTCACCCCGAACACCGTCACGGGGTTCTCGCACCGCTGGCGCAACGAGGGCGACTGGGAGGTGCAGGGCACCGTCACCGCCCTCGACGTCTGCCCGGCGACCGCCCTCGACGGCATCCTGCCCGCACCCAAGCGGACGCTGGACCGTCTCGCCGCCCTGCGCCGCTTCCGCGACGGCGCGTTCGCCGAGCAGCCCGGGCTGGCGCCGTGGTTCACGGTGCTCCAGCGAAACGCGCCCGCCGTCGTGCGGGTGCTCACCGCGGACCCCGACCTTCGGTCGGATGCCGCGAGCCTCCTCGACGCGGCCGTCACCGCCCTCGACGGCGAGCCGTCCGCGTTCGGTGCACGCGAGGCCGACGCGGCCTCGCGGCTGGCCCGGACGCTGGCCGAGCGCACGCGCAGCCGCCGGCTGCGCATCGATGCCCGCCGCGCCGCGGACGCCCTGGCCGACCACCGCTTCCGGCGGGCGGGCAGCATTCACGACGTGCTCGCCGGGCTCGCCGCAGACCCACCGAGCCGGCGGTACCCCGGCACCACCACCGCGCCGCCCGACACGACGGCACGTTCCTGAAGGAGGCCACCATGGCCACGTCAACCGACGACACCCGACTGCTCACCTCGCTCGGCGACGTCCGGGAGGTGGAGGAGTTCCTCCACACCCTGATGCTGGACCTCGTCGCCCAGCGGCCGAAGCGCGGCGAGGACTGCCTACCCCACGTCGAGCGCCTCAAGCTCAACGTGCCCGAGGCCCTGCGCGGGCTCGACATCACCTGGGACGGCGGCACCACACCGGGCAGGGCCGCGTTCGCAGACGCCGACCTCGGCGACCGCGACCCACTCTCGCTCGTTCGGCCGGGCGACCCCTCGGCGCTCGGGTTCACCATCGGGTGCATCCGGATCGGGCGCCGGGTCAAGGTGTGCCTGGAGTGCGGGTGGCTGTACTGCAAGATCGTCATCAAGGGCACGTTCTGACGGCGGCCCCTGCCAGCAGCTCGCGCCCGATCTCGGCCTGGTCGATCTCACCGTCGACGAGGTCGCCGGCTGCGGCCACCAGGAGCGGGTGCAACGTCGTGTCGCCCCAGCGGATGCGGCGCGAGCCGACCCCGGCGCGGCTCGGCATCCGCGGGGTGGATTTCCAGGACGTCGACTGGTTCGGGGGGACACTGTCGGCATGGACCGATCGACAGCCCCCATCCAGGTCGTCTTCGACACCGCGGACCCCGCGGCGCTCAGCACGTTCTGGGCCTCCGCGCTCGCTCCTCGCGGCTATGCCGTGCCGCCGCCTCCCGGGAACTTCCCCGACTGGCCAGCGTTCCTGACCGCCCAAGGCGTGCCCGAGGAGCGGTTCAACGACGCCTCGGCGATCGAGGCCGACGGCCAGCCGCGGATCTTCTTCCAGCTGGTGCCCGAGGCGAAGAGCGGCAAGAACCGGGTGCACATCGACCTCCTCGCCGGGGGAGGACCTTCTGTGCCGCTCGATGAGCAGCGGGAGCGGGTGGCCGCCGAGGTGGCGCGGCTCCAGGCCCTCGGTGCGACTCGCGTCGAGGAGCGCGCCGACCTGGGCGTCTACTGGGTCGTCATGCAGGACCCCGAGGGCAACGAGTTCTGCGTCTGAGTGAACAGCCTTGGGGTGGGTGCCCTCAGCCGCCCGACGACTCCCTGATCTCGGCCTGGTCGACCTCGCCGTCGACGAGGTCACCGGCCGCGGCAACCAGCAGGGGGTGCAGCGAGGTGTCACCCCAGCGGATGCGGGCGAGCAGCTCCTGACGCATCCGCGGCTCCCAGAACTTGCGGATGTGCGTCGCGATCTCCATGGCGGCCCGCTCGGAGGGGAGGTGTTCCAGGTTGCGCACGAGGTCGTGCCCCATCCGCACGACCGCAGGGACGCCGGCGCTCACGAGCGGCCCGCGACGGGCAGCGGCTCCTGCGCCACGGCATCCGCCGGCCGGTCCGCCTCGGCGGCCGCCTCCGCCCGGGCCGCCTGCGTCACGACCTCGACCTGCACCGCCGTCACCTTGTACTCGGGGCAGTTGGTCGCCCAGTCGGAGTTCTCGGTCGTCACGACGTTCGCCCCGGTGACCGGGTGGTGGAACGTCGTGTAGACCACGCCGGCCGGCATCCGGTCGGAGACCTCTGCCGTCAGGCGCGTCGTGCCGACCCGCGAGGACAGCTCGACGACGTCACCGGACGCCACGCCCCGCAGCTCGGCATCCGAGGGGTGGATCTCCAGGACGTCCTCGGGGTGCCACGTCGAGTTCGGCGTGCGCCGGGTCTGGGCGCCGACGTTGTACTGCGACAGGATGCGCCCGGTCGTCAGCACGAGCGGGAACCGCCGGGTGGCCCGCTCGGTCGTCGGCACGTAGACCGTCGGCGTCAGCTGTCCGAGGCCGCGCACGAACGACCCGACGTGCATCGTCGGCGTCCCGTGCGGAGCGGCCTGCGTGACCGGCCACTGCAGCGAGCCCTCCGCGTCGAGGCGGTCGAACGACACCCCGGCGAACGTCGGTGTCGTGGAGGCGATCTCGTCCATGATCTGCGACGGCGCGGCATACGACATGGGGTAGCCCATGGCGGTGGCGATCTCGCACACGGTCTGCCACTCGTCCTTCCCGACGCGGCTGGGCATGACCGGGCGAACCCGGTTGATCCGCCGCTCGGCGTTGGTGAACGTGCCGTCCTTCTCCAGGAACGAGGCGCCCGGCAGGAAGACGTGGGCGAACCGCGCGGTCTCGTTGAGGAACAGGTCGTGCACGACGACGAGCTCCATCGAGCGCAGGGCCGCCTCGACGTGCGTGGTGTTGGGGTCGCTCTGGGCGATGTCCTCGCCCTGCACGTACAGGCCCTTGAACGAGCCGCCGATCGCCGAGTCGAACATGTTCGGGATGCGCAGCCCCGGCTCGGCCTGCAGCGTCACGCCCCACAGCGACTCGTAGATCTCGCGCACCTCGGGCCGGGACACGTGCCGGTAGCCCGGGAGCTCGTGGGGGAAGGAGCCCATGTCGCACGAGCCCTGCACGTTGTTCTGGCCGCGCAACGGGTTGACCCCGACGCCCTCGCGCCCGAGGTTGCCGGTCAGCAGCGCGAGGTTGGCCATGCCCATGACCATCGTCGAGCCCTGGCTGTGCTCGGTGACCCCGAGGCCGTAGTAGATCGCCGAGTTCGGCCCGGCGGCGAACAGCCGTGCGGCGGAACGCAGGTCGGATGCCGGGATGCCGGTCACGTCCTCCGTCGCCTCGGGCGAGTGCTCGGGCCCCGCGATGAAGGCCAGGTACTCGTCGGCGTCCTCGCAGCGCTCGCGCACGAACGGCTCGTCCCACAGACCCTCGGTGACGATGACGTGGCACATCGCGTTGACGAACGCGACGTTGGTGCCCGGTCGCACGGGAAGGTGGAGGGCGGCCTCGACGTGCGGTGAGCGCACCAGGTCGATGCGCCGGGGGTCGGCGACGATCACCCTGGCCCCGGCCCGCATCCGCCGCTTCATCCGGGACGCGAAGACCGGGTGGGCGTCGGTGGGGTTGGCGCCGATGACGAGCATGACGTCGGCGGCGTCGACCGACGCGAAGTCCTGGGTGCCGGCAGACGTGCCGAACGCGTGGTTGAGCCCGTACCCGGTGGGGGAGTGGCAGACCCGCGCGCAGGTGTCGATGTTGTTGTTGCCGAACGCCGCCCGCACCATCTTCTGGACGACGTAGACCTCCTCGTTCGTGCAGCGCGAGGACGAGATGCCACCGATCGAGCCGACGCCGTACTTGTCGCGCAGGGCGAGGAACCCTTCGGCGACGCGGGTGATGGCCTCCTCCCACGACACGACCTGCCACTCGTCGTCGATCGAGTCGCGGACCATGGGGGCGAGCTGCCGGTCCCGGTGCGAGGCGTAGCCGTAGGCGAAGCGGCCCTTGACGCAGCTGTGCCCCTCGTTGGCGCCGCCGTCCTTCCACGGCACCATCCGCACGACCCGGGTGGCGTCGCCGGTGCCCTGGACCTCGGCCTTGAACGAGCACCCGACCCCGCAGTAGGCGCACGTCGTGATGACGGTGCGCGACGGCATCCCGAGCGCGATGACCGACTTCTCGGTGAGGGCGTCGGTGGGGCAGGCCTGCACGCAGGCCCCGCACGACACGCACTCCGAGGACAGGAAGTCGGTGCCGCCCGCGGTGATCCGCGAGTCGAAGCCGCGACCCTCGACGGTGAGGGCGAAGGTCCCCTGGGTCTCGGAGCAGGCGCGCACGCAGCGCGAGCAGACGATGCAGGCCTTGGGGTCGTAGGCGAAGTACGGGTTGGACGTGTCGGCGACCTCCTCGAGGTGCGAGGCGCCGCCGAAGCCGTAGCGCACCTCGTCGAGCCCGACGTCGTGCGCCAGGCCCTGCATCTCGCAGCTGCCGCGCTCGCAGCCCGCGCAGTCGAGGGGGTGGTCGGAGAGGTAGAGCTCCATGACGCCGCGGCGCAGCTGCTGCACCTGCTCGGTGCGGGTCGAGACGACCATGCCGTCGGTGCACGGGGTGGTGCACGAGGCCGGCGTGCCCCGCATGCCCTCGACCTCGACGAGGCACAGGCGGCACGACCCGAAGGCCTTCAGCGAGTCGGTGGCGCACAGCTTGGGGACGTCGACGCCGGCGAGCTTGGCCGCGCGCATCACGGAGGTGCCCGGCGGCACCATGACCTGGATGCCGTCGATGGTCACCCGTGCCGTGGCCTGGCCCCACACCGGGGGAGTGCCGTGGTCGGGGGTCTCGACCGCTGGCTGGTCGATGATCGTCATGGCCGGGCTCCTTGCGTGGTGTCGACCGTGATGCCGAAGTCTTCCGGGAAGTGTTCGAGGGCACTGCGCACGGGCATCGGCGTCAGGCCGCCCATCGCGCACAGCGACCCCTTGGTCATCGTCGTGCAGAGGTCCTCGAGCAGGGTGAGCTGGGTGCGCCGCACGCCGTCGTCGGGTGCCGCGAGCACGCGGTCGATGACCTCGACGCCGCGCACGGAGCCGACGCGGCAGGGGGTGCACTTGCCGCACGACTCCTTGGCGCAGAACTCCATCGCGAACCGCGCCATGGCGGCGGCGTCCAGGGTGTCGTCCCACACGACGATGCCGCCGTGCCCCACCATCGCCCCGGCCTCGGCGAACGCCTCGTAGTCCATCGGCAGGCCGAACTGCGTGGGCGGCAGGTAGGCCCCGAGCGGGCCGCCGACCTGAACCGCCTTCACGGGCCGCCCGGATGCCGTGCCACCCCCGAAGTCGTCGACGAGCGTCTCGAGCGTGACCCCGAAATCGGCCTCGACGATGCCGCCGCGCGCGACGTTGCCCGCGAGCTGGAAGACCTGGGTGCCGCGCGAGCGGCCGGTGCCGAGCGCGGCGTACGCCTCGCCCCCGTCGGCGAGCACCATCGGGACGGCGGACAGGGTGAGCACGTTGTTGACGATCGTCGGCTTGCCGAAGAAGCCCTCGAGCGCGGGGATGGGTGGCTTGGCCCGGACCTCGCCGCGCTTGCCCTCGAGGGACTCGAGCATCGAGGTCTCCTCGCCGCAGATGTACGCGCCGGCTCCCACGCGCACGTCGAGGTCGAACTGGCGGCCGCTGCCGAGCACCGACTCGCCGAGCACCCCGTGTGCATAGGCGATGTCGATGGCTCGGCGCAGGGTGGTGATCGCGTGGGGGTACTCGCTGCGCAGGTAGACGTAGCCCTCGGTGGCGCCCACGGCGACGGCGGCGATCGCCATCCCCTCGATGAGGGTGAACGGGTCGCCCTCGATGAGCATGCGGTCGGCGAAGGTGCCGCTGTCGCCCTCGTCGGCGTTGCAGCAGACGAACTTCACGTCGGCGGATGCCGTGCGCACCGTCTCCCACTTGATGCCGGCCGGGAACCCGGCGCCGCCGCGCCCTCGCAGGCCGGATGCCGTGACCTCGGCGACGACCGCCTCGGGGGTGAGGTCCAGGGCCCTCAGCAGGCCCTTCAGGCCCCCGTGCTCGCGGTAGGCGGCGAGGTCGGTCGGTTCGATGACGCCGACCCGGGCGAAGGACACGCGGTTCTGGCGGGCGATCCACTCGTGGTCGTCGACGACGCCGATGCAGCGGTCGGTCTCGTCGAGGTCACCGGCCACGAGGGCCGGGACGTCGGCGACGGTGACGTTCCCGAAACCCACGCGCCCGGCATCCGTCTCGATCTCGACGAGGGGCTCGAGCCACAGCATCCCGCGGGAGCCGTTGCGGCGCACGGTGACCCCGGATGCCGTGAGCGCGTCAGCGACGGCATCCGCACCGAGGGCGAGCGCGGCGCTGTCGCAGGGGACCCATGCCGTGGTCATGCCTGCCACCCGGTGGTCAGGGTGTCGAGTCGCTCGGGGGTGAGTGCGGCGTGCAGGGTGCCGTCGATCGTGCCCGACGGGCCCTGGGCGCACAGGCCGAGGCAGAAGACCTCGCCGACCTCGACGTGGGGTGAGGCGGTCCAGCGGTCGGTGGCCACGGCATACGACGCCTCTGATCCGCGGGCCTGGCAGGCCTCGCCGCGGCAGAGCGAGATGCGGTGTGCGGGTGGGGGAGTGCGGCGGAAGTCGTGGTAGAAGGTCACGACTCCGTGGACGTCGGCGCGCGAGAGGTTGAGGACGTCGGCGATGACCACGACGTCGTCGTCGTCGACGTGGCCGTGGGAGGCCACGACCTCGTGGAGGATCGGCAGGAGGGGCCCGCGCAGGCTGGCGAGCTGCTCCGCGATGGCTCGCACGGATGCCGCCCGGGCGGGGTCTGCCGGGGCTGGTGCCGCGGCCGGGGCCGGACCTCGTTGGCGCACGTCGTCGACTCCTCAACGGTGAGTGTGATCTGGGTCGCAACTCTACGCGTGGGGGTGCCCACGCGCTGGTGCCCGGTGGGGATGAGCCACCGGGCACCAGGGTCAGGAGGGGAGCGCTCAGGCCTGGACGGCTCCGAGGATCTCCAGGACCTGCTCCGGAGTCGTGGCTGCCTCCAGAGCGGCGATCTGCGTCTTGTCCAGGAAGACCTTGGACAGGTTGGACAGGATGCCGAGGTGGTCGTCACCCTGGCCGGCGATGGCGACCACGAACGTGGCCGGCTTGCCGTTCCAGTCGACCCCGTCGGAGTACCGGACGAAGGAGAGCGCCGATCGCGTGATCGAGCCCTTGGCCTCGTTCGTGCCGTGCGGGATCGCCAGGCCGTTGCCCATGAACGTCGAGACCGAGCGCTCGCGCTCGTGCATGGACTCGACGTAGGAGGCGTCGACGGCACCGGCCGCGACGAGGAGCTCACCGGCCTCGGTGATCGCCTCGTCCCGCGTGGTGGCGGTGCCGCTCAGGCGGATGGACTGCTTGGCGAGCAGGCTGGGAGCCGAGGAGGCCGCGGCAGCCGGCGCGACGGCATCCGACCCGCGTGAGGAGCCGGCGCCGACCGCAACCGCGACGTTGCTCACCTGGAGGTGCGCGACGATCTCGTCATAGGCAGGGCTGCCATGAAGTTGTCGACCGTGTAGAGCGCCGCGGACGGGCTGCGCTGGGCGGCCCGAGTCGCGAGGTCCTGGTGGGTGACGAGGAGGTCGACGTCGTCGGTCAGGCTCGGCGATGGCCTTGTTGACCACGGTGACGTCGGTGAACCCGGCGGCCTGGATCTTGCGCCGCAGGACGGAGGCGCCCATCGCGGACGAGCCCATGCCGGCGTCGCAGGCGAAGACGATCGAGCGGACGGCGTGGCCGGGGCGTGGCAGCGGTGGCGGCGCCGGCTCCGACGAGGGCGGACGAGGCGATGGACTTCTTGCCCTTCATCTGCTCCATCGAGCCGATGGCCTCGTCGAGGGAGATGTCGTCCGCGAACCTCTCCATCCTGAGCAGGAAGGCGGCGACGACGAACGTCACGGCGCCGAGAGCGCGACCGCGAAGGTCACACCGACGAAGCTGCCACGGGCCGTGACCGCGTACACCGCGAAGATCGAGCCCGGGGCCGCGGGGCGATGAGGCCGGAGTCGAAGACGACGTTGATGAAGACGCCGGTCATGCCACCGAGGATCATCGCGAGGATGAGGCGCGGCTTGGCCAGCACGTAGGGGAAGTAGATCTCGTGGATGCCGCCGAAGAAGTGGATGATCGCGGCACCGGGAGCGGAGGCGCGGGCAATGCCCTTGCCGAAGAACATGTAGGCGAGGAGCAGGCCCAGACCGGGGCCGGGGTTGGCCTCGAGCAGGAACAGGACGGACTTGCCCTCTTCCGCCGCCTGGGCGATGCCGAGCGGCGTGAGCACCCCGTGGTTGATGGCGTTGTTGAGGAAGAAGATCTTGGCCGGCTCGATGACGATCGACGTCAGTGGCAGGAGGTTGTTCTCGACGAGGAAGTTCACCGCCGTTGCCGAGGCCGGTGATGACCGCCCGCAGCACGGGGGCCAGCAGGAACATGCCGGCGATCGAGGCGAGGCCGCCCAGATGCCTGCGGAGAAGTTGTTGACGAGCATCTCGAAGCCGGGGCGGATCTTGCCCTCCCAGAGGGCGTCGAGGCGCTTCATGACGTAGGCCGCGAGGGGGCCCATGATCATGGCGCCGAGGAACATCGGGGAGGCGTTGCCGTCCTCGCCGATGAAGAGCGGGCTGCTCGTCGCCATGATCACGCCCATGACGGCGAAGCCGCCGACGACGCCACCGCGGGTCCCGTAGACGTTCTTGCCACCGGTGAAGGCGATGAGGATCGGGAGCGCGTAGATGATGGCGGGGCCGACGATCGTCGCGATCTTCTCGTTGGGGGTCCACCCGACAGGGATGAAGAAGGCGGTGATCAGGCCCCAGGCGATGATCGCGGCGATGTTGGGCATGATCATGTTCGAGAGGAACGTGCCGAACTTCTGCACGTGAACCCGCGCGGAGACCGGCGTGTGCCGGCGCTGCGGTCGTGGACGTCATCGTCCTGTCCTTTCCGAGGTGACCCACGCCACTGTGGGATCTGTGAACACTTTTATATCGGCCCGTTTGCCTCCGGTCAAGGGAAATCTGGACGCCTGTCCGGACCGGTGGGGCGGTGAGGTGCCGGATCTCTTGACCATCCAGTCCCAATCGGGCAGACTCGGCGCACCGTCAGCCTCTGTCACAGAGGACACCGTGCAAAGGAGCGCTCCATGCTGGCCCTGCGATTTCACGCCCCCGAAGACGTTCGGCTGGAAGAGGTCCCGGAGCCCGACTGCGGCCCCCGTGAGGTGAAGATCAAGGTCAAGGCCTGCTCCACGTGCGGCACGGACGTCAAGATCAAGAAGAACGGCCACGTCAACATCACGCGCACGACCACGATGGGCCACGAGATCGCCGGCGAGGTCGTCGAGGTCGGCCCGGAGGCGGCTGGAGGCTTCCAGGTGGGGGACCGGGTCCAGTGCATCGCGGCCGTGCCGTGCGGCGAGTGCCACGAGTGCGGCAAGGGCTGGATGGAGGTCTGCCAGAACCAGACCTCGGTCGGCTACCAGTACGACGGTGGTTTCGCGGAGTACATGATCGTGCCCGAGCAGGTCCTCAAGGTCGACGGGCTGAACCGGATCCCCGACGGCGTCGGCTACGACGAGGCCAGTGCTGCCGAGCCCTTCGCCTGCGCCATCAACGCCCAGGAGCAGCTCGGCATCGAGGAGGGTGACTTCGTCGTCGTCTTCGGCGCCGGCCCGATCGGGTGCATGCACATCCGGATCGCCCGGGGCGTGCACCAGGCCGGCCAGATCTGGCTCGTGGACGTCAACGCCGAGCGGCTGGCGATGTCGGCCGCCGCCGTGAGCCCCGACGGCACCATCGACGCCAGCACGGAGGACGTCGTCGCCCGCGTCATGGAGCTGACCGGCGGTCGCGGCGCGGACGTCGTCATCACCGCCACCCCGGCCAACGTCACGCAGGAGCAGGCCATCTCGATGGCTGCCCGCCAGGGCCGGATCTCCTTCTTCGGCGGCCTGCCCAAGAACGACCCGTTCATCAAGTGCGACTCCAACCTCGTGCACTACCGCCAGCTGCACATCCACGGGGCGAACGGCTCGAGCCCCGACCACAACAAGCGCGCCCTCGAGTACATCGCCTCCGGGCAGGTTCCGGTCAAGGACCTCATCACCGCCAGGGTCCCGCTCAAGGACGTCATGTCGGTCTTCGACATCGTGGCCAAGGGCGAGGCCATCAAGGTCACCGTCGAGCCCTGACGCGCACAGCACGCACGACGGAAGGGACGCCATGGAATCCTCGGTCGAACACCCGCCGACCCCCACGATCCTCCCGGTGCACCGCTACGCCCCGGAGCGTCAGGAGCTCATCCTGCAGTGGTCTCGTGCCCACGGGCGGGTCGAGGTGGCCACGCTGGCCGATGAGCTGGGCGTCACCGCGGAGACGGTGCGGCGCGACCTCACCGCCCTGGAGCGTCGAGGGCTGCTCCGACGTGTCCACGGCGGAGCGTTGCCCATCGAGCGGATCGAGGTGGAGCCGACGCTCGCGGCGCGGCGCACCCAGGCGAGCACCCAGAAGCGACGCATCGCCGAGCGGGCGCTGCAGGAGCTGCCCGCCGAGGGCACCGTGCTGCTCGACTCGGGGTCGACGACGCAGGCCATCGCCGAGCAGTTCCCCACCGACCGTCGACTGACCGTCGTCACCAACTCCGTCGCCATCGCGGCGACGCTGCACCCCCTGGACAACATCGAGCTGTACGTGCTGGGCGGGCGCGTGCGCGAACGCACCGGCGCGGCCGTCGGGCACTGGCTCGAGGCCGCCCTCGCGGACGTCCACGTCGACGTGGCGTTCCTCGGCACCAACGGCTTCTCGGTGTCCCGGGGCATGACCACACCGGACCAGGCGGAGGCGATGGCCAAGCGGGCCATGAGCCAGGCCGCACGTCGGACCGTCGTCGTGACCGACTCCACCAAGGCGGGACTCGACCACTTCCACCGCTTCGCCCGGCCCGAGGACGTCGCCCTGCTCATCACCGACACCCACCTCGACGACGAGACGGCGGAGCAGTTCGACGCGGCCGGCACGGACGTCGTCCGCACCTGACCGCGCGCCCCCCGCACGCGGGCCTGCGCCGGGGGCCGGGTCAGCGGGAGAGCGTGATGACGTCGAGCACGACGTCGCCGGCATCCGAGGGCTGGCGGTAGTCCAGCGTCAGGGATGTCGGCGTGGCCACGAGACGCAATGCGCATCCTCCACCCCGGTGAGGCACAGGCGGCTGCCGGTCGGTCAGCTCGTCGTCGCACCCGCCCCGCTCGAGGCCGTTCGTCGCGATGCCGGCGGTCACGTAGTGCATCCCGTCGACGACGACGTCCTCGTAGACGTGCTGGTGGCCGGCGATGACGATGTCGGCGCCCCAGCCGCGGTAGTCCCAGCCGGCATCCGGCCGCATCGCGACCTCGTCCTCGTGGGACGCCGAGGTGAACGCCGGCTTGTGGAAGATGACGACGTTCCACGTGGACGGGTCATCGGCGCGGGAGGCGGCGAGCCCTTCGCGCAGCCAGGTCTGCTGGGCGGCGAGGTCGGCGTCGGGGGCGTCGTTGTCGAGCACGAACAGGTGGATGCCGCCGACCTCCACGTCGTACCAGCGCTGCTGGGGGTCCGCCTCGGTGCTGAGGTACGAGAAGTAGGCTGCGGTAGGCCGCCAGACCGGCGTTGGCGTTCTCGTAGTCGTGGTTGCCCAGCGCCGGCCAGAAGCGTGGGCCCGTCGGGGTCATCGACGTAGTCGCCGTAGAAGTCGCCCACCGAGTCGGTGAACGGCGTACAGGCGGGGTCGTCGTCGTAGGTGTTGTCACCGGCGGTGGCGACCGCGGCGACGTCCCAGGTGTCGACCATGTCGGCGACCCGCTGCGCTCCCGGGTCCGCAGTTGCCGAAGTCGGCGATGAGCGCCAGGGTGGTCGACGCCTCGGCCGCGGTCGACGATGCGGTGGGGGTCGACGTCGTCGGCCGCTGTCGGCGACGCTGCGGCGAGTGGCGGTCTGCTCGCCCGCCTCGGGCTGCACGACCCAGCCCGTCACGAGGGCGCGACGAGGAGGGCGGCCAACAGCCCCCACAGCCATCGTCGCAGCGATCGGCCGTGGACTCGGCGTCTGGCGGACCTCGTCGCCCGGGCTGGTCGTGGCTCATGTGACTCCCCTGGTGTGGACGATCAAGCCTATCGGCTTGGCGTCGGGAGAGCGAACCAGAGACGGTGGGGGCCCGCCGACTGCTCGGGGCCCCACCACTCATCTCGGTGACTCAGTCGTGTCACGGGGCCGGGGCGACCGGGGTCGGCGGGGCCTTCTGGGCCAGGCGCACCTGGATCGCCTCGACCCGCCTGGCCTGGCCGGTCGTGCCAGCGGTGGCGCCTTCGCTCTTCCAGGCCTGCCAGCCGATGCCCTGGACGTGCGCCCGGTACGACACGTTGTACTTGGCGGCCAGGTCGCCCGTGAGGCGGAACTGGACGGCCTCGATGCGCAGGGTGCGCCCGGTGGTCCCGATCAGCGTGCTCGAGGTGAGCGTCTTGTAGCCCTACCAGCCGATGCTCTGCACGTGGACGTTGGCCTGGATCGAGCCGGTCACCGGGGAGTTCTGCAGCGACAGGTTGATCGCCCTCGAGCCGCAGGGCCAGCCCCGTGGTCCCGATGAACTGACCGCTGTTGACGTACGGCAACCAGCCCTTGCTCTGCACGTTGCCGCGAGCCCGCACGATCGGGACGTCACCGTACATCTGCCGCAGGATCCTCGCGCGGTTGTTCACCCAGGTCTTGAGGTAGGAGACCTCACCGGCGTACGTCGTGGCGTAGGTCTTGCCCTCGCCCGCGACGAGCAGGGTCGGCTTGCCCAGGATCGGTCCACTTCTTGAAGTTGTTCGCCGCCGAGGCGGTGACCGTGGCCTGGTAGCCGGTGATCTTCGAGGGCAGCTGGCTCACGTGGTAGGCGATGCCGCTCTTCCACAGCTGGTTGGCCTTCTCGACGAACTGGGTGTTGCGGAACAGCTGGGTCATCCAGCCGTTCTTGTACTTGTCACCACGCAGGGCCTTGGCGTTCTTGACGTACTCCGAGTTGTAGTCGGCGCCGTAGGGCTCGCTCTTGTCGTAGTTGGCGAGCGCGCTGTCGAAGTCCCACACCGGACCGGCGAAGAGCTTGGTGCCGGGGCCGTCCTTGTAGAAGAAGACGCTGGACGACGACGATCTCGGGGTTCTCCGCGAGCTCGAAGACGAAGTAGTACTTGACGAACGACTCGACGTCGATGATCTTCTCGATCTCGGTCCAGTTGGGGGTGGTGGCGTACAGGAGCGGCGTCGAGCTTGTTGAGCGTCGCCTTCATGTCGTCCCAGCCGACCTTCGTCCGCGGCGAACTCGGCGTCGTTCATCGACTCGCCGTCGTCGGGGTCGGGGACTCCGGACTTGGCGTCCTTGAGGGTGAAGGTGGAGCTGCTCGTCGACGCTGTGGAACCAGTAGTCCTCGGCGGGGTACCCGGCCTGCGAGCCGTCCCGCGCCGGTCGAGCTCGGCGAGGACGCCCGAGTCGTTGGCGAGCTCGACGCGGTTCTTCTTGACCTCGACCTTCTCGGTGAGCAGGTAGTTGCCCCGGTACTGACCGTTGATCCGCAGGTCGACCCAGCGCGAGGCGGGGGAGCCGTGCAGCCCGAGGTCGGCGGCGAGGTCGTAGGCGACCTTGTTGCGCATGAGCGAGGCGTCGGCGTGGTTGGCGAGCAGGATCCAGGTCTTGGCCGCGCCCATGCCGAGGACGTCCTTGGAGCCGTCGAGCTTGATCTGGTAGGGCTTCTTCGCCAGGGTCCACGTGTAGTTGCCGCGACCCTTGATCTCGCCGGTCTCCTTGCCGTCGACCAGGGGCGTCGTGTAGTCGTTCACGTCGTTCGGGTCGTCGATCGCGATCTTGGTCTCGGTGTAGACGGTGTCCTTCGAGCCGCCGTCGAGGGTCGACTGGGTGGTGCCCGGAGGCAGCGTGATGTCGATGGTGGGCATGCCGGGGGTGTACGACATCCGCGCTCGCGGCCGGAGCCGTGGCCGTCGTCCACCCCAACGACACCAGGAGTGCGGCAGCGGCCCATGTGGCCACCGCTCCCCGTCTGGTCTTCTTCATGGTCGTCAGTGCTCCTCTGCGTCGGTCGTCGCGGGATCTCGTCCGCTCGTCGACTTCCGATGAGGACGACACCCAACAAGCAGGCTAGCGACTGCATTCCCGGTGGCGGGCAGAATCATGAATCTCGACACAGGCTTTCCCAGGGGCCACTGGTACAGGGGGCCGATTCGGAAGGGCACGGGGGCGGGGAATGAGCCTGCGGAGGTGGCGCGGAAACGAGCCCCGGAGACGACGGTGGGGCCCCCGAGTGCTCGGGGGCCCCACCCGTCGTCGGGTGCTCAGTGCCGGGTCACGGCTTGGGCACGAGCGAGATCTGCACCGCCTCGACCCGCTTGGCCTGACCGGTGGTTCCGGCCGTCGCACCGTCGGTACGGTAGGACTGCCAGCCGATCCCCTGGACGTAGGCGCGGTACCTGATCGAGTAGTGCGTGGCCTGCTCGCCGGTCAGCTTGACCTCCAAGGCCTCGATCCGCAGCCCCTTGCCGACGGTGCCGATGTAGGTGGAGGAGGAGGTCCACGGCATCCAGCCGATGCTCTGGACGTGGGCGCGGTACTGGATGTCGCCGCTGTACTGCTCGCTGTCCACCGTGAGCTTCAGTGCTTCCATGCGCAGGCCCAGGTTCGTCGTGCCGGCGACGCGCCGTCGGTCACGGTCGACATCCAGCCCTTGGTCTGGACGTGCGCGCTGTACGACGCCCTCGCCGTGTCAGCCGGGGCGGGGTGGGGGTCTCCGTCACCGTGGGCGTGGGGGTGCTCGTCTCGGAGGTCGGCGTCGGCGTCGGGGTGCTCGTCTTCGGTCACCGTCGGCGTCGGCGTGCGGCGTCGTCGGGGTCGCGTGGCGGCGTCGCCGTCGGCGTCGGCGTCGGCGTCGGCGTCGGCGTGGAGGGTGCAGCGGGGGTCGGCACGGTCTTGAGCACGAGGCGTACCTGCACGGCTTCGACCCGCCTGGCCTGACCGGTGGTGCCAGAGGTGGCGCCGTCGCTCTTCCACGGCCTGCCAGCCGATGCCCTGGACGTGCGCCCGGTACGACACGACGTACTTGGCCGCCAGGTCGCCGGTGAGGCGGAACTGGATGGCCTCCACGCGCAGGTTCCGACCGGTGGTGCCGATCAGGGTCGTCGGGGTGATCGTCTTGTATGCCCGACCAGCCGATGCTCTGCACGTGCGAGTTGGCCTGGATGCTGCCGGCCGGCACGGCCGCGGTCCCCGTGGCAGGAAGCAGCGCGAGGTTCATCCCCTCGAGCCGCAGGCCGAGGCCCGTGGTGCCGATGAACTGACCGCTGTTGACGTACGGCATCCAGCTCTTGCTCTGGACGTAGCCGCGAGAGCGAACGATCGGGACGTCAGTGCCGTAGAGCTTGCGCAGCATCGTCGAGCGGTTGGTGACCCACGTCTTGAGGAGGGATATCTCGCCCGCGTACGTCGAGGGGTACGTGTGACCCTGCTCCGGCGACGAGCAGGGTCGGCTTGTTGTAGAGGTTCCACTTCGCGAGGTTGTTCAGCGCGGAGGCGGAGACAGTGGCCTGGTGAGCCGTCGATCTTCGACGGCAGCTGACTCACGTGGTAGCCGATGCTCTCGGTCCACAGCTCGTTGGCGCGCTCCGACGAACCCCTTGTTGCGGAAGATCTGGGTCATCCACCCGTTGCCCTTGGCACGCAGCGCCTGGGCGTTCTTGACGTACTCCGAGCGGTAGTCCGCCCCGTAGGGCTCGGTCTTGTCGTAGTTGCCGAGCGCCGCTGTCGAAGTCCCACACCGGCCCGGCGAAGAGCTTGGCCCCGGGACCGTCCTTGTAGAAGTACACGCTGGACTGGGTGATCTCGGGGTTCTCCCCCATCTCGAAGACGAAGTAGTACTTCACGAACGAGTCCACGTCGATGATGGCGCTGATGGCGTCCCAGTTCGGCGTCGTCTGGTAGAGCAGGCGGTCCAGCTCGTTCAGGGTCGCCTTCATGTCCGCCCAGCCCGCCTGCGGTGTCGGCCGGAAGCGGAGCGACGTCCTTGTCCGGGATGTCGGACTTGGCGTCCTTGAGGGTGAAGGTGGAGTTGCTCGTGGCGGTGTGGAACCAGTAGTCCTCGGCGGGGTAGCCGGGCTGCGAGCCGTCGCCGCGGTGGTCGAGCTCGGCGAGGATGCCCTGCGGCGAGGCCAGCTCGACGCGGTTCTTCTTGACCTCGACCTTCTCGGTGATGAGGTAGTTGCCGCGGTACTCGCCGTTGATCCGCAGGTCGACCCAGCGCGAGTCGGGGGAGCCGTGCAGGCCCAGGCTGGCGCCGAGGTCGTAGGCGAGCTTGTTGCGCATCAGCGAGGCGTCCGCGTAGTTGGCCAGCAGGATCCACGTCTTGGCGGCCCCCATGCCGAGCACCGGCTTGGACCCGTCGAGCTTGATCTGGTACGGCTTCTTGGCCAGGGTCCACGTGTAGTTGCCGCGGCCCTTGATCTCGCCGGTGCCGATGTCGCCCTCGATGGTTGCCATGGGGGTCGTGTAGTCGAGGTTCGCGTCGGCTGGGGTCGTCGATCGCGATCGTCGTCCCGGTGTGGACGGTGTCCTTGGAGCCGCTGTCGAGCGTCGACCCTGGGTCGTCGTCCTCGGGCAGGGTGATGTCGATGGTGGGCATGCCGGGGGTGTACGACATCGGCGCTCGCGGCCGGCGCCGTGGCCATCGTCCAGCCCAGTGTCACCAGGAGTGACGGCGGCTGGCCGACGTGGCCAGCACTCTCGGTCGGGTCTGCATCATGGTTGTCGGTTGCTCCTCTGACATCGGTCGTCGCGGGATCTCGTCCCGCTCGTCGATGATCGATGAGAACGTGCCCCAACCGACAAGGATAGTGCCTGCCGAAGCGAGTTCGTTGACACGCGCGACACTCTGACACAGCAGCCGCACAGGTCACAGTGGTGACAACTCAGCGATGCGGCATCCGCGCGGTCGTGCGGTGCGCGCCCGATGATTAGGGGCGCTGGCCTGCGCTGGTAACCTTGACCACTGCCGTGAGAACCGGCCGCGGATCAAGAGAGCCCCGGTGAACCAGCCCGGGAGCGCCGCGCAGCGAAACCACAGGAAGAGAGTCGTCGCCCCATGCCCCTGAGCACGGACGTCAAGAAGCAGATCATGACCGAGTACGCCACCACCGAGGGCGACACCGGCTCCCCCGAGGTGCAGATCGCGCTGCTCACGCAGCGGATCCTGGACCTCACCGAGCACTCGCGCCAGCACAAGCACGACCACCACAGCCGGCGTGGCCTGCTGCTGCTGGTCGGCCAGCGCCGCCGCCTCCTGCGTTACCTGGAGAGCGTCGACGTCGAGCGTTACCGCTCGCTGATCAAGCGCCTCGGCCTGCGCCGATAAGGAACTTCCGCGAGGGCGGCCTTCACACCGTGAGGGCCGCCCCTTCGCGTGAGAGGCGGCGCCGGCAACGGCGCCACCTGTTGGACAAGCCCGTGCACAACGACGATGCACGCGCGCTTCACGTACAAGAGAAAAGGAGGACCCATGGAGGGTCCTGAGATCACTTCCGCCGAAGCCGTCATCGACAACGGCACGTTCGGCACCCGCACCGTCCGGTTCGAGACCGGCCGGCTCGCGAAGCAGGCCGGCGGCGCCGTCGCGGCCTACCTGGACGAGGACACGATGCTGCTGTCCACGACCACCGCGGGTCGCCACCCGCGCGAGGGGTTCGACTTCTTCCCCCTGACCGTCGACGTCGAGGAGCGCATGTACGCCGCGGGCAAGATCCCCGGCTCGTTCTTCCGCCGTGAGGGTCGCCCGTCGACCGACGCCATCCTCACCTGCCGTCTCATCGACCGCCCGCTGCGCCCGACCTTCACCAAGGGTCTGCGCAACGAGGTCCAGGTCGTCATCACGGTGCTCGCGCTCAACCCCGACCACCAGTACGACGTCCTCGCCATCAACGCGGCGAGCGCCTCGACGCAGATCTCCGGGCTGCCGTTCTCGGGCCCCATCGGTGGCGTGCGCGTCAGCCTCATCGACGACCAGTGGGTCGCCTTCCCGAACTTCAGCGACATCGAGCGCTCGACCTTCGACATGGTCGTCGCGGGTCGCATCGCCGGTGACGACGTCGCGATCATGATGGTCGAGGCCGAGTCCACCGAGCAGACCTGGGACCTCGTCAAGACCGCGGGCAAGACCGCTCCCACCGAGGAGGTCGTCGCCCAGGGTCTCGAGGCCGCCAAGAGGTTCATCAAGGTCCTCTGCGAGGCGCAGGCCGAGCTGGCCGCCACGGCCGCGAAGCCCGTCCAGGAGTTCCCGATCTTCCTGGACTACCAGGACGACGTGTTCGCAGCGGTCGAGGCCGCGACGGCATCCGACCTCGAGGCCGCCCTGCAGATCGCGGGCAAGGCCGAGCGCGAGGAGCGCATCGACGCCATCAAGGACGCGATGAAGGACTCGCTCGGGGCCCAGTTCGAGGGTCGCGACAAGGAGCTCTCCGCGGCGTACCGCTCGGTGCAGAAGGGCCTGATCCGTCAGCGCATCCTCACCGACAAGGTCCGCATCGACGGCCGCGGTCTCGCCGACATCCGCGCGCTCTCGGCCGAGGTCGAGGTGCTCCCGCGCGTGCACGGCTCGGCGATCTTCGAGCGTGGCGAGACCCAGATCATGGGTGTGACCACGCTGAACATGCTCCGCATGGAGCAGCAGCTCGACACGCTGTCGCCGGTCACCCGCAAGCGCTACATGCACAACTACAACTTCCCGCCCTACAGCACCGGTGAGACGGGGCGCGTGGGCTCGCCCAAGCGTCGCGAGATCGGCCACGGTGCGCTCGCCGAGCGTGCCCTGATGCCGGTGCTGCCGACCCGCGAGGAGTTCCCCTACGCGATCCGTCAGGTGTCCGAGGCTCTCGGCTCCAACGGCTCGACCTCGATGGGCTCGGTCTGTGCGTCCACCCTGTCGATGCTCAACGCCGGTGTGCCGCTGCGCGCCCCGGTCGCGGGCATCGCCATGGGCCTGATCTCGGCCGAGGTCGACGGCAAGACCCAGTACGCCGCCCTCACCGACATCCTCGGCGCCGAGGACGCGTTCGGTGACATGGACTTCAAGGTCGCCGGTACCCGCGAGTTCGTCACGGCCATCCAGCTCGACACCAAGCTCGACGGCATCCCCGCCGACGTGCTGGCGAGCGCGCTGACCCAGGCCCGCGACGCGCGCCTGCACATCCTCGACGTCATGAACGAGGCCATCGACGCGCCCGACGAGATGAGCCCCTTCGCTCCTCGCGTCATCGCGGTGACGGTCCCGGTCGACAAGATCGGCGAGGTCATCGGCCCGAAGGGCAAGATGATCAACCAGATCCAGGACGAGACCGGCGCGCAGATCTCGATCGAGGACGACGGCACCGTGTACATCGGTGCGACCGACGGCCCGTCGGCCGAGGCGGCCCGCGCGATGGTCAACGCCATCGCCAACCCGCAGATGCCGGAGATCGGTGAGCGCTTCCTCGGGACCGTCGTGAAGACGACGACCTTCGGTGCGTTCATCTCGCTCCTGCCGGGCAAGGACGGCCTGCTGCACATCTCCGAGGTGCGCAAGCTCGTCGGTGGCAAGCGGATCGACAACGTCGACGACGTGCTCGCGGTGGGCCAGAAGGTCCAGGTCGAGCTCAAGGAGATCGACCCCCGCGGCAAGCTCAGCCTCGCGGCCGTGCTGCCCGAGGGCGAGACCGGCCAGGAGGCCGTCGAGGCCCCCGCCGCGCCGGCTGCTGCTCCTGCCGTGGACGCCCCGGCCCCGGACGCTCCGGCGGCCGAGGTCTCGGACGCCGACGGCGGCGACGCCGAGGGTGACGCACCGGCCGAGGGTGGCGAGGAGCGCGGCGAGCGCCGTCCGCGCAACCGTCGTCGTGGCGGCAACCGCGGTCGCGGTGCTCGCGAGGGTGGCGAGTCCACCGAGGGCTGAGTCCTCCTCTCGCACAGCGGTTCTGCGGGCGGCATTCCGAGACACTCGGGATGCCGCCCGCGGCGTTCGGGGGTGGTCGGTAGGGTGCTTGCCTCAAGGAGGTGTCGTGGACGTTCG
This sequence comes from uncultured Actinomycetota bacterium, assembly GCA_963811825.1. GTDB lineage: Bacteria > Actinomycetota > Actinomycetes > Actinomycetales > Dermatophilaceae > Fodinibacter. The sequence continues at coordinate 48,019 of CAWESS010000020.1, read as the reverse complement.
ACGCATCAAGCGGGCCATGGACGGCCGCGGAGGGGCGCCGCTGCGGGCTGCCTACCGGGTGGCGACAGCCGGCGCCCTCGTCGCGGTCAAGGGGGTCGACCGGCTCGCGGCAGAGCGTCGCGACCCGGGGGAGCGGGCTGAGTCCGCCCGGACGGTGACGATGGCCGTCAAGACGTTCAAGCGCCCCGACGTCGCGCGGCGACTCGTGCGTTCGGCTCGGACGGTCTTCGACGGTCGCATCGTGGTGGCCGACGACTCCCCGGCGCCGATGTCCTTCGCGGACCCCTTGGTCGACGTCATCGCGATGCCGTTCAACTCGGGGGTGTCGGTCGGGCGCAACGCCGCCCTCGACGCCGTCGACACGGAGTTCGTGCTCGTGACCGATGACGACCTCGTCTTCACGGCAGCGACCGACGTGGATGCCGCGCGCCGCCGGCTGCAGGCGTACCCCGAGATCGACGTCGTCGGCTTCGTGCGCGTGGAGCTGCCGCGCTGGATGGCGCACGACTTCGGTCCGGATGCGCTGTTCGGAGGACACCGGGAGCCGCTGCGGCCCTGGGGTGAGCTCGTCGGCGGCCTGCCGGTTCGGCTCAAGATCGAGCAGACCTACCTCGCGCGCACGGAGGCGATCCGTCGGGTCCGCTGGGACCCGCAGATCCGGATGGTCGACCATGCCGACTTCTTCAGCCGGGCGGCCGGGGAGATCGTCGTCGTCCTCGACCCCGCCATCCGGGCCTACCACGCACGCACTCCCTTCGACCCGGAGTACACCCGGTACCGACTCGACATCGCCCCCGACCAGGCCTACCTGGGCCGGGTCTGGAGCGAACGGGCCGCAGCGCAGGCCCGCGGCGAGGAGCCGGACATGACGTTGTCGTCCGGGCCGTCGCCGGTGTGACGGCCGCCCCGGGACGACACCGACGCGAGAGGGCCCGCACCACGTGGTGCGGGCCCTCTCGCTGTGCTGTGTCGTGCTGTGCCGTGGGTCAGGCGGACTGGCGTCGCACCGCGGGTGGTGCGCTCCAGCGCATCTCCATCCGCACGCGGCCGTCGGTCGCGGTCACCGGGACCCAGCGCATCGCCAGTCCGGTCCGGGTCATGGGCGCAACGAGCTTCTTCATGGGGCCCTCCTCTCGAGGTCGTTCATCGTCTGTTGGCACAAGGGTAACCGAAGGTGGACGCAAGATGAACGGAAGGTGAACGAACCAGCGTGTCCCATACAGTTCTGGACATGGGTGCGACACGGGTGGCCGTCATCGGTGCGAGCGGGCGGATGGGTGCGACGGTGTGTGCCGCCGTCGAGGGTGCCGACGACCTCGAGCTCGCCGGCCGGTTCGACGTCGGCGACGATCTCGGTGACCTCGCCGGGGCCGACGTGGTCGTCGAGTTCTCCGTGCCGGACGCCTCGCCCGCCAACGTCGCCCACTGCGTGTCCCGCGGCGTGCACGTCGTCGTGGGCACGACCGGCTGGTCCGACGAGCGCCTCGAGACGCTGCGGGAGCAGGTGGCGCAGGCCCCCGGTGTCGGCGTGCTCATCGCTCCGAACTTCGCCCTCGGCGCGGTGCTCATGATGGCCTTCGCCGCCAAGGCGGCCGGCTACTACGAGTCCGTCGAGGTCATCGAGCTGCACCACCCCGACAAGGTCGACGCGCCCTCGGGGACCGCCGCGCGCACGGCATCCCTCATCGGTGAGGCGCGCGAGGCGGCCGGGCTCGGACCCGTCCCCGACGCGACGACGCACGACCCGGACGGCGCACGGGGGGCGCGGGTGAACGGCATCCCGGTGCACTCCGTGCGGTTGCGAGGGCTCGTGGCACACCAGGAGGTGCTGCTCGGCGCGCCGGGGGAGATGCTGACGATCCGCCACGACTCCTTCGACCGGGTGTCGTTCATGCCGGGTGTCCTGGCCGCGGTCCGCGCGGTCGACGAGCACCCCGGGGTCACGGTCGGCCTCGAGCACTACCTCGGCCTCGGCTGACCACCTGACCCCGTCCGGGGTGCTCCGCACCCCGCCCCACCTGCACGTGTGACGGCCGTGTTTCCGACTTCTCACGCTGACTGACCGCCGTCGGGTGCGCCCGATGTTGCGACCCATTCACACGCGCCGCAGGCCCTCGAAACACCGCTTCCCTAGCGTCGGTGCTGTCCGACAACGAGGTGGGCGGCCTCGACGTCGTCCCCCCGTACACGATCTTCGGGAAGGCGACCATGACCACCACCATCACCCCGGGCGCGAGCAGCACCGCGCCGGAGTCCGACCTCGGCGTCGTCGGGCCCGGACGCTGGATCGAGAAGTGGGACGCGAACGACGACCACTTCTGGGCCGGCCGCGGACGGGCCATCGCCCGACGCAACCTGGGCTTCTCGATCTTCGCCGAGCACATCGGCTTCTCCGTCTGGATGTTGTGGTCCATCGTCGTCGTGGCGATGTCGGGCACCTTCGACGCGTCCGGCGCCCTCGTGGCCAACGGCGCCAACGGCTGGGCGCTGACCGCCGGCCAGGCGCTCACCGTGCTCGGTGTCGCCTCCGGCGTCGGCGCGCTGCTGCGCATCCCCTACACCTTCGCGGTGCCGATCTTCGGCGGCCGCAACTGGACCGTCGTCTCCGCGCTGCTCCTGCTCGTGCCGACGCTCGGCCTGGCCTGGGTCGTCCAGCACCCCGAGCTGCCCTTCTGGGTGCTGCTGCTGGTCGCCGCCACCGCGGGCTTCGGCGGAGGCAACTTCGCGTCCTCGATGGCCAACATCACCTTCTTCTACCCGGAGAAGGAGAAGGGCTGGGCGCTCGGCCTGAACGCCGCCGGTGGCAACATCGGTGTCGCGGTGGCCCAGAAGCTCGTGCCGCTCGCGATCGGCCTCGGTGGCGTCGCCGCGGGGCTGTCCAACGCCGGCTTCCTCTACGTCCCCTTCGCGATCGCCTCTGCCGTCCTCGCCTACTACTTCATGGACAACCTGCGCGAGGCCAAGGCCGACCCGGGCCCCACGGCCCGCGCGACGGGTCACCTGCACACCTGGCTCATGGCCCTGCTCTACATCGGCACCTTCGGCTCGTTCATCGGCTACTCCGCAGCCTTCCCGACCCTGCTCAAGGTCGTCTTCGAGCGCCCCGACATCGCCCTCACCTACGGCTTCCTCGGCGCCCTCGTCGGCTCGCTGTCGCGCCCCCTCGGCGGGCGGCTCTCCGACCGGCTCGGCGGCTCGGTCGTCACCATCGTCAGCTTCGTCGCCATGGCCGTGGCGGGCGTCGTCGCGGTCATCGGGGTGCAGCAGAAGAGCCTGCCGATCTTCTTCGCGAGCTTCATGGCCCTGTTCATCGCCACGGGCGTCGGCAACGGCTCGACCTACCGGATGATCCCGGCCATCTTCATGCGCCTCGCGGCCCGGGACGGCAGCGAGGGCAGCGCCCTCGAGTACCGCCGCCGCGCGGCGGGTGCCGTCGGCATCATCTCCGCGGTCGGGGCCTTCGGCGGGTTCGTCATCCCGTTCGTCTACAAGTTCGCCCGGGAGGAGTACGGCTCGATCGTCCCCGCCCTGCAGGCCTACGTCCTGGTCTTCCTCGGGCTCGCCGTGCTCACCTGGGCCGTCTACGTCCGCCGCGGCGCCACGATGGCCAGGGTCTGAGGCCACGGTGCCCTCCACCTCGACCCACTGCCCCTACTGCGCCCTCCAGTGCGCGCAGGCCCTCCACGCGACCCCGGATGCCGTGGCACCGGTTCGCGTCGAGGCCCGGGACTTCCCCACGAACCGGGGTGGCATGTGCCAGAAGGGGTGGAGCTCGGCCGAGGTGCTCACTGCTGCAGACCGGCTCACCACGCCGCTCGTGCGGCGCATCGGGCCCGACGGTGAGAAGGGGCCGCTCGAGCCGGCGACGTGGCAGGAGGCGCTCGACCACGTGCACGCTCGGCTGGTCGCCATCCAGGAGGACCACGGCCGCGACGCCGTGGCGGTGTTCGGCGGGGGTGGCCTGACCAACGAGAAGGCCTACACGCTGGGCAAGTTCGCGCGGGTGGTGCTCGGCACGCCGTACATCGACTACAACGGCCGGTTCTGCATGTCCTCGGCGGCGGCCGGCGCCAACCGCACCCTCGGCATCGACCGGGGGCTGGCCTTCCCGCTCGCTGATCTCGGTGGCGCGGATGCCGTGCTCGTCGTCGGCTCGAACCCGGCCGCCACGATGCCGCCCCTCGTGCAGCACCTCGCGGGTGCCCGGTCACGAGGTGGCCTGGTCGTCATCGACCCGCGGGCCTCGGCGACCGCACGGCTGACCGACGGCGGCGCCGGCATCCACCTCGCCGCCGTGCCGGGCAGCGACCTCGTCGTCCTGCTCGCGCTCACCCACGTCCTCGTCGACGAGGGCCTCGTCGACGAGGACTACGTGAGCACCCGCACCACCGGCTGGGATGCCGTGCGCGCCTCCGTCGCGCGGTGGTGGCCCGAGCGCGCGGAGGCGGTGTGCGGCATCCCCGCCGACACCCTGCGCGCCACGGCCCGGCTGCTCGCGGCCGCGGCGCCGGTGCACGGTGGCCGGGGCGCGTACGTCCTGACCGGTCGCGGGTTGGAGCAGTCGACCCAGGGCACCGACGGCGTGTCGGCCGCGATCAACCTCGCGGTCGCCCTCGGCCTTCCCGGTCGGCTCGGCTCCGGCTACGGCCCGCTGACGGGCCAGGGCAACGGGCAGGGCGGACGCGAGCACGGCCTCAAGAGCGACCAGCTCCCGGGCTACCGGATGATCAGCGACCCGGCGGCGCGCGCCCACGTCGCCGCCGTCTGGGGTGTCGACCCGGGCACCCTGCCCGGGCCCGGCATCCCCGCCGTCGAGCTGCTGTCTCGGCTCGGCACGCCGGGCGGGGCCAAGGCGCTGCTCGTGCACGGCGCCAACCCCGCCGTCTCGGCCCCCAACGTCTCGGCGGTGCGGGCCGCGCTCGGACGCCTCGACCTGCTCGTCGTGAGCGACTTCGTGCCCTCGGAGACGGCCCAGCTCGCTGACGTCGTGCTCCCCGTGACGCAGTGGGCGGAGGAGGAGGGCACCATGACCACCCTCGAGGGGCGGGTCGTGCGCCGACGGAAGGCGATCGACCCGCCGGCCGGGGCCCGCTCCGAGCTGTGGGTCTGGGCCGAGCTCGCCCAGCGCTTCGGCCACCACCTGGCCGTGGACGCTCGTGAGGTCTTCGACGAGCTGGCCCGCGCCTCACGGGGCGGGCGCGCCGACTACTCCGCGATCACCTACGACCGGCTCGACGCGGGGGAGGCCCTGTTCTGGCCCTGCTCGGCCGCAGCCCCCGACGGGACCCCGAGGATGTTCCTCGACACCTTCCCGACCGACGACGGACGTGCCCACCTCGTCGCGGTCAACCACCACGGTCCGGCCGACGACGTCAGCGCCGGGATGCCGGTGCACCTCGTCACCGGGCGGGTGCTCCACCACTACCAGTCGGGGGCGCAGACCCGCCGGGTCGCCGAGCTCGTCGAGGCGGCACCGGGGCCGGTGCTGGAGATCCACCCGGTGCTCGCCGACACGCACGGCGTCAGCGAGGGGGATGCCGTGCGCGTCACCTCGGCCCGCGGCGAGATGGTCGCGACGGCATCGGTGACCGACGCCATCCGCCCCGACACCGTCTTCCTGCCGTTCCACTGGGCCGGTGACCTCAGCGCCAACCTGCTGACCAACGACGCCACCGACCCCGTCTCCGGCATGCCGGAGTTCAAGGTGTGCGCCGTGCGCCTCGAGCGGGTCCGGCACCTCGAGGAGGTCCTCGCATGAGGCGCGTCGTCGTCGTCGGCCACGGGATGGTCGGCGCCAGGTTCGTCGAGGAGCTCGTCGAGGCCGACCCGCAGGTCCTGGTGACCGTGCTCGGGAAGGAGCCGCTGGCGGCCTACAACCGGGTGCTCCTGTCCAGCGTCGTCGCGGGGTCCAAGAGCCCGCAGGTGCTCGGGCTCGCCGCTCCGTGGCACCCGCGGGTCGAGGTGCTCACCGGCGTCTCGGCAGCCCGGATCGACCGCGACCGCATGGTCGTCGTGGACGACCGCGGCACCTCCCACGGCTACGACGAGCTCGTGCTCGCCACCGGTTCGGCCGCGCGCGTGCCGGCGATCCAGGGCGTCGCCTACGACGAGGGCCTGGTCGACGGGGTGTTCGTGCTCAAGGACATGGCCGACGCCACGGGGATCGTCGCGGCCGCCGAGAGCGGCCGGCGGGCCGTGGTGCTCGGCGCCGGGGTGCTCGGCATCGAGGTCGCCACGGGCCTGGCCCATCGCGGGCTCGCGGTCCGCGTCGTGCACGTCGCCGACCGGCTCATGGAGCGGCAGCTCGGGTGGGAGGCCTCGCAGGTGGCCGTGGCCAGCCTCGAGCGGCTGGGCATCACCACCCACGTCGGCGCCTCGGTCGTCGGGGTCCGGACCCGGCGGGGACGCCTGGAGAGCGTGCGGTTCGCCGACGGCGTCGAGGCTGCCACCGACCTCTTCGTCATGTGCACGGGGACGGTGCCCGAGAGCATGCTCGCCCGGCGGGCCGGGCTCTCGGTCGACCGCGGCATCGTCGTCGGGGACGACCTCACGAGCCCGGACGACCCGCACGTGCACGCCATCGGCGACTGCGCCCAGCCTCCCGGCGGAGCCAGTGGCCTCGTCGCCCAGGGCTGGCAGCAGGCGACCCGGCTCGTCGCCGGGCTCACCGAGCGGTCGGTGACCGTGGACCAGGCCCGGGACGGGACCCACGACGTGGTGCGGGTCAAGGCGTCCGGCATGTCGATGGTCAGCATGGGCGTCTGCGGCGACTTCGACCGTGACGACCCGCGCTACCGGGTCCTGTCGCTGAAGGACCCCGAGCGCGGGCGGTACGTCGAGGTGGTCGTCTCCGCCGGAGCGCTCGTCGGTGCGACGTGCATCGGCGACGCCGACGTCGCCACGACCTTGTCGGCGCTCTACACCAGGTCCCTCCCCGTGCCCGAGGACCCGGCCCTGCTCCTGGTGCGGGCCCTCGCGGGGGGCGGCACGGCATCCGCGACGAAGCGACCCGACGAGCTGGCCGACGCCGACCGGGTGTGCACGTGCAACAGCGTCACCGCCGGACGCATCCGGGATGCCGTGCGCGGCGGCTGCGCCTCCGTCGCCGACGTCGCGGCCCGCACCCGGGCCAGCACCGGGTGCGGCGACTGCGCCTCCGTGGTGCAGGCCCTGATCAGCAGTGGGACCCCGACCGACAACACCAGCAGCGAGACCGTCACCGACAGCACCACCGAGACCGGGGCCAAGGCCCTGGTGAGGAGCCAGCCATGAGCGAGCACGTCGTCGTCGTCGGTGGGGGCATGGTCGCCCACCGCTTCGTGGAGGCGCTGACCGCGCGGGACACCGGGTCGGCCTTCCACGTCACCGTCATCGCCGAGGAGGACCGGGCTCCGTACGACCGGGTCGGCCTCAGCGCCTTCTTCTCCGGCTCGACGCCCGAGGACCTCACGCTCGGCGACCCGGCACTGTGGGAGTCCCCGGCGACCACCCTGCGGACGGGTTCGCGTGCGGTGTCACTCGACCGCGAGGCGCAGTCCGTGACGACCGCGGACGGCACGACGCTGGCCTACGACCACCTCGTCCTCGCGACCGGCTCGTACGCCTGGGTGCCCCCGGTGCCCGGCGCCGACCTCGCGGGGGTCTTCGTCTACCGCACGATCGACGACGTCATCGCCCTGCGTGACTGGGTCGTGCGCCGAGCGGCCGAGCTGGGGCGACCGGTGCGGGGTGCCGTCATCGGGGGAGGGTTGCTCGGGCTGGAGGCCGCCGGGGCGGTGGTCGGGCTGGGTGCCGCGTGCACCGTCGTCGAGTTCGCTCCGCGACTGATGGCGCTCCAGGTCGACGAGGGCGGCGGCCACGCGCTGCGGCGCACCATCGAGGCGATGGGCGTCGACGTGCGGCTCGGCACGGCATCCGAGATCGATCGAGGCGGATGCCGACGGCCGGGTCGCGGGGCTGCGCCTCTCCGGGGAGGACGACCCGCTGCCGGTCGACGTCGTCGTCTTCGCGACCGGCGTGCGGCCGCGGGACGAGCTCGCCGGGGCCGCCGGCCTGCCGACGGGTGCCCGGGGCGGGGTGGTCGTCGACGAGGGCTGTCGCACGCAGGACCCCCTGGTCTGGGCGATCGGCGAGGTCGCCTGCATCGAGGGTCGCTGCCTGGGTCTCGTCGCGCCCGGCTACACGATGGCCGAGATCGCCGTCGACCGGCTGCTCGGGGGCGACGCGACGTTCCCCGGGGCCGACCTGTCCACCAAGCTCAAGCTGCTCGGGGTCGACGTCGCGTCCTTCGGGGACGCGTTCGCCACGACGCCCGGTGCGCTCGAGCTCGTGCACTCCGACCCGGTGGCCGGGCGTCTACAAGAAGCTCGTCGTCACCGATGACGCCCGAACGCTCCTCGGCGGTGTCCTCGTCGGCGACGCGTCCGCGTACGCCTCGCTGCGGCCGATGGTCGGGGCCGAGCTCGGCGCGGACCCGGGGCTGTGGCTGCTGCCCGAGAACGCCGGCGCCGGGCGGCCACAGGTGGACCTGCCGGCCGAGGCCGCCGTCTGCTCGTGCAACAACGTCACGGTGGGGGCGGTGCGCGACGCGGTCACCGACCACCAGTGCCACGACGTCGCCGCGGTCAAGGCCTGCACCCGGGCCGGAACCTCGTGCGGTTCGTGCATCCCGCTCGTGAAGAAGATCATGGGTGCCGAGATGGCCAAGGCCGGGGTCACCGTCTCCACCGCCCTGTGCGAGCACGTCGCGCTGTCGCGGGCCGAGCTCTTCAACGCCGTCATGGTCAGCGAGCTGCGAACCTTCAGCGAGATCATCACCCGCTTCGGCACCGGTCGTGGCTGCGACATCTGCAAGCCGGTCATCGCCTCGATCCTCGCGTCGCTCTACGACGAGCACGTGCTCGCCGGTGACCGCGCCGCCCTGCAGGACACCAACGACCGGTACATGGCCAACCTGCAGAAGGACGGCACCTACTCCGTGGTGCCGCGGGTGCCGGGTGGCGAGATCCTCCCCGAGCAGCTCGTCCTCATCGGCCGGATCGCCCAGGACTACGGGCTCTACACGAAGATCACCGGTGGCCAGCGCATCGACCTCTTCGGGGCCCGGCTCGAGCAGCTGCCCGGCATCTGGCAGCGGCTCGTCGACGGCGGGATGGAGTCGGGGCACGCCTACGGCAAGTCCCTGCGCACCGTGAAGTCGTGCGTCGGCTCGTCCTGGTGCCGCTTCGGGGTGCAGGACTCGGTCGGGATGGCCGTGCTCCTCGAGCTGCGCTACCGCGGCCTGCGCAGCCCGCACAAGATCAAGCTCGGGGTCTCCGGGTGTGCCCGCGAGTGCGCCGAGGCGCGCGGCAAGGACGTCGGCCTGATCGCCACCGAGAACGGCTGGAACATCTACGTCGGCGGCAACGGCGGGTTCACCCCGCGGCACGCCGAGCTGCTCGTCGAGGACGTCGACGACGAGACCGCCATCGCGATCATCGACCGCTACCTCGTCTACTACGTCCGCACCGCCGACCGCCTCCAGCGCACGGCGCCGTGGCAGCAGGAGCACGAGGGCGGGCTCGACCGCATCCGCGAGATCGTCGTCGACGACGCCCTCGGGATCGCCGCCGACCTCGAGGCGCACATGGCCCGCCACGTCGACGACTACGAGGACGAGTGGGCCGCGGTGCTGCGCGACCCGGTGCGGCTGCGCCAGTTCTCGTCGTTCGTCAACGCGCCGGATGCCGCCGACCCCACGCTCGCGTACGTCACCGAGCGCGGTCAGCGCCGCCCCGCGACCGCCGCCGAGCGCGCCGCCGGCGGCACGGCATCCGGCCCCGTCCTCATCGCCCCGACCACCCTGGAGGTTCGCTCATGACTGCCGTCGCCGACCGACTGACCCGCGTGCACATCTGCTCCTACGACGACCTCACGCCCGAGCTCGGCGTCGCCGCGCTCGTCGGCGGCGAGCAGGTCGCGGTCTTCCGCCTCGCCGACGGCAGGGTGTTCGCCGTGTCGAACCTGTGCCCGTTCTCCGGGGCCGCGGTGATCTCCCGCGGCATCACCGGCTCCCGCGGGGAGGAACCGACGATCTCGTCGCCCGTCTACAAGCAGGTCTTCTCCCTGGTGGACGGCCGATGCCTGGACACCGTGGACAAGTCGCCGCTGCCCGGGCTTGGACCGGACTTGGTGGTACACGCCGTGAGCGTTGACGATGGTCGGGTGACCATCGACCTCACGGGCTCCTAGGTGACGACGCTCGTCGGCCTGGACCTCACCGGACGCCGCGTCGTCGTCGTCGGCGCCGGTGCGGTCGGCACGCGCCGGGCTCGCCGGCTGATCGAGGACGGCGCGCGCGTCGTGCTCGTCGACCCGAGCCCGAGCGACGACGCCCGGCGGATGGCCAGCCACGGCGACGTCGAGGTCGTGGAGCGGGCGGTGGTGCCGTCGGACGTCGACGGGGCCTGGCTCGTGGTCGCCGCGACGGCCGACCCCGCCCTGAACGCCGAGGTCGCCCGGTGGTGCCTGGAGGGTCGGACGTGGTGCGTCAACGCCTCCGACGGCCGCGGTGGAACGGCCCGCGTGGCGGCGTCGAGCACCCACGGTGACCTCACCGTCGGCGTGGTGTCCGTCGGGCGACCCCGACCCCCGTCGGGTCGCGACCGTGCGCGACGCCCTGGCGGCCCACGTGGAGTCGGGGGCGGTCGACCTGCGCCGTCGGCGCAAGCGGCGGGGGAGGGTCGTGCTCGTCGGCAGCGGCCCCGGTGACCCGGGCCTGGTGCCGGTGGCGGGCCTCGAGGCGCTCGCCACGGCTGACGTCGTGGTCACCGACCGGCTCGGCGCGACGGCGCTGATCGACCGGCTGCCCGCCGACGTCGAGATCGTCAACGTCGGCAAGAGCCCGACCAACCACCCGGTGCCGCAGGCCGAGATCAACGCGATCCTCGTCGACCGGGCGCTGCGGGGTCTGACCGTCGTGCGCTTCAAGGGTGGCGACCCGTACGTCTTCGGGCGCGGCGGCGAGGAGGTGCACGCCTGTCGGCGGGCCGGCGTCGAGGTCTCCGTGGTGCCCGGCATCACCTCGGCGTTCAGCGTGCCGGCGCTGGCCGGCATCCCGGTCACGCAGCGGGGGGTCGCCACCTCGGTGCACGTCACGTCGGGGCACGTCGGGGCGGATGCCGCGGCGCTGGCCGCGCTCGCGGCCGGTGCCACCGTCGTCTTCCTCATGGGTGTCTCCGCCCTGCCGGGCATCTGCGCCGCGGCGCTCGAGCAGGGGGTGGCTGCCGACCTGCCGGTCGCCATGATCGAGCAGGGGTCGACCGCCACCGAGCGGGTGACCCGTGCGACCGTCGGCACCGCGGCGCAGGTCGCGAGCGCGGCGGGTGTCAGGGCCCCGGCGATCATCGTCATGGGTCGGGTCGCCGCAGAGGGTTTCCTCGACGACCCCGTGTGCGCGACGACCGGGGTGTCCGAGGATGACTGAGCGGGTGCGCACGACGAAGGACCCGGTCGCCGGGCCGGCCCTTGCGGGCTGTGTCATCGCGGTGACCGCGGACCGCCGGTTCAAGGAGCTCGCCAACGCCCTCGAACGCCGCGGGGCGACGGTCGAGCACGCCCCGGCGCTCGTCGTCGTGCCCCACCTCGACGACGAGAGCCTCGTGGAGCACACGCGGGTGATCATCGCCGACCCGCCCGACGTCGTCGTCGCCACCACCGGGATCGGCTTCCGCGGCTGGATCGAGGCGGCGGATGCCGCTGGGCTGGCCGAGGACCTGCTCGACGTCTTCGCGGCTGCTCGCCTCATCGCCCGGGGGCCCAAGGCCCGCGGCGCCATCGAGGCCGCCGGCCTGACTGCCGACTGGGTGGCCCAGTCGGAGACCGCCGCCGAGATCGAGGAGTTCCTGCTCGCCGAGGGGGTGGACGGGCTGCGGATCGCCGTCCAGCACCACGGGAGCGGTGCCGACGGTCTCGACGAGGCCTTCGCGGCGGGTGGTGCCGTGGTGAACAGCGTCGTCGTCTACAGCTGGGGCGCCTCGGACCCCGAGGTGCTCGCGGCCTCGGTGGCGCGCACGGCGGCCGGCCTGCACGACGCCGTCGTCTTCACCTCGGCGCCGGGCGTGCACGCCTGGCTCGACACGGCATCCGCCGCCCAGCTCGACGCGATCCGGGCGCACAGCGTGAGCGGCCGTCTCGTGCTCGCGACCGTGGGGCCGATCACGGCAGCTCCGCTGTCGGCGGCCGGGATGGTGCCGCTCGTCCCGGGCCGCTGGCGCCTCGGGGCGGTGGTGCGCGAGCTCGTGACGCACTACGCGCTGGCGCCCACGCTCGAGACGGTGGCCGGCCCGCTCGCCGTGCGGGCCCGCGGGGCCGTGCTCGACGGTCGGGCGCTCTCCCTGACGCCCGCCGGGGCCGGCATCCTCGCCGAGCTCGCTCGCGCCGAGGGGGCGGTCGTCCCCCGCGAGCGGCTGCAGGCCCTGCTCCCCGGTGGGTCGAGCGACGGCCACGCCGTCGAGACGGCCATCGCCCGGCTGCGCGAGTCCTGCGGGTCCAAGGACGTCGTGCGCACCGTCGTCAAGCGCGGGTACGCCCTGGCCCTGGCGCCGCCGTCGTGAGCGCCGCGCTCGTCGTCTGCGCGCACGGCACCCGAGACCCCGCGGGTCGCGCGACGATCTCGGCGGTCGTCGCTGCGGTGGCCGCGCGACTTCCCGACGTGCGGGTGCTCGAGGCCTACGTCGACGTGCACGGGCCGGACATCGTCGAGGTCGTCGACGGGTTGCCGGAGGGGGAGGGGGGCGTCGTGGTGCCGCTGCTGCTCGCCGGTGGCTACCACGTGCACGTCGACATCGCCCAGGCCGTGGCCGCTCGCCCCGACGTGGTCGCCACCCCCGCGCTCGGGCCCGACGAGCGTCTCGTCGACATCGTGCTCGACCGCCTGCGCTCGGCCGGGGCAGCCGAGACGATGCCCCTCGTGCTCGTGCCGGCGGGTTCCAGTGACGCGCGCGCCCAGGCCGACAGCGCCGCCGTCGTCGAGGCGCTGGCCCGGCGATGGAGCGGCCCGGTGACCCTCGGTTTCGCAGCGGGCCCGCAGCCCTCCGCGGCGGATGCCGTGGCCCTGGCTCGCGCGTCGAGCGGCGGTCCGGTGGCCCTGGCGTCGTACCTGCTGGCCCCCGGCTTCTTCCAGCGCCGGCTCGAGGACGCCGGCGCCGCGGTCGTCACCGGACCGCTGGCTCCTGACGAGCGGATCGTCGACATCGTCATCGACCGCTACCGCTCCGCCCTTCCCTGAAGCCGCGGAGGTCAGCCCCAGCCCATGGCCCGGAGCGCGGCGGCGAGTGCCCCCGCGGCCAGCACGATGACGAGGAAGTTCGCGCGCAGCAGCAGCAGGACGACAGCCAGCCCCACCGCGGCGAGACGGGCGTCGACGACGATCGACCCGGCATCCCCGGTCACCGACTGCACGACGACGAGCGCCGCGAGCAACGCGACGGGCAGCAGGGTGGTCACCCGCTGGGTGCGCTCACCCGCCATGACGCTCTCGGGGACGAGGTAGCCCGCGAGCTTGACGGCGAACGACAGCACGCACGCCACGAGGACGGCACCCCAGAGGCTCATGGGGTGGGGTCCGCTCCGGGCAGGCTGCCGTCGCTGCCCTCGAGCGGCTGCTCGTGGCGTCCGGGATGGCGCAACCCGACGACGAGGGCCGCCGCAGCCGCGAGGATCACGGGGACGCCCGCCGGCAGGAACGGCGAGGTGAGCAGGGCGATGGCGATCGCGAGCACCGCGGTGGCCGTCGCATCGCGGCTCTTCAGGCGCGGCCAGAGGAGGGCGACGAACGCGGCCGCCGCCGCGGCATCCAGACCGAGTCGGCGCGGGTCACCCAGGGCGTTGCCGAGGAGGGCCCCGGCGAGGGTCGAGGTGTTCCACAGGACGAAGACCGCGATCCCGGTCTGCCAGAACCCGAGCCGCTGAGCCGACGGTTCAGGCTGGGCGATGCCGACGGCCGTGGACTCGTCGATGGTCAGCTGAGCGGCCGCGAGGCGCTTGACGCCCGTGACCTGCAGCAGCTGGGAGGTCTGCAGCCCGTAGAGGCCGTTGCGGATGCCGAGCATGGTCGCCGTGGCGATGGCGGCGGGAGCCGCGGCCAGGCCGCCGGCGGCGAGGATGCCGACGAAGGCGAACTGTGAGCCCCCGGTGAACATCACCAGCGAGAGCACCTGCGCCTGCCAGATGTCCAGTCCAGCCGCCACGGCCAGGGCACCGAAGCTCACGCCGTACGTGCCGCTCGCGACGCCGACCGACCAGGCCTGGCGCACGACCTCCCGACGACGGGTGGGCGACAGGGGTGCGCCAACGCTCACGACGCCCCGTCGGGCCCGGCAGGTTCGTCGGGTCCGCCGGGTCCGCCGGGACCTTCGTCGAGCAGGCTCGCCGACAGGCGCACCTCCCGCAGCACGTCGCCGTCGGGCGAGACGACCCGGTCGCGGTACGCCCCGTCCGGCCCGAAACCCGAGCCGGCGGCGAAGGCCCGCGTGGCCTCGTCGTCGGCGAGCAGCCACACGGTGACCGCCTCGGCCCCGGCCTCGCGCAGCAGGTCGACCCCGGCGTTGAGCAGCCGTGACCCGTGACCCTGGCGCCGGGCGTCGGGGTGCACGCCCAGCACGGTCACCTCACCGGTGGCGCCACCGGCATCCGGGTCCTGCGAGGGGCCGATCGCGCACAGGCCGACCACCTGGTCGCCGGCGCACGCGACGAGCAGGCGGTGGATGCCGCCCGGCGGCGCCGCGAGGCTCTCTCGCCACGAGCGGGCGAACGCGTCGGGCTCGAAGCGGGCGACGACGTCATCGGGAACGCGGCCGGCGTACGCCTCGCGGAAGATGACCGCCTGCACGAGACCGACGGCAGGGGCGTCGTTCTGCCGGGCCCGGCGGACGCTGGCGTCGGCGAGCGGGCCGGCATCCCGGCCGTGGGGGTGCGTGGTGCTCGTGCTCGTGCTCGTGCGGGGTGGGGGTGCTCATCACTGGCCCCGGAAGCTGGGCTCGCGGCGCTCGCTGAACGCCAGGCGCCCCTCGACGAGGTCCTCACTCGCCCAGGCTTCGGCGAATGCCGCCTCGTACCGCGCGACGGCGGCGTCGTCGTGGTGCGCGTCGAAGCCGAGCTTGGACCCTGCCTGGGTGAGCGGGGCCAGGGAGGCCGCGCGCGTGGCGAGCGCCTGGGCGTCGGTCAGCGTCCCGCGGTGCTGCGCGAAGCCCAGACGCCACGCGTCATCGGCATCCAGGACAGCGCCCGTCAGCACCATGAGGCGTGCGGCGCCCTCGCCCCAGAAGCGGCTGAGTCGCTCGATGGTCCAGTGGTCGACCATGAGCCCGAGCCGGGCCACGGGAACGGCGAAGCGGGCCGTCTCGCCGACGACGCGCAGGTCGCAGGCCAGCGCGAGCTGCATCCCGAGGCCCATGCACGAGCCGTCGATCGCCGCGATCGTCGTGACGGGCACCCTGGCGAGGTGGTCGAGCACCTGCGCCAGCCGCGTGGTGAACGAGACACCCTCGAGCTCGGTGAGGTCGGCACCGGCGCAGAAGTGACCCTGCGAGCCGGTGATCACGAGGGCTCGGGCGCCGTCGCCAACCGCGGTCTCGATGCTGCGGTGCAGGGACTCCAGCGTGTCGAGGTCGAGGGCGCCCCGCCGGTGGGGGCGGTCGATGGTGACCGTGGCGACCCGGTCCCTGACGTCGAGGTGGATGGTCACCGCACGACCCTACCCAGCAATCGGCTGGCAGACTCAGTTCACCCGTGTGGATGGATCCCGCGGCCGGGTGTGTTGGCACCCGCGACAGGCACCACCTTCATGCAACAGAACGAGGAGAACACCGATGGCGACGACCCGTACCGCATCCGCTCACTGGGAGGGCTCACTCATGGAAGGGGCCGGACAGGTCTCCCTCGAGTCCTCCGGCATCGGGACGTACGACGTGTCCTGGCCCGCGCGCGCCGAGGCAGCGAACGGCAAGACCAGCCCCGAGGAGCTGCTCGCCGCCGCCCACTCCACGTGTTTCTCCATGGCGCTCTCCCACGGGCTCGCGCAGGCAGGGACCCCGCCCACGACGATCGACACCACCGCCGACGTGACCTTCCAGCCCGGCACGGGGATCACCGGGATCGTCCTCAAGGTCGTCGGCGACGTGCCCGGCATCACGGCCGAGCAGTTCCAGGAGGCTGCCGAGGCCGCCAAGGCCGGTTGCCCCGTGAGCCAGGCCCTCGCGGCGACGCCGATCACGCTGGAGGCGACCTTCTCCGGCTGACCCCGCGCTCGAGGGGAGGCAACACGCAGGCGTGACGGGCCGTAGCTCTGCGTGTTGCCTCCTCTCGATTGCGCGTAGGGTCGCGAAGATGACGACCAAGGATGCATTCACAGACGACGAGTGGGCACGCGTCCGGCGGGCACCGCTCGTGGCCGGCCTGGCGATCTCGCTCGCTGACCCGGGCGGCCCCATCGAGGCCGCCAAGGAGTCGATGGCGACCCTGAAGAACGCCGTCAACCCACCCACCCACGAGCAGCTGCTCACCGAGGTCGCCCTCGACATCCAGGCCATGTCGCAGTCACGTCAGAATCCGCTCAAGGGCTTCAAGCCCGCAGGGCCCAACCCGGGGGAGTCGGTGCTCGAGGAGCTGCGCGGCGTCGTCGCCATCGTGGTGGCGAAGGGGACCCCCGAGGAGTCCGCGGCCTTCGGCGCCTGGCTCGTGGCCGCGGCGAAAGCCTCGGCGGAGGCGGCCAAGGACGGCGGCTTCCTCGGCTTCGGTGCCCAGCAGGTCAGTGACCGTGAGCAGGCGATGGTCGACCAGGTCCGTACCGCCGTCGCGGGCTGACCGACAGGTCGAGCAGGAGGCAACACGCAGAGGCGGCGAGCCGTTCCCGTGCGTGTTGCCTCCTTTCGACTCCGGCCGTGGGCCCCCGCCCTACTGTGGGCCCATGCTCCTGCCGCTCACCGTCGTCCCGGTCCCGGGCCCGGGGGCCGAGGACGTCCTCGTCACCCCTGACGGCCGCGTGTGGACCGGCACGGCCGACGGCGCCATCCACGTCCACGACCCTGCGGTCGGCACGACACGGACCGTGGCAGCCACCGGCGGGCGACCGCTCGGCCTCGAGAACCTGCCCGACGGCCGGATCCTGGTGTGCGACGCCCACCGCGGACTGCTGGCGCTCGACCCGGCCTCGGGAAGCCTCGAGACCCTGCTGACCGAGGTCGACGGCGACCGGTTGCTCTTCACGAACAACGCTGCCGTGGCTGCGGACGGCACGATCTGGTTCTCGGACTCCAGCCGGGTCTGGCCGATCGAGGAGTGGAAGAACGACCTCATCGAGCACACCTGCACCGGTCGACTGTTCCGCCGCACGCCGGACGGCGCGGTGCAGACGGTCCTCGACGGTCTGTGCTTCGCCAACGGGGTCGCGTTGACCGCGGACCACGACAGCGTGTTGGTCGCCGAGACCGGCACCCGCAGGATCCGGCGCGTGCACCTGCGGGCCGACGGCTCCCCGGGGGAGTCGACGACGTGGGTCGATGGCCTGCCGGGCCACCCCGACAACATCGCCCGCGGCAGTGACGACCTCATCTGGGTCACCCTCGCGTCACCGACCGACCGGGTGCTCGGCCTGCTCCAGAAGAGCCCGGATGCCGTGCGCGGCCTCGCCCGCCGCCTCCCGGACCGTCTCACGCCGCAACCGAAGCGCACGGCTCGGGTGATGGCCTTCGACTCCGAGGGGCACCTGGCGCACGATCTCGACTTCGACCACACGCGGTGGCACCTGGCGACCGGGGTGCGCGAGCACGAGGGAAAGGTGTGGCTCGGCAGCCTCGTGGAGCCGGCGATCGCCTGGGGCGAGGTGCCCGGGCGCGGCTAGGCGGGGACGCGCTCGTAGACCACGTGTGACCAGCCGTCGTGTGCCTCCCGGCCCTCCTCGGACCAGTCGGCGCGGGCCCAGGCCGGGAACCAGGTGTCACCCTCGGGGGTGGCATCGACCTCGGTGAGCAGCATGCGGTGCGCGAAGGGCAGTGCCTGCTCGTAGACCTGCGCACCCCCCGCGACGAAGACCTCGTCGGCCGGCCCAGCGAGGGCCAGCGCCTCCTCGAACGAGTGGGCCGTCTCGACGCCGGGGTGGTGCCACTGCGGGTCGCGGGTGACGACGATGGTGCGTCGCCCCGGAAGGGCTCGTCCGATCGACTCGAACGTGCGCCGTCCCATGAGCAGGGGGTGTCCCATGGTCGTGGCCTTGAAGTGGGCGAGCTCGTCGGGCAGGTGCCACGGCATCCCGCCGTCGTGGCCGATGACGCCGTTGCGCGCCACGGCGGCGATGATCGTCAGCCTGGTCATCGGTGCTCCTCAGACGGCGATCGGCGCCTTGATGGACGGGTGGGACTCGTACCCCACGAGCTCGAAGTCGTCGAGGTCGTAGTCGTCGACCCCCGGCTTGGGGGTGATGAGCATCGTGGGGAGCGGGAACGGCTCACGAGTGAGCTGGAGCCTGGCCTGCTCCATGTGGTTGGAGTACAGGTGCGCGTCGCCGAGCGTGTGCACGAAGTGGCCCGGCCGCAGGTCGGTCAGCTGGGCGACCATCATCGTGAGCAGCGCGTAGGACGCGATGTTGAACGGGACGCCGAGGAAGATGTCGGCGGAGCGCTGGTAGAGCTGGCAGTCGAGGAAGGCGGGGCCGCCGTCGGCTGCGGGCCGCACGTAGAACTGGAACATCGTGTGGCACGGGGGCAGGGCCATGTGGTCGACGTCGGCGACGTTCCACGCCGAGACGATGTGCCGCCTCGAGTCGGGATTGCTGCGGACGGACTCGATGACCTTGGCGATCTGGTCGACGTGTCGGCCGTCGGGCGTCGGCCACGAGCGCCACTGGTGCCCGTAGACCGGGCCGAGCTCGCCGAGCTCGTCGGCCCACTCGTCCCAGATCGAGATGCCGCGCTCCTGCAGCCAGCGCACGTTGGTGTCCCCGCGCAGGAACCACAGCAGCTCACCGATGATCGAGCGCAGGTGCAGCCGCTTGGTCGTGACGACCGGGAACCCGTCACCGAGGTCGAAGCGCATCTGGTAGCCGAAGACGCTGCGGGTGCCGGTGCCCGTGCGGTCACCCTTGTCGACGCCGTGGGTCATGACGTGGTCGATGAGGTCGAGGTACTGGCGCACGCTCGGAGCCTACTCGGCACCTGCGACACCCGAGCCGTCACCCACGCCGGATGCCGTGCCCGCCCTGGCCTGCGCCGCACCACTACCCTTGGGGCCATGACGAGCTCCCCCTTCGGCCGTGTCCTGACCGCGATGGTCACCCCGATGACGCCGGACGGTGAGGTCGACCCGGCGGGCACCGACGCCCTCGTCGAGCACCTCCTGGCCACGCGGCCACGACGGCATCGTCGTCAACGGCACGACCGGTGAGGCCTCGACACTCAGCGACGACGAGAGCATCGAGACGGTGCGGCGCGTCAAGGAACGGGCCGGCGACCGTGCGGTGGTCATCGCCGGTGTCGGCTCCAACGACACCCGCCACGCCGTGCACATGGCCGGCCGTGCGGCGCAGGTGGGCGCCGACGCCCTCCTGCTCGTCAGCCCGTACTACAACAAGCCGACCCAGCCGGGCCTCATCGCGCACTGCCACGCGGTGGCCGACTCCACCGAGCTGCCGGTGATCCTCTACGACATCCCCGGACGCACCGGCATCCCCTTCACCACCGAGACGCTCATCGCGCTCGCCGACCACCCGCGCATCGTCGCCGTCAAGGACGCCAAGGGTGACCTCGCGGCCTCCACGCGGGTCCTCGCGGCCACCGACCTGCTCTGGTTCAGCGGCGAGGACGCGCTGACCCTGCCGTTGCTGGCGATCGGCGCGGTGGGCACGATCTCGGTCGTCGGGCACGTCGCCGGCGAGCAGTACGCCGCGATGATCGCTGCCGTCGACCGCGGCGACCTGGCCGAGGCGCAGCGCATCCACGAGGCGCTGGTCCCGGTCGTCGACGCCATCATGTCGCCGTCCCAGGGCGCGATCATGGCCAAGGCGGCCCTGGTCGAGCTCGGCGTCATCGAGTCGGCGTTCGTGCGACTGCCGCTGGTCGAGAGCCCGCCCGAGCACCTCGAGGCGATGCGCGACGCCTTGGCGACGCTGCCCGGCATCCTCGCTCGATGAGCCACCCGCACCCCGAGCTGGAGGTTCCCGGGCCGCTCGTCGACGGGGGGGTGCGCGTCGTGCCGCTCGGTGGCCTCGGCGAGATCGGTCGGAACATGACCGTGGTCGAACACCGCGGCCAGCTGCTCGTCATCGACTGCGGCGTGCTGTTCCCCGACGACCACCACCCCGGCATCGACCTGATCCTCCCCGACTTCGACCACATCCGGGACCGGCTCCAGGATGTCCAGGCGCTCGTCCTCACCCACGGCCACGAGGACCACATCGGGGCGGTTCCCTACCTGCTGCGGTTGCGCCCCGACCTGCCGGTCGTCGGCTCGACGCTGACGCTCGCGCTCGTCGAGGCCAAGCTCAAGGAGCACCGCCTCACGCCGGTGAGCCGCGTGGTCCGTGAGGGGGACCGGGCCACGTTCGGCGAGTTCGACTGCGAGTTCGTCGCGGTCAACCACTCGATCCCCGACGCCCTGGCCGTGGCCGTGCGCACGTCGGGCGGCACGCTGCTGCACACCGGCGACTTCAAGATGGACCAGCTGCCGCTGGACGGCCGGCTCACCGACCTGCGAGCCTTCGCGCGGCTGGGGGAGGAGGGCGTCGACCTCTTCCTCACCGACTCCACGAACGCCGAGGTGCCCGGCTTCACGACGCCCGAGAGGGACATCGCCTCGGCCGTCGACAAGGTCTTCCGGCACGCCGAGCGACGCATCATCGTCGCCTGCTTCTCCTCGCACGTGCACCGGGTGCAGCAGGTGCTCGACGCCGCGGAGAGGTCCGGCCGCAAGGTGGCGATGGTCGGACGCTCGATGGTGCGGAACATGGGGATCGCGTCCGAGCTCGGCTACCTGCGGGTGCCCGACGGCGTCCTCGTCGACTTCAAGAAGCTGCACGACCTGCCCGACGACGAGGTGGTGCTCGTGTGCACCGGAAGCCAGGGTGAGCCGATGGCCGCCCTGTCGCGGATGGCCAACCGCGACCACCGCATCGACGTCGGCCCCGGCGACACCGTGCTGCTGGCGTCCTCGCTCATCCCGGGCAACGAGAACGCGGTCTACCGGGTGATCAACGGGCTGATGCGCCTCGGCGCGAACGTCGTGCACAAGGGCAACGCGAACGTCCACGTCTCCGGCCACGCGAGCGCGGGTGAGCTGCTCTACTGCTACAACATCGTCAAGCCGCGCAACGTCATGCCCGTCCACGGTGAGTGGCGTCACCTCGTGGCCAACGCCGAGCTCGCGATCGCGACCGGGGTCCCGCGCGAGCGGGTGGTCGTCGTGGAGGACGGCGTCGTCGTCGACCTCGTCGACGGTGTCGTCTCGGTGGCGGGCGCCGTCCCGTGCGGGTACGTCTACGTCGACGGCGCCTCCGTCGGGGCGGCCGACGACGCCCTGCTCAAGGACCGCCGGATCCTGCGCGACGAGGGTTTCGTCTCGGTGATCGTCGTCATCGACTCGGGCACCGGCAAGGTCGTGGCCGGGCCGGAGATCACGGCCCGCGGTTTCGTCGAGGGCGACGTGCTCTTCGACGACGTCATGCCCCAGCTGGTCGCAGCCCTGGACGAGGCGGCGGCCAACGGAGTCACCGACACCTACCAGCTGCAGCAGGTGATCCGTCGCTGCGTCGGCGGCTGGATGGGGCGCAAGATCCGCCGACGCCCGATGATCATCCCCATGGTGATCGAGGCCTGACGACCGCCGACGCCCCTTGGCGGTGTCCCGTGAGTGACCGATCGGTCGATCGTGGGACGTGGGCGAATGTCAGGGTAGTGCCGCGTGTGACGCGTGTGTCTCGTGTGACTCTCGCGTAACCTGCGACCATGGCGACACGTACGTCCTCCTCAGCGCGCGGCCGCACGGCTGCAGCGCGCCCCGCGACCCGGCGGCCTGCTGCCCGTTCCCGCAAGGGTTCGGGCAAGGCCCGCTCGGGTGGCCTCCCCCTGCCCCTGCGCGCGGTGCAGAGCACCTGGATGGGCCTGGCCCACGCGACCGGCTCCGTGGCTCGCAAGGTGGGCGCGTCCGGCCGCGACCTCGAGCCGGAGCACCGCCGCGACGGTGTGGGCCTGCTGCTCATCGCGCTCGCCGTGGTCGTCGCGGCACGTGAGTGGTGGGGGATGACCGGTGCCGTCGGCACCGTCGTGCACGCCGTCGTCGCGGGCACGTTCGGGAAGATCGGGTACGCGGTGCCGCTCGTCCTGCTGCTCTTCGGCATCCACATGCTGCGCGCCCCGAAGGACGACGTCGCGACCTCGAGGGCCGCGGTCGGCACGACGGCGCTGGCCTTCGCCGCGTGCGGCCTGGCCCACGTCGCCGCCGGCATCCCGACCCCGCCCGAGGGCGCGGACGGCATGCGCGCCGCCGGGGGCATCATCGGCTTCCTGGCCTCGAGCCCGCTCGAGGCGGCCGTCTCGGTCTACGGCACCGTGCCGCTGCTGCTCCTCCTCGGGCTCTTCGGCGTGCTCGTCATCACGGCGACCCCGCTGCACCAGGTGCCGGAGCGCCTGCGCGCCGGGTTCGACCGGCTCACGGGCCACACCCCTGACGTGGCCGACGAGGCCGCCCCGCCCACGACCCGCCGCCGGCGCAGCCGCGCCGACCTCGAGGCCGACGGCACGCTCCCCGGCGACGAGGCCTTCGAGCAGGCCGCGGTCGTCGACCCCGTCACGGGCAAGCGGCTGCGCCCCGGACAGCGCCGCCCGGCCACCCCCTCGCCGGCACCCGTCCCCGGCGCCGACGCGACCGCTGCCAGCGGCCCCGCCGCGCGTGGCCCCGTGCCGTCGAAGGCACCGCTCGAGGCGCCCCCGACGACTCCGCTGCCCCAGCGCGTCGAGCAGCTCTCACTGGCCGGGGACATCACCTACACGCTGCCGGACGACGCGATCCTCGAGCCGGGCAGCCCGCACAAGGCCCGCAGCGCCGCCAACGACCGCATCGTCGAGTCGCTGACCACCGTGCTCGACCAGTTCGAGATCGACGCGCAGGTCACCGGTTTCAGCCGTGGGCCGACGGTCACCCGCTACGAGGTCGAGCTCGGCCCCGGCATCAAGGTCGAGCGCGTCACCGCGCTCTCCAAGAACATCGCGTATGCCGTGGCGTCGGCCGACGTGCGCATCCTCAGCCCGATCCCCGGCAAGTCCGCCATCGGCATCGAGATCCCCAACACCGACCGCGAGAAGGTCAGCCTCGGCGACGTCCTGCGCAGCCAGGTCGCCCGCGCGAGCGAGCACCCGATGGTCATGGGCGTCGGCAAGGACGTCGAGGGCGGCTACGTCATCGCCAACCTCGCGAAGATGCCGCACCTCCTCGTCGCGGGGGCCACCGGCGCCGGCAAGTCCAGCTTCGTCAACTCGATGATCACCTCGGTCCTCATGCGCTCCACCCCCGACGAGGTGCGCATGGTGCTCGTGGACCCCAAGCGGGTCGAGCTGACCGCCTACGAGGGGATCCCGCACCTCATCACCCCGATCATCACCAACCCCAAGAAGGCCGCCGAGGCGCTGCAGTGGGTCGTGCGGGAGATGGACACCCGCTACGACGACCTCGCGGCCTTCGGCTTCAAGCACATCGACGAGTTCAACAAGGCGGTCAAGGCGGGGAAGGTCACGCCGCTCCCGGGGTCGGAGCGGGTCATCACCCCCTACCCCTACCTGCTCGTCGTCGTCGACGAGCTCGCCGACCTCATGATGGTCGCCCCGCGCGACGTCGAGGAGTCCATCGTCCGCATCACCCAGCTCGCGCGCGCGGCCGGCATCCACCTCGTCCTCGCGACCCAGCGGCCGAGCGTGGACGTCGTCACCGGCCTGATCAAGGCCAACGTGCCGTCGCGCATGGCGTTCGCGACGTCCAGCGTCACCGACTCGCGCGTCGTGCTCGACCAGCCCGGTGCCGAGAAGCTCATCGGTCAGGGTGACGCACTGTTCCTGCCGATGGGGGCCAGCAAGCCGATGCGCGTGCAGGGCGCGTGGGTCACCGAGTCCGAGATCCACGCCGTCGTCAAGCACGTCACCGACCAGCTGAAGCCGCGCTATCGCGACGACGTCACGGTGACGGCGCCGAAGAAGCAGGTCGACGACGACATCGGCGACGACCTCGACCTGCTGCTGCAGGCCACCGAGCTGGTGGTGACGACCCAGTTCGGGTCGACCTCGATGCTCCAGCGCAAGCTGCGCGTCGGCTTCGCCAAGGCGGGTCGCCTCATGGACCTGCTCGAGTCCCGTGGTGTCGTCGGCCCCTCCGAGGGTTCCAAGGCGCGTGACGTGCTCGTCAAGCCCGACGACCTCGCGATGACCCTGGCCCTGATGCGCGGGGACGACGTCCCCGAGGTCTTCGTCGCCGACACCCCTGCGGTCACCGACGACTCCACGGACGACACCTCCGAGGTGCCGGTGCTCGGCTACGGCGGGGATGCCGTCGCGGCCGACCTGGACTCCTACGCGGCCGCGCCCGAGTGGGACGACGAGGACGGCGAGCAGGACGCCTGGGAGCTCACCGGGCGTCGGTGACCGCGGCCACGTCGCCGGGCTCGACCAGCTCCCCGGCCTCGCGTGCCTCGCGAAGCTGGTCGCGGACGTCTGCGATGAACGACAGGACGTCCTCCTCACCGTGCACCGGACCGCCCGCGACCAGTCCGTCGGCGCCGAGCAGCACCGCGGACGGGTTGCCGGCGGTGAACGCCTTGCGGGTGATCCCGTGCGGGTCGAACCACGCGTGTCCTTGCAGGTAGGTCAGCCAGGTCTCGACCACGACCGGCTGACCGGCCACGACCGCCTTGACCACGACAGGGGCGAGCTCTTCGCTCCAGCCGGCGACCAGGGGGCCAATTCGGCCGCAGGGTCCGCACCCCGGTGAGAGGAAGACGAGGAGGTGGGCCGCCCGGCGCGTCTCGTGTGCGACGAACACGAGCTCGCCGTCCTCGGTGAGCACCTGGGCGTCAGGGATCGCGTCGCGCACGTACTCACCGTCGGCATCGGTGAGCGCCTCGCTCGGCTGTCCCGTCTCGGAGGCACTGGCGGGCGGGCGGTAGGCGACGAGGACCGCCACCGCTGCGGTGAGGGCGGCTGCGGCCACCCATGCCACGACACCCGTGTCGTCGACGAGCGCCGGCAGCACGCCGGTTCCGCGCACCCCCGCGAGCACGGCCAGCGCCGCGGACAGCACGAGCGCGGCGTTGCGCCACACCGTGACGGTGGTGACCTCCGAGTCGCCCAGAGCACCGAAGCACCCGCAGTCGACCGGCTCGGGTTGGCGCACGGCCCGCACGACGAGCACGAGGTAGGCGACGAAGAGCGCGAAGGTGACCAGCGCGACGACGACCAGCGCCGGCCCGGTCGCGAGGAGCAACCAGGCTCCGAGCGCGATCTCGACCCACGGGAACAGGCGCCGCACCAGCCGGGTGTCCACGGCGCGTGGGACGCCCAGCGAGCTGAAGGCAGTGTCGACCGTCGCGGGATCGCGCAGTTTCGCGATGCCGCTGAGCAGCAGCACGGCGGCGCAGGTGATGACGGGGAGCAGGAGGGCACTCGGCATGCCGCCATTCTTCCCCACGCGGCTCTAGGGTGTTGACCATGCCGCTGATGTGGGAGGACCTGCAGGAGGCGCCGTCGCGCAGCGCCCGGTGGAAGGCCACGCTGCGCAAGCAGCCGTCTGCGTTCCTGCTCGCCGTGCAGATCCTCGTGATCCTGCTGCTACCGGTGCTCGAGACGTCGGGCTGGGGCGGGGCGGTCATCTCCCTCCTCAGCCTGTCCGCCCTCATCATCGCGGTCTTCACGGTCCGCAGCACCCCTGCCCTCACGTGGCTCTCGGTGGCGCTTGGCGCTGCCGGCCGCGATCTTCGAGATCTGGAGCCTGGTCGACGACAGCTCGACGATCCTCGCCCTGGCCCACTCGGCCCTCGCGGTCTTCTACTTCTACACGGCCTACGCGCTCATCTCGTACATGTTCGAGGACTCGTGGGTGACCAAGGACGAGCTGTTCGCCGTGGGTGCGTGCTTCACCGTGCTCGTGTTCGCGTTCGCGTACCTGTTCATGGCGATCCAGGAGGTGTACCCGGCGTCGTTCACCTCGTTCGACGGCCCGGGGCAGCGCACCCTGCTCGAGCTCATCTACCTACTCCGGCGCCAACCTCACGAGTGTCGGCCTGTCCGACGTCGGGCCGATCCAGTCCGCACGCCCGGGCCATCGGCACCGTCGAGCAGCTCACCGGCGTCATGTACGTCGCGATGGTCATCTCCCGCCTCGTCGCGCTCACCGTCATGCGGGCGCGCGCCTGAGCGTCCGGATCAGGCCGCGGCTCAGCCTGCCGCTCAGCCGTCGAGGTCCTCGATCCGAGCCAGGCTCGGGCCGCGGGTGCGCGAGATCTCGCCCGCGCGCCGCTCCGCCTCGCCGAGCACGCGCAGGATGTTGCCACCCGTGAGCGCCGCGAGGTCGGCGTCGCTCCACCCGCGGTCCGCCAGGGCGGTGAGCAGCCGCGGGTACCCGCTGACGTCCTCGAGGCCTTCCGGGAGGTGGTCGACGCCGTCGTAGTCGCCGCCGAGCCCGATGTGCGCGATGCCGGCCACCTCGCGCACGTGCTCGCAGTGGGCGACGACGTCGGCCAACGTTGCCGTCGGGCGCTCGCCGTCGGTGGGCTCACGGTCCCAGTCGCGCAGGGCCTGGCTGACGAAGTACGGCACGAAGGTGACCATGCAGACGCCGCCGTTGTCGGCCAGGCGGGCCAGCACGTCGTCGGGGACGTTGCGCGGGTGGTCGCAGAGCGCCCGGGCCGAGGAGTGCGAGAAGATCACCGGTGCCTGCGTGGTGTCGAGCGCGTCGTGCATGGTGTCGGCCGACACGTGGGAGAGGTCGACGAGCATGCCCAGGCGGTTCATCTCGAGCACGACCTCCCGACCGAACGCCGACAGCCCACCGAGCACCGGCTCGTCGGTGGCGGAGTCGGCCCACGGGACGTTGTCGTTGTGGGTCAGGGTGAGGTAGCGGACACCGAGGGCGAACAGCATCCGCAGGGCACCCATCGAGGAGTTGATGCTGTGCCCGCCCTCGGCCCCGATGAGCGAGGCGATCCGGCCCTGCGAGATCGCGTGCTCGACCTCGGCGGCGTTCGTCGCGAGCGCGAGGTCAGCGGGGTATCGCGAGGTCATGGCGTGAACGGCGTCGACCTGCTCCAGCGTGGCCGTCACCGCCTCGCCGGCCGGAAGGTCGGAGGGGACGTACACCGACCAGAACTGCGCGCCGACACCACCCGCGCGAAGGCGTGGGAGGTCGGTGTGGGTGCTCAGGCCGGCGGTGCTGATGTCGAGCCGGTCCCAGTCGTAGGCGACTCTCTCCCGGGCCTCCCAGGGCAGGTCGTTGTGCCCGTCGATCACGGGGTGGCGCAGGAGCAGGTCACGGATCCGGCTCTCGGTGTCGAGTGGCATGGCCGGACCCTACTGCGAGTGTGCCGGTCGGGCCTGTGCGGGAACTACAGTGGCGACATGCCCTCCCCCTCGAGCCGCGGCAGCGTCGCCCTGGTCACCCTCGGGTGCACGCGCAACGAGGTGGACTCCGAAGAGCTCGCCGGTCGGCTGGCCGCCGAGGGGTGGACCCTCGTCGACGACGCCGCGGACGCCGACGTCGCGCTCGTCAACACGTGCGGCTTCGTCGAGCAGGCCAAGAAGGACTCCATCGACACCCTCCTCGAGGCCGCCGACCTCAAGGAGACCGGGCGCACGAAGGCCGTCGTCGCGGTGGGCTGCCTGGCCGAGCGCTACGGCCAGACCCTGGCCGACGAGCTGCCGGATGCCGATGCCGTGCTCGGTTTCGACTCCTACCGCGACATGTCGAGCCACCTCACCGCCATCCTCGGTGGCGCGCGACCGGCATCCCACGTCCCGTCCGACCGGCGTCGGCTCCTGCCGCTGTCACCCGTCGATCGCTCCGGCGCGGCGGATGCCGTGTCGCTGCCGGGTCATGGGGACGGCGAGCAGTTCGTGCGCTCCCGCCTCGACGCCCGGCCCTGGGCGCCGCTGAAGATCGCGAGCGGGTGCGACCGTCGCTGCTCGTTCTGCGCCATCCCGATGTTCCGGGGGTCCTTCGTCTCGCGGCGCCCCACCGACGTCATCGCCGAGGCGCGCTGGCTGGGGGAGCAGGGCGTGCGCGAGCTGTTCCTCGTCAGCGAGAACTCCACGTCGTACGGCAAGGACCTCGGCGACCTGGGCCTGCTCGAGAAGCTCCTGCCCGAGCTGACGGCGCTCGCGGGCATCGAGCGGGTGCGGGTGTCCTACCTGCAGCCCGCCGAGGTGCGCCCGGGCCTGCTCGAGGCGATGGCCGGCACCCCGGGTGTGATGCCCTGGTACGACCTGTCCTTCCAGCACTCCTCCGAGACGATCCTGCGGCGGATGCGGCGGTTCGGGGGCACCGAGCCCTTCCTCGACCTCATCGGTCGCGTCCGCGACCGTCAGCCACTCGCCGGGGTGCGCAGCAACGTCATCGTCGGCTTCCCGGGGGAGACCGAGGCAGACGTCGACGAGCTCGAGCGCTTCCTCACGCAGGCACGCATGGACGTCGTCGGGGTCTTCGGCTACTCGGACGAGGACGGCACCGAGGCGGAGTCGCTCGGCGACAAGCTGCCCGACCACGTCGTGCTCGAGCGGGTCGAGCGGCTGACGGGGCTCGTCGAGGAGCTCACGGCGCAGCGCGCGACCGAGCGGGTGGGCGAGAGCGTCGTCGTCCTCGTCGAGGAACACGACGAGGACGACCCGTCCGTCGCCGTGGGTCGGGCCGAGCACCAGGGCCCGGACGTCGACGGGGTGTGCCTCGTGCGGTCCGCAGGGGGCGTCGTCCCGGGGGTCGGCTCGTTCGTCGAGGGTGTCGTCGTCGATGCGGTGGGTGTCGACCTCGTCGTGGACGCCCGATGACCGAGCAGCCGACCAGCGACAAGCCGATGAGCGAGAAGCCGCTGCGCCCGGTGCGCCCCGGCCCGCTCGCGGAGGGGCGGGCCTCCGACCCCTACCGCGTCGGTGTCGACCCGGCGAGCCCGGCCGTGCCCACGACGGGCCCGAGCGCGTGGAACATCGCGAACTACCTCACGGTCTTCCGCCTCGCGATCGTCCCGGTCTTCGGGTGGCTGCTGCTGGCTGACGACGGCCTCAGCCCCGGGTACCGGTGGGCGGCGTTCGCCCTGTTCGCCATCGCGATGGTCACCGACCGGATCGACGGTGACCTCGCGCGCAGCCGTGGCCTCGTGACCAACGTCGGCAAGGTCCTGGACCCGATCGCCGACAAGGCGCTGGTCACGATGGCGCTCATCGGCCTGTCGATCATCGGCGAGGTGTGGTGGTGGGTGACCGCCGTCGTGCTCGTGCGCGAGTGGGGCATCACCGCCGTGCGCTTCTGGGTGATCCGGCACGGCGTCATGGCCGCGGGTCGGGGCGGCAAGGTCAAGACCCTGCTGCAGACGTTCGGCATCGGGTTCTACCTGATGCCGCGGTGGGTGCTCCCGTACCCGGACTTCTGGGACTGGGTCGCCGCGATCTCGCTCGGTGCCGCGGTGATCGTCACGGTCGTGACCGGCATCGACTACCTGCACCAGGCGCTGCGGCTCCGGCAGACCAGCGAGCGGGCAGCCAGCAAGCGCGCCGCGCGGGCGGCTCGACGTGAGGCTCGCGGCGCACCGTGATCGCGGACGTCGGGCACCCGGATGCCGGTGCGTCGGCCCTCGTCGCCCGGTTGCGGGACCTGGGCCTGACGATCGGCACGGCGGAGTCGCTGACCGGGGGGCTGGTGTGCGGTGCGCTCACGAGCGTGCCGGGGGCTTCCGCCGTCGTGCGCGGCGGGGTCGTCGCCTACGCGAGTGAGGTCAAGGCCGACGTCCTGCGGGTCGACCGCGAGGTGCTCGCCCGAGAGGGTGCGGTGTCGCGGGCCGTGGCGGCCGAGCTCGCTCAGGGGGTGTGCGCCGTGCTGGGGTGCGACGTCGGGGTGTCGACGACGGGTGTGGCAGGCCCCGACCCGGCCGACGGGAGGCCTCCCGGGACCGTGTTCGTCGGCGCCAGCGGGCCGTGGGGAATCCTCGTGGAGCAGCTGTCGTTGAGTGGCAACCGGGAGCAGATCCGCGCGGCCACCGTGCGCGGTCCGCTCTCAGCCTGCTGGCCGGCCTCCTGAAGAACCTTCGCGACGGTGACGGTCCCGCGGGGTACGGTGGAGCTCGGCCGGAACGACCGGCCAGTACGGACCAGGGAGAGGACGCGCCGTGATCCTGTTGCGCCACGAGCTCGGTGAGGTCCTGCGAGAGATCCGTCAGGACCAGGGTCGCACCCTGCGTGACGTGGCCTCGTCCTCTGCTGTCTCCCTGGGTTACCTCAGCGAGCTCGAGCGCGGCACCAAGGAGGCGTCCTCGGAGTTGCTGGCCGCGGTGTGCACCGGCCTGGGGCTGAGCCTGTCCGAGGTGCTCGAGCTGGTCCGGGACCGCGTCGAGCGGGTCGAGACCTTCGCCGCCCCGGTGGCCCTGCCCGTCGCTCCCGCTGTGGATGCCGACCAGGTCTCCGCCTCAGCGGCCTGACCGACCACTGCCGAGAGGTCGCTGTACCCGCCCGTCGTCGGTGGGCGCGAGCCCGCCCTGGCACGTCGGGCACGAGAACAGCGTGCGCTGGCGAGGGGGCACCCCGGTCATCGCCACCCGTACCGTGTCGCCGCACCTGCGGCAGGGGCGACCCGATCGGGCATGCACGTAGGCCTCCTCGCCGGATCGCTGCAGCCCGGTGCTCGCCTGCCAGCCGGTGCGCCGGGCGAGGTCCATGAGACGGTGCAACCGGTCGGTGATCCTCGCGGCCACGGCGTCGTCGAGGTCGCTGCCGGGCGTCCACGGCAGCACGCGCTCGAGGAAGAGGATCTCGCTGGCCCAGAACGTGCCCACCCCGGAGAGCACCCGCTGGTCCAGCAGGAGGTCGCCGACGAAGACCTCGGATGCCGTGAGCCGCGCCGCGACGCGGGCGGGGTCCCAGTCGCTGCCCAGGACGTCCGGGCCGAGGTGCCCGACGAGGTCGCCCTCGCGCGTGGTGGGGACGAGGTCGAGCATCCCGAGCCGCAGCCCCACGGCCGACCACTCGTCGGTGAGGACGGCAGCGCGCAGGTCGGTGCGGCGCAGGGCTCGCTGGGTGTCTGCCCCCGGGTGCTCGATGCGCCACTGGCCCTCCATCCGCAGGTGGGTGTGCAGAGTCGCGCCGGTGTCGAAGCGGTGGAGCAGGTGCTTGCCGCGGGCGACCACCTCGAGGGTGCGGGCCCCGGCGAGGTCGACGTCCGGCACCCGGGGCCAGCGCAGCTCGGCCCGCTGGACGACCCGCCCGGCCAGGGCCCGGTGCAGGCGGTCTGCGGTGCGGTGGACGGTGTCACCCTCGGGCACGGGGTGTCCCCTCCTCGGTCGGGGCATCCAGGGCCGCGAGGGTCTCGAGCGACTCCTGGGCCCAGGTCAGCTGGGCCCGGGCCACGTGCTCTCCGAAGGACAGGGTGATGGCTCGCGCAGGGCCTGCTCGCGCGCCCAGTCGACCGTCGCCCCTGATCTCGTCGCGCATCTGCGCGTAGTGCTCGAGCGCTGCGCGGGCCCGGTCACGGGCCTGTTCCAGGAGGTTCTGCGCCTCTCCGTCGGCGAGGTGGTCGCCGAAGAACAGCCGCAGGAGGAGACCGTTGCGTGCGGGGGGAGTGGTGTGCGGCTCGGCGAGGAGCGAGCGCAGCCGGTCCTCGCCGGCCGGCGTGATCTGGAAGACCGTCCCGGACGTGCGGCCGGGCCCGGTGCGGCGCACCGACCCTGCCGCCTCGAGCGCCGTCAGGCAGGGGTAGATCTGGCCGTAGCTCTCGTGCCAGAAGTGGCCGAGGACCTCGGTGATCGCGCGGCGCACCTCGTAGCCGCTCATCGGCCCGGTCGACAGCGCGCCGAGGACGGCGACCTCGGTCTGCGAATGTCTGGCCACCGGGCCATGCTATCTGCTAGAAACATATCTATGAGATATGTTGACGACCTGTTCGCGGGCCCCGGTGGGAGGGAGCGTGCCGCAGCCAGCCTGTTGCTCGCCGGGATCACGGCCTTCCAGGTGTCGCTGGCCGCTGGTGCCCCGTGGGGGCGGCTCGCCTGGGGCGGGAGTCACGACGGCGTCCTGCCCACCGACCTCCGGGTGGCCTCGACCGGCGCCGCGGTGTTCTGGGGGGCGGTGACCGTTGCGGTCGCGACCAGTCGTCCGCCCTCTGTCCGGGCCCAGAGCGTGCTGCTCCGGGGAGTGTGTGCGGTCAGCACCGCCGGTGCTGCGCTCAACCTCGTATCCCCGAGCCCTGCCGAACGCGCCCTCTGGGCACCGGTGAGCGCGGCGGTGGCCGTCCTCACCTGGCGGGCGGCCCGCGCCCTGGTCAGCGACGCATCCGCAGGCCGCGCGGCGTGAGGTGGAACCCGGCCTCCTCGAGTGCCGGGATGACGGGGTGGTCCGAGCCCAGCAGCTGACCGCCATCGGCCTTCTCGACGGTGATCCGTCCCAGGCTGCCGCCACGCACGGCATCCGCGAGGGCTCCGGCAGCCGCCCGCAGGAGGGCCGGGTCCTCGGACGAGGTGAGCAGCGTCTTGCCGCCCCGCTCGACGTAGAGCACGAGCTCGCCGTCGACGAGCACGACGACGGCCCCGGCCTTTCGCCCCGGCTGGTGCCGTCGCCGCTTGTCGGTGGTGGTTCCGTCCTCGGCGGCGAGGTCGACCGCCCGGTCGGGCCAGGGCAGCGCGCCGCCGTAGGGGTTGGCCGGGTCGCTCGTCGCGAGGACGACGGCGGTGGGTGGGGCGGTGCTTCGGTCGCGACCGCTCGTGCCGACGCCGCCCGTGCCGCTGCGCAGCCGGTCGACCGCACCGGTCGTGCCGAACTGGGAGGCGCCCAGGCCTTCGACGAAGTAGCCGCGGCGCACCCGACCGGCCTCCTCGGCCCGGGCCAGCACCCGGTAGAGGGCGGCGAACCCGCCCGGGACGTCCTCGGCCACGGTCGCGCCGCGGGTGAGGATGCCGTGCCGGTCGAGGAGCAGCTCGGCGTTGGCGTAGGCGCGCAGGGTCGGGTCGAGGTCGACAGGGGGCAGGAGTGACCAACGTCCGGTGACCTTCGCCGGGCCGGTGCGGCTGGGCAGTGACGGTCGGGCCGGGGCGGCACCCAACCCTCCGAGCGGACCGCGGCGACCGGCATACCGGGTTCGTCTCGGGCCGGATGCCGTGCGCCGGTGCGCGGTGCGCCCGCCGCCGAGCAGCGCCCGCACCGGAGCGAAGGTGTCGCCGGTGACGCGCCCGGACCACACGAGGTCCCAGAGGGTCGTGGTGAGGGCCTCGTCGTCGGTGGAGCCGACGTGGTCGGACAGGGTGCGGAAGAAGTGCGCGCCACCGCCGGCCAGGGCGTCGAGCACGGCGAGTCCCTGTTCCCCGGGAACGAGGTCGGGGTCCGGGCCGGGCAGCGTGAGGTGCGCGGAGTCGGCGAGGTGGAGCGAGAGCCAGCCGTCGTCGCCGGGCAGCGACCCGTGGCCGCACCAGAGCACCTCACCGGTGGACATGAGCTCGTCGAGCAGGCCGGGGGAGTAGTCGGTGACGCGAGAGGGCAGCACCAGCGACTCGATCGCGCTGGCCGGAAGTACCGCACCGCTCAGCTGCTCGACCACGCGCAACAGGCCTTCCCGCCCGCGCAGCCGGCCGCCGACCCCCTGCCACCCGAGGAGGAACCGGGAGAGCTCGACCGGGGTGACCGGCTCGACCTCCGCCCGCAGCGCCGCCAGTGACCGACGGCGCAGCAGGCGCAGCACCTCGGCATCGCAGAACTCCGTGCCGCCGGCGCCGTTGGGCAGCAGCTCGCCCTGGACGACGCGGCCCGTGGCGATGAGGCGACTCAGCGCAGTGGTGGCCACGGCGACACCCAGGCCGTAGGCCCGCGCCACCTCGGCGGCGTGGAACGGCACGTGGGTGCGGGCGTAGCGCGCGACGAGGTCGCCCAGGGGGTCGGTCACGGGCTCGAGGAAGGTCTGGGGGACCCCGGGTGGCAGGGACACACCGAGGGCGTCGCGCAGGCGCGAGGCATCCTCGATGGCCGACCAGCGGTCCTCTCCCGCCACGCGGACCGCGATGACCTGCCGGGCGCCGGCGAGCTCGGTGAGCCATCGAGCTGACGTCCTCACCCGTGGTGCCCTCGCGGCACCGCGCGAGGATGCCGTCCGCGGGGAGCGGACCGAGGGAACGCACCAGGTCCAGCACGTCATCGCCGTCGCGGGCGGCCCGCTCGGGAGTGAGCCGTTGCAGCTCGGCCTCGGTACGGGCGACCTGCTCGGCGTCGAGCAGGTCGCGAAGCGCCAGGCCCTCACTCGTGCCCAGCAGCTCGGCCAGCAGGCTGGGGTCGAGGGCCAGGGCGGCGGCCCGCCGCTCGGCCAGCGGGGAGTCGCCCTCGTAGAGGAACTGGGCGACGTAACCGAACAGCAGCGACTTGGCGAAGGGCGACGGGGTCGCGCTCTCGACGTCGACGACGGTCACGCGGCGCGAGGTGATGTCGCGCATGAGGTCGACGAGTCCCGGCACGTCGAAGACGTCCTGGACGCACTCGCGCACCGCCTCGAGCACGATGGGGAAGGACGGGTACTGGCTGGCCACCTCGAGCAGCTGCGAGGCCCGCTGTCGCTGCTGCCAGAGTGGCTGGCGCCGGTTGGGCTGGCGCCGGGGGAGCAGCAGGGCGCGGGCGGCGCACTCACGAAACCGTGCCGCGAACAGGGCGGATCCGCCGATCTCCTCGGTGACCAGGCCCCGCACGTCGTCGGGGTCGAGGGTCACGAGGTCGAGCAGCTCGCGGCCGACCCCGCGTTCGCGCACGCCGTCGAGGTCCTCGAACTCGAGGTCGGGCAGGCGCAGGACGATGCCGTCGTCGCCGTGCATGGCCTGCACGTCGACGCCGAAGCGGTCGCGCATCCGGGCGCTGACGGCCAGCGCCCAGGGGGCGTGCACCTGCGCGCCGAACGGGGAGTGGATCGCCACCCGCCAGTCGCCGAGCTCGTCGCGGAAGCGCTCGACGACGATCGTCCGGTCGTCGGGTACGTGACCCGTTGCCTCGCGCTGCTCGCGCAGGTAGGTGAGCAGGTTGTCGGCGGCCCAGTCGTCGAGCCCGGCCGCCATGACCCGGGTGCGGGCGGCAGCCGGCGTCAGGGCCTCGACCTCGCGCACGAAGGCGCCGACGGCCCGGCCCAGCTCGGCGGGACGGCCGAGCGAGTCGCCCTTCCAGAAGGGCAGGCGCCCCGGCAGCCCCGGCGCCGGCGTGACGAGCACCCGGTCGTGGGTGATGTCCTCGATGCGCCAGGTGCTCGTGCCCAGGGTGAACAGGTCGCCGACCCGCGACTCGTAGACCATCTCCTCGTCGAGCTCACCGACCCGGCGCCCGGGGCCCTCACCGGTGGCGAGGAAGACGGCGTACAGCCCGCGGTCGGGGATGGTGCCGCCGGACGTGACGGCCAGACGCTGGGCTCCGCGGCGCCCCGTGAGGGTGTCGGCGAGGCGGTCCCAGGTGATCCGGGCGCGCAGCTCGGCGAACTCCTCGCTCGGGTAGCGCCCGGCGAGCATGTCGAGCACCGACTCGAGGACCGGGCGCGTGAGCGAGGCGTACGGGGCGCTTCGCCGGGCCAGGGCGAGGACGTCGTCGACGGTCCACTCGTCGAGGGCGCACATCGCGACGACCTGCTGGGCCAGGACGTCGAGGGGGTTGCTCGGCACGTGCAGCGCCTCGATCTGCCCCGCGAGCATGCGCTCGACGACGACCGCGGTCTGCACGAGGTCACCGCGGAACTTGGGGAAGAGCACCCCCCGGCTGACGGCGCCGACCTGGTGCCCGGCGCGGCCCACCCGCTGCAGGCCGGAGGCGACCGACGGTGGCGACTCGACCTGGACCACGAGGTCGACCGCGCCCATGTCGATGCCGAGCTCGAGGCTGCTCGTCGCGACGACGGCCGGCAGCTGACCCGACTTGAGGTCCTCCTCGATGCTCGCGCGCTGTTCCTTGCTCACCGATCCGTGGTGGGCGCGGGCGAGCACGGCCGGCGCCCCGCTCGACGCGCCGGCCTGGGCCATGACCTGCGCCGGGGTGCGGGCGGGCGCCGTCACCACGCCGTCGGTGCCGGCAGCGGTGCCGGCACGTGCCGGCATCCGCGTCGACCGCGGCCTCCGTGCGTTCCTGCCAGATCTCGTTGAGCCGGGAGGTGAGGCGCTCGGCCAGGCGGCGGCTGTTGGAGAAGACCAGGGTCGAGGTGTGGGTGGCGACGAGGTCGACGATCCGCTCCTCGACGTGCGGCCAGATCGAGGCCCGCTGCTCCTGACCGGATGCCGCCCCCGAGAGGTCACCCGTCGGCTGCCCGATCTCGGCGAGGTCGGGCACCGGGACGACGACCTTGAGGTCCCACTTCTTCGTGGACGGGGGCTGGACGACCTCGACCGGCCGACCGCCGGCGAGGAAGCGGGCGACCTCCTCGACGGGGCGCACGGTGGCGGACAGCCCGATCCGCTGGGCGGGTCTGGGCAGGAGGGCGTCGAGCCGTTCGAGGCTGAGTGCGAGGTGGGCGCCGCGCTTGCTGCCGGCGATGGCGTGCACCTCGTCGAGGATGACGGTCTCGACCCCGGCGAGCGCCTCGCGCGCGGCGGAGGTGAGGATGAGGAAGAGCGACTCGGGCGTGGTGATGAGGACGTCGCTGGGGGTGCGCGCAAAGGCACGTCGCTCGTCGGCGGGGGTGTCGCCCGAGCGCACCGCGACCGTGATGTCGGGCTCGGGCAGCCCCAGCCGGGTGGCGGCGTGGCGGATGCCCACGAGAGGGCTGCGCAGGTTGCGCTCGACGTCGACGGCGAGCGCCTTCATCGGCGAGACGTAGAGCACCCGGCAGCGTTCCTTGCGCTCCTCGGGAACCGGCTGGCTGGCGAGTCGGTCCAGCGCCCACAGGAACGCGGACAGCGTCTTGCCCGACCCGGTCGGGGCCACGACGAGGGCGTGGTGACCGCTGCTGATCGCCTCCCACGCACCCTCCTGGGCCGTCGTGGGCGCGCTGAAACTTCCCCTGAACCACGCGGCGGTGGCGGGAGAGAAGCGGTCGAGGACGTCGTCTGACATGTGGGGGTCAGCCTCTCACCCGGCACCGACAGCGAGGTGCGCGAAGGGCCGGCGCGCGTCAGGTCGCCTCGCTGGCGAGGTAGGCGACGACCGCGCGCACCCGTCGGTTGTCCGACGGGGTGGCCGGCAGGTCGAGCTTGGCGAAGACGTGCTGCACGTGGGTGTAGACGGTGCTCAGCCCC
Source organism: uncultured Actinomycetota bacterium (assembly GCA_963811825.1). Lineage (GTDB taxonomy): Bacteria > Actinomycetota > Actinomycetes > Actinomycetales > Dermatophilaceae > Fodinibacter. The sequence goes on along the minus strand of CAWESS010000020.1, from coordinate 10,587 downwards.
ACGGTGAGGGCCTGCGCGATGCCGCGGTCGGAGAGCCCTTCCGCCATGAGTCGCAGCACCTCGCGCTCACGGTCGCTCAGTACGTCCAGGGTCGAGTCCGACCGCACGAGCAGGTCGACCAGCTCGGGGTCGACGAAGGTCCCTCCCGCGGCCACCCGTCGGATCGCCGCGTCGAGCACCTCCGCGCGCAGGACGTTGTCCTTGAGCAGGTACCCCACGCGCTCCGGCGACCGCTCGAGGAGCAGGGTGGCGTAGGACGCGACGAGGTACTGCGAGAGCACGAGCACCCCCACTCCCGGGTGCCGGGTGCGGATCGCCACGGCCAGCTGCAGCCCCTCGTCGGTGTGCGTGGGCGGCATCCGGATGTCGACCAGCACGACGTCCGGCTCGTGGGTGCGCACGAGCGCCGGCACCGACGCCGGGCCGGACGCCACCGCGACGACCTGGTGCCCTCGGCCGCCGAGCAGCGTCACCAGCCCGGCCCGCACGAGCAGGTTGTCGTCGACGCAGATCAGGCGCACGGGATCTCCATCGTCAGCCGCGTGCCGAGCCCGGGGCCGGTGTCGAGCCGCAGGGTCCCGTCCACCGCCGCGAGCCGGTCCCGCACCCCGACGAGCCCGGTGCCGGCCGGGTCGGCGCCACCCTCGCCGTCGTCGTGCACCGTCAGGGCGAGGATGCCGTCCCGTTCCTCCACGGTCATCGTCACCCGGGTGGGGGAGGCGTGCTTGAGGGCATTGGTGACCGCCTCCGCAGCCGCGAAGTAGGCCGCGGCCTCGACCGGCGCTGGCAGCCGCCGGACCGGGCCGGTGGGCATCCGCAGGGTGACCCGTTGGCCGTGGCGACCGGCCAGCGACTGCAGCGCCGGGACGAGACCGTGGTCGGTGAGGACCGCCGGGTGGATGCCGGATGCGAGGTCGCGCAGCTCGCCGAGGGCGCTCACCAGCTCTTCGTCGGCGGCGTCGAGCAGCGCGGTGTCGCCCGGTTGCTGGCGCAGCAGCTGCAGGGCGATGCCGATCGCGAGCAGCCGTTGCTGGGCTCCGTCGTGCAGGTCCCGTTCGAGGCGGACCCGGGCCTCGTTCGTCGCCGTGACGATGCGGGCCCGTGACTCGCGCACCTCGATGAGCTGGGCACGCACCTTCGCCTGCAGGCGCGCGTTCTCGAGGATCAGCCGGGTCGCGGACCCGGCAGCGGTGAGCAGCGCCGGCTCGTCGCTCAGCGAGCGGTCGTGCCGGATGAGCGCCAGCGGAGTGTCGGGATCTCCGACCGCCGTGACCGCCGCCCGCTCGTCCGGCAACGGCTGACCCGTGGGATGGCCCGACCCGTCGACGAACGAGTCGCCGACGGGGTAGGCGACCCGCAGGTCGGGGTCACCGAGGGCCACGGCCAGCGCCTGCTCGAGGTCGGCGTCGTCGGCGCCGGACATGGACACGACGAGCTCACCGATCCGCCGGTAGGAGAGGCGCTCGTGCAGCAGCCCGATGAGGAAGCACAGCGGGACCCCGAGCATCGCGACCACCTGGAAGGTGATGACGGTGGCCACGGACAGGGCCCACGCCGAGGTGCGCTCCCGGGCGCCGACGAGGCTGAGGACGCCGTACATCATCACGAGCACGGCGATCGAGGTGTACGGGAGCAGGAGGAGTCGGCGCTGGCGGTGTCCGCCGCGGCGGTATCGCTGTACCAGCTGCGCGAGCAGTGCCACGGCCAAGGCGGCCCAGAGCACTCCGATGATGCTGCTGACTGCCGTGTCCACGGCGGCGGGCGCGACGACGACGGTGTACGACGTCGCGCACCCGGCGCAGGCCGAGATCGACGCGTGGGTGAAGCCCCACCACACGCTCTCGGTCACCCCGAGCACGTAGCCGATCGTCACGAGCCGGCGCGCGGCCTGCCCGCCCAGCCGTCCCGTGGGGTACGCGAGCAGCAGGTGGCCCCCGACCGGTGCCTGGAGGGGGACGAGGAACGCCGTGATCGTCACCATCAGCCGAGGCAGCACGTCATCGCTGTAGAAACCGAAGGACCCGGGGAAGTTGAGGGCGAGGACGAGCGTGAACGCCAGGACCAACCGGGCGAGGACCGGTCGTCCGACCTGCAGCGCGACGACGCCGACGCCGAGCCAGCTCGTGGCGAAGAGGAACTCGCGCACGACCGAGCGAAGCGGCGCGCGGTGCGGGACGGTGAGCACCACCCACAGGTGGATGACCAGGACGACGACGGCGAGCGCCACCAGCACGCTGGACACCCGGGCGGGCGTCCAGCGGTTGGGTCGCTCGCTCATCCGAACAGCTCGGCCAGTCGACCGACGGTCAGCTCTTCCTTGGGCACGAAACCGAGCACCGGAAGCGTCGACAGCTGCGCCCCGAAACCGCCCTGCGGGTAGCTCGACGTGAGCACCACGCCGGGCGGATTTGGCAGGTCGGCGAGCGTCCTGGCGACGTCGGCCCCGTTGCCGTCGGGCAGCAGCACGTCGAGCAGCACGAGTTCGGGCACGAGGTCACGGGCACGGGCGATGGCCTCGGTCGCGCTCGCCGCCTCGCCGACCACCTCGTAGCCACCGCTCTGCAGCAGCAGCCGGGCCATCCGGCGAAAGCCTGGATGGTCGTCCACGAGGAGCACCGTGCGGCCCACACCTGATGGTGGCACCGGCCCGGGTGCCGAAGCGAGGGTCCGCCTGCGAAATCAGTGGTTTCAGGGAGGCGCACGACCCGGTGCGTCGTCACCGTGGAAGGACACATCCGTCCGCCCCGAGGAGGGCACCATGAACACACGACCCGGCCGCCGAACCATCACCGCCACCGCGGCACTCGCCTTCGCCGCTGCCACCTGGGCGGCCGCCGTCCTCACCGCAGCACCGGCCGCCGCCGTCCCCTCGGGCTGCGGCATCGACCTGTTGCCGTCGCTCGACGGCTCGGGTGCGAACCCCGGGGGAGAGGTGCTCGCCTTTGCGTCCGACGGCCTCGCCGTCGGGGCCTCGCGCGACGCCTCGGGGATCCTGCGACCCACCTACTGGGTCGACGGGGTCGCGCACGGCCTGCCGGTGGCGATCGAGGACGGGGGACTTGGGGACGTCAACGACCACCACGTCGCGGTGGGTGACGGGTACGACCCGTCCACCGACCGCTACCGCGGGTACGTCGCCGACCTCGACTCGGGGACCGTCACCTGGCTGCCGGGCATCGGAGGCGACTGGGGCGGGGCCCGCAGGATCAACGAGTCCGGGGCGGCCGTCGGGGACGGCGCCGCGGCCAACGGGTTCGCCCACCCACTGCGCTGGACCCCGCCCTACACGGCGGCGGAACGTCTCCCACGGCTCGGCGGCACCAGCGACGGCTCCAGCGCCTGGGCCGCCGGCATCAACAACCAGGGGGATATCGTGGGGTCCACGTTCCGTGGCCGCCTCACGCCCGACCGCCGGGACTACGGCGGGGTCGACGCGCGCGAGCACTGGGGGGACCTGGACCCGGTGGCGTGGACGCCGCGGATCCTCAACCTCGAGGAGGCCGGGCCCGGAGCGCACGCCTTCAACGTCAACGACGACCGGCGTGCGGTCGGGTACGCCGACATCGACGCCATCCAGTACACCGTCGCGGCGTACTGGTCGCTCGACGACCGGAAGGTGCACCGCATGGGTGACGTGGTCGCCGGGATGCAGACCTCGTTCGCACTGGGTGTCTCCGACGGGGGCTGGGCCACCGGCGCCGTCGAGATGCCGAACGAGGACTTCCCCCTCTGGCACGCGTTCGTCTGGACCGGGTCCGGCGACCTGCTGATGCTCCCGACCCTCGACGGGGACTGGGACACGGCGACGTCGATCACCCACGCCGTGAGCGACGCCCAGGATGCCAGTCGGCGGGACGCTCTGGGTCGACGACACGTCCGTCCCGACGATCTGGCGCTGTGCCTCGGTCATCGGCAAGGCGGTGAGCTGAGATGGCGACCACCACCCGCTCCGCGAGGGCCACGGCATCCGTGGTGTCCGTCGCTGGTGGCGGTGCTGGCCGTGCTGCCCAGCGCCCGCGCCGGATGAGGACGTCGTCGTCGTCACGACCACCATCCAGGCAGCCGTCGACGCGGCCGACCCGGGCGACACGGTCGTCGTGCCGGCGGGCACCTACCGCGAGTCGGTGAACGTCACGACGCCCGGGCTCACCATCCGAGGCCCGATCGGGGCGGTGCTCGACGGGACGGGCTTGGCTCTCCCACACGGCATCCGGGTGCGGAGCACCGACGGCAGCCGGATCAATGGGTTCACGCTCGAGGGCCTGACCGTGCGCGGCTACGAGCGCTACGGCGTGCAGGTGAGCGGGGTCGACCACTTCCGGCTCACGGGCACGCGCTACGTCGACAACCCGCTCTACGGGCTGTTCCCGGTGCGCTGCACCCACGGCCGGGTCGACCACAACTCCGTGAGCGGCTCGTTCGACTCCGGTGTCTACGTCGGGCAGTGCACCGACGTGCTCGTCGACCACAACAGGGCCCACGGCAACACGATCGGGCTCGAGGTCGAGCTCTCCCAGCGGGTCGTCGTCGAGGACAACGTCTCGACCCGGAACGCGATCGGGGCGGTGGTGCAGATCTCCCCGGGACGTGCGGTCACCGTGACCGACGACGTCGTCATCCGTGGCAACGTCCTGTCGGGGAACAACGAGCCGAACACCGTGGACCCCGCTGACGGCCTGCTCGGTCGCCTGCCCGGTGGGGTCGGGGTCGTCAACGTCGCCGGGGACCGCGTGGACATCATCGACAACGTCGTGTCGGGAAACCGCAGCGCGGGCATCGGTGTCGTGGGCCTCCCCGCCGAGGTGCAGGCACTCGACGGCCGGCTCGACCCCACCCCGGACGGGGGCCAGGTGCGCCGAAACGTCGCACACGGCAACGGGTTCGACCCCGACGACCGCCTCGCGCCCCTGCCCGGTGCCGACGTCGTCTGGGACCTCAGCGGGTCGCCGTGCTTCGAGGTCATGCACACCTCGAGGACGTTCCCGGTCCCGCTGCCGAGCTGTCCCTAGGCCCGCCGCCCTCGGGGGCCGACCGGCATTGCCTCCAATGAACGCTTGTCCGTTCAAGCACGCGCCTATGATCAGGTCATGGAGACCCGGTGGCTCGACCCGCAGGAACGGGACGCCTGGCTGCGACTCGTCGGCGTCGTCGAGCTGCTTCCCGGGGTGCTCGACTCCCAGCTGCGTCGCGACTCGGGACTGAGCCACTTCGACTACTTCACCCTCGCGATGTTGTCCGAGGCGCCCGAGCGGACCCTGCGGATGACGGCCCTGGCCCACCGCACCAACGCGACCCTGCCCCGGCTCTCCCACGTCGTCTCGCGCCTCGAGGGGCGCGGCCTCGTCGAGCGGTTCCCCTGTCCGCAGGACCGGAGGGCCACCAACGCGCGGCTGACGGCGGCCGGCTGGGACGTCGTCGTCGCCGCTGCCCCGGGTCACGTCGACGCGGTTCGCGAGTTCGTCCTCGACCCGCTGACGCGTGCCCAGCTACGTGAGCTGACGGAGATCGGCGACGCCCTCCTGGCCCGGCTCGACCCCGACGGGCGGATGTTCGGCCACGTGATCGACGGCACCCGCCGGGACTGACCCCGGCACCCGGGCACCGCTTCGCTCGGCCCCCACTCCCGCGGCGACGACGAGGCCGATGCCGGCGACGGCGAGCCCACTCGGCACCTGGGCCAGCGCGACGAATCCGACGAGCAGGGCGAACGCCGGCTCCAGCGCCATCAGCGTGCCGAAGGCGGCGGTGGTCAGGCGGCGAAGCGCGAGCAGCTCGAGGATGAAGGGCACGACGGGGAGCAGGACGGCCAGCCCGAGCCCGATGAGGAGCAGCTGCGGGGTGAGCTGCCCGACGACCCCGGGGCCGGCCACGAACGTCGCGACGACCGCCGCCACGGGCATCGAGATGGCGAGCCCGGCGATGCCGCTCACGGAGTCGCCGACGCGCTGGGTCAGCAGGATGTAGGCGGCCCAGCACACCGCTGCACCGAGGGCGCAGGCCACCCCCACCGGGTCGGCCGTGCCCGCCCACGGCTCGGTGAGCAGCAGCACACCCGCGGCTGCCACGAGGGCCCAGGCGCGGGCCACGCCGCGGCTGCGGGCGATGGCCACCCCGAGGGGACCCAGGAACTCGATGGCGCTCGCCGTGCCGAGCGGCAGTCGCGCGATGGCAGCCATGAAGAGGAGGGTGACCCCGGCGGTCGCGACGCCGAGCGCGGCACCCGCCCACAGGGACTCGCGGGTGAACATCGACGGTCTCGGACGCACGATGAGCAGCAGCAGCACCCCTGCCCAACCCAGCCGCAGCCACGCCGCTCCGGATGACCCGAGCTCGTCGATGAGTCCGACGGAGGCGGCCAGACCGAGCTGGACGCAGAGCATGGAGACCACGGCCATCGAGGCGCCGGCGCGGGCGGAGTGTCGGGACATGGCTCCAGTCAACGACACGGCATCCGTTCGTGTCCACGTGAACATCATGGACATACCGTTCGCGATCACGGAACAATGGCCGCATGGACCTCTCGCGACTGCGCCTGCTGCTCGAGCTCTCGCGGCTCGGCTCGATGCACGAGGTGGCGGCCGAGCTGCACACGAGCACCTCCACCGTCTCGCAGGGCATCGCCGCCCTCGCCCGCGACGCCGGCACCCCCCTCGTCGAGCCGGACGGGCGGCGGGTGCGGCTCACCCCTGCCGGGCACCGGCTGGCCGAGCACGCCGTGACGATCCTCGCGGCGGTCGACGCCGCGCGCGGTGACCTCGACCCGGCATCCGAACCCGTCGGTGCCGTGCGGGTCGCCGGGTTCGCCACGGCGATCCGGCGCTCGCTGGTGCCCGTCATCGACGACCTCGCCCAGCGGCATCCCGGCATCGAGGTGCGCGTCAACGAGTACGAACCGATCGAGGCCCTCGACCTGCTCGCCCGCGACGACGTCGACCTCGCCCTCACCTACGACTACACGCTGGCGCCGGCGTCGTGGCGCAGTGAGCACCAGATCACGCCCCTGTGGTCGGACGAGTGGGGGCTCGCCGTGCCACGCGCCGTCGCCGGGGAGGCGCTCGCCGACTTCGCCGACCACCCCTTCATCGTCAACTCGCGCCACACGGCCGACGAGGACGTGCTCCGCCTGCTCGCGTCGATGGCGGGCTTCGCCCCGAAGGTCGTGCACCGCATCGACGCCCTCGAGCTCGTCGAGGACCTCATCGTCGCCGGGCTCGGGGTCGCGCTGCTGCCGCGCCACCGTCGGACCGGCCGGGGCGTGCGGGTGCTGCCGCTCGCCGACCCCGTCGTGTCACTGCGCGCGTATGCCGTGACGCGCCGCGGGCGCGACGCCTGGCCCCCGCTGCGCGCCGTCCTCGAGCGCCTCGCGAACGGGTAGCGAGAGGTCAGGTGCGGGGCTGCTGCTGGGTGATGCAGTGGATGCCGCCGCCCCGGGCGAACAGCGGACGCGCGTCGACGCCGACGACCTGCCGGCCGGCATACGCCTTCTCGAGCAGCGCGAGCGAGTCGGTGTCCTGCGGGTCGTCGTACGTGCAGGCGACGACCCCGTCGTTGACGACGAGGTGGTTGATGTACGACCAGTCGACGAGGCCGTCCTCGTCCTCGAGCGTCCTCGGTGCCGGCACGCGCACGACCTCGAGCAGCTCGCCACGGGCGTCACGCGCCGACGACAGCAGCCCCTCGAGCTCGACGGACACCTCGTGGTCGGGGTGGGCCGGGTCGCCCTGCCAGTGCAGCAGCACGACACCGGGGGAGGCGAACGTCGCCACGATGTCGACGTGACCCCGGGTGCCGAACTCGTCGTAGTCGCGGGTCAGCCCTCGTGGCAGCCAGATGCACGTCGTCGCGCCGATGGTGCGCGCCATCTCGGCCTCGACGTCGGCGCGGGTCAGGCCCGGGTTGCGGCCGGGGTCGAGCTGCACGGTCTCGGTGAGCAGCACGGTGCCCAGGCCGTCGACGTGGATGCCGCCGCCCTCGTTGACGAGCTCGCTCGCCACCCGTGTCGCCCCGGACCGGCCCGCGACGAACTCGCCGACGCGTGCGTCGGCATCCCAGGTGGCCCACTCCTGGGCGCCCCACCCGTTGAACACCCAGTCGACCGCGCCGAGCCCACCCTCGGGGCCGATGACGAACGTCGGCCCGATGTCGCGCATCCACGCGTCGTCGAGCGGTGCCTCGAGCAGGTCCACGCGGTAGTGGCCGTGGCGCCCTTCGCCGACCCAGCGGCGGGCGACGTCGACGGCATCCGGGTCGACGACGAGGGTGACCGGCTCGAAGCGTGACACCGCGAGCGCGACGTCCGCCCAGGTGGCCCGTGCCTCGTCGGCGGCCGTGTCGGTCTCCCCGAGGGTGTAGCCCGACGACGGCCACGCCATCCAGGTGCGCTCGTGCGCGGCCCACTCGGCCGGCATCCGCCAGCCCTCGACGGCGCTCACCTCAGGCCTCCCGGCGGTGCTCGGGGCGCACCGGCTCGGTCAGGGCGGCGTAGGAGTCGGGGCGGCGGGTCGACAGGAAGGGGAAGAGGTCGATCCAGTCACGGCCCTGGGCGAGGTCGAGGTCGGCGACGAGCACCGCGGCCTCGTCGCGGGGGGCCTGCACGAGCACCCGGCCGTAGGGGTCGGCGATGAACGAGGTGCCGTAGAAGGTGATGAGGCCCTCGGTGCCGTAGCGGTTGGGCACGACGACGAAGACCCCGTTGGCGATGGCGTGCCCGACGATCGTGTGCTGCCACAGCGGCTGCGTGTCGAACTCGGGGTGGTCGGGCTCGGAGCCGATCGCCGTCGGGTAGACCAGCACCTGGGCGCCGGCCAGCCCGTAGGCGCGCGCGACCTCGGGGAACCACTCGTCCCAGCAGGTCGGCATCCCGAGTCGCAGCGGCGGGTCGACGACGGCGACCTCGTGCACGGGGTAGGCGCCCTCCGCAGGGCCCTGCCGGAAGTACTTGTCCTCGTAGTAGCCCGCGGTCACCGGGATGTGCGTCTTGCGGGTGTGCGCCAGGAGCTCACCGCTCGGCGCGACGAGGATCGCCGTGTTGAAACCCAGCTCGTCGTCGCTGCCGTCGGGGGCCGGAGCGCGCTCGAAGAGCGAGGCGTGGACGAGCACGCCGGATGCCGCGGCCGCCTCCCGCGCGAACGTCACCGTCGGCCCGTCCGTCAGGGACTCGGCGGTCGCGTCCGGGCGTCCCGTCGGCAACGCGTCGGCGGGGTAGCGCGACAGCGTCAGCTCGGGGAGGAAGACGATGCTCGCCCCCGCGTCGGCGGCCGTCCGGATGCCGTCGTGCAGGGTCGCGCGCAGCGCGTCAGCATCGGCGTCCCAGGCGTGCTGGACGAGGCCGACCCGGACGGGAGGCGAGGTGGGCTCATGGACACGGGCGAGGGAGGCAGGCACCCCAGCGGCGGTGATCAGGCGCATGCGGGTCAGTATGCCGTTGGCGCGGCCTTCACGGCGAAGCCGATGACGGGCCGCCGTGTCGATGCCGGTGACGTCGGGAGGCGAGCCACGGCATACGATCCGCGGATGCGCATCTCCCGGTTCTGGGCCCTCGCCGAGGACGAGTTCGGTGCTGCCTACGCCCACTCGCTGGCCGGCTCGACGCACCTGGCCGTGCTCGGCGGGCGCACGGCGCTCGAGGCCCTCGAGGGTGGACGGCCGCCGCGCGACGTGTGGTTCGCCCTCTGCGACGCGATGGACGTGCCGGAGGAGCGACGGCACGGGCTCGACAAGCCACCGAGGTCGCCGTGACCGACGGCGAGGTCCTGCTGCGCGCCCGCGGGCTGACCAAGACCTTCGGCGACTTCACCGCGGTCGACGGCATCGACGTCGACGTGCGCCGGGGTGAGGCGTTCGGCTTCCTCGGGCCCAACGGCGCCGGCAAGTCGAGCACGATGCGGATGATCGGCTGCGTGTCGCCGGTGAGCGGCGGCGAGCTGAGGATCCTCGGTCTCGACCCGGCATCCGACGGCCCGGCGATCCGTGCGCGCCTGGGCGTGTGCCCGCAGAAGGACATCCTCGACGAGGACCTCTCCGTCGAGGACAACCTGCACGTCTACGGGCGCTTCTTCGGGCTGTCCCGGGCGGAGGTCCGCGAGCGCACGGTGGCCCTGCTGGAGTTCGCGCAGCTCACCGAGCGACGCAAGGACCGGGTCGAGCCGCTGTCCGGGGGGATGAAGCGGCGCCTCACCATCGCGCGCAGCCTGATCAACAACCCCGAGGTGCTGCTCCTCGACGAGCCCACGACGGGGCTCGACCCGCAGGCCCGACACGTGTTGTGGGACAGGCTCTTCCGTCTCAAGCGACAGGGCGTGACGCTGATCGTCACGACGCACTACATGGACGAGGCCGAGCAGCTCTGCGACCGTCTCGTCGTCATGGACAAGGGCCGCATCGTCGCCGAGGGCAGCCCGCGCGGCCTCATCGAGGAGCACAGCACGCGCGAGGTGCTCGAGCTGCGCTTCGACCCGGACACCCAGGAGGGCCACCTGGATGCGCTCGCCGACGTGGGGGAGCGGGTCGAGGTGCTCCCGGACCGGCTGCTCGTCTACACCGAGGACGGCGACGCGGCCCTCGCGACCGTGCACTCCCGTGGCGTCG
>CAWESS010000019.1:0-337770 GCA_963811825.1 uncultured Actinomycetota bacterium | reverse complement strand
CTGCGAGCCGGGGGCCCGGACACCTCGAGCACCATCACGGAGCGGCCCAGGACCTCCTCGTCCGCGCACAGGTCGAGCAGGTGCCGGTCCATCGCGTCACGCAGGTCGCGGTCCTCGTCCTCCGGGACCCAGATGTGGTCGTCCGGGTCGAGCGGCAGGACCACGAGCAGGTCGACGTGGGCCATCGCCTCCGCCGCGGTCGCCCGCAGGAGCGCGAGGGAGTCGGGGTCCACGGAGCGGCGCCCGAGCTCGCGCAGGGCCTCGAGGTAGGCGAGGAAGTCGACGGGCCCGCGCTCGGCCACGACCTCGGAGCCCGGGCGGAGCTCGACCAGTCGCTCGGCCGACACGGCGAGCTGCTCCACGAACGAGAGGGCCGAGGCCGGCTCGTCGACCTCCACGAGCTCGAAGGGATCGGGCAGCGCCACGTGGCCGGGCAACCTCGTCACGAGGTCGGCAACCAGGGTGCTCTTGCCGCTGGCGTGGGTGCCCGAGACGACGATGCGCACGGTGTGACGCTAGCGCGGACCGACGCGCAGGGCCCACGCGGCGACCGCGCCGGCAGCCGCGACGTTGAGGGAGTCGACGCCGCCGAGCATCGGGATCCGCACCGTGAGGTCGACCTCGGCGAGCGTGCGCCGGGACAGGCCGTCGCCCTCGGTCCCGAGGACGAGGGCGAGACGCTCGGGCGGGTCGGCCGCGAGCTCATCGAGCCCGACCGAGTCCTCGTGCAGCGCGAGCGCCGCCGTCGTGAACCCGAGGTCGCGCAGGTGGGCCACGGCACCGGGCCACGGGTCGATGCGGGTCCACGGCACCTGGAACACGGTGCCCATCGACACGCGGATCGCGCGCCGGTAGAGCGGGTCGGCGCAGCGGGGGGTGACGAGCACGGCATCCACCCCCAGGGCTGCGGCCGAGCGGAACACGGCTCCGACGTTGGTGTGGTCGACGATGTCCTCGAGGACGAGCACCCGGCGGGCCCCCTCGAGCACCTGGGCCACCGTCGGCAGCGCCGGTCGCTGCATCGCCGCGAGCGCACCCCGGTGGAGGTGGAACCCGGTGAGGGCCTCGATGACGTCCGCCTCCCCCACGAAGACGGGGATGCCGTCCGCCTCGGCCCGTGCCACGAGGTCACCGAGGTCGGTGAGCCACCGCTCCCCCATGAGGTAGGAGCGGGGGCGGTGCCCGGCAGCGAGCGCCCGGCGGATGACCTTCTCGGACTCGGCGATGTACAGGCCGCGTCCGGGCTCCGTGCGACGGCGCAGTGCGACATCGGTCAGGCCGACGTAGTCCTCGAGTCGAGGGTCCTCGTGGTCGGTGATCGGCTCGGGCACCCGGCGATCCTATGGCTGTGACCTGCAGGCATGGCCATCCGCGACGCTGCCCGGTGCGACCGGGCCGCACGGGAGTTCGGCCCAGCAGGTCCGGGCTGCTCGAGAGGATTCAGCTCAGCACGGCTCGCCCGATGACGACGAGGCTCGCCACCACGCAGAACCCCAGGACGAGGCGTCGGAAGCGCTCGGCGTCGATGCGTGCCCGCAGTGGCGCTGCAGCGGCGTAGCCGAGCAGCACGAACGGCACCCAGAGCCCACCCACGACGAGCTGGTGCTGCGTCAGCTCCCCACCGATGGCCAGCCCGGCGAGCCCGAGCGCGGACCCGGCGAGGAAGAAGACGGCGAGCGTCGAGCGCACTCGCTCGGGGCGCTCGTGCTGGAGCACGAGCGCCAGGAACGGGCCGCCGATCGCGGCAGCCGTCCCCGAAACCCCCGACACGGCTCCGGCGGCGGCCGCGTTCACCGGCGTGGGGCGCAGCTCGATCGTGCGGATCGACACCGCCACGGTGAGCAGGATGAGCACGCCGACGAGGGCGGCGATGGCTCGCGGGGAGACGAGCGCGACGACGGCGACCCCGAGCGGGGTGGCGAGGGTGCGTGCACCCACGGCCCAGCCGAGGGGCCGCCACGCGACGTCTCGCTCCGCGTGCGAGAGCTGGAGCACGGGCAGCGCCATCGCGGGCACGAGCAGGGCGGCCGGCATGAGCTCCGGGGCGAGCAGGACGACGAAGGGTGCTGCGACGACCGCCATCCCGAAGCCGATCATCGACTGCACGACGCCCCCGGCGAGCACCGCGAGGCCGAGGCCGAGCACGAGCGGCCAGTCCATCATGGGAAGGCGACGAGCTTGGTGATGGCGACGAGCCCGATGACGACGATGACCGCCCGCAGGGCCGTGGGCGGCAGGCGGCGCCCGACGGTCGACCCGATCACCCCACCGATCGTGGCCCCGACGGCGATGAGCAGCACGATGAGCCAGTCGATCTGGTCGGGTGCGACGACGATGAACACCAGCGCCGCGACGGCGTTGACGATCGTGGCCAGGACGTTCTTGTAGCCGTTCAGCCGCTGGAGGGGGTGGCTCGACAGGGCACCGAGCACCCCCATGAGGATGATCCCCTGCGCGGCACCGAAGTACCCCCCGTAGACCCCCGCACCCAGGACGCCCGCCTGCATGGCCCTCTCGTGACCGCGCGCGGATGCCGTGCCCTCCGTCCGCCGCCGCTCCGCCCACGCGCTGAGGCGCGGCCCGGTGACGACGAGCACGAGCCCGAGCAGGATGAGCACGGGGACGATCGCGCGAAACAGCTCGGGGTCGAGCACGAGCAGCAGGAGCGCACCCGCCACCCCACCGATGAGGGACATCGGGGCGAGCCGCCGCAGGTCGGGACCGGCGCCGACGAGCTCGGCACGGTAGCCGATGCTTCCGGTCAGTGAGCCGGGCACGAGGCCGATGTTGTTCGAGATGTTCGCCGTCACGGGCGGGATGCCGAGCAGCAGGAGCGTGGGGAAGGTGATCAGCGTGCCCGACCCGACGACCGTGTTGATCGTGCCGGCCCCGATGCCCGCGAGGATGACGAGCAGGGCATCGGGGACGGGCACGAGGACGAGCCTAGGCGGGCGGTGCCGGCGGTGCGGGGGGCGCCGGAGGCACCGGCGGTGCCGGCGGGGTGTCCGCGACCGGAGGCGCCGGCGGGGTCTGCGGGCGAGGCGGCACGGCATCCGCGCCCCGGTCGATCGGCGGCTGGACGCGCGATGCCGGTGCTGCGTGCTCCTCGGCCTCACGGCTGGCCAACCCGGCCTGGCCGCGCGCGGTCGCCAACGCCTGTGCGGGGTCCTCCAGGGTGGTCTCCTCGAAGGCGTAGGACTCCTCCTGGCCCGGGTCGACCCACGCGTCCTCGTCACCGCCGTCGAAGCCACCCTGGCCGCGGCCGAGCATGCCACCGATGCCCTTGAGGGCGTCGGTCAGCTCGCTCGGGATGATCCACATCTTGTTCGAGTCGCCGCGCGCGATCTGCGGCAGCACCTGGAGGTACTGGTAGGCGAGCAGCTTCTGGGTCGGCTTGCCGCGGTGGATCGCGTCGAAGACCTGCTGGATGGCGCGAGCCTGTCCCTGGGCCTCGAGGATGCGGGCCTGGGCGGAACCCTCGGCGCGCAGGATCTGGCTCTGCTTCTCACCCTCGGCGGTGAGGATCTGGCTGGCCTTCTGGCCCTCGGCGGTGAGGATGATGGCGCGACGCTCGCGCTCGGCCTTCATCTGCTTCTCCATCGACTCCTGGATGGAGTGCGGCGGGTCGATCGCCTTGAGCTCGACGCGGTTGACGCGGATGCCCCACTTGCCGGTGGCCTCGTCGAGGACGCCGCGCAGCTGGCCGTTGATCTGGTCCCGGCTGGTCAGGGTCTGCTCGAGGTCGAGCGAGCCGATGACGTTGCGCAACGTGGTGACGGTGAGCTGCTCGATGCCCTGGATGAAGTTGGCGATCTCGTACACGGCCGACTTCGGCTCGATCACCTGGTAGTAGATGACCGTGTCGATGCTGACGACGAGGTTGTCGCTCGTGATGACCGGCTGCGGCGGGAAGGAGACCACCTGCTCGCGCAGGTCGATGTTGGCGCGCACGATGTCGACGAACGGCACGAGCAGGTGCAGACCGCCCTCGAGCGTGCGTGAGTAGCGGCCGAGGCGCTCGATGATGAGCGCCGTCTGCTGCGGCACGACGCGCACCGTGCGCACGAGCACGATGATCGCGAAGCCCGCCAGCAGCACCAGGATGATGAGCGGGAAGAGGCCTTCTGGCATGGGGGTCAACCTTTCACGGGGCGCCGGCTACGGCGCGGAGCAGGTGGTGGGTCGGAGGTCGTGGGTCGGGGTGTCAGGTGTCCTGGATCGGGGCGGGTGCCACGATCGCCGTTGCCCCGTGGATCGCGATGACCCGGACCTCCTCGCCGGGGCCGATACTCGTGGTCACGCCCGCGGCGAGTCGCGCCGACCAGGTCTCACCGGCGAGCTTGATGCGCCCGTCGCTGTCGGTGACGGCCTGCAGCACCCGGGCCTCTCGTCCGACGAGGGAGGACGCACCGATCTGGTGGTCGAGCTCGCCGTCGGTGAACTGGCGCTTGATGATGGGGCGCACCGTGAGCAGCAGCAGCAGCCCGGTGGCGACCGCCACGACGACCTGGATCGGGAACGAGGCCCCCAGCCCGGCCGCGACGGCACCGGCCAGCGCGCCACCGGCGAACATGATGAAGACGAAGTCGACGGTCGCCGCCTCGATCGCCGCGAGAACGATGGCGATGCCCAGCCAGGCGAGCCAGAAGTTGTCGGTCAGCCATTCCATGGCGCGACCTTCCTTTCGTGGTGAGTCCTCACGTGATCGACGCGGGCCCGGGTCGGGCGGTTCCGCGTGGGGTGCCGCTGGCGGCTAGCGCGCACGGGCGGCATACCGGTCCCCCCGGACCTCGAGCTCGAGCGGCATCCCGAAGGTGGCCTCCAGGTTGGCCGCGGTGAGGGTGATCTCGATCGGCCCCTGCGCGACGATCCGGCCCTCCCGCAGGAGCAGCACGTCCGTGAAGTGCGGGGGCACCTCCTCGACGTGGTGGGTCACGAGGACCAGTGCGGGGGCGGCGAGGTCGGCGGCGAGCTCGCCGAGGCGGCGCACGAGGTCCTCGCGCCCGCCGAGGTCCAGGCCCGCCGCGGGCTCGTCGAGCAGCATCAGCTCGGGGTCGGTCATCAGGGCCCGGGCGATCTGCACCCGCTTGCGTTCGCCCTCGGAGAGCGTGCCGAAGCGCCGGTCTGCGAGGTGGTTGGCGCCGAGCGCCTCGAGCAGCTCGTCGGCGCGACCCTCGTCGAGCCGGTCGTAGGCCTCGCGCCACCGGCCCACGACCCCGTAGGACGCCGTGACGACGACGTCGCGCACCCGTTCCCTCGCCGGGATCCGCTCGGCCAGCGAGGCCGACGCCAGGCCGATGCGGGGACGCAGCTCGAAGACGTCGACGGTGCCGAGCACCTCACCGAGGATGCCCACGACCCCGGTCGTCGGGTGGATGCGGGCGGAGGCGAGCTGGAGCAGGGTGGTCTTCCCCGCGCCGTTCGGGCCGAGCACGACCCAGCGCTGGCCCTCCTCGACCTCCCAGCTGACGTCGTCCAGGATCAGCGTGTCCCCCCGGACGACGCTCACGCCGGCCAGTGCCAGGACATCACTCATGCACTGAACCCTAACCGTCGGTCATCGGGCGAGGTTTCGCTGCCTCATGACGTCCACGTAGACCTGGTGGGTCTGGTCGCCGATGGAGCCCCAGGAGAACGACTCCACGGCGCGGCGTCGGCCCGCCAGACCCATCCGCTCGGCGCGGGAGGCGTCGCTCACGGCATCCGTCATCGCGGCGGCGAGGTCGGCGACGAAACGGTCGGGGTCCACGGGCGTCCCCGTGCCGTCCTGCACCTGCTCGATCGGCACCAACCAGCCGGTCTCACCCGGCACCACGACCTCGGGGATGCCGCCCGTCGCCGTCGCGACGACCGGCAGCTCGCAGGCCATCGCCTCGAGGTTGACGATTCCGAGCGGCTCGTAGACGGAGGGGCAGATGAAGACCGTGGCGCTGCTGAGGAGGGCGACGACCTCGTGTCGCGGCAGCATCGTCGGCACCCAGACGACTCCGTCGCGGGTCTCGCGCAGCACCTCGATGAGCTGCTCCACCTCGGCCAGGATCTCGGGCGTGTCGGGAGCACCTGCGAGCAGCACGAGCTGCACCTCGGGCGGCAGCTCCGCGGCCGCGCGCAGCAGGTAGGGCAGGCCCTTCTGACGGGTGATGCGGCCCACGAAGATGATGCTCGGGCGGTCGGGGTCGACGCCGTGGCGCCGCACGATGTCCTCGTCGCGCTGGCGCTGCCAGAGCTGGGAGTCGATGCCGTTGTGGACGACCTTGACCTTCTCCGGGTCCACGGACGGGTAGGAGCGCAGGATGTCCTCGCGCATGCCGGCGCTGACGGCGATCACGGCCGTCGGCGGCCTCGTAGGCGGTCTTCTCGACCCAGGAGGAGACCCGGTAGCCGCCGCCCAGCTGCTCGGCCTTCCACGGGCGCATCGGTTCCAGGCTGTGCGCGGTGAGGACGTGCGGGATGTCACCCATGAGGCCGGCCAGGTGACCGGCCATGTTCGCGTACCAGGTGTGGGAGTGCACCAGGTCGGCCCCCTCGCACGCGGCGGCGAGCGACAGGTCGACCCCCAGGGTCGTGAGGGCCGCGTTGGCCCCGGCGAGCTCGGTGAGGTCGGGGTGGCCCGTCGTGCCGTCCTCCTCCCGCGGCGCCCCGAACGCGTGGACCCGCACGTCGAGGTCACCTCGCTGCCGGAGGGCGCTGACGAGCTCGGTCACGTGGACGCCCGCACCTCCGTAGATGGCCGGCGGGTACTCCTTGGACAGGATGTCGATGCGCATGAAAGGCACCTTAGTGAGACACGAGGTTCCCGGCGAGGGCTGCGACCCCATAGCGTGTGGCCATGGCGTACCGCAGTGGAGGTCCGAAGGTTCTGGTCATCGTCCTCGCGGGTGGGGAGGGAAAGCGGCTGATGCCGCTCACCGCCGACCGAGCGAAACCGGCGGTGCCGTTCGGCGGCATCTACCGGCTCATCGACTTCGCGCTGTCGAACGTCGTGAACTCGGGGTACCTGAAGATCGTGGTGCTCACCCAGTACAAGTCCCACAGCCTCGACCGCCACGTGACCAAGACGTGGCGCATGTCGACCATGCTCGGCAACTACGTGGCCCCGATCCCTGCCCAGCAGCGCATCGACAAGTCCTGGTACCAGGGCAGCGCCGACGCGATCTTCCAGAGCATGAACACGATCACCGACGAGAAGCCCGACATCGTCGTCGTCGTCGGCGCCGACCACGTCTACCGCATGGACTTCTCGCAGATGGTCGAGCAGCACATCGAGACGGGCGCGGGGGTCACCGTGGCCGCCATCCGGCAGCCGATCGACACCGCCGACCAGTTCGGCGTGATCGACGTCGTCCCCGACGAGCCGATGAAGATCCGCGCGTTCCTCGAGAAGCCGACCGACCCCGACGGGCTGCCCGACTCCCCCGGCGAGATCCTCGCGAGCATGGGCAACTACGTCTTCGACGCCGCCGCCCTCACCGACTCGGTCATCGCGGACGCGACGCTCGAGGGCTCCAAGCACGACATGGGTGGCGACATCGTCCCCGCCCTGGTCAAGGAGGGCGCGGCCTACACCTACGACTTCAAGAACAACGTGATCCCCGGCGGCACCGAGCGCGACATGGGCTACTGGCGCGACGTCGGCTCGATGGACTCGTACTACGACGCGCACATGGACCTCGTGTCGATCCACCCGGTGTTCAACCTCTACAACTACGACTGGCCGATCTACACCTCGTACGGCCCCTATCCCCCGGCCAAGTTCGTCCACGGCCACCACGGCCGCTTCGGGGAGGCGCTGAACTCGGCCGTCTCGCCCGGCGTGGTCATCTCCGGTGCCCGGGTCAACGGCTCGGTCATCTCCCCCGACGTCCACGTGCACAGCTACACCGAGATCGACGCCAGCGTCGTCCTCGACGGGGTGCAGATCGGTCGGCACTGTCGCATCAGCAAGGCCATCATCGACAAGAACGTCACGATTCCGGACGGCACGTCGATCGGCCACGACAAGGCGCGTGACGTGGAGCGCGGCTTCTCGGTCACCGAGTCGGGCATCACCGTCGTCGGCAAGGGCCAGGTCGTCATCCCGTGACGGGGTCGGACCGACCGATCCGCATCGGTGCACAGCTCCAGCCCCAGCACGCCTCCTACGCCGAGATCCGTCGCGCCTGCGCCCGCCTCGAAGAGCTGGGCGTGGACGTGCTGTTCAACTGGGACCACTTCTACCCGCTCTACGGCGACCCGGACGGTGCCCACTTCGAGTGCTGGACGATGCTCGCCGCCTGGGCCGAGGCGACCGAGCGCGTCGAGATCGGGGCCCTGGTCACGTGCAACAGCTACCGCAACCCCCAGCTGCTCGCCGACATGGCGCGCACCGTGGACCACGTCAGCGAGGGCCGGCTCATCCTCGGCATCGGGTCTGGCTGGTTCGAGCGTGACTACGACGAGTACGGCTACGAGTTCGGCACCGCCGGCGGACGGCTCGACGCGCTGGCCCGCGACCTGCCGCTCATCGAGGAGCGCTGGGCGAAGCTCAACCCGGCGCCGACCCGCAGGATCCCCGTCCTCATCGGGGGTGGCGGCGAGAAGAAGACGCTGCGGATCGTCGCCCGGCACGCCGACATCTGGCACGGCTTCGGCGGCGCCGAGACGGTCGCCCACAAGCACGCCGTCCTCGACGAGTGGTGCGCGAAGCTGGGGCGAGACCCTGCCGAGATCGAACGGTCGGCCGGGGTGTCCCCCACACCCGGGCGGCTGCCCGAGGACGTCGACGACTACGTGACCTCCGCTCAGGCCCTGCACGCCGTCGGCACGCGTCTGTTCACCGTCGGCCTGAGCGGCCCGCGGTTCGACCCCGGGCCGATCCGTGACCTCGTGGCGTGGCGCGACGCCTTCGCTCGGTAACCTCTGAGGGTGTCCCTTCCCGAGACCGACGCGCCCACGGCGCCCCAGCCCGACCACGACTCCGACGGCCGCACCCTCCTCGTCACCCTGAACGGCGATGACCGTCCCGGCGTGACCAAGGCCCTGTTCGAGGCGGCGTCGACCGTGGGGGCCGAGGTGCTCGACCTGGAGCAGGTCGTCGTCCGCGGCCACCTGGCCCTGTCGGTGCTGCTGTCCCCCGGCCCCGACGAGAACGTCCTCGTCGACCGGATCACCCGGGCCGGCGCGGCGCTCGGCATGCGCGTGGACATCGAGGTCGGCCGCGGGGACAACGCGCCGCGCCGCACCGGGCGGGCAGCGGTGGTCGTCATGGGTGCCCCGCTGGAGACCCACCAGGTCGCAGCCGTGGCGGCGACCATCGCCGACCACGGCGCCAACATCGACCGCATCCGTCGGCTCTCGCGCTTCCCCGTGACCACCGTCGAGCTCGACGTGTCCGGTGCCGACCTCGCCGACCTGCGCAACGACCTGGCCCTGATCTCCCACGAGGTGGGTGCCGACATCGCGGTGGCGCCCGCCGGGCCTGGCCCGCCGCGGTGGCCGGCTCATCGTCATGGACGTCGACTCCACCCTCATCCAGGACGAGGTCATCGAGCTGCTCGCCGAGCACGCCGGGACGGCCACCGAGGTCGCCGGTGTGACCGAGGCCGCGATGCGCGGCGAGCTCGACTTCACCGACAGCCTGCACGCCCGCGTCGCCACGCTGGCGGGGCTGCCCGAGTCCGTCCTCGACGACGTGCGGGCCGCACTGCGGCTCACCCCGGGCGCGCGGACCCTCGTTCGCACCCTCAAGCGGCTCGGGTTCACCGTCGCCGTCGTCTCCGGCGGCTTCACCGAGGTCATCGAGCCGGTCGCCCACGAGCTGGGCATCGACCACGTGCGGGCCAACCGCCTCGAGGTCGTCGACGGCATCCTCACCGGTCGGGTCCTGGGTCCCGTGGTCGACCGGGCCGGGAAGGCTGCGGCCCTGCGCGAGTTCGCGGCGCTCGAGGGGCTCCCGCTCACCCGGACCGTGGCGATCGGGGACGGGGCCAACGACCTCGACATGCTGGCCGTCGCCGGGCTCGGCGTCGCCTTCAACGCCAAGCCCCTCGTGCGCCGCCAGGCGGACGCCTCCCTGACCGTCCCGTACCTGGATGCCGTGCTGTTCCTCCTCGGTATCTCACGTGAGGAGATCGAGGATGCCGACGCGGGAGACGAGTCCCCACTAGGCTGACCAAGTGCCGCGCTACCCCTCGACCACCCCCACCCTCTTCATCATCGGTGGGGCGGAGGACCGGGTCGGCAAGGCCTCGCTCCTGCGCCAGTTCGTGAAGCTGTCCGGGGGGCGCCGAGCCCGGCTCGTCCTCATCCCCACGGCATCCTCCTTCCAGCAGGAGGTGACCGCCGCCTACACCGAGGTCTTCACCCGCCTCGGGGCTCCCGGGCTCGACGTCGTCAACCCCGCCACCCGAGCCGAGGCCCACGACCCGGCCGCGGTCGCGGTGATCGACGCGGCATCCGGCATCTTCATGAGCGGCGGCAGCCAGCTGCGGCTCTCGCAGCTGCTCCCGGGCACGCCGGTCGGCGACGCCCTGCACCGCGCCCACGAGCGGGGCGCGGTCGTCGGCGGCACGTCGGCAGGGGCGTCGATCATGTCCGACTTCATGATCTCGATGGGTGACGAGGGGGTGACCCCCCGCCAGCGGGCCAGCCAGATCACCGCCGGGCTGGGGCTGATCCGGGGCGTCGTCGTCGACCAGCACTTCGACCAGAGAGCGCGCTACGGCCGTCTGATGTCCGTCATCGCGACCTCCCCCCACCTGCTCGGCATCGGCATCGACGAGGACACGGCCATCATCGTGGCCGACCGGGGGGAGTTCACCGTGCAGGGCAGCGGTGCGGTCTTCGTCGTCGACTGTCGCAGCGCCGTGACCGATGCTCCGGATGCCGCTGCGGGTGCCCCCGTGCTCGTGTCGGGAGCCACCGTCCACTCCCTGCCCGCGGGGTCCACGTTCGACCTCACGACCCGTCGACTCACCGACTTCGTGGAGCAGCACCCCGACCTGCTCGTCTCCGTCGCCGCAGCCAAGGCCTGATCGCACGACCCGACACCGCGACACCACCCCGCCCCGCCACCCGAGGAGAAGCGCCGATGGACCTCCCCACGCCGACCGGCCCCGCTGCACCCGACCTGCGCATTCTCGAGGCGCGCGTGTACCGCGGCGGCAACATCTGGTCCTACGACCCGTCCATCCACCTCGTCGTCGACCTCGGCTCGCTCGAGGAGTACCCCACGGCATCCCTGCCGGGCTTCACGGACCGCCTCGTCGAGCTCCTCCCGGGCCTGGAGAACCACACCTGCTCCACGGGCGTGCGGGGCGGTTTCATCTCCCGCATGCGCGAGGGCACCTGGCTCGGGCACGTCGCCGAGCACGTCGCCCTGCAGCTGCAGCAGGAGGCCGGCCACGACCAGCGACGTGGCAAGACGCGCATGGTCAAGGGCCGTCCCGGCGTCTACAACATCATCTACGCCTACACCAACGAGGAGGTCGGTCTGGCGGCCGGCCGGCTCGCCGTCGCGCTCGTCAACGACCTCGTGGAGACGCAGGAGGACTTCGACTTCGAGGCCGAGCTCGAGCGCTTCCTCACCCGCGCCGAGCGCACGGCCTTCGGACCGTCCACCGGGGCGATCCTCGAGGAGGCCGTCAGCCGCGACATCCCCTTCATCCGGCTCAACTCCGGAAGCCTGGTCCAGCTCGGGCAGGGGGTGCACCAGCAGCGCATCCGGGCGACGATGACGTCCAAGACGGGCGCCCTCGCGGTCGACATCGCGAGCGACAAGGACATGACGACCACGCTGCTGGCGTCGGCGGGGCTGCCCGTGCCCAAGCAGGAGACGGTGCGGTCGGCCGAGGGTGCCGTGGCCGCGGCGCGGCGCATCGGGTTCCCGGTCGTGCTCAAGCCGCTCGACGGCAACCACGGGCGCGGGGTCTGCCTCAACCTCCTGGACGACGAGTCGGTGCGCGAGGCCTTCGTCATCGCCGAGGACCAGTCACGGCGCGGCTACGTCATCGTCGAGTCGTTCGTCACGGGGCGCGACTACCGCTGCCTCATCGTCGGTGGGCGGATGCAGGCCATCGCCGAGCGAGTACCCGCCCACGTCACCGGCGACGGCACCCACACCGTGCGCGAGCTCGTCGAGCAGACCAACGCCGACCCCCGACGCGGGGTGGGGCACGAGAAGGTCCTGACCAAGATCAAGGTGGATGCGGCCGCAGAGGAGCTCCTGCGCGAGCAGGGCCTCACCCTCGACGACGTCCCGCCCGCGGACACCATGGTCAAGCTGGCCCTCACGGGCAACATGTCGACCGGCGGCATCTCGATCGACCGCACCTTCGACGCGCACCCGGACAACATCGAGATCGCCGAGGAGGCGGCCCGGCTCATCGGGCTCGATGTCGCGGGAATCGACTTCATCGCCCCGGACATCGCCTCACCGGTGCGTGAGGCGGGCGGCGCGATCTGCGAGGTCAACGCCGCCCCGGGGTTCCGCATGCACACGCACCCCACCGTCGGGGAGCCGCAGTACATCGCCAAGCCCGTCGTCGACCTGCTCTTCCCGCCGGGCGCCCCGTCACGGGTGCCGATCGTCGCCGTGACCGGCACCAACGGCAAGACGACGACGTCGCGGATGATCGCGCACATCATGAAGGGCCTCGGGCGCCAGGTCGGGATGACCTCCACCGACGGCATCGTCATCGACGAGCGACTCGTCCTGAAGTCCGACGCGTCCGGACCCCGCTCGGCACGGATGGTGCTGCAGAACCCGCGCGTCGACTTCGCCGTGCTGGAGGTGGCGCGCGGCGGCATCCTGCGTGAAGGGCTCGGCTACGACCGCAACGACGTCGCCGTGGTCACCAATGTCGCACCCGACCACCTGGGCATGCGCGGCATCGACACGCTCGAGCAGCTGGCCGACGTCAAGGCCGTCGTCGTCGAGGCCGTCCCCCGCGACGGTTTCGCCGTGCTCAACGCCGACGATGCGCTCGTGCGCCGCATGCGGCGGCGCTGCTCGGGCTCGGTGGTGTGGTTCAGCCTGGCCGAACCGGGCAGCAAGGTCCGTGACCTCATCGACAACCACTGCCGCCACGGTGGGCGGGCCGTCGTCCTGGACCGCACCGACCGCGGCGACATGATCGTCATCCGCCACGGTCGGCGCAGCATGCAGCTGGCCTGGACCCACCTGCTGCCGGCGACGTTCGGAGGCACCGCCCTGTTCAACGTCGCCAACGCGATGGCGGCGGCGGGCGCAGCCTTCGCGAGCGGTGCCGGGCTGCACGAGATCCGGCAGGGCCTGCGGACCTTCACGACGTCGTACTACCTCTCCCCCGGCCGCATGAACCAGATCAACGTGCACAACGTCGACGTCATCGTCGACTACTGCCACAACGCCCCCGGGATGCGGGTGCTCGGCGAGTTCCTCGAGCGCTACGCCGAGATGAAGTCGGGCCAGAGCGACCTCGGCAAGATCTCGCGGATCGGCATGGTCGCCGCCGCAGGCGACCGCCGTGAGGAGGACATGCGCGAGCTGGGCGCGGTGGCGGCCGAGCACTTCGACGTCGTCGTCGTCCGCGAGGACGAGCGCCTGCGCGGACGCGAGCCCGGCTTCACCGCCGACCTCGTCGCGCAGGGGGTGCGCAGCCGCATGGGCGAGCCCGGGGTGCGCTGTCGGCAGGTCGAGATCGTCCTCGACGAGACCGACGCCGTGCGCCACGTCATGGCCCGGGCCAACCCCGGTGACATCGTCGTGCTCACGGTCGACCAGCACGCGGCCGTGATGTCCGAGCTCGAGGCGATGACCCAGCAGGCCCAGCCCGGCTCGCACACCAAGGACTCGGTCGGCGACCCGGACATGGACCCAGACGCGATGATGGAGGAGGCCAGGGAGTCCGGCGACAGCGCGGCCCGCGACCTCGAGCCGAGCCCGTAGGGGCGCTCAGTCCCGAGCCTGCTCGCCCAGGTCGGTCACGGCCGCCGTGAGCGCCCGCCGGTAGCGCACGACGTCCGGGTCGGTGCTGCCCGCCACCACCGAGGCGAGGAGATCGGCCAGGGCTCTCGTCGCGTCCCCGGCGTCGTGACGCACCAGGGCACGGAAGGCGGCCACTCCCAGGCTGTCGGGATGCCGTGCCGCGACGTCGTCGATCACCGTGACGGCTTCGTCGAACCGGCCGAGGTTGCGCAGGCTGGAGGCGAGCTGGACCTGCGCCCGGTGGCGGTGCGGCTCTCGCAGCCCGGCCGCCAGCGCCTGCTCGTACAGCGGCACCGCGAGGTCCTCGTGCCCGGCTGCGTCCTGCGTGCCCGCGAACTCGTAGGCGATGCGCGCGTCGCCGGGGTGTGCGGCGCAGAGATCCGTGGCGAGCCTGATCCGCTCCTGCGGGTCCTGCAGTCCCCACAGCGCGGTGATCTCGTCCTCCGCCTCGTGCTCCCCGCGGGCACGCACCACCTTGCGGCGGATGGCGGCCTCGTCGTCGGACGTCGCGGAGCGGGAGCGGAGCCACTCGAGGATCTCGACTCGCTCCGCGTGGCACATGACGGCCGCGACGTCACCGTCCTCGGCCGCATCGACACAGGCCTGGAGCCCGGACAGCTCGGTCGGGTACGAGGCGATGTCGGCCACGCCGGCGTGGCCCAGACCGATCCGCAGCTGGGCCTCGAGGTCCTCCACCGTTCGCCCGCGCAGGTACTGCGCCTTGTGGGCGGCCACGATGTGGTCGGCCCGCAGCCCCGCGATCTCCCCCAGCGCCTGGAGGATGTCGTCGGTACGGTCCCCCGCCGTGCCGAGCGCCAGGTGGACCCGTCCTCCCGGCGCGCACAGACCCCGCGAGACGTCGAGCAGGGCCTCGAGCCCCGCCTCGTTGTGAGCGAGGTCGACGACCACCGTGACGTCACCGTGGTCCGTGGGCACGGTGTAGGTGTTCATCCGTCCCGGGTTGAGGAGGTCGTCGGGGCGGAAGGTGCGCAACCCGGCGACGACGGCATCCCGGGCGATGCCCAGGCCCAGGGCGGCGGAGGCCCCCGCCAGGGCGTTGAGCACGTTGTGGTGCGAGAGCCCGGACAGGGCCATCGGCAGGTCGACGACCTTCACGAGCCGGTCCGGGGCGCCGTCGTGGGTGAGGACGGTGACGTGCCCGTCGAGGACGGTCGTGGCGCGTCCACCGACCCCGAGCGCCTCGCGCACGGCCGGGGCGCTCGGGTCGGCCGTGAAGACCCACGGCTTGGCGCGGATGCCGGCCCGCATCGCCCACACGCGCGGGTCCTCACCGTTGAGGACGACCCAGCCCTGGGGCCTGGTGACACGGGTGACGATCGCCTTGACCTCGGCGAGCTGGTCGACGGTGTCGATGCCCTGCAGGCCCAGGTGGTCGGCCGAGACGTTCGTGACGACCGAGACGTCGTTGTGGGTCACCCCCATGCCGCGCAGCAGCATGCCTCCGCGCGCGGTCTCCAGGATGCCGATCTGCACCCCGGGGGACTCGAGCACGGCCCGGGCCCCCGCCGGCCCGGAGTAGTCGCCGGGCTCGATCATCTCGCCCTGGACGACGACCCCGTCGGTGCTGCTCCAGCCCGTGGTCAGCCCGGCCGTCATGCAGATGTGGGCGAGCAGGCGCGTGGTCGTCGTCTTGCCGTTGGTGCCCGTGATCGACGCGACCGGGATGCGCGGCGTGATGACCCGCGGGCCGTCGCCGCGGGGCGCGGAGGTGACGGCGGCGCCGTGCTGCGCCACGGCATCCGAGAGGTCGCGTCCCTCGAGGAGGTCGGCGAGGACGGGGCCGATGGCCTCACCGAGGGCCTCGGCCCGGCCGCGGTGACGCCACACGAACGCACAGACGACGACGTCGGTCTCGTTGGCGGCCCGGGTGCGCACCCCGAGTCGGCGGGTGCCCGCCTCGGCGGCCAGGGCGCGCGCCACCCGTTCCACGATGCGCACCAGCACCTGCTGGCGCTGTTCGGAGCCCGGTGCCCCGGGCTGTCCCCGGCGGCGAAGCCCGACGGCCTGCGCGACTCCGCGCACGACATCGGGGGATGCCGCGAGGTAGCCGGGCAGCGACAGGGTCACCTTGACGGCGGGGCGGGGGAAGTACAGGTTCGGACCCTCGAGCAGGCGCACCTCCTCGGTGCGCACTGCGGGACGGGTCTGTGCGGGCTCGCTGCTCACGCGGGGAGCCTAGTGCTCGCCGAGCCCGTTGCCGAGCCTCAGGCGCCCACTGCGTGGTAGCCGCCGTCGACGTGCACCATCTCACCGGTCGTCGCGGGGAACCAGTCCGACAGCAGTGCGACACACGCCTGCGCTGCCGGCTCGGGGTCGTCGACGTCCCAGCCGAGCGGTGCCCGCCCCGCCCAGGCCTCCTCGAACCGCTCGAACCCGGGGATGGACTTGGCCGCCGTCGTGCGGATGGGGCCGGCTGCGACGAGGTTGCACCGCATGCCCAGCGGCCCGAGGTCGCGCGCGAGGTAGCGGTTGGTGGACTCGAACGCGGCCTTCGCCACGCCCATCCAGTCATAGACGGGCCAGGCGACCCGCGCGTCGAAGGTGAGGCCGACGACGCTGCCGCCGCGCCCCATGAGCGGCATCGCGGCCTTGGTCAGGGACGCGAGTGAGTAGGCCGAGATCTGCACCGCCGTGGCCACGTCGGGCCACTCCGCCTCCATGAACGTGAACGCGCCCTGCGGGGCGAACCCGATGGAGTGCACGACGCCGTCGAGGTGCGGGACGTGCTCTCGCACCCGGTCGGCGAGGGCCGCGAGGTCGTCGTCACTGGTGACGTCGAGCTCGACGACGGCCGGGGTCACGGGGAGCCGCTTGGCGATCGTCGAGGTGAGCTTCATCGTGCGGCCGAAGGAGGTGAGGACGACCTCGGCCCCCTGTTCCTGGGCGAGCCGGGCGACGTGGAAGGCGATGGAGGTGTCGAGGAGGACACCGGTGACGAGGAGCTTCTTGCCCTGGAGCAGCATCTGGGCTGACCTTTCGCTGGGGGTCGTTCGGTCGGTGGGGTGGGGGGTCAGTGCCCCATGCCGAGACCACCGTCGACGGGGATGACGGCGCCGGAGATGTAGGCCGCCTCGGTGCTGGCGAGGAAGCGGACCGCGGCCGCCACCTCCTCCGGCGTCGCGAAGCGTCCGGCGGGGATCGCCGACTGGTAGGTCTTGCGGGTCTCCTCGGGGAGCACCGCCGTCATGTCGGTCTCGATGAAGCCCGGCGCCACGACGTTGGCCGTGATGCCGCGACCGCCGAGCTCGCGGGTGATGGAGCGGGCCAGCCCGACGAGCCCGGCCTTGCTCGCCGAGTAGTTCGCCTGCCCGGGGCCGCCGTAGAGACCGACGACGCTGGAGATCAGGATGATCCGCCCACGGCGCAGCCGGATCATGCCCTTGCTCGCACGGCGGGCGCAGCGGAAGGCCCCGGCGAGGTTGGTGTCGATGACGGCGTCGAAGTCCTCGTCGGACATCCGCATCAGCAGGCCGTCCTTCGTGATGCCCGCGTTGGCGACGAGCACCTCGATCGGGCCTCCGAGCAGCCCCTCGGCCTCGGTGAACGCCGCGTCGACGGATGCCGAGTCGGTGACGTCGCAGCGCACGCCGACCAGCCCCTCGGGCGCGTCCCCGGACCGGTGGGTGACGGCGACCTTGTCACCCGCGTCGGCGAAGGACCGGGCGATCGCGAGGCCGATCCCGCGGTTGCCGCCGGTGACGAGGACGGTGCGTGGCTCGCTCATGCTGTCGAACCTAGTGGACTACCGCTGGGTAGCCGGGGAAGGGCGACATACAGTGGACAGGTGCCGACGATCCAGCCTCCACAGGCTGCCACCCCGCAGTCGGTCACGAGCGCGCCCGAGGCTCGCAGCGAGGAACAGGCCCGCCGGTTGAAGCGCTACCTCGCGACGATGGCCCTGCGCACGGTGTGTTTCGTGCTGCTCGTGGTCATCGACCACCCCATCCGGTGGGTCTTCGCGTTCGGTGCGGTCTTCCTGCCGTTCTTCGCCGTCGTCGCGGCCAACGCGGTGTCCCCGCGCATCCGCGGTCGGGTGAGGCCGGTGCTGCCCCTCACCGACGACACGCGGCTCATCACCCGCGGGCCGGACTCACCCACCGATCGCTGACATCGGTCGCTCCGGCTGCTCGAAGTCGGGCCGGTCGATGCCGTGTCCGGCCTTCTTGGCCCACATCTCGGCGATGATGAGGTCCGCGAGCTCGGTGTCGGTCGCACCGGCGCGCAGCGGCCCCCGCAGGTCGACCTCACGGCGGGCGAACAGGCAGTTGCGCAGCTGACCGTCGGCCGTGAGCCGCACCCGGTCGCAGCTGCCGCAGAACGGCGCCGACACGCTGGCGATGACGCCCACGGTGGCCGGACCGCCGTCGACGAGGAACAGCTCGGCGGGCGCGCTCCCCCGCTCCTGAACGGGCGTGAGGCGGAAGCGCTCCCCCAGCCGCTCGAGGATCTCGGCCTGCGACACCATCTGCGTGCGGTCCCACGCGTGCTGGGCGTCGAGCGGCATCTGCTCGATGAAGCGCAGGTCGTAGCCGCGGTCGAGGCACCACCGCAGCAGGTCGGGCACGTCGGCGTCGTTGACCCCCCGCATCGCGACGGCGTTGACCTTGACCGGGGTGAGCCCGGCGTCCGAGGCCGCCTTGAGTCCCGCGACGACGTCGTTGAACCGGTCGCGACGGGTCAGCCCGGAGAAGTGCTCGGGGTCGATGGTGTCGAGGCTGACGTTGACCCGGTCCAGGCCCGCCGCGGCGAGGGGCGCGGCGAGGCGGTCCAGGCCGATGCCGTTCGTGGTCATGGCGATGCGCGGGCGGGGATCGAGCTCGGCGATGCGGCGCACGACGTCGACCAGGCTGCGCCGCAGCATGGGCTCACCGCCCGTGAGTCGCACCTGGGTGACGCCGAGACCCACCATGACGTCGACCACCCGCACGAGCTCGTCGTCGGTGAGCATCTCGGGTTTGGGCAGCCAGTCCAGGCCCTCGGCCGGCATGCAGTAGCTGCAGCGCAGGTTGCAGCGGTCGGTGACGGACACGCGCAGGTCACGACCGGCCCGCCCGAACTGGTCGAGCAGGCGAGGGGCTGGGAGGTCGGTCATAGGAGACCAATGTACGACGGGTAGCGTGGCACGGGTGTTCAGGCGGCTGGTGACTCCTCGCTGGTTGGGTGCTCTCCTCCTCGCGGCCCTGTTCGCCGTCGCCTGCTACCACCTGGGCTGGTGGCAGTACGACCGCCACCTCGCCAAGGCCGAACGCAACGAGCGGCTCGACGAGCACTACCGGGCGCAGCCCGTGCCGATCGGTGAGGTCCTGACCCCCGCCGGGCTGGCTCCGCAGGACGAGTGGCGCCGCGTCACGGTCACCGGGACGTACGACGCAGGCCCTGTCTTCGTGCGTGGTCGCACCCTCGACGGCGAGGCCGGCCTCGAGGTCCTGTGGGGCCTTCGGCCGGATGCCGGGGGGCCGGCCCTCGTCGTCAACCGCGGTTTCGTGCGCCCCTCCGACGAGGGGGCGAGCGTCCTGCCAGCGGTGCCTCCCGCGCCCGAGGAGGAGGTGACCGTGACGGGCTGGGTGCGCCAGGGCGAGGCATCGCGCGGCAAGGAGGCCGTGACAGGGACGGTGGCGAGCATCAACGTGCCGGAGGCGGCAGCCGAGCTCGGGCTGACCGACGTGCTGCCCGACTACGTGCTCCTCGAGACCGAGCGCACGGCCGACGGCGCCGAACCCGACCGCCCGGAGCCGCTGGGCGAGCCCGACCGCTCCCTCGGTGCCCACCTGGCCTACGCCTACCAGTGGTGGCTGACGATGGCGCTGGGCTTCGTCCTCGTGTGGTTCGGCATCCGCCGCGAGCTGCGGGCCGAGAACCCGGAGCAGTACCCCGCCAAGCCGAAGAAGACCCGCATCTGGGACGAGGAGGACGAGTAGCCGAGGGCGGGCTCGGCCGTCGTACTCAGGGACGAGGTGCTTGGTCACTCGTTGCGCTTGGGCTCGCACGCAGGCGTGTGCAAGGGTGCCTCATGCCCGAGCCCACCTCAGACGAGCGGTCCCACCTCATCGTGTCCTCGCTGCTCGAGGCCTTCGAGCCGCTCATGCAACACGACCCGCACGGGTTCCGCACCAAGTTCCGCAAGATGGCCCGCGACCCGTTCGCCTTCTACCGCGGAACCGCCTGCCTGTTCTACGCGGATGTCGGCGAGGGCGGGGGGTACGCCGGGTTCGACAGCGAGTGGGTCGACGAGGACAGCGCCAGGGTGTGGATCCAGGGCGACCTGCACGCCCAGAACTTCGGCACCTACCTCGACGCGGACGGCCGCCTGGTCTTCGACGTCAACGACTTCGACGAGGCCTACCTCGGGCACTGGACGTGGGACCTGGCGCGCTTCGTCGCCAGCCTGGCACTGCTCTGCTGGCAGAAGGCGCTTCCCGATGACGTGATCGACGACCTCGTCGCCGCCTACGTTCGCGCCTACGTCGACCAGGTCGAGCACTACCGCCACGTCCCCGACGACACCGAGTGGGCCCTGACCCTCGACACGGCCGAGGGTGCGGTGCTCGACGCCCTGCGCCGGGCCAAGCTCTCCACGAGGTTCGGGATGCTCGAGTCGATGACGGTCGTCGAGGACTACCGGCGACGCTTCGCCGAGGCCTCCGTCGTACGCCGGCTGGAGGCGAAGGAGACCGAGGCAGTGCTGGACGCGTTCCGGGCCTACCTCGAGACGCTGCCGCACACCCACCGGGGGACGGTCACCTTCGACGTCCTTGACGTGATCGGACGCTCGGGCCTCGGGATCGGGAGCGCCGGCCTTCCCGCCTACAGCATCCTCATCGAGGGTTTCAGCCAAGCACTGGACAACGACGTCGTGCTGTCCATGAAGCAGGGCAACGTCGCTGCCCCGAGCCGGGTCGTGCGCGAGGAGCGCGGCGCCGGCTACTTCGAGCACCACGGTCACCGCACCGCGATCTCGCAGCGGGCGCTGCAGGCGCACGCCGACCGGTTCCTGGGCTGGGCCACCCTGCCCGGGGCGGACGGGCCGGTGGGCTACGTCGTCAGCGAGGTGTCGCCGTACGAGGCCGACCTCGACTGGGACGACGTCTCAGAGCCCGACGACCTCGCGGTGCTCGTGCCCCAGCTGGGACGCGCCACGGCCAAGATCCACTGCGTCGCTGACTCCGAGTCGGACCAGGACCTCGTCACGGTCAGCGTCGAGGATGCCGTCGGCGCGGCCATCGGCGGGGACGTCGACGGGCTGGTGGCCGCGATGACGACCTTCGCTCACGACTATGCGAAGCAGGCGCGGGAGGACCACCGGCTCTTCGTCGACGCATTTCGTGGGGGCCTGCTGGAGCACGTCGCTCCCATCTGACCGACGCGCAGGAACGGTCGAGCCGGGCCGCGGCCGGCCTCAGGTGCGGGCGTCCACGGGGTGGTCGAGGACCTCGCCGAGCTCGTCGTCGAACTGGGTGCGGTAGAGCTCGCTGTACAGGCCCCCGGTGGCGACGAGCTGCGCGTGGGTGCCACGTTCGACGATGCGCCCGTCGTCGACGACGAGGATGAGGTCGGCGTGCCGGATCGTGGACAGGCGGTGGGCGATGACCAGCGCCGACCGGTTGCGCAGGGCCTCGTCCAGGGCCCGCTGGAGGGCGTGCTCGGACTCACTGTCGAGGTGTGCCGTGGCTTCGTCGAGCACGACGAGGCCGGGGCCCTTGAGCAGCAGCCGGGCGATGGCCAGGCGCTGCTTCTCTCCGCCGGACAGCCGGTGGCCCCGGTCCCCCACGACGGTGTCCAGGCCGGAGGGCAGGGAGTCGACGAGGGGCCAGACCTGGGCGGCCTTCAGGGCCGCGACCATGTCGGCCTCCGAGGCCTGCGGTGCGGCATACGCGAGGTTGGCCCGGATGGTGTCGTGGAAGAGGTGGGCATCCTGGGTGACGACCCCGACCGCGTCGTGCAGGGACTCGGTGGAGACGTCCCGCAGGTCGATGCCGTTGATGCGGATGGCACCGGCGGTGGGGTCGTACAGGCGGGCGACGAGCGAGGTGATCGTCGTCTTGCCCGCGCCGCTCGGACCCACGAGGGCGACGAGCTGGCCCGGCTCGACGGTGAACGACACCTCGTGCAGCACCGGGCCGCTCCCCCGGCGGTCGCCGGAGGCGGTGCTCTCCAGGGATGCGAGCGAGACCTCGTCAGCGGACGGGTAGGAGAAGGCGACGCCGTCGACCTCGACGCGCACCGGCCCCGGAGGCACCGGCCGCGCGTCGGAGGACTCGGCGACGAGCGGTTTCAGGTCGAGCACCTCGAAGACCCGCTCGAAGGACACCAGCGCGGTCATGATGTCGACCCGGACGTTCGAGATGGCGGTGAGCGGCCCGTAGAGGCGGGCCAGGAGCGCGGTCAGCGCGATGAGGGTGCCGACCGTGAGGGTGCCGCCCACGGCCATGAGGCCACCGAAGCCGTAGACCATCGCCGTCGCCAGTGAGGCGACGAGGGTGAGCGCCACCAGGAACACGGAGCGGTTGACGGCGATGCGCACCCCGATGTCGCGCACCCGGGCCGCGCGGACGGCATACTCCTCGTCCTCGACCGCCGGACGCCCGAAGAGCTTGACGAGCAGGGCGCCGGCGACGTTGAACCGCTCGGTCATCCGGGTGCCGAGGTCGGCGTTCTGCACCATCTGCTCGTGGGCCAGGCTCGCGAGGCGCCGCCCCATGAACCGGGCCGGCAGGAGGAAGAAGGGCACCAGGGCCAGGGCGGCGAGGGTCAGCTGCCACGAGAGGGTGCCCATCGCGATGAGGATGAGCACGAGGGTGATGGCGTTGCTCACGACGCTGGAGAGCACCGAGGTGAAGGCCTGCTGTGCCCCGATGACGTCATTGCCCAGGCGCGTCACGAGGGCGCCGGTCTGGGCCCGGGTGAAGAAGGCGACGGGCTGGCGCAGCACGTGGGAGAACACCTGCGTGCGCAGGTCGTAGATGAGTCCCTCCCCGATGCGGGCGGAGAACCAGCGCTCGACGAGGGTGAGGACGGCACTGACCACCGCGATGGCGGCGACGTAGAGCGACAGGCGCACGACGACCGCGGAGTCCTTGGGGTAGATGCCGTCGTCGATGAGCGACTTGAGCAGCAGCGGCGTGGCCACGACGAGCACCGACTCGACGACGACCAGCCCGAGGAACCAGGCGATCGCCACCTTGTAGGGGCGCGCGTAGCCGAGCACCCGCCTGGTCGTGCCGGGGGTCAGCCGGCGTTCCTTGACACTCGCGTCCCGGGTCAGGCTGTGCAGCGCCTGCCAGCCGTACATGCTCACCGTCGGTGCTCCTCGTCGTCGTCGCCGTCCAGTCAACCACCGCGCACCGACAGGTGTTCCGCGGTCGTTCGTGGTCACCCCCTTGTGCGGACCCGGACCGGCCTTGAAGGATGGCCGCGGCGACGCCGCCGGGGCGGGCGCCGGAGAGGGAGGAACCCACCGTGTCCGCACCGCTGCGCCACAAGGTCCTGCTCGACGAGGACGAGATGCCGACCCGCTGGTACAACATCCTCCACGACCTCCCGACGCCGCCCCCTCCGCCGCTGCACCCGGGCACGGGTCAGCCCGTCGGCCCCGATGACCTCTCGGCGATCTTCCCGATGGACCTCATCGCCCAGGAGGTGTCGACCGAGCAGTACATCGACATCCCGCAGGAGGTGCAGGACGTCTACCGGCTCTGGCGGCCCTCTCCCCTGTTCCGGGCCCACCGGCTCGAGAAGGCCCTCGGCACCCCGGCGCGCATCTACTACAAGTACGAGGGGGTCTCGCCGGCCGGGTCCCACAAGCCGAACACCGCGGTGCCGCAGGCGTACTACAACGCGCGCGCCGGCATCCGGAAGCTCACGACCGAGACGGGTGCGGGACAGTGGGGCACCTCGCTCGCCTTCGCCTGCGCGCAGTTCGACCTCGAGTGCGAGATCTGGCAGGTGCGGGCCTCCTACGACGCCAAGCCCTACCGCAAGATCATGATGGAGACCTTCGGGGGCACGGTGCACCCGAGCCCGTCCGACCTCACGCAGGCCGGCCGCACGATGCTCGCGAGCGACCCCCACTCCCCCGGCTCCCTCGGCCTGGCGATCAGCGAGGCCGTCGAGGTCGCCGCGCAGGACCCCAACGCCAACTACGCCCTGGGCTCGGTGCTGAACCACGTGCTGCTGCACCAGACGATCATCGGCGAGGAGGCCCTGCTCCAGCTCGCGAAGATCGACGAGACCGTCGACCTCATCGTCGGGTGCACCGGCGGCGGCTCCAACTTCGGCGGCCTGACCTTCCCGTTCATCCGCGAGAAGCTCGCCGCGGGCGGGGTGGGCCCGGTGATCCGCGCCGTCGAGCCGGCATCCTGCCCCTCCCTGACCCAGGGCACCTACGCCTACGACTTCGGCGACGTCGCCGGGCTCACGCCGCTGCTGAAGATGCACACCCTGGGCCACGACTTCATCCCCGACCCGATCCACGCCGGCGGGCTGCGCTACCACGGCATGAGCCCGCTCATCAGCCACCTCTACGAGGAGGGGATGATCGAGGCGCAGGCCAAGACCCAGAAGGACTGCTTCGCCGCCGGGGTGCTCTTCGCCCGCACCGAGGGCATCGTCCCCGCTCCTGAGCCGACGCACGCGCTGGCCGCGGCCGTCGAGGAGGCCATCCGCTGCATCGAGACCGGCGAGGAGAAGGTCATCCTCACGGCTCTCTGCGGCCACGGACACCTCGACCTGCCCGCCTACGACGCCTACCTGCGTGGCGACCTCGTCGACCACACGTGGGAGGACACCGAGCTGCAGGAGGCGGTGGCCCAGGCGCTCACGAAGCTGCCCGCGATCCCGGGCTGATCCGGCTGAGGGCTGGCGCAGCGGCGTCAGGACGGGTCGGTGAACAGCGGCTCGTAGTACGTCGACATGCCCTCGTAGTCGGGCCAGGCCACGGCCGCGACGTCCTCTCCCGCCTGGGCCGCGACGAGCCGGTCGAGGTAGTACTCCCAGCCGGGCCCGACGTCCTTGGCCAGCGCCGGGTCGTGCAGTCGCTGCGCGAAGGTCAGGGTCGTGACCCCGGCGGCCTCGGTGAGGTCGAGCTCGAGGTGCCACTGGCCGGAAGCGTCGGCGGCGTTCGCGATGGTGAGCTCGAGCCTCCTCGGGGGGTCGCACTCGTGGATCGTCACGGCCTCGGCCGCGACGTCCTCACCCTCGGCGGTCATCCGGAACATCACGGCGCCGGATGCCGGGTCACCGCTCCACGTGCCGATCCACCGCACGAGGCGCTCGGGTTCGGTCACTGCCGCCCAGACGTCGCCGGCGGGTGCCCGGAACGTGCGCTCGAGGACGAGCGTGGGACGGCCGTCGCGTTCCTCGCGTCGGCCGACGGGTCGGAGTTCGTGACTGGTCATGCGGTCTCCCTGGGGTGTGAATGGTCGGTGTCCTGGTCAGCCGGCACTCGGTCGCGCCCGACGCGTCGGACCTCGAGGTCGAGGGCGTCGAGCATCGTGGGGGTGACGGGCGGCCGGGCGCCGGCCGCCGCGATCTCGGCGAGGAAGACCTCGAGGGGCGCGAGCGCGTCGGGGCGCGCCCGGTAGTGCCGTTCCCGGCCCACGTCCCGCGCCTGGACCAGGCCGGCGTCCGCCAGCAGGCGGAGGTGCTTGCTCACCGCGGGGCGGCTGATCGGCAGCTCCGCCGCGAGGTCGACCACGCGTGCACTGCCCGCCGTCAGCGTGCGCAGGAGGTCACGGCGCACCGGGTCGGCGATCGCGTCGAAGACGTCCATGCAGATAGGTAACCACATGGTTACCGATCTGTCGAGTGGCTCAGGCCAGCGTCACGAGGTCGCGGTAGTCGGTGCTGAAGAGGTCCTCGACCCCGTCCGGCAACAGCAGGATGCGCTCGGGCTCGAGGGCGTCGACCGCGCCCTCGTCGTGCGTCACGAGGACGACGGCACCCTCGTACGTGCGCAGTGCACCGAGGATCTCCTCGCGGGATGCCGGGTCGAGGTTGTTGGTGGGCTCGTCCAGGAGCAGCACGTTGGCCGAGGACACGACGAGCAGCGCCAGCGACAGGCGGGTCTTCTCGCCACCGGAGAGCACACCCGCGGGCTTGTCGACGTCGTCACCGCTGAACAGGAACGAGCCGAGCACCTTGCGGACGTCGGTCTCGCCGAGGTCGGGGGCGGCGGACTTCATGTTCGCGAGCACCGAGCGATCGACGTCGAGGTTCTCGTGCTCCTGGGCGTAGTAGCCGATCTTCAGGCCGTGACCCGGCTCGACCTGGCCCGTGTCGGGCTCGTCCACCCCGGCGAGCATGCGCAGCAGGGTCGTCTTGCCGGCACCGTTGAGGCCGAGCACCACGACGCGAGAGCCGCGGTCGATCGCGAGGTCGACGTCGGTGAAGATCTCCTGCGAGCCGTACGACCGCGACAGGCCCGTGGCCCGCAGCGGGGTCTTGCCGCACGGTGAGGGCTTGGGGAAGCGCAGCTTGGCGACCTTGTCGTGGGCCCGCTCGGTCTCCAGCCCCGACAGGAGCCGCTCGGCACGGCGGGCCATGTTCTGGGCGGCAACGGTCTTGGTGGCCTTGGCGCGCATCTTGTCGGCCTGGGCCATGAGCACCGAGGCCTTCTTCTCGGCATTGGCCCGCTCGCGCTTGCGCCGGCGCTCGTCGGTCTCACGCTGCTGGAGGTAGGCCTTCCAGCCCAGGTTGTACTGGTCGAGCTCGCCGCGGTTGGCGTCGAGGTGGAAGACCTTGTTGACCACGGCGTCCAGCAGGTCGACGTCGTGCGAGATGACGACGAGGCCGCCCTTGTAGCCCTTCAGGTGGTCGCGCAGCCAGGTGATCGAGTCGGCGTCGAGGTGGTTGGTCGGCTCGTCGAGAAGCAGGGTCTCGGCACCCGAGAAGAGGATG
This sequence comes from uncultured Actinomycetota bacterium, assembly GCA_963811825.1. Taxonomy (GTDB): domain Bacteria; phylum Actinomycetota; class Actinomycetes; order Actinomycetales; family Dermatophilaceae; genus Fodinibacter. The sequence goes on along the minus strand of CAWESS010000019.1, from coordinate 310,910 downwards.
CGGGCGAGCTCGATGCGGCGTCGCTGACCACCCGACAGGGTGCCGAGGGTCTGGCCGAGCACCCGCTCGTCCAGGCCCAACGCACCCGCGATGGATGCCGCTTCGGACTCGGCGGCATACCCACCCGCCGCCACGAACTCGCCTTCGAGGCGGCCGTAGCGACGCATCGCCTTGTCCTGCTTCTCGCCGGCATGGCTGGCCATCGCCAGCTCGGAGGCCCGCAGGTTGCGCACGATCTCGTCAAGACCTCGCGCGGACAGGATGCGGTCGCGGGCCGTGACCGTGAGGTCGACACCGCGGGGGTCCTGGGGGAGGTAGCCCACCTGACCACTGCTCGTGATGCTCCCGGCCGCCGGATGGGTCTCGCCCGCAAGGGCCTTGGTCAGGGTCGTCTTGCCTGCACCGTTTCGGCCCACGAGCCCCACCCGGTCACCCGGCGCCACGCGGAAGGTCGCGTCGTCGAGGAGCAGGCGGGAGCCCGCACGCAACTCGACGGAGGCAGCGGTGATCACGGAAGGGCCTTTCGAAGGGGTGGACGCCCAGATGCGGCGGTGCTTTGACGCACGACGACGGGCTGTCGCCATCTATTCTAGGTGCCGCCGCGCACTGTGCGGTCCACGCACCCGGCACGGAGGCACTTGCATGAGCTTCAACGACAACGTCACCCTCGACACCTCCCAGGTGCGCTCGGGGGGCGGCGGTGGCGGCGCACCGGGCGGCATGGTCGTCGGCGGTGGCGTCGTCGGCATCATCATCACGATCCTCGCGATGATCTTCGGCATCAACCCGGGCGACATCACGGGCTCCAGCACCCAGCCTGAGTCGGGGCAGGTGCAGCCCGGTGGCGAGCAGGACTCCGCCGCCTTCGCGCAGTGCCAGACCGGAGCCGACGCGAACGAGAACGTCGAGTGCCGGGTCATCGGCACGGTGAACTCGGTGCAGGCGTTCTGGCAGGGCGAGCTCCCCCGCTTCGGCAAGGAGTGGCAGCCGACCCAGACCGTGCTCTACCGGGGCCAGACGCAGTCGGCCTGCGGCACCGCGAGCAACCAGGTCGGCCCCTTCTACTGCCCCCTCGACAAGACGGTCTACATCGACGCGAGCTTCTTCCAGCTGCTCGAGGAACAGTTCGGGAGCAGCGCCGGCCCGCTGGCGCAGGAGTACGTCGTGGCGCACGAGTACGGCCACGCCCTGCAGGACCAGCTCGGCCTCCTCGGGCGGGCGCAGCAGGGCGGGGCGGGCCCTGAGTCCGGCGGCGTGCGCATCGAGCTGATGGCCGACTGCCTCGGCGGAGTCTGGGCCAAGCACGCGAGCACGGTCGAGGACGAGGACACCGGGCAGCCGTTCCTCGAGCCGCTGACCGAGCAGGACATCAAGGACGCCCTCTCCGCGGCGGCGTCCGTCGGGGACGACACCATCCAGCAGAAGACCCAGGGCCGGGTGAGCCCCGAGAACTGGACCCACGGATCCGCAGAGGCCCGCCAGCGCTGGTTCCTCCAGGGCTACAAGACCGGCGACCTCAACCAGTGCGACACCTTCGCGGTCGACTCGGTCAACTGAGCTCGAGCACCCGAGGACCTCACTCCTCGATGGTGATCCGCACGGCCCGGCCGCGGTCGAGTGCCTTCTGGAGCACGTCCAGCCGGGGGTCGGGAAGGTCGTACAGCTCGCGCCGCGGCAGGTCGCGCAGCCGTGCGAGCCGATCGTCCTCCAGGAGCGAGGCGGCCAGGGCCTTGTCACCCCCGAGCACGAGGCCCGTGGGACGGATGCCGGTGAGCAGGCGCACCGCGTGCTCGGCTGCCGCCCCGACGAGCCCGTCGGCCTGGTTGGCCCGCCGTCGCGCGAAGCGCTGCTGGCTCCAACCGCCCGCAGCGGTGCGCGACTGCACGTAGCGCGTCCCGACCTTGTGGGCCGTCAGTCGTCCTGCGGTGGCGACCCCGACGGCATACCCACCGCGCCGGACGAGGATCACCGCGAGTGGGTCGTGGTCGAAGCGCTCCTGCGCGACGACCCGTTGCGGGCCGTCGGGGTTGTTGGCGTGGAAGCGCTCGAGCCAGCCGTCGAGACGTGCGGGGGCGACCTCGACGACTCGTGTCGGCACCGGGTGCGTCAGATGTTGAAGCCGAGGGCGCGCAGCTGCTCGCGGCCGTCGTCGGTGATCTTGTCCGGGCCCCACGGCGGCATCCAGACCCAGTTGACGCGGTACGAGGCGACCAGGCCCTCGAGGGACTGCTGGGTCTGGTCCTCGATGACGTCGGTGAGCGGGCACGCGGCCGAGGTGAGGGTCATGTCGATGACGGCGTGGTTCTGGCCGTCGACGGTGATGCCGTAGACGAGGCCGAGGTCGACGACGTTGATGCCGAGCTCGGGGTCGACGACGTCGCGCAGGGCCTCCTCGACGTCGGCGACGTTGGCTGGCGTGGCGGAGGTGCTGGTCTGGGTCACTGCGGGGCTCCTTCGGCCTGGTGCAGGGCATCGGTGAACGCCATCCATGACAGGAGGGCGCACTTGACTCGCGCTGGGTACTTGGCGACGCCGGAGAGGGCGACTCCGTCGCCGATCTGCTCCTCGTCGCCGGGGTCCTCGCCCTTGCTCGTGAGCATCGAACGCATCGCCTCGACGGTCTCGCGGGCGTGGCCGAGGCTCTCGCCGGTGATCTCCTCGGCGAGGATCGAGGCCGAGGCCACACTGATCGAGCAACCGACCGCGTCGTAGGAGACGTCCTCGACGACGGCGTCCGTGCCGTCGCCGCGCAGGTGCACCCGCAGGGTCACCTCGTCGCCGCAGGTGGGGTTGACGTGGTGCACCTGGGCCTCGAACGGCTCCCGGAGCCCGAAGCGCACCGGGCGCTTGGAGTGCTCGAGGATGAGTTCCTGGTAGAGGTCCATCAGACCGCCACCTCCAGTCCGAACATCGCCGGCACCCGGTCGAGTGCCGTGAGGAGTGCGTCGACCTCGGCCGGGGTCGTGTAGGCGGCGAAGCTCGCGCGGGTGCTCGCCTGCGCCTTGAGCGCCCGGTGCAGCGGCCACGCACAGTGGTGGCCCACCCGCACCGCGACCCCGCTGTCGTCGAGCACCTGCCCGACGTCGTGGGCGTGCACGCCGTCGACGACGAAGGCCACCGCTCCCCCGCGCTCGCCGAGGTCGTCGGGCCCGAGGACGCGAACCCAGGACCGCTGGGCCAACCCGGCGAGCAGACGCTGCGTCAGGGCCTGCTCGTGGGCGTGGACCCGGTCCAGACCCAGCGCGGTGAGGTAGTCGCACGCCGCAGCCAGGCCGACGGCCTGCGCCGCGACCGGCACACCGGCCTCGAACTTCTGCGGTGCGGGGGCGTAGGTCGACGCTTCCATGGTGACGGTCTCGATCATCGAGCCGCCCGTGAGGAAGACCGGCATCTCGTCGAGCAGCTCAGGGCGGGCCCAGAGCACCCCGATGCCGAGCGGCCCGAACATCTTGTGACCGGAGAAGGCGAGGAAGTCCACCCCGAGCTCGTCGACGTCGACGGGCAGGTGGGGCACGGACTGGCACGCGTCGAGCACCACGAGGGCTCCGACGTCGTGCGCGCGCTCGGTGAGCTCGCGCACCGGGTTGACCGTGCCGAGCACGTTGGACACGTGCGTGAAGGCGAACACCTTCGTGCGCTCGGTGAGCAGGGTGTCGAGGTCGGCCAGGTCGAGCCGGCCGTCCGGGGTCACCGGCACCCAGCGCAGGGTCGCGCCGGTGCGACGGCAGACCTCCTGCCACGGGATGAGGTTCGCGTGGTGCTCCATCTCGGTGACGAGCACCTCGTCGCCCGGGCGCAGGGTGAACCGGTCACCGTGTCCGCCGCCGCCGCCCGCGGCGCCGTTGCCGAACGCGTACGCGACGAGGTTGATCGCCTCGGTGGCGTTGCGCGTGAAGACGACCTCGCCGGGGCGCGCCCCGATGAACGATGCGATGGTGGCCCGGGCCGACTCGTAGGCGTCGGTGCCCTCCTCGGAGAGCTGGTGGGCTCCCCGGTGCACGGCAGCGTTCGTGTTCTCGTAGAACCCGCGCTCGGCGTCGAGCACCTGCCGCGGCTTGTGCGAGGTGGCGCCGGAGTCGAGGTAGACCAGCGGACGCCCCCCGCGCACGGTGCGCGCCAGGATCGCGAAGTCGGCCCGGATCCGGGCCAGCTCCGCGTCGGTGAAGGGGGCGGCGCTCACTCAGGCCTCGGCGGGGGTGAGGAAGCGGTCGTACCCCTCGGCCTCGAGGCGCTCGGCCAGCTCGGGGCCACCCTCCTCGGCGATCCGGCCGTCGACGAAGACGTGGACGAAGTCGGGGCGGATGTAGCGCAGGATGCGGGTGTAGTGCGTGATGAGCAGCACGCCGGCGCCGGTGCTCTCCTTCGCGCGGTTGACGCCCTCGGAGACCACGCGCAGGGCGTCGACGTCCAGGCCGGAGTCGGTCTCGTCGAGCACGGCGATCTTCGGCCGCAGGAGCTCCATCTGGAGGATCTCGTGGCGCTTCTTCTCGCCGCCGGAGAAGCCCTCGTTGACGTTGCGCTCGGCGAACGACGGGTCCATGCGCAGGCTCTCCATGGCCTGCTTCATGTCCTTGACCCAGGTGCGGAGCTTGGGAGCCTCGCCGTCGATGGCCGTCTTGGCGGTGCGCAGGAAGTTCGACATCGAGACGCCGGGAACCTCGACGGGGTACTGCATGGCGAGGAAGATGCCGGCGCGGGCCCGCTCGTCGACCTTCATCGCGAGCACGTCCTCGCCGTCGAGGGTGACGGTGCCCGAGGTGATCGTGTACTTGGGGTGGCCGGCGACCGAGTAGGCCAGGGTGGACTTGCCCGAGCCGTTGGGGCCCATGATGGCGTGCGTCTCACCGCTGTTGATGGTGAGCGTGACGCCGCGGAGGATCTCCTTGGCGCCCTCCTCGGTGCTCACGGAGACGTGCAGGTCCTTGATCTCAAGGGTGGACATGGGTACTCAGCTCTCGGTGGTCAGGGCGACGAGGACGTCGTCGCCCTCGATACGGACGGTGTGGACGGCGATGGGGACGATGGCGGGCGGGCCGGAGGGCTCGCCCGTGCGAAGGTCGAAGCGCGAGCCGTGCAGCCAGCACTCGATCGTGCAGCCGTCGAGCTCACCCTCGGACAGCGAGACGTTGGCGTGGGTGCAGGTGTCGTCGACGCAGTGCACGTCGCCGTCCTCGGTGCGCACCAGGGTCACGCGGCGCCCGTCGATCTCGGCGAGCGCAGCCCCCACGACCGGGAGGTCGTCGAGCTGGCACACCCGCACGAAGTCGGTGTCGGTCAGCTGGTCGCTCATGCGGCACCTGCCGAGAGCTCACGCTCGATGGCGACCATGAGGCGCTCCTGCACCTCGGGTACGCCGATCCGGCCCACGACGCTCGCGAAGAACCCGTGCACGACGAGGCGCCGCGCCTCGTCCTGCGGGATGCCGCGTGCCATGAGGTAGAACAGCTGCTCGTCGTCGAAGCGACCGGTCGCAGAGGCGTGCCCCGCACCCTCGATCTCGCCCGTCTCGATCTCGAGGTTGGGGACCGAGTCGGCGCGGGCGCCCTCGGTGAGCACGAGGTTGCGGTTGAGCTCGTAGGTGTCGGTGCCCTCGGCGCTCGCGCGGATGAGGACGTCGCCGACCCAGACGGTGTGGGCGGTGTCGCCCTGCAGCGCACCCTTGTACTCGACGTTGCTGCGGCAGTGGGGTGCTCCGTGGTCGACGAAGAGGCGGTGCTCGAGGTGCTGGCCGGCATCCGCGAAGTACACGCCGAGCCCCTCGAAGGAGCCACCGGGTCCGGCGTACGTGGCGTTGGTGTTCATCCGCACGATGCCACCGCCGATCGTGACGGCGATGTGACGCACCGATGCGTCGCGGCCGACGACGACGTCGTGCTGGGCGAGGTGGTGGGCCGTGTCGTCCCACTCCTGGACGGTCACGACGGTCACCTGCGCGCCGTCGCCGGTGACGACGGAGAGCAGCTCGCTGTAGTCGCTCGTGCCGGCGTGCTCGAGCACCACGGTGGCGCGGGCGAAGCGCCCGACCTGCACGTGCAGGTGCCCGTGGACGACCTCGTGGTCGTCGCCGCGCAGCCGCAGGCGCACCGGCTCCGTGAGCTCGGCCTCGGCGGGGATGTCGAGCACGGTGACACCGCCGCTGTGGGCCGCGGCCACCGCTGCGGCGCGGTCTCCCGGCGCGGGGATGCCGCTGGAGCGGACCTCGTCCAGGGATGCCGTGCGCAGCGTCACGCCGTCGGGCAGCGACTGCTCCCAGGTGAGGTGCGCGCCGGAGGCCTCGTCGCGAAAGAGCATGCCGAGGCGGTCGACCGGCGTGAAGCGCCACTCCTCCTCGCGCCCGGTGGGCAGCGCGAAGTCGGCCACGTCGTAGGACGTGGTGCGCTCGGCGCGCGACTGGTTCGGGACCATCGTCGCGGCGCTGTCGGTGTGCGCTCCCGGAGCGGGGCGCTGGGGGGTCAGCAGCGACATCAGCCGACTGCTCCTTCCATCTGGAGCTCGATGAGGCGGTTCAGCTCGAGGGCGTACTCCATGGGGAGCTCCTTGGCGATGGGCTCGACGAAGCCGCGCACGATCATCGCCATCGCCTCCTCCTCGGACATGCCTCGGGACATGAGGTAGAACATCTGGTCCTCGGACACCTTGGAGACGGTGGCCTCGTGCCCCATCTGCACGTCGTCCTCACGGATGTCGACGTAGGGGTAGGTGTCGGAGCGGCTGATGGTGTCGACGAGCAGGGCGTCGCAGACCACCGAGCTCTTCGAGCCGTGGGCACCCTCGAGGATCTGGACCAGACCGCGGTAGGACGTGCGTCCACCACCTCGGGCGACGGACTTGCTGACGATCGAGCTGCTCGTGTTCGGCGCGGCGTGCACCATCTTGGAGCCGGCGTCCTGGTGCTGGCCCGCTCCGGCGAACGCGATGGACAGCGTCTCGCCACGGGAGTGCTCGCCGAGGAGGAAGACGGCGGGGTACTTCATCGTCACCTTGGAGCCGATGTTGCCGTCGATCCACTCCATCGTCGCGCCCTCGGCGCACGTGGCGCGCTTGGTGACGAGGTTGTAGACGTTGTTCGACCAGTTCTGGATCGTCGTGTAGCGCACGCGGGCGTTCTTCTTCACGATGATCTCGACGACCGCGGAGTGCAGGCTGTCGGACTTGTAGATCGGCGCGGTGCAGCCCTCGACGTAGTGCACGTACGAGCCCTCGTCGGCGATGATCAGGGTGCGCTCGAACTGGCCCATGTTCTCGGTGTTGATCCGGAAGTAGGCCTGCAGGGGGATGTCGACGTGCACGCCCGGCGGGACGTAGATGAACGAGCCACCCGACCACACGGCGGTGTTGAGCGCGGCGAACTTGTTGTCGCCGGCCGGGATCACCGAGGTGAAGTACTCGCGGAAGAGGTCCTCGTGCTCGCGCAGCCCGGTGTCGGTGTCGACGAAGATGACGCCCTTCTCCTCCAGGTCCTCGCGGATCTGGTGGTAGACGACCTCGCTCTCGTACTGGGCGGCGACACCGGCGACGAGGCGCTGCTTCTCGGCCTCGGGGATGCCGAGTCGGTCGTAGGTGTTCTTGATGTCCTCGGGCAGGTCCTCCCACGAGGTGGCCTGCTTCTCGGTGGACTTCACGAAGTACTTGATGTTCTGGAAGTCGATGCCGGTGAGGTCGGAGCCCCAGCTGGGCATGGGCTTCTTGCCGAACAGGCGCAGCGACTTCAGGCGCAGGTCGAGCATCCACTGCGGCTCGGACTTGCGCCCGGAGATGTCGCGCACGACCTCGTCGTTGAGGCCCCGCCGTGCGGTCTCACCCGCGGTGTCGGCGTCGGACCAGCCGTACTCGTAGGTGCCGAGGCCCTTCAGACCGGGGTTGCGCTCTTCGATGTGGCTCGTCATGACGAGGCCCTCTCGCTGGTCGGGGTGGGAGTGGTCGGGGTGTGACCGGACGTGGTGTGACCGGACGTGGTGTGGGGGTTCGGGGTGGGGACGAAGGTCGTGCAGACGTGGTCGCCGTGCGCGAGGGTCGCCAGCCGTTGGACGTGCACGCCGAGCAGGCGGGAGAACGCCTCGGTCTCGGCCTCACAGAACTGGGGGAACTCGGTGGCGACGTGCTGCACCGGGCAGTGCCCCTGGCACAGCTGGATGCCGGTCAGCGGGCCGTCGCCGGCGCCCACCGGTCGCGCGGATGCCGCGAAACCGTCGGCGTTGAGCGCCTCGACGAGCGCGCCGGCGCGGGCGCTCGGGTCCTCGCCCGCCGCGGCGATGCGGTCGGCGTAGCGCTGCTCCAGGCCGGCGGCGCGGTGCTCGGCGAAGGCCGTGACGGCATCCGGGCCGGCCGTGCTGCCGAGGAAGCGCAGGGCCTCGCCCGCGAGGTGGTCGTAGTCGCTGACGAGGGCGCGGTGACCGTGTTCGGTGAGCACCCACTCCTTGGCGGGGCGCCCGCGCCGCTTCGGCCCGGCGTCACGTGCATCGCGCGACTCGAGCAGGCCCTCGGCGTGCAGGACGTCCACGTGGCGACGCAGCGCGGTCTCGGTGACCCCGAGCCGGGAGACCAGGGCAGGGATGCTCACCGGCCCCTCCTGGCTCACGACACGCAGCACCCGGTCGCGCGTACGCGACTCGATGACGTGCGTCTCGGCATTAACCACACACCCATGTTAGGTAATTGCGCGAGCGTCGTCCAAGGAAGGGCACCCTAACCTTCACCGCGGGGGCGTCACCCCTGCGCCTGGGACCCGTCGACCTCGTCGTCCTCGTCGAGCGGGAGGAAGACGGACGGCATCCTCGTGCGGGGCGGGGCCACGGAGTCGGCGCCGAGCAGCCGCTCGCGGATCGGGGCCGTGAGGACCCCGAGCGGCGCGGTCAGCACGTAGCCGTAGGCGACGACGATTCCGGTCAACCCCGGGGCGAGGAGCAGCCCGGCCAGGATGGCCAGGCCCACCCCGGCCGTGGTGAGCCGGGCCGTGCGGTTGCGGGGGGACAGCAGGGTGCGGAACGAGCGGAAGCGGACGGTCATGACCATGAGGAGGGCCGGAACGACGCTGACGACGAGGGGGAACCAGGCCCGCCAGGGCCCCGTCGCCGGGCCCCACTGGGGTGAGTCGAGCGCGAGGATCGTCGCCATGACGACGGCGGCGGCACCCGGCGAGGGCAACCCGACGAAGTACCGCTTGTCCGCTGCGGGGTCGATGGTGACGTTGAACCGCGCCAGCCGGAAGGCCGCGCACGCCAGCCAGAGGAAGGCGACGAGCCACGCGAGGACCGGCCACTCGTCCAGGGCCCAGGTGTGCACCAGGATGGCGGGCGCGAGGCCGAAGGAGATGAGGTCGGCCAGCGAGTCGAGCTGGAGACCGAACGGCGAGGTCGCCCCGACGAGACGCGCCACGTAGCCGTCGGCGATGTCGAGCACGATCGAGACGGCGATGAGGGCAGCGGCCACCGTGAAGTGGCCGCGGAACGCCAGGAGCACCGAGGACAGGCCGCTCACCATGTTCAGGGTCGTGAGGATCGACGGCGCGAGCAGCCGGGCCCTCTCGCGCTTGGGCAGCTGGCGCAGCGACACCACCTGCGCCCCGCTGGGCGACACCAGCCTCCAGCGGTCGAGGATGCGGCGTCGCCCTCCGGTGGGCGTGCTCACGAGGAGGCCTGAGCCGGCCACCGCGCGATGACGGTCTCCCCCGCGACGACCCGGTCCCCCGCGGCCACGAGCAGGTCACACTCCGGCGGGACGAAGACGTCCATCCGCGAGCCGAACTTCATCAGGCCCACCCGCTGGCCGGTGCCGAGCTCGTCGCCGACGGAGACCCGCGTCACGACCCGGCGTGCCATGAGCCCCACGATCTGGCGGAAGTGGACCCGCCGCACCTGCCCGCCGACCTCGCGCTCGACCGTGATGTCGCTGCGCTCGTTGAGGTGCGCGCTCTCGTGCGTGTAGGCGGCCAGCCACTTCCCGGGACGGAACGCGACCTCGGTGACGCGACCCCCGTACGGCGCGCGGTTGATGTGCACGTCGAAGGCCGACAGGAAGATGCTGACCTGCTGCCAGTCGCCCTCGGGTGCGACGAGGTCCTGGCCGGCACCGACGTACATGACCTTGCCGTCGGCCGGGGACAGGACGTCGTCCTCCGGGACGCGGGCGCGGTCCGGGGTGCGGTCGGGGTCCCGGAAGAACGCGGCGACGGCCACGGGCAGCAGGGCCAGACCGGCGGCCGCGCCTCGGCGGCCCGCGAGGAACGCGACGAGTGACGGGAGTGCGGCGATGGCTGTGGCGGGGGCAGCCTCCCGGTCGATGCGCGACATGGGCCCCAGCCTAGGATGTCGCGTCATGGCCACCGCTGTCTCCGTGCACGATCTGCGCAAGTCGTTCGGCGGGGTCCGGGCGGTTGACGGCGCTTCGTGGAGCGCGCGGGCCGGCCACATCACCGCGGTGCTCGGCCCCAACGGCGCCGGCAAGACCACGACGATCGAGTGCCTCGAGGGCCTGCAGCGGCCGGATGCCGGCACGGTGCGGGTTCTCGACGTCGACCCGTGGGGAGCGGGCCCCGAGCACCGGGCCCGGGTCGGGGTGATGTTGCAGGAGGGCGGACTGCCGACGACGAGCCGTCCGCTGCCGCTGCTGCGTCACCTCGCCGACCTGTATGCCGCACCCGCCGACGTCGACGACCTCGTCGCACGCCTCGGCATCGACGGCTTCGCGGGTACGACCGTGCGACGGATGTCCGGCGGGCAACGGCAGCGGGTGGCCCTCGCTGCGGCCCTGCTCCCCCGGCCCGACGTCCTCTTCCTCGACGAGCCCACCGCCGGGCTCGACCCGCACGCACGCCTCGACGTCTGGGACCTGGTGCGGTCCGAGTCCGCCCGCGGGTGCTGCGTCGTCGTGACCACCCACTCCTTCGAGGAGGCCGAGCGCCTCGCCGACCGCGTCGTGATCCTCGCTGCCGGGTCGGTGGTGGCCGACGGGGCGCTCGACGAGGTCCGGGGCGGCCGCAGCCTCGAGGACGTCTACTTCGAGCTCACGGCAGGGGCCACCCGGTGACCGGGCCGACGGCATCCGCGACGCAGGCAGCGCCCGCGCGGGCCCGGGTGCGCTCCCGCGCCGCCTTCGAGACCCGGATGCTGCTCGCGAACGGCGAACAGCTCCTCGTGTCCCTCATCCTCCCCGCCCTCGCGCTGATCGGCCTGACGCTCTCCTCCGTGCCCGACCTCGGGGACGGCAATCGCGCCGACCTCGCGCTGGCCGGCACGCTCGCGCTCGCCGTCGTCTCGACGGCCTTCACCGGCCAGGCCATCGGAACCGGGTTCGACCGGCGCGGAGGGGTGCTGCGCCTGCTCGGGACGACGCCCCTCGGGCGGGACGGACTGCTCGCCGCCAAGGCCCTCGCGGTGCTCTCCGTGCTCGCCGTCCAGGTGCTCGTCCTGGGTGCCCTCGGGCTCGCCCTCGGCGCCCGACCGGAGCCGAGCGGGCTGCTCCCGGCCGCCCTGACCCTGCTGCTGGGTAGTGCCACCTTCGTGGCCCTGGCGCTGCTGCTCGCCGGCACCCTGCGCGCGGAGGCCGTCCTCGCCGTCGCCAACCTCGTGTGGGTGCTGCTGCTCGGGCTGGGACTGCTGGCTCCCACGGCGGGGCTGCCCGGCATCCTCGGCGGCGTGGCGGCCGCCCTGCCGTCGGGGGCGCTCGGAGACGCGATGCGCATGGCCCTCGTCGACGGTGGCTGGCCGTTGGCGCAGTGGGCCGTGCTCGCCGTGTGGGGCGCCGTGGCCGGCCTGCTCGCCAGCCGCACCTTCCGCTGGTCGGACTGAGGCAACCCACCCCGTCGAAGCCTGCGGCCCGAGTCGTAGCCTTGACCCCGTGACCAGCACGAGCACGAGTTCGAGCACGACCAACCCCACGGCGGGCACCCCGCCCCTCCCTTCCAGGTGGCTGGCACCGATCCTGCTCGCCAACCTCGTGGCCGAGGTCGCGATCGTCGTGACCGGCGGGCTCGTGCGGGTCACGGGCAGCGGCCTCGGGTGCCCGACGTGGCCCGAGTGCGTCGACGGCTCGATCACGCCGACCATCGAGCAGGCCGAGGGGATCCACAAGTGGATCGAGTTCGGCAACCGCACGCTCACCGGCGTGCTCGGTCTGCTGGCCCTGGCCACGGTCCTCGCCGTGTGGCGCTGGGCGCCGCGCCCGGCGATGAAGGTCGCCGCGGTCATCGTCCTCGCCGGGGTGGTCGGGCAGGCCGTGCTCGGCGGGTTCACCGTGCTGCTCGGCCTGCACCCGGCGACCGTGGCCGCCCACTTCCTCGTGTCGATGGGCCTGGTCGCGGCCGCGTCCTACCTGTGGTTCGCCCGGCACGAGAGTGCCGCGCCACCGACGCCGCTCGTGCCCCCGCTCGTCACCCGCCTGGCGTGGGTGACCACGGGCGTCGGTGGCCTCGTCCTGCTCCTCGGTACCCTCGTCACCGGCTCCGGCCCCCACTCCGGCGATGCCGACGAGCCGGCCCGCTTCGGGTTCGACGCCCGCACGATCTCGTGGCTGCACGCGGACGTCGTGATGCTCTTCCTCGGGCTCGTCGTCGCGACCTGGCTCACCGCCCGCCTCACGAGCACGGATGCCGTCCGCGGCCCCGGGCGCGCCTGGCTGGTCGTGCTGGGCGTGAGTCTCGCGCAGGGCGTCGTCGGCTACGTGCAGTACGTCACCGACCTGCCCGAGGCCCTGGTCGTGGCCCACATGCTCGGGGCGACCCTGCTCGTCGTGGCCCTGACCAACGGCATCCTCGCCCTCCGGCGCCGTGACGCGGTGGAACCCGTGGAGCCCCTGGCGCCAGCCGCGACCGCGTAGGGCCGCTCAGTCGTCGAGCAGGCCCGCGCCGCGGGCCAGGGCAACGGCCTCGCCGCGGGATGCCGCGCCGAGCTTGGCCAGGATGTTCGACACGTGCACGCTGGCGGTCTTCGTGCTGATGAACAGCGCCCGGCCGATCTCGCCGTTCGAGCGGCCCTCGGCGAGCAGCCCGAGCACCTCGGTCTCACGCGGCGTCAGGGTCGACGGTGCGATGCGGGGCGCGTTCCGGGGGGCCAGGTGGTCGAGTGCGGCGAGCAGTGGCGCGGCACCCAGCCGTTGCGCGGTCTCGCGAGCCGCGGCGACGACGTCACCGGCGCCCTGGTCACCCGCGGCGAAGAGCACCTCCGCCAGTCTGGTGCGGGCGCGCGCCACCTCGTAGGGCTCGCCGTGCTCGACGAAGAGGTCGACCACCCGGCGGGTGTCGTCGGAGAGCACCCGAAGCGGCACGTCGTCGCCCGCGATCCAGTGCGCCCGCTGCTGCTCCGCCGACACCCGGGCCTCCCACGCCCGGCCCTCGATGGTCGGTGGGAGGAGGAGGGCGCCGCCCGCGATCGCGCGCCGGTGCCAGAAGGGGGTCTCGTCGTCGGGGGGCACCACCTGGCCGCCGCCCCAGACGCTCGCGGCCTCGGCGGCCAGCCGGTCGACATGGTCGAGGAGCACGGCCCGGCGCGCGGGCGGGTGGGCGCGCAGCGCGGTGCCGAGGTGCCCCACGGCCAGCGCGGCGAGGCGCACCTCGGCCGCGACCCGGCCCGCACCCCACAGCGCGCGCAGGAAGCCCACGACCTCGGCGTGCAGGGCCAGCATCGCGTCGACATCGCCGTCGCGGCCGAGGACGTCGATCGCCGTCGCGCCGGACTGGACCGCGATGCGACCCTCCTCCGACCACCACGGGCGGGTGCCTGCGAGCAGCTGCTCGGCCGTCACACCACCGCGGCCGGCGAGCACGCCGAGCGCGGCCGCGTCGATCGTCGCGGCGGCCGACGACGGCATTCCGACGTCGGTCGCGTGGTCGGCGAGGCGCAGCGCGAGGTCCCACTCACCCATCTCGTACGCGGTCGTCACCGCCATCGCCCGGGCGTCGACCCCGAAGACCGACCACTCGAGCCCCGCGCGCCTCGCCTCGGCGAGCGTGCGCTCGAACGCCGCCTGTGCGGCGACGTGGTCGCCCTGCCGGTAGTGCACCGACGCGAGGATGTGCATCGCGCGGAGCAGGGCGAGGTCGGGGGCACTGGTCCAGGCCGCGACGGCCACCTCGAGCCGGCGGATCGACTCGCCCGGGTCGCCCGCGCTCTCGCTGAGCCGGGCCAGGATCGAGGTGAGGTCGGTGCGGTCGACGGTGAGGTCGTGCTCGACGGCCAGGGCCATCGCCTCGTCGGCGACCCCGAGCGCCTCGGCGGAGCGGCCGCCGTCCATCAGTGCCTCGGCACGACGCGCGAGCAGGTAGACCTGCAGCTGTACGGGGGCGTCGTGATCGAGGAGGCCGAGGGCCTCCTCGGTGAGGTGGAGCCGGTCCACCTGCTCCTCGGTGAGCCGGGCCGCGAAGGCGAGGGCTCCGAGCAGCTCGGCCCTCTCGTGCGGAGTGGGTGAGTCGCCGGAGAGCGCGGCCCGCAGCAGCGCCATCGCCCGCATCGTGCGCCCACTGCCGTTGGCCGCGGATGCGGCGCGCAGGGTGAGCTCGACGGTAGGGCCGCGGTCGGCCTCGGCCAGCGCCAGGGCGGTCTCGTAGTGCGCGAGCGCCTCGGCCGGACCACCCATCCGCTGCGCGGCCTCGCCGGCGCGCACCGACGCCCCGAGGGCCACCGCCCGGTCGCCCGAGGCGAGGGCGTGGCGCGCGAGGTCGGCGGCCGTGCCCAGACCGGCGTCGTCGAGCAGCGCCTCGACGCAGGCCCGGTGCATGTGGAGCCGCTCGGCGGGTAGCAGGTCGTCGGTCACGGCCTCGGCGAGCAGCGCGTGCCGGAACTCGTAGCCGTCCTCGCCACAGGGCTCGAGCACGTGGTGCTCGATGGCAGCGCGCAACGCGGTGCGCAGCGTGGCTTCGTCGACCCCGGCGACGCGCTCGAGGAGGTCGTGGGGGACGCGGCGCCCGATGATCGCGGCGACCCGCACCACGGACTGGGCTCCGTCGTCGAGCTGGTCGACGCGGGTGAGGAGCAGGCGGGTGAGGTCGCCCGGGTCGGCGCCGCCGGTGCGCGCCGCGGCGGCCAGCTCCTCGGCGAAGAAGGCGTTCCCCTCCGCCCGGCGGGCGACCTCCTCGACGACGCGGGGGGACAGGTCGGAGCCGACCCGGCGCACGATGCTGCGCAGGTCGGCATCCGGGAGAGGTCCCAGCTCGACACGGGCGAGTGCGGGCAGCCGCGACCACAGGCTGAGCGCAGCCGCGAGGGGGTGTCGGCGGTGGATGTCGTCGCTGCGCCAGGTCGCGAGCAACCCGACGCCGTCGGGGCCGCCACGGGTGAACAGCAGGGTGAGCAGCTCGCGGGTCGACTCGTCGGCCCAGTGCACGTCCTCGACGACGACGAGCACGGGCCGGCGGCGACCGAGGTCGGCGAGCGCGCCGTGCACCGCCTCGACGAGGTCGGCTCGCACGGCATCCCTGCGCACACCACCGGCCAGGCGCGGCACGAGGGACACCAGACCGGGGTGGGCCGCGACCAGCTCGTCGACCAGCTCACGGTCGCGGGCGTCGAGGCCGGCCACCATCTCGACGAACGGCAGGTAGGGCAGGCTCGAGCCGACCTCGCCGACGCAGTGCCCGACGAGCACGAGCCGGTCGGTGGCACGGTCGACCAGGCGGCTGACCAGGGCGGTCTTGCCGATGCCCGCGTCGCCGCCGAGCAGGACCGCACCGCCACCGCCGTCGTCCCAACCGAGGGCGGCGGCGACGCGGTCGAGCTCCTCGTGGCGACCCACGAGCGGGGAGTGTGAACGGGGCGGCACGGCCCCGATCATGGCACCCGAGGGCGACACCAGTGTCGTCACGGGTGGCGCGGGCGGTCGACGACAGCTGGAGTGCTGCGCCGGGCACCGCCCCGCGTCGGGGTCGAGGGACCGCCCAGCAGGCGGGCCACGAAAGCCGCCAGCGGGTGCGCGCCGATCGGGCGGACCGGCAGGTCGTGGCGGTGCCGCTCGTGGTGGTGGGTGTCGTGTCGGTCGACGCCGGCCAGCTCGTAGCGGCGGTCGATCTCGGTCTGGACGAACATCTGGTCGATGTAGAGGCTCATCGTTGTCTCCTTCTCTCTGTCGGCCGGTGGTCCCTGTCGACGTCCTCAAGACTCGTCCGCTGAGGCGGGGTCCCACATCTGGCGAACGCCGTATCTCCACCGGCATCCGCGACGTCTGAGGTACCTCATTCCGCCGCGCCCCGGATGGACCCGGACGCGCTCGGTCCCACTGCCGAGCTGCCGCCGCGCACCTCCCGGCGGCGCGACATGGCCGATGATCGACTCCGGCACCCAGCAAGGGCCGCGATCGCTCGGCTCAGCCGATGGCGATGTACAGCAGCGGGTCGACCGCCACCGCCAGGAACACCAGGGTCACGTACGTGATCGAGTAGTGGAACAGGCGCATCGGCTTCAGCGCGGGACCCACGGCCCCACCTTTGGCTGCCCGCAGCAGTCGATGCGCCTCGACGAGGAAGAGCGCGCCCGCCAGCACGGCGGTCACGGCGTAGACCCAGCCCATCGGCGCGACGGGGACGAGCACGAGCGAGGTGGCCACCATGACCCAGGAGTACGCGACGATCTGCCGTCCCACGGCGACGGGGCCACGTTCCACCGGCAGCATCGGCACGCCGGCCGTGGAGTAGTCGTCGCGAAAGGCCATCGAGAGCGGCCAGTAGTGCGGCGGCGTCCAGAAGAAGATCACGAGGAAGAGGACGACGGCCGGCCAGCCCACCGTGCCGGTCACCGCCGACCACCCGATGAGGGTCGGCATGCACCCCGCGATGCCGCCCCACACGATGTTCTGCGAGGTGCGGCGCTTGAGCAGGATCGTGTAGCCGACCGCGTAGAGCACGATCGCGGCCACCGAGAGCAGGGCCGAGAGCCAGTTGACGACGAGCGCGAACCACACGGTCGACACGACCGTGAGCACCGCGCCGAAGACGAGGGCGTTGCGCGCGGTGACGGCCCCGGTCACCATCGGCCGGTTGCTCGTGCGGTGCATCAGCGCGTCGATGTCGCGGTCGTAGACCGAGTTGAACGTGTTGGCCGCGCCGGCGCTCAGCGTGCCACCGACGAGGGTCGCCACGACGAGCCACAGGGAGGGCACCCCGCCCTCGGCGAGGAACATCACGGGGACCGTCGTGACGAGGAGCAGCTCGATGATGCGCGGCTTGGTCAGCGCGACGTAGTTCGCGACCGTCCGGCGTCGTTCGAGCGGCGGCACCGACGGTGAGTCGGTCGTCGTCGGGATGGTCGCCACGTCGTCCTTTTCATCGGCGGGAGGGTGTCCGGCGATTCTAGCGGTCCGCCCGTCAGCGACGGGAACCGCGTCGGGCCCAGACACTAGGCTGGACGACGATTCGCCCTGCCGTGTGCACAGACTTCGCGAGAGAGGCTCCTCTTGACCACCAAGCCCGCCAGCCGCAGCACGACCTCGACCGCCACCCGCAGCCGCGACCTCGCGGCTCCCGTGGCCAGGAAGGCCGGGTGGAGCGACCTCGACGTCCGCGCAGTCGACACCGCGCGGCTGCTCGCGGCGGATGCCGTGCAGAAGGTGGGCAACGGCCACCCCGGCACCGCGATGAGCCTGGCGCCGGTGGCGTACCTGCTGCAGCAGAACGTCATGACGCACGACCCCTCGGACCCGGCCTGGCTGGGCCGAGACCGCTTCGTGCTCTCGTGCGGGCACTCCTCGCTCACCCTGTACGTCCAGCTCTTCCTCAGCGGCTACGGGCTGGAGCTGAAGGACCTGAAGTCCTTGCGCACCTGGGGTTCGCAGACCCCGGGCCACCCCGAGGTGCACCACACCAAGGGCGTCGAGATCACCACCGGGCCGCTCGGCTCGGGCCTGGCCTCGGCCGTGGGCATGGCCATGGCGCAGCGCCGTCAGCGCGGGCTGTTCGACCCCGAGGCCAAGCCCGGCGAGAGCGTCTTCGACCACCACGTGTGGGTGCTCGCCTCCGACGGCGACCTCATGGAGGGCGTGTCTGCCGAGGCCTCGTCCCTGGCCGGGCACCAGCAGCTCGGCAACCTCACCGTCGTCTACGACGCGAACCAGATCTCCATCGAGGACGACACCGACATCTCGTTCAGCGAGGACGTCGCGATGCGCTACGAGTCCTACGGGTGGGAGGTCATCGACATCGACTGGCGCCGGTCCTCCGACCCGGCGGGGGGCGCCGACTACACCGAGGACGTCGACGCGCTGCTCGCCGCGCTCGACAAGAGCCGACGCTCGCGCACCAAGCCCACCCTCGTGCGCCTGCACACCGTCATCGCGTGGCCGGCGCCCAAGCTGCGCGGCACCGGCAAGTCCCACGGGTCAGCGCTCGGCGACGCCGAGATCGCGGCCACCAAGGAGCTCCTGGGCTTCGACCCCGCGAAGTCCTTCGAGGTCGACAAGGCCGTGCTGGCCCACGCCCGCGAGGTCAAGAAGCGGGGCAAGGCCGCCCACAAGGCGTGGAACACCCGGTACGCCGCCTGGCGGAAGTCCCAGCCCGAGCGGGCTGCCCTCCTGGACCGGCTCGTCGACGGCTCCCTGCCCCAGGGCTTCGAGAAGTCCCTGCCCGTCTTCGACGCCGACGCGAAGGGTCTGGCGACGCGCGCGGCATCCGGCAAGGTCCTCGGCGCCCTCGCCGCGACGCTGCCCGAGCTGTGGGGCGGCTCGGCCGACCTCGCCGAGTCCAACAACACGACGATGGCCGGCGAGCCCTCGTTCATCCCCGCATCCCGACAGACGCCGGCCTGGAAGGGTGGCCCGTACGGCCGCACCCTGCACTTCGGCATCCGCGAGAACGCCATGGGCATGATCCTCAACGGCATCGCACTCGAGGGTCTGACCCGGCCGTACGGCGGCACCTTCCTCGTGTTCTCCGACTACATGCGGCCGGCGGTGCGCCTCGCGGCCATCCAGCAGCTCCCCGTGACCTTCGTCTGGACGCACGACTCGGTCGGCCTCGGCGAGGACGGCCCCACGCACCAGCCGATCGAGCACCTCGCCGCGCTGCGGGCGATGCCGGGCCTGGCCGTGGTGCGCCCGGCCGATGCCAACGAGACCGCACACGCGTGGGCCGAGATCCTGCGCCGCGGCACCCCTGCCGGTCTGGCCCTCTCGCGCCAGAACCTGCCGATCGTCGACCGCACCGAGCACGCGAAGGCGACGGGCGTCAGCAAGGGCGCCTACGTGCTCATCGACGCGGCATCCGGCTCCCCGGACGTCGTCCTCGTCGCCACCGGCTCGGAGGTGCCCCTCGCGCTGGCCGCGCGGCTGGTGCTGGAGAAGGCCGGGGTCGCGACGCGCGTGGTCTCGATGCCGTGCCGCGAGTGGTTCGAGGAGCAGTCCACCGCCTACCGCAACAAGGTGCTGCCGCCCGCCGTCAAGGCGCGCGTCAGTGTCGAGGCGGGGGTGGCCCAGGGGTGGCGCGACGTCGTCGGCGACTCGGGGCGGTCCGTCAGCATCGAGCACTTCGGGGCCTCGGCCGATGCCGCCACGCTCTTCCGCGAGTTCGGGTTCACCCCCGAGGCCGTGGTCAAGGCCGCCAGGCAGTCGCTCGCTGCGGCGCGCAAGGCCGGTCAGGTCCCGGGGCTCACGGACACGGCACCACGCAGTCGCAAGGACACCGGCACCGACGTCGGGACGCCGAAGGCGCCCAGTCGCAAGAGCGCGGCCGGGAAGTGAGGGCCCGATGACCAGCACAGCCGTCTCCGACCTCGCCGCCCACGGCGTCTCCGTCTGGCTCGACGACCTGTCGCGCGAGCGCCTGACGTCGGGCAACCTCGCCGACCTCATCGAGAACGACGGGGTCGTCGGCGTGACGACCAACCCGTCGATCTTCCAGGCCGCGCTGTCCGCCGGCCACGCGTACGACGAGCAGGTCCGCGAGCTGGCCCAGGCCGGCAGCACCGTCGACGAGGCCGTCATGGCGCTCACGACCCAGGACGTCCGTGACGCCTGCGACGTCTTCGCGCCGGTGTACCAGGCCTCCGGCGGGGTCGACGGGCGCGTCTCCATCGAGGTCGACCCCCGGCTGGCGCACGACACGGCCCGCACGGTGGCCCAGGCGCTCGAGCTGGCGGCTGCGGTCGACCGGCCGAACGTGCTCATCAAGATCCCGGCCACGACCGAGGGCCTGCCGGCGATCAGCCAGGTGCTCGCCGCCGGGGTGAGCGTGAACGTGACCCTGATCTTCGCCCTCGACCGGTACCGCGGCGTGATGAACGCCTTCCTCACCGGGCTGGAGCAGGCTCGCGAGCACGGCATCGACCTGTCGACGCTGCACTCGGTCGCCTCGTTCTTCGTCTCCCGCGTCGACGCCGAGATCGACGAGCAGCTCGACGCGCTCGGCACGGACGAGGCTGCTGCCCTGCGCGGCAAGGCCGCCGTCGCCAACGCCCGACTCGCCTACCAGGCCTACGAGGAGGTCTTCTCGACGCCTCGGTGGGGCTCGCTGTCGGATGCCGGGGCGCACCCCCAGCGCCCGCTGTGGGCTTCCACGGGGGTCAAGGACCCGGCCTACCCCGACACGCTCTACGTCACCGAGCTCGTCGCCGCCGGCACCGTCAACACGATGCCCGAGAAGACCCTGGACGCGGTCGCCGACCACGGCGAGGTCACCGGCGACACCGTCACACCGCACTACGCCGCGGCCGCCGAGGTGCTCGACAGCCTCGAGCGACTCGGCATCTCCTACACCGAGGTCACCGCCCGGCTCGAGCGCGACGGCGTCGCGAAGTTCGAGGCCGCGTGGGACGAGCTGCTCGCCGGGGTCACCCGTGAGCTGGAAAGGGCATCCGCATGAGCACCCTCGAGGTCACCGCGACCGGAGCCGCCGCCCAGGCGGTCAGCACGCACGTCCCCACCCTCGTGGCCGACCAGGTCGCCAGCCGGCTGTTCGCCAAGGACCACACCCTGTGGGGTCCGGCAGCCGAGGAGGAGTCGGCCAAGCGACTGGCGTGGACCGGGCTCCCCCGCACCTCGCGGCACCTCATCGGTGAGGTGGCCGCTCTGCGCGACGAGCTCTCGCAGGTCGGCTACGACCGGGTCGTGCTGTGTGGCATGGGTGGCTCGTCCCTGGCCCCCGAGGTCATCTGCGCCACCGCCGGCGTGCCCATCGACGTGCTCGACTCGTCCGACCCCGATGTCGTGCGGGCTGCCCTCACCGACCTCGACCGCACGGTGGTCGTCGTGTCGAGCAAGTCGGGCTCCACCGTCGAGACCGACAGCCAGCGACGCGCGTTCGAGCAGGCCTTCCGCGACGCCGGCCTGGACCCGACGACCCGCATGGTGATCGTCACCGACCCCGGCAGCCCGCTCGACGGCGACGCCCGCTCCGCCGGGTTCCGCGTCGTCAACGCCGACCCCGAGGTCGGCGGGCGCTACTCGGCGCTCACGGCCTTCGGGCTCGTTCCGAGCGCCCTGGCCGGTGCCGACGTCGAGGCGCTCCTCGATGACGCCGAGGCCGTGGCCGACCTCCTCGCCGCCGACGACGAGGCCAACCCCGCGCTGCGCCTGGCTGCGGCGATGGCCGGCACCGCCCCCCTGCGGGACAAGCTCGTCCTCGTCGACGACGGCACCGAGAACGTCGGCTTCGGTGCGTGGGCCGAGCAGCTCATCGCCGAGTCGACCGGCAAGGACGGCACCGGCATCCTGCCCGTCGTGGCCATCGGCAGCGCCCCGGCGCACCTCTACGACGACGGCACCGTCGTGCGCCTCGTCGCCACCGACGGTGAGAGTGAGGCGGACGGTTCGGCAGCCTCGCTCGTGACGGTCGCCGGCCCGCTCGGGGCCCAGATGATGCTCTGGGAGACCGCCACGGCGGTGGCCGGGCGACTGCTCGGCATCAGCCCGTTCGACCAGCCCGACGTCGAGAGCGCCAAGGCGGCAGCGCGCGAGCTGCTCGACGCCGGCATCGGCGCCGGCGTCGAGCCGGCCTTCACCGACGGCGCGGTCGAGGTGACGGCGCTCGGCGGCGAGTGGCTCGGCGACGTGGGCACCGTCGACGCCGCGGTCGACACCCTGCTCGGGCTGCTCGACGGTGAGCAGGGCTACATCGCCGTGATGGCCTACCTCGACCGGATCGGCGACGCCGACCTCGAGAACGTCGCCCGTGACCTGTTCGACCGCACCGGCCGCCCGGCGACGTTCGGCTGGGGCCCGCGCTTCCTGCACTCCACCGGCCAGTACCACAAGGGCGGCCCGGCCACCGGTGTCTACGTCCAGGTGACCACGGCCCCCGTCCAGGACCTCCAGGTGCCCGGTCGCGAGTTCACCTTCGGTGAGTTCCTCGCGTCGCAGGCCGGCGGGGATGCCGCCGTCCTCGCCGACCACGGTCGCCCCGTGCTGCGCCTGCACCTCACGTCGCACGACGAGGGCCTGCAGCAGGTCCGGGCCGCTCTGGGCCGGGGCCGCGCGTGAGCCCCGCACGGGTGACCGCCTCGTCCAACCCGCTGCGCGACCCCCGGGACAAGCGGCTCCCCCGCATCGCCGGCCCCTGCTCGATGGTGCTGTTCGGGGTCACGGGCGACCTCGCCCGCAAGAAGCTCATGCCGGCGATCTACGACCTGGCCAACCGCGGGCTGCTGCCTCCCGGCTTCTCGCTCGTGGGGTTCGCCCGCCGCGACTGGGCCGACCAGGACTTCGGGAAGATCGTCTACGAGTCGGTGCGCGAACGGGCGCGCACCCCGTTCCGGGAGGAAGTGTGGAGGACCCTGGCCGAGGGGTTGCGCTTCGTCCCGGGCACCTTCGACGACGACGCCTCCTTCGACCTGCTGGCCCAGACCGTCGCCGAGCTCGACGAGCGTCGCGGGACGAGCGGCAACCACGCGTTCTACCTGTCGATCCCGCCGTCGTCGTTCGCCACCGTCTGCCAGCAGCTCGAGCGCTCGGGGCTGTCGACGCCGCACGAGGGTTCGTGGCGCCGGGTGGTCATCGAGAAGCCGTTCGGGCACGACCTGACCTCGGCGCGCCAGCTGAACACCATCGTCGAGAAGGTCTTCCCTGCCGACTCGGTGTTCCGCATCGACCACTACCTGGGCAAGGAGACGGTGCAGAACCTGTTGGCACTGCGCTTCGCGAACCAGATGTTCGAGCCGGTGTGGAACGCCAACTACGTCGACCACGTACAGATCACGATGGCCGAGGACATCGGCATCGGCGGGCGCGCGGGCTACTACGACGGCATCGGGGCAGCCCGCGACGTCATCCAGAACCACCTCCTGCAGCTCCTGGCCCTCACCGCGATGGAGGAGCCGAACTCCTTCGACGCCCACGGGCTGCGGCTGGAGAAGGAGAAGGTCCTCTCGGCCGTTCGCATCCCTGCCGACCTGGCCACGGGCACGGCTCGCGGCCAGTACGCGTCCGGGTGGCAGGGCGGTGAGGAGGTCGTCGGCTACCTCGAGGAGGCCGGCGTGGCGAGCGGGTCACGCACCGAGACGTACGCCGCGATCCGCCTCGACGTCGCCACCCGCCGCTGGGCCGGTGTGCCGTTCTACCTACGAACCGGCAAACGCCTCGGCAAGCGGGTCACCGAGATCGCCGTGGTGTTCAAGAAGGCCCCGCACCTGCCGTTCACGCACACCGCGACCGAGGAGCTCGGACAGAACGCCGTCGTCATCAGGGTGCAGCCCGACGAGGGCGTGACGCTGCGGTTCGGGGCCAAGGTGCCCGGCGCGCAGATGGAGGTGCGCGACGTGACGATGGACTTCGGCTACGGCCGAGCCTTCACCGAGTCCTCCCCCGAGGCCTACGAGCGGCTCATCCTCGACGTCCTCCTCGGCGAGCCGCCACTGTTCCCCCGCCACGAGGAGGTCGAGCTGTCCTGGCAGATCCTCGACCCCATCGAGGAGTTCTGGGCGAAGAAGGGGCGCACACCCGAGCAGTACCCGTCCGGCACGTGGGGGCCGGCCGGCGCCGACGCCATGATGCGTCGCGACGGACGAGAGTGGAGGCTGCCGTGATCGTCGACCTGCCCAACACGACGACGGCTGCTGTCTCGGCGCGGCTCGTGCGGCTGCGCGCCGACACCGGGTCGATGGCGCTCTCGCGCGTGCTCACCCTGCTCGTCGTCGTCGACGAGGACAACGCGGACGCCGCGATCGAGACCGCCAACGACGCGAGTCGGCAGCACCCGTGCCGCATCATCGTCGTCGTCGCAGGCAACAAGCGCGGCGCCCCGCGGCTCGACGGCCAGATCAGGGTCGGTGGCGATGCCGGTGCGTCCGAGGTCGTCGTCCTGCGCCTGTACGGCCGGCTCGCCGGACACGGGCGGTCCGTGGTGACGCCACTGCTCCTCGCGGACTCCCCGATCGTCGCCTGGTGGCCGGCGGACGGGCCCCACGAGCCGTCGAAGGACCCGGTGGGGATGATGGCGCAGCGCCGGGTCACCGATGCGGCGCGGTCGACCATCGCCTCGCGCACCGTCCTGCGCCGGCTCGCGGACGGCTACGCGGCGGGAGACAGCGACCTGGCCTGGTCCCGGATCACGCTGTGGCGCGCGCTGCTCACCGCAGCCCTGGACCAGCCACCGTACGAGTCGGTGACGAACGCCGTGGTCGTCGCGGCAGCGGACTCACCCTCCGGCGACCTCCTCGCCGGGTGGCTGGCATCGCGGCTGCGCTGCCCGGTCTCGATCGCCCGTGCTCGCGGCGGCAGCGGCATCGTCTCGGTGCGGCTGGAGCGCGCGAGTGGAACCGTCGACCTCGTCCGGCCGATCGAGGGCAACACCGCGACCCTGGCCCAGCCGGGCCAGCCCGTGCGCACCCTGGCCCTCGCGCACCGGGGCGACGCCGAGTGCCTGGCCGACGAGCTGCGCCGCCTCGACCCCGACGAGGTCTACCACGACGCGCTCGTCAAGGGCCTGCGCCAGTGCACCGTCTCCCGCCAGACGGCGAGCGAGGCCGTGCGCTCCGGACGGGCCCCGTCGGTTGCCGAGGCCGAGCGCACCGCTCGCCGGTTGCGCCGGGCCGCCCGGGCCAGCGCCAAGAGCGCCATGGTGGAGGCGGCGCCGATGCCGCCGAAGTCCGACGACCCGGAGGTGGTCAAGAAGGCCGCCGCCGACCAGCTCGCCGAGGTCAAGGAGCGTCGATCATGACCACGCCGTCCACCGTCGTCGTCCACCGCGGGCGCCAGGCCCTCGCTGATGCCGCGGCTGCCCGCCTCGTCGTCGCGATCGTCGACGCCCAGTCGGCGCGGGGTGAGGCACAGATCTCGATGACCGGCGGGTCGATGGGCTCGCAGATCATCACCTCGCTGTGCGCCGTGCCCGCGCGCGATGCCGTCGACTGGACGCAGGTGCACGTGTGGTGGGGTGACGAGCGCTGGCTCGCTGCTGGCGACGCCGACCGCAACGACACCCAGAACGACGCCGCCGGGCTCGCGAGCCTCGGCCTGACGCCGGAGCACGTCCATCGGGTGGCCGGGCCGGACGCCAGCGACAGTGCCGAGGCCAGCGCCGCGATGTACGAGGAGGCGCTGCGTCGGGACGGCGGCGGCACGTTCGACGTCATGGTGCTCGGGGTCGGGCCGGACGGGCACATCGCCTCGCTCTTCCCGCACCACCCCGCAGCCGCGACGAACGACCGCATCGCGGTCGCGGTGCACGACTCCCCCAAGCCGCCGCCCACCCGGGTCTCGCTGACCCGTGAGTGCCTCGAGCGGTCCCGCGAGGTCTGGTTCCTCGTCAGCGGTGCGGACAAGGCGGATGCCGTGCGCCGCGGCACCACGGGCGCCCCCTTCGAGACCACCCCGGCAGCGCACGTCCACGGCATCGAGCGAACCCTCTGGTTGGTGGACGCCGACGCCGCCACCGACCTGGACGGGCTGACGTCATGGGACTGTTCGACCGACTCCGTGGGCGCGAGGCAGACCCCGGCACCTCAGCTGACGCCGACGTGCCGGCCACCGACGGTGACGGCATCGAGCCGCTGGAGGAGATCGGCATCCGGCGCCTGACGCCCGAGGACGAGGCCGGTCTGGACGCGATCCGCGCGGGTTATGCCGCGCACGGCATCGACCCGGCCGACCTCGACAGCATCGCCACGGCCTACGACCACGCCGTGGACGCCGGCGAGGGCGCGATCGAGCCCGCCGACCTCGTGGCACTGATCAGCACGGCCATCGGCGACCACCTCGTGGCCGCCGCCGGTCACCGGTGGGTCGTCAGCACCGACCCGTTCGGCACCGACCTCGCGGTCGAACCGCCACGACACGGCATCCCCGTGGTGACGCGCACCATGGTCGCAGTGCGCTGGATGGGCCGCGAACGCGGCTGGATCCCCGGTGTCACGAACCACCTGGCCCGCGCGGGCCGAGGGTGAGCCCTACTGGATGAGGCCGCGGTCGCGCAGCGACTCCAGGGCCTCGTCGAGGATCGCCTCACCGTCGACGTCGGAGCGGCGCTCCTTGACGTACGCGAGGTGCGTCTTGTACGGCTCGACCTTCATCGGTGCCGGGGGGTTGTCCTGGTCGCGACCAGCCGGGTACCCGCAGCGCGGGCAGTCCCACTGCTCCGGGATGACCAGACCGGGCTCCTCCGAGAAGCTCGGGCGGGTCTCGTGCCCGTTGGAGCACCAGAACGAGATGTGCACCCGGGGGGCGACCTCACCGCGCTCGGCCTCACCCATGGGTCCTGCACCGACGCGCGAACCGCGGATCGCGTTTCCACCTGCCATGTCTGCTCCCTGACCTAAACCGCGAAACGTTCGAGGACGCCGAGACCGACGACGCAGGTGAACCACACGAGGGCCACCCCGATGGTGATGCGGTCCAGGTTGCGCTCGGCGACGGACGAGCCGCCGAGCGAGCTGGACATGCCGCCACCGAACATGTCGGACATACCGCCGCCCTTGCCCTTGTGGAGCAGGATGAGCAGGGTCAGGAACAGGCCTGTGAGGACCAGGAGTGCCTGGAGGCCGATGCGAACCGCATCCACGTGAAAGTCCTTCGTGCGAGATCGGGGGGACAACCGCTCAAGGATAACCGTTGGCAGCGGCGACCCCGGTCAGGGCGGGTCAGGACGTGGCGAGGTGGTCCCGGAAACGGCAGATCGCGGCGAACTCGGCGGCGTCGATCGACGCACCGCCGACGAGGGCGCCGTCGACGTCCTCCTTGGCCATGATGGCCGCGACGTTGCTCGACTTCACGGAACCGCCGTAGAGCACCCGGATGCCGTCCGCGACGTCTCCGCCGTAGAGCTCGGCGAGCTTGGTGCGGATGGCCGCACAGACCTCCTGCGCGTCCTCCGGCGTCGCCACCTCACCGGTGCCGATGGCCCAGATGGGCTCGTAGGCGACGACGACGCTGCGCGCCTGCTCGACCGGCAGGCCCTCGAGGCCGGCCTCGACCTGGGCCAGGACGTGCTCGACGTGCGTGCCGGCCTGACGGATCTCCAGGCCCTCGCCGCAGCAGAAGATCGGGGTGATGCCGTGCCGGAAGGCGGCCTTGACCTTGGCGTTGACGACCGCGTCGTCCTCGTCGTGGTACTCGCGCCGCTCGCTGTGCCCCACGGCGACGTAGGAGCAGCCGAGCTTGGCGAGGAAGGCCCCGCTGATCTCACCGGTGTACGCCCCGGCGTCGTGCACCGAGAGGTCCTGGGCGCCGAACTTCAGCTCGAGCCGGTCGCCGTCGATGAGGGTCTGCACGCTGCGCAGGTCCGTGAAGGGCGGCAGCACCGCGACCTCGACCGCACCGAAGTCGTGCTTGCCGTCCTTGAGGGTCCAGTCGAGCTTCTGCACGAGGTGGGTGGCCTGGAGGTGGTCCAGGTTCATCTTCCAGTTGCCCGCGAGCAGGGGGGTGCGGCCGGAGGTCATGCGTCAGTGCTCCTTCGTGAGGATGGCGATACCGGGCAGTTCCTTGCCCTCGAGGTACTCGAGGGAGGCTCCACCGCCGGTGGAGATGTGGCCGAACTGGGCGTCCTCGAAGCCGAGCTGGCGCACGGCAGCGGCCGAGTCACCGCCACCGACCACGGTGAGGGCACCGTCTGCGGTGACCTCGACGAGGGCCTGGGCGAGGCGACGGGTGCCGGCCGCGAACGGGGCCATCTCGAAGGCCCCCATCGGACCGTTCCAGAAGACCGTGCGGGTGTCGGCGAGCTTGTCGGCGTACAGCTGTGCCGACTCCGGGCCGATGTCGAGCCCCATCATGTCCGCGGGGATCGCGTCCGCCGCGACGGTGACCGTCTCGGTGTCGGCGGAGAACTCCCGACCACAGACGACGTCGACGGGCAGGACGATCTCGACTCCGGTCTCCTCCGCCCGCCTCAGGTAGTCACGGCACGCGTCGACGCTGTCGGCGTCGAACAGGCTCTTGCCGATCTCGTGCCCCTGGGCCGCGAGGAAGGTGAAGAGCATGCCACCGCCGATGAGGAGCCGGTCGGCCGTGGTCATGAGGTTGTCGATGACGGCCAGCTTGTCGGCGACCTTGGCGCCACCGAGCACCACGGCATACGGCCGCTCGGGGTCGACGGTGAGGCGCTTGAGCACGTCGACCTCGGTGGCCACCAGACCGCCCATGGCCGACGGCAGCCGCGTCGCGACGTCGTAGACCGAGGCCTGCTTGCGGTGCACCACGCCGAAGCCGTCGGAGACGTAGGCGTCGGCCAGGCCGGCGAGGGCGTCGGCGAACTCGGCGCGCTCCTCGTCGACCTTGGCGGTCTCCCCTGCGTTGAACCGGAGGTTCTCGAGCAGGACGACGTCGCCGTCGGCCATGCCGTCGACCGTTGCCCGGGCACTGTCGCCGACGGTGTCGGTGGCGAAGGCGACCGGACGGCCGAGCAGCTCGGACAGGCGCCCGACGACCGGCGCCAGGGAGTAGCGCTCCTCGGGAGCACCCTTGGGCCGGCCGAGGTGGGCGCACACGATGACGCGTGCGCCCGCCTCGGCGAGCGAGGAGATGGTCGGGACCGAGGCCCGGATGCGGCCGTCGTCCGTGATCGTCGTGCCGTCGAGCGGCACGTTGAGGTCGGAACGGACGAGCACGCGCTTGCCGCGCAGGTCGCCCAACGTGGCGATGTCACCCATGATCGGCTCGGCCCCGGTCTCTCAGAGGTCCTTGCCGACCAGGACGGCGAGGTCGACCAGACGGCAGGAGTAACCCCACTCGTTGTCGTACCAGCCGACGACCTTGACCTGGTTGCCGATGACCTTGGTCAGGCCCGAGTCGAAGATGCACGAGCTCGGGTCGGTGACGATGTCGGCCGACACGATGGGGTCCTCGGTGTACTTCAGGAAGCCCTTGAACGCGCCCTCGGCGGCAGCCTTGATGATCGCGTTGACCTCCTCGACGGAGGTCTCGCGGCCCGCCTCGAAGGTGAGGTCGGTGGCGGAACCGGTCGGCACGGGCACGCGCAGGGCGTAGCCGTCGAGCTTGCCCTTCAGCTCGGGCATGACCAGGCCGATGGCCTTGGCGGCACCGGTGCTCGTCGGGATGATCGACAGCGCGGCGGCGCGGGCGCGACGCATGTCGCGGTGCGGTCCGTCGAGCAGGTTCTGGTCCGAGGTGTAGGCGTGGATCGTGGTCATCAGGCCCTTGACGATGCCGAGCTCGTCGGACAGCGGCTTGGCCATGGGGGCCAGGCAGTTCGTCGTGCAGGACGCGTTGGAGATGACGTGGTGGTTGGCCGGGTCGTAGTCCTGGTGGTTGACACCCATGACGAACGTGGCGTCCTCGTTGGAGGCCGGCGCCGAGATGATGACCTTCTTGGCACCACCGTCGATGTGGGCGTGCGCCTTCGTGGCGTCGGTGAAGAAGCCGGTCGACTCGATGACGATGTCTGCGCCCACGTCGCCCCAGGCGATGTCGGCGGGGTTCTTCTCGGCGAAGATCTTGATGGTCTTGTCGCCGACGGTGATGGAGTTCTCGTCGGACGACACGTCGTCGGCGAGCACACCGAGCACCGAGTCGTACTTGAGCAGGTGAGCGATGCTCTTGTTGTCCATCAGGTCGTTGGCGGCGACGATCTCGATGTCGGCACCGGACGCCTGGACAGCCCGGAAGAAGTTGCGGCCGATGCGGCCGAAGCCGTTGATCCCTACGCGAACGGTCACGGTATGTGCTGCCTTCCACTCATCGAAAGGTGCCGCGGATGAGCGGCACTGGGGGTTCCACAACCCACCCTAGACCCACGTCGGATGCCGTCGCGCGGCGTCCGGGGTACGGGCGGGTAACCGCTTGCGCATGAGACGGAACCCGCTCGCCGGGTTGTCGGGTCACCGATGTTCCGGGCGTTCTCGGGTGACGGATCGGTCTCAGGCGTCGAGCATGTCCGGGGTGAGCCCGGCCTCGGTGTTCGGGATGCCGTCGTCGGCGGCGCGCTTGTCCGCCATGGCGAGCAGGCGCCTGATCCGGCCCGCGACGGCATCCTTGGTCATCGGGGGCTTCGCGAGCTGACCGAGCTCTTCGAGCGAGGCCTCCTTGTGGGCCAGGCGCAGCTCGCCGGCTTCGCGCAGGTGGTCGGGGATCTCCGGACCGAGGATCTCCAGGGCCCGCTCGACCCGCGCGCCCGCGGCGACCGCCGCGCGCGCCGACCGGCGCAGGTTGGCGTCGTCGAAGTTGGCGAGCCGGTTGGCCGTGGCCCGCACCTCGCGGCGGATGCGCCGCTCCTCCCAGGCCAGGACGGCGTCGTGGGCGCCGAGGCGGGTCAGCATGGCGCCGATGGCGTCGCCGTCGCGGATGACGACCCGGTCGACGCCGCGCACCTCACGCGCCTTGGCCGAGATGCCGAGGCGTCGCGCCGCGCCGACGAGCGCGAGAGCCGCCTCGGGGCCGGGACAGGTGACCTCCATCGCGGAGGAGCGGCCGGGCTCGGTCAGTGATCCGTGGGCGAGGAAGGCCCCGCGCCAGGCGGCCTCGGCATCGCACACGGAGCCGCTGACGACCTTCGGCGGCAGCCCGCGCACCGGGCGCCCGCGGCTGTCGATGAGGCCGGTCTGGCGAGCCAGCGACTCGCCGTCCTGGACGACGCGGACGACGTAGCGGCTGCCCTTGCGCAGGCCACCCGCTGCGAGGACGAGCACCTCGGGCGAGTGCCCGTAGACCTCGGTGAGCTCGCGGCGCAGGCGGCGGGCGGCGTTGGCGGTGTCGAGCTCGGCCTCGACGACGATGCGACCCCCGATGATGTGCAGTCCCCCGGCGAACCTCAGCGTCGCGGCCACCTCGGCCTTGCGGCAGCACGGTTTGGTCACGACGTGCCTGCTCAGTTCGTCCTTCACCTTTGCAGTCATCGCCATGGCGGTCATCCTGCCACGCGTCACCGGGCCGGTCGTGGCGTAGTGACGATGTCCCGCACCGCTGCCGCGAAACGCAGCGGATCGTGTTCGCCGGGCCGGTCTCGCCGCCCGACCTGAGCCACGAACAGCGTCGCTCCGAGGCGCGCGCACGCCCGCACCAGCTGCTCCTCGTCGTCGACGACCGCGGGGTCGGCGAGCACGACGTCCAGGCGCAGGTTCGGTGCCAGCTCGGCGAAGGTCTCCAGGTGCCGCTCGGCGCTGAACCCCGCCGTCTCCCCCGAGCCGGGATCGAGGTTGAGGATGAGCAGGCGACGGGCCCGGGTCACCTCGAGCGCCTCGCGAACCTCCGGCACGAGCAGGTGGGTCATCACCGAGGTGAACCACGACCCCGGGCCGAGCACGACCCAGTCGGCGCTGCGGATCGCCGCCACCGACTCGGTGTAGGCGGGTGGGTTCGCCGGCACGAGCCGGACCCGCTGGACGGTGCCGGGTGTGACCGCGACCTGCGCCTGGCCCCGAACGACGCGGACCGCGGCCGGGTCGCCGGGGTCGAGGTCGCTGACGTCGGCCTCGATCGCCAGGGGCACGGCGGCCATCGGCAGCACCCTGCCCTGCGCCTGCAGGAGCCTGCCGACGAGGTCCAGCCCGGCCACGGGGTCGTCGTGCAGCTCCCAGAGGGCGACGATGAGCAGGTTGCCCAGGGCGTGTCCACCGAGCGGGCCCTCGCCGGCGAAGCGGTGCTGGAGCACGTCGCGCCACGTCTGGCCCCACTCGCTCTCGCTGCACAGGGCCGCCAGCGCCATCCGCAGGTCACCCGGGGGGAGCACCCCGAACTCGTCGCGCAGCCGGCCGCTCGACCCACCGTCATCGGCGACCGTGACGATCGCGGTGATCTCGTCGGTGACGTACCGCAGCGCGGTGAGGGTCGCGGCGAGCCCGTGCCCCCCTCCGAGGGCGGCGACGACCGGCCCGGTCACTCGCGCCCCAGGTCCCGGTGGACGACGAAGGTCGCGACCCGCTCGGTCGTCAGCCGGGCCGCGATGGCCTGGGTCATGGCCACCGACCGGTGTTTGCCCCCGGTGCAGCCGATGCCGATGGTCGCGTAGCGCCGCCCCTCGGCGAGGTACCCCGCGGTGACCGGCGCCATGAGCTGCACCACGGCATCCACGAACTCCTGCGCGCCGTCCTGGGCCATGACCCAGTCGGCGACGGGTTCGTCGACGCCGGTCAGGGCCTTGAGCTCGGGGACCCAGAACGGGTTGGGCAGGAAACGCATGTCGAAGACGAAGTCGGCGTCGAGGGGCACGCCGTACTTGAACCCGAACGACAGGAGGGCCAGCCGCAGGCTCGGCCCGCTCTCGACCCCGAGGAGCGGGGTGAGCTTGCGGCCGAGCTGGTGGACGTTCAGGCCCGAGGTGTCGATGACGACCTGGGCCACGGCGCGCAGGTCGCGCAGCATCTCGCGCTCGGCCTGGATGCCGTCGAGCAGCCGCCCGTCGCCCTGCAGGGGGTGCGGACGTCGCACGCTCTCGAACCGGCGCACGAGGGCCTCGTCGGTGGCGTCGAGGAAGATGAGGTGCGGGCGCCACCCCGCCTCGCGCAGGGCGGCCAGGCCCGCGTGCAGCTCGGAGTGGAAGGCACGGGCACGCACGTCGACGACGGCTGCGATCTGCAGGTCGGTGTCGCTGGCGCTGCGCACCTCCCCCGCGAGCCGGGCCATCGACGAGAGCAGCTGGGGTGGCAGGTTGTCCACGACGAACCAGCCGCGGTCCTCGATGACGTTGGCCGCCGTCGAACGCCCCGCGCCACTCATGCCGGTGACGATGAGGAAGTCGTTCGCCGCGGGGACGGCCCCCGAGGTCGTGCCGCCTCTGTCGTCAGGCAGGTCCGGCTCCGGCGTCACGGCTGGTTCCCTTCGTCGTCAACGACCTCTCCGGTCGCGAGGTTGACCGCGGGCGTCGTGTCCGCGGACCCCAACTCTGCCGCAACCACGGCCGCCAGCGCAGGCCCGATCCCGGGGACGTCGGCGAGCTCGTCCACCGTGGCCGCCGAGATGCGCTTGACCGAGCCGAAGCGTTTGAGCAGCGCCTTGCGCCGCTTCTCCCCCAGACCGGGGATGCCGTCGAGCCGGCTGGCGGTCATCGCCTTCGACCGGCGCTGCCGGTGGAAGGTCACGGCGAACCGGTGGGCCTCGTCCCGCAGACGCTGCAGGAGGTACAGACCCTCGCTCGAACGGGCCAGGACGAGGGGGTGCTCCTCGCCCGGTACCCAGACCTCCTCCAGCCGTTTGGCCAGGCCCACGACGGCGACGTCGACGACCCCGGCGTCGGCCAGGGCCCTGGCGGCGGCGTTGACCTGGGGCAGGCCGCCGTCGACGACGACGAGGTTCGGGCGGTACGCGAAGCGCGCGGGGCGCGCCGCCCCGTCCTCGGGTGCGACGGCATCCGAGGTCTGGTCGCCGTTCTGTCCGGCGGCGTCCTCGTCCTCGCGCTGGCCCCGCCGGAACCGGCGCGTGAGCACCTCGTGCATCGCGGCGGTGTCGTCGGTGGCCCCGGTCTCGTCGCCGCGCACGATGAAGCGGCGGTACTCGGACTTGCGCGGCAGGCCGTCCTCGAAGACGACCATCGACCCCACGACCTGCGTGCCCTGGACGTGGCTGATGTCGAAGCACTCGATGCGCAGCGGCGCCTCGTCGAGCGCGAGGGCGTCCTGGATCTGCTGGAGCGCCTGGCTGCGCGTCGTGAGGTCACCGGCGCGGGCCACCTTGTGCCGGGCCAGGCTCTGCGTCGCGTTGCGGGCGATGGTCTCCATGAGGGTGCGCTTGTCGCCGCGCTGCGGCACCCGCAGGTCGACCCGGCTGCCCCGCAGCCCTGAGAGCCAGTCGGAGAGGGCGGCGGCATCCTCGGGGAGCACCGGGACGAGCACCTCACGAGGGACGGACTCGCCCGCCTCGGACCCGTAGACCCGTTGGAGCAGGTGCTCGACGATCTCGGGGGTGGACTCGGCGTCGCGCTCGGCCACCCAGCCCCGCTGGCCCCGCACCCGCCCTCCGCGCACGTGGAAGAGCTGCACCGCGACCTCGAGCTCGTCCTCGGCGAGGGCGAAGACGTCAGCGTCGGTGGCGTCCGGAAGCACGACGGCCGACTTCTCCAGCACTCGCTCCAGGGCTCCGATGTCGTCGCGCAGGCGCGCGGCGCGCTCGAAGTCGAGCTCGGCCGCGGCATCCTTCATCTCGCGGGTGAGCCGGGTGAGGAAGCGTCCGGTCTCGCCGGCCATGAAGTCGCAGAAGTCGTCGGCGATCTCACGGTGCCGCTGGGCGTCCACCCGACCGACACACGGGGCGCTGCACTTGTCGATGTACCCGAGCAGGCAGGGGCGACCGACCTGGCTGGCGCGGCGGAAGACACCCGCGGAGCACGTGCGCACCGGGAAGACGCGCAGCGCCAGGTCGAGGGTCTCGCGAATGGCCCAGGCGTGGGCGTACGGTCCGAAGTAGCGGGTGCCCTTTCGCTTCGCGCCGCGCAGCACCTGCGCCCGGGGGAACTCCTCGCCCATCGTCACCGCGAGATAGGGATAGGACTTGTCGTCGCGGTACCTGACGTTGAAGCGCGGGTCGAACTCCTTGATCCACGCGTACTCGAGCTGAAGGGCCTCGACCTCCGTGGAGACCACGGTCCACTCCACGCTGGCCCCGGTTCGCACCATCGTCGCGGTGCGGTGGTGCAGGGCGGAGATGTCCTGGAAGTAGGAGGACAGCCTCGACCGCAGGCTCTTGGCCTTGCCGACGTAGATGACCCGACCGTCGCGATCGCGGAACCGGTAGACCCCCGGCTCCGTCGGGATCTCGCCCGGGCGCGGGCGGTACGTCGACGGGTCGGCCACGTCGCAACCCTACGTCGAGGGTCGGACACCGGATCCGGACACCGATCCGGACACCGGATCAGGTGACGGTGATGCCGTCCGCCCCGACCGTGATGCTCTTGGCCTCGAGGCCCTTCGTGGCCGGCCCCTTGGTCACGGCTCCGCTGGCGATGTCGAAGGTGCTGCCGTGGCAGGGACACGTGATGGTCCCTGCGTCGACCTTGTCCACGGTGCAGCCCTGGTGCGGGCACACGGCCGAGAACGCCTTGAAGTCGCCGGCCGTGGGTTGGGTCACGACCACCTTGAGGTTGTCGAGGATGACCCCTCCGCCGACGGGGATCGAGGCCGCGGCGATGGCGTCACCCGCGACGGATGCCGCGGCCGAGGCTGCGCCGGACGCTGCCGCGGAGGCAGCCGAACCGACGGCCTCGCCCGAACCGCAGGCCGTCAGGCCGGCGGCCCCGGCGACGACGACGCCCGCAGCGAGCAGGCTCTCGCGGCGCGAGGTGCAGCCGCAGGCCGACGCCCCGGACGGCGGGGTCTGGGCGACGGGGTCGCTCGATGGGGTCAGGTCGTTCATGGGCTGGGTGCTCATCGGGGTCCTCAGTGGTCGTCGACGGTGACCTCGCCCGTGCCGGGAACACGGCGAGTTCCAGCAGTATCTCCGCCGAACCTGTCCGGACGGTGTCAGAACGGCGCACCGGCGTCGATTCGGCCGCAAGGTGAGGCCAGCCTCAGGTAACAAGTCGGCACCAGACTGCCCGCAATGCTGGGACAGGGGGGGTGCCTGTGGTTACAGTTCGCATGCTCGCCAGACGCGGGCAGGAGCACACCAGCTCATTTCATTCAGCTCTACCCAGGAGGAAACGTGCCCCAGCGTTCCGTGGTCGCCGTTGGCGCCTCGCTGCTCGTGGCTTCGCTCGCACTTGCCGGATGTGGCTCGCGCGGTGATGACACCGAAGGAACCGACACCGGTTCCGCCGAGAACAAGATCGCCAAGATCGGCGTCATCGCCCCCCTGTCCGGCGACCTCGCCGCGCTCGGCAAGGGCATCCAGAACTCTGTCGACCTCGCGATCCGCCAGGCCAACGAGGCCAAGACGATTCCGGGCTGGACCCTCGAGCTCGCTGCCGAGGACGACCAGGCCACCCCCGACGTCGGCAAGAACGCGGCCACCAAGCTCGCCGCCGACGCGGACGTCGTCGGCGTCGTCGGCACGCTGAACTCCAGCGTCGCGCAGAGCGTGCAGCCGGTGCTCGCAGCGGCCAAGATCGTCCAGGTCTCGCCCGCCAACACGAACCCCGCCCTGACCCAGGGTGCGGACTTCGCGACGGCGCCGGCCCGCACGTACCCGACCTACTTCCGTACCTGCACGACCGACTCGATCCAGGGCCCCTTCGCGGCGCGCTACCTGTTCGAGAAGGCCGGCATCAAGGAGGTCGCGACGGTCCACGACAAGAAGACCTACGGCCAGGGACTGGTCGAGGCCTTCTCGGCCGAGTACACCAAGCTCGGCGGCAAGATCGTCGCAGCCGAGACGATCAACCCCGACGACGACAAGTACGACGCCGTCGTCAGCAAGATCAAGCCGACCAACCCGAAGGCCGTCTACTACGGTGGCGAGTTCCCGCAGGCCGGTCCGTTCTCGCAGCAGATGAAGGCCGCTGGCCTCAACGTCCCCCTCATGGGTGGCGACGGCATCTACTCCGGTGAGTTCGTCAAGCTCGCCGGTGCCACCGCCGATGGTGACCTCGCGACCGCGATCGGTGCGCCGACCGACACCCTCGAGTCCGCCAAGAGCTTCGTCGAGTCCTACAACGCGGCCGGCTTCGCCGAGCCGTACGAGGCCTACGGTGCCTACTCCTTCGACGCTGCCAACGCGATCATCCAGGCCCTCAAGGTCTCGCTCGCCAGCGCCGACTCGGCCGAGGCCTCTCGCCAGGCGACCGTGGACGCCATGTCCAAGGTCTCCTTCGACGGTGTCACCGGCGCCGTCGCGTTCGACGAGTTCGGCGACACGACCTCCCGCGTCCTCACCGTCTACGGTGTCAAGGGCGGCGCCTGGGAAGCCGTGAACACCGAGGAGTTCAAGTAAACCCAGCACTGACGGCTCTGCCGTGATGCACACCTGACAGCGGGGGTGGTTCGCCCGAACCACCCCCGCTGTTCGTGTGCCGGGAATCGTGCTGCGTGGCGCCTGACACGGACCGCCGGAGCCGCTACGCTCCCCCCAGCCTGTCCGCCGACAGGTGTCGAGAAACCTGAAGTCCACACCATCCGTTCGCGAACACCGAGGAGACCCTCGTGGACCTATTCGCCCAGCAGCTCGTCAACGGGCTGACCCTGGGATCGCTCTATGCCCTCATCGCCGTCGGCTACACGGTCGTCTACGGCATCGTCCAGCTGATCAACTTCGCCCACGGCGAGATCTTCATGATCGGTGCGTTCGGTGCCCTCTCGACCTGGCTGATCTTCTTCGAGGGCGAGACGGCCCTGTGGACGCTTGCCGATCATGCTGGTCGGAGCGATCGCCGCCTCGGTGATCACCGCCGTGGCCATGGAGCGCATCGCCTACCGTCCGCTGCGCAACGCGCCACGCCTGGCGCCACTGATCACCGCCATCGGCATCTCGATCTTCCTGCAGGAGGCCGTACGCCTCGGGTACAACGACCCGACGTTCTTCCTCTCCGACTGGAACCCCTTCGACTTCCCCAGCGCGAAGCAGAAGGTGCCCTTCCCGCAGATCGAGGTCGTCACCGGGCCCGCGTTCGAGGTGGGCAACGTGACCATCCAGCGCTCGGCCCTGTTCACCATCGGCTGCCTGATCATGTGCGCCGCGGGCCTCTGGTACTTCGTCAACCGCACGAAGACCGGTCGCGGCATGCAGGCCGTCTCCCAGGACCCCGACACCGCTCGCCTGATGGGCATCAACGTCGACCGGATCATCATGGTCGCCTTCGCCGTCGGCGCGACCCTCGCGGCCGTCGCCGGTGTCGCGCAGGGACTACAGGTCACCAACATCAACTTCAAGATGGGCTTCCTCGCCGGTCTGAAGGCCTTCACCGCAGCGGTGCTCGGTGGCATCGGCAACGTGTGGGGGGCCGTCGTCGGCGGTCTCACACTCGGCATCGTCGAGGCGATGGCCGTGCAGTTCATCCCGGGCACCTTCGGTGGTAGCCCGTGGAAGGACGTCTGGGCCTTCGTGCTCCTCATCGTCGTCCTCGTCTTCCGGCCCCAGGGCCTCCTCGGTGCAAAGGTGGTGGACCGGGCATGAGCACCTCTCGAACCGAGAACCTCGCGGCCGCTCACGGCAGCAAGGCCCCCCTGGTGGCAATCGCCGGCGGCGCCCTGCTGATCCTCAGTGGGTTCCTGTCCTGGTCGTACGACGACCGCATCCTCGACGACATCTCGATCCGGTTCTACCCGGCCGGTATCCAGATCTACGCCATGGCGCTGGGCATCGTCGCCCTCGGCTTCGGTGTGCTCCTCCTGCGGCGACCGGCCTGGATGGACCCGGGCAAGGGCCTGCGCATCCTGGGCGTCGCCAGTGTCATCTTCGTCCTGGGCGCCCTGATCGCCATCGCCAAGCAGGCGGGCGGCATCGTCAACGCGAACGAAGGCCTGTGGGTCGCCCTCGTCGGGCTCCGTGCTCGCCGCCGTCGCCGGGTACCTCTCCCCTCGAGGTCAACCTCGACGTGCGCAAGTGGCCGCGACTGAGCTCGAACGTCGAGATCATCATCATCGTCGTGCTCATGGCCATGCTGCTGTTCACCCTCGCCTACACCCTCAACATCGAGGACGGCGCCGTGTTCGGCATCTTCCTCGTCGCGGTCATCGGCCTCGTGGGTGGACTGCTCGGCAGTGGCCTGGGTGCCTACTTCGGCTTCATCGGCACGAACAACCGGCGCCCGCTGATGCTGGCAGCCTTCCTCGTCGCGTTCCTCTTCCCGTTCACCCAGAACGGGTCGGACGAGAACATGTCGATCGCCACCCAGATCCTCGTGTTCGCGGCGACGGCCCTCGGCCTCAACATCGTCGTCGGCCTCGCCGGACTGCTCGACCTCGGGTACATCGCCTTCCTCGGCACCGGTGCCTACGTGGCCGCCATGATGTCCAACTCGGCGTTCGCGACGATCGGCTGGAAGCCGCCGTTCCTGGTGGTCATGCTCATCGGTGCCTGCACGGCGGCGACGTTCGGCCTGATCATCGGGTCGCCGACGCTGCGCGTCTCCGGCGACTACCTGGCCATCGTGACCCTCGGCTTCGGAGAGATCTTCCGACTGGCGATGTTCAACCTGGACGGCAACAACGGTCCCGACCTCACGAACGGACCCAACGGCATCCCGGCCATCCCCGACCTCGTCTTCTTCGGGTTCGACTTCGGAGACGTCCACACGGTCGCGGGCATCCCCTTGGGTCGCTTCAGCAACTACTACTTCCTGTTGCTCGCACTCATCGCGTTCGTGATCCTCGTGTTCACCCGGCTCAACGACAGCCGCATCGGCCGCGGCTGGGTCGCCATCCGTGAGGACGAGCGGGCCGCCGAGGCCATGGGCGTCAACACCTTCGGGCTGAAGATCCTCGCCTTCGCGGTCGGCGCGTTCCTCGCCGGTCTCGCGGGCACCATCAAGGCCCACGTCGACACCTCGGTCAGCCCCGACCAGTACATCTTCCTCGAGTCGGCGTTCCTGCTGGCCGCGGTCGTGCTGGGCGGCATGGGCACCGTCCTCGGTGTCCTCGTCGGTGCGACCATCCTCAAGCTCCTCCCCGAGAAGCTGCGTGAGGTCAACGACTACCGGCTGCTGATGTTCGGCCTGCTGCTCGTCGTCATGATGCGGTTCCGTCCCGAGGGCCTCATTGCCAGCAAGCGCCGGCAGCTCGAGTTCCACGAGGACGACGAGGAACTCAGCGAGTTCATCCAGGCAGAGCACCTCCAGGAGGCGAAGTGACCATCACCGAACCCCAGCGCACGCCACACGAGGTCGGCACGAAGATCGTCCTCGAGGCCAGCGGTGTCACGATGCGCTTCGGCGGTCTGACCGCCGTCGACGACGTGAGCATGAAGGTCCACGAAGGCGAGATCGTCGGTCTCATCGGTCCCAACGGTGCCGGAAAGACGACCTTCTTCAACTGCCTCACCGGCATGTACATCCCGACGGAGGGGAAGGTCACGCTCAACGGGTGCGATCCTGCCCCCGAAGCCGCTGAAGGTCGTGCGGGCCGGCATGGCCCGCACGTTCCAGAACATCCGGCTGTTCGGGAACATGACCGCCCTCGAGAACGTCATGGTCGGCCGCTACTGCCGCACCACGTCGATGGCGCTCACCTCCATCCTGCGCGGGCCGAAGTTCAAGCGGGAGGAGGCGGCCACGCGCGAGCGTGCCCAGGAGCTGCTCGAGTACGTCGGGCTGGGCAAGAGCGGCGAGCTCCTCGCCCGCAACATGCCCTACGGCGACCAGCGACGCCTCGAGATCGCCCGTGCGCTGGCCACCGACCCGCAGATCATCCTGCTGGACGAGCCGACCGCTGGCATGAACCCCAAGGAGACCGAGGAGACGATGCACCTGATCTTCAAGATCAGGGACAGCGGCATGGCCGTCGTCGTCATCGAGCACGACATGCGGTTCATCTTCAACCTCTGTGACCGGGTGCTCTGCCTGGTGCGTGGCTCGCTCCTCATCGAGGGGACGCCGGGCGAGGTGCAGTCCGACCACCGGGTCATCGAGGCCTACATCGGCGGAGACGACGACGAGGAGGAGAGCGCGTGAGCGCCATGTTGGAGGTCAAGGACCTCGTGGTGTCCTACGGCAAGATCCAGGCCGTCAAGGGAATCAGCTTCAGCGTCGAGGAGGGTGACGTCGTCACGCTCATCGGGACCAACGGTGCCGGAAAGACGACGACGCTGCGCACGATCTCCGGGCTCCTTCGCCCGGTGAGCGGGTCGATCACGTTCAAGGGTCAGGACCTGACAGCGGTCGCGGCCCACGACATCGTCCAGCTCGGGCTCGCGCACTCCCCCGAGGGACGCCGGATCTTCCCGCGACTCTCGGTCGAGGAGAACCTCCTGCTCGGCGCCTTCGCGCGCAAGGACAAGGAGATCTCCAACGACCTGCAGGCGGCGTACGAGCTGTTCCCGATCCTCGAGGAGCGGCGGGCCCAGCCGGCCGGCACGTTCTCCGGTGGCGAGCAGCAGATGCTCGCCATGGGTCGCGCGATGATGAGCCGCCCTCAGCTGCTCATGCTCGACGAGCCGTCGATGGGCCTGTCACCGCTCATGATGAAGAAGATCATGAGCACCGTGACGACGCTCCAGGAACAGGGCACGACGATCCTGCTCGTCGAGCAGAACGCCCAGGCCGCCCTGCGCAGGGCGACGAAGGGTTACGTGCTCGAGGTCGGCAAGATCGTGCTCTCGGGCACCGGCCAGGAGCTCCTCTCGAGCGACGACGTGCGCAAGGCCTACCTGGGAGAGGACTGACCCAGAGCCACCACGTACCAACGACGAACCCCGGATGCCGTGCCACGGCATCCGGGGTTCGTCGCGTCACGCCGACTTGCGAGGCGCGGCCTTCTTGGCTGCGGTCTTTGTGGCTGCGGTCTTTGTGGCTGCGGCCTTCTTGGCTGCGGTCCTCTTGGCAGGTGCCTTCTTCGCGGCAGCACCCGTGGCGCGGGTGGTCGTGCGTGCTGTCTTCGCGAGCACCGGGGCCAGGAAGCGGCCCGTGTGCGAGGCCTCGAGGGTCGCCACGTGTTCGGGGGTGCCCTCGGCGATGACGCGCCCGCCGCCGCTGCCACCCTCGGGACCGAGGTCGACGATCCAGTCGGCGCTCTTGATCACGTCGAGGTTGTGCTCGATGACGATGACCGTGTTGCCCTTGTCGACCAGCCCCTGGAGCACGCCGAGGAGCTTGCGGATGTCCTCGAAGTGCAACCCCGTGGTCGGCTCGTCGAGGACGTAGATCGTGCGACCGGTTGACCGCTTCTGCAGCTCGGTGGCGAGCTTGACGCGTTGCGCCTCACCCCCGGACAGGGTCGGCGCGGGCTGGCCGAGCCGCACGTAGCCCAGCCCGACCTCGTTGAGCGTGGTCATGTGCCGGGAGATGGCCGGCACCGCCGCGAAGAACTCGGCGGCCTCCTCGATGGGCATGTCGAGGACGTCGGCGATCGTCTTGCCCTTGAAGTGGACCTCGAGCGTCTCGCGGTTGTAGCGGGCGCCGTGGCAGACCTCGCAGGGCACGTAGACGTCGGGCAGGAAGTTCATCTCGATCTTGATGGTGCCGTCACCCGAACACGCGTCACAGCGCCCACCCTTGACGTTGAACGAGAACCGCCCGGGCTGGTAGCCGCGGATCTTCGCCTCGGTCGTCGTGGCGAACAGCTTGCGGACGTGGTCGAAGACGCCGGTGTAGGTGGCCGGGTTCGACCGCGGGGTGCGCCCGATCGGCCCCTGGTCGACGTGGACGACCTTGTCGAGGTGCTCGAGCCCGGTGACGGTCTTGTGCCGGCCCGGCACCTGGCGCGCACCGTTGAGCTTGTTGGCGAGCACGGTGTAGAGGATGTCGTTGACGAGCGTGGACTTGCCCGACCCCGAGACCCCGGTGATCGCGACGAGGTTGCCGAGGGGGAAGGTGACCGACACGTTGTCGAGGTTGTGCTCGGTGGCCCCGACGACCCCGACCCGGCGGCTCTTGTCCTGGGGCCGGCGAACCTGCGGCGTGGGGATCTCACGGCGCCCCGAGAGGTACTTCCCGGTGATCGAGTCGGGATGGCTCAGCAGGTCGGCCACCGTCCCGGAGTGCACGACCTGACCCCCGTGCTCCCCGGCACCCGGGCCGATGTCGACGACCCAGTCGGCGTTGGCGATGGTGTCCTCGTCGTGCTCGACGACGATGAGGGTGTTGCCGAGGTCGCGCAGCCGGGTGAGGGTCTCGATGAGGCGGTGGTTGTCACGCTGGTGCAGGCCGATGCTCGGCTCGTCGAGGACGTACAGCACGCCGACCAGACCGGACCCGATCTGGGTCGCGAGACGGATGCGCTGGGCCTCACCACCGGACAGGGTTCCGGCCGGCCGGTCGAGGCTGAGGTAGTCGAGGCCGACGTCGAGGAGGAAGCCGAGGCGGGCGTTGATCTCCTTGATCACGCGCTCGGCGATCTGCTGCTCGCGGGCGGTGAAGTCGACGTCGTCGAAGAACCGGGCGGCATCCGCGATGGCCAACCGGGAGACGTCGGCAATGGACCGGCCACCGATGAGGACGGCGAGCGACTCGGGCTTCAGGCGGGCCCCCCTGCAGACGGGGCACGGCACCTCGCGCATGTAGCCCTCGTAGCGCTCACGGCTCCACTCGGAGTCGGTCTCGGAGTGCCGGCGCTTGATGAACGGCACCGCACCCTCGAACCCGGTGGAGTAGGAGCGCTCGCGCCCGAAGCGGTTCCTGTAGCGGACGTGGACCTTGTGGTTCTGCCCGTACATGACGGCCTGCTGGGCCCGCTGCGGAAGGGCGCGCCACGGGGTGTCCATCGAGAAGGTGAGGTCGTCGGCCAGGGCCGTCATGACGCGCTGGAAGTAGTCGGCGGCCCCTGAGCCACTGCCCCACGGCGCGATGGCCCCCTCCGCGAGGCTGAGGTCCTCGTCCGGGACGATGAGGTCGGGATCGACCTCGAGCTCGGTGCCGATGCCGGTGCACTC
Source organism: uncultured Actinomycetota bacterium (assembly GCA_963811825.1). Classification (GTDB taxonomy): domain Bacteria; phylum Actinomycetota; class Actinomycetes; order Actinomycetales; family Dermatophilaceae; genus Fodinibacter. The sequence continues at coordinate 267,170 of CAWESS010000019.1, read as the reverse complement.
GGGGCACGCGCCGAACGGGCTGTTGAACGAGAACGAGCGCGGCTCGACCTCGTCCATCTGCAGGGGGTGGTCGTTCGGACACGCCATCCGCTCGGAGAATCGACGTTCCCGCTCGGGGTCGCCCGCCTCACGGTCGACGAACTCGACGACGAGCAGCCCGCCGGCCAGGCCCAGGGCCGTCTCGACGGAGTCGGTGAGCCGCCGCTTGGCCGTGGTGTCGTCCGCACCCTTGGCCACGAGCCGGTCGATGACGACGTCGATGGTGTGCTTGACCTGCTTCTCGAGCTTCGGGGGGTCGGTGAGGGCCACGACCTCGCCGTCGACCCGGGCCCGGGCGAATCCCTTGCTCTGCAGCTCGGCGAAGAGGTCGACGTACTCGCCCTTGCGGGCCCGCACGACCGGCGCGAGCACCTGGAAGCGCGTCTTCTCGGGCAGCTCGAGCAGGCGGTCGACGATCTGCTGCGGGCTCTGCCGGGTGATCGGCTCGCCGCAGGTCGGGCAGTGCGGGCGCCCGGCGCGCGCGAACAGCAGCCGGAGGTAGTCGTAGACCTCGGTGATCGTGCCGACGGTCGAGCGCGGGTTGCGGTTGGTCGACTTCTGGTCGATGGACACCGCCGGGGACAGCCCCTCGATGAAGTCGACGTCCGGCTTGTCCATCTGCCCGAGGAACTGTCGGGCGTAGGCCGACAGGGACTCGACGTAGCGCCGCTGGCCCTCGGCGAAGATCGTGTCGAAGGCCAGGCTGGACTTGCCGGACCCGGACAGCCCCGTGAACACGACGAGGGCGTCGCGGGGCAGTTCCAGGCTGATGTCCTTGAGATTGTGCTCGCGGGCACCACGGATGACGAGGTGGTCATGACTCACGCAGTTCATGCTAGGTGGGGGCACCGACAGAGCCCTCATCGAGGCCGGTCGAGACCTGTCGAGGGTCGGTGGCCGGGAGTAGGTTCGGCCCCATGGACCCGACATCTCGCGATGACCCCCGCCTCGTGGATGCCGTGCGCACCCACACGGATCTCCTCCTGACCACGGCCACCACCCTCGACGACGCGGCCGCACCATCCCTGTGCGTGGGCTGGTCACGCGGCCACGTCCTCACCCACGTCGCCCGCAACGCCGACGGGATGGCTGCGCTCGTGCGCGCCGCCGTCGACGGGACGGGCGAGACGATGTACGCGAGCGCCGAGGCCCGGGACGCCGACATCGACGCCGGCGCCTCGCGCCCGCTGGGCGAGCTCGTCACGGACGTCGAGCGCAGCGCCGCCGCTCTCGCCGAGGCCCTCCCACGGCTGGGTGTCGAGCATCGCGGCATCCGCCTCGAACGCATCCCGGGGGTGTACCTCATGCATGCGGCGCGCATCCCCTTCCTCCGGCTGCGCGAGGTCGTCTACCACCACGTCGACCTCGATGCCGGGTTCACCTTCGACGACGTCGAGCCGTGGCTGCTGAGCCTCTTCCTCGACGACGAGGACGCCAGGCTCGACGAGCCGGCGAGGCACCGCGCGCGGGCGGGCGACCTGCTGTGGCGGGCACGCGGCATCCGAAGGGAGGCCTGACATGACCTACACCGGCCACGTCACCCCGGGAGGCCCCACCGACACGCGAGCGCTCGGTCGCGCGACGATCCGCAAGATGTCGGTCTCCGAGATGCACAACAACGTCTACCTCGTGACGTGCACCGCCACCGGCGAGCAACTGCTCATCGACGCCGCCGACGATGCGCACCGCTGCCTCGGCCTCGTCCGCGAGGGCACCGGCGGGCTCGCGCACCTCGTGACGACGCACCAGCACTGGGACCACGTCCGGGCCCTCGCCGAGGTCGCGCGGGCGACGGGAGCCACGACGTATGCCGGGGCCGACGACGCCGACGCACTCCCCCTCGCGCCCGACGTGCGCCTGGAGCATGGCGACGTCGTGACCGTGGGCGAGCTCGAGCTCGACGTCATCCACCTGCGCGGCCACACGCCCGGGTCGATCGCGCTGTCGTGGGCCGACCCCGACGGTCACACGCACCTGTTCACCGGTGACTCGCTCTTCCCCGGTGGCGTGGGCAACACGAAGAACCCCGGTCAGAGCTTCGACTCCCTCTACCGCGACGTCGTCGAGCGGATCTTCGCCACCCACGGCGACGACACCTGGTTCTACCCGGGCCACGGCGACGACGGGTCGCTCGGTGTCGAGCGCCCACACCTCGAGGCGTGGCGCGAACGGGGCTGGTGACGGCTAGCCTGACGCGGTGACGAGCGCCGCTGACCGGGTCCCTGCCCCCCTGCTCGTCCTCGCCGGCATCGTCTCGGTCCAGTTCGGCGGTGCCCTGGCGGCCACGCTCGTGCCGGTCATCGGGGCGGGTGGGTCGGTGGTCCTGCGGCTGCTCTTCGCGTCCGCCCTGCTGCTCCTGCTCGTCCGCCCCCGGTGGCGCGGGCACTCACGTCGGGCGTGGCTCACGGTCACCGCCTTCGGTGTCGCGCTCGGCCTGATGAACTTCACCTTCTACAGCTCGCTGGCGCACCTTCCCATCGGGGTGGCGGTGACCATCGAGTTCATCGGTCCGCTGACCCTCGCGGCGGCGCTGTCGCGCCGATGGCTGGATGCCGTCGCGGTGCTCGCCGCTGCTGCCGGCGTCGTGCTCATCTCCGAGGCGTTGCAGACCCCCTTCGCGGAGCTGGAGAAGACCGGCATCGCCCTGGCCCTGCTGGCCGGCGCCTTCTGGGCGGCCTACATCGTGCTGGCCGGGCGCACCGGGGCCGAGTTCCCGAAGCTCGAGGGCCTGGCGCTGGCCATGGTGGTCGCGACGGTCGTGACCCTGCCGTTCGGTCTCGGCAGCGCGCCGACCTGGACCCCGGAGATCGCCCTCAAGGCGCTGGGGATCGCCGTCCTGTCCTCAGTGCTGCCCTACTCGCTCGAGCTGCTCGCGCTGCGGAGGCTGAGCGCCAAGGTGTTCGGCATCCTGCTCAGCCTCGAACCGGCCTTCGCGGCCCTGGCCGGGCTCATCGTCCTCGGTCAGGTTCTCTCGCCCACGCAGCTGGTCGGCATGGCGCTGGTGGTCACGGCATCCGCGCTCGTGCTCGGTCTGGGCGCGCGGCGCGAGCCCGATCCCGCCGAGACCGCGAACGCCTGACGCCGCCAGCACCTAGCTGTCGGACGGACCGGCGCCGAGCTGCTCGCGCTCGTCCTTGCGGGTCTTGAGCAGGCTGAGCACGGTCGTCGTCCCGAGGATGACGACGATGGCCCCGAGCGACATCCAGATCGGGATCTCCGGCACCGGGACGGGCTCGCCGCCGTTGATGAACGGCAGCTCGTTCTCGTGCAGGGCGTGCAGCAGCAGCTTGACGCCGATGAAGGCCAGCAGCACGGCCAGGCCGATGCTGAGGTAGACGAGCTTGGTGAGCAGGCCGCCGAGCAGGAAGTAGAGCTGGCGCAGGCCCATCAGGGCGAACAGGTTGGCGACGAGCACGATGTACGGCTCCTTCGTCAGACCGTAGATCGCCGGGATCGAGTCGAGCGCGAAGAGCAGGTCGGTGGTGCCAAGCGCGACGATGACGAAGAAGAGCGGGGTGGCCAGGCGCTTGCCGTTCTCCACGAGGAACAACTGGGTGCCGTGGTACTCCTGGGTCGCCGGGAAGCGCGACTCCACCCACTTCATGAAGCGGTTCTCCTCGTACTCGTCGTCGTCGGTCTCCCCCTCACGGGCGAGCTTGACGGCCGTGTAGATGAGGAACGCACCGAAGATGTAGAAGACCCAGCTGAAGTTCTCGATCGCGGCCGCGCCGAGCCAGATGAAGATGCCGCGCAGCACGATCGCGATGATGATGCCGACCATGAGCGCGAACTGCTGCAGCTTCTCGGGCACCGCGAACTTGGCCATGATGAGCAGGAAGATGAACAGGTTGTCGACCGAGAGCGAGTACTCGGTCAGCCAACCGGCGTAGAACTCGCCCGCCAGCTGGGCCCCCGCGAAGTACCACATGCCGAGGCCGAACAGGATCGCCGCCCCGATGTAGACGGTCAGCGCGAGGCCGGTCTCCCGGTTGGAGGGGCGGTGCGGGTTGCGGGCGATCCAGACGACGTCGAAGGCGAGGACCGCGACCGCGATCCCGATCGTCACCCACCACACCCACGGGTCGAGGTCGAGGGACGGGGTGGCGGCCGGGAGGATCGAGGTCACCCGCCGCAGTCTACCGAGGGGCGAACGCGGATCACGACCGCCGTCCACGCGACTCTAGGCTGCACTCATGGCGAGCATGCTCGATGACCTGTCCCTCCTGACGAGCCTGCACCGGCAGGTGGTTTTCGAGTCCGGGCGCGGTGACCTCCTGGAGATCACCGACGCCCTCGAGGCACGCTGCCGGTCGGATGACCCCGACGCACCGCTGGAGATCGTCGACGGGCTCGCGCCCGAAACGGCCGAGCTCATCGCGCGCCTGCTCACCGTGCACCTGCACCTCACGAACCTCGCCGAGGAACGCCACCGGGCTCGCTCGGTGCGGCGCGAGGACGGCGAGTTCGGCGGCAGCGCCGAGACCGGGGACATCGGGCCCGCCGTGGCGGCAGCCGGCCCGGACGCTCGCGCACGGATCGAGGCGATGCGGATCCACCCGGTGCTGACGGCCCACCCGACCGAGGCCCGCCGTCGAGCGGTCGCGTCGGCGCTGCGGCGGATCGCGGCTCACCTCGACGTGCACGACGACCCTGGGTCGGGCCCGTCGGAGCGCGCGGAGTCGCGCCGACGGATGCTCGACGACATCGACATCCTCCAGCGCACGTCGACGCTGCGGATCACGCGGCCCACCCCGGCGGACGAGGTGAAGACCGTGCTGACGGTGTTCAGCCAGTCACTCGTCCATGCGGTGCCCCAGTTCCAGCGCGCCGTCGAGGCGGCGCTCGGCGATCAGGTGACGGATGCCGGGACGTTGCCTCCCGTCGTCCGCTTCGGCTCGTGGGTCGGCGGCGACCGCGACGGCAACCCGTTCGTCACGGCCGAGGTGACGCGCGAGACGGTCGCGGCCCACGCCGACCAGGCGCTGCAGATCCTGCACGACGCGGTCGACCGGGTCGCCCGGATGATCACCGTCGACGAGGAGTCCACCCCTCCCGACGGCGACCCTGCGCGATGCCCTGGCCAACGACGCAGCCGGGCACCCCCGCCTGCTCGCCGAGATCACCAAGGACTCGCCCCAGGGAGCCGCACCGGCAGAAGCTGCTCGTCGTCGCGGCCCGGCTCGACGCGACCCGTCGGGAGCAGGCCGGCCTGGCCTACTCGGGGCCCGACGAGGCCCTCGAGGACCTCGTGCTCGTGCAGGAGTCCCTGGTTGCCGCGGGTGATGCCCGCGCGGCGCGCGGCGAGCTCCAGGACGTCGTGTGGATGCTGCGGACGTTCGGCTTCCACCTCGCCGAGCTCGAGGTGCGCCAGCACAGCGCCGTGCACCGGGCTGCGCTGACCGAGCTCATCGGCCTGCTGCCGAGCGGGCCCGGAGGCGCCGAGGGTGCCGATGGCTCCGATGGCCCCGATGGTGCGGATCACTCAGGAGACCCGGCAGCGGCTGCCGCCGACCCGGCCTACCTCGACCGTCTGGCCGTTGACGGCTGGCCCGAGATCACCGGCGCCATCAGCCCCACGACGCGCGAGGTGCTCGACACGCTGCGCGTCATGGCGTGGCTGCAGCAGCGGTGGGGGCGCCGGTGCTGCGGGCGGTACATCGTCTCGTTCAGCCAGAGCGCCACCGACCTCGTCGCGGTGCGTGCGCTGGCTCGGCTCGCCGTGGGCACCCGCCCGCTGGCGCTCGACGTCGTGCCGCTCTTCGAGACCGGGGCCGACCTCGACGCCGCCGACACCACCCTCGAGGAGTGGATGGGGCTGACGTCGACGACCTCGTGGCTCACGGGGGTCGACCGGGAGGTCGAGGTGATGCTCGGGTACTCGGACTCGGCCAAGGACGTCGGCCCGGCGTCGGCGACGCTCGCACTGCACCGCGCCCAGCAGGCCCTGGTGGAGTGGGCCGCGCGGCACGAGGTGACCCTCACGCTGTTCCACGGCCGCGGCGGGTCCCTCGGTCGCGGGGGTGGACCACTGCACCGAGCCATCGCCGCCCAGCCGTCGGGGTCGGTCGACGGACGCTTCAAGGTGACCGAGCAGGGCGAGGTCATCTTCGCGCGGTACGCGGACATCCGGATCGCCGAGCAGCACCTGGAGCGGGTCGCGTCCGCGGTGCTGCTCACGGACAGCCCGGCCCACGCGGCTGCGCGTGAGAGCGCGCGACAGCGGTACACCGCGGTCGCGGACGTCGTCGACGAGGCGAGCCGGCGTGCCTTCCGGGCGCTCGTGGAGCAGCCGGGCTTCGCGGACTTCTTCGCGATGTCGAGCCCGCTGGACCTGCTCGCCGACCTGCGCCTCGGCTCGCGCCCGAGTCGGCGCAGCGGGGCCGAGACGGGACGCAGCCTGGACGACCTGCGCGCGATCCCGTGGGTGTTCGCGTGGTCGATGACCCGCGTGAACCTGCCCGGGTGGTACGGCTTGGGCAGCGGCCTCGAGGCTCTGGGTGACCCTGCGCTGGCCCGTGAGGCCTACCGGGAGTGGCCGGTGTTCGCGGCGCTCGTCGACGTGGCCGAGATGAGCCTGGCCAAGACGGACGACCGCCTCGCGGAACGGTTCCTGGCCCTGGGTGGCCGCCCGGACCTCGCCGAACGGGTGCTCGACGAGCTGGCGCGCACCCGGCGCGAGGTGCTCAGCCTGCTCGAGCAGGACGAGATGCTCGAGCGCAAACCCCATCTGCACACTGCGGTGCGGCTGCGGCGGCCGTTCGTCGACATGCTCAGCCACCTCCAGCTGCGCGGGCTGAGCGAGGCGCGCGCGCACGGCGACGAGGGGGCTGCGGGATGGAAGCGACCGCTGCTGCTCACCATCAACGGACTCGCCGCGGGGCTGCAGAACACCGGCTGAGCCGAATTGCTCGGGCTGAGCCGAGTTGCCCGTCAGACCTTCGGGCGGCGGGACTTCGGCAGCTTCGCCACGACGAGGGCGTACGAGGTGTCGATCGCCTCACGAAGGGCGTCGTCCGGAATGGCCCCGTTGGTCCGAAGCGTGTTCCACCCGTGCCGCCCGATGTACGGCATGACGCTGGCGTCCTCGGGGAACTCGGCAAGCCATTCGTCGGCCTCCGCGCGGGTGCCGCAGGCGACGCCGATGGTGGCTTCGCCGAGGAAGCAGAAGATCTTCGCGTCGACCTTGGCGACGTGGTCGCCCTCCCACGGCTGGTCAGCCCACGCTCCGGGCTTGCCGAGGGCGTGCTGGGCGAGCGGACCCGATGGCGAGGTCACGGCAACCGCACCCTGAGGCGCTGGCGAGCCGGCGAAACCGGGCGCGCCCACGGCATCCGAGGGCCGGTCACTTCGTCGCCTCGCTCATCTGGCGGAGCTCCTTCTTCAGGTCACCGACCTCGTCGCGCAGGCGGGCGGCGAGCTCGAAGTGCAGGTCGGCAGCGGCCTGGTGCATCTGCGTGCTGAGCTCCTGGATGAGCCCGGCGAGGTCGCTGGCGGCGACGGGACCCGAGCGGCGGGCGGCCAGCGCGGCATCCGCCGCTGCTGCTCCGCGGCCACCGCGACCACCGTCGCTCTTGCCGCGTGACTGCGCCCGGCCCGAGCCCAGGAGTTCCTGGGTGTCGGCGTCCTCACGACCCAGCAGGTCGGTGATGTCGGCGATCTTCTTGCGCAGCGGCTGCGGGTCGATGCCTCGTTCGAGGTTGTAGGCGATCTGCTTCTCGCGGCGCCGGGTGGTCTCCTCGACGGCCTCGGCCATGGAGGGGGTGACCTTGTCGGCGTACATGTGGACCTGGCCGGAGACGTTGCGGGCTGCTCGCCCGATCGTCTGGATGAGGCTGCGGCTGGAGCGCAGGAAGCCCTCCTTGTCGGCATCGAGGATGGCCACGAGGGAGACCTCGGGCAGGTCGAGCCCTTCCCGGAGGAGGTTGATGCCGACGAGGACGTCGTACTCGCCGAGGCGAAGCTCGCGCAGCAGCTCGACCCGGCGCAGGGTGTCGATGTCGGAGTGCAGGTAGCGAACCCGTACGCCCTTGTCGAGCAGGTAGTCGGTGAGGTCCTCGGCCATCTTCTTGGTCAGGGTGGTGACGAGGACCCGCTCGTTCTTGTCGGCGCGCGTGCGGATCTCGTGCAGGAGGTCGTCGATCTGTCCCTTGGTGGGCTTGAGGATGATCTCGGGGTCGATCAGGCCCGTCGGTCGGATGATCTGCTCGACGACACCGGTGGCCTTGGCCAGCTCGTAGGCGCCCGGGGTGGCCGACAGGTAGATGGTCTGGCCGATGCGCTCGAGGAACTCCTCCCACTTCAGGGGCCGGTTGTCCATGGCGGACGGCAGTCGGAAGCCGTGGTCGACCAGCGTGCGCTTGCGTGAGGCGTCGCCCTCGTACATGGCGCCGATCTGCGGCACCGTCACGTGGGACTCGTCGATGACGAGGAGGAAGTCTTCGGGGAAGTAGTCGAGCAGGCAGTTCGGCGCCGTGCCCGGGAGGCGGCCGTCGATGTGCATCGAGTAGTTCTCGATGCCGGAGCAGGCACCCACCTGCCGCATCATCTCGACGTCGTACGTGGTGCGCATGCGCAGGCGCTGGGCCTCGAGCAGCTTGCCCTGTCGTTCGAAGAGCGCGAGCTGCTCCTCGAGCTCAGCTCTCGATGCCGGCGATGGCTCGCTCCATGCGGGCCGGGCCCGCGACGTAGTGGGAGGCGGGGAAGACGTACATCTCCTGCTCCTCGCGCACGACCTCGCCGGTCACGGGATGCAGGGTGTAGATCGCCTCGACCTCGTCACCGAAGAACTCGATGCGCACGGCCAGTTCCTCGTACATGGGGATGATCTCGACGGTGTCGCCGCGCACGCGGAACGTGCCGCGGGTGAAGGCGAGGTCGTTGCGGGTGTACTGCATCTGGACGAACTTGCGCAGGAGGTCGTCGCGCGGCACCTCGTCGCCGATGCGCAGGGGCACCATGCGGTCGATGTACTCCTGCGGAGTGCCCAGGCCGTAGATGCAGGACACCGAGGCGACGACGATGACGTCGCGCCGGGTGAGCAGTGAGTTGGTGGCGCTGTGCCGCAGTCGCTCGACCTCGTCGTTGATCGAGGAGTCCTTCTCGATGTAGGTGTCGGTCTGCGGGACGTAGGCCTCGGGCTGGAAGTAGTCGTAGTAGCTGACGAAGTACTCGACGGCGTTGTTCGGCAGGAGCTCACGGAACTCGTTGGCGAGCTGGGCGGCCAAGGTCTTGTTCGGCGCCATGACGAGGGTCGGCCGCTGGACCTGCTCGATGAGCCATGCGGTCGTCGCTGACTTGCCGGTGCCGGTCGCGCCGAGCAGGACGGTGTTCTGCTCGCCGGCTCGCACGCGGCGCGCGAGGTCGGCGATGGCGTCGGGCTGGTCACCCGCGGGCTGGAAGTCGGACACCACCTCGAAGGGCGCCACCCGGCGCTGGAGCTCTGTCGTCGGACGCATGGCACTACGGTATGCCGCGCCACCGACAGCCCATGCCCCGCGGCGTCCAGGACCCTCAGAAGGGTGGCAGATCCACGTCTGTCCGTGGTGTCCCGGCTCCTGCCCTGTCGTGGGTGCGGTCGTGTGGATGGTCGTGGGTTTGAGGTGTGGATGGCCGCGGTGACGCTCCCGGTGGTACCTGAACCGAGGGCGTTCGGTGCGTGGCCGGATGAGGTCTCCCCGCCATGGCCGCTGCGCCGGCGGACGGTGGGGGTGGGTCCATGGCTGGTAGCCGTCTCCGAGGACCTCGAAGATCGTCTCGAGGGTGCTCACCTCCTGAGCCCCTGCCTGCGGGCGCGCCGTCTCCGGACGCGCCGGCGTCGAGGTGCTCGACCCGCCCGTCGTCCGCCGTCGTCCTTGGATGCCGGGGTCCCGGCGGGTGACCTGCGGGCGCGCGGCAGCGGCAGGTGCGGGGTCTGCGGGCAGGGTCAGCAGGTCGAGGTGGTTGCGCGGCCAGGTCACGCGCTCCCGGCCGACGGGGTCGGTCCAGGTCGCGGTGCCGTCCACGGCCAGGCGAACGCTCCACCCGGGTCGTTGCTTGATCCGGTGGTGACGCCGGCACAGGCACATCAGGTTCACGGCGGTGGTCGGGCCGGTCGGCCACGGCCGGACGTGGTCGAGGTCGCAGAACCTCGCGGCCACCGAGCAGCCCGGGAACCGGCACCGCCCGTCACGGGTGCGGACCAGTGCCTTGAGCTTCGCCCCGGGCCGGTACGACGTCGACCCAGCCGATCGCGGCCGAACCTGTGGACCCGGTGTCGTCGTCGAGGAGGGCACCGGTGCGGCGGTGACACCGCGCAAATCGCACCCTCACCCCGGATGCCCGGCGCAGGAGCCCGACCAGCCAGGCACGCCGCACCAGCATCGGATCCCCCGCGAACGGCCCGTACGCCTCCACCAGGTCCTCATCCAATGCTGTCCGGAGTCGCGGCTGGGGCGGCGGGGGCGGGAGCAGGTGCTGCTGGGCCACCGAACGCCACCGGCGCGTCGCTCCTGGACGGTCCAGTCTCCTCGTGGTCTGTGCCGGTGTGGGTGTTCGCAGCCGCAGCCGGGCCGCCATCGTCGAGACCGGCATCCGGCGGTGAGTCGTCGGGTCCGGCATCGGGGCCGGCGTCCTCGGACGGTGGTGAACACGACCGTGACGTCGATGGTCGCGTTCCCCGTCACCAGATCCATCAGCGCCTTGCCGCGGGCCTGCTCCAACCGCTCGCACACACCGTCCTTGACGTACCGGCGCGCCAGCGCGTCGACCGCGGCCCAGCCCATCGCCGCCTGCTCCGAGGGAAACGTGCCCGACCACCGGTCCACCCCCGGCGCCTCCGCCCACCGCCGCAACCCCGCCTCCTCCCGGGCCTGCTGCGCCCGCTGCCGCAGCAGATCAGGGCTGATCCTCACCAACGCCCGACGACACCGCCGCCGCAGCTGCGAGGCGCACTCCCGCCCGAACTGCTCCTCGACCGCCCGCACCACCGCCCTGGCAACCTCCGCCGGAGCCTCCTCCAGCTCCTCACCGATCACCGACGCGGCGTACCCGTCCAGGCGCCCAGCACGCATCGCCTCATGCACCCCACCCAACCCCGACGCCGCCACCCCAGCATCCTCCGCATCCGCAGCATCGTCCGCAGTCCGCGTCCGCCGGGTCCACGTCCTCGCCGTCCGCATCCTCCACGTCAGGACCCTGCCCGGCAGCAGCCAACCTCGCCGCCAGGCTCACCCGCCGCTGCGCCTGCAGATGCGACACACACAACGCCCCCGCCACCACATCCGGAGCATCCAACGCCACATGCCCCAGCACCCGACGCGACTCCGCGACCAGACCGTCCTCCGCCCACTCCTCCTCGATCGCCGCCACCCCCGCGATCGCCACGTCCTGCACCGCCGTCAGCATGTTGATCAACCCCTGACACCCCGCGACCACGTCCGCCAGCTCCACCCGCGAACCGGACGTGGCACGCGGCATCCACGGCACCCGCCAGCACCCCCACCACCCGACCCAGCTCCGCCAGCTCAGCCACCCCCAACGAGGGTGCAACCGTCACATCACCCATCCGTCACCCACCACACCCCACCCCCAATCCTGCTCTCCCCCAACGCGATACACCCCACCCGAGCACACCGCCCACCTCACTCGAGGTGATGTGAACATCGTACCGACGACCACCGACAGACCCCCGAAGTCCGGGCCCGTCAGCCACTGGCCCCGACCGCCGACCGGTGGCAGGATCGAACGATGGCCAACACGCCCGAACCCCGCCGCGCTCCAGACCACGCGCCACACCCCGACCCGGCGTCCGACGGCAGCACCGGCCTGGACCCGGAGCACTGGGACGAGCTCCGAGCCCTCGCCCACCGCATGCTCGACGACTCCCTCGACCACCTCGCCGGGCGGCGTGACGAGCCGGTCTGGCGGCCCGATGCCCGACGACGTCCGCGCCTTCTTCGACAGCCCTCTCCCGCGCCGACCCGAAGGCGCCGCCACGGCATACGAACACTTCCGCAGCCACGTCGTCCCCTACTCCATGGGCAACAACCATCCCCGCTTCTGGGGCTGGTACATGGGCCCCGGGAACCCCGTGGGCAACCTCGCCGACCTCCTCGCGAGCGTCCTCAACCCCAACCTCGGCGGTGCCGACCACTCCCCCGTGTTCGTCGAACAACAGGTCGTGCGCTGGTGTGCTGAAGCCGCCGGCTACCCCACGGACGCCAGTGGACTGCTCGTCACGGGCGCCTCCGAGGCCAACCTGGTGGGCCTCGCCGTCGCCCGAGCCGCCCGCATCGGCCCGAGCCTGCGCACCGACGGGATGCCGGACGGCCGCCGCTTCACGGTCTACGCCTCCACCGAGGTGCACAGCTGCCACCGCAAGAGCTGCGAGCTGCTCGGCCTCGGCTCCAACGCCCTGCGCCTCATCCCGGTCACCGACGACTTCACCATCGACCTCGGCGCCCTCGCGTCAGCCATCGCGGCGGACCGAGCCGAAGGCCTCGAGCCCCTCGCGATCATCGGCACCGCAGGAACGATCAACACCGGATCCTGCGACGACCTCGACGCCCTGGCCGACCTCGCCGAGCGCGAGGGGCTGTGGTTCCACGTCGACGGCGCCATCGGCGGCTTCCTCGCCCTCTCGAACAGCGCGGATGCCGTGAGCGGCCTCGCGCGTGCCGACTCCCTCGCGCTCGACCTCCACAAGTGGATGCAGGCGCCGATCGACGTCGGCCTGGCGCTGGTTCGGGACGAAGGTGCCCACCGCCGCACGTTCTCCGTGGTGCCGGAGTACCTCACCCACGCCACCCGTGGGCTGGCCGCCGGTGAGGTGTGGTTCAACGAGTACGGCATCGCCCTCTCGCGGGGCTTTCGGGCGCTGCGGGTGTGGATGTCGCTCAAGGCCTACGGTGCCGATGCCTTCGGGCACGTCATGGACGAGAACATCCGGCAGGCACACCGCCTCGCCGACGCCGTCGACGCCCACCCCGACCTCGAGAGACTCGCGCCAGTCGGGTGCGACATCGTCTGCCTGCGCTACGCCCCCGCAGGCGCCCCGGCATCCGTGCTCGACGCCGTCAACCACGAGCTCGTGCTCCGCATCCAGGAGAGCGGGGTCGCGGTCGTCACCGACACCGTCCTCAACGGCGAGACGTCGGTTCGCGTCGCCATCGCCAACCACCGCACGCGCGACGACGACCTCGACCTGTTCCTCGACACCCTGCTCGCCCTTGGTTCGGCAACCGTGGCGGACCTGGCGGCGACGACCTAGCCCCCCGGCATCCAGCCGGTTCGACTCGCCCAGGCCCGCGCCCGGCCGTCAGCCGCGTCGAACCACGGCTCCTTGCCGTCGACGTAGTCGTCGATCGAGCCCGCTCGCCCCGCCAGATCGGTCTTCATCGAGGCGTAGGAGACCCGCTCGCCCGCTTCGCGCACGCAGCCAGTCACGGAACATGAGCGCCCAGACCCAGCCGGGTGACCCCACCTCCCGCACGTGGACATGAGCGATCCGGCCGGGGTCGCACGAGCCGTGGAACCGCTTGGGCCACACCGACCCGTCCTTGCCGTTGTCCTGCCAGTTGCCCTCAGCCCGAACGAACCCGGCCGCAGCCATGGCCGCGACGAAGTCCGGAGCGTCGGCGTCCGCGAGCGAGCTCACCCCCACCTGGAGGTCGATGACGTCCTTGGCGACCAACCCGGGCACCGCGGTGGAGCCGATGTGGTCGAGCGTCACCGCGGCATCCCCGACGGCCCGACCGATGCGAGACAGCAGCCGCGCCCCCTGGGCGGGCCACGACGGGTCCGGCGCCGAGATCGTCGGGTGGGACAACCGCGATCTGATGCCGTGGCGCACGTTGAGCTCGAAGGGCTCGATCCGCTCGTGCCACAGGCGGAGCACCGAGGCTCGCAGGGCGGTGGTCGTCGCCTCGTTGTCCAGCCACACGTCAGCCGCGGCCCGACGCTCCTCGTCGTCGGCCTGCGCGGCGATCCGCGCGCGGGCGTCGGCCTCGGGCATCCCCCGCAGCTCCACGAGGCGCCGGAGGCGGATCTCCTCCCCCGCACCCACGACGATCACGAGGTGGTAGTCGGCCGCCATCCCCTTCTCGACGAGGAGCGGCATGTCGTGCACGACCACGGCATCCGGGGGCGCGGCTGCGACGAGGTCGGCCGTGCGGGCCCAGATCGCAGGGTGGGTGATGGCCTCGAGGTCGCGCAGGGCCGCGGGGTCGCCGAACACGATCCGCCCCAGACCCGGACGGTCGAGGCGACCCTCGACCGTGAGCACCTCGGGGCCGAAGCGGTCGGCGATGGCGGCCAGCGCGGGGGTGCCGGGTTCGACGACTTCGCGCGCCACGGCATCCGCGTCGACGACCACGGCTCCGAGCGATGCGAGCTGAGCGGAGACGGTGGACTTACCCGACCCGATCCCGCCGGTGAGGCCCACGCGCAGCATGCGGTGACCCTACTGCGTCCGCTCCCGGTCTCGACCATCCACAGGAAGCCGGGTCGATGTCGCGACAGCGCCCACACACCGCTGAGGTACTGCGCCCACTGGTGCCCTTTGCAGGACCAACCCTCGTCAGGAGGCGAACCACCAAGAGGGCAGGACACCACTCAGCACGGGTTCCAACACCACGAGGGCCGTCGCCAGTGCTGCGGCGGCGAGGCCGAGGACGGAGAGGGCTCGAGCTGACGGCCGGGGCCAACGAACCGCGGCGGCTAGGTGCAGGCACACCGACGCCAGACAGGCCACCGCTACCGCGTATACCTGGGGAAGACCCCATCCCACACGGCACCATGGCTGGAACCCGATGTTGCACGTCGCCCCGGAGGTGAACGCATGCTGCCACCACAGCAGGAAGAAGCCGGGCAGGAGCATCAGCACGGCGCTCACCACAGCCCGGAGCGCCAGGCTGACCACCGACGGTGACGCGGCGGCCGGTTCATGGACACGGCGGTCCGAGACCCTTTCCCCCACGGGCTGCGTCATGCGACGAAGACTAGCCAACCCCACGGCGCGCGGCGAGCACGCGAAGGCCCGGCCACCCTCGCGGGGTGACCGGGCCTTCAGCGGCGGCTCACGGCATCCGAGCTCGGATGCCGGGGCCTCAGTTGCCGGTGAGCTTCTCGCGCAGAGCGGCCAGCGCCTCGTCGGAGGCGAGGGTGCCCTCGGCGGCGGGAGCCGGCGGACGCGGCGCGCTGCCCTCGTCGGCCGGCACGGCGCCGGTCTCGGAGGAGTAGGACGTCTCGTTGCTGCCACCAGCGGCCTCGGCGTCGGCCTTGGCGAACGCCTCGACCTGGGCGCGGTGCGCCTCCCAGCGGGCGTGGGCCTCGGCGTACTGCTTCTCCCAGACCTCACGCTGCGACTCGAAGCCCTCGAGCCACTCGTTGGTCTCGGAGTCGAAGCCCTCGGGGTACTTGTAGTCACCCTTGTCGTCGTACTCGGCGGCCATGCCGTACAGGGTCGGGTCGAACTCGACCTGGTTGGCGCCGTCCTCGTTGGCCTGCTTCAGCGACAGCGAGATGCGGCGACGCTCGAGGTCGATGTCGATGACCTTGACGAAGATGTCGGTGCCGACGGTGACGACCTGCTCGGGCAGCTCGACGTGGCGCTCGGCCAGCTCGGAGATGTGGACCAGGCCCTCGATGCCGTCGTCGACGCGCACGAACGCACCGAACGGGACGAGCTTGGTGACCTTGCCCGGCACGACCTGACCGATCGCGTGGGTGCGGGCGAAGTGCTGCCACGGGTCTTCCTGCGTCGCCTTGAGCGACAGCGAGACGCGCTCGCGGTCCATGTCGACGTCGAGCACCTCGACCGTGACCTCGTCGCCGACCTCGACGACCTCGGACGGGTGGTCGATGTGCTTCCAGGACAGCTCGGAGACGTGGACGAGACCGTCGACGCCGCCGAGGTCGACGAACGCACCGAAGTTGACGATCGAGGACACGACACCGCTGCGGACCTGGCCCTTGCCGAGCTCCTTGAGGAAGGTCGTGCGGACCTCGGACTGCGTCTGCTCGAGCCAGGCACGGCGCGACAGGACCACGTTGTTGCGGTTCTTGTCGAGCTCGATGATCTTGGCCTCGATCTCCTTGCCGACGTACGGCTGGAGGTCGCGGACGCGACGCATCTCGACGAGGGAGGCGGGCAGGAAGCCGCGCAGGCCGATGTCGAGGATGAGGCCGCCCTTGACGACCTCGATGACGGTGCCGGTGACGACGCCGTCCTCCTCCTTGACCTTCTCGATCGTGCCCCAGGCGCGCTCGTACTGGGCGCGCTTCTTGGACAGGATCAGGCGACCTTCCTTGTCCTCCTTCTGGAGGACCAGGGCCTCGACCTCGTCGCCGACCTTGACGACCTCGTTGGGGTCGACGTCGTGCTTGATGGACAGCTCGCGCGAGGGGATGACGCCCTCGGTCTTGTAGCCGATGTCGAGCAGGACCTCGTCGCGGTCGACCTTGACGATGACTCCTTCGACGATGTCGCCGTCGTTGAAGTGCTTGATCGTCGCGTCGATGGCGGCGAGGAGGTCTTCCTCAGAACCGATGTCGTTGATCGCGATCTGAGGGGCGGTCTTCTCGACCGTGCTGGCAGTCATGTAGTAGGAACTCCGATGTGGACAGATGGAATCGATGGGATCGTACGGGCGCACGAGTGACCGGAAATGGCCACACGGGTGCTGGGGCAGCCTACTCGGGTGCGCACGTCAGGAGCAAAACCGTCCGGATCCGCCGGTGCCTCACGGTCACTCGCGGTGGCGCACCGATGAGCGGCGAGGCCACGCGGGCGCCCCTCGGCGGGGACGAGACCCGGTCGGCGAACCGGTCGTGGTGGGACGGTGAGGCCGAGGACTACTACGCCGAGCACGGCGCCTTCCTCGGTGACGCCGACTTCGTCTGGGGACCTGAGGGGTGGACCGAGGAGCAGCTCGACCTGCTGCAGGTGCGTGACGGCATGACCGTCCTCGAGATCGGCTCCGGTGCGGCCCAGTGCTCGCGGTGGCTGGCGCGGCACCACGACGTGCAGGTCGTGGCGAGCGACCTGTCGATGGGGATGCTCCGCACGGCGCGCCGCATCGACGGCGAGGCGACGGTCGGCGAGAGGGCGGTTGGCGGGACGAGAGCGGATGCCGGCCACCCGGCATCCGGGTCGTCGCCCCACCCCCTCCCCCTCCTCCAGTGCGACGGGCTGGCCGTGCCCCTGGCCGATGCCAGCGTGGACCGGGTGTTCACGGCCTACGGCGTCGTGCCGTTCGTCGCCGACAGCGGCGCGGTGATGAGGGAGGCGGCCCGGGTGCTGCGTCCCGGGGGTCGGTTCGTGTTCTCGACGTCGCACCCCGTGCGCTGGGCCTTCCTCGACGACCCGGGGCAGGCTGGTCTCACGGCGATGGCGTCCTACTTCGACCGCACCCCGTACGTGGAACGCGAGGCGGGGATGGTGACGTACGCGGAGCACCACCGCACCCTGGGCGACCTCGTGCGCCAGGTCGTGGCGGCGGGGCTCGTGCTCACCGACCTCGTCGAGCCGGAGTGGCCCGAGCACAACGCGTCGGTGTGGGGTGGCTGGAGCCCGCTGCGCGGAGCGCTGCTGCCGGGGACGCTGATCGTCGTCGCCGACAAGCCCGGGCCCCACTGAGACGCCGGCGCGGCCACCGCCTCGCAAGGCGGTGGCCGCGTCATCGGTGTCCTGGGGGTGCGTGACCCGACCGGATCGATCAGCTGTGGCGGGCGGCCCTGGCCTGGGGGGTGCCCGATGCCTCGGGGGCGTCGGCCGCCTTCGCGGGCCGCAGGAGCAGGAACGCCCCGATGGCGATCAGGATGCCGCCGAGGACGAGGCCCACGAGCAGCAGCCAGTTCTCGATGAACGAGAGCAGGCTGGCCTTGGCGCCCCAGTCCTTCGCATTCTTCGCGACGGTCTCGTCGTCGAAGCCGATCGTGCCCACCGTCTTGGCGATCGGGGCGTACCCCTCGGCCTCGTAGACGGAGTTGATCTGCTCACGCCCCTCGATGACGACGCCCGTGACGGGCTCGACGTAGAGGGTCCGGTTGTTGGAGTAGACCTCGGTGGCGGTGACGTTGCCCTCCGCACCCTCCTCGAACAGGCTCAGAGGTGCCTCGATGGAGGCCAGCGGGGTGGGGTCGATGACCTGGTTGAACACGTAGACCGTGGTGCCCTCGATCGTCTCCTCACCCTGGAACTCGATCGGGACGGCCTGCTCGAGGTCGGCGTCCCACCACTGGTACGTGGTCTTCTGCACGCCGAACGGGAACTTGAACACCAGTCCTGAGTGAGTCATCGGCTTGGTCAGCGTCGGGTCGGTGAGGTCACCGATCGAGGTGTAGTCGCCGCAGCAGTTGGTCGCCTCGCCGGTACGACGGTCGATCGACACACCCGTGTCGCTGTAGCTGAGGTCGACGAGCTCGCCGTTCTGCTCCGCCTGGGACTTCACGGTGGTCTGCCAGAACGCGTCGGTGTCCTCGACCCCGGCCTGCGTCACGACACCGGGGATGCCGCGCACCTCGCGGGTGCTGACGACCTTGACCCCGGAGAGCTTGTCGATGACCGGCTTGCCGTCCACCACGTGCGGGTACAGGACATCCATGTCCACGCCCTGGGAGACCGAGGTCGACTCCTGGTCGAGCGGCACGATCGCGAGCGAGTTGAAGAGGTACGGCTTGGCGAGGAGCCCGATGCCGATGAACAGCGCACCCAGCAGTACGAGGATGCCGCCGATGGCGCGACGCATAGTTGTTCCTTCCACGGTGAAGTCGCTGGAGCCTACCAGCGAGTAGGCGCGCCCGGATGCAACTCTGGACTCCAGCGCGGGCAATCTGCGGCGAATGGCCGTGACCTGCGTCGCAGCACGCCCGGATCCGTACACTCGACCGCGGCTGCGCATGACGTCGTGTGCCGTCCGACCGAGCAGAAGTGGGTGGTGACGTGGAGCTGGCGGAGGTGGCGACGGACTCCCTCGCGTCGACCCGTCGGGCACCAGCGGCCCGCAAGCGCAAGCCCCACCTCCTGCCGGCGACCGTCGTGGCCCTCCACGTCGTGGCCGTCACGTGGCTCTCTGCCGGTGGCGGCCTGTACATCGATGACATCCGCGCCCAGGCCTACGCTGCGGGCCGGTCGTTCTATCCCTTCGTCATCGAGAGCAACCGCACACACCTGGCGCCCGGCGCTCGCACCATCGACTGGTTCATGGCCAGGTACGCCCCGCTCGAGCACTGGCCGGCCGTGGTGATCACCGCCCTCATCGCGCTGCTGCTGGGGTACGCCACGACCCGGCTCGTCAGCCGGATCATCGCGCACCCCGTCGCGCGCGGTCTCGCCATCGCGTGGGTGCTGTTCGCGGCATCCGTGATCCCCACCTACGCGTGGTTCCGGCAGGCGATCACGGTGATGCTGCCCCTCGGGCTGCTCCTGCTGCTCGCGAGCCTCGTGCTGGACCACCTGCGCAGCGGTCGCTGGCAGCCGTTGGCCGGGGCCGTCGGGCTCCACGTGATCGCGCTGACCTTCTCCGAGCGGGCGCTGGCCGTGCCCTTCGTCGTCCTCGCACTGATCGTCGTCGCTGACGGGGTGCGATGGCGCTCGGCGCGCTGGTGGGCGCGTTCCGCCTCGCGCCTCGGCCCCTTCGTCGTCGTCAACGTCCTGTTCCTGCTCGTGTACCTCGGCGGCGACTTCGACAAGGCCGAGGGCTCGCGACCCAGCCTGTCCGACGCCGCCACCAAGATCGGGCGATGGGCCCTGGTCGATCTTCTCCCTTCGTATCTCGGTGGCCCCGTCGTGTGGCGATCGGCGAACGGCGCCTACTCGTTCGCCGCCACCCCGACGTGGTTGGTTGCGGCTGCAGCGACGCTGTTCGTGATCGGGCTCATCGTCGCGGCGCGCACCAGGGGCAGCCTGCGTGCCGCCGGGCCGGTCGCCCTCGTCGCCGCGGCCTACGCGGTGCCGGTGCTCGGCATGATCTACGTGTTCCGCCTCGCCCAGGTCGAGGACATCACCGCCGCAGACGACCTCCGGCTTCTGCCCGACGTCAGTGCAGCAGTGGCCCTCGCGCTGGCGGCCCTCGTCGGCACCGTGCTGGAGCGTCGGCGGCAGGCCCGGGCGACCGAGAAGCCCGTGACCCGATGGACGGTCGGACTCGGCGCGCTGGCCGCGCACGTGCGTGGTGCTGTGCACGATCACGTGGGTCGGCTTCGGGATGCTCTGGCACACCTCCGTCGTTCCCGCCTATCTCGCCAACCTCCGCACCGAGGTGCGGGCGACGACCGGCCAGGTGCTGCCGGCTCCCGTCCCCGCGGAGATCATCCCCGGCTGGGTCGACCCCGGCTTCACCACGGGGCCGCTCATCGAGCTGCTCAACCCCGATGCTCTCTCGGCAGAGCTGTCCGCAGAGCCGTACGTCGTCGGCCCGACCGGCTCGCTCGTGGCTGCCGAGCTCGGGCGGCGTCTCAGGGGCTGACCTGCCCGAGGGCTTCTGTGGCCAGGTGCTGCCTGCGGGTGTCCGCACCGTCACCATCCCCCTCGTCGACGACGCGCCCTACTTCCGGGGATCGGTCGTCGTGGTCGGCGTCCTCATCGGCGACGCAGAGCGGCTGAACCTGCGGGTCACCGACCGGGACGGCAACGTGTCGGGACCTCTCGTCGTGGACCCTCCCGAGCTCCTGAGAGGTCCGCACCGCATCATCGCCCCGGTGCCGAACGAGACGCGCCGTGCGCAGCATCACCGTCGAGGTCGAGACGCCCAACACCGACGGCGTGTGCGTGACCTCGGCCCAGGTCGACACCGTGGGGCCGCTCCCATGACCGCGACTCCCACGTCTCCCCCCGTCGCGACGACGACCCGGGTCCGTCCGCGCGCACACCACCTGGTCGAGCTCGAGGGGCTGCGTGCCCTCGCTGCCCTGGCGGTGCTGCTGACCCACGCGGGCTTCCTCTCCGGCTCGACCGGGCGCGCGACCCTGCCCGGCTTCCTCGCCCGGATGGACATCGGGGTCGCGATCTTCTTCGTCCTCAGCGGCTTCCTGCTCTACCTGCCGCACGCCCGGCACGTCATCGACGACGCACCGCGCGGTCAACACCCGGTCCTACGCCATCCGGCGCTTCGCCCGGCTCGTCCCGGCCTGGTTGGCAGTCCTGCTCGGCACGCTCGTGCTCGTTCCCGAGTCCCGGACGGCCGGCACCGAGGTCTGGGTCGCGAACCTCCTGCAGCTGCAGAGCATGAAGCTCGAGTGGGACCTGCCCGGGCTCGCCCAGTTGTGGAGCCTGTCCACCGAGGTCATGTTCTACGTCGCCCTGCCCCTCGTCGCCGTCTGGTGGCCGCCCGCGTCGCAGCCCGCGGAGGTCGACGCGGGCACCTCGCCGTGCTGGCGGGCCTGGTCGCCCTCACGTGGTGCTTCCGGCTGCTCGACGGGCTCGGCGCGCTCCCCGAGGGGTTCTCGTGGATCCGAACCCTGCCCGCGGTCGGTGACTGGTTCGTCGTCGGCATGCTGCTCGCGCTGGTCAGCACGGACGAGGTGCTGCGCCGCCCGGTGGCCGCAGTCGTCCGCTCGGCCCCCTGGCACCTCTATGCCCTTGCTGCCTGCGTGTTCTGGGTCCTCACCACCCGCAGTGCCGGCCCGTACGACCTCACGCCGCCCACTCCGGCGCAGGCCTCGGTCAAGCACATCGGCTACGCCCTCGTCGCCGGGCTGGTCATCGCCCCCTCGGTGCTGGGTGCGCGCACCGTCGTCTCACGGGTGCTCTCCTCGGCCCCGCTCACCTACCTCGGCACGATCAGCTACGGACTCTTCCTCTGGCACCTGCCGATCATGTTCGCCGTCCGTGCGGCCCTCGGGCTCGACGTCTTCGAGTACGGGTTCTGGATCACCGTCGGGCTGACCCTCGTCGCCTCGATCATCGTGTCCGCCCTCAGCTGGCACCTGCTCGAGTCGCCGATCCAGACCATCGCCCGCCGACGCACCTCCACCCGCTGACCTGCTCGCGTCTGTGCCCACACGTCGTGGCCACCGCCACGAGGAACAGCGCGAGCGCGCCGGACCAGACGTCGCGGTTGGAGGCGTCCGCTGAGGGCCACGGCCGCACCAGTGCCCAGCCGACCCACATCAGGGCGGCGCACCCGGCCACCGCCACCACGACCGACGGGCGCCACCTCCCGAGTCGCCGCACCAGGAGTGCCAAGCCTGCTGCGACCGCCCCTGCAGCTCCACCGATCACGACCAGAGCGGCCACGGCGAGCGCTGCGGCCCGCCCGCGGTGCGCTGACCTCCGGCGAGACGGCCCTGGTGAGGGGACTCTGCCCCCGCAGGACGAGAAGGACGAGCAGCACTGCCAGCGCCGCGCCGAGCGCCAAGGAGACGAGGAAGACCCGCTGAGGAGCAAAGCGCAGCTCGACGAGGCCCTCGGTGCCCGCCGGCACGACCCAGCCCTGCGCCCAGCCGTCCACCATGACGGGTCGCAGGGTGGCGCCCCCTGCCGTCGCGACCCACCCGTCGTTGGCGTTCTCGCGCACCACGAGCACCGTGTCACGCTCGCTCGCGGACCCCAGGTCCACGGCGCGCGACGTCGCGCCCCACGTCGTCGTGGTGACCGGGTCCGGCGCCGGGCCGCCCTCGGGGTCGGTCACGTACCGCGCATCGAGAACGAGGGACCGCACCGAGAACTCACCGGACGACAGGGCCTGGATCCGGACCCTTCCCGGGGACACGACGACGGGACCTCCGCACGCCGTGAGTGTCGCGTCCTGACGGGTGAGGAGGCGACTGCGCGTGGTGCTCACGCTCGTCTCCAGCGTCTGACCACCCACCTGCACCGTGGGCCCGAAACCGCACGGCAGCTCGACGACCGGGTCACCCGGGAAGCCACCAGGCCAGGCATCACCGATGAGCGCCACGTCGCCGATGACGACCGGCATCGCCTTCGCCCCCGACGTCGTGAGGCTCTCCTGCTCGGTCGCCTCCACCACGGTGATGCTCAGCCCCGTGGCCTGACGGGACGGGAGCGAGATCACTCCCTCCCGGCTCAGGGTGCGGCGCACCGTGGTCCCCCCCGACGGTCACCTCGACCGTGGTGGGCCGCCGGCCGGCGGCATCCGGGTCGATGTCGAAACGCAGCCCCTCGACCAGGCGTGGTGTCGGCCAGCTCAGCGTGAGCCGGGGCTCCTCGTCGTCCGGGTCGGCAGCCCAGTAGGTTCTGGGGTCGCCGTCGACGGTCAGCTCGGCCGAGACCCCGGCCTCGGCCAGCCAACGGCTCGACCCTGCCGCCCGCACGCCGTCGAGACGGCGCAGCAGTGCGTCGGCACCTTCACCGGCGGCAACCACGGTGCCGGTCACCGTGAAGGACCGTGGCTGGTCCAGGGTGAGCTCGCGCCGGATGCCGTTGCTCTCCTCTCCGACCCGTGCCCGGTCGGGTGAGCAGGCGAGGACACCGCTCTCCATCGGGTAGCAGGCCGACCGCTCGTCCGGGCTGGCCCGGAGCACGACCACCGAGGGGGTCTGGTCCGTCAGCGGCAGCCGCACCCAGGGCTGAACCCGAGGCAGCGTCCCCGCGCCGATGTCGAGCACCCGCACCGTCGGCCGGGCGTCGCGCACGGCCTCGACGGTGAGCCGGAACGACGTCGTCGCTCCCGGTGGAACGTCCACCGCCACCTGGTACCTCGCGGGGTCGACATCGCCGGCGAACTCCGGGCTGGTCACCGGGGTGCGCTCCGCGCCGGTGTCCGTCGTGACCGAGAACGCGGCGACGTTCGCGCCGACCTCGGTGTCGAGGGTCACCACCACGCTCGGGGGCAGGTCCGTCGGCGTTGCCCAGTCGATCTGGACCCACTGGCCAAGCGGGTCGTACCCCGAGGAGCGCCACCCCGTCTCTCCGCTGGCGTCGACGGCCCGCCAGGCGTCGCTGTCGAGCTCTCGTCCCTGACCGAGCGCGGGCTCGGCGAGCGTGGAGGATGCCGTGGCGCGGGCGGTTCCGTCGTCCACCCGCACGCTCTGGTGGTCGGTGAGGTCGGGGGTTCCCTCGGTCAGGGGTGCGGGCCAGTAGTCGTGGACGGCGCGGGGGGACGGGTACTGCTCGTCGGCCGCGAGGAGCGGGCCGTAGAGGTCGGTGGCCGTGGCAAAGCTGGCCTGACGTCGTTGCAGGGTGTCCGTGGTGACGAGCGGCCGCCCCACCGCGAACCGCAGCGTCCGTCTCCGACGGTGAACAGCCCGGGCGCCGTCCCCGGGCGCGCGCCGAAGCCTTCGGGGCCGCCTGCGAAGGGCACGGCGGCGTCGACCGGGTAGCGGGTGGTCGGTGCGATCGAGGCCTCCGTGGGGACCTCGAGGATCTCGAGCTCACGCAGGGGTCGGTCCAGCCCCCAGTCCGAGACCACCCTGATGTCCGGCGAGCCACCCACCACTGCCCCGAAGCTCGCCACCGACTGGGCACCACTGGAGGTCAGCGCAGCGCGTACCACCACAGGCGGCGTCGTCCTCACCCGAGGACGTTGGTGGTCCGCCACGAGCACCACGCGGGTGACGCCGAGCGTCTCGAGCAGCGCGAGCAGCTCGGGGCCCCCGTGCCCCTGCGCGACCCTGGCCTCGACCTCGTTGAGCAGACGGGTGGCCCCTGCCGAACCGAGCGGTACCCCGTCGCGCACGATCCAGGGCTGGGTGACGTAGGGCTGGATGGGCTCGTCCTTGGGTTCACCCCACAACCGGGCGGGTGCGTTGCCGCCGGGGAGGATGAGGGTGCGGCCGGCGTCGGGGTGCTCCCCCAGCCACTGCGCCGCGTCCTGCCAGGCGGTTGGCACCGCCAGGAACGGGCCGCGCTGGATGACCCCCACGAAGGCCGGGACCGCGGTCTGCCCGATGATCGCGAGGACGACCAGCGCCGATGCGAGCTGCGGCCAGGGAGCGCCGACCCGGCGCAGCCACCTTGCGGCCAGGGGTAGCCCATGGGCGATGCCGAGGGCGAGGGGTAGGCGGAGCACCGGCTCGAACTTGTGGGTGTTGCGGAACGGGGCCAGCACGCCGTCGAGGAGGTCTGCCTGTGCTCCGGACCAGGGCCCGGCGACGCCCGCACCGTGGCCGAAGGTGACCAGCAGGAGCCCGATGAGCAGACCACCACGCGCAAACCCCGTCCAGGGACCACGGGCCAGCGCCAGCCCGGTGAGGCCCGCGAGGACGATGACGAGGCCGAAGAGGATCACGTTCCGGGACGACAGGATGACCCACCCGGCCGGCCACACCGCGTTGTCCTCACCACCGATCGTCGCGATCCACTGGGTGGTCCCGCGCAACGCCTCGGTGACGCTCGCCACCGCCGTCGTGACGCGGGCATCCTCGATCCAGTCGAGGAAGGGGGGGCTGTACCGCCCGAGGAGCACGAGTGGCCCGATCCACCAGGCGGTGGCCATGACGACGGCGACCGACCACCAGGCGAGCAGGCGCAGCCGCACGGCGGAGGTCCGGGTGAGGATCCACCACAGCGGCAGGATCAGCGTCGCGAGCGACGCCACGGCGTTGACCGCCCCGAGCAGCAGGATCACCGCGCCCGAGCGGAGGGCCGCGGGGCGCTCCCCGCCGGGGGCGACGGCGAGCAGCGGCAGGAGGATCCACGGCGCGATGGCCATCGGCCAGATCTCGGAGCTGATCGCACCCAGTCCCATGAGCATCCGAGGCGCCAGCGCGTAGCTGAAGGCGGCGATGATCCTCGACCAGCCGGTGCCGATGCCCAGCCGCTCGAGCACCCGCAAGGTGCCGTGGTAGGCGAGCACGAGGATGAGCGCCCACCAGAGCCGCTGGACGACCCACGGCGAGAATCCGAGGACGTCACCGAGCCAGAAGAACGGCCCCATGGGGAAGAGGTAGCCGTAGGCCTGGTTCTGCAGCTGGCCGCCTGCGGCGAGCGGGTCCCAGAGGTTCAGGGCCCGACCGAGGAAACCCCCGGGATCGATGACGAGGTCCAGCTTGGTGTCAGCGGCTGTCCAGCCCGGTCGCTGGACGAAGGCCAGCGCGACGAGGAAGGCGGTCGGCACCACGCGGTCGAGCCGCGCTCTCCACCTCTGGGTCGCCTCGGACTCGGGGGTGACAGGACGCTCGGTGGTGGCGGGCGCGCTCACTCGCCGCTCGCGCGCAGGACGATCACGGCGTTCCAGCTCACGACCTCGCGCAGCCCGGGCACGGCCATGACCCAGTGCGCCCACCAGGGGTGGTAGCGAGGGAAGACGTCGAGCACCTCCGCGCGGCCCCCGGCCTCGACCTCGCGGGCCCAGCGGACCATCGGGCCGACGGCGCACTTGAACAGGGACCGACCGACGTCGTTCTTGGGTCGCTTGCCGTTCCGTCGCTCGTACCGGTCGGCCGCCCGTCGCCCACCGAGGTAGTGCCACGGGGAGGTCTCGTGCCCACCCCACGGGGAGAGCCACGGCGTCCACGACAGGAACACCAGGCCGCCCGGCCGGGTCACCCGCAGCATCTCCTCGGCCATCCGCACCGGGTCGGGAACGTGCTCGAGGACGTTGCTCGAGAAGGCGACGTCCACACTGGCGTCGGCGACCGGCAGCTCCAGGCCAGACCCCCGCACGGTGTTCCCCGCCACGCCACCGCGGGCGGTGAGCTCACCGGCATCCGGCTCCAACCCCGCGTACGACGCCCCTGCGCCGGCGAAGGCGTCGGCGAAGTACCCCGGCCCTCCCCCGATGTCCAGGACGCTGCGCCCGTCGAGCGCCGTCCACCGTCGCAGGAGGTCGACCGAGTCCAGGGCGAGGGCCCCGTAGAAGCGCGCGGGGTCGGTCTGTTCGACCCGAAAGGCACGAAAGAGGTCGACCGACCGACGCAGGGACGCCCGCTCCCCGACCGCCCGGTGTGGGGGGTGGTCCTGGGGTAACATCCGTCTCCGGTCGTTGAGGAAAGAGCCCACGTGCGCATTGCCTTCTTGAACTGGCGAGACTCTACACATCCCGAAGGTGGGGGTGCCGAGAAGTACGCCGAGACCGTGTGCGAGGGCCTGGCGGATGCCGGGCACGACGTCACGATGTTGTGCTCGGCGCACCCCGGCGCCCCTCGTGAGGAGCAGCGCAACGGGGTCCGCGTGCTGAGGCAGGGCGGTCGGCTCGGCGTCTACGCGGCGAGCCTGCGCCGGCTGGTCGCGCTGGAGCGCGCCGAGGGCCGGTTCGACGTCGTCGTCGACACGCAGAACGGTGTGCCCTTCTGGGCTCGGGCGGCGACGAGGACGCCCGTCGTCATGCTCGTGCACCACGTGCACCGCGAGCAGTGGCCGATCGTGTTCGGGCCGGTGTCCGCCCGGGTCGGCTGGGCCCTGGAGTCCCGGGTCGCACCGCGGGCCTTTCGCGGGCAGCAGTACGTGGCCGTCTCGCAGCGCACCCGCGACGAGCTGATCGAGCTCGGCGTCTCCCCCGCAGCCGTCGCCGTGATCCACAACGGGACCGACCCGCCACCGGCCGACAGCGGGCCACGGCATCCCGAACCCCGTCTCGTCGTCCTGGGCCGCGTGGTGCCGCACAAGCGCATCGAACACGCCCTCGCCGTCACCGCACGGCTGCGAACGCGCCACCCCGGCCTGCGGTTGCGCATCGTCGGCGACGGCTGGTGGAGCGACCGGGTGCGCGCAGAGGCAGCGGCCCTCGGGGTCGAGGACCGGGTCGACATCCTCGGGTTCGTGGACGAGCAGACCAAGCACGCCGAGCTCGCCGCCGCCTGGGTGGCGCTGGCGCCGAGCATCAAGGAGGGCTGGGGGCTCAGCGTGGTCGAGGCGGCGTCGCACGGCACGCCCACGGTGGCCTACACGGGGGCCGGGGGCCTGTCCGAGTCGATCGTCGACGGCCGGACGGGTGTGCTCGTGGACGACCTCGACGGCCTCACCGCCGCGGTGGACGACCTGCTCACGCACCCCGCGACCCGTCAGGCGCTCGGCGCCGCGGCGATCGAGCACGCAGCCCACTTCACGTGGGCCCGCTCGGTGCAGGCGTGGGAGTCACTGCTCGCGGACCGCGCAGCAGGCCTGCCGGTGGAGGCGGGAACGGATGCCGTCGTCCCCGACGAGGTGCGCCGGCAGCAGGCGCGGGGCGTCAGCCGCCGTAGTTGAGGAGTTCCTCAGCAGGAATGATCGTCTGCTGACCCTCGACGACCGCGGTCGAGTCCTGCGGGCCGTTGGAGGAGACGATGGTCGAGGCAGCCGCGAAGGCCATGCCGAGACCGGCGAGCAGGCTCACGCCGAGGAGGATGAGCCCCGAGCGGCGCGAGCGGCCGCCGTCGTCGGTGGTGGAGGCAGACATGTACGTGGTGGACCTTTCCTACTGGGCAGTAGCACCATCGTAGCGTGTCCTGACGCACCGGCGAGTGCAGGTCTGCGCCTCATCGCGCGGCGGACACGTCCCAGACGGTGAATGACGGACCCGAGTGGACCAGGCGCCACCCGTCGTGGGCACTCGCGAGCGCGCCGGGTGTGCCGAGCCACTCCACCACGTGGGTGACGCCCTGACGACGCAGGCTCTCAGCCGTGACGGTGCCCGTGGCCCAGTCCTCCCCCAGCGGAGCGTCGTCCACGACGACGGCGACGCCGTCGCGCTGAACCGTCAGAGCCGTGCTCGTGAGCACGGTGCCGGTCACCGCTCGGGGCAGCGGGTCGAGGAAGGGAGGCTCGCCCGCCCAGCCTGGCGCTCGCAACGGCTGCCAGGGCAGGGACACCACGGTGGGTTCGGTCGAGCCGCCGTCGAGCGAACGGACGACCTCGGCCCACTCCGCCGGGTACGTCACGGCTCGGTAGTCCTCCCGGACGCTGCTCGGCAGGTCGGGTACGGACGCCACGGCCAGGGCGACGACGAGCACGCACCCGAGAGCGGATGCCGTGCGCCCACCGCGGTCGGCCACCCACCCCACTGCGACCCCCACGAGCACGGCCAACGCCAGCACCCCGGGGGCGAGCATGCGGTGCTGGTCACGAAAGAGTGCGACGCCGGGCACCTGCTGGAGTGCGGACACCACCTCCACCCCCGGTCCCGAGGCCCACCAGGCCAAGGACGCGGGCCCGACGAGGAGCAGTAGTGCGACCGCTGCCACCGCCATGCTCCGGCCGGCAGCGTGGTCCGGGTCCGGGCCGGGCGTCACCGCCGTCCTCCGAGCGGTGACCGCGAGAACGACTACTGCAGCGACAGCGAGCGTGAGGAGGGCGAGCGACCCGACCAGGGCGATCGGGTCGGTCCGTGACAGCGGTTGTGCCCCCGTCGCCCAGACCCCGCCCCCCATGAGGGCCGACACCCACGTGCCGAGCCCGGAGTCGTCCGCGAGCGCGAACGCAGCGGGGCCGTCGGGGTCGGCACCCACCCCACCGACCAGGACGGCTGGCACGGCCCACGGCAGGCACCAGGCCGCGCCCACCGCGGCGACGCCGGCCGTTCGGGCCACGCTTCGGTCTGCGCGCGACAGGTCGGCAAGCACCGCCGTCACCAACGCCACGACCCCACCCCAGGGGGTGAGCGCCGCGGGCAGGGCGACCACGGCGAGCAGGAGGAGTCGCTGGGTGGATGCCGAGGTGTGACCGGAGGACCAGGACGATCCACGGCAGGGCGGCGTACCCGAGGAGGGTGGGTCCGTGGCCCAGCAGGAGCCGCTCGGTGACGTAGGGGTTCCAGATGGCCAGCCACGCGGCTGCGGCGGCCGCCGCAGCGCCAGACCGGCGCACCAGCAGACCGGTTCCGACACCGGCGAGAGCCAGTGCGGCGACGAGGAGGAGGAGCTGCTGAACGCCGGTCGGGACGATCGCCGACAAGGCCCAGGAGACGGCATCCAGAGGCCAGGCTCGCAGCTCGGCCGCCGTCGTCGGCAGCAGCGAACTCGGGGCTGCCGGCTCCGGAACCGCCACGAAGTCGCGAACGAGTCGCTGGCCCGTTCCGGTCACCCCCGACAGCACGACGGCGGTCGCGAGGGTGGCCGAGCCCACCGCGGCGACGACCGGGGCACGGCCGCCGCCAGCGGGCAGTGGCACAGCCTCGGTGGACACCCGCGCCACCCTAGTTGGCGGCCATGGCAGTTACCGCGCAGTACATTGACGCGCGTGTCGATGTGGGCCAGACGAGCTGAGATCGCCCGGGGGGCGTCGCTCGTCGCTGTCGGCACGACCCTGATGAACGCGGCGGTCTACCTCTTCACCCTGCTGGCGGCTCGACGCCTCGGCCCCGAGGCCTACTCGGCCGTCGCGGCCCTCATGGGGGTCGTCCTCGTCGTCAACGTCCTCGCCCTCGGTGTCCAGGCCACGACGGCCCGGCGGGTGGCCCAGAAGGACGGGCCTGCGGTCGAGACCACGATGCTCGCGACGGCGCGGCGGGCCGCCCTGGTCCTCGGGCTGGTCTGCTTGGCGCTCTCCCCCGTCGCTTCGGCGGTCCTGCGCCTGGACAGCTGGCTCACCGCAGCCACCGTGGCCGTGACGGCCGCCGCGCTCACGGTGACCGGCGCCCAGCTCGGCATCCTCCAGGGGCGGCGGACCTGGCAGTCCTTCGCGCTGCTCAGCGTCGCGATGGGCGCCGGCCGGCTGCTCGTCGGCGGGGTCGCGATCGCGCTGTGGCCGACGCCGCTCGGCGCCATGTCCGGTGTGGCCGTCGGCGCCCTGGTGCCGATCCTCGTCGGTCACCGGTTGACCCGCAGCCGGTCGGCGACGCCCCCCGCCCCCGGGCTGCCAGCCCCGGCAAGCCGCGCACCCATCGGACTCCTGCGTGAGGTCGCGCACGACTCGCACACCTTGCTCGCCTTCTTCGCCCTCACCCAGGTCGACGTCTTCGCCGCCCGGGTGACCCTGCCTGCCGACGAGGCCGGCACCTACGCCTCGGGCCTGATCCTCAGCAAGGCCGTGCTGTTCCTGCCGACCTTCGTGACGGTGATGGCCTTCCCGGCGCTGGCCCGCCGGGCGGGGCACCGCCACCTGCACCTGCTGGGGCTCGCCGTGATCCTCGCGATCGGCCTCGTGGCCGTCGTCGCCACCCTTGTGGCACCCGACCTCGCCCTGGTGTTCGTCGGCGGTGAGGCGTACTCCGCCGTGGCGGACGACCTGTGGCTGTTCGCCGTGCTCGGCACCGTGACCGCGATGATCCAGCTGCTCGTGCAGACCGCCCTGGCGCGCACCCACCGGCGCGCCGTGTGGTGGATCTGGGGGGCGTTCGCACTCGTCGTGGCCGGCCTGCCCTTCATCGGGACCGGGCACGGGCTGCTCCTGCTCGTGCTCAGCGTGGATGCCGTCCTGCTCGCCCTCCTCGTGTGGGTCACGTGGTCGGATGCCGTGGAGGCCGACACCCTCGATGCGCCGCTTCGCGGCGACGACGAGCCGGCTGAGCAAACCGCCTGAGCTCCGCGCGGGGTGCCGCTCGAATCGTCAGTGGGCGGCGTCGTGCCAGGAGCGGCCGACCCCGACACTGACGTCGAGCGGCACGTCCATCGCGACCGCGGCACCCATCTCGCGCCGCACGAGCGCCTCGAGCACCTCGCGCTCCCCCGGCGCGACCTCGAGCACGAGCTCGTCGTGCACCTGGAGCAGGATCCGCGAGGTGAGCCCCTCGGTGCGCAGCGCGGCATCCACGCCCTTCATGGCGAGCTTGATGATGTCGGCGGCCGAACCCTGGATCGGCGCGTTGAGCGCCATCCGCTCGGCACCCTCGCGGCGCTGCCGGTTGTCGCTCACGAGGTCGGGCAGGTAGCGGCGCCGGCCGAGCATGGTCGCCGTGTAGCCGGTGGCGCGGGCCTCGACCACGACCTCGCGCAGGTAGTCGCGCACGCCACCGAACCGGGAGAAGTACTCGTCCATGAGGCCCTGGGCCTCACTCGTCGAGACCGTCAGCTGCTTCGAGAGGCCGAACGCCGACAACCCGTAGGCCAGGCCGTAGCTCATCGCCTTGACCTTGCTGCGCATCGCCGAGGTGACGTCCGCCGGCTCGACGCCGAACACCCGGGCGCCGACGAACCGGTGGAGGTCCTCCCCCGTGCGGAAGGCCTCGATGAGCCCCTCGTCCCCCGACAGGTGCGCCATGATCCGCATCTCGATCTGGCTGTAGTCGGCCGACATCAGCGACTCGAAGCCCTCGCCGACGACGAAGACCTCGCGGATGCGGCGGCCCTCCTCGGTGCGGATCGGCACGTTCTGCAGGTTCGGGTCGGTCGAGGACAGCCGCCCGGTGGCCGCGATCGTCTGGATGTAGGTCGTGTGGATGCGGCGGTCGGGGGCCACCGACTTGATCAGGCCCTCGACGGTCACCCGCAGGCGGCTGGTGTCGCGGTGGCGCAGCAGGGCCTCGAGGAACGGGTGCTCGGTCTTGACGAACAGGTCGGCGAGCGCGTCGGCATCCGTGGTGTAGCCGGTCTTGGTGCGCTTGGTCTTCGGCATGCCGAGCTGGTCGAAGAGCACCTCCTGGAGCTGCTTCGGGCTGCCGAGGTTGACGTCGTCGCGGCCGATGGCGTCGTAGGCGTCCTGCTGGGCCTGGCGCATCTTCGCGGCGAAGTCGGCCTCGAGGGCGGTCAGCGCCTCCTCGTCGACGGCGATCCCGGTGCGCTCCATGCGCGCGAGGATGTCGACGAGCGGCAGCTCGAGGTCGCGCAGCAGCTCGGTGCCGCCGGTCTCCTCGAGCCGCTCCCCCAGCACCTGCGACAGCTCGAGGACGGCGCGGGCACGCACCATCGCGTCGCGCTCCGCGGTGTCGTCGTCGGCGGCGAAGTCGAGCATGCCCTGGTCGGTGCCCGCCTGCTCGGCCTTCAGCTCGCGGCCGAGGTGCCGGACGACGAGGTCCTCGAGGTCGTAGGAGCGCTGGTCGGGGCGCACGAGGTAGGCAGCGAGGGCGGTGTCCGAGGTGACCCCGGCGAGGGGCAGCCCTCGCGTCGACAGCGCCTGGAGCTGCTCCTTCGCGTCATGGAGCACCTTGGGTGCCTCGGCGTCGGCGAGCCAGCCGGCGAGCACGTCCTCCTGCTCGCGGGTCAGCGTCGTGAGGTCGAGGTAGGCGGTGGCGCCGTCCGTGCCCGCGAGGGCGACGGCACCGGCATCCCCCGATCCGCTCTTGTAGTGACCGACGACGACGACCCCGTGCGGCAGCCGGCGCCCCTGCGCCCCGTCACCGAAGCGGAGCGCGAGCCCGTCAGCGGTCACGACCTCACCCTCGAGCTCGAAGCCTCCCTCGACCTCGTCGGCCTCGACGTCGAAGGTGGCGAAGAGGCGGTCGCGCAGCACCCGGAACTCCAGGCCGTCGAAGACCTGGTGCACCTCCTCGCGGTCCCAGGACGTGCGCTCGAGGTCGTCGACGGTGAGCGGCAGGTCGAGGTCGTCGACGAGCTTGTTGAGCCGCCGGTTGCGCAGGACGCCGTCGAGGTGGGCGCGCAGGTTCTCGCCGGCCTTGCCGGTGATCTCGTCGACGTGGGCGACGACACCCGAGAGGTCGCCGTAGAGGCCCAGCCACTTGGCCGCCGTCTTGGGGCCGACGCCGGGGACGCCGGGCAGGTTGTCGCTGGACTCACCGACGAGGGCGGCGAGGTCGCTGTAGCGCTCGGGCGGCACGAGGTACTTCTCGGTGACGGCGGCCGGGTCCATGCGCCAGACCTCGGACACACCCCGCACCGGGTAGAGCAGCGTCACCTTGTCGGAGACGAGCTGGAAGGCGTCGCGGTCACCCGTGCAGATGACGACCTCGTGCCCCTGCTCGACGGCGCGGTGGGTGAGCGTCGCGATGACGTCGTCGGCCTCGAAGCCCTCGATGCCGACGTGGCGGATGCGCAGGGCGTCGAGCACCTCGTGCAGCAGCGGGATCTGGCCGGAGAACTCGGTCGGTGTCGCGGAGCGCCCCGCCTTGTACTCCGGGTACTCCGCCGCCCGGAAGGTCTTGCGCGAGACGTCGAAGGCGACGCCGACGTGGGTCGGGGCCTCGTCGCGCAGCACGTTGATGAGCATCGACGTGAAGCCGTAGACGGCATTGGTGTGCTGGCCGGTGCTCGTGGAGAAGTTCTCCGCGGGCAGGGCGAAGAAGGCGCGATAGGCCAGGGAGTGTCCGTCGAGGAGGAGGAGCTTCACGCGTGGCAGCCTATCCACCATGACCGACAGCCCTGACAGCCCCGACTTCGTCGACCGCACCCCCGAGCACCCCACCGACCTCATGGCCGGAGTCGAGGCGTTGCGGGCGATGAACCCGAACTCGCTCATGCACCGCATGGGCATCGAGGTCGTCGAGGCCTCCGCGCAGCGACTCGTCGCGACGATGCCGGTCGAGGGCAACACCCAGCCCTACGGCCTGCTCCACGGTGGGTGCCTCCGTCGTGCTGGCCGAGACCCTCGGCTCGATCGGGGCGGCCCTGCACGCCGGCCCCGGCAAGGCCGTCGTCGGCCTGGACATCAACGCCACCCACCACCGGGCGGCCCGCTCCGGTCTCGTGACCGGCACGGCCACCGCGCTCTCGCTGGGGCGCACGCTGGCCTGCTACGAGATCGTCGTCACCGACGAGCAGGGCAAGCGCGTGTGCACGAGCCGGATCACCTGCCTCATCCGGGATGCCGCGCCCGGCGCCTGAGCGGAACGCGCGCGAGACAGCGGTCAGTACTGGCGGGAGGCGGCCGGGAAGGCGCGGCTGCGCAGTGACCGGCGCCGACGGAGCAGCTCGTGGCCGGTCTCGACGCTCTCCGGCGCGAGCTTGCGCCGCAGCGCACTGGTGGAGACCACACGGCGCGTGATGACCGACGCGAAGCCGAGCCGGGCGAAGAAGCGGTTGGCGTCGCGACTGCACGTCGGCACGTTCGAGACGACGATCTCGCAGCCGGCCCGCTCGGCGGTCGACAACACCGCGGCGAGCAGGGACTTCGCGACGCCGTGGCGCCGCGCGTCGGGGCCGACCCAGAGCTGCTCGATCGCGAGCTCGGCCTGCGGGCTGAGGCCGAAGGGGTTCTCGCTGGCGATGGCGTACCCGACGGGCTCGCCCTCGAGCCGGGCGACGAAGGAGTGCACGCCCGGCCGCCGCAGCGCCGTGCTGAGGCGCCCGTCGGTCAGGGCACGGCCGGCTGCCTCCTTGCTGGAACCACCGTCCACGCGGGCGGCCAGCCACAGCCCCATGACGTCGCGGAGGTCGTCACGGTCAACCGGGCTCACGTCCACCGTGCGTCTGGCCACTTCGCCTCCATCTGCGTCGGACCCGGCGCCATCGCGCCGCGGGAAAGGGGAACCCTCACAAGCACCCGACCCTAGCCCCCCGACGGTCCCCGCGGAACCCCCGGGTCGGCACCTGTGGACCACCCTCGTAGGCTGCGGCGGTGACCTCGCTCTTCCCCGGTGCCGGCACCGTCCTCAACGTCCTCACCGTGCTCATCGGAGCAGGTCTGGGGATGGCCGTGGGTCACCGACTTCGCGAGCACACCCGCTCCGTCGTCACCGACGTCCTGGGGCTGGTGACCCTGCTCGTCGCCGGCCTGTCCGCCATGGCCGTGACCGACACCGCCCTCCGTGACGCCGTGGGGTCCGGCTTCCCGGTGCTCATCGTGCTCGGGTCGCTGCTCATCGGCTCGATCGCCGGCTCGATGCTGCGCATCGAGGACCGCCTCGAAGGGCTGGCCGGCACGATCCAGGGCTGGGTGTCGCGCAGGTCGAGCACCGAGGGAGGAACCGACGACGCGGCCCGCGAGCGGTTCATCGAGGGGTGGCTCACGGCATCCCTGCTGTTCTGCGTGGGTCCGCTCACCATCCTCGGCGCGCTCAACGACGGCCTCGGCCGCGGCATCGACCAGCTCGCGCTCAAGGCCGTGCTCGACGGCTTCGCCGCGCTGGCCTTCGCGGCCAGCTTCGGGATCGGCGTCATGCTCTCCGCGGCGTCCGTGCTCGTCGTGCAGGGAGCCCTGACCATCGTCGGGGTGCTGCTCGGCGACCTCGTGCCCGACGCCCACATCTCGGCGCTCACGGCCACCGGCGGGCTCATGCTCGCCGGCATCGCGCTGCGCCTGCTGCGCATCCGTGACATCCCGGTCGGCGACATGCTCCCGGCGCTCATCGTCGCGCCGCTGCTCACCCAGGTCGTGATCTGGCTGAGGTGAGCCGCAGCCCCGGACCATCATCGGATGCCGGGCCTCACCTGCCGCTGGACTCAGGCCTTCTCCATGCCGGCCACGACGGCGTCGGAGACCTCGCGCATGCTCATCCGGCGGTCCATGGCCGTCTTCTGGATCCAGCGGAAGGCATCGGCCTCGGAGATCTTCAGCTTGGTCATGAGCACGCCCTTGGCCCGGTCGACCGCCTTGCGCGTCTCGAGCCGGTCGCCGAGGTCGGCGATCTCGGCCTCGAGCGTCTTCAGCTCGGCCCAGCGCGACAACGCGATGTCGAGCGCGGGCGTGACGTCGCTGGAGGTGAACGGCTTGACGATGTAGGCCATGACGCCGGCATCGCGGGCTCGCTCGACGAGCTCGGTCTGGCTGAAGGCGGTGAGCATGACGACGGGGCAGATGCGCTCCTTGCCGATCTGCTCGGCCGCGGTGATGCCGTCCATGACGGGCATCTTGACGTCCATGATGACGATGTCGGGGCGCAGCGAGGTCGCCAACGCGACAGCCTGCTCCCCGTCGCTGGCCTGGCCGACGACGTCGTAGCCGGCCTCCTCGAGCATCTCGGCGAGGTCGAGCCGGATGATGGCCTCGTCCTCGGCGACGAGGACGCGCTTGGCGGCCGGCTGGGCCGGAACTGCCGGCGCAGCCGGCGCTGCCTTGGCGGTCGGCGCCGCCTTGGTGGTCGACGCAGCCTTCGTCGCCGGCACCGGCTGGGCAGGGGTGGTCTCACTCATGTGCCGGGAGCGGGACTTGAACCCGCACGCCCTTGCGGGCAGAGCATTTTGAGTGCTCCGTGTCTGCCGTTCCACCACCCCGGCCGGGGCATCGTCAGCATACCGGCGAGCGGCCGGCGTCTGGCTCGCGGTCCGTGCTCAGAGCTCGCTGTAGGCCGGTGCGACGCGGTTCTTCGCGTCGCCGACCCGGTGCACGCGCAGGGCGTTGGTCGAGCCGGGGATGCCGGGGGGCGAGCCCGCGACGATGATCACCGTGTCGCCCTCGAGGACACGGCCGGCCGCGAGCAACACCTCGTCGACCTGCATCGCCATCTCGTCGGTGTGGCGCGCGTCGCCCACGAGGAAGGTCTCGACCCCCCAGGTGAGGGCGAGCTGGCTGCGGGTCCACTGGTTCGGCGTGAAGGCGAGCATGGGGATGCGGGGGCGCACCCGGGCGAGCCGGCGTGTGGAGTCTCCGGTCGCCGTGAAGGTGATGAGGTACTTCACGCCCAGCAGCTCGCCGATGTCGGCGGCGGCCGCCGTCACGGCGCCGCCCTTGGAGCTGGGACGCGTGCCGAGGGGACGGATGCGGTGCATGCCGTGGTCCTCGGTGTTCTCGATGATGCGCGCCATCGTGCGCACCGCCGCGAAGGCGTGCTTGCCGACACTCGTCTCGCCCGAGAGCATCAGCGCGTCGGCCCCGTCGAGGACGGCGTTCGCGGCATCCGAGGCCTCGGCGCGGGTCGGGCGGGCGTTCTCGATCATCGACTCGAGCACCTGGGTGGCCACGATGACCGGCTTGGCGCGCCGGCGCGCGATCTCGCAGGCGCGCTTCTGCACGAGCGGGACCTCCTCGAGCGGCATCTCGACGCCGAGGTCACCGCGGGCGACCATGACGCCGTCGAAGGCCCGGATGATCTCGTCGAGGTTCTCGACGGCCTGCGGCTTCTCGATCTTGGCGATGACGGGCAGGCGCAGCCCCTCCTCGTCCATGATCTGGTGGACGTCGATGATGTCCTCCGCGGAGCGCACGAACGACAGCGCGATCATGTCGACGCGCATCCGCAGCGCCCAGCGCAGGTCGTCCTTGTCCTTCTCGGACAGCGCCGGCACCGACACGGCCACGCCGGGCAGGTTGATGCCCTTGTTGTTGGACAGCGTGCCGCCCTCGAGCACCTGGCAGATGACGTCGGTGGCGGTGACCTCGGTGGCGATGAGGGCCAGCTTGCCGTCGTCGATGAGGATGCGGTCACCCGTGGTGACGTCGCCGGGCAGGCCGGCGTACGTGGTGCCGACCTCCTGCTCGTTGCCGGGGACGTCGCGGGTGGTGATGGTGAAGCTCGTGCCCTTGATGAGCTGGATGGGGCCGTTCTCGAACCGAGCCGTGCGGATCTTCGGGCCCTGCAGGTCGACGAGGACGCCGACCGCGCGACCCATCGCGTCGCTCGCCTTGCGCACGTCGAGGTAGACCTGCTCGTGGTCGGCGTGGTCCCCGTGACTGAGGTTCAACCGGGCCACGTCCATACCGGCGCGGACGAGTTCACGGAGGTTCTCGGCCGAGCTGGTGGCGGGTCCGAGGGTGCAGACGATCTTGGCGCGACGCATGCGCACAGCCTAATGGTGCAAACGGTTACACCGGTGACGCATGCCACATCGCGGAAGGCCGGCCACCCGGCATCCGGCGGCGGTGCGGGCTCAGGCCATCAGGGGGCGGTCGGTCGGGTTGACCGGTCGCGGCAGGCGCGAGGGCTTGCCCATGAGCCAGGCATCGACCCCGTGGGCCGCGGACCGACCCTCGGCGATCGCCCAGACGATGAGCGACTGCCCGCGCCCGGCGTCCCCTGCGACGAAGACACCCGGCACGTTGGTCATGAACGTGTCGTCGCGGGCCGCGTTGGTGCGGGGGTCGCGGTCGACGCCGAGCTGGTCGAGCAGCTCCTGCTGCGGCCCGAGGAAACCCATCGCGAGCAGGACGAGCTGGGCCGGCAGCTCGCGCTCGGTGCCCTCGACCTTCTCGAAGCCGCTCTCGCCCATGCGCACCTCGTGCAGGCGCAGCCCGGACACGCGACCCTGCTCGTCGCCGACGATCTCGCTCGTCGACACGGCGTAGACGCGGTCGCCGCCCTCCTCGTGCGCCGAGGCGACGCGGAAGGTCATCGGGTAGGTGGGCCAGGGCTGGTTCGCGGCCCGCTCCCCCGGCGGGTGCGGCATGATCTCCAGGCTCGTCACCGACCGGGCGCCCTGGCGGTGCGAGGTACCGATGCAGTCGGCGCCGGTGTCGCCGCCACCGATGACGATGACGTCCTTGCCCTCGGCGGTCACCTGGCCCTCGACGTGGTGGCCGAGCGCGACCCGGTTCGCCGGCGGGAGGAACTCCATCGCCTGCATGACGCCGTCGAGCTCGCGGCCCGGCACGGGCAGGTCACGAGCCACGGTCGCGCCGGTGGCCACGACGACGGCGTCGAACCGCTTGCGCAGGTCGGCGGCCGAGAGGTGCTTGCCGATCTCCACCCCGTTGCGGAACCGGGTGCCCTCGGACTTCATCTGGGCGATCCGGCGGTCCAGGACCGCCTTCTCCATCTTGAACTCGGGGATGCCGTAGCGCAGCAACCCACCCGGCGCGTCGGCGCGCTCGTAGACGGCAACGGTGTGCCCGGCCCGGGTCAGCTGCTGGGCCGCCGCGAGCCCGGCCGGCCCCGACCCGATGACGGCGACGGTCTTGCCGGAGAGCCGCTCGGGCGCCTCCGGGGTGACCGTTCCGTTGGCGAAGGCGCGGTCGATGATGCTGACCTCGACCTGCTTGATCGTCACGGCCGGCTGGTTGATGCCGAGGACACACGCCGTCTCGCACGGGGCCGGGCAGAGCCGGCCGGTGAACTCGGGGAAGTTGTTCGTCGCGTGCAGGCGGTCGATGGCCTGGCGCCACTCGCCCTTCCACGCGAGGTCGTTCCACTCGGGGATGAGGTTGCCGAGGGGACATCCGCTGTGGCAGAACGGGATGCCGCAGTCCATGCAGCGACCGGCCTGCCGCTGCAGCTCGGGCACCGGCTGCTCCTCGTAGACCTCCTTCCAGTCCTTGATGCGGACCGGAACGGGTCGACGACGCGGCAGCTCGCGCTCACGCGTCCGCAAGAAACCCTGGGGGTCAGCCACGGGAGGCCTCCATGATCCGCTCCCACACCTGGGTGCCGTCGAGGTCCAGACCCTCCGCCGCTGCCTTGGCCCGCACGTCGAGGACGCGCTGGTAGGCACGGGGAAGGACCAGGGTGAATGCCGAGCGGGCGGAGTCCCAGTCGGCGAGCAGTCGCGACGCGACCGGCGAGTCGGTCCACCGGTGGTGGCGCTCGAGGAGGTCACGGACGACGAGCTCGTCCTCGGGCCGCAGAGGGCCGAGGTCGACGAGCTCACGGTTGACGTGCGAGTGGTCGAGGTCGAGCACGTACCCGACACCACCGGACATGCCGGCGGCGACGTTGCGCCCCGTGGGCCCGAGGATGAGTGCGGTGCCCCCGGTCATGTACTCGAGGCCGTGGTCGCCCACGCCCTCGACGACCGCGGTGGCGCCGGAGTTGCGCACGCAGAAGCGCTCACCGACCCGGCCGCGCAGGAAGAGCTCGCCGGACGTCGCGCCGTAGGCGATGACGTTGCCGCCGATGACGTTCTCCTCGGCGACGAGCGCGGATGCCGGTGCGGGCCGCACGACGACGCGCCCACCGGAGAGCCCCTTGCCGACGTAGTCGTTGGCGTCGCCCTCGAGGCGCAGCGTGATGCCGGCCGGGAGGAACGCGCCGAAGCTCTGTCCGGCGGAGCCGGCCAGGGTGAGGTCGATGGTGCCGTCGGCCAGGCCCGACGGGTGGACCTTGGTCACCTCGTGACCGAGCATCGTGCCGACGGTGCGGTTGACGTTGCGGATCGCGAAGCGCGCCGTGACCGGGGTGCCGTGGTCGATGGCGTCACGAGCGGCGGCGATGAGCTGGTGGTCCAGGGCCTTCTCGAGGCCGTGGTCCTGCCCGATCGTGTGCCGGTTGGCGGACCCGTCCGGGCTGCTCACCTTCGCGAGGATCGGAGCCAGGTCGAGACCGGACGCCTTCCAGTGGGTGATCGCCTTGGACGCGTCGATGTGCTGCACCTGGCCGATGGCCTCCTCGATGCTGCGGAAGCCGAGCGCGGCGAGGTGCTCACGGACCTCCTCGGCGATGTACTCGAAGAAGGTCTCGACGAACTCCGGCTTGCCCGAGAAGCGAGCGCGCAGCTCGGGGTTCTGGGTCGCGATCCCGACGGGACAGGTGTCGAGGTGGCAGACCCGCATGAGGATGCAGCCGGAGACGACGAGCGGTGCCGTCGCGAAGCCGAACTCCTCGGCGCCGAGCAGGGCGGCGATGACGACGTCGCGGCCGGTCTTGATCTGGCCGTCGACCTGCACGACGATGCGGTCGCGCAACCCGTTGAGCACGAGGGTCTGCTGGGTCTCGGCGAGGCCGAGCTCCCACGGGCCACCGGCGTGCTTGAGGCTGGTCAGCGGGCTCGCCCCGGTGCCACCGTCGTGCCCGGAGATGAGGACGACGTCCGCGTGCGCCTTGCTGACGCCGGCGGCGACCGTCCCGACGCCCACCTCGGAGACGAGCTTGACGTGGATGCGGGCCTGCGGGTTCGCGTTCTTCAGGTCGTGGATGAGCTGCGCGAGGTCCTCGATGGAGTAGATGTCGTGGTGCGGCGGGGGGCTGATCAGGCCGACACCCGGGGTGGAGTGGCGGGTCCGGGCGATCCACGGGTACACCTTCGGGCCGGGCAGCTGGCCACCCTCACCCGGCTTGGCACCCTGGGCCATCTTGATCTGGATGTCGTCGGCGTGGGTGAGGTAGAGCGAGGTGACGCCGAAGCGGCCCGACGCGACCTGCTTGATCGCCGAGCGGCGCTGCGGGTCCACGAGCCGCTCGGGGTCCTCGCCGCCCTCGCCGGTGTTGGACCGGGCCTTGAGGCGGTTCATCGCGATCGCGAGGGTCTCGTGCGCCTCCATGCTGATCGAGCCGTAGCTCATCGCGCCGGTG
Source organism: uncultured Actinomycetota bacterium (assembly GCA_963811825.1). Classification (GTDB taxonomy): domain Bacteria; phylum Actinomycetota; class Actinomycetes; order Actinomycetales; family Dermatophilaceae; genus Fodinibacter. The sequence goes on along the minus strand of CAWESS010000019.1, from coordinate 225,351 downwards.
TTGAAGCGCGTGACGATCTCGGCGACCGACTCGACCTCCTCGATCGGCACGGGCTGGCGCGGCTGGTCTCCCCCGAGCTCGAAGAGCCCGCGCAGGGTCATCAGGCGACCGGCCTGCTCGTCGATGCGACGGGTGTACTGCTTGAAGATGTCGTAGCGACGTGCCCTCGTGGCGTGCTGGAGGCGGAAGACCGTCTCGGGGTCGAACAGGTGCGGCTCGCCCTCGCGGCGCCACTGGTACTCACCGCCGACGAGCAGCTTGCGGTGCGCCTGCCGGATGCCGTCGGCCGGGTAGGCCATGCCGTGCCGGGCAGCGGTCTCGGCCGCGATGACGTCGAGGTCGACCCCGCCGAGCTGGCTGACCGTGCCGGTGAAGAACTCGTCGACGAGGTCCTGGGAGAGGCCGATGGCCTCGAAGACCTGGGCCCCGCGGTAGGAGGCCACGGTCGAGATGCCCATCTTGGACATGACCTTCAGGACACCCTTGCCGAGCGCCTTGATGAGGTTGGCGACCGCCTTCTCCTCGGTGACCGAGGTGATCGCGCCGCTGCGCACCATGTCCTCGACGGTCTCCATCGCGAGGTAGGGGTTGATCGCGGCCGCGCCGAAGCCGACGAGGAGCGCGACGTGGTGCACCTCGCGGACGTCACCGGCCTCGACGAGCAGGCCGACCTGGGTGCGGGTCTTCTCGCGGATGAGGTGGTGGTGCACCGCGGAGGTCAGCAGCAGGGACGGGATCGGTGCGAGGTCACGGTCGGAGTCGCGGTCGGAGAGCACGACGAAGCGGGCGCCCCCCTCGATCGCGGCCGAGACCTCGCCGAAGATCTCGTGCAGCCGGGCGCGCAGCGCCGGGGCGCCGCCGGTGACGTCGTAGGTGCCCTTGACGACCACGGTGCTGTAGCCGGGCAGGTCGCCGTCGGCGTTGATGTGCACGAGCTTGGCGAGGTCGTCGTTGTCGATGACCGGGAAGGGCAGCACGACCTGGCGCGCGTGGGCCGGGTTGGCGTCCAGGACGTTGCCCTCGGGGCCGATCGAGGACGCCAGCGAGGTGACGAGCTCTTCGCGGATGGCGTCGAGCGGGGGGTTGGTCACCTGCGCGAAGAGCTGGCTGAAGTAGTCGAACACGAGCCGGGGCCGGTCCGAGAGCACCGCGAGCGGGGTGTCGGTGCCCATCGAGCCCAGCGCCTCGAGGCCGGCTGCCGCCATGGGCGCGAGGAGGATCTTCAGCTCCTCCTCGGTGTACCCGAAGGTGCGCTGGCGCCGCGCCACCGAGGCGGACGTGTGGATGATGTGCTCGCGCTCGGGCAGGTCGGACAGCTCGAGCAGCCCGGCGTGCAGCCACTCCTCGTAGGGCTTCTCGCCGGCCAGGGTGGACTTGACCTCCTCGTCGCTGACGATCCGCCCCGCGGCGGTGTCGACGAGGAACATCCGGCCCGGCTGGAGCCGGCCGCGGCGCACGACGCGCTCGGGCTCGATGTCCAGGACGCCGGCCTCGGACGCGAGCACCACCAGGCCGTCGTCGGTGACCCAGTAGCGACCGGGCCGCAGGCCGTTGCGGTCCAGGACCGCGCCGATGAGGGTGCCGTCGGTGAAGGTGACACAGGCGGGACCGTCCCACGGCTCCATGAAGGTGGAGTGGAACTCGTAGAACGCCCGACGGGCCGGGTCCATCGACTCGTGGTTCTCCCACGCCTCGGGAATCATCATGAGCACGGCGTGCGGCAGCGAGCGACCGCCGAGGTGCAGCAGCTCGAGCACCTCGTCGAAGGTGGCCGAGTCCGAGGCGCCCGGCGTGCAGATGGGGAAGACGCGTCCGAGGTCACCGGGGATGACGTCCGAGCTGATCTGGCTCTCACGGGCGCGCATCCAGTTGCGGTTGCCCTTGACGGTGTTGATCTCGCCGTTGTGGGCGATCATCCGGTAGGGGTGGGCCAGCGGCCAGCTGGGGAAGGTGTTGGTCGAGAAGCGCGAGTGCACCAGGGCGAGCTCGGTCGCGAAACGCTCGTCGGACAGGTCGGGGAAGAACGGCTCGAGCTGGCCGGTCGTCAGCATGCCCTTGTAGACCACGGTGCGGGCCGAGAGCGACGGGAAGTAGACCTCGGCCTCGTGCTCGGCGCGCTTGCGCAGGCAGAACGCCACGCGGTCGAGCTCGAGGCCGGACAGGCCGTGCTCGGACGCCACGAAGAGCTGGCGGAAGAGCGGCATGCACTCGCGGGCGGAGCGGCCCACGAGGTCGGGGGTCACCGGCACGTCTCGCCAGGCGATGATGCGCAGACCCTCGTCGGCGGCGATCTCGGCGATGCGCTCCTCGGCTCGCGCCCGGTGGTCGTCCTCCTGGGGCAGGTAGGCCATGCCCACGGCATAGGCGCCTGCCTCGGGGAGGTCGGCGTCCAGGACGGCGCGGAAGAACGCGTCCGGCACCTGGGTGAGGATGCCGGCGCCGTCACCGACCAGCGGGTCGGCGCCGGTGGCGCCGCGGTGGTCGAGGTTGCGCAACGCGTCGAGCGCGTGGGCGACGATGTCGTGCCCTGCGCTGCCCCGCATCGTCGCGACGAGAGCCACACCGCAGGCGTCGTGCTCGTGCTCGCGGCGGTACAGGCCCAGATCGTCGGGCTGGGCGGAGAAGCGGGCGACGGTCACGTCGCATCACCGTCCTCGGGGTCGTGGGCCCTTCGAGGGGACCGGGCACGGCAAGGTCAGGCGCGGACGGCTCTGGCCACGTCCGGGAAGGATATCGCCCGACCTCGCCGTCCTGCCATTTGAGCCCGGCTATCCCACATTGCGGGATTCAGGCTCGCTCTGCGGGACGGGCGCCCGCTGCGCGCGACGTCCCGTGTACCAGTAGATCCAGATCCCGAGCAGGAAGACGAGGATGCTCGTCCAGACGTTGACCCGCTGCCCGAGGATGAGCTCGGCCTCGTCGGTGCGCATGAACTCGATGACGATGCGGCCCACCGGGTACCCCGCGACGTAGAGGCCCGGCCAGCTGCCCGGGTGCCAACGAGAAGCGCTTGTCGATGACGAGCAGCGCCACCGCCAGCACGACGAGCCAGATCATCTCGTAGAGGAACGTGGGGTGGAAGACCCCGAGGACGACGGGGTTGCCCGAGGCGTCGACCACGGCCCGACCGGCACCGTGGTCCCACTCGTGGATCTCCAGCCCCCACGGCAGGGTCGTCGGGCCCCCGTACAGCTCGTTGTTGAACCAGTTGCCGACGCGACCGATGGCCTGCGCGAGGGCAACGCCGGGCACCGCCGCGTCGAGGAACGGGAGGAAGGCGACCCCGACCTGGCGGCAGCCGACCCAGATGCCGAACGCGCCGAGGGCGATCGCGCCCCAGATGCCGAGCCCGCCCTCCCAGATCTTCAGCGCGTCCACGGGGTTCCCACCCTCACCCCAGTAGGGGTCCGGGGTGGTGATGACGTGGTAGATCCGGCCACCGATGATGCCGAGCGGCACGGCCCACGCGGCGACGTCGAGGGCCTGCCCGGCCTCGTAGCCCCGCGGGACGAGGCGCCTGCCGGTGAGCCAGACCGCGACGACGATCCCGAGGAGGATGCACACGGCGTACATCCGCAGCGGGAGGGGCCCGAGGTGCAGCACCCCGACCGTGGGGCTGGGCAGGGAGGCGATCACTTGCTGGCGGCCTCGACGGCAGCGGTCAGCAGCTCGGGCGACGCGATCGCGCCGAGCTCGACCTCCGTGTCGTTGATCTTCACCGTCGGGGTGCCGCGCACACCGTCCTCGAACGACTGCTGCTCGACCGAGTTCACGTAGTCGTTGTACCTGCCCGCAGCCAGGCAGGTCTCCCAGGTGGTGAGCTCGTCACCGGCGATGCCGACCGTCTCGGCGAAGGTCTTGAGCTGGGCATCGGTGAAACCGTCGCCCTCCACCGCCGGCTGGTTCGGGAAGACCTCGTCGTTGTACGCCTCGAACTTGCCGGCGTCCGAGGCGCAGAAGGCGGCGTTGCCGGCCCGGGTCGAGCTGTCGTTGCGCAGGTTGTCGTCGAGGAAGTTCTTCACGTGGTAGACGAGCTCGATCTTGCCCTCCTGCGCCAGGGAGGTGAACGTGCTGCCGACGACCGCCTCGAAGCTCGCGCACGCCGGGCACTGGTAGTCGACGTAGAGGTCGACGACCGGGGCGTTCTCGGCGGGCGTGACGTCCTGGTAGGCAGGGAAGCCCTGCGCCGAGCTCACTGACCCCCGTCGGCAGGGCGTTGCCGCCACCCGTCGCGTCGTTCTCCTTCGACACCTGGCTCCAGATGACCCCGCCGACCACCGCGATGATGGCGACGATCGCGACCACCGTCGCGACGACGATCTTGTTGGCCCCGCCCCCGGAGGAGGACTTCTGGGCCGCCTGGATCTTCGCCTGCCGGGCGTTGGCGGAGTTCTTCGAGGCGTTGCTGGAGGCGTTCTTCGCCATGGGGGTCGTTCTCCTTGTGGTTATGCGAACAACATGCGGTCGAGGGAGGCCAGGGAACGCGGTCGCCACCACAGCCAGGCGCCGGCGAGGGCGAAGGAGGCGTCGCGGGCGATCTCCTGCGGGTACCTCGTCTCGTCGGCGCCGATCTGGCCGCCGCCGCCGAAGCAGCCGCAGTCGATGGTCAGGCCACGCGCCCACGCCTGGGAGATGCCGATGATGAAGGCCACCATGAGCAGGGTGGAGACGATGGCGGCCGGACGGGTGAACAGGCCGAGGACGAGCAGCACCCCGAGGACGATCTCGACGAAGGGCAGCACCAGCCCGATCCAGCCGGCGAGCTCCATCGGGAAGATCTCGAAGGCCTGCACGGCCCGCTCGGAGGTGAGCGGCTTGCCGACCTTGACGGCTCCGGCGTAGATGAGCACCGCCCCGAGGAAGAGGCGTGCCACGAGGCCGATGACGTCCTTGACCCGCTCGCCACGCCCGGTGGACTGCCCCGCCTCGCCGAGGGTCGGGTCGGTCGCCGTGCTCATCCGCGTCCGCTCCTCACTCCGTCAGCCAGCTCGCTCGTCAGAGCGCGCAACGACTCGAGCCGGTCGCCGAGTTCCCCGGGCCCGGTGAGCGTGCGCACGAGGGCGGACCCCACGATGACACCGTCGGCGTAGCCCGCGAGCTCGGCAGCCTGGGCGCCGGTGGAGACCCCGAGGCCGACGCACACCGGCACGTCGCTGACGGCCCGGGTGCGCTCGACGAGCCCGCGGGCGTCGGAGTCGACACTCGTGCGGGCACCGGTGACGCCCATCGTCGAGGCGGCGTAGACGAAGCCGCGGCAGGCGTCGGTGACCTTCGACAGTCGCTCGGGGGTCGACGAGGGCGCGACGAGGAAGACGCGGTCGAGGCCGTGGGCGTCGCTCGCGGCGATCCACTCCCCCGCCTCCTCCGGGATGAGGTCGGGAGTGATCAGCCCGGCGCCACCACCGGCGACGAGATCGGCGGCGAACCGCTCGACCCCGCGGCGCAGCACGAGGTTCCAGTAGGTCATGACGAGCGGGGTGCCACCCGCCTGGCGCACCGCGGCGGTCGCGCGGAAGACGTCGTCGACCCGCGCCCCGCCCGCGAGCGCCGTCGTCGCGGCGTGCTGGATGACCGGACCGTCCATGAGCGGGTCGCTGTAGGGCACCCCGACCTCGACGACGTCGCAGCCGGCCTCGACGAGCACGCGCATCGCCTCGAGCGAGCCCTCGACGGTGGGGAAGCCCACGGGCAGGTAGCCGACGAGGGCAGCGCGCCCCTCCTCGCGGCAGCGGCGCAGCACGCCCTCGACGCCCTGGACCCCCTCGACTCCGGGCACGACCGTGCTCACTGCGGACCCCCGTCCAGGAGTCCGTAGTACCTCGCGGCGGTCTCCATGTCCTTGTCCCCACGGCCCGAGAGGTTCACGAGCAGCAGCGCATCGGGCCCGAGCTCGGTACCGACCTCCATCGCCCCGACGAGGGCGTGGGCCGACTCGATGGCCGGGATGATGCCCTCGGTGCGGCTCAGCAGGCGAAAGGCCTCCATGACGGTGTCGTCGGTGGCGTAGCGGTACTCGGCCCGGCCGCTGTCGCGCAGGAACGAGTGCTCGGGGCCGACGCTCGGGTAGTCCAGCCCCGCGGAGATCGAGTGCGACTCCACGGTCTGGCCGTCCTCGTCCTGCATGAGGTAGCTCATCGCGCCGTGCAGCACCCCGGGCGACGCGGAGGCGAAGCGCGCGGCGTGCCGCCCCGACTCGATGCCCGCTCCCCCGGCCTCGATGCCGATGAGGCGCACCCCGGCATCCGGGATGAAGCGGTGGAAGATGCCCATGGCGTTCGACCCACCGCCCACGCACGCGATCACGGCATCCGGGAGCCGGCCGGTGAGGTCGAGCACCTGGGCGCGCGCCTCCTCGCCGATGATCTTGTGGAAGTCGCGCACCATCTCGGGGAACGGGTGCGGGCCGGTGACCGTGCCGATGAGGTAGTGCGTCGTCTGCACGTTGGTGACCCAGTCGCGCAGGGCCTCGTTGATGGCGTCCTTCAAGGTGGCGCTGCCGTGCTCGACCGGGATGACCTCGGCGCCGAGGATGCGCATGCGGGCGACGTTGAGGGCCTGGCGCTCGGTGTCGACCCTGCCCATGTAGACGGTGCAGTCGAGCCCGAGCAGGGCCGCCGCCGTGGCCGTGGCCACCCCGTGCTGACCCGCACCGGTCTCGGCGATGACCCGCGTCTTGCCCATCCGCTGGGTGAGCAGCGCCTGGCCGAGCACGTTGTTGATCTTGTGCGAGCCGGTGTGGTTCAGGTCCTCACGCTTGAGGATGACGCGCGCCCCACCGCAGTGCGCGGCGAAGCGTGGCACCTCGGTGATGATGCTCGGGCGACCGGTGTAGGTGGCGTGCAGGCGCGCGAGCTCGGCCTGGAACTCGGGGTCGACCGCAGCCTTCTGGCGGGCCTCGTCGAGCTGGTCGAGCGCCGGCACCAGGGCTTCGGGGACGTAGCGGCCGCCGAACTCGCCGAACCGACCGGGTCGGGGCAGCTCGTGGGGCGTGAGGTCGCGGATGCCGTCAGCGCTCGCCTCGGGCGCAGCGGTCACCATTGCCTCATCGGTGGCGTCGATGTCCGTCATGGGCTAGGCCTCTCGGTCGTAGGTGGCGCCGGCGGCGACCATCGCGGCCGCGCCGGCGCGGGGGTCCCCCGTGCGCACGAGCGCTTCGCCGACGAGGACGGCATCCGCGCCCTGCGTGGCGTAGGCGGCGGCATCGGCCGCGTCGGCGATGCCGGACTCGGCGACGGTGACCAGGCCCGGCGGGATGAGCGGGATGAGGCGCGAGAACGTCTCGGGGTGGATCTGCAGGGTCTTCAGGTTGCGGGCGTTGACGCCGATGACGCTCGACCCGGCGTCGATCGCGCGCTGGGTCTCGACCTCGTCGTGGACCTCCACGAGGGCGGTCATGCCGAGCTCGCGAACCCGGCCCAGCAGCGCGGCCAGCTCGGCGTCGTCGAGGGCTGCGACGATGAGCAGCACGACGTCGGCCCCGTGGGCCCGCGCCTCCCAGACCTGGTAGTCGGTGACGACGAAGTCCTTGCGCAGCACCGGCAGCGAGACCGCTGCGCGCACCGCGTCGAGGTCGGCGAGGCTGCCGCCGAAGCGCCGCTGCTCGGTGAGCACCGAGACCACGCTGGCGCCGCCGGCCTCGTAGGCGGCTGCGAGGGCCGCCGGGTCGGGGATGTCGGAGAGGGCGCCCTTGCTCGGGCTGGACCGCTTCACCTCGGCGATGAGCGAGAGGCCGGGGCGGCGCAGCACCGCCTCGGCGTCGATGGCCGGGCGCGCATCGAGGGCGTCCCGCTCGACGTCGGCGAGGGGGCGCGCCGCCTCGCGCACTGCGAGGTCCTCGCGCACGCCCGCGACGATCGCGTCGAGCACGGTGCTCGGGGTCGAACCCCCCAGCGGGGTCGGGCCACCCATCAGTGGATGGAGGGAGCCTGTTCGGGGTCGCGCTGGGCGGCGCCGTAGCCCGCCATGGACAGCACCTTCCCCGCGACGACACCGACGACGGCCAGGACGACGCCGCCGACGAACAGCCAGACGTTGGGGAACACCACCGCGAGCGACATGATCGCCGAGGCGACGATGAGGATGATCACCGCGGTCCAGGCGGCGACGCTGTGCCCGTGGTCTTCGTGCTCGTCCATGTCGTCCTCTTTCGTGCGGGGGCCGTTCGCGGGGCCCGGTGGCTCGGCCTTGATTCTGTCAGGTCCGGGAGTCGGGTCCCACATCGGTGGGGTCGCGCCCCGCGCTCAGCTCGTCCCAGGCGCTGGCGACGCGTTCGCCGCGCGGACCGGCGACCGGGCTCCCGGCATCCGAGACCTCGTACCGCGCCGACGGGCCGGCCCAGGCTCGGACGCCGAGCACCGCGCCGACCAGCCCGAGCAGGGCGACGGCGCACGCCGCCAGGGCCACCCACGGCCAGATCGTGGGGTCGGCGACGTTCTCGATGGTGCCGGTGCGTCCGACGCGGGAGGCCGCCACCGGGCCGAGCACGCCCTCGGGGTCCAGGAGCACGCGCACCGTGAGGAGCACGGCGATGGCGACGGACGCGGCATACGCGACCAGGGCGATGAGGCGCGCGATGCGACCGGCCGCGACCGCGGCGATGGCCGCCGCGGCGATCGCCAGGGCCACGGCGCTGAGCCCGGGGGCCACCTCGGCACCCGTGGCGCTGATCTGCGTCGCCCCGAGCACGGCGTCGTCGACGGCCCCGGTCACCCACGGGCGGAAGCCGCTCACGAGCAGGCCACCGGCGCCGAGGAGCGCGAGGAGGACGACGACGCCCTTGGTCGCCAGCCGACTGCGTGCGCGCGTCATGTGACGGTCCGCATCGCCCCGGCGGACGCGACCGCGCGCAGGGCAGCGGTCGCCTTGTGGACGCACTCCTCGTGCTCGCGGGCAGGCACCGAGTCGGCGACGATGCCGGCGCCCGCCTGCACGTGGGCGACGCCGTCCTTGATGACGGCGGTCCGGATGGCGATGGCCATGTCGAGGTCACCGTGGAAGTCGAGGTAGCCGACGACGCCGCCGTAGACACCGCGGCGCGAGGGCTCGTAGTGCTCGATGAGGGCCAGCGCGCGCGGCTTCGGGGCGCCGGAGAGCGTGCCCGCGGGGAACGTCGAGACGAGCACGTCGTAGGCGCTGACCCCGGGGCGGGTGTCCCCGACGACGGTGGACTCGATGTGCATGACGTGGCTGTAGCGCCGCACGTCCATGAACTCGACGACGTCGACCGTGCCCGGGCGGCAGACCCGCTGGAGGTCGTTGCGCCCGAGGTCGACGAGCATGACGTGCTCGGAGCGCTCCTTGGGGTCGGCGAGCAGCTCGTCGGCCAGCCGCACGTCGTCCTCCGGGGTCTTCCCGCGGGGGCGGGACCCGGCGATGGGGTGGGTGATGGCGCGCTCGCCCGTCACCCGCACGAGCGCCTCGGGGCTGCTGCCGACGACGGCGTACGACGAGCCGTCGGGGTGCGGGAGGCGGAAGAGGTACATGTAGGGGCTGGGGTTGCTCGGCGCGCAGGGCCCGGTAGACGTCGAGCGGGTCGGCGGCGCAGTCGAGGCTGAACCGCTGGCTGATGACGACCTGGAAGACCTCGCCCGCTCGGATGTCCTCCTTGGCGAGCTCGACGACCTCCTCGTAGCGCTCGCGCGTCGTGTTCGACGTGACCGTCGCCATCGCGGCCTCCACGGATGCCGTGTCGACGACGGCGACGGTGCTGGGCGCGGGGACGGCGAGGGCGCGGGTCATCTCGTCGAGGCGCGCCACGGCATCCGCCCAGGCCTGCTCGACCCGGTCGTCGGTGCCGTCGTAGTTGATCGCGTTGGCGACGAGCAGGATCGAGCCGTCGGAGTGGTCGAGCACGGCGAGGTCGGTCGCGAGCATGAGGGCGAGCTCGGGCAGCTCGAGGTCGTCGGGGGTGGTCGCGGGCACGCGCTCCCAGCGGCGCACGGCGTCGTAGGTGATGGCGCCGACCATGCCGCCGGTCAGCGGCGGCAGGCCCGCGATGGGCTCGGTCGTGAGGACCTTCATGGTCTCGGCCAGCGCCTCGGTGGCCAGGCCCGTGGTCGGCACGCCGACGGGGGGCTCGCCGATCCAGTGGGCCTGCCCGTCGTGTTCGGTGAGGGTGGCACGGCTCGCGGCACCGACGATCGACCAGCGTGACCAGACCCCACCGTGCTCGGCCGACTCGAGCAGGAAGGTGCCCGGACGGTCGCCGGCGAGCTTGCGGTAGACGCCGACCGGGGTCTCGGCGTCACCCATGAGGCGGCGCACGACGGGGATGACCCGGCGGTCGCGCGCCAGCACCCCGAAGACGTCGAGGTTGGGCCAGGTCTGGCCGTAGGCGAGGTCGGGGGTCGTGGCGGGGTTGCCGGAACCGCCCTCGGATGCCGTGCTCACGCGCCGTCGCCGACCACGGCGCCGAGGTCGGCGGCGTCGAAGCAGGTGCGGTCACCGGTGTGACAGGCAGCGCCGACCTGGTCGACGCGCACGAGCAGGGCGTCCCCGTCGCAGTCGAGGGCCACCGAGCGCACGTGCTGCACGTGACCTGAGGTGTCGCCCTTGCGCCAGTACTCCGCTGCGGCTGCGCGACCAGTAGGTCACGCGCCCCTCGGTCAGGGTGCGGTGCAACGCCTCGTCGTCCATCCACCCGAGCATGAGCACCTCACCGGTGTCGTGCTGCTGGACGACGGCGGCGACGAGGCCGTCGGCGTCGCGCTTGAGCCGGGCGGCGATGGCGGGGTCGAGGGTGGGGACGGTGGACACCCGCTCATTCTGCCGTGGCGGGTGAGCGGCCCGGGTCGGGGGCCGGTTCGCGGACCGGTGAGGACGGCATCCGGCGGTCCAGCACGGACAGCCCGGAGGCGAGCGCGACGAAGACGAGGGTGACGGCCGCGCAGGTCACGGCGACCGCTGCGACGCCCTCGACACCCACGTCGAGGAACGGATAGGGGTACCAGCCGGTGACGGCGCCGACCGCCAGGGTCCACAGCAGCCAGGCGATCGGCCACGCGAGGGCGGTCATGGCGGTGCGCCACGGGGCTCGAGGGCGCGGCCCCACGAGCAGCCACGCGGCGATGGCGAGCACGGGGACCACCATGTGCAGCAGCTTGTCGGCGAGCCAGTTCGCGCCCTCGAGGTCGAGCAGGGGGCGCAGGAGCAGGAAGTGCACGAGACCCGTCACGGTGATGCCGACGACAGCCGCCACCCGCACGACCCGCCACCACCGGCCGTCGCGGGCCGGGTCCCGGGTCAGCTGGATCGCCGTGACGGCGACGAGCAGGTTGCTCTGGATCGTGAAGTAGGAGATCAGCCTCCCCGTGCGGGTCAGCAACGGCGGCACCTCGGTCTCGGCGAGCACCGATGCGCCCGACACCACGAGGGCCGTCTGCAGCAGGAGGGCAGCAACGGCGACGACCGCGACGACGAGGTGGACGGAGCGGGCTCGGGACCAGGTCACGTCGACGACCCTAGACGCGTCGACGGCCCGCCACACGAGGACGGCCCGCACCCTCGAACCTTCGACAGCGCTCGTGCCCGCATGATGGAGCCATGACCACCGATGCGCGCACTCCCGTCGTCCAGGCCGAGCGTCAGGCCCTCTGCGACACCTTCCTCGAGCACGGACCGGACGCGCCGACCCTGTGCAACCCCTGGCGCACCCGCGACCTGGCCGCCCACCTCGTCGTGCGCGAGCGGCGGCCCGACCTCGCCGTCGGCATCTGGGTGCCTCCCCTGGCGGGGCGCGCCGAGCGGGGGCAGGCCGCGATCGCCGCGGGTGACTGGCCCGCCCTCGTGGAGACGATCCGCACCGGCCCGCCGCGCTGGTCCCCCACGAGGATCGACCGGGTCGACGCCGCCTTCAACACCGTCGAGCTCGTCGTGCACCACGAGGACGTGCTGCGCGGCGACGGCCTGGTGGGCCCGCGTCGCGACGTGCCCGAGCGCACCGCCCGCGCCGTGCTGAAGTCGCTGCGGGCGTCGAGCAAGCTGATGTTCCGCCGCTCGGAGGTCGGGGTGAGGTTGGTGGCACCGGGCGCCGAGGCGATCGTCGCGGGGCCGCAGTCCCGCGTGGTCACCGTGACCGGCGACCCGGTCGAGCTCCTCCTGCTGGCCTACGGGCGGATGCGGGTGGCCGCCGTCGAGCTCGAGGGTTCGCCGGACGACGTCGAGGCGCTGCGCACCGCCCGGCTGGGCGTCGGCTGAGCGGCTCCTACTCGTCGCCGCGCAGGGTGAACGACCGCAGCCGGTCGCCGGTGAACCACAGCGAGGCGAGCGTCACCACGGTGGCGGCGATGACGGCATACGCCGTGCCGATGCCGACCTCGTCGACGAGCGGGCTCAGCTCACCGGCCACCTCACGCCCCCACGCCGCCACCGACAGCCACCGCACCCCGGCGAACACCGAGCCGAGCAGTCCCTCCCACAGCAGGGTGAACAGCAGGCCGACGACGACGGCGTGGCGGGTGAGGGCGGCCAGCGCGATGAACAGCGCCGCGTAGACCGTGCCGGCCACGGCTGCACCGACCCCGTAGGCGAGGGCTCGACGGGGCTCGGACGGGTCGACCACGAGCGCCACGATGCCGACCGGCAGCGCTCCGAGAGCCATCGTCGCCACCCAGGCGGCCGCGAACTTGCTCCTCGCGATGACGTGCCGGCTGACCGGCTTGGACAACAGGTACACGATCGAGCCGTCGTCGATCTCGGGCCCGAGCACCGCCGTCGAGGCCAGCAGCGCCACGAGCGGGAGCGCGAGGGACAGGCCCAGGCCGACGGTCGCCTCGACCCCGAGCTCCGCGTCGGTCAGGGCACGCACGAGCAGTGCCAGGACGAGCAGCGCCGCGGGGATCAGGGCCAGGACCAGGCCACGACGCCTGCCGAGGATGGCCTGGGCGGAGAGCCGGAAGACGGTGCGGTTCATCGCTCAGCCCTCCACGAGGTAGGCGAAGACGCTCTCGAGCGACTCGTCGCTCGGGGTGAGCTCGATGATCCGGATGCCGTGCTCGCGCGCCACCCGCGGAAGGCGGACCGCGAACGACCCGAAGTCGGAGACCGAGACGTCGACGCCGCCCCCGGGTCGCAGCGACACCGCGACCACGGACGGCTCGGCCATGAGCGCTGCCGCGAGTCGCCGGTCGTCGTCCGCGATGACGACGTACTGGACCGGCCGGTCGGTCATCAGGCGCCGGATCTGGCCGAAGTCACCTGACGCCGCGTGGCGCCCGGAGACCACCACCTCGATCTGCCGGGCCACCTGCTCGACCTCCTCGAGGATGTGCGAGCTGAAGAGCACCGTGCGCCCGTCGGCACCCATCTGCCGCAGCAGCGCCATCAGGTGCAGGCGCTGACGGGGGTCGACCCCGTTGAACGGCTCGTCGAGCAACAGCACGGCAGGGTCGTGGACGAGCGCCGAGGCCAGCTTGGCGCGCTGGCGCATGCCCTTGGAGTAGGTGCCGACCCTGCGGTCGGCCGGCTCGGTCATCTCGACGGTGCGCAGGGCGCGCTCGGTGGCGGCGCCCGGGTCGTCCAGCCCGTGCAGCTCGGCGCTGGCTCGCACGAACTGCCGCCCGGTGAGGTAGCCGAAGCTGATCTCGCGCTCGGGCACCAGACCGACGACCCGGTAGGTGTCGGTGCGCCGCCACACGGGCTCGCCGTCCAGGGTCACCGTGCCCGCGGACGGCGCGAGGAAGCCGGACATCAGCGCGATGAGGGTGGTCTTGCCGGCCCCGTTGGGGCCGAGCAGTCCGGTGACTCCCGGGCGAACGGTCATCGACACCCCGTTGACCGCCACGACGTTGCCGAACCAGCGCGAGGTCTGGTCGAGCTGCAGGACGCTCATGCCGTCGACACCCTCCGGTAGCGCCAGACGAGGGCGGCCAGGCACGCCGCGGACAACCCGACGAGGACGGCCAGGTAGGTCAGCTCCATGCCCGTCGTCGAGGGCGGGGTCGGGGTGTCGGCACCCGTCCACGCCCCGATCAACCCGCGGTACAGGGAGTACGGCGAGAACAGACCCGCCACCTCCCCGATCCGTGGCCGACCCTCGGACCCGGCGATGCCCTGGATGGTCGTGACGATGCCGTTGGCGATGACGAGCAACGCGATCGTCGCCACGACGGCGAACCCCCGGCGGGTCGACCACGACGCGATGAGACCCGCCACTCCCGCGAGCGAGAGCGCGAGCAGGCCGGCGAGCCCGAGGGCCACGGCGGCCTCGCGGGTCTGCTCGCTGACGTCGAGCTCGACGAGGAGCGCCGCGGCGTACAGCACCAGGATCGGCAGCACGAGGAAGACGAGCGTCGCGGCCAGCAGCGACACCCACCGGGCCACGGCATACGCGCTCGACCGGAGGGGCCGCGCCAGGTACAGCGAGATGGTGCCGTGCCGCAGGTCGCGCGAGAACAGCACCGGCGCCTGGGCAGCGACGAAGATGCCGAGCAGGACCTGGGTGGTCGAGGCGTACTCGGCGTAGCCGATCGGCAGCTCGTCCAGCCCGCCGAACGCCAGCACCCCGGCGACGATGACCGCCGGCATGACGTTGAGGGCCAGCAGCACGAACGGCAGCACCTTCGAGCGACCCGAGCGCCCCAGCCCGAACGCATTGCGGAAACCGGTGATCGCGAGAGAGCGTGCGATCGCCCCCTCGCCCAGCCGCGGGCCGGTGTAGGGGCGGTAGCCCAGGTCGTGGATGACGCTGGCGCCCTCCGGTGTCGCCGTCGACGGATCGCTCACGTGGCACCCCCCTCGGCGAAGACGTCCTCGATGCGTCGGTGGTCGACCTGCAGGCGGACCAGGCCGAGCCCGAGGTCGCTCGCCGTGTCGCGGATCAGGTCGCGCACCTCGAGCGGACCGTTCGTGGCGTCAACCGTCAGCATGGTGCCGCGGGCGGTTGCGGCGACCCCCGCGCTGGTCAGGGCTCGGGCCATCCTGGCCTGAGCGTCGGCACCCAGCACCTCCACGAGCAGGGCCCCGGTGGCGTCGAGGAACTCGTCGGTGCGCGAGGCGCGCAGCAACCGGCCCCCGTCGAGGACGACGATGTGGTCGCTGACCCGCTCGAGCTCGCCGAGCAGGTGCGACGTGACGATGACGGCGATGCCGAAGTCGTGGCCGATGCGCTCGACGAGCCCGAGCATCTCCTCCCGGGCCGCGGGGTCGAGCCCGTTCGTCGGCTCGTCGAGCAGCACCAGGCGCGGGTCGTGGGCCAGGGCCTGGGCCAGCTTCGCCTTCTGCTTCATGCCGGTGGAGTACCCGCCCATCGGGCGGTAGCGCTCCTCCGCGAGCCCGACGTGGCGCAGCACCTCGGCGGCCCGCTCACGGGCGGCGACCCGGGGCAGCCCGGACATCATCGCCAGGTGCACGACGAAGTCGCTCGCGCTGACGTCGGGGGGCAGGCAGTCGTGCTCGGGGAGGTAGCCCACGAGGGCCCGGATGTCGCTGCCCTGCGTGGCGATGTCGTGGCCGAGGACGTGCGCCTGCCCGCTCGTGGCCGGGATCAGCCCGAGCAGCAGCTTGAGCAACGTGGACTTGCCCGCCCCGTTCGCCCCGACCAGCCCCGTGATGCCCGGCGTGATCTCGAGCGTCAGCGCATCGAGAGCGAGCACCGGACCGTAGTCCTTGGTGAGCTGCTCGGTGGCCACGACGGCATCCATGGACGGTCACCCTAACCGCGGCACCGGCGGCCTCGCTCGGGTCAGCGCACCGGCTGGCCGTCGGCGCGCAGCGCGTCCTTGACCTGGCCGATGGTCAGCTCACCGAAGTGGAAGACGCTGGCGGCCAGGACGGCATCCGCCCCGGCGCGCACGGCCGGCGCGAAGTGCTCGACCCGTCCGGCCCCGCCACTGGCGATCACCGGGACGCTCACCTCCGCCCGCACCAGCGAGATCAGCTCGAGGTCGAAGCCGTCCTTGGTGCCGTCGGCATCCATCGAGTTGAGCAGGATCTCCCCTGCCCCGAGGCCGGCAGCGCGCACGCACCACTCGACCGCGTCGATGCCGGTGCGGGTGCGCCCGCCGTGGGTCGTGACCTCGAAGCCGCCGGACGGCATCCCGTGGTCGTCGCGGCGTCGGCGGACGTCGGCGGAGAGCACGAGCACCTGGGCGCCGAACCGGTCGGCCGTCTGCGCGATCAGCTCGGGGCGCGCGATGGCCGCCGTGTTGACCCCGACCTTGTCGGCACCGGCGCGCAGCAGCCGGTCGACGTCGTCGACGGTGCGCACCCCCCCGCCGACGGTCAGGGGGATGAAGACCTCCTCAGCCGTGCGGGCGACGACGTCGAACATCGTCGCGCGGTCACCGCTGCTCGCCGTGACGTCGAGGAAGGTCAGCTCGTCGGCGCCCTGCTCGCCGTAGCGCCGGGCGAGCGCGACCGGGTCGCCCGCGTCGCGCAGGTTCTCGAAGTTGACCCCCTTGACGACGCGACCGTCGTCGACGTCGAGGCAGGGGATGACGCGCACGGCCACGGACATGCGCCCAATGTAGCCAGCACTAGAGTCGCCGCC
Organism: uncultured Actinomycetota bacterium; assembly: GCA_963811825.1. Lineage (GTDB taxonomy): Bacteria > Actinomycetota > Actinomycetes > Actinomycetales > Dermatophilaceae > Fodinibacter. The sequence goes on along the minus strand of CAWESS010000019.1, from coordinate 208,865 downwards.
ATGCCCCAGCCGCCCGTCGAGCAGCCTGCCGAGCAGGCCGACCCGGCCCACCTCGCTGCCGTGCTGGCCGTGGCGGCGGATGCCGTGCCCGTGGCCGGCACGACGGTGGTGCTCGCCATCGACGGTCGCAGCGGCTCGGGCAAGACGGTGCTCGGCACGGCGGTGGCCCGGGCACTCGGGTGCCCGATCGTGCACCTCGACGACGTCTTCCCCGGCTGGGACGGGCTCGCGGCCGGGGTCGCCCTCGTCACCGAGCAGGTGCTGGCGCCGCTCGCCCGCAACGAGCGGGCGGCCTACCAGCGGTGGGACTGGATGCGCTCGCGGCCCGGCCGCACCGTCGACGTCGAGGCGGGCCGGACACCTCGTGCTCGAAGGGTGCGGCGCGCTCGTCCCACCCGCGGCCCCGTACGCGGCCGTGCGGGTCTGGGTCGAGGCGCCGGATGCCGTGCGGCAGCGTCGCGCGCTCGGCCGCGACGGCGACGTCTACGCACCGCACTGGCAGCGCTGGGCCGCGCAGGAGGATGCCGTCTACGCGGCGGCCCACCCCTGGCAGCAGGCCCACCTCGTGCTGAGCACGGCCACCTCGTGAGGCTCGACGGCGTGCGTGCCCACCTCGCCCGCGGGGTGGACCGGCTGCGGTGGCGGTGGGTGCTCATCGCGCAGATCGGCGTCGCGGTGTTCGTGTCCTGGCTCATCGCGAAGAACGTCCTCGGGCACAGCAACCCGTTCTTCGCGCCGGTCACGGCGATCCTCTGCCTCGGGCTCACCTACGGCCAGCGGCTGCGGCGCATCGCCGAGGTGACCATCGGCGTCGCGATCGGCGTGCTCGTCGGTGACCTCGTCGTGCTCGTGCTCGGCACCGGTGCCTGGCAGATGGCCATCGTCGTCGTCGTCGCGATGAGCCTGGCCGTGCTGCTGTCGTCCGGGCAGCTGCTCGTCATCCAGGCCGGGGTGCAGTCGGTCTTCATCGTGGCGCTCGTCGCCGACCAGAACGCGGCGTTCTCGCGGTGGCTCGACGCGGTGGTCGGTGGGGTCGTTGCCCTCATCATCGGTGCGATCGCACCCACCTCTCCCGTGCGTCGCCCCCGGCAGGAGGCGGCCCGCACCGTGCGCGAGGTCTCGTCGACGCTGCGGGACGTCGTCACCGCCCTGCGCGGTCGCGACCGGGCGCTCTCCGACGCGGCCCTGGACCAGGCGCGCGCCATGGAGGGCCAGCTCGTCGAGCTGCGCACCGCGGCCTCGGAAGGGGTCGCCGTCGTCCGGCAGTCCCCCTTGTTGCGTGGGCACGCCCCACTGGCCCAGGCGGCATCCGAGCTGGTGGTGCCGCTCGACCGGTGTGTGCGCAACCTGCGCGTCCTGGCACGACGCGCCTCGGTCTCCATCACCCGCGACGAGGTCGTCCCCGACCCCTACATCGACCTCGTCGCGGCGCTCGCCGACGCCTCCGACGACCTCGCCCGGGTGCTCGACGAACACGCGACCCCGACGGCGGCCCGGGCGGTCCTCGAGCGGGTGGCCGGGCGGTCCGCTCGCGTCGACCCGCGAGCGGGGCTGTCGGCCGAGATGATCCGCGGACAGGTGCGCTCGATGGTCGTCGACCTGCTCGTCGTCGCCGGGCTCGACGACGACGAGGCCCTGCTGCTCGTGCCCGAGTCGTACCTGCCCTGAGTCCGTGCAGCGAACCGCCCCCAGCGGCCAGGGCCGCCTCTGCCATGCTCGGTCCGGTGACGACCCGCGAGCACGGCAACGACACGGCATCCGATGTCGTGGGCGCCTCCGGCACGGCCGCCCGACGACAGCGGTGGCTGCTCGTGGGGGCCATCGTGCTCGTCGCCGCGAACCTGCGCACCCTCATGGCCAGCCTGCCGCCGCTGGCGGAGGCCGTGCGCGCCGACCTCGGCCTGTCGAGTGCGTGGATGGGGGTGCTGACGACCCTGCCGGTGCTGTGCATGGGCCTGCTCGCGCCCCCGGCCAACCAGGTCGCGCGCCGGGTGGGCACCACGGCAGCCATCGGCGCCGGGGTGGGGCTCGTGCTCGCAGGGCTCGTGCTGCGCGCAGCCGGTGGGGGCGCGGTGTGGTCGCTCTACGCCGGCACGTTCGTCGCCGGCACGGGCATCGCGCTCGCCGGCACCCTGCTGCCCGGGATCGTCAAGGAGGTCTTTCCCGCGCGCCGCGCCGGCCTCGGCACCGGCCTGACGATGGCCGCGATGATGGGGCTGGCCGCAGTCGCCTCGGCCGCGTCGGTGCCCCTCGCGCGACGCCCTCGGAGGGTGGTCGCACTCGCTGCTCGTCTGGGCACCCTTGGCCGCGCTGGCCCTGGTGGCCTGGGTGCCGGCGTCACGCGTGCTGCACCGTTCGGCCGTCGAGGAGCTGCCGGTGGACGTGTCGCACGCCCTGCCGTGGGCGAGCGCCACCGCGTGGCTCGTCGCGGGGTTCCTCACCTGCCAGTCGTGGCAGTTCTACTCCGCCCTCGCGTGGCTGGCCCCGACCTACGAGTCGCACGGGTGGACCGCCCGCGAGGCCGGGCTGCTCATGGCGGCCTTCACCGGCGCGCAGCTCGTGTCGGGGCTGGCCGCCCCGACCCTGCTCGACCGCGTGCCGGACGCGCGGGTGCTGCTCGTCCTCGCAGGGGTGCTCGGCGGCGCCGGTGAGGTCGGGGTCTGGCTGGCCCCCGACGCGGCCCCGTGGCTGTGGGCGGGGCTGCTCGGTGCCGGTCAGGGTGCGGCGTTCGCGCTCGGCCTGGCCCTGCTCGTGCGCTGTGCCGTGACCCCTCGCGACAGTGCGCGCTTCACCGCGATGGCCTTCCTCGTCAGCTACACGATCGCGGCCTTCGGCCCGGCCGCGATGGGGGTCGTCGAGGACGTCACGGGCAGCTTCTCGCCGATCTGGGCCCTGCTCGCGCTCGTCATGGTGCCGCAGCTCGTCGTCTCGCTGCGCCTGCATCCCGGCCTGGCGCGCGTGGGAGCGGGCCCGGGTGGGATCGACACCGGCTGAGCTCGCTCAGCGCCCCGCGCGGTGCTGGGCCACCAGCGCGGCCAGGCGCCGGGCCTGTGCCTTGGCGTCGTCCCCGTCAGCCCGTTGGATCGCCATGACGGCGAGCTCGTCGGTGTCGCTCAGCTCGAGGCTGACCCACGGTGCACCGTCGGGGAAACGGACCTCGACGATCTCGTCCCACGTCACCGTGCGGGTGAGCAGCAGGTTGCGCACGGTGAGCCCGACGTCGTCAGCGACGGCTCGGATGCTCGCGTACCGTCCGAGGAACGCGGCCAGGCCGGCGCCCAGGCCGAACAGCGCCAGCTGGTCGCCACCGGCCCAGCCGGCTCGGCCCATGCCGATGGCCACCCCGGCGGTGACGACCAGGGCCACCGTGGCCATGACGAGCGGCACGACCCGCCCCCGGCGGGGCCGGAACACGGTGTCGGTGCCGCCGGTCACGTCGGTCACAAGCGGCAGGCGGTGATGTCGGTGACGAGGATCGCCCGGGCGCCGAGGTCGTAGAGCTCGTCCATGACGTCGTTGGTGCCGGAGCGCGGCACCATCGCCCGCACCGCGCACCAGTCGCGGTTCTGCAGGTGCGACACGGTCGGCGACTCCAGCCCGGGGGTGACGGCGCACGCGGCATCCACGAGGGTGGCCGGGACGTCGTAGTCGAGCATCACGTAGTGCCGGGCGGTGATGACCCCCAGCAGGCGGCGGCGCAGCACCTCGACGGCGGCGGTCTCCTCGCTGCCCTCGCGGCGAACGAGGACCGCCTCGCTCTTGAGGATCGGCTCGCCGAAGACCTCCAGGCCCTGCGAGCGCAGCGTGGCCCCCGTCTCGACGACGTCGGCGATGACGTCGGCGACACCGAGGGTGATGGCCGTCTCGACCGCGCCGTCGAGCCGGACGACCTCGGCCCGGATGCCGTGGTCGGCCAGGTGCTTCTCGACCAGCCCCTGGTAGCTGGTCGCCACGCGGTGGCCGGCGACGTCGGCGAGCGCGGACGCGGTGCCGGGGCGGGCGGCATACCGGAAGGTGGAGGCACCGAAGCCCAGACCCAGCACCTCGACCGCCGCCGAGCCGGAGTCGAGCAGGAGGTCACGCCCGGTGATGCCGCAGTCGACGGTGCCCGACCCGACGTAGACGGCGATGTCGCGCGGGCGCAGGTAGAACAGCTCGACGCCGTTGTCGGCGTCGGTGACGATGAGCTCCTTGGGGTCGCGACGGGTGCGGTAGCCCGCCTCGCGGAGCATGGCGGCCGAGGGCTCGGACAGCGAGCCCTTGTTGGGGACGGCGATGCGCAGCATGGGTGGTGCTCTCTGCTCAGTGGTGGTGTCGCGACGTGGTGGTGTGTCGCTCAGAGGTGGGTGTAGACGTCGTCGGGGGTGAGGTCGCAGGCGAGCATGAGCACCTGGAGGTGGTAGATCAGCTGGCTGATCTCCTCGGCGGTGCGCTCACGACCCTCGTACTCGGCCGCCATCCACACCTCGGCGGCCTCCTCGACGATCTTCTTGCCGATGCCGTGCACGCCGGAGTCCAGCTCGGTGACGGTGCCCGAGCCGGGCGGGCGGGTGCGGGCCTTGTCGGCCAGCTCGGCAAACAGGTCGTCGAACGTCTTCACGAGGGGCAAGCCTACGGTGGCCGCCACCGTGTCCGACCCGCCGACCCCGACCGACCCGGGCGTCACCCGACCGGGTCGAGCTCTCGAGCACGCCACCGGGTCGGGCGCCTCCGTTCGTGAGGCCTTGAGCCACACGAAGAAGCCGTACAGGACGAGCACCCCGTACACGGCATACAGGACGGCGGTCGCGTAGTACTCGCTGTGCCAGAGCAACGGCACCCCGACGAGGTCGACGGCGATCCACATCAGCCAGAACTCGTTCCAGCCGCGGGCCATCGCGTAGGTCGCGAGCATCGACCCGACGAGGATCCACGCGTCGCACCAGAAGTACCAGCGCGGCGCCGGCCACGCGGCACCGATCGACGCCAGCGCCCACTGGGCCACGAGCACACCCCCGATCCACACGAGCACGTAGCCGACCCGCTCGCGCGAGGTCGCCCACCGCGGCGTGATCGCCGGGGTGTCAGCAGGTGCGCCCGCAGCGAGCCGGGCGTTGCGGTGCTCCTGCCAGCGCCACCAGCCGTAGAGGCTGGTCATGATGAAGAAGACCTGCCTCCCGGCCTGCCCGAACAGGGGCGTGCGCGAGTCGGCGTCGAAGGTCGCCGAGACGAAGATCGTGAACAGCAGCAGGTTGCCGATGATGCCGATCGGCCAGGCCCACACCTTGCGGCGCATGCCGAGGATCGCCGAGGCGAACCCGAAGAGGTTGCCGATGAGCTCGATCCACGGCAGCGGGTAGCCGGCCACGGTGACCGACTCGTGCTGGAGCCACGCGAACAGCTCACGCACCGCGGTCACGGGCGCACCGCCGCGGCATCCAGGTCACGCAGGGTCACCGCGGTCGCGACGGCGGCCGTCGCGGCCTCGTGGCCCTTGTCCTCGATGCTGCCGGGCAGGCCGGCGCGGGCCACGGCCTGCTCCGTCGTGTCACACGTGAGCACGCCGAACCCCACGGGGACGCCGGTCGTCACCGACACCTGGGTCAGGCCGACCGTCACCCCCTGGCACACGTACTCGAAGTGCGGCGTCCCACCGCGGATGACGACCCCGAGCGCGACGAGGGCGTCGTAGCGGCCGGCCAGCCGGGCACAGGCGACGGTCAGCTCGACCGTGCCGGGCACCCGCACGACCGTGGGCTCAGCCACCCCGGCGTCGGCGAGCCCGCGCAGGGCACCGGCCACGAGGCCGTCCATGACCTGCTCGTGCCACGACGCGGCGACGACGGCGACCCGCAGCCCGCTCCCGTCGACCGCGACGACCGGTGCTCCGTGTCCACTCATGCTGGTGCTGCTCCTTCACTCGGGTCGATGACGAGGTCGTGCCCCATCCGGTCGCGCTTGGTGCGCAGGTAGGCCTCGTTCTCGGCGACCGGGGTGATCCGCAGCCGCTCGACCGCCACGACGCGGATGCCGTGCGCCCGCATCGCGTCGACCTTGGCCGGGTTGTTGGTCAGCAACCGCAGCTCGTGCACCCCGAGGTCGAGGAGCACGGCGGCGCCGGCCGAGTACTCGCGGGCGTCGATCGGCAGGCCGAGCTCGAGCTGCGCGTCGACGGTGTCGAGGCCGCGGTCCTGCAGCTCGTAGGCGCGCAGCTTGGCGCCCAGGCCCACCCCGCGACCCTCGTGGCCGCGCACGTAGACCACGACGCCACCCTCGGCGGCGACCCGCTCGAGGGACCGGTCGAGCTGGGGCCCGCAGTCACAGCGCTGCGAGCCGAGCACGTCGCCGGTGAGGCACTCGGAGTGCACCCGCACGAGCGGCGCCCTGTCGGGGATGCCGAGCGGGCTGACGAGCGCGAGGTGCTCGACGTCGGTCAGCACGTCGCGGTAGGCCAGCGTGCGGAAGGTGCCGTGGCGCGTGGGCAGCACGGTGTCGGCGACCCGCGCGACGCGGTCGTGGCGCTGTCGCCACGCGACGAGGTCGGCGATGGTGACGACCGGCAGGTCGGTGGCTGCGCCCAGGGCCAGCACGTCCGGCGTGCGCATCATCGTGCCGTCGTCGGCGACGAGCTCGCCGATCGCCCCGACGGGCTCCAGCCCGGCGAGGCGGCACAGGTCGACGGCGGCCTCGGTGTGGCCGGGGCGGGCGAGCACTCCCCCGGCGCGGGCTCGAAGCGGCACGACGTGCCCCGGGCGGATGAGGTCGTGGGCACCTGCCTGCGGGTCGGACAGCGTGCGGATCGTGTGTGCCCGGTCGGCCGCGGAGATGCCGGTGGACACGCCGGATGCCGCGTCGACCGTCACCGTGTAGGCCGTGCGCCTGGGGTCGCGGTTGTCGCGCACCATGAGGGGCAGGTCGAGCCGGTCGGCGACCTCCTCGGTGACCGGGGCGCAGATGTACCCGGAGGTGTGCCGGATGGTCCAGGCCATCCACTCGTCGGTCAGCGTCTGGCCGGCGAGCACGACGTCGCCCTCGTTCTCGCGGTCCTCGTCGTCGAGGACGAGCACCGGGCGCCCGGCGCGCAGCGCGTCCAGGGCCGACCTCGATGGTCGACAGGGTCATGACTCCTCCGCGGTGTTGAATCGGGTGGCGAGCAGCCGCTCGACGTACTTGGCGAGGACGTCGACCTCGAGGTTCACGGGGTCGCCCACACCCTTGGTGCCGAGGGTGGTCAGCTCGAGCGTCGTCGGGATGAGCGAGACCGTGAGGGCGTCGTCGGTGAGCCCGGCGACCGTGAGGCTCACCCCGTCGACGGTGATCGAGCCCTGCGCCACGACGTAGCCCGCGAGCTCGTGCGGCAGCGATATCTCGACGACCTCCCACCGCTCGCCCGGCGTGCGGGAGACGATCGTGCCGGTGCCGTCGACGTGGCCCTGCACGACGTGACCGCCGAACCTGCCGTTCGCAGCCATCGCGCGTTCGAGGTTGACCCGGTCGCCGGGGCGCAACGCCCCCAGGCTGGTCAGGGCCAGGGTCTGGGCCATGACGTCGACGGTGAACTCCCCGGCCCCGTGGGTGACGACGGTGAGGCACACCCCGTTGACGCTGATCGACGCCCCGTGGGTGGCGTCGATCGTCACGAGGGGGCCGTGGATGGTGAGCCGGGCGGAGTCAGCGGCCCCGTCGACCACAGCGGTCTCGAGCGCGAGGACGGTGCCGAGCTCTTCGACGATCCCGGTGAACACGGCGATCAGCTCCTTGCCGGGGGGTGGGCGGGTCGGGCGGTGATCCGGACGTCCGGACCGAGGACGGTGACGTCGACGGGGTGCAGGCGCACGGCATCCGCGATGGTCGTGACGCCGAGGTCGGCCATGACCGAGGCGCCGGCGCCGAGGAACGCGGGGGCGATGTAGGCGACGACCTCGTCGACGAGGCCGGCCGCGAGGAAGGCGGCGCTGAGGGTCGGGCCGCCCTCGAGCAGCACCCGGTGGATGCCGCGGGCCTGCAGGGTGGCGAGCACCTCGGCGGGGTCGTGCGTCGCCAGCGCGAGGGTCTCGGCGGCGTCGTCGAGCAGCCGCGCGTGCGGCGGGCAACGGGCGGTGGCCGACGACGACTCGCAGCGGCTGCCTCCGTGGTGGCGACCCGGCATCCGAGGGGTTGGGATGGCGCACGGTGAGCCGGGGGTCGTCGGCCAGCGCGGTGCCGGTGCCGACGACGACGGCGCCGCACCGGGCCCGCAGGTCGTGGACGTCGGCGCGCGCCGCCTCGCCGGTGATCCAGCGGCTCGTGCCGTCGGACGCGGCCACCCGGCCGTCGAGGGTGGCGGCGCTCTTGGCGACGACGAAGGGGCGACCGGTGCGCCGGGCGTGCAGCCACGAGGCGTTGAGGGCCTCACCCGCCTCCTGGAGGAGGCCACCCTCGACGGCGATGCCCGCGGCAGTGAGGGTTGCGGCGCCGCCCGCGGCCAGCGGGTCGGGGTCGGCCACCGAGTAGACGACCCGGCTGATGCCGGCCTCGATGAGCGCCCGGGTGCACGGAGGTGTGCGACCGGTGTGGTCGCAGGGCTCGAGGGTGACGTGGGCCGTGCCGCCGCGGGCCCTGTCCCCCGCCTGCGCGAGGGCGTCGACCTCCGCGTGGGGGGTGCCCGCCCCGCGGTGGTGACCCGTGCCGACGACCGTGCCCACGGCATCCGTGACGACACAGCCGACACGGGGGTTGGGGTCGGCCTCGGGCCCGAGGCGGGCAGCGTCGATCGCCCGCAGCATCAGCGCGGTGCTCTCGTCCATGTCCTGCCCTCGTGCCTCGAACCGGTTCTTCGGTCGGGCTCCGGGAGGAAAGGTGTCGAACGTTCGGGGCACCTGCGTGCACCGGACCACGACGACCGCCGACGAGACCCCACGAGAGCGGGTTTCGTCGGCACGTGCTGCCTACCATCCGGACTTTCACCGTCGGTCCTGGAGTTCCACCAGGTCAACCGGCCGCTGGCTGCGGCCGGGTCGCGGACTGTCACCGCCGGTTCGGAGTTGCACCGACCCCGGAGCACGTGTCACGTCCAGTATGCCGCACACCCTCGCGGAGTTACGGTGGCGTCCTGATGTGTGCTCCCTCACCCGTGCCGGACACGGCGGGAGTGCGCACCGGGTCCACGGCGAGGATGAGGAGCAGACGATGGCCACCGGGTCGACGTCAGAGGTGACGGTCAATGGTGAGGTCCTCGGCCTCGCCGGCACCGATCCGTGCACCACCGCCCTGGACTGGCTGCGCTCGCAAGGACTCACGGGAGCCAAGGAAGGCTGCGCCGAGGGTGAGTGCGGAGCCTGCGCCGTCATGGTGGCCCGATCGGACGGGGCCGGTTCCACCCGCTGGGCCGCGGTCAACTCCTGCCTGCTTCCCGCCGGCTCGCTCGCGGGCCAGGAGGTCGTGAGCTCGGAGGGCCTCGGGACACCGGAGGCGCTGCACCCCGTGCAGCACGAGATGGCCGTGCGGGGCGGATCGCAGTGCGGTTACTGCACCCCCGGCTTCATCTGCTCGATGGCTGCCGAGTACTACCGGCCCGACCGAGCCGTCGACGGCTTCGACCTCGGCGCGATCTCGGGCAACCTCTGTCGGTGCACCGGGTACCGCCCCATCCGCGACGCGGCCCTGGCCCTCGGGCCCCCTTCCTCCGAGGACCCGCTGTCCACGAGGCTGACGCGCTCGGCGCCCGTGGCCTCGACCACCGCGGTCGAGGGGGCGGCCGGGTCCTACGTCCGGCCCGCCGACCTCGCCGAGACGCTGGTGCTGCTCGAACGGCATCCTGACGCGGTGCTCGTCGCGGGGTCGACCGACTGGGGCGTCGAGGTCAACCTCCACGGGGCGCGGACGTCCCTCGTCATCGGTATCGACCGCCTCCAGGAGCTGCGGGCCCTGACGCGCGGACCGGGTCATGTCGAGCTGGGTGCGGGCCTGACCCTGGCCGAGCTGGAGCGCGGCCTCGCGGGCAGCATCCCGCTGCTCGACGCCGTCTTCCCCCAGTTCGCCTCCCCCCTCATTCGCAACGGGGCCACCATCGGTGGCAACCTCGCCACCGGCTCACCCATCGGTGACCTCGCCCCGGCCCTGCTCGCGCTCGACGCGTCGGTCGTCCTCCACGGTCCGTCCGGGGAGCGGCTGGTGCCCCTGGAGGGGTACTTCACGGGGTACCGAACGAGCGTGCGTCGTCGCGACGAGCTCATCCGGGCCGTCCGGATCCCCCTTCCGCTCAGTGCGGTCACGGCGTTCCACAAGATCGCCAAGCGACGCCAGGACGACATCTCCAGCGTCTCGGTCGGTGTGGCCCTCCACGTGGTGGAGGGCGTCGTCGAGCGGGCCCGGATCGGGGTCGGAGGCATCGCGGCCTGCCCGGTGCGTGCCACCGCGACGGAGTCGGCGCTCGAGGGACGGGAGTGGACCCTCGCGACCGCCGTCGCCGCCGGCGCGGTGCTGCGTGAGGAGGGCACCCCGATCGACGACCACCGGGCCAGCGCCGCCTACCGCCGGGCCATGCTCGCCTCCTCGCTGGAGCGACTGTTCACCGAGGCCGCCGCGGCACCGCGGGAGGTGACGGCATGAGCACCGCGGCCCCGGTGGCCGACGGCCGCGTCGTCGGTCAGCCGCTGCCCCACGAGTCCGCCGCCCTGCACGTCACCGGCCGAGCGCTCTACACCGACGACCTCGCGCCGCGGATGGCCGGCCTGCTGCACGCCCATCCCGTCCAGGCACCGCACGCGCACGCCCGCGTGACGCGCCTCGACGTCGGACCGGCCCTCGCCGTGCCCGGGGTCGTGCGGGTGCTCACGGCCTCGGACGTGCCGGGGGTCAACGACGCCGGCGCCAAGGGCGACGAGCCGCTGTTCCCCAGCGAGGTCATGTTCCACGGGCACTCGGTCTGCTGGGTGCTCGGCGAGACGCTCGAGGCCGCTCGGCTCGGCTCGCTGGCCGTCGAGGTGGAGTACGAGCCGCTTCCTGCCGTGGTCACCGTCCGTGAGGCGATCGAGGCGCGAAGCTTCCAGGGCGGGATGCCCCGGCTGCAGCGCGGCGACGTCGAGACCGTCTTCGCGGGAGCACCCCACGTGTACAGCGGGGTGACGGAGAGCGCCGGGCAGGAGCACTTCTACCTCGAGACCCACTGTTCGCTCGCCCACGTCGACGAGAGTGGGCAGGTCTTCGTCCAGAGCAGCACCCAGCACCCCAGCGAGACGCAGGAGGTCGTCGCCCACGTCCTGGGCCGGCCGGGCAACGCGGTCACCGTCCAGTGCCTGCGCATGGGCGGCGGCTTCGGGGGCAAGGAGATGCAGCCACACGGCCTGGCCGCGGTCGCGGCCCTGGGGGCCGTCCTCACCGGGCGCCCGGTACGCCTGCGCCTCACCCGGGCCCAGGACATGACCATGACCGGCAAGCGGCACGGCTTCCACACCCAGTGGCGCGTGGCGTTCGACGACGACGGCCACCTGCTGGCCCTGGACGCGACCCTCACGTCCGACGGCGGATGGAGCCTGGACCTGTCCGAGCCGGTCATGGCCCGAGCCCTGTGCCACGTCGACAACGCGTACTGGATCCCCCACGTGCGGGTGAACGGCCGGATCGCCAGGACCCACAAGACCTCGCAGACCGCCTTCCGCGGGTTCGGCGGCCCCCAGGGGATGCTCGTCATCGAGGACATCCTCGGCCGGTGCGCGCCGCGGCTGGGCATCGACCCCACCTCCCTGCGCCGCCGCAACTTCTACCAGCAGGGGCAGTCGACCCCCTACGGCCAGCCCGTGCGCCACCCGGAACGGGCTGTCACGTGCTGGGAGCAGGTTCTGGACACGGGGGACGTCGCGCGTCGTCAGGAAGGCGTCGCGGCGTTCAACGCGACCCACGAGCACACCAAGCGCGCGATCGCGGTGACCCCGGTGAAGTTCGGCATCGCCTTCAACTTCACGGCCTTCAACCAGGCGGGCGCCCTCGTGCACGTCTACAAGGACGGCTCCGTGCTCGTCAACCACGGCGGCACCGAGATGGGCCAGGGCCTGCACACGAAGATGCTCCAGGTCGCGGCCACGGCACTCGGGGTCCCCCTCGAGATCGTGCGGCTCGCCCCCACCCGCACCGACAAGGTGCCCAACACGTCAGCGACGGCAGCCAGCTCCAGCGCCGACCTCAACGGTGGCGCCGTCCTGGATGCCTGCACCCAGATCATCGACCGGCTGCGACCGGTGGCGGCGGCCCACGGCGGGTCCTTGACCTGGTCCGAGCTCGTGGCCACCGCGTACGCGCAGCGGGTCCAGCTGTGGGCGGCCGGCTTCCACCGCACCGAGGGCCTGCACTGGGACTCCACGGCGATGCAGGGCTCACCGTTCAAGTACTTCTCGTACGGCGTCGCGGCCACCGAGGTCGAGGTCGACGGGTTCACCGGGGCCCACCGGGTGAGGCGCGTCGACATCGTCCATGACGTCGGCGACTCACTGTCGCCCCTCATCGACCTCGGTCAGGTCGAGGGCGCCTTCGTGCAGGGCGCCGGCTGGTTGACCCTGGAGGACCTGAGGTGGGACGAGTCGGACGCCGCCACGCGTGGGCGGCTGGCGACGAGCTCGGCGAGCACCTACAAGATCCCGAGCTTCTCCGAGATGCCCGAGGCCTTCCACGTCGCCCTGCTCGAGCGGGCCCACGAGGACGGCGCCGTCTACGGGTCGAAGGCGGTCGGCGAACCACCGCTCATGCTCGCGTTCTCGCTGCGCGAGGCGCTGCGCCAGGCCGCTGCGGCATTCGGGCCCCCCGGGGTCTCGGTCGACCTGGCCACCCCCGCCACCCCGGAGGCGGTCTTCTGGGCGATCGAGCAGGCTCGCGGCGGCCCACTCCCCCCGGGGCTGGCGCCCGTCACGGAGGGCGCACCAGGGGTGGTCCCAGAGCAACCCGACGCGTCCGCGCCGCCCCTCGAACCGGCGTCCGAGACCGCCGTCCACCCGCACGGGTCCGGGGCCTGACGTGCACTGGCTGACTGCCGTCGAGCGACTGCGCGCGGCCCGCGAACCCGCCGTGCTCGTGACCCTGGCCTCGACCCGGGGTCACTCCCCGCGCGACGCCGGAGCGAAGATGGTCGTCTCCGCCCGGGAGACCTGGGGGAGCATCGGTGGCGGCAACCTCGAGGCGACCGCCGTCGACCGCGCGCGGCGGATGCTCGAGCAGGGTGCGACCGTGCCCGAGCAGCTGGACATCGCCCTCAGCGACAAGGCGCGCACCGAGCACGGGCGCCAGTGCTGCGGTGGCGAGGTGGGCATCCTCCTGGAGCCGCTGGCCGTCGCGGCCAGCGTCGCCGTCTTCGGGATGGGCCACGTGGGCCAGGAGCTCGCCCGCATCCTGAGCCGCCACGACCTCGATCTCCACCTCGTCGACTCGCGCGAGGCGCAGCTCGCTGCGGCGACCGGGCCCTGGCTCGACGACGCCGTGGCGCGGGTCGAGGTGCACCATGCACCGCTGCCGGAGATGGTGCTCGACGAGCTGCCGCGCGGGACGCACGTGTTCGTCATGACCCACGACCACGCGGAGGACCACGCCCTGTGCGACGCCGCCCTGCGCTGCTCGCACCTCGGCCCGATCGGCCTCATCGGGTCCTCGGCCAAGTGGAGCCGGTTCCAGCGGCGCCTCGCCGCCGATGGTCACCCCGCTGACGTCGTGGCCCGGATCCAGTCCCCCATCGGAGTCCCCGATCTCGGCGGCAAGGAGCCCGCGACCATCGCCGTCGCCGTTGCGGCGGACCTGCTCCGGGTGATCTCCCGAGACCGGATGCCGCTCGACGTCACCCCGTGAGGGCCTCCGAGACGGCGGCACGGGCTCGCTGGGCCCCGGGAACCTCCTGCAGGGTGGCGCCCAGCTCGGCGGCGGCACCTCGGACGCCGTCCGGCTCCAGGAGGGCCTGCACCGCGGCGCGGATGTCGTCCGGCGTCGCTGCGTTGGGGTCCAGGGACAGCCCGACCCCGCACCGCTCGACCGCCGCAGCCCCGGCGAACTGGTCGGTCGACAGGGGAAGGACGAGCAGCGGAACGCCCGCCGTCAGGGCTTCGGTGACGCTGTTGTTGCCGCCGTGCGACACCGCGACCGCTGAACCTGCGAGCAGCCGGACCTGGGGAAGGAACTCACGGACGAGCCATTCCGGCGGGAGCGGACCGAGCAGCTCACGGGGAGCCGAGCCGGTCGCCAGGGCCACCCGGACGTCGAGCCCTCGCAGGGCCTGCGCGATGACGGCGAGCACGTCGGAGCGGGCCGAGAGGAAGCTGCCCAGGCTCACGTAGACGACCGGCCGGCCGTCGCGGGCGAGCCACGACTCCACCTCGGCATCCTCGGGTTCCCCACGCACCGCCGACCCCAGGAAGGTGTGGGCCGGCAGCAGGGCCGTGCGCTCGGGCTCGTGGAGGCTGCCCGGGTAGTTGAGCAGCAGCAGGTCACCGGTCTCGGCGAAGGCGTCCGGGCTGCTGCCCCTGGCCGGGTCCAGCTCGGCGAGCGCGGCGTTCCACTGCGCCGTGAAGGTGTCGCGGACGTCCTCGCAGAGGGCCCGCAGGTCCGCGAGGTCCTGCGCGTCGGGCTGGATGCACCGCGGCCAGGCCGGCGGGTACCCGTAGACCTCGGTGCCCACCGTCAGCGCCGACGGATGGCCGAGCACGACGTCCGCGTGCGGCACCCCGGCGCTCACCAGCCCCAGTCTGGCCGCGAAGGCGAGGTGGTCGACGAGCACCGCGTCCGGGCGGACCCGGTCGACGAGGGCGTGCACGGCCCTGGCCACGCCGACCGCGTTCCACAGCAGGTCCTCGCCGCGGGCGCGAGCCTGGAACGCCAGGGCTGCCACGGCGCCCTGGCGGGTGGCATCGAAGAAGCCGCGCAGCGAGTCGTCCTCCCCCGGCGGCTGCTCCTCGGCGCGGATGACGCCCGGGTTCGACCCCCGGCCCAGCTGCAGGTGCTCCCGTTCGTACCCGAACGCTCGGACCACCGCGTCGGTGGCGGTGCCGGTCGCCACGACGACCCGCTCGCCCTCGTCGTGCCAGGCGGTGGCCAGCGTGGCCAGGGGGTAGAGGTGGGAGGCGTAGTCCGGGCTGATGACGAGCAGCGTCACGGGGCTGCCGCCATCGTGCGGGACTGCTCGCCGGGCCCCGAGGCGACGCGGGAGTAGACCGCGCACAACGAGGCGGCCATGGTGTCGATGCCGAAGCGTTCGCGCACCACGGCCCGGGACCGGCGGCTGCGCAGCGGGTCTCCGGCTGATGCGGCGAGGTCGAGGGCCCGGCCGACCCCGTCGGCCAGTGCCTGTGGGTTCGACGTGGTGGTGAGCACGCCGGTGACGCCGTCCTCGATGTAGGTCGCCGGGCCGCCACCGTTCGGAGCGACGACGACGAGCCCCATGGCCATGGCCTCGAGGATGGCGATGCCGAACTCCTCCTTGAGGCTGGCGCAGACGTAGACCCCGCCGGGGGCGGCCCCGCCGGGTCTGCCCAGGTGGGCCGCGGCCAGCCATGTCGTCGTCGTCGTGTTCGGACGGTGGCCCGCGAGGAGCAGGCCCGACCCGGCGGCCTCGTCGGACGACACCGCCGTCGCCGATCCGGGAGAGCTCCCCGGCCTCCTCGGGGGTGGGGTCCTCGAGGTCGCCGCCGATGACCATGAGGTTGCACCGCCGGCGCAGGTTCGCGTCTGCCAGCCAGGTGGAGGCGAGCGTCGCCATGCCCTTGACCGGGGCCAGCCGGCCGACCGACAGCGCCAGGGGCAACGACCGCCGCTCCGGGGGCAGCGACGCGAGCACGGAGTCGAGCTCGTCGAGCGCGTCCGTCGTCCCACGGGTGCGCGGTGCGTCACCGGCGACCTCCTTCGCGACGCGCTCGAGGGCCACGAGGTCGATGCCCTCCCCGACGACGTCCACCCGCTCGGGTCGCTCCGAGACGTCGATGCCGACCAGCCGCGAGAGGCTCCGCTCGATCTCCGGACGCGGGAGGAGCACGAGGTGCTCGGCCTGCTCGGCGAGCCGGCGCAGCAGCCGGTCGCGGAACCACAGGTGCTCCACCCGGTCGACCGCACCGAACCCGGAGCGGGTCAGGGTGCCGTCCGCCTCGCGCGCGGCGATGAGGGCATGGGGGTCGGGGGCCAGGGTCAGGACGACGGGGATGTCGAGCTCGGCGGCCACCTCGGCGGCGGCCATCGACCCGACGTCGGCCATCCGCAGGTGGATGACGTCGACGCGGCCGGCCGCACGCAGGATCCGCCGGATGCCGCGCCGCGCCTCGACCCGGAGCGGCCAGGCCGTCGCCGCACCCGTCGACGGCTTCCACAGCGGGACGCGCGCGTAGTGGTGGCCCCGACCGGAGAGGACACCCGAGAGCGGACGCCGCCGGCGCACCACCCTCGTCCGGCCCGACTGCGGTCGCCTCGTCCCGGCCCCCGGAGAGGGTGATGACCCGCGCCACCCCTGACCCCTGCCGCAGCAGGGCGTCGCCGAGGTGCACGAGGAGCGTGGCGACGCCGCCGGTGTCGCCCTGACCCGAGTGGCGCAGGCTGCCGTCGACCTCGCCGTGGAGGAAGAGCTGGGCGACGGTGAGACCTTGGTGACCCCGTGGGGCCGGCTCCTTCGTGAGCTCGTCGTCGAGGGCGGCCAGGGCCGCGGCACGCACCACCGCTGCCTCGGTGTCGTCACCCCCGACGTCGGTGAGCAGCCGGGTGGCCGCGGGCGCGGGAACGAGGCCCACCGTCTCCACCAGGCGCGCGCGGGCCCCGGGGTCGCGCTCGGCCGTCAGGGCGTCGGCCACGGCGTCGTGGACGGCTTCCGGAGCAGCAGCCGCCCACGCCTCGAGGGTGCGCTGAGCCAGCATCCCGCTGAAGCCACCCGTCGGAGACGTACCGGGCCAGCCGCGGCATCCCCGCGGGGTGCGGCCCCACCCCGCGCAGGGCGTCGACGGCGTGCTCCGCCACGTGCGCACGGTCGTCGTCGAGGAGTGCGACGAGGTGGAGTGCTGCCGGAGCACTCCCCTGCGCACCGAGGGCGTGCACGGCCGCGATCGCCGTCATGGGGTCGTCGTCGGCGCTGCCGGCCACGAGCACGTCGACCGCATCCGCGGCGGCGCACCGGGCGACGACCTCGAGCCGCTCGCCGGCACGCATCGCCTCGAGGATGGTGGGCGCGGAACGAACGGCGGCAAGGGCGGCAACGACATCCATGTCGACGACCCTAGGCGAATCTCGTCGAAACTTCGTCTAAGGTTGCACAGGACTTCTCGAGCGCCGTCCAGGTGTCCCGGCTGCCGGGCCGCGGGTCAGTGCTCGACGACCAGCCCCATGGCCGTGAGCAGCCCCGTCGTCGCCGTGGCATCCACACGAAGGCCCCGTACCCGGTTCTGCGACGGGTCAAACCCGTAGCCGGTCGCGCCGATCAGGCTGGCCCCGCGCAGGTCGGTGCCGACGAACACGGCAGCGCTGAGATCGGACCCGGCGAAGTCGACCCGCTGCGCGTCGGCGCCGCCGAAGTCGGCCTCGCGCAGTGAGCAGTCGACGAGCCGCGACCCGGCCATCGCTGCCTCCTGGAACGAGGCGAGATCGAGCCGACAGCGCTCGAAGTCCCACGGCCGGCTGGAGAGCACCGCAGGCGCTGCGCGGGTCCAGGTCACGGCGAGCGCGGTGCTGTCGACGAACCGGCAGTCCACGAAGCGCGACCCGTCGAGGTCGACGCGGTTCACGTTGCAGCCCGTGAAGACGCAGTCCGTGAAGGTGCACCCCCGCAGCACGGCCCCCTCGAGCACGCAGCCCTCGAAGCGGCAGGCCTCCAGCTCGATGCCGTCGAGCACCTCCCCCGGCGACAGCCCCCGGGTGAGGGTGAGGTCCACGGCATACCCGCCGGTCCCGGCGAGCTGGTCGAGCAGGGATGCCGGTTCGCTCACCGGTGCGCGTGGGCGGCCGCGAGAGCCCGCAGGTCCTCGATCGCGGCGGCGGCCGACTCCGCCCCGTAGACCGCCGACCCCGCGACGAACACGTCGGCCCCGGCCTGCGCGCACTGCTCGATCGTGGACGCGGACACACCGCCGTCGACCTGGACCCACACCTCGCCGCCGTGCCGACGAACGGCCTCACGCACCTGGGCCACCTTGGGCATCTGGTCGGCCATGAACGACTGGCCACCGAATCCCGGCTCGACGGTCATGACGAGCACCATGTCGACCTCGGGCAGCAGGTCGGCGTAGGGGGCGAACGGGGTGCCCGGCTTGACGGCGAAGGCGGCTCGCGCGCCGGCGGCGCGGATGGCGCGGGCGGTGGCCACGGCATCCCGCACGGCCTCGATGTGGAAGGTGACCGACTTCGCACCGGCCTCGGCGTAGCCCGGGGCCCAGCGGTCGGGGTCGTCGATCATGAGGTGGCAGTCGATGGGGACCGGCGAGACCTTGAGCAGGGCCTCGACGATGGGCAGCCCCAGCGTGAGGTTGGGGACGAAGTGGTTGTCCATGACGTCGACGTGCGCCCAGTCGGCGTTCGCGATGGCGCCGAGCTCGCGCTCGAGGTTCGCGAAGTCGGCGGCCAGGATCGACGGGGAGATCTGCACGGGCGTCACCTTAGGGGGAGGAGGGTCAGCGACGCCGCAGCAGCGCGAGGAACATGGCGTCGGTGCCGTGGACGTGGGGCCACAGCTGCACGTACGGCCCGTCCCCGAGACCCTCGATCGGCGCGCCGGTGGCGTCGGTGAACAGCGGTCGCGCGTCGACGACCTCGACATCGGGGTGCTTCTTCAGCACGTCGGAGACGACGAAGCGGGTCTCGGCGACGTGGGGGCTGCACGTGGCGTACGCGACGACGCCACCCGGGCGCCACGGCAGCCAGGGCGGACGTCAGCAGCGCCCGCTGCAGCGGCGCGAGCTCGGCGACGTCGGAGGGCTGGCGGCGCCAGCGCGCCTCGGGGCGGCGACGCAGCGCGCCGAGCCCGGTGCACGGGGCGTCGACGAGCACCTTCCCGTAGGCCGCGGGCTCGTCCTCGCCGACCTCGCGGCCGTCGGCCGTGCGCACCTCGACGTGCTGTCCGAGGGACTCGGCGTGGCGGGTGAGCGCCCCGAGCGTCGTGCGGACGAGCTCGGCCCGGTGCGGGGTCACCTCGACCGCGACGAGGTCGGCTCCGTGCTGCACGGCCATCGCCCCGAGCACCCCGGCCTTGCCCCCGGGCCCGGCACACAGGTCGAGCCAGCGGGCGGGCACGTCCGGCCCCACCTCGGCTGCGGCCAGGGCCAGGGCCACGAGCTGCGACCCCTCGTCCTGCACCGAGGCGCGCCCCTGCCGGATGGCCGAGACACCTCCCGGGTCGCCGGCGTTCAGCACGACGCCGTGGGGGGACAGGGTGCTCTTCTCGGCGTCGGCAGAGCCCAGGAGCTCGTCGACGGTCGCCAGTCCCGGCCGCGCCACGAGGTGCACCCGCGGAGGCTCGTTGTCGGCGGTCAGCAGGGCCTCGAGCTCGGCGTCGATGGTCTCGGGCGTGGCCCGGCCGTGGCCGAGCAGCGCCGCCCGCAGCGCCGACACGACCCACTCGGGGTGGCTGTGCCGCACCGCGAGAGCGGTGACTCCCCCACCCTCGGGCACGACCGCCTCCTGCCACTGCTCGAAGGTCCGCTCACTCATCCGGCGCATGACGGCGTTGACGAAACCGCCTGCGCCGGCCCCGGCCACGACCTTGGACAGGCCCACCGTCTGGTCGGCTGCCGCGTGCGTGGGCGACCCGCATGCCGATCAGCTGGTGGGCTCCCAGGCGCAGCACGTCGAGCACCTGCGGGTCGATGCGGTCCGTCGGGCGGCCGGCGGCCTGCGCGATGACGGCGTCGTAGAACCCCTGCCAGCGGATCGTGCCGAACGCCAGCTCGGTCGCGAACGCGGCGTCGCGGCCCGCGAGGTGGTGACGGCGCAGGATGTCGGGCAGCTCGAGGTTGGCGTAGCCGCCGTCGGCCACGGTGCGCAGCAGGGTGTAGGCCGCGAACCGGGTCGGCTCCGCCCGCTTCGTGCGCTGGGAGGGGGCGGTGGCGCTGCGCTGTCGCGGGCCCCGACCGCCGGTTGCCGGTCGCCCGACCCGCGCTGGTCGTTCCGGTCGCCCGTCGTGCTCAGCCATCGAAACGCTCTCCCGGTGTGATGCGGATGCCGCGGGCCCAGTCGGCCGCCGCCATCGCCTTCTTGCCGTGCGGTCGCACCTCGCGCAGCTCGACGGGTGCGGACCCCGTGCCGACGAGCACCGAACGCTTGGTGACGTGCAGCTCGCCCGGGGCGAGGGTGAGCGCTGGGGTGGGTTCGGCACCGGAGCCCGCGGACGGCATCCCCGCCGTGGCGGTGGGTGAGAGCCCGACCGGGCCGAGCTTGACCCGCTCACCCCGCAGCGTCGTCCACGCACCCGGCGCGGGCGTGCAGCCCCGCACGTGCCGGTCGACGACGTGCGACGGCAGCCCCCACCGCACCTGCGCCTCGTCGGTCGTGAGCTTGGGAGCGTGGCTGACGCCGTCGTCGGGTTGGGGCAGCGCGTACAGCGAGCCGTCGGCGATGCCGTCCATCGTGGCGACGAGCAGGCCCGCGCCGGCGTGGGCGAGGCGGTCGAGCAGGGTGCCGCTCGTGTCGTCGCGGCGCACCGTCTCGGTGAGCGTTCCGAGCACGGGCCCGGTGTCGAGGCCCTCCTCGAGGACGAACGTCGTCGCCCCGGTGACGTCGTCGCCGGCCATGAGCGCCCGCTGCACGGGAGCGGCCCCGCGCCAGGCAGGGAGCAGCGAGAAGTGCAGGTTGACCCAGCCGAGCGAGGGCACGTCGAGCACCGGACGCGGCACGAGGGCGCCGTAGGCGACGACCGGGCAGCAGTCGGGGGCGATCGTCGTGAGTCGGGCGAGGAAGTCGGGATCCCGCGGGGTGGCGGGGGTCAGCACCTCGAGGCCGTGCTCGAGCGCCACCTCCTTGACGGGCGACGGCGCCAGGGTGCGCCCTCTTCCCGACCGGGCGTCGGGCCGGGTCACGACCGCCACGACCTCGTGCCGGGACGCGAGCAGGGCGAGCAGCGAGGGGACCGCGGTGACCGGGGTGCCGGCGAAGACCAGACGCACGTCAGCGCCTCCCGAACGCACCGGCGTGGGGGCTGGCACGCACGACGGGCGGCGCCGCGCCCCAGTCGGTCTCGCGCACGAGCCGCATCGCCTCGCGGCGCTGCTCGGGGTCGAGCCGGTCGATGAACAGGATGCCGTCGAGGTGGTCGGTCTCGTGCTGCACGGCACGCGCCAGCAGGTGGGTGCCCTCGATCGTGGCCGGCTCGCCGTGCACGGTCCAGCCGCGGGCGACCACCTGCACCGCCCGCGGGGTCTCGAAGTGCAGGCCCGGCAGGGACAGGCAGCCCTCGAGCTCGCACGTCTCGTCGTCGCCGAGGCTGAGGTCGGGGTTGACGAGGTGCCCGAGGACACCGTCGACGTTGTAGGTGAACACCCGCAGGCCCACGCCCAGCTGGGGGGCGGCCAGGCCCGCTCCCCCGGCATCCAGCATGGTGTCGGTGAGGTCCGCGACGAGGCGCTGCAGCTCGGCGTCGAAGTCGACGACGGGCTCGGCGGGGGTGCGCAGGACCGGGTCGCCGAACAGCCGGATGGGGGTGACGCTCACGCCCGGGAGTCTAGGCGCGATGCCGCGGCACCCGTCACGTCGTCGGGTCGGGCGGGTCGACGCGCACGGTCACCGGCTCGGGGTCCTTGCGGGCGGAGGCCCGGGCCCGCAGCGCGGCGAGCTCGCGGGTCAGCTCGGGACCGTCGGGGCGGGGGACGGTGATGATCGTGCGCCAGCGCTCGGGTTGGGGGGCGCCAGGGGCCCCGGCTCCACCGATGACGCCCGCGTGCGGCAGGGGCCCGAGCACCGCGGCGGATGCCGGGATCCCGACCTCCGCGACCGCCCGCTCCAGCGCGGCCCGGGGGCCGGTGAGGGTCGCCAGCCGGGCTGCGGGAGGCAGCGACAGCTCGCGCCGTTCGGTCAGCTCACGGTCGGCGAACCAGGCCGGGTCCCACCGCACCAGCGCCTCGACGGCGGGAACGGACACGTCGGTCGGTGCGCCGGCGAGGACGACGCGGCCACCCTCGGATGCCGGGCGCACCAGCGCCGCTGCCGCCAGCCACCGGCGCAGCGCCTCCTCCCCCGCGAGCAGCGTCGGCCGGTCGAGCAGCGCCCAGGCGTCGAGGAGCAGGGCCGCGGCATAGCCGTCGGGCGCCACCGGTTCGGCCCCCGGGGTCGAGACGACGAGCCGGGGGCCGGCCTTGACGACGTCGAGCACCGTGCCGGCACCGGAGCGCTCGACGGGCACGCCGGGGAACGCCCGACCCAGTTCCTCGGCGGTGCGGCGGGCGCCGACGACGGACGACCGCAGCCGGTGCCCACCGCACGCGGGGCAGGCGAAGGCGGTCTCGACCCGGCCGCACCAGCGGCAGGACGTCGGCCCCTGCGGGCCCGGCCAGCGCGAGCGGACCGGCGCACGCCGTGCACCGGGCGGGTCGGCGGCACTCGTGGCAGGAGAGCGAGGGAAGGTAGCCGCGGCGGGGCACCTGCACCAGGACCGGGCCCAGCGCGAGGGCGTCCTTGGCGGTGCGCCAGGCGAGCGTCGGCAGGTGGGCCGCGGCCACGGCAGGGTCGCGGTCGGCGTCGTACCCCTCACCGGCCACCCTCACCGAGGGCGCGGCAGCCCGCAGGACGTTTCGAGGCGCCTCGACCGAGGTCAGCGCACCTCGGGCGACGAGGTCGGCAACGGCCACCGAGCGGGTGAACCCGGCGGACAGCGCCGCTGCCCCCTCGTGGGCAGCCCGCGCGAGCAGCACCTCACGGACGTGCGGGTAGGGCGCGCGCGGCTCGTCGAGCAGGTCGTCACCGTCGTCCCACCACGCGACCAGCCCGAGGTCGTGCACGGGCGCGAACGCTGCGGCCCGCGTGCCCACGACGACCTGGGCGTGCCCCCGCAACGCCTTGAGGTAGGCCGTGTACCTCGCCTGCGGACCCTGGTCGGCGGTGAGGCGGGTGTGCCGACCGGGGCCGAGCGCCTCGACCAGAGCCGCCTCCACCCGCACGACGTCACGGTGGTCGGGGACGACGAGCACCGCACCTCGCCCACCCTCGACGGCTGCCCGGGCTGCCTGCGCCAGCAGCATCGGCCAGTCACGGTCCGGCCCGGTCGCCGGGACCGCGAGCAGGGATGCCGTCGGCGCGCCACCCGCGGTGACGTGGCCGAGGAACGCGGAGCCCGCGGCGTACGGGAGCCAGGCGTCCGGCATCCGGTCCGGCAGCTCGAGACGCTCCGGCGGTTCGAGCGACAGGGCCTTCTCGGCCGCCGCGTGCCGAGGGGGGACGGCCAGGCGCAGGACGTCACCGAGCGAACCGGCATACCGGTCGGCGACGACGCGGGCCGCAGCGAGCACGGCGGGGGTGAGCACCGGCTCGGGCGAGACGACGCGACGGATCGGGCTGAGCCGCCCGAGGTGCTCGGCGTCGGCGCGGCGGTCGAGCACGAACCCCGAGAGGTCCTGGCCGGCGAAGCGCACCTTGACCCGCACCCCGGGCAGCGCCGCCTCGGCCATCGACGTGGGAACGGTGTACTCGAAGGCTCGGTCGAGGTGGGCCAGGCCGGTGTCGACCTGGACGAGGGCGACGGGGAGCACCTCGGTGGTGGGGTCCCCGGTCGCCGTCATGAGCCCGAAACTAGCGGAGCCCACCGACCCCGGTGGGGGTGGTGGGCCCTGCCTGTGGAGAAGCGGGTCCGGCCTCAGCCGTTCACGGCGCGCTGGAGGGCCTCGACCCGGTCGGTGCGCTCCCACGTGAAGGCGTTGTCGACGCCCGGCGCGGACGTGCGCCCGAAGTGCCCGTAGGCCGCGGTCACCTTGTAGATCGGGCGCAGGAGGTCGAGCGCGTCGAGGATCGCGGCGGGACGCAGGTCGAAGGTCGCGAGGATCGCGGCCTGGATCTTGTCGGCGGCCACGGTCTCGGTGCCGAAGGTCTCGACGTAGAGGCCGACGGGCTGGGCCTTGCCGATCGCGTAGGCGACCTGCACCTCGCAGCGGCGGGCCAGGCCCGCGGCGACGACGTTCTTGGCGACCCAGCGGGTGGCGTAGGCGGCCGAGCGGTCGACCTTGCTCGGGTCCTTGCCCGAGAAGGCACCGCCACCGTGGCGGGCCATGCCGCCGTAGGTGTCGACGATGATCTTGCGGCCGGTCAGGCCCGCGTCACCCATCGGGCCACCGATGACGAACTTGCCGGTGGGGTTGATGTAGGCGCGGTAGTCGTCGGTGCGCAGGTCGGTGCCGGAGTCGGCCAGCTCGGCCAGGACCGGCTCGATGACGTGCGCCCGCACGTCCGGCTCGAGCATGCCGTCGAGGGAGATGTCCTCGGCGTGCTGGCTGGAGACGACGACGGCGTCGAGCGAGACCGCGCGGTCGCCGTCGTAGGCGATGGTGACCTGGGTCTTGCCGTCGGGGCGCAGGTAGGACAGCTCGCCGTCCTTGCGGACCGCCGTGAGGCGCTCCGCGAGGCGGTGGGCGAGGAAGATCGGCAGCGGCATCAGCTCGGGGGTGTCGTCGCACGCGTAGCCGAACATCAGGCCCTGGTCGCCGGCACCCTGCTTGTCGAGCGGGTCGACGGCGCCGGTGCGGCTCTCGAAGGCCGTGTCGACCCCCTGGGCGATGTCGGGGCTCTGCTGCCCGATCGAGACGCTGACCCCGCACGAGGCCCCGTCGAAGCCCTTGGTCGAGCTGTCGTAGCCGATCGTGAGGACGGTGTCGCGCACGATCTTCGGGATCTCGACGTACGCCTCGGTGGTGACCTCTCCCGCGACGTGCACGAGGCCGGTGGTGACCATGGTCTCCACGGCGACCCGGCTTCCGGGGTCCTGGGCCAGCATGGCGTCGAGGATCGAGTCGGAGATCTGGTCGCAGATCTTGTCCGGGTGTCCCTCGGTGACGGACTCGGACGTGAACAGGCGTGCGGACACGCAGGTCTCCTTCAGGTGAGGGGGTGCTGGCGGGGCTCTGGGCCCGGTGCGGGGACCAATCTACCGGCGGTCACCGGATCCACCGACTCGCGGTCACGCCCCGGCCCGGAGTCTGAGACCATGGTGGGCGTGTCAGATGGGTCGGTGAGCGTCGCGACTGCTGGGGACGCGGGCGATCAGACCCCCGCGGGCCCGGTGGACGAAGCGCTGTCCCTGCTGACCCGCGCCCAGTCACTCGCCGACGAGCTGCGCAACCAGGCCCACCGCGAGGTGACCCACGCCCGGTCCGAGGCCACTCGACTGCGCGGTGAGGCCCAGGAGGCCAGCCACGAGCTCGACGAGCTGCGTGCCGGTATCGCCACGGCCCGCCTGGAGTCCGAGCGCCGCCTCGAGGAGACCCGCGCCGAGGTCGAGATCATGCTCGCCGACGCCGCCGACCAGGCAGCACTGCTGCGGGTCCGGGCCACGAAGGCCAGCGACGAGGCTCTCGGGATGGCGACCGAGCAGGCGCAGGCCGAGCTGGCCGACGCGCAGGCCCGCGCCGACGAGCTGCTGGCCCGCGCCCGGGCCGAGCACGAGAACACCATGGCGCGCCTGGCCGACGAGGAACGCGCCCACCAGGACCGGTGGAGCCGGGAGCACGAGGCCCACGCGAGCGAGCTGTCGGGCCTGCGCGAGAGCACGCTGGCCGAGCTCGACCGCCAGCGCCGGGACGCCGAGGACTTCGCCCTCGCCCACCGGGACGAGGCGCAGGCCCGGGCCACCACCCTCCTGGCGGACGTCGCGATGCGCGAGGAACAGTCGCGCGCTGACGCCGAGGTGCGCTCGCGGGAGACGCGGGAGCAGGCCGAGACCCTGCTCGCCGACGCCCGCGCCGAGGCCGAGTCCGTGATGGCCGCCGCCCAGGCCCACCTGGCGTGGGCGCAGGCCACCGTGCGCGACGTCGTCGCCGGTGCGCGCACCGATGCCGAGGACCGGGCCCGCGCCCACCACCAGGAACTGAGCGAGCGAACGCGCGCCCACCGCCACCAGGCACAGACGCTGCTCGGTGGCGCCGCGACCAAGAGCCGCGACCGGCTCGCCGAGGCCGAGTCGGAGTCCACCCGCCTGCGCGAGCAGGCTGCCGCGGTGCTCGCCGAAGCACACGCGGATGCCGCCCGCACCCGCGAGGCGGCCGCCCGCGAGTCCCAGCGCCTCGTCGAGGAGGCGCAGGCCCGCGCCGAGGAAGCCGTGGAGCGGGCCGCCCGGCGCACCGCCGAGGCCGAGCAGGGGGCAGCGCTCGTGCGCGAGCGCGCCGCCGAGGACGTCGAGCGGATGCACCGTGAGGCCCATGAGCACCACCGCGCAGCCCGGGCCGAGATCATGAAGACCTCCGAGGAGGCCCGGGTGCGGGCCGACACGGTGCGCGCCGAGGCCCACGCGGCCGTCGAGCGGGCGCGTGCCGAGGTGCACACGCTCGCAGCGCGCCGCGATGCCATCACCACCCAGCTCGGCAGCCTCTCCGGTGTGATCGACGCACTCGCCGTCGTGGAAGACCTCCCTCCCCCAGACCCCACAGACCCCACCCCTGACCAGGAGTCCTGATGAACCAGCCCGAGTTCCCCACCGTCTTTCGCGGGTACGACCCCGTGACCGTCGACCAGCACGTCGCGGCCCTCCAGCAGGCCGCCGAGGCGGCGCGACAGGCAGCCGAGGCCGCCCAGCACGAGGCGGCCACGGCATCCGTCGAGCTCACGAAGCTGCGCCAGTCGCACGACTCGCTGACGGAGGAGGCGCAGGGCCAGCGCCAGCACCTCACCGAGCTCGAGGAGCAGGCCCGCCGCGTCTCGAGCCCCACCTTCGCCGACCTCGGGGAGCGGATCGGCTCGATGCTCGCCCTCGCGGACGAGGAGGCCACGAGCATCCGGGCCACCGCCGACGAAGAGGCTGCCCAGGCCCGGTTCGCGGCTGACGAGGCCGCCGCCCGGGTGCGCACCGAGGCCGACCGGTACGCCGAGGACGTCCGCTCGCGCACCGACGTCGACGCTGAGCAGGCGCTGTCGCGGGCCAAGCAGGAGGCGGACTCCATCATCGACGACGCGGCCCGCGAGGCGGCTGCCCGCCGCGAGGAGGCCGAGGCCTACTACGAGAAGCAGCGCGCCACCGCCGCCGAGTCGGCTGCTGACTTCGAGCGCACCCTGGCCGAGCGTCGCGAGCGCGCCACGGCCGACTTCACGGGCCAGATGGCCAAGCAGGACCAGGCCCTGGCTGCGGTGCAGGAGCGCGCCGACCTGCTCGCCCGCGAGTCCGAGGAGGACCGCGCCACGAAGTCGGACGAGGCCACCCGGCTGCTCGAGGCCGCCCGGACCGAGGCCGCGTCCGTCGTGGCGTCGGCCAAGGAGCAGGCCGAGCGCATCCGCCGCGACTCCGAGCGCGAGCTCAACGCGGCAACCGCTCGCCGCGACAGCATCACCGCCCAGCTGAGCAACGTCCGCAACATGCTCGCCACCCTCGGCGGTCCGGCCGCCGTCACCGCACTGGATGCCGTGGAGGAGCCGAGTGCCCCCGCCGAGGAGTCAGTGGTCACCGACGAGGCGGAGCACGTCGAGCAGGGCGAGGCCGAGCAGGCCGACCCCGAGCACACCGAGGCCGAGCACACCGAGGCCGACCACAGCGAGACGGACGCCGACCACGGGAGCGACGTCACGGCATCCGACGCCGACGACTCGGTCGAGCACGATGACGGCAACACCGGGCGCAAGTCCAAGGCCGGCTCCCGCCGCTGACCGCGCACACCCCGGGGTCAGAGGAGGTCGGTGACGGCGTCCCAGACGGCGTGGGCGACCTCGAGCTTGGTGGCCGGACCGATGTCGGTGACCAGGTCCGAGCCCCGCTCCAGGATGTGCACCGTGTTGTCGTCCTGGCCGAAGGTCACCCCGGCGCCGACCTCGTTGACGACGAGCAGGTCGCAGCCCTTGCGGGCCAGCTTGGCCCGCCCGTGGTCGAGCACCGAGCCCTCGTCGTCACCCGTCTCGGCGGCGAAACCGACGATGACGGGTGAGGTGGCACTCCCCCGGGCCTCGACGAGGCCGGCCAGGATGTCGGGGTTGCGCACGAGGGTCACCACGGGAGCCGAGTCGTCGGCACTGCCGTCGGCGGACGGGTCGTGCGTCTTCTTGATCTTGTGGTCCGCGTAGGCCGCCGGCCGGAAGTCGGCCACAGCGGCAGCCATGACGACGACGTCGGCGCCGCTCACGGCATCCGTGACGGCGCCCTGGAGCTCGAGGGCGGTCTCGACCGGGACGAGGCGCACCCCGTCGGGCACGGCGAGCGAGGACGACGACACGAGCGTGACGTCGGCCCCGCGCTCGTGGGCTGCCAGGGCCAGCGCATAGCCCTGCTTGCCCGACGACCGGTTGCCGAGGAAGCGCACCGGGTCGAGTGGTTCGCGGGTGCCGCCGGCGCTGACGACCACGCGCAGCCCCGCGAGGTCCCCACTCTCCCTGCGAGAAGCCGCCGAATCGCGTCTGCCGGCGTGTTGCCCCGCCACCGACAGGAAGGTCGGCGAGGCGTGGGAGCGGCGGCGGCGAGCTCACGCTCGCACACGGCGTACAGGTCCTCGGGCTCGGGCAGCCGCCCCGGCCCGGTGTCGCTCCCCGTGAGCCGCCCGGATGCCGGGGGGACGATGTGGACGCCGCGCTCGCTGAGCGTCGCGACGTTCGCCTGCGTCGCCGGGTGGTCCCACATCTCGGTGTGCATCGCCGGGGCCATCACGACGGGGCACCGGGCGGTGAGCAGCACGGTGGTGAGCAGGTCGTTCGCCTGGCCGGTCGCGGCCCGGGCCAACAGGTCTGCGGTGGCGGGCGCGACGACCACGAGGTCGGCCTCCTGGCCGATCCGCACGTGCGGCACCGACGTGATGTCGGACCAGACGTCGGTGTGCACCGGCTTGCCGGACAACGCCGACCAGGTGGCCGCCCCGACGAAGTTCAGGGCGGCGGCCGTGGGCACGACGGTCACGTCGTGCCCGGCCTCGGTGAGCAGCCGCAGCAGCGAGCAGGCCTTGTAGGCGGCGATGCCCCCTGCGACGCCGAGGACGACCTTCACACTGCCACCCCGGCGCCCACGTCAGGTCAGCCCTGGGACGGGGTGGGGGTCGAGGTGAGCAGGCCCTCGTTGATCTCGCGCAGCGCGATCGACATCGGCTTCTCGTGGACCTCGGAGTCGACGAGCGGACCGACGTACTCGAGCAGGCCCTCCTGGAGCTGGGCGTAGTAGGCGTTGATCTGGCGGGCCCGCTTGGCGGAGTAGAGCACCAGCGAGTACTTGGAGTCGGCGCGCTCGAGGAGCTCGTCGATCGGGGGGTTGGTGATGCCGATGGGGTCGGCCACGGTTCCGGACACGCTGGATCTCACTTACCTTTGGTGACGGGTGATCTCATCAATGATACGAGTTCCTCGGCGGCCCGGCGGACGTCGTCGTTGAGCACCGTCACGTCGAACTCGCTGGCGGAGGCCAGCTCGACCCTCGCGGTGGCCAGCCGGGCCTCCCGTTCGGGCGCGTCCTCGGTGCCCCGGCCGACGAGACGGCGCACGAGCTCGTCCCACGTCGGGGGCGCCAGGAAGACGAACAGCGCCTCTGGCATGGTCTCGCGCACCTGCCGGGCCCCCTGGAGGTCGATCTCGAGCAGCGCCGGCCGGCCCGCGGCCAACGCGTCCTCGACGGGGCCTCGGGGGGTGCCGTACTTCGCCCGGCCGTGCACGACGGCCCACTCGAGCAGCTCGCCCTCGCGGGACATGCGGTCGAACTCGGCGTCGTCGACGAAGTGGTAGTGGATGCCGTCGACCTCACCCGGGCGCGGACGCCGGGTCGTCGCGGAGACCGAGACCCAGACCTGGGGGTGGTGCTCGCGCACGTAGGCCGCGACGGTCCCCTTCCCGACGGCGGTGGGACCGGCCAGGACGGTGAGGCGTGAGGGCCCGGTCACCGTCCGAAGCGCTCGAGGAGGGCGGCGGCCTG
This sequence comes from uncultured Actinomycetota bacterium, assembly GCA_963811825.1. Lineage (GTDB taxonomy): Bacteria > Actinomycetota > Actinomycetes > Actinomycetales > Dermatophilaceae > Fodinibacter. The sequence continues at coordinate 178,915 of CAWESS010000019.1, read as the reverse complement.
GTTCTGGCCCAGACCACGCACACGACGGCTCTCGGAGATGCCGACCTCCTCCATGATCTGGCGCGCGCGCACGCGGCCGACCCCGGGCAGCGACTCCAGCAGCGCCGAGACACGCATCTTGCCGATGACGTCGTTCGTCCTGCCCTCGGTGATCACCTCACCGAGCGAGAGCCCGGAGTGCTTGAGGCGGTGCTTGACCTCGGCGCGCTCACGCCGCGATGCCGCGGCCTTGACCAGGGCTGCGGAACGCTGTTCGGGGGTGAGCGGCGGAAGTGCCACGGGCGCGTCCTTCGGCGACGTGCGGGGCTGGCTTGGTCAGCACCCGGCGGGGAGAGGTGATCGACTCTATCGCGCAGGTCAGGGCACTGCCCGCGACGCCTCGCCTTCGCTGGCGTGGCCGTCAGACGGCCGCACGCACCGCCTCGGCGTCCCGAGCCGCGGCGTCGACCAGGGCCGCCACCGACGGCCCCGCCGAGAGCACGGAGCGGGAGACGTTGGGCAGCACGTTGGCCGCCGCATCACCGAAGACCGACCGCAGGTCGCCGGGCCCGGCGCCCTGGGCTCCGAGCCCGGGCGCCAGGAGCGGGGCGGCGCTCGCCGCGAGGTCGAGACCCAGGCGCGCCACGGCATCCCCGACGGTGGCGCCGACGACGAGGCCCACGTGCCCGAGCTCGCCGCGCGCTGCGGCGGACGCGTTGTCGGCGGCGGCACCGGCGACCACGGATGCCGCGACGGACCGCCCTCCGGCCTCGGCGTGCTGCACCTGCGGCCCCTCGGGGTTGGAGGTCAGCGCGAGCACGAAGACCCCACGACCGGTGGAGGCGGCGAGGTCGAGCGCCGGGCGCAGCGAGCCGTAGCCGAGGAAGGGGCTCACGGTGAGGGCATCGGCGCGGCCGGGACCCTCGTCGGACAGGAACGCCTGCGCGTAGGCCTCCATCGTCGAGCCGATGTCTCCGCGCTTGGCGTCCAGGATCGTCAGGGTGCCGGCGTCGCGCAGGTCACCGAGCACGCGCTCGAGCACCGCGACGCCACGGGAGCCGAAGACCTCGAAGAACGCCGACTGCGGCTTGACGACGGCCACGCGACCGGCGAACGCCTCGACGCAGGTCAGCGCGAACCGCTCGAGCCCGGACAGGTCGACGGGCAGCCCCCACGACTGCAGCAGCGCGGCGTGCGGGTCGATGCCGACGCAGAGCGGGCCGTGCTCGTCCATGGCGGCGCGCAGCCGCACTCCGAAGGGCGCGGGCTGGAGGACTGCTGTCATGGGCTGGACCATCCTGTCGTGGGCGATGCCGACGACGTCGGCGAAACGGGTGAAGCCGTGGCGGGCGATCTCGGCCTCGAGCTCGTCGACGACCCGGCGGGGACGTGACGGGTCGTTGAAGGTCGCGGTGCCGACCTGCACGGCGCTGGCGCCGGCCGCCACGAGCTCGAGGGCGTCCCGACCGGTGCGCACTCCCCCGACCCCGATGAGCGGGGCCGTCGGCAGGCGCCCGTCGCGCATCGCCGCGGTGACCTGCCAGAGGGCACGCACGGCGACGGGGCGCACCGCCGGTCCGGACAGGCCGCCGGTGATCCCGGCCAGCTGCGGGCGCAGGAGGTCGGTGTCGATGACCATGCCGAGCAACGTGTTGATCATCGTCAGGCCGTCGGCGCCGGCGCCCAGCGCGGCATCCGCGATCGCGACGATGTCGGTGACGTCCGGGGTCAGCTTCGCGAAGATCGGTGTGCCGGAGGGCAACCGCTCACGCACGAGGCGCACGACCCGGTCGGACGACACGGGGTCGCACGCGAACACCAGGCCGCGGTTGGCGACGTTCGGGCACGAGATGTTGACCTCGACCCCGACGACCGCGTCGAAGGCCGGGCTGCTCGCCAACCGCTGCGCGACGTCACCGAACTCCTCGGCGGTGTTGCCGGCGATGGAGACGAGCACCCGCGCCCCGACCGACGCGAGCCACGCGAGGTCGTGCTCGACGAACGCGTCGATGCCCGGCCCCTGGAGGCCGATCGAGTTGAGCATGCCGGATGCCGTCTCCGCCATCCGCGGGGTCCCCCGCCCCGAGCGCGGCGCGGCCATGACCGTCTTGGTGACGAACGCACCGAGCTCGCCGACCGGGAAGAACCGGTGCAGCTCCTGGCCGTTGGCCGCGCAGCCGGATGCCGTCATGACGGGGTTCGGCAGCGTCATCGGCCCCAGCGTGGTCGCCATGTCGACCATCAGTGACCACCTGCCTGCGGCGCCCCGAGGGTGTCGGCGGGGACGCGGCAGATGCCGTCACCGAAGGCGTCCCAGCGCACGCGGTCGCCGCGGAACACCGGGCCGTCGACACACGAGCGCACCATCTTCGTCACGCCGTCGTCACCGGTGATCGGCAGCACGCAGGTCATGCAGACCCCGACCCCGCAGGCCATCGACTCCTCGACGGCCACCTGGGCCACGGCGCCGTGGGCGTCCGCGACGTCGGTGACGGACTTCAGCATCGCCATCGGGCCGCACCCGTAGACGAGCGCGGCGTTCGTGCGGTCGATGACGTCGCCGAGCACGTCGGACACCCAGCCGCGCCGGCCGGCCGAACCGTCGTCGGTGGTCACGGTGACCCCGTCGGCGGAGCGGCGCGCCTCGGCGACGCCGAAGAGCCGCTCGTCGGATGCCGCGCCGAGCACCATCTCGACGTGGCAGCCGCGCGCGCGCAGCACCTCGGCGAGCCAGAACAGCGGGGCGGAGCCGTAGCCGCCGCCGACGAGCACACACGCCACGGGGTCGGCCGGCAGCGGGAACGGGCGGCCCAGGGGTGCGACGACGTCGACGGTGTCGTCGGCCCGCAGGCCCGTGAGCCACGTGGTGCCCGGCCCGTGTGCGGCGACGACGACCTCGACCGTGCCGCGCGAGGCGTTGACGCGGTGGATCGAGAAGCAGCGCCGCAGCAGGTTCGCCGAGGTGGGCCCGCCGACGGCGAGCGCGACGAACTGGCCCGGCTCGGCGAGCGGGGCGACGCCGGGTGCCGAGATGCTCAGGTGTCGGTAGGCGCCCACCGCGGTGTTGGCGACGACGGTCCCCGTGACCTGGACGACCCCGCTCGCTGCGCCTCCCGCGCCGTCCCCGCTCACGCCGGCGCCTGCACGCCGTAGAGGTCGAGGGCAGCTGCGTGCTGCTGCAGCGGTGTCACGTCGAGGTCGCCGGTGATGACGGCCTCGATCGCCTGCACCGCGGCCGCGAGCTGTTGCACCGTGGTGATGATCGGCTTGTCCATGGAGGTCGTGGCCGCCCGGATGGCGTACCCGTCGGCCCGGGCCGACGCGCTCGGCCCGCTCGGGCTGTTGACGACCATGTCGATCTCACCGGCGTTGATCCAGTCGACGATCGAGCGACCCTCGGGGCCGCGCTCTGCGTGCTTGAGCACCACCTCGGCCTCGATGCCGTTGCGGCGCAGCACATCCGCCGTGCCCGACGTCGAGACGATGCGGAAGCCCAGGTCGAGCAGGCGCTTGACGGGGAAGATGATCGCCCGCTTGTCACGGTTGGCCACGGAGACGAACACCGTCCCCGTCGTGGGCAGGCCGCTGATCGCGCCGAGCTGGGCCTTCGCGAAGGCCCGACCGAAGTCGGTGTCGATGCCCATGACCTCGCCGGTCGAGCGCATCTCGGGGCCGAGCAGGCTGTCGACGACGAGACCCTCGGCGGTGCGGAACCGCTTGAACGGCAGCACGGCCTCCTTGACCGACATCGGTGAGTGCGGCGGCATCCGGCCGCCGTCGGTGTGCGCGGGCAGGAGCCCCTCGGTCCGCAGCTCGGCGATGGTCGCGCCGAGCATGATCCGGGCTGCGGCCTTCGCGAGCGGCACGCCGGTGGCCTTGGCGACGAACGGCACGGTGCGCGACGCCCGCGGGTTGGCCTCGAGGACGTAGAGGATGTCCTGGGCCAGCGCGAACTGCACGTTCATCAGGCCGCGCACGCCGATGCCCTCCGCGAGCTTGCGGGTCGAGACCCGCACCCGCTCGAGCTCGCTGTCGCCGAGGGTGACCGGGGGCAGCGTGCACGAGGAGTCGCCGGAGTGGATGCCGGCCTCCTCGATGTGCTCCATGATGCCGCCGACGTACATGTCGACACCGTCGTAGAGCACGTCGACGTCGATCTCGATGGCGTCGTCGAGGAAGCGGTCCACGAGCACGGGGTGCTCGGGGCTGGCCACGGTCGCCCGCTCGACGTAGCCGCTGAGGGTCACGTCGTCGAAGACGATCTCCATGCCGCGCCCGCCGAGCACGTAGGACGGGCGGACGAGCACCGGGTAGCCGATCTCCCGGGCGATCTCGACCGCCTCGGAGGCGCTGTAGGCCGTGCCGTGCTTGGGCGCGGGCAGGTTCGCCTCGTGCAGCACGCGGCCGAAGGCGCCGCGGTCCTCGGCGAGGTCGATCGCCTCGGGCGAGGTGCCGACGATCGGCACGCCCTCGGCCTTGAGCGCCTTCGCGAGCCCGAGCGGGGTCTGCCCGCCGAGCTGGACGATGACCCCGGCGATCGGTCCGGCCTGCCGCTCGGCGTGCACGACCTCGAGGACGTCCTCGAGGGTGAGCGGCTCGAAGTACAGCCGGCTGCTCGTGTCGTAGTCGGTGGAGACGGTCTCGGGGTTGCAGTTGACCATCACGGTGTCGTACCCGGCGTCGCGCAGGGCGAAGCTCGCGTGCACGCAGGAGTAGTCGAACTCCACGCCCTGACCGATGCGGTTCGGCCCGGAACCGAGGATGAGGACGGCCGGCCGCTCGCGCGGAGCGACCTCGTTCTCCTCGTCGTAGGTGCTGTAGTGGTAGGGCGTCAGCGCCGCGAACTCGGCGGCGCAGGTGTCGACCGTCTTGTAGACCGGGCGCACGCCGAGGGCGTGGCGCACCCCGCGGACCACCGCCTCGGGCATCGCCCGCAGACCGGCGAGCTGGGCGTCGCTGAAGCCGTGCTTCTTGGCCAGCCGAAGGAGGTCGGGAGTGAGCTCGGGGGCCGCCGCCACGGCATCCGCGACGTCCTCGATGAGGGCCATCTGGTCGAGGAACCACGGGTCGATGCGGGTGGCCTCGTGCACCTCCTCGACGGACAGGCCGCCGCGCAGGGCCTGCTGCACCTGGATGATCCGGCCGTCGGTGGGGCGGCGGGCGTCGGCGAGGATGGCGCGGGCCTGCTCGGTCGTGGGCCGCTCGCCGTCCCAGTGGAAGCTGCTGCCCTTCTTCTCCAGCGAGCGCAGCGCCTTCTGCAGCGCCTCGGTGAAGTTGCGGCCGATCGACATCGCCTCGCCGACCGACTTCATCGTCGTCGTCAGGGTGTCGTCGGCAGCGGGGAACTTCTCGAAGGCGAAGCGCGGCACCTTGACGACGACGTAGTCGAGGGTGGGCTCGAAGGAGGCCGGGGTCTCGCGGGTGATGTCGTTCCTGACCTCGTCGAGCGTGTAGCCGATCGCCATCTTCGCGGCGATCTTCGCGATCGGGAACCCGGTGGCCTTGGACGCCAGCGCCGAGCTGCGCGAGACCCGCGGGTTCATCTCGATGACGATGATCCGGCCGTCGACGGGGTTGACGGCGAACTGGATGTTGCAGCCACCGGTGTCGACCCCGACCTCGCGGATGATCGCGATGCCGATGTCGCGCAGCCGCTGGTACTCGCGGTCGGTGAGCGTGAGGGCCGGCGCCACGGTGATCGAGTCACCGGTGTGCACACCCATCGGGTCGAAGTTCTCGATCGAGCACACGACGACGACGTTGTCGGCGTGGTCGCGCATGACCTCGAGCTCGTACTCCTTCCAGCCCTTGATCGACTCCTCGAGCAGCACCTCGGTGACCGGGGAGTACTGCAGGCCGGCACCGGCGATGCGCACGAGCTCGTCCTCGTCGTGGGCGAACCCGCTGCCGAGGCCTCCCATGGTGAACGACGGGCGCACGACGACGGGGTAGCCGAGGTCGTCGGCGGCGGTCAGCACCTCACCCATCGTGTGGCAGATGAACGAGCGGGCCGACTCGGCGCCGCAGCGCTCGACGACCCCCTTGAACTTCTCGCGGTCCTCCCCGAGCTGGATCGCCTCGACGTTGGCGCCGATGAGGGGGCAGTCGTACTTCTCGAGGATGCCGCGGTCGTGCAGCTCGATCGCGCAGTTGAGGGCCGTCTGGCCACCCAGGGTGGCGAGCACGGCATCCGGCCGCTCCTTGGCGATGATCTTCTCGACGATCTCCGGGGTGATCGGCTCGACGTACGTGGCGTCGGCGAACTCGGGGTCGGTCATGATCGTCGCCGGGTTGGAGTTGACGAGGATGACGCGGATGCCCTCCTCGCGCAGCACGCGGCACGCCTGGGTGCCGGAGTAGTCGAACTCGCAGGCCTGGCCGATGACGATCGGGCCGGAGCCGATGACGAGCACGCTCGTGATGTCGTCCCTCTTGGGCATCAGGCCACCTCGCTGTCCGTGGAGCCGGGCGTTCGGGCGCTCTGCATGAGGTCGATGAAGCGGTCGAAGAGGTACGCGGCATCGTGCGGGCCGGCCGCGGCCTCCGGGTGGTACTGGACGGAGAACGCCGGCACGTCGAGGCACTCCAGGCCCTCGACGACGTCGTCGTTGAGGCAGACGTGGCTCACGCGCACGCGACCGAAGGGCGTCTCGCTCTCGCGGTCGAGCGGTGCGTCGACGGCGAACCCGTGGTTGTGCGCGGTGACCTCGACCTTGCCGGTGGTGCGGTCCATGACCGGCTGGTTGATGCCGCGGTGGCCGTACTTCAGCTTGTAGGTGCCGAAGCCGAGGGCCTTGCCGAGGATCTGGTTGCCGAAGCAGATGCCGAAGTAGGGGATCCGCTCGGTGAGGACGGCCCGGAGCAGCTCGGCCTGGTGGTGCGCCGTGCTCGGGTCACCGGGTCCGTTGGAGAAGAACACCCCGTCGGGCGCGAGCGCCCGGATGTCGTCGATGGTGGCCGTCGCGGGCAGCACGTGCACCTCGATGCCACGCTCCGCCATCATCGTCGGCGTCATCGCCTTGATGCCGAGGTCGACGGCGGCCACGGTGAAGCGCCGGTCCCCCACCGCAGGCACGACGTATGCCGTGTCGGTCGCCACCTGCTCGGCGAGGGCCGCGCCCGTCATGGGTGCTGCGTCGATGACCTGGGTGAGCAGCCGTTCGCGAGGTGCGCTCGCGGCATCCCCGGAGAAGATGCCGGCGCGCATGGCGCCGCGCTCGCGCAGGTGCCGGGTCAGCGCCCGGGTGTCGAGGTCGCAGATGCCGACGACGCCCTGGGCGTCGAGCTCGTCCTCGAGGGAGCGCTGCGAACGCCAGTTGGAGGGGCGCAGGGCGGGGTCGCGCACGACGTAGCCGGCGACCCAGATGCGGCCGGACTCGTCGTCCTCGTCGTTCCAGCCGGTGTTGCCGACGTGGGGGGACGTCATGACGACGACCTGCCGGTGGTAGCTGGGGTCGGTGAGGGTCTCCTGGTAGCCGGTCATGCCGGTGTTGAAGACGGCCTCGCCCACGGTGGTGCCGCGGTGGCCGTAGGCGCGGCCGGTGAAGGTGCGGCCGTCCTCGAGCACGAGCACGGCGGGCTCGCGGGTGGTCAGCATGCGGTGGGCTCCCCTCCTCGCGCGGACACGGTGCCGCGCAGGATCGTCGTGTGGACGGCGCCGGTGAGGCTGGTGCCGTGCCACGGGGTGTTGCGGGACAAGGACTGCGAGGTGTCGCGGTCGACGGTGACCGAGGCGGCGGGGTCGACGAGCACGAGGTTGGCGGGCTCGCCGGCGGCGATCGGGCGACCGTGGTCTGACAGGCCGGCGATGCGGGCCGGCGCGACCGACATGAGCCGCGCGAGGTCACCCCACGGCAGGCGCCCGTCGGCGACGAGCAGGTCGTGCACGACGGCGAAGGCGGTCTCGAGGCCGAGCATCCCGAAGGCGGCGTCGACGAAGGCGTGTTCCTTGTCGTGCCGCGCGTGCGGGGCGTGGTCGGTGGCGATCGCGTCGATGGTGCCGTCGAGCAGCCCGTCGATGAGCGCCTGCCGGTCCTCCGACGGGCGCAGCGGCGGGTTGACCTTGAAGACCGGGTCGTAGCCGGTGAGCAGGTCGGTGCCGAGCGCGAGGTGGTGAGGGGTGACCTCGGCGGTCATCGCGATGCCACGCGCCTTGGCCCAGCGCACGACGTCGAGACCCTCGGCGGTGCTGACGTGCGCGACGTGCACCCGCGAGCCGGTGTGCTCGGCGAGCATGGCGTCGCGGGCGATGATGCTCGCCTCGGCGACCGCCGGCCAGCCGGGCAGCCCGAGCCGGCCCGAGGTCTCGCCCTCGTGGCAACAGGCCTGCGGCCCGGCCAGGTTCGGGTCCTGGCTGTGCTGCGAGACCACCCCGCCGAAGGCGCGCACGTACTCCAGCGCCCGGCGCATGACGCGGCCGTCGGCGACGCAGCGGCCGTCGTCGGAGAAGACGCTGACGCGGGCCCGGGAGCGGTGCATGAGGCCCAGCTCGGCCAGCTCGGTGCCCTCGAGGCCCTTCGTGACGGCCCCGACGGGCACGACGTCGACGAGGGCTGCCGCGCGGCCGAGGTCGAGGATGCGCTCGGCGGCCTCCGCGGTGTCGGTGACCGGGTTCGGTGTTGGCCATGGCGAGCACGGCGGTGTAGCCGCCGACGGCCGCGGCTCGCGACCCCGAGGCGATCGTCTCGGCGTCCTCGCGGCCCGGCTCGCGCAGGTGGGTGTGCAGGTCGACGAAACCGGGCAGCAGGACGAGCCCGTCGGCATCGATGCGCTGCGCATCGGCGGGCGCGTCGACGGTGCCGAGCTGCGCGATGACACCGTCGGTGAGCAGGACGTCACCGCGCCGGGAGGTGCCGTCCCCGGCATCCCAGGTGGGTCCGGTCAGCACGATGGCAGTGGCGCGGTGGTGTTGGCGGCGGTGGTCATGCGGCCACCCCCTCTCCGGCGAGCAGGTGGTAGAGGACGGACATCCGCACCGCCACCCCTGCGGAGACCTGGTCGAGCACGAGGCTGCGGGCGGCATCCGCGGCGTCTGCGCTGATCTCCAGGCCGCGGTTCATCGGGCCGGGGTGGCAGATGACGGCCTCCGGGTTGGCGTCGGCGAGAGCCCTCAGGCGGTCGCGGGTGAGCCCGAACCCGACCGTGTACTCACGGGGGGTCGGGAAGAAGCCGCCGCTCATCCGCTCGCGCTGGACGCGAAGCATCATGACGGCATCCGGACCGCTGGCGAGCACGGCGTCGAGGTCGTCGGTCAGCTCGAGGCCGTCGGCTGCGGCCCAGGGGCGGATGCCGCTCGGCATCAGCGTCGGGGGCGCCACGAGGGTGACCCGGGCACCGAGGGTGCGCAGCGTGATCGCGTTGGAGCGGAAGACCCGGCTGTGGGTGAGGTCGCCGACGATGGCCACGTGGGCGCCGTCGAGGTCTCCGAGCCGCTGCTCGATCGTGTAGGCGTCGAGGAGGGCCTGGGTCGGGTGCTCGTGGGTGCCGTCGCCGGCGTTGATGACGCTTGCGTCGACCCACTGCGAGACCTGGTGCGCGGCACCGCTGGCCATGTGGCGCATGACGATGGCGTCGACCGACATCGCGTCGATGGTGCGAACGGTGTCACGCAGGGACTCGCCCTTGCTGGCACTGCTGCCCTTGCCGGTGATGTTGATCGTGTCGGCGCTCATCCACTTGCCGGCGATCTCGAAGCTGCTGCGGGTTCGCGTGGAGTCCTCGAAGAAGAGGTTGATGATGGTCCGGCCGCGCAGCGTGGGCAGCTTCTTGACGTCACGGCGCTGCACCTCGTGCATCTCGGATGCCGTCGCGAGCAGCATCCGCACGTCGTCGCGGGTCAGGTCGGCGCTGGAGAGCAGGTGCCGGTTCATCGGGCCTCGCCCCCGGCGATGCGCACGACGTCCTCGATGCCGTCGTGACCGGCCAGGCGCACCTGCACCTTCTCGGTGTGGCTCGTCGGCAGGTTCTTGCCGACGTGGTCGGCGCGGATGGGCAGCTCGCGGTGGCCACGGTCGACGAGCACGGCCAGGCGCACGGCGCGCGGCCGGCCGAGGTCGGAGAGTGCGTCGAGTGCGGCGCGGATGGTGCGGCCGGAGTACAGCACGTCGTCGACGAGCACGACCACCTTGTCGTCGATGCCGCCGGTCGGGATCTGCGTGTGCATCGGGGCCCGCGTGGGCTGGTGGCGCAGGTCGTCGCGGTGCATCGTGATGTCGAGGCTGCCCACGGGGACCTCGGCGCCCTCGACCTCACGGACGAGGTCGACGAGCCGGTGGGCGAGCTCGACGCCGCGGCTGGGGATGCCGAGCAGGACGAGGTCGTCGGGGCCCTTGTTGTGCTCGAGGATCTCGTGCGCGATGCGGCGCAGCGCCCGGGCCACGTCGCTCGCGGAGAGGACGGTGCGGCCGTCGGGGTCGAGGGGGTGCCCGGGGGGCACGGTGCTTTCGGCACGCGTCACGACGCGGACCTCCTTCCCTGCCTCACGGGACAGGTCGTTAAAGGATGTCGGTTTGGTGCGCCCCCACTCTAAGGGGTTGCCGGCCGGCCCTCGGACGGGGCTCGCGGACCGGACAGCGGGTCCGGATGATGGACTCACATAACGCAGCCCTATGCCTATCCCAACACGACGTGATGTAATGGCTCCACGAGGCGCCGCGACGGCCCCTCACCCGCAGCCCGCGAAGGAGGCCATCGTGCAGACCACCGTCCAGCCCCTCACCCAGCGTGACGCGTCCTGCGCCGAGGCCTCCCCCACGGCCACCGTGGCCCGGGCTGCGTGGGCGCCGCTCTTCCCGCCCGCGCGACGCCGACGCCGAGACCCGCCGCCGCTGGCTGGCGAGCTCACCCTGGCCCGAGGTCGTCTTCGCCTCCGCCGGCGGCTGGTAGGACCTGCGACTCTCTGTCTCGTCCGGTGCCCCGTCGCACGACGGGGCCCCGGTGGCGGGATGTCCCGCCACCGGGGCCCCGGTGTACTTCAGCGGAATGCGGCGGCCGGCCTCAGAAGGTGGCGCGGTCGTCGTAGGTGCCGCCGTAGTACGTGCCCAAGCGGTCTCGATAGTCCGCGTCGTCGAACATGGTGCTCTCGTCGTACTCCGGGGAGTCCTTGATCTGGTCCTTGGTCCGGTCCACGTAGACCTTCTCCTCGTTCCAGTCGACGCGGTCGATCGTGCCGGCAGGAAGCATCACCTTCCGGCCGAAGATCCAGGGTCCGGTGTCGACGACGACATAGCTGCTGCCGACGTCAAGGGTGGACCGGTCGATCTTGCCGATCGAGCCGTCGACGGCCTCCACGGAGAACCCCGTGAGGTCCTTGCCGCGGGTCGACACCTCAGCGCTCTCCCGATAGTTCCACGCATCCCAGGTACGGGTATCCATGGCCTTCTCCTTTCGATCGAGTGTTGCGGGCACGGTCCTCATACCCACCACATGACCGCCCAAACCCCGCCTCAGCGGCAGACGCTCCGGGGTGGCGACGGGGGCCGGCCACGAGGATCATCGGTTGCGAGGGGTGCCGACGGTGCCTCCGGTGACGAGAGGCGCAGCCATGGCACACACGTACGGCATCACGGAGGTGGTCGGGTCGTCGCCGACCTCCATCGACGACGCGATCACCACCGCGGTGGCTCGGGCATCGACCACCGTGCGCGGGCTGGACTGGTTCGAGGTGACCGAGATCCGGGGACACCTCGAGGACGGCGCGGTCGCGCACTACCAGGTGGGTCTCAAGCTGGGCTTCCGCCTCGAGGAGTGACACCCGGTCGAGGTGATACCGCTCGCGAATCCGTGCACCTGCGACTCGAATGCGGCTCAGGCCAGGGTCGGCTTGACCTCGGCGAGCCGGCCGAGCAGCCCGTTGACGAACTTCGGGCTGTCGTCGGTCGACAGCTCGGTCGCCAACCCCACCCACTCGCTGATCGCGACGGCCTCGGGAACGTCGGTCGAGTACAGCACCTCGTAGGCGCCGAGCCGCAGGATCGCGCGGTCGACGGCCGGCATCCGGCCCAGGGTCCACCCCTGTGAATAGGTCGCGATGAGCTCGTCGATCTGCGTCCAGTGCTCGACGACCCCGGTCACGAGGTCACCGGTGAACTCGGACAACGGGGCCTCCGTCACGGGGACGGCCAGGCGCTCACGGAGCAGCTCGCCGACGTTGACCTGGCGCTGCTCGGCCTCGAAGAGGAGGTCGAGCGCGCGCTTGCGGGCCTTGGTGCGGGCGGCCACGGGTCAGCTGACCCGACCGAGGTAGGAGCCGTCGCGGGTGTCGACCTTGACCTTGGTGCCCGTCTCGAGGAACAGGGGCACGGCGATCTCGGCGCCGGTCTCGAGGGTCGCCGGCTTGGTGCCGCCGGTCGAGCGGTCGCCCTGGAGGCCCGGCTCGGTGTACGAGATCTCGAGCACGACCGACGCGGGCAGCTCGATGAACAGGACGGCGCCGTCGTGGCGGGCCACGATGGCCTCCTGGTTCTCGAGCATGTACTTCGCCGCGTCGCCGACGACCTCGGGGGTCACCGAGATCTGGTCGTAGGTGTCACCGTCCATGAAGATGAAGTCGGTGCCGTCGTTGTAGAGGTACTGCATGTTCCGCTTGTCGACGTTCGCCGTCTCGACCTTGACGCCGGCGTTGAAGGTCTTGTCGACGACCTTGCCACTCAGGACGTTCTTCAGCTTGGTCCGCACGAAGGCCGGGCCCTTGCCGGGCTTGACGTGCTGGAACTCGACGACGGTCCACAGCTGGCCCTCGAGGTTGAGGACGAGGCCGTTCTTGAGGTCGTTGGTCGATGCCACGGGTGGATCTTCGCTTTCGTCGACACCGGCGGCCGCACCTGGCCCGAGGGCAGGCGGCACCCCGGCGAGGGGGTGGGGAACCGCACGAGTCTATCGCGCAGGAACCCCTCGGCCGTCCCGCACCAGAAGGGTGGCTCGTCAGAAGGGTGGCGGGTCCACTTCGTCATCGGGAGCAGCCGGCACCGGTTCGGGGTCCTTGCTCCGATGCGGTGTCTCGCTTGGGTCCGAGCGTGCAGGCCAGATGGTGTGGTCGGCGTGGGTGGTGCGTTGCTTGCCCGAGGGTGCGGTCCAGATGACGGTGCCGTCGGGGTGCAGGACGTAGGTCCAGCGGCCGCGTTGCTTGAGGCGGTGGTGTCGCCGGCACAGGTCGCCGAGGTTGGCGGGGCTGGTGGCACCGGCGGGCCAGGGTCGGACGTGGTCGAGGTCGCAGGCGCGGGCGGGCCGGTCGCAGCCCCACATGCGGCAGGTGCCGTCGCGGGTGGCCACGAAGTCGGTGATGCCCTTGGTCGGGCGGTACGCGGCGGTGGTGGTCTCCAGGACGGTGCCGGTGCGGGCGTCGAGCAGCGCCCGCCCGACCTGCAGCGGCACGGTCTGCAGCAGGGCTTCGATGGTGTCGGCGTCGATGAACCCGATGCCGGGGATCTCGCACCCGCTGAACATCGTGGAGATCCGGAACCCGTCACCCAGTCCCTGCCCGCCGACCCCGGGCGCGTGCACGTCGTCGGGGGCGGCAGCCGACGCGTCGCGGGCGGCATCGCCTGCATCGGCGGGTGCGCCATCGCGTGCGCTGTCTGTGGCCGTGTCGGTGATGACGGGGATGCCGAGGGTGACCTTCGCCGAGACGTTCACGTTGCGCAGCAGCAGGTCGGTGAACGCGTCCGCGCGGGCCTGGTCCGCGGACAGCGACTCGTCCTTGGCGGCGTACTGCTCACCCAGCGTCGTGATCGCCGACCACGCCGCCGCCGACGTCGCCGCCGGCAACAACGCCGACCACCACGTGGCACCGTCCGGGCCGGGCCGGGTCTCCACGAACCGCTCCCGCGCGGTCCGCCGGTGCGCCTCGCGCAGCTGCTCACCCGCGACCCGGGTCGCGACCCGGCGGGTGAACGCCGCGACCCGGCCCGGGTCGAGGTCAGCGAGCTTGCCGGCCATGATCGCGTCGACCTTCGCGCACGCCGCCTGGTCCAGGCCCTCACACACGGTCACGACCCGCTGCACCGTGCCGGTGCACACCTGCCCGGCCAGGACCTGGCCCAGCAGCAGCGGGAACCGCTCCGCCAGCGCCGCCCCCAAGGAGACCCGACGCCCCGCCACCCACTGCCCGACCCCGGTCGCCAACGAGACCTCCGTGGGTGCCATCGCGTCGATGAACCCCACATCGTGGTGCACCTGCACCGGACCACGCTCGGTCAACCGGGTCTCATGGGACGCGGCGTGGGCGGCGGCCACGAGCTGGGCGCCCTCCCCCGCGTTCAGCACCCCCTGCAGCTCACCGGTCACCTCGAACAGCTCATCCGGTTCCATCCCGGGCGCCTCCAGCACGAGCAGCTCACCCAGCGCCTGCGCATCGGCGCGCAGTGCGGCGATGCGCTCACGGACCTGGCTGCTGGACATACCTCAGCCTACTCGATCACCTGTTCGATATCAACTCGACAGACACGCGAATCCCGCTGCAGCAGTCAATCGTCACTTTCGTCAACAACCTGTCCCTCGCTCAGCACCTCAGATCGCGATCGTGAGGTTGGCGACGTAGCCGGAGCCCACGTCCCCCGTCACGGTCGCCAGCTGGTGGATGCCGCCGTCCTCGCCGAAGACCATGTCTCGGGTGAGCGAGGTCCGGGTGAGGTTGGACGCACTCGACGGGTACACCCCGGTGTCCGCGTACACGGCCTCGCACGCCGCCTGGGGCAGGGCGATCTGGCTCGTCTTGACGATCTGACCGTCACTCGTGGCCTCGGCGGTGCTGCGGTAGACCTCGAAGTGGACGTGCGGCCACCGGCCGTCGTAGCAGCCGGGGAAGACCGTGGTGAAGCTCGCCGTCCCCGCGTCATCGGCCGGCTGGACGCCCCGCAGGTAGTTCTCGTTCTCCACCCCTTGGGAGTACATCGAGTACCGGCCCTCCGCGTCCGCGTGCCACGCGTAGACCGCGACCCCGGGCATGGCGGCAAAGCCGCTCGAGGAGTCGAGCACCGTGAGGTTCAGGGTGAGCGGCACCCCGGCCGCCGGCGTCGTCGACGTGCCGAACGACGAGGTGATGTCCTGGCGCACGATGCCCGAGTCGTCGAGGACGTTCGCCCCGTTGCTGCCGTCGCCGGGGTACGGCCCCGCCGTCTCGTCGGGCACCACCGTGGTGACGGCCGTGGCGGATGCCGTCGGGCCGGCGCTCGCGCTCGACGTCGCCGATGCGGTGGTCGAGGCCGACCCGGAGGTCGTCGTCGCCGCGCTGGACGAACCGTCGGAACACCCCACGAGCGCGAGCAGGCCCGCCCCCGAGAGCAGCCCGAGGGCAGAGCGTCGGGCCATGAGGGTGCGGACGTCGAACTCGAGGCCGCGGTCGTGGTCGGGGTGCACCGCCGGCTCGGCTGGACGTGGTCGTGGTCGTGGTCGTCGGCATCATCTGGTTGCTCATGCGCGCCACGATGCCGCAGGGGTCGGTGGGCCCTCCATGCGTCCGCTGTCTGCTTCCTGTGAGCGTTCAGCGGGAGATGTCGTCGTACGCCGCCCGCAGCAGCGCCTCGTCGGGCCCGACGAGGCGGGTCGGCTTCCCGATGCCGTCGAGCACGATGAACCGCAGCTGCGACCCCCGGGCCTTCTTGTCGCGCTGCATGGCGGCGAGCAGGACGTCCCAGTGACCCCCCTCGTAGGACGTGGGGAGCCCGACCGACGTCAGCACCGCCCGGTGGCGGTCCACGACGTCCGGCGCCAGGTGACCGGCACGGCGACCGAGCTCGGCGGCGTACGTCATGCCGATCGACACCGCTTCACCGTGCCGCCGGCGATAGCCCTCGACGTGCTCGACCGCGTGCCCCAGGGTGTGGCCGTAGTTGAGGATCTCCCGCAGCCAGGACTCCTTGAGGTCGGCCGCGACGACCTCGGCCTTCATGGCGACGGCCCGCTCGACGAGCTCGCGCAGGTGCGGCCCGTCCCACCGGGTCGCGCCGTCCGGGTCGGCCTCGACGAGCTCGAGGATCCGCGGGTCCGCGATGAACCCGGCCTTGATCACCTCCGCCAGCCCGGCCACGAGGTCGGGGCGCGGCAGGGTGGCGAGGGCATCGAGGTCGCACAGCACCCCGGCGGGTTCGTGGAAGGAACCGACGAGGTTCTTGCCCTCGGCGGTGTTGATGCCCGTCTTGCCGCCGACCGCTGCGTCGACCATGGCGAGCAGGGTCGTCGGAACGTGCACGACCGCCACCCCGCGCAGCCACGTGGCCGCGACGAAGCCGGCGAGGTCGGTGACGGTGCCCCCGCCCACCGCCACCACGGCATCCGAGCGGGTGAACGCGTGCTGACCGAGGGTGGCCCACAGCCCGGCGGCGACCTCCGCCGTCTTGGCCACCTCGTTGTCGGGCACGACGGCCTCGTGGACGGTGAGCCCGACCGCACGCAGGCGCGCCACCACCGGGGCAGCCAGCTGCGCCAGCGAGTCGGGCCGCACGACGCAGCACCTGCCGCACCCCGTCACCGATCAGGTCGGTGACCCGGTCGGACACGCCGTGGCCGACGACCACGTCGTAGGCGGACCCCACCGGGATCACGCTCGGCACCGACCCGGTCACGACTGCCCCAACAGCCCGGCGACCTCCGCGGCGATGTCGTCGGGCGTGCGTCCCGCCGTGTCGACCCGGTGCGTGGCGACCCGCTCGTAGATCGGGCGGCGCTCGTTCATCAGGCGCACCCACGAGGCCCGGGGGTTGACGGCGAGCAGCGGCCGGCTCTGGTCGAAACCGACCCGGCGCGAGGCATCCGCGATGCCGACGTCGAGGAAGACGACGGTCTGCCCGACCAGAACGGCCTCGGTCAGCGGGTCCACGGGCGCACCCCCGCCGAGGGCCAGCACGCCCCCCTCCTCGGCCACCGCACGGGCGACCTCGGCACGCTCGAGCGCGCGAAAGGCCGGCTCGCCGTCCTCGACGAAGATGTCGTAGATCGTGCGCCCCTGCGCCACCTCGATGGCGGCGTCGGTGTCGTGCAGCGGCACCCCCAGGAGCTTGGCCAGCGCCGCGCCCACCGTGCTCTTGCCCGAGCCGGGCGGCCCGACGAGCACCACCCGCGCGCTCACTCCTGGTCCCAGGTGCGCATCGAGGCGGGGATCGCGGCGAGGTAGGACGCGTGGTTCCGGGCGGTCTCCCCGACCGAGTCGCCGCCGAACTTCTCCAGGCACGCCTCGGCGAGCACGAGGGCGACCATCGCCTCGGCGACCACGCCGGCCGCCGGGACCGCGCAGACGTCGGATCGCTGGTGGATCGCCCTGGCCGGCTCGTCGGAGGCGACGTCGACGGTCTCCAGGGAGCGCGGCACCGTCGAGATGGGCTTCATGGCGGCGCGCACGCGCAGCAGGCCGCCGACCGACATGCCGCCCTCGGTGCCGCCGGCGCGGCCGGTGCGACGGCGGATGACCCCGTCGGGCCCCCGCTCCATCTCGTCGTGGGCGACGGAGCCGCGCCGGGCTGCGGTGCGGAAGCCGTCGCCGACCTCGACCCCCTTGATCGCCTGGATGCCCATGAGCGCGCCCGCGAGGCGGGCGTCGAGACGACGGTCCCAGTGCACGTGCGACCCGAGCCCGGGCGGCAGGCCGGTGACGACGACCTCGACGACGCCACCGAGGGTGTCACCGTCCTTGTGGGCCGCGTCGACCTCGGCCACCATCGCCGCGGACCCGACCGGGTCGAAGGCGCGCACCGGGTCGGCGTCGAGCGCGCGACGTCGTCAGCGGTCGGCAGCGGGGCGTCCTCGGCGACCGACGCCGCGCCGATCGCGACGGTGTGGGACACGAGCCGGATGCCGTACGCCTGGTCGAGGAAGCGCGCCGCCACCTCGCCCAATGCCACTCGGGCCGCGGTCTCGCGCGCAGAGGCCCTCTCGAGCACGGGGCGCGCGTCGTCGAACGCGTACTTCTGCATGCCGACGAGGTCGGCGTGGCCCGGCCGGGGTCGCGTGAGCGGCCGGTTGCGGGCGATCTCCTTCTCGGCGTTCACGTCGTTCGCCGCAGCGAGGTCGTCGGCGGCCACCGGGTCGGGGCTCATCACGGTCTGCCACTTGGGCCACTCGCTGTTGCCGACCCGGATCGCGATGGGCGACCCGAGCGTCCTTCCGTGCCGGACCCCGCCGAGGAACTCGACGTCGTCGCGCTCGAAGGACATCCGGGCACCTCGGCCGTGGCCGAGCCGGCGACGGGCCAGCGCCCTGGCCAGGTCGTCGCTCGACACCTCGACCCCGGCGGGCAGCCCGTCGATCGTCGCGACGAGAGCGGGCCCGTGCGACTCCCCGGCGGTCAACCAGCGCAGCATGGCCCGAATCCTGTCACGCGCCGATCAGCCCCCCGACAGCCAGGTCAGGATCCGGGACGTCGAGGCGATGCCCACCCACGCCCCGAGGCACATCGCCGGGCCGTAGGCGATCGACGACTTCAGCCCCGCCCGGCCCGAGAGCAGCAGGGCCGCCGCGGCGACGCCGCCGATGAGGAAGCCCGCCGCCAGGCCGATGACCAGCTGCCCGGCGCCCAGCCAGCCGAGCAGCGCCCCGATGAGCGGCGCCAGCCGCACGTCTCCCCCGCCGACCCCACCGCCGGGCAGGACCGACAGCAGGAGGTAGACCGCCCCCATGACGAGGAACCCGATGGCCGCCCCCGCCCAGCGCCGGTCACCCGACGCGAGGGTCGCGACCGCGAGCAGGGCGACGATGGCCCAGCCGGTGGGCACGACGAGGCCGATGGGCAGCCGGTGCACGTCGAGGTCGATCCAGATGAGCCCGACGGTGAGCCAGGCGAAGAGCAGGTAGGCCGGCAGCGCTGCCCACGCGGCCAGGTCGCCGACCGCCCACGCCGCCACGGCCGACAGCGCTGCGCACAGCAGCCCGGGCCACCAGTTCCGGCCGGGCGCGTGGTCGGCCTCGTCCTCGGGGATCCGGTACCCGCCGGTCGCCAGCCGCTGCCCCGTGAGGTGTCCCACCACGCCCATGACCAGGGCCGTGCCCGCGATCACCCACCACGGCGTCATCGCGCCGCCAGGGCCGCCCGCCCGGCGGCGGCCATCGCCTCCACCGGCGCCTCGTGCCCGGTGAACAGCCGGAACTGCTCGGCTGCCTGGTGCACGAGCATGTCGAGCCCCGACACGACCGTCATCCCGGCGGCGCGCGCGGCCCGCGCCGGTGGCGTGGGCCACCCGGCGTACCCGACGTCGAGCAGGATGCCGTGGTGCACCTGCGGGACGGTCCCGGCGACCGTGTCGGCGGCAACCGCGGGCAGGGTCGAGACCACGACGTCGTCCCGGGTGCTCACCCACGGGCCGAGCTCGGCCACCGACCCGTTGCGGATCCCGACGTCAAGCCCCAGGGCCCAGGCGAGCAGGTCCGCGGCCCTGGCGGTGTCGCGGGCGCGCACCGTCAGGGTGGTGATGCCGAGGTCGGCCAGGGCGAGCACGGCAGACCGTGCGGTGGCACCCGCCCCGAGCAGCAGTGCCCGGGTGGCACCTGCCGGGAGGTGGGGGCGCAGTGCCTCGACGATTCCCACGACATCGGTGTTCGTGGCGTCCCACCCACCGTCGGTTCGCCGCACGAGGGTGTTCACCGCGCCCGCCCGGCTGGCCACGGCATCCACGGTGGTGGCGAGTGACCCGGCGACGTCCTTGAGCGGCATCGTCAGGGAGAGACCGCGCCAGGTCTCGTCGAGGCCGGAGACGAAACCGGGCAGCCCGGCGGCGTCGACCTCGTGAGCGGTGTACTCCCAGCCGGTCAGGCCGGCTGCGACGTACCCGGCGCGGTGGATGACCGGGGACAACGAGTGCGCGATGGGTGAGCCGAGGACGGCAGCCCTCACTGCCCGCAGTCCTTGGGCTTCTCGTCGCAGTAGGCCGTCAGCTCACGAACGTTGGCGTTGTGCTCGTCCAGGGTGACGGCGTACTTGGTCTCCCCCGTGATCGGGTTGACCGCGACGAAGAAGAACCAGGGCCCGTCGGCCGGGTTGGCGGCGGCCGTGATCGACGCCGCCCCCGGGTTGCTGATCGGCCCCGGCGGCAGGCCGGGGATGAGGCGCGTGTTGTAGGGGTTGCTGGCGTCCTCGAGCTCGGCCTGGGTCGGGAACAGCGCGCGGCGCTGGGCACCGTAGGAGACCGCCGCGTCGGACTGGAGCAGCCCGTAGGCCGGGCCACCCTCGGTCTCGATGCGGTTGAGGAAGACCCGGGCGATCTTCGGGCGGTCCTCGTCGAGCTTGGCCTCGGCCTCCACGAGCGAGGCCAGGATGAGCACGTCCTTGCGGTCCTTCGGGTCGACCCCGGCGTCGTCGAGCACCTTCACCGTCTGTTTCACCATGGCGGCGAGCTGCTGGGCAGCCGTGGAACCCTCGGGGAACTCGTAGGTGGAGGGCGCGAGCCAGCCCTCGACGTTGCCCTCGGCCTCGGCCGGGAGACCGATCGCCTCGGGATCCTTGGCGGCGGCGGCGTACTCCGCGACGGGGATCCCGGTGGCCTTCGACAGGACCTCGAACGTCTCGCTCGCCCAGAGCCCTTCGCGCACCGTCGTTCCCGACGCGATCCGGTTGGCGGGGTCGGCGAGCACGGCGAAAGCCTCCGCGGCCGTCATCCCCTTCAGCAGGGCGTACTTCCCGGGCTGGATCGCGGCCGCCCGCTCGGGGTCGGACCGGGCGACGTCGATGTAGGCGCCACGGGTCTTCACGACCCCCGCGTCGCGCAGGGTCGTCGCGATGTCCTCGCCGCTCTCGCCGGGGGTCACGACGATCTCGACCGCTCCCTCACCGGGGCCGGGGAAGTCCGCTGACTCGCTGCCGCCACCGCTGAACACCGAGGCGACCATGGGCTTGATGACACTGACGGCGGCCCAGGTGGCCCCGCCCACGACGACGACGGCGATGAGCAGCACGAGCCAGCGCCGGTTCTTGCGGGGTGCCCGCCTGCGGTGCCGCTGCATCCGCCGCCGGGTCGGCGGCGGCTCGGGTTCGCCGAAGATCGTGTGGGAGACGTCGCGCTGCGTCACGGCCTTGCGTCCTTCGTCCGTGGCTTGCGCCGTCCGAGCCGGACCTGCTCCCCGGGCGGGGTGCCGGTACTGCGCTGGGTGTCCAGGGCGCCCTGGAGGATGAGCACCGCGGCGGCCTGGTCGACCACCGCGCGCTGTCGCCGACCGGAGACACCGCTGTCACGCAGCGTGCGGTGGGCATCGACACTGGTCAGGCGCTCATCGACGAGACGCACCCATACCGGCGCGATGCGCGCCGCCACCACGGAAGCATACTTGCGCGCATTGGCAGCGCTGGGACCTTCGTCACCCGACATCGATCGGGGCAGCCCGACGACCACTCCGGCGGCCTCGTGTTCGGCCACGAGGTCGGCGATGGTCTCGATGTCGGCGTCCCCCGGGGCAGGCGCGGCATCCGGATGCCGTGGCAGGGTCGCCACCGGGGTCGCGAGGATGCCGGCGGGGTCGCTGCGGGCGACCCCGACCCGCACGGTGCCGACGTCGACACCGATCCAGATCCCGTGGGTGTCCGGCATCAGCCGGTGAGCTCCCCGACGCGCCACTCGATGGCGGACAGCGCCTCGCCGACCTTGCTGGCGTCCTGCCCGCCACCCTGGGCGATGTCGTCCTTGCCACCACCGCCGCCGCCGAGGGTCGTGGCCGCCACCCGCACGAGCTCACCCGCCCGGATGCCGCGTGAGCGGGCCGCATCGTTGGTCGCCACCACGACGACCGGGCGGCCCTTGGCGGCACCGGTGATCGCGACGACGACGGGCGCCTGGTTGCCGAGCCGGCCACGCAGGTCGAGGACCATCGTGCGGACGTCGTCGGCGCCGGCATCCCCGGCGTCGTGGCCGAGGTAGGTGACTCCGTTGACGTCGCGGGCCCGGTCGGTGAGGGTGCCCGCAGCAGCGGACACCTGCTCCTTCCGCACGCGCTCGAGCTCGCGCTCGGCGTCCTTGAGGCGGGTGACCATGGCACCGATGCGGTCGGTCAGCTCGTCGGGTCGGGCGCCGACGAGCCCGCTCAGCTCGGCGACGATCGCCCGCTCGCGAGCGAGGTGACGCAGGGCGTCGATGCCGACGAAGGCTTCCACCCGTCGCACGCCGGACCCGACGGACGACTCACCCGTCAGGGTGAGCGCGCCGACCTGGCTCGAGTGCGTCACGTGGGTGCCACCGCAGAGCTCGCGGCTCCACTCGCCGCCGATCTCGACGACGCGCACGTCCTCGCCGTAGGTCTCGCCGAAGAGCGCGAGCGCGCCGAGCTCGCGGGCCTGCGGGAGCGGCATGAACGTCGCGGACACCGGCAGGTCACGCCGCACGGCGAGGTTGGCGACCTCCTCGATCTCGCTGCGCGTGGCCGCCGACAGCGCCTGGCCCCAGGCGAAGTCGAGGCGCAGGTAGCCGGGCTTGTTGTAGGAGCCGGACTGCAGCGCCGACGGGCCGAGCACCTGCCGAAGGGCCGCGTGCACGACGTGCGTGCCCGAGTGCGCCTGGCACGCCGACAGCCGCCACTCGGGGTCGACCTGGGCGAGCACCGTCGAGCCCGCCTGCAGCCCACCGGTGACGACCTCCACCGTGTGCGCGATGAGGCCCTTCACCGGGCGCTGGACGTCGATGACCTTCAGGTGCACCCCGTCAGCCGTGATGATCCCCTCGTCGGCGATCTGGCCACCGGACTCGGCGTAGAACGGCGTGCGGTTGAGCACGACCTGTCCCTGCTGTCCGGGCGCGATCTCGCTGACGGCCTCCCCGTCGACGACGAGGCCGATGACGGTGGCCTCGCTGCTCAGCTCGTCGTACGCACGGAACTCGGTCGCCCCGCTGGCCCGCAGGTCGCGCCACACCTCGGTGTTGGCGTGCCCCGCCTTCTTGCCCTTGGCGTCGGCCCGGGCGCGCTGGCGCTGCTCGAGCATGAGGCTCGTGAAGCCCTCGCGGTCGACCTCGAGTCCCTGCTCGGCCGCCATCTCGAGGGTGAGGTCGATCGGGAAGCCGTAGGTGTCGTGCAGCTGGAAGGCCTGCTCGCCGGCGAGCGTGGAGCCCCCGGCATCCTTGGTGCGCGCGACGGCGGTGTCGAGGATCGTCGTGCCGGCCGCGAGGGTGCGGCGGAACGCCTCCTCCTCGGCGTACGCGATCTGCTCGATGCGGTCGAAGCCGGTGCCCAGCTCGGGGTAGGACTGCTGCATCCGCTCCATGGAGACCGGCAGCAGCTCGGGCAGGCAGGGGTCCTCGTAGCCGAGCAGGCGCATCGAGCGCACCGAGCGGCGCAGCATCCGGCGCAGCACGTAGCCGCGTCCCTCGTTGCCGGGGGTCACGCCGTCGCCGATGAGCATGAGCGCGGACCGCACGTGGTCGGCGACGACGCGCAGGCGCACGTCGTCGGGGTGGCTCGAACCCGCGGACTGGCCCGAGTGCTCGCCGTAGCTCTTGCCGGTCATCTCCGCGGCGCGGGCGATGACGGGGTACACCTCGTCGATCTCGTAGAGGTTGTCCACGCCCTGCAGCAGGGTCGCCATGCGCTCCAGGCCCATGCCGGTGTCGATGTTGCGCTTGGGGAGGGGGCCGGAGATGTCGAAGTCGTCCTTGGCCCGCACGGCCGAGAGCTCCTCCTGCATGAACACGAGGTTCCAGAACTCGAGGTAGCGGTCCTCGTCGACGGCCGGGCCACCCTCGAGCCCGTACTCGGGGCCGCGGTCGAGGTAGATCTCGCTGCAGGGGCCGCCCGGTCCCGGGACACCCATGTGCCAGTAGTTGTCGAGCTTCCCGCGGCGGGTGATCCGCTCGGCCGGGATGCCGATGGTGTCGCGCCAGATCGCGAAGGCCTCGTCGTCGTCCTCGTAGACCGTCGGCCAGATCTTGTCGGCGTCCAGCCCGTAGCCACCCTCGTCCTGCGACGTCGTGACCAGCTGCCACGCCAGGGTGATCGCGCCCTCCTTGAAGTAGTCACCGAAGGAGAAGTTGCCGTTCATCTGGAAGAACGTGCCGTGGCGCGAGGTCTTGCCGACCTCCTCGATGTCGCCGGTGCGCACGCACTTCTGCACACTCGTCGCGCGGTCCCAGAGCGGGGTCTCCTGGCCCAGGAAGTACGGCTTGAAGGGCACCATCCCGGCGTTGACGAACAGCAGGTTCGGGTCGTCGTGGATGAGCGGCGCGGAGGGGACGACGGTGTGGCCGTTCTTCTCGAAGAAGGCCAGCCAGCGGCGCCGGATCTCAGCGGTTTCCATGTGGTCTCAGTCCTTGGGAGTCATCGGTGCCACCGGGTGCGGGCACGCGTCATCGTATGCCGGGTCGCACCGGGCGGCGGTCGGTCGGGTTCGCGGGCCGGTGGGCGCGCGGGGGTTCGCGACATCGGGGCGGGCGGCCCCTACGGAGCTCGCTCGCCGGTGGGGTCGAGCAGCAGGGCCCTGGCCTGCTCGGGGGTCAGCGAGCGCCCGGGGGCGTCGGCGCCCAGCGCGGCCGCGGGGTGGGTTCGTGGTGTGCGGTCGTCGTCCCAGCCGGCCGTGACATCGAGGTCGGGGGTGGTCGAACCGCCGGCGTGGCGGGGTGCGCGGGTCGTCGCGTCCTCGATCACCGCCACCTCGATGGCTTCGCGCAGCTCGGCCTCGCGTCGCGCCGAGGCCTCCTTGACCGTGGCCACGAAGCGCCGGGTCACGGGCAGTCGCCAGACGACGTAGCCGACACCGACGGCCGCGGCCGCCAGGACCAGCGTGCGCCCCCTCATCACGTGGCCTTCTTCAGGCCCGCCACCGCGGTGCGCACGCCATAGCTGAAGGCTGCGACCTTGATGAGCGGTGAGCCGACCGTCGCGGCGGCCACCGAGGTGAGCGCCGACGCGTTCGTCGTCATCGTCGTCACCGAGCTGGTGATCGAGTCGACGCGGGTCAGCTGGTCGTTGGTCAGGCTCACCGTGTCGGTGAGTCCCTTGAGGGTGGGCTGCACGTTCTCGCTCGTGGTGCGCAGGCTCACGGCGGTCTCGTCGAGGATCGCGCCCGCCCGACCGAGCAGCGAGGCGAGGCGCACCACGAGGTACGCGAACGCGAGCGCGGCGATCAGCGCGGCAATTCCTGCGAGCGTCCATTCCATGGGCGCGACCCTATCGCGGTGCCCGACCCGACTTCCTCCCAGATCCGTCGTACACCACTCGTACACGTGAGGTGTACGATTGGTGTATGGCCCGCCACCGCACGAACATCGAGATCGACCTGCACTCGGTCGAGATCATCATGGAGCGCTACAACCTCCACACGAAGACGGATGCCGTGAACCTCGCCCTGCGCAGCCTCGCCGGGCAGCGGCTCTCCACCGAAGAGGTGCTCGCGATGCGCGGGCGTCACCTCATCGGCACGATCCCGGCGGACGTCGGGCCGCGGGGCGCTGAGTGACAGTTCTGGCCGACACCTCGGCCTGGGTCGAGTTCCAGCTCGCGACGGACAGCCCACCCGACCTTCGCCTGGTCGAGCTGTTGTCCGGTGCCCCTGGAGTGGTGGCATGGACGGAACCGGTGTTGATGGAGCTCTCAGCTGGTGCACGCACCGACCGTGCCGCGATGGAGCTTCGCGACATGCTGTCCACCTCCACCCTGCTCCCCCTCCTGCCCGACACCGACTTCGAGGCGGCGTCACGGATCTACCGTCGGTGTCGTGCCGTGGGCGTCACCCCCCGAGGGATGGTCGACTGCCTCATCGCGGCGGTGGCCCTACGCACCGGAGCGTCCGTGCTCTCCCACGACCACGACCTCGCTCGGATCGCCGAGGTCATCGGCATCCCGCTCGACGAGGCGTCCCTGCGCCCCTGAGACATGCGCCTCCGAATCCGCTGCACCGCGGCTCCGGACTGCTCAGCGACCCAGCCGGCCCTTGAGCCAGGTCCAGCGCTCCTGGAGGCGAGCCTCGAAGCCGCGGTCGCTCGGGCGGTAGTAGTCGGTCGTGCCCGCGAGGTCATCCGGTAGGTACTGCTGCGCCGCCACGGCATCCGGCTCGTCGTGGGCGTAGACGTAACCCTTGCCGTGCCCGAGGCGCGCCGCCCCGGCGTACCCGCTGCCCCGCAGGTGTGCGGGCACCGGCCCGCCGCGGCCGGCCCGCACGTCGGAGATCGCCTCGTTGATGCCGACGTAGGCCGCGTTGGACTTCGGCGCGATGGCGTTGTGCACGACCGCCTGCGCGAGGATGATCCGCGCCTCCGGCATCCCGATCTGGGCCACGGCGTGCATCGCCGCGACGGCCGTCTGGAGCGCGGTCGGGTCACCCAGCCCCACGTCCTCGGACGCCGAGATGACGATCCGCCGGGCGATGAAGCGCGGGTCCTCCCCCGCCTCGAGCATCCTCGCGAGGTAGTGCAGTGCGGCGTCGACGTCCGAGCCGCGCATCGACTTGATGAGAGCGGACGCGACGTCGTAGTGCTGGTCGCCGGTGCGGTCGTAGCGCACGGCGGCGTGTGCGACGGCCTGCTCGCTCTGGGCGAGGGTGATGGGCAGGACGTCCGGCCGCGATGCACCGGGTGCCACGGCATCCTCGGTCACCCCGGCGGCGGCCTCGAGGAAGGTCAGTGCCCGGCGGGCGTCTCCCCCGGCGAGGCGGACGAGGTGCTCGCTCGCGTCGTCCTCGAGGAGGTAGGCGCCGGCGAGGCCGCGCTCGTCGGCCACCGCGCTCGCGAGCACGTCCGCCACGTCGTCGTCGGTGAGCGGCACGAGGGTCACGAGCATCGAGCGCGACAGCAGTGGGGCGATGACCGAGAACGACGGGTTCTCGGTCGTCGCGGCCACGAGCACGACCTGGCGGTTCTCGACCCCCGGGAGCAGGGCGTCCTGCTGGGCCTTGGTGAAGCGGTGGATCTCGTCGAGGAACAACACGGTCTGTCGGCCGTACATCTCGCGCGACCGGTTGGCCTGCGTCATCACCGTGCGCACGTCCTTGACCCCAGCGGTCACCGCCGAGAGCTCGATGAACTCGCGGTCGGCCGCCGTGGCGACGAGGTGGGCCAACGTGGTCTTCCCGGTGCCGGGCGGCCCCCACAGGATCGCCGAGATCGGCCCGGCTGCACCCGCGCTGCCCTCGATGAGCCGGCGCAGCGGGCTGCCCTGCCGCAGGACGTCCCCCTGACCACGCACCTCGGCCAGGGAGCGCGGTCGCATGCGCACCGCCAGGGGCGGGATGGATGCCGCGCCACCGGCGCCGTCGGCGGTCGCTGCTGCGGCGCCGAACAGGTCGGTGTCCTCGAGGCTCACCACGCGAGGTTATCTGGCGATGCCCACACCGGCCCCCACCGCGAGCAGCCGGCCTGTCAGGAGCAACCGGTCAGAAGTAGCCGGTCTCACCGTCGAGCATCTCGCGCACGAGGTCGAGGTGTCCGGCGTGGCGTGCCGTCTCCTCGAGCATGTGCAGGAGCATCCAGCGCACTGTCGCCTCCCCCACCGCGTGCAGCGCCGTGCTGCCGGTGTCGTCGAGCGAGAACGCGGCGATGGCGGCGTCCGAGCGCGCGCACTCCGCGTCGTACTCCGCGATCAGCTGCGCCAGCGGCATCCCCTGGACCCGGAACTCGGCGTCGTCGACCGCCCTGGCCTCCGCGCCGAACCCGCGACCCACCCCCTCCTCGCCGAGCAGCACCTCGCGGAACCACAGCTCCTCGGCCCAGCGCAGGTGCGACAGGATGCCGGCCGCCGTCATGAGCGGCGAGGTCGGCACGACGACCCGGTGCGCGTCGTCGTCGCTGAGGCCCTCGCACTTCATCCGCACGATGCCGCGCTGCAGGTCGTACCAGCCGAGCAGCTGCTCGCGCTCCCCCGCCGTGCGCGATGGTCTCGTCCTCGTGGCCGGCATGCCTCCACCGTGCCAGCACCCACGACCTCGTGACAATCCCGCACATCCGGGTGACACCGGATGATTCTCGGGGGATGATTCCCTGATGAGCCCTTCGCTGCGGACCCGCGCGGGCGCTGTCGCCGCGATGGCCGCGGCGGTCGCGCTCGCCGTCCCAGCGGCTCCCGCGTCGCGCGGCGGCGCCCTCTCCCGGGCCGACCGTGCCCAGCGCCGGCGAGGTCTCGAAGGCGCAGAAGGCGGCAGCCGCGGTGGCCGCAGAGGTCGCCGAGATCACGACGGAGGTCGAGGCGGCGCAGGCCCGGCTCGAGACCCTGCAGCGAGCGGTCTCGGAGTCGGTCACCGCCCACGAGCAGGCCGTGAAGGACCTGGCGGATGCCGAGGCGGCCGTGCGCCAGGCCACTCTCGACCTCGCCCTCGCCCGCAGCGCGAGCGCGGCTGCCGACCGTGCCCTCTCGGGCAGCGCCGCCATGATGTACATGCAGGGTGGTGACCTCCAGAGCCTGACCACCCTCCTGCTCTCACCACCCGGCGTGATGTCCGACCTCTCGGTCGTCATGGACCAGCAGGCCAACGGTGCCCGCGAGACCTTCGACGCCGCTCGGGCTGCCGCGGCCGAGGCCAAGCGACAGGAGTTCCTGTTCACCTCTGCCCGTGACGGCGAGGCGGCGCTGGTCGAGAGCGCAGAGACCAAGCGGATGGCCACCGAGAAGGCTGCTGCAGAGGCAGGCAAGGAGGCAGCCACCCTGGGCGAGCGCCAGGAGGCCCTCACCGCACGGCTGGCCGAGCTCGAGCAGGGCGCCGCGGACCTCGCCGGTCTGCGCGAGGCGGCAGCGAGCCTCGGTGGAACCCTCATCGGGGTGCAGGCCTCCGGGACCAGCGCTCGCGCCGCCCAGGAGATCGCCCGCACGATGGTGGCTGCTCGGGGCTGGGGGCCGGGCGAGTTCACCTGCCTCGTCACGCTCTGGCACCGGGAGTCGGGCTGGAGCTGGAGCGCGAGCAACCCGAGCTCGGGGGCGTACGGCATCCCCCAGTCCCTGCCGGGCTGGAAGATGGCGAGCGCTGGGAGCGACTGGCTGACCAACCCCGCGACGCAGATCAGCTGGGGGCTGGGCTACATCGACGACCGGTACGGCAGCCCGTGCCGCGCCTACGAGGCCTTCCTCTCCCGCTCCCCCCACTGGTACTGATCGGCCTTCCTGACCCGGACCGACATCTCGGGTGGGCCAACTGCATCCGAACTTTCTCCGTCATCCCGGTGACGGCGGAGTTGATGCAGACGGGCGGAGATATTTCTCCGCCACCGGCAAACATCTCCGTCATCCCAGTGATGGCGGAGGAACCCCGGGTTCACGGGGCGGGCCGGGGGTGACGTGCCGGCTCTGGCAGGCTTTGCCGCATGACGAGGAGCGCCCGGCACGGCAGCCCCGCCCTGGAGCGCTGGGGTCGCCTCGTCGCCCACCGCGCCAAGGCGTTCGTGGGGTTCTGGATGCTGTTCATCGTCGTCGGCTTCGCCGTGGCGCTGGGGGCCACCGGCACCCCGAGCCTGTTCAGCCGGCTCGACAGCGGCGAGATCGTCGTCGCAGGCGAGAACCAGGACGGGCGCGACCTGCTCGCGCAAGGTGGCGGCAGCGGCTTCAGCACCTACACCCAGACGCTCACCGGGGTCGACCTCGCCGACCCCGCCGTCGCGACGGCCGCGACCGAGGCGGTCCGTGACCTCTCGGCGATCGAGCACGTCGAGTCGGCCGTCAACCCGTTCGTCGTCCCGGGTGGCCCGGCCTCCCCCGAGGCCCTGCGCTTCGTGCTCGACGGGGACCCGGCATCCGGTGGGTTCGCGACCGTCGTGACCTTCGACGCCGACAACACCGCCGAGGAGGAGGCCGGCGCGACCGAGGAGGTCGACGTCGTCTTCGACCGCCTCGCCGAGCAGACCGGCGCGACCGGCGACCAGCGCGGCGGGCTTCGCTCCCTCGTCGACCGGATCATCGAGCAGGTCAAGATCGACGGCCAGCGCGGTGAGGGCATCGCCCTCCCCGTGAGCTTCCTCGTGATGGTCGTCGTCTTCGGGGGGTTCCTGGCCGCGGGCTTCCCGGTGCTGGGCGCGGTGGCCTCGATCGCCGG
This sequence comes from uncultured Actinomycetota bacterium, assembly GCA_963811825.1. GTDB lineage: Bacteria > Actinomycetota > Actinomycetes > Actinomycetales > Dermatophilaceae > Fodinibacter. The sequence continues at coordinate 149,031 of CAWESS010000019.1, read as the reverse complement.
CGCCCTCGCGTCGCTGCTCGGCCTGTCCTACCTGCTCGACCTCGATGCCTCGGTCGTCAACGTCGTCACCGTGCTCGGGCTCGGCCTGTGCATCGACTACGGACTGCTCGTCGTCTCCCGGTTCCGGGAGGAGATGCGCGAACTGCTCCAGGGCGCCCCGGTCGCCGAGGCCACGCACGCCCAGGTGGTGGCCGCCAGCGCCGCGACGATGAACCGGGCCGGGCGCACCGTCATCTTCTCCGCCCTCACCGTCGCGATCTCGTTGGCCGGCCTGCTCGTCCTGCAGATCCCCTTCATCCGCGCGGTCAGCGTCGCCGGTGTCTCCGTCGTGCTCATCGCGCTCGCGGTCGCCCTCACCCTCATCCCCGCCCTGTGCGTGCTCGGCGCCCGGCGGCTGCTCAAGCGCGGCACCGAGACCGCCGCCGACGTCGGCGTCTTCTCGCGCCTCGCCGAACGAGTCCACCGGATGCCGTGGGTCGTCATCGGGGTCGTGTCGGCCGTGCTCGTGGTCATGGCCCTGCCAGCCCTGCGCCTCGAGCTGACCTCGTCCGGCGCCGAGCTGTTGCCCCAGGGCACGCCCGAACGCACGTTCTTCGAGGACTTCCGCGCGGGATACCCGCTGCTCGCAGGCGCCGAGGTGCTGCTCGTGAGCCGCGCCCCCGCCGCCGAGGTGCAGGCCTGGGCGGAGACGGAGGCCGCCGAGCGCCCGGGCGTGGAGTCCGTGGACCCCGTCCGCGAGCTCGAGAACGGGGTCACCACCGTCGGCTTCCAGACCGGGGACTCCGGCACGGGCGAGGCCTCGCGCGCGCTCGTCGACTCGCTGCGCAGTGACCGCCCACCCTTCGACGCCGACGTCGTCGGGCAGGCGTCGGGCATCGTCGACTTCCGGGCGACGGTCGCCGACCGGGCCCTGTGGGCAGCCGGCCTGGTCGTGCTCGCCACGCTCGTGCTGCTGTTCCTCATGACCGGCTCGGTCGTCATCCCCATCAAGGCGCTCGTGATGAACGTGCTGTCCCTCGGGGCAGCCCTCGGCGTGACCGTGTGGATCTTCGAGGACGGCCACCTCGAGGGGCTGCTCCGCTTCGCCTCGACGGGGGCGCTGGAGAACACCATCCCGCTGCTCGTGATCGCCTTCGGCTTCGGCCTGTCGATGGACTACGAGGTCTTCCTGCTCTCACGCATCGTCGAGCTGCACGAGCAGGGCCACGACACCCGCACCGCCGTGACCCTCGGCCTGCAACGGTCGGGGCGCATCATCACCTCGGCCGCCCTGCTCATGGTCATCGTCTTCTCCGGGTTCGCGGCGGGCGACCTGCTCATCATGAAGCAGATGGGGGTCGCCCTCGTGCTCGCCATCATCATCGACGCCACCCTCGTGCGCATGCTCCTCGTCCCCGCCACGATGTCCGTCCTGGGCTCGGCGAACTGGTGGGCCCCCGCACCCCTGCGACGCCTGCACGAGCGATGGGGCATCACCGAATGACGGTTCGCACGCTCACGACCCGCGCCGAGTTCGAGGAGGCGACGGCCCGGCATCCGGTCGCGGTCCTCGACGTCGGCGCCGGCTTCGTCGAGCCCGCCTTCGCGGTGGTCACCGGCACCGACACGTCGGTGGTCTTCCACCGCCGCTCCGACCACGGGGTACCCGGCAGCGCAGCACTCGCCACGGCATCCGGCCTCGCTGCGCTGCTCGACGACCCGGACGTGCGCGCGTTCGTCACCGGCGGGGGGAACCGCCACCTCAGCGTGCCCCGAGGGCTGGTGGGCGTCGTCGAGGAACGGCTCGACCTCGGGTCACGCGGTGGCGAGTGGGACTGGCTGTGGACCCGTACCGCACCGCCGGTGCTCGCCGGTGAGGAACACGTCGTGACCCTCGACCCCTCGGCCCGGCAGGAGGCCGAGGCCTTCCTCGCCGCCCACAGCCCCCGCACCCACGGGCAGCCCTTCGCGCGACCCGACCAGCACTGGGTGGCTGTGCGCGACCCCCGGACGGGTGCCCTCGTGGCCACGGGGTGCAGTGAACCGTGCGCCGCCGGCACCCCGACGTTGGCCGGGATCGCGGTCGATGCCGCCGGGCGCGGCCAGGGTTGGGGCGCCGCCGTGACGGCACACCTCACCCGCCGCGCCGTCGACGAGACCGGCGCCTGCGCCCTCGGGATGTTCGCCGACAACGACACCGCGCGGCGGGTCTACGAGCGGCTCGGCTTCACCACCGGCATGCGCTGGACCAGCCGCTGGTTCGGTTGAGGCTCGACAGCGAACTTCCGCGTCGTGATCGCCCGTGACGTGCGCGGCCCTGCCTAGTCTGGCCGGAACCCCAACCTGACTGAGAGGTCACCCATGTCCACCATCGCGAACGGCACCGTCTCCCTCCACGTCGAGGACTCAGGAGGCGAGGGCCGCCCCGTCGTCCTCATCCACGGCTGGCCCCTCAGTGGTGCGTCGTGGTCGGAGCAGGTGCCGGCGCTCACAGCCGCCGGGCACCGCGTCGTGACCTACGACCGCCGAGGCTTCGGCCGCTCGGACCAGCCCGGGAAGGCCTCCTCCTACGACTACGACACCCTCACCAGTGACCTCGACGCGATCCTGCGCGAGCTCGACCTGCGCGACGCCACCCTCGTCGGCTTCTCGATGGGTGGCGGCGAGGTCGCACGCTACCTCGGCACCCACGGCGAGGAGCGGGTGCGCAGCGTGGTCTTCGCGGCAGCCATCCCGCCGTGCCTGAAGCTGGACGACGCCCACCCCGAGGGTGCGCTCGACGACGAGACGGTCGAGGGCATGCAGGGCGACCTGGCCACGGACCCTGCGGGCTTCTACGACCAGTTCACGACCAACTTCTTCAGCGCCGGCGGCGAGCTGAAGGTCAGCGAGGAGCAGCGACAGCAGGCCGTGACCATCGCGAAGCAGGCTGACGTCCACGCCGCCGTGATGTGCATCCGCTCGTGGGTGGAGGACTTCACCGACGACCTCGCGACCGTCACCGTGCCGACACTCGTCATCCATGGCGACTCCGACGGCATCGTCCCGCTCGAGAAGTCCGGTCAGCGCACGCACGAGCAGGTCGCGGGAAGCGAGCTGCACGTCGTGGCCGACGGCCCGCACGGCATCAACGTCTCGCACGCCGAGGAGTTCAACACGACACTGATCGCCTTCCTCGCCCGCTGACGGGTCGGCTCAGGCGTCGGTCTTCGGCTCGGATGCCGGGGGTCGGCTGTCGATGCCGGCCTCCTTGCGCTGCTCCGGGGTGATCGGGGCCGGTGCCTCGGTGAGCGGGTCGTAGCCGCCACCGGACTTCGGGAAGGCGATGACGTCGCGGATGCTGTCGAAGCCGCCGAGCAGCATGACGATGCGGTCCCAGCCGAAGGCGATGCCACCGTGCGGCGGGGCGCCGAAGGCGAAGGCGTCGAGCAGGAAGCCGAACTTCTCCTGGGCCTCGTCCGCCGCCAGGCCCATGACCGAGAAGACCCGCTCCTGCACGTCGCGGCGGTGGATACGGATGGACCCGCCACCGATCTCGTTGCCGTTGCAGACCATGTCGTAGGCGTACGCCAGCGCAGGGCCGGGGTCGGTGTCGAAGGTGTCGAGGAACTCGGCCTTGGGCGAGGTGAAGGCGTGGTGGACCGCGGTCCACGCACCGGCGCCGACGGCCACGTCACCGGCCGCGACGGCATCCGCGGCGGGCTCGAACAGCGGCGCGTCGACCACCCAGAGGAAGCTCCACGCCGACTCGTCGATGAGGCCGCCGCGCTTGCCGATCTCCAGGCGCGCCGCGCCGAGGAGGCCGCGCGAGGCCTTGGCCGCGCCCGCGGCGAAGAACACGCAGTCACCCGGTGCCGCTCCGACGTGGGCGGCCAGGCCGGCGAGCTCGCTCTCGGAGAGGTTCTTGGCGACCGGGCCGGTGAGGGTGCCGTCCTCCTGGACCAGGACGTAGGCCAGGCCGCGGGCCCCGCGCTGCTTGGCCCACTCCTGCCAGGCGTCGAGCTGCTTGCGCGGCTGGCTCGCGCCGCCCGGCATGACGACCGCACCGACGTAGTCGGCCTGGAACACCCGGAAGGGCGTCTGCGCGAAGTAGTCCGTGCACTCGACGAGCTCGAGGCCGAAGCGCAGGTCGGGCTTGTCGGTGCCGAAGCGCCGCATCGCCTCGGCGTAGGTCAGCTGCTGGAACGGGGTCTGCAGCTCGACGCCGATGAGCGACCAGATCTCGCGGACCACGGCCTCGCCGAGCTCGAGCACGTCGGACTGCTCGACGAAGCTCATCTCGATGTCGAGCTGGGTGAACTCGGGCTGGCGGTCGGCGCGGAAGTCCTCGTCGCGGTAGCAGCGGGCGATCTGGTAGTAGCGCTCCATCCCGGCCACCATGAGCAGCTGCTTGAACAGCTGCGGGCTCTGCGGCAGGGCGTACCAGGAGCCGGGCGCGAGGCGTGCGGGCACGAGGAAGTCGCGGGCCCCCTCGGGGGTGGACCGGGTGAGGGTGGGCGTCTCGATCTCGACGAAGTCGCGGGCGCCGAGCACGCTGCGGGCGGCCGCGTTGACCTTCGAGCGCAGGCGGAGGGCGTGACCGGCCGAGCCCGTGCCGGGGCGGCGCAGGTCGAGGTAGCGGTGCTTGAGCCGGGCCTCCTCGCCGACGGTGACCCGCTCGTCGACCTGGAACGGCAACGGCGCGGAGGCGTTGAGCACCTCGATGAGGGTCGCGACGACCTCGACCTCGCCGGTGGGCAGGTCGGGGTTGATGTTGCGCTCCTCGCGGGCGGCGACCTCACCGACGACCTTGACGACGAACTCGCTGCGCAGCTCGTGGGCGGCCCCGGTCAGCACCTCGTCGCGCGCCACGACCTGCACGACGCCGCTCGCGTCACGCAGGTCGATGAAGGCCACGCCCCCGTGGTCACGCCGCTTCGCCACCCACCCGGTGAGGGTGACGGTCTGGCCGGTGTGGGCGGCACGCAGGGTGCCGGCCTCGTGGGTGCGGAGCACGGTGATCCTTCAACGGTGGGGGGTCCCGGCAGTCCCGGGGGGCCCAGTCTACGGAGGTCGCACCCGTGCTCCGAACGGGTCACCGGGCGGGCAGCAGGCACAGCTCGTTGCCCGACGGGTCGGTGACGACCTGCCAGGGCAGCTCACCCCAGTCGTGCCGCACCACCGACCCACCGAGCTCGAGGACCCGCGCGAGCACGGCATCCGCGTCGTCGTCCCTTTCCAACCGGATGTCGAGGTGGAGCCGGTTCTTGGCTGCGGTCTTCGGCGCGGGCTCCGTGCACAGCTCGAGCAGGGGCCCGCGGCCGGAGGGGTGCCGCAGCACGTCGGACGTCGGCGACCCGACGGGCACCCACCCCGAGAGCTCGGCCCAGAAGGCGGCGTCGCGGGCAGGGTCGGCGCTGTCGAGGGGCAGAGCGGCGATCGCCCCCGAGGTGCCGTACTCGGGACGCTCCTCCATGACGCAGAAGGGGGTGCCCTCCGGGTCCGCGAGCACCACCCAGGGCACGTTCCCCTGACCGATGTCGAGGTGGCTGGCGCCGAGCGCGAGCGCCCGCTCGACGACATCGGCCTGACGGGCTCCTCCGCTGAGGTCGAGGTGCAGGCGCAGGGGTGCGGTCTGCGGTTCCGGCACCCGCTGCACGCAGAGGTCGATGCTCGGGTCCCCCGGGCACCGTGAGCCGCGTCTCGAAGGCGTCGGTGTCCTCGTGCAGGGTCGTCCCACCGAGCAGCGCCTCCCAGAACCGGCCCACGAGGTGGGGGTCGTGGGCGTCGAGGCAGATGTTCTCGAGGTACATGCCCCTGTCGTACCACGCCGTCTCGTGGGGGCGCAGTGCCCGGTGCCGTCGAGATCCGTGTCAGGGTGGAGGGCCCACCGCCCTCGGGGTGGCCGCGGACCACCGAACCGAGCGCTCCGCCGACGCAGGCATCACTCGACCACGAGGTCCTCACCCTCGACGGTGACCGTGCCTCGGCGCAGCGGCCAGGCCTTCGTGAGGGCGATGAAGGCTGCGCCGAGCCCGGGGATCTTGGCGAACACGCCTTGGGGCCCGCGCGTCATCGCTCCGGTGCTCACGTCGTACTTCGCCTGGTGCCAGGGACAGACGAGGCAGCCGTCGGCGTCGATGGTGCCCTCGGCGAGGTCGGCGCGAAGGTGTCGACACTTTCGGCCGACCGCGAAGTACTCACCGTTGTTGCCGACGGCGTACTCCCCTGCCCCCGTGACGGAGCCGGGCGGGACCTCGGTGGCGGGGATCCGTGTCGTGCTCATGTGCAGGCCTTTCTCTCGATGGTCGTGGGCGTGGGCCCGGGCGGGAGACCTGGCCGAGCTCGGCCCGTCATCGCCCGAGCACCTCGCGGGCACCGGGATCTCGGGCGGGGTCGTGCTCGGGCAAGGCGTCCGCCGCCCAGTCGGATCGCTTCCAGTCGGGAACGGGCGTCAGGCAGTCGGTGCGGGGCACGAAGCGGGAGCGGCGCACCAGCTCGTAGCGGTGGATGTAGCGCGGGCAGTTGGGGTAGACCGCGCGCGCCCGGACCCGGATGACGAACTGCGCCTCATGGTGCTCGGCCAGCAGGGGATCGTCGAGATCGATGCTGGCCGTGCCCTCGAGTCGCATCCGATGCCCGTGCTCGAAGTCGATGAACAGCATGCCGACGTCCGGGTGGACCAGCACGTTGCCGGCAGAGAGGTACATCCCGTTCCCGTCGTAGCTCGGGAAGGCGAGGGTGTGCGCGTCGAGGACACTCACGAAGCCCGGCTCGCCGCCCTTGTAGGAGCACGTCGGGCGTCCCTGTGCATCGGCCGTCGCGAGGAAGAACATGTCGCGGGCCTCGATGAAGGCACGGTCGCCGTCGCTGATCGTGTCGCTGACGAGCAGGCCGTCGATGCGGTCGGCGAGCGCTCGGGTGTCGAAGCGATCCTGGAGCGACCTGCTCCCCTCGTGGAACCCGGAAGCCATCAGTTCGTCCTCTCGAGCGTGCTCCGTCGCCGCGCCGCCGTGTGTCCCCGAGGGCCCTACGGCAGCGCCGGCTTGGCCGGGGTGACGAGCCACGCCTCGAAGAAGGCGTCGAGGTCCTGACCCGAGACCTCCTCGTACACGGCCTGGAAGTCGGCCGACGTCGCCGTGTCGTCGTCGTAGCGCTCGACCCAGGTCTGGGCTCCCTCGAAGAACGCATCGTCGCCGACGGTGAGCCGCAGCGCGTGCAGGGTTCCGGCGCCGCGGTTGTAGACCTGGGTGGCGAACAGGCCGAGCGGGCCCGGGTCACCGATCGGCAGCGCCCAGTACTCCGGCGTGCGCGCTGGGCCGTACCACGTGTCGAAGGCGGCTTGGGCCGTGCGGATGCCGGCCTCCTCGTTCCACAGCCACGTCGCGTAGGTCGCCCAGCCCTCGTTGAGCCAGATGTACTTCCAGTCGTCGGGGCTCACGGCGTTGCCGAGCCACTGGTGCGCGAGCTCGTGCGCGACCGTGCCCTGGCTCGCCGACCCCGAGTAGACCGGACGGGTCTGCGTCTCCAACGCGTAGCCCACGCTGTCGTTGTCGACGCTGGAGCCGAAGGCGACGAACGGGTACGGGCCGAAGGTCGACTCGAAGAAGTCGATCATCCGGGGCTGCAGGGCCAGGCTGGCGTTCGTGGTGTTGCGCTGGTTGGTGCTCAGCTTGGTGTCCACGAAGTCGTGGATCGGCACCCCGCTCGGCGAGTAGGTCACCGGGCGCACCTCGAAGTCGCCCACCGAGGCGGTGGTGAGGTAGCTCGCCTGCTGGTCCACGGCATCCCACGACCACGTCGTGCGACCGTTCGCGGTCACTGGGGGGCCGTCGGGCAGCCCGTTCGCCACGGCGACCTTGCCCTCGGGGACCGTGATCGCGAACGAGTAGGTGGCCTTGTCCGTGGGGTGGTCGCTCACCGGGTACCAGGTCATCGACCCGTCCGGCTCGCTGACCACGATCGCCCCGTCGCGGGTGGTGTACCAGCCGTACGGAGCCTCCTCGATGTCGACGGGCCGAACGGTCGTCCCGGAGTAGGTGACCACCAGCTCGACCGTCCTGGCCCTTCTTCAGCTTGGGCCGGGGCTGCACGGTGAGCTCCCACCGTCGCTCGGCGTCGTCCTGGACGTGCCAGTAGGCCGCACCGTCGACCTCGGCCCCGGGCGCAGGGGGCGCGATGCCGGTCGCGGGCTTTCCGTTGATCGTCATCGCCGAGACGGTCATGCCCCGCAGGTCGAGGTTGAAGCGGTCGAGGTCCTGGGTGGCGGTGAGGTCGATGGTCGCCACACCCTGGAGCTGCCCCTCGAGCGGGGCGGGTGCCGCGGCCGGAGGGGTGTAGTCGATCGCGAGGTCGTAGTGCTGGACGTCGTAGCCGCCGTTGCCCGCGTACGGGAAGTACGAGTCGCCCGCGCCCGACGAGCCCGCGGTGTAGCGGGGCTTGCCCGGGTCGCCCGGGGCCGCAGCAGCGAGTCCGGCGAGGCTCACCAGGCTCACGACGCCGACGGCCGTGGCCAGCCCGCGCGCCAGAGTGGTCCGTGACGTGCTCATGTCGCCTCCAGGGTCGTGGAGATTCCGAGTATGGCAGTGCGGGCGACGGGACGACAGGGGGTCAGTCGGACGCGGGATGGACGCAGAACTCGTTGCCGTCAGGGTCGGCGAGCACGACGTGCGCCACCTCGCCCTGACCGATGTCGACCCGGGTCGCCCCCAGCGCGACGAGCCGGTCGACCTCGACCTCGACCATCCCGTCACCTCGCGCGGCCTCGAGATCGAGGTGGAGGCGGTTCTTGCCGTGCTTGGGCAGCACGGGGGGTCCGCCCCACGTGATCTTCGGACCCCCGTGCGGGGACTGGATCGCCGTCTCCTCGTCCTGGTCCCAGACGAGCGGCCAGCCGAGCGCAGCGCTCCAGAAGCGACCGACCGCCGCCGTGCCGTCGCCGGCCAGGGCTCCGAGCAGCGGGCACCCGGCGAGGAACCGGTTGCCCGGGCCGAGGACGCAGAACTCGTTGCCCTCCGGGTCGGCCAGGACGACGTGGCCCTCCTCGGGGCGCTGGCCGACGTCGAGGTGGGTCGCGCCGAGCGACAGGGCGAGCGCGACCCGGCCCTGCTGGTCCTCGAGTGAGGTGCTCGTGAGGTCGAGGTGCACCTGGTGAGGGCGTTCGTTCGGCGCGTCCGTGGGCGGGAACCGCAGCAGGAAACCCGTGTCGTCCTGCGGCTGCAGGGTGGGGACCCCGTCGGGCCGGTCGACGCGGCCCCAGTCGAGGACGGCCCGCCAGAACTCGGAGAGGCCCACCGGGTCATCGGCGTCGATCGTGAGGGCGAGCAGCCGCAGCGGCAACGGGATCAGCCCTCCTCGGCCTCGAGGTAGACCCAGCGCCCACCACGACGGACGAAGCGGCTGCGTTCGTGCAGCTCACCCCGGCGCAGCGGGCCGTCGTCGGCACTGACCCAGCGCGCGCGGAACTCCACCACACCCTCGGCGTCGTCCGGGCCGCCCGCGACGACGTCGAGCACCCGGAGGCCCTCCCAGCGGACGCGGGGGTCGGGGTCGGCATCCGCGGTGCGGGTGCGGGCGTGCCAGGTGCGGAAGAGGTGGTCGCCGTCGCCGAGCACGTAGGCCGTGTACCTCGACCGCATCAGCGCCTCGGCCGTCGGCGCAGGGCGCTCCCCCGCGACCACCGGGCCGCAACAGGCCGCGAGAGGGGCTCCGGCAGGCACCCCACCGCACGGGCACGGAGCGGCCGTGTTCGGCTCCGGGCGGGCACGGGACACGGCACCGAAGGCGGAGTCGCTCATCCCCGCCGCCGCGGGCGCGTGGGCCACGGCTCGTCGACCGACCGGGTTCCCGCCCAGCCACGCTCGCGCAGTCGGGCGGCGGCCAGAGCCGACACCATGAGGGTGCCGTTGTGCACGTTCCCTGCCAACACGGCGTCGACGAGCTCGTCGAGCGGCACGCGACGCACCGGCATCCCGAGCTCCTCGCCGTCACGCTCGTGGCGCTGCTCCACGGGGACCGGGGTGAGGCCACGCGCGAGGAAGACGCGCACGGACTCGTTGGAACCACCCGAGCTCGTGTAGTGGTCGAGGAGGAGGTGCCACTCCTGCGCCTCGAGGTCGGCCTCCTCCATGAGCTCGCGGGCGGCCGTCAGGTGCGCTGGCTCGCCGTCGACGTCGAGCAGGCCTGCGGGAAGCTCCCACTCGAAGGCCCCGACGGGGTGGCGGTACTGCATCACGAGGACGACGCGGTCCAGGTCGTCCAGGGCCAGGATCGCCACGGCGCCGGTGTGGTCGACGAAGTCGCGGCTGACGACACCACCCTCGCCGAGGTCGACGTCCTCGGTGACGACGTTCCACACGTGTCCCGTGAAGGACCGCTCGGTCGAGCGCACGGGAAGGGGCGCGAGCCGGTCCTGCAACGGGTCAGGCACCTGGAACGGCTCAGACATGGGCCTCGGCGGTCTCGTGGTGGCGCGGACGCTCGACCTCGACGAGCCGGGAGGCCCGCTGGGCCTCGATGGCGGCACCGATGAGCCCCGCGAACAGCGGGTGGGCCCGGGTCGGGCGCGACTTGAACTCCGGGTGCGCCTGGGTCGAGACGTAGTACGGGTGCACGTCGGCCGGCAGCTCGACGAACTCGACGAGCCCGAGCTCGGGGTGGGTGCCGCTGAAGACCAGGCCGGCCTCCTCGAGCGCCTGACGGTAGTCGTTGTTGACCTCGTAGCGGTGGCGGTGTCGCTCGTCGGCGAACGTCGCACCGTAGGCCCCGGCGACGACGGAGCCCTCGAGCAGCGTCGCGCGCTGGGAACCCAGCCGCATCGTGCCGCCGAGGTCTCCGGCGCCCTCGACGAACGCCTTCTGCTCCTCCATCGTCGCGATGACGGGCGCGGAGCTCTGCGGGTCGAACTCCGTCGAGCTCGCCCCGACGATGCCGGCCACGTCGCGGGCGTACTCGATGACCATGCACTGCAGGCCCAGGCAGATGCCCAGGGTCGGCACGAGGTGGGTGCGGGCCCAGCGCAGGGCGCCGACCTTGCCCTCGATGCCGCGCACGCCGAACCCACCCGGCACGAGCACGGCATCCGCCCCGCCGAGCGCCTTCTGGGCCCCGGCCTCGGTGTCGCAGGTGTCGGAGGCGACCCAGCGGATCCTGACCTTGGCGTCGTGGTGGAAGCCTCCCGCACGCAGCGCCTCGGTGACCGACAGGTAGGCGTCCGGGAGGTCGATGTACTTGCCGACGAGCGCGACGGTCACCTCGTGCTCGGGCTCGTGCACCCGCTCGAGCAGGAGGTCCCAGTCGGTCCAGTCGACGTCGCGGAAGGTCAGCCCGAGCCGTCGGATCACGTACGCGTCCAGGCCCTCACGGTGCAGGACCTTGGGGATGTCGTAGATGCTCGGCGCGTCGACGGCAGCGGCCACCGCCTCGGTGTCGACGTCGCACATCAGGCTGATCTTGCGCTTGATCGACTCGGGGATCTCGCGGTCGGCCCGCAGCACGAGCGCGTCGGGCTGGATGCCGACCTGGCGCAGCGCCGCGACCGAGTGCTGGGTGGGCTTGGTCTTCAGCTCACCGCTCGGGGCGAGGTAGGGCACGAGCGAGACGTGGAGGAAGAACACCTTGTCGCGGCCGAGGTCGTGCCGGACCTGGCGGGCGGCCTCGAGGAAGGGCAGCGACTCGATGTCGCCGACGGTGCCGCCGATCTCGGTGATGATGATGTCGGGCGCGTCGGCATCGGCGACGCCGGGCGACCCCGCGGCCTGGGCCCGCATCCGCTCCTTGAGCTCGTTCGTGATGTGCGGGATGACCTGGACGGTGTCGCCGAGGTACTCACCGCGCCGCTCGCGCTGGATCACCCGGTTGTAGACCTGCCCGGTGGTCACGTTGGCACTGCCCTTGAGAGCGACGTCGAGGAAGCGCTCGTAGTGCCCGATGTCGAGGTCGGTCTCCGCACCGTCGTCGGTCACGAAGACCTCGCCGTGCTGGAAGGGGTTCATCGTGCCGGGATCGACGTTCAGATAGGGGTCGAGCTTCTGCATCGTCACCCGCAGCCCACGCGCCCGAAGGAGGTGACCGAGTGAGGAGGCCGTGAGCCCCTTGCCCAGGGAGGAGGCAACTCCTCCGGTCACGAAGATCTGTTTCGTCGTCTGAAGCACCACGGGATTCAACGGTACGTCATGGCAGGGGTGTTGACCGACCGCTGCGTCCGGCGCGTCGCGAGGTCCCACCTTCGGACCCCGCCCTCACGGCGTGTCGTGACGCTCGGGGAGCACCGACTCGTACGCCGTCAGGGCGGCCGCCAGCGCATCCGCGTCGGTCGGCAGCTGGCCCGAGCGCTCGACGGCCTTGGACCGCAGGTCGTCACGCACCGACCCGTGGAGCACGACGTCCCGGATCGCGCGCGAGAGGGAGACGGAGTCGTCCGGCGGCACGAGGAGCGCGGCATCCCCGGCGACAGCCGCCGTGCCCCCGACGTCGGTCGCGACGACGGCCGCCCCCGCGTGCAGGGCCTCCTGGATGCCGACCGGCTGGCCTTCCCAGACCGCGCTCGACACGACGACGTCGGCGGCCCGCAGCAGGTCGGGCACGTCGGAGCGGTGCCCGAGCAGCCGCACGGGCAGCCCTTCCTCGTCGATGCGGGCCTGGAGGGACTCCCGTAGCGGCCCGTCACCGGCGACGACGGTGAGCAGGTCGAGGCCCTCGGCCGCGAGCTCGCGGTGGGCGTCGAGCAGCAGTGGCAGGCCCTTCTGCGTGGCCAGCCGCGCCACGACCACTCCGAGTGACGTGTGAGCGCCCACCCCGAGGTCGGCGCGGACCGCGTACCGGTCTCGGCTCGCCTCCCTGCGCGCCGGGGCCGCGATGACGGCCAGCCCGGTGCGACGTGCACCGAGCTGCTTCATGCGGTCGACGAGGTCCGCCGACACCCCGAGCACGAGGGCGCTCCCCCGCGCCACGACGCGTTCGAGGCCGCCGTAGACCGCGGACGTGAGCGTCCCCGACGGCGCGGCGTTGTGCAGCGTGGCAACGACGGGCACGCCCGAGCGGGTCGCCGCGAGGACGGACAGGGCAGCGGCCCGCAGGCCGTGCGCGTGCACGACGTCGGCACCGCTGACGAGCCGGGAGAGGTCGCGCACGGCGCGGACGTCCCGGGTCGGGTGCGGCCGGTCGGACACCTGGAGCGGAGCGGTGCCGCTCGCGACCTCGGCGAAGCCGAAGTGCTCCTCGACCTCGGGCGGACAGGCCACGACCACGTGGTGGCCTGCGCCGGTCAGCGAGGTGACCAGCCCCCGCACGTGGGCGCCGACGCCACCGGCGCTCGTCCCGAGCACCACGAGCACGTTCATCGCTGCCCCTTTCCGTGGCGGCGGGCCCTCCCGCGGGTGAGGACCTCCGTCATCATCGCGCGGTCCCCGATCGCCAGCGTCGACCACCCCGACCATGAGGGCGAGCAGGCCGGCTCCCGCACCGACGAGGACGGCCTCGGCGAGGTCGTCCATGGGCCGCCCTCGGGTGACGACGTCCCCCGCCGCCACGGCGAGGGCGATGCAGACGACGAGCGCCCCCGCCGTGCGGCCGGCGCCCTGGGTCACGGCAGGGCCCCAGGTGCGGCGCACGAGCATCACGAGGGCCACACCGGACACGGTCATGCCCAGCGTGGACGACAACCCCAGCCACCGCAGGGCGACGGCCGGCTCCTGCCCACCCCCGAGGACCGCGAGCGGCAGCAGCGCGGCGATGCTCCACCCGATCGCGGCTGCGAGCGCGGCGTCCGTCGGCTTTCCGCGCACGTACAGGGCGCGGGTGAGCAGGGCGGTGAGACCGAAACCGACGAGCCCGGGTGCATAGGCGGTGAGCGTGCCGGGCAGCGCGGCGAGGGCGGCCGTGCTCGTCGCGCCGTCCCCGCGACGGGCGTCGAGCAGCGAGAAGAAGGCACCGATGGCCGGGGCCGCGGCGATGAGCACCCCGACGGACAGCCCGGTCAGCACGAGCACGGCCCGCAGCGACCGGCCCAGGGTGGGCGTCACGTCCTCGCCGGCGCCGGTGCGGGCCGCCAGCGCCGGGAAGGCGCTCGTCGCCACGGGCACGGCGAGCACGGCATACGGCAGCAGGTAGACCGCCTGGGCGTAGGTGTAGACGGTGAACGTCCCGAGGTCGCCCGACTGCTTGGCCAGCCACATCGTCGTGAGCACGGCACCCTGCTGGGCGAGCAGGGCGATGATGCCGGCACCGGCGAGCGTCCCGATCCGGCGGGCGTCGTCGGCCGGCATCCGCAGGGCCGGCCGCCAGCGCCAGCCGGTGGCCATCGCCGGCACGATCAGCGGCAGCGAGAGGACGACGACCCCGAGGGTGGTTCCCCAGCCGAGCACCCGGATCGCCTCGTCGCTGACGAGCGCGGGGGCGGTCTGGCCGTCGACGATGGAGCCGTACCAGAGGTAGGAGCCGAGCACGACGAGCGAGGACGCGAGCGGGGCGAGCGACGCGGCGAGGAACCTTCGGTGGGCGTGCAGCAGACCCGTGAGGATGATGCCGAGCCCGTAGAGCGGCACCTGCACCGCGAAGATCCGCAACAGGGTGGTGCCCACCTCGACCGCTCGGGGTTCGCTCTCGGAGACGATCCACCCGGAGATCGGGCCGGCGAGCAGCCACAGGACGGCGGCGAGTGGCACGAGGACGAGGAGGGTCCAGGACAACAGCACGGATGCCGTGTGCTCGGCCCGGTCGCGCTCCCCCGCTCCCAGCCGGTGGGCGATGAGGGGGACGGCCACCGCTGCGAGGATGCCGCCCGCGGCGACCTCGAACATGACGTTCGGGATGGCGTTGACGGTCTGGTAGACGCCGCCCACCCCGCCGGCGCGCACGGCATCCGTGAAGACGAGGATGCGCGCGAAACCGGCCGCCCGGGCGAGCAGGGTCGTGACGGCGATCAGCCCGGCGGCCCCCGCGATGCCGGAGGCGAAGCGGCGACCCGTCATCGGGCGGGCCGGCCCCAGGCGTCGAGCTCGCGCAGCACCGGCGTGGACTCGATGACCTTGGTGAAGCTCACCCGTTCGGAGGCCAGGGTGAGGCCACCGAGCACGAGCAGCGCGGCGAGGCGGCCTCGCCGCCCGGTGGCGTCGAGCAGGGCTGCGCCGATGAGGGCTCCGGCGGCGTTGGCCCCGGTGTCGCCGAGCATCGAGCTGCCGGACAGGTCGGGGCGCGCGACGCCGAGGGCCGCACCCGCGGCCGCTGCGGCGCGGGGTGCGGCGGGCCCACGGGTCAGCAGCAGGGGAAGGGCTGCGAGGACGGTCGCCTTCAGGGCCCGTCCGGGGCGCAGGTCGAGCAGGTTGGCCAGGTTGGCCGCGCCGGCGACCACGGCGCCGCCGACGAGGGTGTCGAGCGGCCCGACGTCCTCGCGGCTGCGGTCGGCCAGTGCAGCGGCCACCAGCCCGGTCGCGCCGATGCCGACGACCTTGACGAAGCCCGTCGTGATCTCCCCCCTGGCAGCCGCTCCGAAGTGTCCCTTGAGTCCCTTGCTGGAGCCGTCGCCGGCGAGGTCGTCCAGCGCACCGAAGGCACCCGACCCCAGCGCGGCCACCACCCCGGCGGGCCCGGCTGCCACGCGCCCCTGCCGCGGCGCCGACGGTGGCACCGGTGACATAGGCGGGCCCCTCGAGCAGGGTCACCGCGGTGCCTGCGTGGTTGGTGCGGGCCCAGCGCGGCGAGGTGACCCGGTCGGTGAGGAGCCGGTAGGCCGCGTGGGCCGCCGCCGCCGCGAGAGCGCCGACCGCGAGCGTGTCGACGCGGGTGGTCTGACGCCGCCCCGCCCCGGGTGCCCGGCGGCTCACGGCGCCGGCACGGGGGCGTACGGTGCGTCGGCTCCGTCGGCCAGGCCGTACTGTCCGACCTCACCGGCCCGCTGCTGCACGAGGCCGTGCACGATGCTCGCCTGGCCCAGCGCGGAGCCCGCGTTGTCGACGGTGGACACACCCTCCCGTGCGGTCTCGTCGTTGCGCACGCTGAACACCACGTCGACGCCGTCCTCGACCGTCGAGGACTCCCCCGCGACGAGCGAGCCCGAGGCGCGGGCGTCGAGGGCGATGATCAGGTCGACCCAGCGGTCCGCAGCCTCTTCCTGGGCCGGTTGGTCACTCTCGGTGGTCGCCCCGGCCACGACGACGACGAGGTCGGCGATCTGGAAGTCGTCCGTGGCGACGTCGAGGAGGTCCGCTCCGGCGAGGGTGTCCAGGGCCGCTCGCGCCCGGTCCGGCTCCACGGCATCCGTGGCGTCGGCGGCCGGACGCGCGAGAAGTGCTGCGAGCAGGACGTCTCGAGGCGAGACCGACCCACTGTCACTGACGTCGACGCCGGCGCTGGATGCCGCTTCCCGCACGGCGGTGTCCCGGGCGGTGACGACCGCCGCGTCCGCGCTCGCCCAGGAGTCCCCGACGGTGGTCGTCGACACCACGGTGGACCCGGCCGACCGGAGGGTCGCCTCGGTCGCGTCGACGACGGCGGCGTCCGCGCCGGGGAGGACCACCACGGCCACGCGCTGGCCGACGAGGGTGGCGTCGAGGACCAAGGGGTTGGTCTCGCCGATGTAGGAGTCACGGGCCTCCGATCCCGGCGTTCGCCTCGGACAGCTGCTCGTTGAGCTCTGCCTTGTCCTGGCGCAGCCCGGCCACCTCGTTGGTCAGGGTGTCACCGAGCTCTCCCTGCAACGGTCCTGCGCCGAGGACGATCCCCACGGCGAGCGCCAGGAAGATCGAGACGATCGAGACGAGGTGGTAGCGGAAGTCGATCACCTAGAAGACTCCTTGGATGGACGACCACAGGTCGTCGATGCGGGCGCCGAGGACCTGAAGGAGCGCTCGGCCCCCGTCGGTGGACCAGAGGGCCGCCCCGAGTGCGAACAGACCCACCGCGAGCATGAGCACCAGGCTCCAGAGCGAGATCCGGGACCGGTAGAGCTGGCTGACACCCTTGGCGTCGACGAGCTTGCTCCCGACCCGCAGCCGGGTGAGGAACGTGCTCGCCATGCCCTTGCGGCCCTTGTCGAGGAACTCCACGAGGGTCACGTGCGTGCCGACCGCGACGATGAGCTGGGCTCCCTTGTCGTCGGCGAGCAGCATGGCGACGTCCTCGCTCGTCCCGGTGGCCGGGAAGACGACCGGCTCGACACCGAGGGAGCGCACGCGCTCCAGCCCGGGTGCCTTTCCGTCGCGGTAGGCGTGGACGACGATCTCGGCCCCGCTGCGCAGGGCGTCGTCGGAGACCGAGTCCATGTCGCCGACGATGAGGTCGGGCTTGTGGCGTGCCTCGATGAGGGCATCCGCGCCGCCGTCGACCCCGATCAGGATCGGCTTGTACTCGCGGATGTAGTGGCGAAGGATCTGCAGGTCCTCCTTGTAGTGGTAGCCGCGCACGACGATGAGCACGTGGCGACCATCGAGCTCGGTGGTGATGTCGGGGACGCCGACACCGTCGAAGAGCAGGTCGCGCTCCTGGCGCAGGTACTCCATGGTGTTCTCGGCGAAGGCCTCGAGCTGGTCCGACATCCCGGCTCGGGCCACGGCCATCGCGGCCTGCACGGCCTCGGCGTCCAGGCGCTCGCCCGTGACGACGGTGCGGTCCGGGCTGCTCACCTCCCCGCCCTCGATGGTGAGCGTCACGCCGTCCTTGATCTCCATCGCCTCGGGGCCGGCGTGGTCGACGAGGGGGATGCCGGCCGCGACGAGGATCTCGGGACCGAGGTTCGGGTACTTGCCCGAGATCGACGAGGAGGCGTTGACGACGGCGGCCGGGCGACACGCGACGAGGGCCTCGGCGCTCACCCGGTCGAGGTCCTCGTGGTCGATCACGGCGATGTCGCCGGGGCGCAGCCGCTTCGTGAGGTCCTTGGTGCGGCGGTCCACACGAGCGGGGCCGGTCAGCCCCGGTGCGGGGCCTCGGCTGCGGCGGGAGGGAAGGCGGATGGACATCGACCCCATCGTGCCACGAGGCGCTAGCCGCGGGCGCGAGCCATCAGGTCTCGGGCGTGCTCGAGGGCGGCGTCGGTGCTCGACCCCCCGAGCATGCGGGCCAGTTCCGCGACGCGCCCCTCCCCCTCCACCTCGTGGACCCCGCTACGGGTGACGTGGCCGTCGTCCGACCGCTCGACGACGAGGTGCCGGTCGGCGTGGGCGGCGACCTGCGCCAGGTGGGTCACGACGACCACCTGGGCGTGGCGTGCGAGGGCGGCCAGCCGGGCGCCGACGTCGAGCGCGGCGCGACCCCCGACACCGGCATCCACCTCGTCGAACACGAAGGTGGGCACCGAGGAGGCCTCGGTGGCGGTGGCGACCTCGATCGCCAGCATCACCCGGGACAGCTCACCGCCGGATGCCGCCTTGGTCACCGAGCGCGGTGGGGTGCCGGACCCGGACGCGAGCCGGATCTCCACGTCGTCGCGCCCCTCGGACCCGAAGCGCCCGGCGTCCTCGACGGCCACGGTGACCGTGGCCGCCCCCATGGCCAGGTGGGTGAGCTCCTCGGTGATCCGGTCGCCGAGGGTCGCGGCGGCTGCGACCCGCAGGGCCGTGAGCGCGTCAGCGGCCTGCGCCCGGGTTGCGGCCAGGGCCTCGACCCGGACGGCGAGCTCGTCGATGCGGTCGCTGGTGGACTCGAGGTCGGCGACCCGCAGCGACGCGTCGCGCGCCCAGTCCAGCACCTCGTCGACGCTGGGACCGTAGAGCCGGGTCAGGTCACCGAGGGCGGCGCGCCGGGCTTCGACGTGCTCGAGGCGCGCCGGGTCGATGTCGGCATCGGCCAGGTACGACCCGAGGTCTGCCGCGACGTCCGCCGCGAGGTAGCGCAGCTCGTCGACCCGGGTGCCGATCTCGGCCAGGGCCGGGTCGCTGGCGCTCACCATGTCCAGCCTGGCCGACGCGGTGGCCAGCGCTCCGAGGACGCCGGGGTTCCCGGGGCCGCTCGCGTCGTCACCCCCGGCGAGGGCCTCGTGCGCTGCGCCGGCGCCGTCGCGCAGCTCCTCCGCGTGACCGAGCCGCTGCGACTCCACCCGCAGTGCGTCGTCCTCGGCCGGCTGGGGGTCCACCGCCTCGATCCGCTCGAGGCCGACCCGCAGGGACTCGGCCTCTCGGGCACGGGCAGCGGCCGCCGTCCGCAGCTCGGCCAGCTCGGCCTCGGACCCGGTGAGCTCGGCGTGGGAGGAGCGGTAGGCCGTGAGGGCCGCGGCGAGGTCGGGCCCGCCGAAGCCGTCGAGCACCTCGCGGTGCTGGTCGGCTCGCCGGAGCCGCCACTGGTCGGCCTGGCCGTGCACGGCCACGAGGTGCTCGGCGAGCTCGGCCAGGAGGCCGACGGGCGCAGCCCGGCCGCCGACGTGGGCACGGGACCGGCCGTCCGCCCCGACCGAGCGGACGAGGACGAGCCCGTCACTGACGTCCGCCCCGGCATCCGCGGCGCGAGCGAGGGCCCGGTGGTCGCCCGCCAGTGCGAGCACTCCCTCCACCACGAGTCGGTCGGCCCCGGCTCGCACGAGTGCGGAGTCCCCCCGGCCACCGAGGAGCAGGCCCAGCCCGGTGACGACCATGGTCTTCCCCGCGCCGGTCTCACCGGTCAGCACCGTGAGGCCGGCGTGCAGCGGGAGGACCGCTTCGTCGATGACCCCGAGGTCACGGATGCGGATCTCCTCGATCACGACGTGCCGTCCCCCTGCGCCAGCTGGCGCCGGGCCGCGCCACGCCAGCCCGAGACGGGAAGGTCGAACTTCTCGACGAGCCGGTCGATGAAGCCGCCCGGCAACAGCCGCGCCAGGCGCACGGGTTGGTCGGAGCGGTGCACGTGGATGCGCGCGCCCGGTGGCAGCCCGACGGCTCGGCGGCCGTCGCACCACACGACACCATGGGCATCGGTGTGCGAGAGCACCTCCACGACGAAGCGCGACTGCGGCCCGACCACGACCGGCCGGGCGAACAGCGCGTGGGCGCTGATCGGCACGAGGAGCAGCGCCTCGACGTCGGGCCACACGATGGGCCCTCCGGCCGAGAAGGCGTAGGCCGTGGAGCCGGTCGGCGTGGCCATGACGACCCCGTCGCAGCCCCAGGTCGACAAGGGGCGCCCGTCGATCTCGACCGTCAGCTCGAGCATCCGCTCTCGCGAGGCCTTCTCGACCGTGACCTCGTTGAGGGCCCAGGACTGGAAGACGGTGCGGCCGTTCTCCTCCGCGCGCACCTCGAGGGTCGTCCGCTCCTCGACGTGGTACTCGCGGGCGACGATGCGCTCGACCGTCGCGTCGAGGTCCGCACGCTCGGCCTCGGCGAGGAAGCCGACGTGACCGAGGTTGACTCCGAGCAGGGGCACGCCCGACCCCCGGGAGAGCTCGGCACCGCGCAGGATCGTCCCGTCGCCGCCGAGCACGCACACGAGCTCGCATCCCAGGGCAGCAGACGTGCCGTCGTCGGTGTCGACGGCGACGACGCCGGGAACGCGCGACAGCGGCGTGTCGACGAGCTCCTCGCGGGGGGCGCTCACGCCGACTCCCGCGGCCAGCAGGCGGGTCGCGACACCCGCGGCCAGCTCCTGGGCATCGGCCCGCCAGAGGTGGGTGACGAGCAGGATGCGGCGCGACGACGGCTCGCTCGTCATGCTCGTGCTCCGCTCGCTGCTCTGGTGATCTCGCGCACGATGTCGCGGACCCGGTCCGGGCTCATTGTGTCCGACGGCGCCGACGTCGCCCACAGGAGGTACTCGACGTTGCCCGTCGTGCCCGTGATCGGGCTCGCTCGGATGCCGTGCACGTGCAGTTCCGCAGCGGCCACCGCGTCGACCACCCGCTGGAGGGCGGCCGTGCGGTCCTTGGGGTCGCTGACCAGGCCCTGACGGTTCAGCCTCCCTCGCCCGACCTCGAACTGGGGTTTGACGAGGACCACGAGGTCGCCACCCGGGCCCATGAGTCCGGCGAGGTCACCGAGAACCAGCGTCAGCGAGATGAACGAGAGGTCGGCCACCACGAGGTCGGCCGGCCCGCCGAGCGTGGCCGGTGCGAGCCCGCGCACGGTGGTGCCGCTGTGCTCGGTGACCCGCGGGTCGCCGGCGACCTCCGGAGCGAGCTGTCCGTGTCCGACGTCGACGGCCGCCACGTGCTGCGCCCCGGCGGCCAGCAGCACCTGGGTGAAGCCACCGGTCGAGGCGCCGACATCGACGCAGCGACGGCCCCGAACCTGCAGCCCTTGCGGGCCCCACTCCTTCAGGGCGGCGTCGAGCTTGTGGGCTGCACGACCGACCCAGCGCGGGCCTTCGTGGTCGACGAGGATGACGTCGGTGTCGGTGACCGGGGTCGAGGGCTTGCCGGCCGGGGTTCCGCCGATCGTGACCAGACCGGAGGTCACGAGCTCGTGGGCCTCGCCCCGGGAGCGCGCGAGACCCCGCCGCACGAGCTCGGCGTCGAGGCGAGGGATGTCAGCCCCCGAGGTCGCCGAGGCGCCCCTGGAGGGTGCGGTGCACCGCCTCTCCGGTGGCGAGCTGGCCGTCGAGGTCCTCGGCAGGGGTGTCCGCGAGGTCACGCAGGGCAGCGTCGATGACGATGTCGCCGGTCTCCGGCGGGCCCTCCTGAACCGGTGGTGGTGCGGACTCGTCGGGGTGGTGCTGCGTCACGCCTCACCTGCCGCGCCGCCGCTCGGCGCCGTGGATGCCGAGGACCCCGTGACGTCCGGGCCTGGCTTCGGGGCCGGGGTCGCCGTCGGGGCCGGGGTCGCCGTCGGAGCCGGGGTCGCCGTCGGGGCCGGGGTCGCCGTCGGGGCCGGGGTCGCCGTCGGGGCCGGGGTCGCCGTCGGGGCCGGGGTCGCCGTCGGGGCCGTCGAAGGTGAAGGGGTGGCAGCAGTGTTCGCGGTCGTCGTGCTCGCCGCCCTCGTGGCCGGTGCCTTCTTCGCGGTCGTCGTGCTCGCCGCCCTCGTGGCCGGTGCCTTCTTCGCGGTCGTCGTGCTCGCCGCCCTCGTGGCCGGTGCCTTCTTCGCGGTCGTCGTGCTCGCCGCCCTCGTGGCCGGTGCCTTCTTCGCGGTCGTCGTGCTCGCCGCCCTCGTGGCCGGTGCCTTCTTCGCGGTCGTCGTGCTCGCCGCCCTCGTGGCCGGTGCCTTCTTCGCGGTCGTCGTGCTCGCCGCCCTCGTGGCCGGTGCCTTCTTCGCGGTCGTCGTGCTCGCCGCCCTCGTGGCCGGTGCCTTCTTCGCGGTCGTCGTGCTCGCCGCCCTCGTGGCCGGTGCCTTCTTCGCGGTCGTCGTGCTCGCCGCCCTCGTGGCCGGTGCCTTCTTCGCGGTCGTCGTGCTCGCCGCCCTCGTGGCCGGTGCCTTCTTCGCGGTCGTCGTGCTCGCCGCCCGCGTGGCCGGTGCCTTCTTCGCGGTCGTCGTGCTCGCCGCCCGCGTGGCCGGTGCCTTCTTCGCGGTCGTCGTGCTCGCCGCCTTCTTCGCCGTGGAGGTGGTTGCCTTCTTGGCCGGGGTCTTCTTCGCGGCGGACTTCTTCGCCGCCGTGGTCCTCGCTGCCTTCTTCGCACGAGTCTTCTTCGCGGCCGTCGTGCTCGCCGCCTTCTTCGCACGAGTCTTCTTCGCGGCCGTCGTGCTCGCCGCCTTCTTCGTAGGCTTCTTCTTCGCCGCCGTCGTGCTCGCTGCCTTCTTCGGACGCGCCGTCTTGGCCTTGCCCTTGGGGAGGTCCTTCACGCCCGTCGCGACCGACGCCGACCCACGCACCTCAACACCAGCAGCGCTACGGGCCAGCTCCTCGACCTGGGTTGCGAGGGTGGCCACCGTTGCGCCGAGTCCCTGCACCTCTCTCGTCAGCCGGTCGACGTGCAGCTTGCCCACGGCGGATTCCACTTCACGCCGCACCAAGCGCACGAGGTGCTTGCGGTTGGCCTCCCCCGCCTTGAGCAGCTCGTCGGTGATGTCGCTGGCCTGCTTCGCGAGCTTCTTGCGAGATGTGTCCTGACTGGCGAGGGCGACAATCTCCCGGGCCGCCTCCTTGGCGCGGCTGCGGGTGAGCTCTCCCAGCCCCGAGGCGAGTTCGACGTAGCCCTGGATGGATTGCTTGGCCATGGGTCCTCCTTGGTACGGCGGCCCGGTCAGCCACCCGTTGCCGCCCACGCTACCGGGGTGCGACCTCACGGAGCGTGGACTCTGCAGACTCGCTCAGCGCCGCGACCTCGTGGGCGGGCGCTCCCGCGTCGCTCGCCCGGTGTACAGCCCGCACGGCCGCAGTGAGTACCTCCCATGAGGTGCCGGGAGCCGCAGGGTCGGCGGTCAGCGACCGGAGGTCGGGGGCCACCCACGTCGGCCGCCGGTGAGGAGGTGCCGCGAGGCAGGCGCCGAGGTCGTCGACTCCGGTGAGCACGAGGAGGGAGTCCATTCCGGCCGCGACAGCCCCCTCGATGTCGGTGTCGAGGCGGTCACCGACCGCGAGCACCCGCGACGCGGGCACCGCCAGCCGGTCAGCGCACATGAGGTACAGCGGAGCCGAGGGCTTGCCGGCCACGACGTCGGGTGCGCGCCCGACCGCTCGCTGGACGGCGGCGATGAGCGACCCGTTCCCCGGTGCCACTCCTCGGTCGGTGGGCAGCGTGGCGTCGGTGTTCGTGGCCACCCAGATCGCGCCCGACTGCACGGCATACGCGGCCTCGGCCAGGTGTGTCGCCGTGACCTGCGGGCCGTAACCCTGGAGCACGGCCACGGGGTGGTGACCCGAGACGGCATCCGGGAGGACAGGTGCCAGGCCGACCTCCTCCAGGGCCACCGCAACCCCGGGCCCACCCACGGCGAGCACCGCGCTGGCGGGTGGAACGCGGTCGGCGATGATGCGTGCGCCGGCCTGCGAGCTGGTGGCGACCGCTTCGGGGACGCACGGCACGCCGAGCTCACGCAGGTGGGCAGCGACGTCGGCCGGGGGTCGCGACGCGTTGTTCGTCGCGTAGATCACCGGCAGAGATGTGCCGGTGAGCGCCTCCACGGCGTGCGGCACGGCTGCCGGCCCGCGGTACACGACACCGTCGAGGTCACAGACGATGGCGGCGTAACGCGCCTGCAGCGAGGTCAGCGGGTTCACCCCTGAACCGGACCCTGCGCGCCCGTCTCGGATGCCGTGGCCCCCTCGTCGTCGTCCTCGTCGCCCAGTTCGATGACGATGCCGTCGATCTCCTCGAGGCGTTCCACCGCGTCCGTGTCGCCGTCGGCGTCTCCCTCGACCGCCTTGACGAACCACTCGCGAGCTTCCTCCTCGCGCCCGAGCCCGAGCAGGACGTCGGCGTAGGCGTAGTGCAGCCGACACACGTCCGGACCCGGTCGGCGGCGGAGCGCGGGCACCTGGAGTGACACCAGTGCCGCATCGTTCTGGCCGAGGTCACGGCGGACACCGGAGACGACGATGGCCAGGTCGAGACGCTCGGACTCATTCAGGGTCTTGGCCTCCGGAGACGCGGCCAGCTCCAGTGCTCGACTGTGGCGCTCCAGGCCGCGCTCGCAGTCGACCATGAGGGGCAGCAGGTGGCTGGAGCCACTCAGCCGGCGCACCGTACGGAACTCCGTCAGCGCACGAGCGAAGTCACCTTGGCGGTAGGCCACCATGCCGAGCGCCTCGCGCGCCGCAGGCACCCGACCGGCACGGCGCACAGCCGTCTCGGCATGCGCCAGCGCAGCCTCGAGGTTGTCGGCCTCCAACGTGGCCGCCACCATGACGAGGTGCTGGGCAACTCCCTCGGCATTCTCCTTCGACAGTGTCCGCAGCTGCTGGTGCACGGCCCGATCGAGTTCCTTGCCGGTCACCTCGTCCGGAATGCGCGGCTCGGGCAACCTGGGGCCCTTGGGAGCGAGTCGGCTCCCGCCGCGGTCCTCGCGGTCATCGGGCCGGCCCGTCTTGCCGTCACGCCCTGCGGGCCGCGAGTCCCGGCCCGCAGGCCTGCCGCCGGCCCCACCGCGCTCGTCGCGCCGACGGTCACCCCCGCCGCCGCCACGAGGCCCGGAGCCGCGGCGATCGTCCCCGCCACGGTACGGAGGTCGACCTGAGCGGTCGGTGCCGCCGTCGCGACGAGGTGCCGACGCACCGTCACCCGAGCTCGCGCCCTCGGGGCGATCGGTGCTGTTCTCCTCGGTCACGCCGTCATCTCCTGGGTCCGGGCCGGCCGTGGCCTCGCCGTGTCGTGCGTTGCTGTGGGTTGTCGTCGCTGTGGGGTTGTGATGGAACGTGTTGTCGCCGGGTGCAGTCTACGGACACGGGTGACGCGACTCTGTCGGACAGGGATCTTCTTCGCTGCCCGGTCGGGACTTGGCTGGTTTGCTGCGGGGAATGGAAAAGGGCCCACCTGGTGGTGGGCCCTTCTCGTTTTTGAATGTTTGTCCGGCTGCGTCCTACTCTCCCACACCGTCACCAGTGCAGTACCATCGGCGCTGAAGGGCTTAGCTTCCGGGTTCGGAATGGGACCGGGCGTTTCCCCTTCGCTATGACAGCCGAAACTCTATGGAGATATGTCAGTGGGTGTGTTCCCTGACCGTATCTCGGGAACTGCACAGTGGACGCGAACACGCATAAGATCTTTATGTTGTGTGTATCAAGTTGTCGGCTTATTAGTACCAGTCAGCTACATGCATTGCTGCACTTCCACGTCTGGCCTATCAACCCGGTAGTCTAGCCGGGAGCCTCTCACACCTGATGGTGCATGGAAACCTCATCTTGAAGCGTGCTTCCCGCTTAGATGCTTTCAGCGGTTATCACTTCCGAACGTAGCTAATCAGCGGTGCCCTTGGCAGGACAACTGACACACCAGAGGTTCGTCCAACCCGGTCCTCTCGTACTAGGGTCAGCCCTTCTCAAGTTTCCTACGCGCACAGCGGATAGGGACCGAACTGTCTCACGACGTTCTAAACCCAGCTCGCGTACCGCTTTAATGGGCGAACAGCCCAACCCTTGGGAGCAACTCCACCCCCAGGATGCGACGAGCCGACATCGAGGTGCCAAACCATGCCGTCGATATGGACTCTTGGGCAAGATCAGCCTGTTATCCCCGGGGTACCTTTTATCCGTTGAGCGACGGCGCTTCCACAAGCCACCGCCGGGTCACTAGTTCCGACTTTCGTCCCTGCTTGAGATGTCTCTCTCGCAGTCAAGCTCCCTTGTGCACTTACACTCGAAACCTGATTACCAACCAGGCTGAGGGAACCTTTGAGCGCCTCCGTTACCTTTTAGGAGGCAACCGCCCCAGTTAAACTACCCACCAGGCACTGTCCCTGATCCGGATCACGGACCGAGGTTAGATATCCAGAACGACCAGAGTGGTATTTCAACGTTGACTCCACACACACTGGCGTGCATGCTTCACAGTCTCCCACCTATCCTACACAAGCCGTACCGAACACCAATACCAAGCTATAGTAAAGGTCCCGGGGTCTTTCCGTCCTGCTGCGCGTAACGAGCATCTTTACTCGTAGTGCAATTTCGCCGAGTTCGCGGTTGAGACAGTGGAGAAGTCGTTACGCCATTCGTGCAGGTCGGAACTTACCCGACAAGGAATTTCGCTACCTTAGGATGGTTATAGTTACCACCGCCGTTTACTGGGGCTTAAATTCTCAGCTTCGACCTTGCGGTCTAACCGGTCCTCTTAACCTTCCAGCACCGGGCAGGCGTCAGTCCGTATACATCGTCTTGCGACTTCGCACGGACCTGTGTTTTTAGTAAACAGTCGCTTCTCCCTGGTCTCTGCGGCCCTTCACCCTAGTGAGCTAGTCACTTCAGGTTCCGGGCCCCCCTTCTCCCGAAGTTACGGGGGCATTTTGCCGAATTCCTTAACCACGATTCACTCGATCGCCTTGGTATTCTCTACCTAACCACCTGAGTCGGTTTGGGGTACGGGCGGCTCGAACCTCGCTAGAAGATTTTCTTGGCAGCATAGGATCACCCTGCTTCCCGCATTCGCGGTCACTATCAGGTCTCAGGCTTATATGAGCTGCGGATTTGCCTACAGCTCGCCCTACACCCTTGGACGTGGACTACCATCGCCACGCGGAGGCTACCTTCCTGCGTCACTCCATCGCTTGACTACTACCATTTCGGGTCGCGCGCTCCACCACCACCCCCACCCACACAAGTGCGGACGGGTTACGTGATGGTTTCAGGCGCTTAGCATCAAAAGGTTCGTCATGGGCGGTTCTTCGCCGGTTCCGGAATATCAACCGGATGTCCATCGACTACGCCTGTCGGCCTCGCCTTAGGTCCCGACTTACCCAGGGCAGATTAGCTTGACCCTGGAACCCTTGGTTATTCGGCGGACGGGTTTCTCACCCGTCTTTCGCTACTCATGCCTGCATTCTCACTCGTGTGGCCTCCACGGCTGGATCACTCCGCCGCTTCCCTGGCCACACGACGCTCCCCTACCCATCAACACGCTTGGACCACCAACCCGCAGGTGTGGTGGCCGGGCAATGTGTCAATGCCACAGCTTCGGTGGTGTGCTTGAGCCCCGCTACATTGTCGGCGCGGAATCACTTGACCAGTGAGCTATTACGCACTCTTTAAAGGGTGGCTGCTTCTAAGCCAACCTCCTGGTTGTCAATGCAACTCCACATCCTTTCCCACTTAGCACACGCTTAGGGACCTTAGATGGTGGTCTGGGCTGTTTCCCTCTCGACTACGGAGCTTATCCCCCGCAGTCTCACTGCCACGCTCTCACTTACCGGCATTCGGAGTTTGGCTAACGTCAGTAACCTGGTAAGGCCCATTAGCTATCCAGTGCTCTACCTCCGGCAAGAAACACGTGACGCTGCACCTAAATGCATTTCGGGGAGAACCAGCTATCACGGAGTTTGATTGGCCTTTCACCCCTACCCACAGCTCATCCCCTCAGTTTTCAACCTAAGTGGGTTCGGTCCTCCACGACGTCTTACCGTCGCTTCAACCTGGCCATGGGTAGATCACTCCGCTTCGGGTCTAGACCCAGCGACTATAGAACGCCCTATTCGGACTCGCTTTCGCTACGGCTTCCCCACACGGGTTAACCTCGCCACTGAGCACTAACTCGCAGGCTCATTCTTCAAAAGGCACGCTGTCACCCCACAAGGAGGCTCCAACGGATTGTAGGCAAACGGTTTCAGGATCTATTTCACTCCCCTCCCGGGGTACTTTTCACCTTTCCCTCACGGTACTTGTCCGCTATCGGTCACCAGGGAATATTTAGGCTTAGCGGGTGGTCCCGCCAGATTCACACGGGATTTCTCGGGCCCCGTGCTACTTGGGTGCTTCTTAATGGAGTTCACGACATTTCGTCTACGGGGGTCGCACCCTCTATGCCGGACCATTCAAAGTCCTTCGACTATGACGCAAATTTTTGACTCCACGCCAGCGTGTCAGCACTGACAAAAGAAGTCCCACGACCCCGACCATGCAACCCCTGACAGGTATCACACACAGCCGGTTTAGCCTCATCCGCTTTCGCTCGCCACTACTCACGGAATCGCGGTTGCTTTCTCTTCCTGTGGGTACTGAGATGTTTCACTTCCCCACGTTCCCTCTACCCGCCCTATGTGTTCAGGCGGGAGTGACTGGACTTGCCTCCAGCCGGGTTTCCCCATTCGGAAATCCTCGGATCACAGTCTGGTTATCGACTCCCCGAGGCTTATCGCAGATTCCTACGTCCTTCTTCGGTTCCTGGTGCCAAGGCATCCACCGTTTGCCCTTAAAAACTTGATTGCACAAAGATTTTAAGATGCTCGCGTCCACTGTGTAGTTCTCAACATACGGGCGGGACAACCCCCACCACACCCGGCGCCTACCCCATCACCACCAACCACACCCGAAGGCAAGCTGACCAGTCATGAAGCGGTCCACCGAAGCAGGGGTCCCACACAGGCCACCACCCCACACCCCGCAAAGGTGTGCAGCGCCGGCCCCAAGGTTTCCAGGCACGAAAGCCCGATCCCTCAGGACCCAACAACGTGTCAAGCACCAACCCCCGCCCCCACCACCTTCCACACCCACCGACCCCACAAGGAGCGACGAGCTGTACTAGTGACAGACACGATGACCAGTGCCAAATAATCGATGTTCCACCCTTGAGCACCCGGTGCCCCACACTCGGGGGCAAACCAGGGCCTGGACCCAAGCTTGCGCTGCAGGCCAGTGCTCCTTAGAAAGGAGGTGATCCAGCCGCACCTTCCGGTACGGCTACCTTGTTACGACTTAGTCCCAATCGCCAGTCCCACCTTCGACGGCTCCCTCCCACAAGGGGTTGGGCCACCGGCTTCGGGTGTTACCGACTTTCGTGACTTGACGGGCGGTGTGTACAAGGCCCGGGAACGTATTCACCGCAGCGTTGCTGATCTGCGATTACTAGCGACTCCGACTTCATGGGGTCGAGTTGCAGACCCCAATCCGAACTGAGACCGGTTTTTTGGGATTCGCTCCACCTCGCGGTATCGCAGCCCTTTGTACCGGCCATTGTAGCATGTGTGAAGCCCAAGACATAAGGGGCATGATGATTTGACGTCATCCCCACCTTCCTCCGAGTTGACCCCGGCAGTCTCCCATGAGTCCCCAGCCACCCGAAGTGCTGCTGGCAACATGGAACGAGGGTTGCGCTCGTTGCGGGACTTAACCCAACATCTCACGACACGAGCTGACGACAACCATGCACCACCTGTACACCGACCTTGCGGGGCACCCATCTCTGGATGTTTCCGGTGTATGTCAAGCCTTGGTAAGGTTCTTCGCGTTGCATCGAATTAATCCACATGCTCCGCCGCTTGTGCGGGCCCCCGTCAATTCCTTTGAGTTTTAGCCTTGCGGCCGTACTCCCCAGGCGGGGAACTTAATGCGTTAGCTGCGGCACGGATCTCGTGGAATGAGACCCACACCTAGTTCCCAACGTTTACGGCGTGGACTACCAGGGTATCTAATCCTGTTCGCTCCCCACGCTTTCGCTTCTCAGCGTCAGTAGTGGCCCAGAGACCTGCCTTCGCCATCGGTGTTCCTCCTGATATCTGCGCATTTCACCGCTACACCAGGAATTCCAGTCTCCCCTACCACACTCTAGTCTGCCCGTACCCACCGCAAGTCCGGAGTTGAGCCCCGGATTTTCACGGCAGACGCGACAAACCGCCTACAAGCTCTTTACGCCCAATAATTCCGGACAACGCTCGCACCCTACGTATTACCGCGGCTGCTGGCACGTAGTTAGCCGGTGCTTCTTCTGTAGGTACCGTCACTTTCGCTTCTTCCCTACTGAAAGAGGTTTACAACCCGAAGGCCTTCATCCCTCACGCGGCGTCGCTGCATCAGGCTTTCGCCCATTGTGCAATATTCCCCACTGCTGCCTCCCGTAGGAGTCTGGGCCGTGTCTCAGTCCCAGTGTGGCCGATCGCCCTCTCAGGCCGGCTACCCGTCGTCGCCTTGGTGAGCCATTACCTCACCAACAAGCTGATAGGCCGCGAGTCCATCCCCAACCGAAAAACTTTCCACACAGAAACCATGCGATTCTGTGTCATATCCGGTATTAGCATCGGTTTCCCGAAGTTATTCCAGAGTCAGGGGCAGGTTACTCACGTGTTACTCACCCGTTCGCCACTGATCACCCAAGAGCAAGCTCCCAAGATCACCGTTCGACTTGCATGTGTTAAGCACGCCGCCAGCGTTCGTCCTGAGCCAGGATCAAACTCTCCGTTGATGTCGAACATCCCCAACCCAAAGGCCGGGAAAATCCATAAACCACAAAGTGTTACAAACCCGGCTGAGCACGAACAACCAGCTCTCGCTGTTGTTCGTTGTCCAACCAAAGGAAAAAATATCGACAACCCAAACAACACCACCCCCCACAACGGGAAGCAACACCATCCGAGCCGACGACCTAAAACTTGGCATCGATTTTTGACACGCTGTTGAGTTCTCAAAGATCGGACGCGCACCGCTCCCCGACCGAGGTCGTGGATCCGGGGCTACCGTTCGGAGTGTTGAGGCCGCCGCTTCCGGACCGGCCCAACCACTCCAAGTTACCCGCCCAGCCGCACCTCGGTCAAATCCGCATCCGCCGCGAGGCGGGTGTGGTTTCACGTCAGTGAACCAGGGCCACCACGATGCCCCGCACACGAGGTGCGTCGCCGTCGAGGTGTCGGTGTCAACTCCGCGGGACCGGCCTGCTTGGTGCGGGATGTGCATCCCACCGCTTGGCGTCCGTTGCTCCCTCACGGGCTGACGTCGAAAACTCTAGACGAGCGACGTCGGCCCACCAAATCGGCTGTCGCCCGGGCGTGTCGCGCATCCCGGAGCGCTCAGCCGTCACGCGGGACGACCCGCTGCGAGGGACTTGCGACCACGCCGCAGCAGCACCACCTCACCGTGCAGGACGTCCTCCGTGGCGATCTCGCGCTCCACGTCGCTGACCTTCACTCCGTTGACTGATGCGCCGCCCTCGGTGATCGCGCGGCGGGCGGCGTTGCGGGAGTCCACGAGCCCGACCGCGACGAGGGCGTCGACGACGGACATGCCGACGCTCACGACTCCACCGGGCAGCTCGGCCGTCGCATCGCGCAGGGTCCCGGCGTCCAGCGCCTGCACGTCTCCCTTGCCGAACAGCGCTTCCGACGCGGCCCGGACTGCAGCCGTCGCTTCTGCCCCGTGCACCAGGGTCGTGACGTCCGCCGCCAGCACCTTCTGCGCCGCTCGCCGGAAGGGCTCCTCCGCCACCTGTCGCTCGAGCTCGGTGATCTCCTCGAGTGAGCGGTCGGTGAAGACCTTGAGCAGCGTGACGACGGAGGCGTCCTCGACGTTGACCCAGTACTGGTAGAAGGCGTACGGACTCGTCATGTCCGGCGACAGCCAGATCGCGTTTCCGGCGCTCTTGCCGAACTTCTCGCCGGAGCTGTCCGTCAGCAGCGGTGTGGTCAGCAGGTGAACCGAGGTGCCCTCGACGCGGTGGATCAGGTCCGAGCCGGCAGTGAGGTTGCCCCACTGGTCGTTGCCGCCGGTCTGCAGCGTGCAGCCGAAGTCGCGGTACAGCTGCAGGTAGTCCAGCCCCTGGAGCAGCTGGTAGCTGAACTCGGTGTACGAGATGCCCTCGTCGCTGTTCAGCCGCGCCGCGATCGCTTCCTTCTTGACCATCTGGTTGACCCGGAAGTGCTTGCCGACGTCGCGCAGGAAGTCCAGTGCCGACATCGGTGCTGTCCAGTCGAGGTTGTTCACGAACACCGCAGGGTTCTCCCCGTCGGATGCGAGGAACGGCTCCACCTGCCGACGGATGTTGGCGACCCACTCCGCCGTCTGCTCCTTGGTCTTCAGCACCCGCTCGGCACTGGGCCGGGGGTCACCGATGAGGCCGGTGGACCCGCCGACGAGGCAGATCACCCGGTGCCCGGCCCTCTGGAGGTGGCGCAGCACGATGAGCTGCACGAGGTTGCCGAAGTGCAGGGAGGGTGCCGTGGGGTCGAAGCCGCAATACGCCGTGATCGGCCCGTCGGCGAGTGCCGTGCGCAGCGCGGACTCGTCGGTGGACTGCGCCACCAGCCCTCGCCACTGCAGCTCGTCGAGGATGTCGCTCACGGGTGCTTCCCTTCTCCGCGGTCACGCACCGACCGGATGCCGTGCGCCCGCCACAGCCTGCCACGCACCGTGCGCGTCATCGACGCTCGTCCGCGAGCACGGCATACGTGTAGCCGTCGATCCATCCGAGCTCGGCGTGCCACGAGTCCCGGATGCCGTGCTGCTCGCGTCGCATCCCTGCCTTCTCCATCACCCGCCAGGAGCCGATGTTGGCGGCGAAGCAGCCTGCGGTCACGCGCCGGAGCCCGAGCTCGCCGAAGGCGAGGTCGAGCGCGGCCACGACCATCTCCGTGGCGTACCCGCGTCCGTGGTGGTCCGGATCGAGGACGTACCCCAGCGCGGCCTCGCTCCCGAGGGCCGGCGAGTCGCTCCCCTGTCCCATCCCGTCGCCCACCTCGAGCGAGACCGTGCCGACGACCACGCCCCCGTGCACCGCGACGACCGAGTGGTCGAGGGGGTCGTCCGCACCGGACAGCCACTCCCGGCGATAGCGCTCGGGATCGACCTGCGTGCTCAGCAGCCACCGCGTCACCGCCGGGTGGTTGCGCCAGGCGAGGACCGCGTCCAGGTCGGCGTCCGTCGGTGGACGCAGCACGAGGCGGTCCGTGGTGCGCGGCCACAGGTCGGGTCGGGTCATGCGAGAATGCCTACCATCGTGAAAGGCGCGACGGCATCCGGCACACTGACCGCCGTGACCGACACTGCCGAAGCACCCGCGACCGCTGTCTCCCCGTTCGTCGCGGGACTGCCCAAGGCCGAGCTGCACGTGCACCACGTGGGCTCGGCCTCCCCGAGGATCGTCGCGGAGCTGGCCGCCCGCCACCCCGACAGCCCCGTGCCCCAGGACCCGCAGGAGCTCGCCCGCTTCTTCACCTTCACCGACTTCGCGCACTTCATCGACGTCTACCTCGCCACCGTGGGCCTGCTGCGGACGGCCGAGGACGTGCGGATGCTGACGTACGAGGTGGCCCGCGACCTCGCGGTGCAGCAGGTGCGCTACGCCGAGCTGACGATGACGCCGTACACCTCGGTCGTGCGCGGCATCCCCATCGAGGCGTACACCGAGGCCATCGAGGACGCCCGCGTCGCCGCCGAACGCGACCACGGTGTCGTGCTGCAGTGGATCTACGACATCCCGGGAGAGTCCGGCCTCGACTCCGCGGACGCGACCCTGTCCTACGCGCTGGACCACCGTCCGGAGGCGCTGGTCGGGTTCGGCCTCGGCGGGCCGGAGATCGGCGTGCCACGGTCACAGTTCGCCTCGCACTTCGCCGCTGCCAAGGCCGCTGGGCTGCACAGCGTGCCGCACTCGGGCGAGTCGACCGGACCGCAGTCGGTGTGGGACGCGCTCACCCTCCTCGGCGCCGAACGCATCGGCCACGGCACGTCGTCGGTGCAGGACCCCCGACTGCTCGAGCACCTCGCTGAGCACCGGATCCCGCTCGAGGTGTGCCCGACGAGCAACATCGCGACGCGAGTCGTCGAGCGGCTCGAGGAGCACCCCATCCGCGCCATGCGGGATGCCGGCGTCATCGTCACGGTCAACAGCGACGACCCCCCGATGTTCGGCACGACACTCGGTCGCGAGTACGAGATCGCCGCCCGCCTGCTCGACCTCGACGAGGACGGCCTCGCCGACCTGGCCCTGGCGGCCGTCGACGCGTCGTTCGCTCCGGCTGATGTCGCGGCCGGTCTCAGCGCCGAAATCCGCTCCTACACAGCAGCATTCACCGCAATGCAGAAGTGACGACCACTGCTCCCGCACCGAACGAGGAGTCGGCCCACTGCTGGATCGAGCCGTCGTCGTGGACCACGGTCACCATCACGGGCCCGGCGTCCTCGGACCGCTCCACCGAGATCAGCCCCGGCACGCCGCGAACGGCCGCTTCCACGGCATCCCACTCGGCGGCACTGAGGTCGGGCGGCGTCGTGGGCGAGGCGCTGGGCTCCGCCATCGCGTCGTAGAGCGCGAGGGACACGGCGCTCGAGACGGTGAGGGTGAGCCCGTCGAAGGTGCCGTCCACGGCGTAGACGCCCCACTTCGTGACCGGTGACCCGGCATCCGTCTGCGCGTCGGGAGGGTTGGTGGCCCAGTCCCAGCCACTGATGGCGATTCCCTCGCACTGCGGTGGCCACGACTCCGCCACCGGGCCCAGGCACAGCTCGGGCGGGCTGCCCGGCTTCTCGATGACCGTGCCGATGCCCGTCACGGGGGCCTGCGCGGGTGGGACGGCGGTGACCGCAGGCGCCACGCTCGAAGGCACGGCGCCGGGCCCGTTCGTGGCGCTGCCGCACGCCGACAGGAGGAGCAGCGTGGCGGCGAGAACAGCGGCGTGGACCGGGGCGGTGGGCAGGCGCATGCGTCTCCGACGCATCAACCGACGCGTGCGTTCCGCGGCCGGGCCGCACGATATGCGCTCACGGTGGGCTCACCGTCCAGCCAGAACCGCCACGGGTAGGCCGTGCCGTCGCCCCCTGCACCACTGACGCCGACGCGCGGGCCGGTACGCACCGCCGCGAGGTCCACGGGTGTCTCCGGTGGTTCGACCCGGCCTCCGGCGCGCGCGCCCACGAGGGAGAGCCCGTCGTGGGCGCGGGTGAGCCCCAGGGTCGTTGCGAGGTTCGCCGGACCGCGCGCCTGGTCACGCTCACGCACCCCCGTCCGCCGGGCCGCCGCCAGCTCGTGCCCCGCAACGACCTCGCCGGCTCGCAGCAGCACGGCGGAGGCGGTGCCCGTCGCGCCGGTGACGATGTTCGCGCAGTGGTGCATCCCGTAGGTGAAGTAGACGTAGAGCCGCCCGGCCGGCCCGAACATGACCTCGGTGCGCGGTGACCGACCGCGGAAGGCGTGCGAGCCCGGGTCCGTCGCCCCGGCATATGCCTCGACCTCGGTGAGCCGCACCGTCACCCCTGCGCGCGTGACCCGGCACCCGAGCAGCTCACGAGCCACGACGAGCACGTCACGAGCGAAGAACGGTGCGGGCAGGCGGGTCTGTGTCACCCCACCAGTGTGGCCTGCGCGCGGGGCCGGATGCCGTCAGCGCACCGTCGGCTGGACGCCCGCCCACGCGCGGTGCTCGCCCGCGGTGGTGACGACCCGCTCGAGCTGTTCCGCGACCCGGGCGGGAGCCGTGCCGCCGCGCGCCGACCGCGAGGCCATCGAGCCCTCGACGGACAGCACGGCTCGCACTCCGGGGGTGAGGTGGGGGCTGATGGTGGCGAGGTCGTCGTCGGTGAGGTCCCAGAGCTCGATGTCGCGCTCCTCGCAGACCCGCACGCACGCCCCGGCGACCTCGTGGGCCACGCGGAACGGCACACCCTCGCGCACGAGCCACTCGGCGATGTCGGTGGCGAGCGAGAACCCCTGCGGCGCAAGGGACTCCAGCCGCTCGGTGTGGAAGACCATCGTGGCGACCATTCCACTGAAGGCCGGCAGGAGCACCTCGAGGGTGTCGACGGCGTCGAAGACGGGCTCCTTGTCCTCCTGGAGGTCGCGGTTGTACGCCAGCGGAAGTGACTTCAGCGTCGTCATCAGGCCGGTGAGGTCACCGACGAGGCGGCCGGCCTTGCCGCGGGCCAGCTCGGCGACGTCGGGGTTCTTCTTCTGGGGCATGATGCTCGACCCCGTGGAGTAGGCGTCGTCCAGGGTGATGAAGGAGAACTCCTTGGTCGCCCAGAGCACGACCTCCTCCGCCAGGCGCGAGATGTCCACGGCCGTCATGGCTGCGACGAACGCGAACTCGGCGACGAAGTCGCGCGAGGCCGTGCCGTCGATGGAGTTCTCGACCGACCCGTCGAAGCCGAGGTCCGCGGCGACCGCCTCGGGGTCCAGGCCGAGCGAGGACCCGGCGAGGGCCCCGGAGCCGTAGGGAGAGATCGCCGTGCGGGCGTCCCAGTCGCGCAGTCGATCGACGTCGCGCAGCAGCGCCCAGGCGTGC
This sequence comes from uncultured Actinomycetota bacterium, assembly GCA_963811825.1. GTDB lineage: Bacteria > Actinomycetota > Actinomycetes > Actinomycetales > Dermatophilaceae > Fodinibacter. The sequence goes on along the minus strand of CAWESS010000019.1, from coordinate 112,612 downwards.
GCCAGGAGGTGGTGGGAGAGCAGCACCGGCTGGGCGTGCTGGAGGTGGGTGCGTCCCGGCATCGCGACGCCGAGGTGCTGCGTCGACTGCGCCACGAGGGCATCGACGACGTCGAGGACGAGCCCGGCGACGAGCCGGGCGTGCTCGCGCAGGTACATCCGGAAGAGCGTGGCCACCTGGTCGTTGCGCGACCTTCCCGCGCGCAGCCGCCCACCGACCTCGGCCCCGGCGCGCTCGATGAGACCGCGCTCGAGAGCGGTGTGGACGTCCTCGTCGGCCTGCTCCGGCACGAAGGCGCCGCTCTCGACGTCGGCCCGCAGCCGCTCCAGGGCGTCGAGCATCGCCTCGAGGGTGGCGTCGTCGAGCAGGCCTGCGCCGTGCAGGACCCGGGCGTGCGCGCGCGAGCCGGCGAGGTCGTGCAGGGCGAGCCGCCAGTCGAAGTGCGTCGACTTCGACAGCGCCGCGAGGGCGTCGGCCGGGCCACCCGCGAAGCGGCCACCCCACAGCGCGCTCGTGGTCCTCGGGTCGGTCTGGTCGGTCACTGGGGGTCCCTTCGGGTGTACGCCATGAGGCGGTCGACGAGGTCGCGGCTGGCCGCTGCTCCCTGGGTCACGATCATGATCGTGTCGTCCCCGGCGATCGTCCCGAGCACCGTCTCGAGGGCCGCGTGGTCGAGCGCCGAGGCGAGGAAGCTCGCGGCCCCCGGTGGCGTCCGCAGGATGACGAGGTTGGCGGACGCGTCGGCCGAGACGAGCAGCTCGTGGCAGCGCGACTGCAGTCGGGTGACGCGCTCCTCACCGTCAGGGGCAGCGCGCACCGTGCGGTCACCGCCCTCCCCCGGCACGGCGTACACGAGGTTCTTGCCGACGCGCACCCGCTCGGCACCCACGTCGACGAGGTCGCGCGACAGGGTCGCCTGGGTGACCTCGATGCCGTCGGCGGCCAGGTGGTCGAGCAGCTCGGTCTGCGAACGCACCGGGGTCGAGGCGAGGATCTCGGCGATCCGCTGCTGGCGGGCAGCTCGCGAGGTGGAGATGGTCATCGCTCGTCCCCAGCGCGGTGCTGCTCGAGGAGCCACGACAGGAGACCCTTCTGCGCGTGCAACCGGTTCTCGGCCTCCTGCCAGACCAGGGATGCCGGCCCGTCGATGACCTCGGCGTCGACCTCGTAGCCCCGGTAGGCCGGCAGGCAGTGGAGGAAGACGGCATCCCCGGCTGCGTGGTCCATGAGGGCCCGGGTGACCCGGAACCTCTCGAACGGGCTCGCCGCCCCGTGGCGCTGCTCGCTCTCGGCCTCCATGCCCATGGAGACCCAGGTGTCGGTGGCGACGACGTCGGCCCCGGCCACCACGGCAACGCGGGTCGTCGGTGACGAGCACGGAACCGCCCTGCTCGGCGGCGATGCGCTGGGCGCGGGCGACGATGTCGGCGCGGGGCTGGTGCGCGCTCGGCGTGCCGATGCGCACGTGCATGCCGGCCAGGGCGCACCCGAGGAGGTAGGAGTGCGCCATGTTGTTGGCGCCGTCACCGAGGTAGGCGAAGGTCAGGCCCGCGGTGGTGCCCTTGACCTCGAGGACCGTGAGCAGGTCGGCGAGGATCTGGCACGGGTGGTAGTCGTCGGTGAGCGCGTTGACCACGGGCACCCCGGCATCCGCGGCCATCTCCGCGAGCCTGCTCTGCTCGAAGGTGCGCCAGACGATCGCGGCCGACTGCGGGCCGAGGATGCGCGCGACGTCGGCCACCGACTCACGCTCCCCCACGCCGGCGAGGCGGCCGTCGATGACCATCGGGTAGCCGCCGAGCTGGGAGACGGCGCCGACGAACGAGACCTGGGTGCGCAGGGTCGGCTTGTCGAACAGGATCGACACGGTGTGCGGGCCGGCCAGGCTCTGGTCCGAGAACGGGGCGGCCTTCAGGGCCAGGGCCCGGTCGAGCACCTCGCGCTGCTCGACCGCGGTGAGGTCGTCGTCTGCGAGCAGGTGGCGCAGGGTCATGGGGTGTCCTCGGCGGTGGGTGGCGTGGCGGCGTCGAGCAGGCCCGGGAGGGCGTCGACGAAGAGGTCGAGCTCGGCGGTGGTGATGACGAGCGGAGGGACGAGGCGCAGCGCGTCGGGCGCGACGGGGTTGACGATGAAGCCGGCCTCCCGGGCCAGGGCTGCCACGGCCGGGGCGACCTCGGCGGCCAGGGTGATCGCGCGCATGAGGCCCGCGCCGCGGACGCCGGTGATCATCGGGTGCTCGAGGCTCGACACACGGCTCTCGAGGTGCTCACCCGCCCGCCGCGCGTGCTCGAGCAGGCCCTCCGACTCGATCGCCTCCAGCACGGCGAGGCCGGCGGCGCACGCGAGCGGGTTGCCGCCGAACGTCGAGCCGTGGTTCCCGGGGGTGAGCATCGTGCTCACCTGCGGGCCGAAGGTCACGAGTGCGCCGATGGGCACGCCACCCCCGAGTCCCTTGGCCAGGGTGATCGCGTCGGGCACGATGCCGGCCTGCTGGAACCCGAACCACGAGCCGGTGCGCCCGATGCCGGTCTGCACCTCGTCGAGGATGAGCAGCGCACCGACCTCGTGGGTCAGGTCGCGGGCCAGCTGCAGGTAGGCCGGGTCGGCGGGCCGCACGCCGGCCTCACCCTGGATCGGCTCCAGGACCAGGGCCGAGGTGTGCTCGGTGACCGCGGAGCGCAGGGCAGCGCCGTCACCCCACGGCACGTGGGTGACTCCGGGGATGAGGGGCTCGAACGGCTCGCGGTAGGCCGGCTTGTGGGTCAGGGCGAGGGCACCGGTGCTCCTACCGTGGAAGGCCCCCTCAGCGGCGACGATGCCGGTGCGGCCGGTGCGGCGGGCCAGCTTGATGGCTGCCTCGAGGGCCTCGGTGCCGGAGTTGCAGAAGAAGACGGCAGAGCCCTCGGGCGCGTTCGCGAGGTGCAGCAGCCGCTCGGCGAGCTCGATCTGCGGGATCGAGGTGAAGAAGTTCGACACGTGCACGAGCTGGCCGGCCTGCTTGGAGACCGCGGCGACGAGGGCGGGGTGGTTGTGGCCCAGGGCGTTGACCGCGATGCCGCCGACGAGGTCGAGGTAGCGCCGGCCGTCGACGTCCCAGACCCAGGCGCCCTCGCCGTGCTCGAGGACGAGCTGGGGGCGGCCGAAGAGGTTCAGCAGCGAGCCCTCGTAGCGCTCGAGCCACGGTGCCGTGGCGGGGCCGGGGTCGGATGCCGGGCCACCGGATGCCGGGCGCGCGTCACTCATCGTCGACCTCCTCGTCGGGCAGGACCATCGTCCCGATGCCGTCGGACGTGAACACCTCGAGCAGCAGGCTGTGCGGCTGCCGCCCGTCGACGACGTGTGCCTGCGGAACCCCGGCCTCGACGGCGCGGATGCAGGCCTCGAGCTTCGGGATCATCCCGGCGTCCACGGTCTCGAGCAGGCGCCGCGCCGCCGTGACCGACAGCTCGGAGAGCAGGCTGCCGCGGTCCGGCCAGTTCGCGTAGACACCCTCGACGTCGGTGAGCACGACCAGCTTGCGGGCGTGCAGGGCCGCGGCCAAGGCCGCCGCGGCCGTGTCGGCGTTGACGTTGAGCACCTGGCCGTCGACGTCGAGGTCGGGGGCGATCGTCGACACGACGGGGATGCGCCCGGCCTCGAGCAGGTCGAGCACCGCTGTCGGGTCGACCTGCACGACGTCGCCGACGAGGCCGATGTCGTGTTCCTCGCCGTCGACGACGACGCCGCGGCGACGCGCGCCGAACAACCCGGCATCCTCGCCCGAGAGCCCGACGGCGACCGGGCCGTGCTGGTTGAGCAGACCGACGAGCTCGCGTCCGACCTGGCCGGTGAGCACCATCCGCACGACGTCCATGACCTCGGGCGTCGTGACCCGGAGGCCGCCCTTGAACTCGCTCTGCAGGCCCAGCCGGTCGAGCATGTTCTTGATCTGCGGGCCGCCGCCGTGGACGACGACGGGGCGCAGGCCGGCAAAGCGGAGGAAGGCGACGTCCTGCGCGAAGGCGGCCTTCAGCTCGTCGTCGACCATCGCGTTCCCGCCGTACTTGACGACGACGAGAGCACCACGGAATCGCTCGAGCCAGGGCAGCGCCTCGACGAGCGTGGTCGCCTTGGACTGGGCGACGCGCAGCGCGGCCGCGTCGATCGCGCCGCGCAGGGCCTGGTCGGGGGGTGGCATCAGTCGTCCTTCGTGCTCAGGAGGAGTAGGCGGAGTTCTCGTGGACGTAGTCGTGGGTCAGGTCGTTGGTCCAGACCGTCGCGGTCTCGTCGCCGGCGTGGAGGTCGACGAGGACGCGCACCTCGCGCCCCGTGAGGTCGACGAGGGTGCGGTCCTCACCCACACCCCCCGCGCGGCAGACCATCACCCCGTTCATCGACACGTCGAGGGAGGTCGGGTCGAACGCGGCCTGCGTCGTGCCCACGGCGGCGAGCACCCGGCCCCAGTTGGGGTCGTTGCCGAAGACCGCGCACTTGAAGAGGTTGTTGCGGGCGACCGAGCGGGCCACCTCGAGGGCGTCGTCGACGGATGCCGCGCCCCGCACCTCGATCGCGATGTCGTGGTGGGCGCCCTCGGCGTCGGCGATGAGCTGGCGGGCGAGGTCGGCGCAGACCTGGGTCACGGCATCCGTGAGGTCCTCGGGGTCGACGGTGACGCCGGAGGCACCCGAGGCCATGAGAAGCACGGTGTCGTTGGTCGACATGCAGCCGTCGGAGTCGATCCGGTCGAAGGTGAGCGCCGTCGCGGCCCGGAGGACGCCGTCGAGGTCGTCGGCCACGTGGTGGCCGGCGATGACGGCATCCGTGGTGACGACGACGAGCATCGTGGCGAGGGCCGGGGCGAGCATCCCCGCACCCTTGGCCATGCCACCGACCGACCAGCCGTCCCGCTGCACGACCGCGGTCTTGGCGACGGAGTCGGTCGTCATGATGGCCTGCGCCGCCGCTGGTCCCCCGTCGACCGCCAGCGCGTCGACGGCCGAGTCGACGCCCGGCAGGAGGAGGTGCATGGGCAGGCGTTCACCGATGAGACCGGTCGAGCAGACGACGACGTCCCCGGCGGAGACGCCGAGCACCTCGCCGACGTGCTCGGCGGTGCGGTGGGTGTCCTGGAAGCCGGGGGCGCCGGTGCAGGCGTTCGCGCCGCCGCTGTTGAGGACGACCGCGTCGGCGCGACCGTCGCTGAGCACGGTGCGCGACCAGGTGACCGGCGCCGCCTCGACCCGGTTGGTCGTGAAGACCGCGGCCGCGTGGTGGTCCGGACCGTCGTTGACGACCAGGGCGACATCAGGCGCCCCCGAGGTCTTCAACCCTGCGACGACACCTGCGGCCCGGAAACCGAGGGGGGTGGTGACGGACATCAGGACGTTCCTCCGGTCAGTGAGGTGGGGGTGATGACCAGGCCGGCGCGGCGCCAGGCAGCCGCCGCGTCGGCGGTCTGGGCCGCCGGGACGAGCACCCAGTCGGTGTCGAAGGTCGAGAACGCGAGCACGGAGATGTCGGCCGACACGAGCGGTTCGACGATCTCGGCGAGGACGCCCACCGACCCGAACGACAGCGGGCCCGCGACCTCGACGACGTGGAACGGCCCCTCGGTGCGCAGGCCGGCCGGGACCGCCGAGCTGAGGCAGACGACCGACGTCTCGTCGGGGGTCTGGGTCAACGATGCGAACGGGCCTGCGGTCCATTCGAACTCGGGCTGCTGACCACCGGCCAGACGCACGATGGAGAGGTCCTCGGGGTGCTCCATCAGGTGGCGGGGCATGGCGATCATGGCGCAACTCCGGCGATCGGAAGGCCCGTGGTCTCGGGCAGGCCCAGGGCAAGGTTGAGGCACTGCACGGCCGCACCGGCCGTGCCCTTGGTGAGGTTGTCGACGGCAGCGACGACGACGACCCGTCCGACGCGCTCGTCGAGCACGACCTGCAGGTGCACGGCATTGCTGCCGAGGACGCTGCCCGTGCTCGGCCAGCGACCCTCCGGCAGGAGGTGCACGAACGGCTCGTCGGCGTAGGCGGTCGCCCAGGCCGCGCGGACGGCATCCGAGGTGGTGCCGGGGCGCACCTTGGCGGTGCACGTGGCGAGGATGCCGCGCGGCATCGGCGCCAGCGTCGGGGTGAACGACACCGTGACCTTGCCGGCGCCAGCCGCGGTGAGGTTCTGCTCGATCTCGGGCGTGTGCCGGTGCACGCCGCCGACGCCGTAGGGGGACATCGCGCCCATCACCTCGGCACCGAGGAGGTGCGGCTTGAGTGACTTTCCCGCCGCCGGACGTGCCGGATGCCGCGACGACCGTGATGTCGTCGGGGTCGATCACGCCTGCGGCCAGACCCGGGGCCAGCGCCAGGGAGACGGCCGTGGGGTAGCAGCCCGGGACGGCGATGCGGGTGGCTCCTGCCAGTGCGGCGCGCTGCGGTCCCGTGGCGGTCGTGAGCTCGGGCATCCCGTAGGGCCACGACCCCGCGTACGGGGTGTCGTAGAAGGTGTCCCAGGCCGTGGCGTCGCTGAGGCGGAAGTCAGCGCCGCAGTCGATGACGACGACGTCGTCGCCGAGCTGAGCGGCCAGGGCAGCCGAGTGTCCGTGCGGCAGGGCGAGGACGACCGCGTCGTGGCCGGCGAGCACCTCGGCGGTGGTGTCCTCGAGCAGGCGGTCGGCCAGCGGGGTGAGGTGCGGGTGGATCGAGCCCAGGCTCTGCCCGGCGTTCGAGGAGGCCGTGAGGGCCCCCACCTCCAGCTCGGGGTGCTGCAGGAGGAGGCGGACGACCTCTCCCCCGGCGTACCCGCTGGCTCCGGCAACTGCGACCCGCTTCATGCTGCATGACTATACAGAGTCCCGCGACTCTATGCACATTGCTCTCGGGGGTGCGAGCTACCCGAGGGGGTCGGTGGGGGCGTACGGGATGAGGCCGAGGGTGCGGTCCCGCTCCCCCAGTGCGTCGGCCTGCTCACGCAGGGCGTCGACCGTGTCGACCCCTGCGCGCACGAACCGCCCCGACCAGGCATCGAGGTCGCCCGAGGCCAGGGCCAGCACGAGGTCCGTGACCTCCTCCGGTGCGGTCCACTCGGTGCGGCCGACGTGCGCCTGCATCGCCTCGGTCATGTCGGTGCGCACCACGCCGGGCATGAGGTCGAACGCCCGGATGCCGCGCGCCCACCCCGCGAGGTGCGTGGACCCCGTGACCCTCGCCAACGCGGTCTTGCTGACGTTGTAGGCACTGGCATCGAGCCCCGGCCGCAGCGCGGCGCCGCTGTTGACGTTGATGATCCGGCCACCGCCCTGCTGCAGCATGGCCCGCCCGACCAGCCAGGTCATGAGGTAGGCGCCGCGCACGTTGACCTCCTGCACACCCCACCACTGCTCGGGGTCGGAGGAGAAGATGTCGACCTCGGCGTCGATGATCCCCGCGTTGTTGACGAGCACGTCGATGCGACCCTGGCGCTCGAGGATCTCCTCGACCCACGCCGTGACCGCCTCGAGGTCGGTGACCGGCGCGGTCGCGGTGGATCCGCGCTCGACGGCGTACCCGGCATCCTCGAGGGCGTCGGCGATGAACCGCCCGATGCCGCGCGAGGCACCGGTGACGACGGCGACGAGGTGCCCACCGCGCCCCTCGTCGGCGACGGGATCGGGGGCGACCTCGCCCTCGTCGTCGACCGGGACCTCGACGGGGGTGCTCACGTCCGCTGCACCGCCCCGACAGCGGTCGACGCCGCAGCCAGCGCGCCGTCACGCAGCCCGCTCACCTCGTCGGTCGTCAGGGTGCGGTCGGGCGCCCGGAAGGTCAGCCGGTAGGCCAGCGACTTGCGCCCGTCGCCGACCTGGTCGCCGCGGTAGACGTCGAAGAGGGTGAGCGACTCGAGGTGCTCCCCGGCGCCGCTGCGCAGGGCGCGAGCCACGTCGGCAGCCGGAACCGCCTCGTCGATGACGACGGCGACGTCGCTCTGCGCCAGGGGGAAGGTGCGCAGCGTGTCGGCCTGCACCGTTCCTTCAGACGCCACGGTGAGCACGTCGAGGTCCAGCTCGCCGCCCACGGTGCGGGGCGGCAGCCCGAGGGCCGCGACCGCCTTGGGGTGCAGCTCGCCGGCGTGCCCCACGAGGGTGCCGTCGGCCAGGGCGATGCGGGCGCAGCGGCCGGGGTGGAAGGGGGCCACGGCATCCGCGGTCACCTCGACCGGCACCCCGAGCGCCTCGCCCAGGGTGCGCGCCAGCTCGACGACGTCCGAGACGTCGGCTGCTCGGCCATCACCCCACCAGCCGGCTCGCTCGCGATCGCCCGCGAGGAGGAAGGCGACGTGGCGCGGCTGCGGCGGCACGGCATCCCGGATGGTCGCCAACGTCTCGGGTGAGGGGTGGATGCCGACGTCCACGGTGGGCGCGGAACCCTGCGGCCCGTCGAGCGCGACGACGAGCCCGAGCTCGAAGATGCCCACGTCGCGGGTGCCACGGGCCACGTTGCGACGCAGGGCGTCGACCATCGTCGCGAGCAGTCGCGTGCGCATGAAGGGCGCCTCGTCGGACAGCGGGTTGGCCAGGCGCACGGTGCGCGCGACCTCGGCGTCGACGTCGAGCCCGAGGGCGGCGTAGCGGTCGGCGCCGACGAACGGCGCGCTCCACACCTCGGACAGCCCCTGCCCGGCGAGCACGTCGGCGACGAGGCGCCGGGTGCGCTGGGCGTGGGTCAGACCGGCGCCGCCGGGCGGCGTCGGCACGATCGAGGGGATGCCGTCGTACCCGTCGATGCGCGCGACCTCCTCGACGAGGTCCTCGGCGGTCGTGAGGTCGGGTCGCCACGTCGGCGGGGTCACCGTGAGCACCTGGCCGTCTCGGGTGACGCCGCAACCGATGGAGTGCAGGATCGAGATGACCTCGCTCTCGAGGTAGACGATCCCCACGATCTTGGACGGGAAGTCGACGTGCATCGTCACCGGGGCCGGTGCAGCCGGGCTCCCGGCGTCGGTGACGTCGGGGTCGGCCACTCCCCCCCCGTGCTCGACGAGCAGGTCGACGGCGAGCTGGGCCGCCGCCGCCGCGAGGGCGGGGTCGACGCCGCGTTCGAAGCGCCGTGAGGCCTCGCTCGGCAGCTTGTGGCGCCGGGCGGAGCGGGCGATGGTGACCGGTTCGAAGTGCGCTGCCTCGATGAGGACGTCACGGGTACTCGCCCCGACCTCGGTCTCGGCTCCGCCCATGACCCCGGCGATCGCGACGGCCCGCTCGCCACCGCGGTCGGTGATGAGCAGGTCGCCCTCGTCCAGGGCGCGGTCGGTGTCGTCGAGGGTGGTGAGCCGTTCCCCGGCGCGGGCTCGGCGCACGACGATCGGCGCCTCGAGCGTGTCGAGGTCGAAGGCGTGCAGCGGCTGGCCGAGGCCGAGCATGACGTAGTTCGTCACGTCGACGGGCAACGAGATCGGGCGCATGCCGGCCTCGGTGAGGCGCGTCGCCATCCACCGCGGAGTGGGTGCGGCCACGTCGATGCCGCGCACGACGCGGGCGACGTAGCGGTCGCAGCCGGCCCGGTCACGGATCGGGGCGTCGTCGGCGAGCACGACGGGGAACCCGGCGTCGGTGGCGGAGGGGGCCACGGCATCCAGCTCGGTGGCGGGGTCGGTGAAGACCGCACCGGTGGCGTGCGAGTACTCGCGGGCGACGCCACGCACCGAGAAGCAGTAGCCCCGGTCGGGGGTGACGTTGACCTCGACGGTCTCGCGGTCGAGCCCCAGCAGCGGGAGTGCGTCGGTGCCGGGAGTGAGCGCGGCGAGGGTGGCCTCGTCACCGGCGAACTTGCGGGTCAGCACGAGGATGCCGTCGTGGTCGTCCCCGATGCCGAGCTCGCGCTCGGAGCAGATCATGCCGGCCGAGACGTGGCCGTACGTCTTGCGGGCGCTGACCGTGAGCGGCCCCATCGGCGTCGTGATGACGCCGCCGGGGAGGATCACGGCGACGAGGTCGCCCGCCTCGAAGTTGTGGGCGCCACAGACGACACCCTGCGGCTCGCCGGTGCCGTTGGCGTCGCCGACGTCGACGGTGCACCAGTTGATCGTCTTGCCGTTCTTCTGCGGCTCGGGGTCCATGGTGAGCACCCGGCCGACGACGAGCGGGCCGGTGACCCCACCGGTGTGCAGGCCCTCCTCCTCGAGGCCGACGCGCACGAGGTCGGCGGCGATCTGCTCGCCGGTGGCCTCCTGCGGCACCGCGACGTACTCGCGCAGCCAGTCGATGGGAACGCGCATCAGATCTCCATCCCGAACTGTGCGTCGAAGCGCACGTCACCCTCGATCATGTCCCGCATGTCGCTGACCCCGGTGCGGAACATCAGCGCCCGGTCGATGCCCATGCCGAACGCGAACCCCGTGTAGCGGTCGGGGTCGACGCCGCAGGCCGTCAGCACGTTGCGGTTGACCATGCCGCAGCCACCCCACTCGATCCAGCCGGTGCCCTTGCAGGTGCGGCAGGCGGGGTCCTCGCCGCGGCAGACGAAGCAGCGCAGGTCCATCTCGGCGCTCGGCTCGGTGAAGGGGAAGAAGGACGGCCGCAGCCGGGTGGTGATGCCGTCGCCGAACAGCTCGCTGGCGAGGCGGTCGAGGGTGCCCTTCAGGTGCGCCATCGTGATGCCCTCGTCGACGGCGAGGCCCTCGACCTGGTGGAAGGCCGGCATGTGCGTCGCGTCGAGCTCGTCGGTGCGGAACACCCGGCCGATGGCGGCGACGTAGACGGGCACGCCGCGCTCGAGCAGGGTGCGGGCCTGCACCGGCGAGGTGTGGGTGCGCAGCACGAGCCCGCCCTCGGGCGGGTCGACGTAGAACGTGTCCTGCATCTGGCTGCGCCGGGTGGTCGGCGTCGAAGTTCAGGGCGTCGAAGTTGAACCACTCGGCCTCGATCTCCGGGCCCTTCGGCGATCTCCCAGCCCATGCCGACGAACAGGTCGGCGATCCGCTGGCTCATCAGCTCGATGGGGTGTCGCCGACCCAGGGGCCGGCGGCCGGTGGGCAGGGTGACGTCGACGGCCTCGTCGGTGAGGATGCGCTCGTCACGCTCGGCCTCCAGCTCCCCCTGACGGGTGGTGAATGCCTGGGCGAGACGCCCCCGCGCCTGCCCGACGCGCTTGCCGGCCTCGGCCTTGGCGCTCGGCGGCAGCGCGCCGATCTCGCGGTTGGCCAGGGCGAGGGCGCTGCGGTCGCCCTGGTGGGCGGTGCGCGCGGCCTTCAGCTCCTCGAGCGAGGTCGCTGCCGCGGCGGCAGCGAGGGCCTCGGCGACGGCATCCTCGATGGCCTGGGGGTCGAGCACCGCGACCTCGACGGGGTCGTAGTTGGTGTTGGGTCCTGACATGGGTGTCCACTTCGGGCAGGGTTCGGGCGGGGTGGGCGCGCCCGAGTCTAGGTGGGGGCACGCGGAGAACGGCGGGTGGCCGCGCCCCCGGGCGATGTCACCACCCGAGCGTAGCCTCGCCGTCATGATCGATCACTTCGGCATCAACTGCGCCGACCTGCAGGCGAGCGCACGCTTCTACGACGCCGTTCTCGGCGTGCTGGGCCACCGGCGGGTGATGGACGTCGGCGTGGCGATCGGCTACGGCACCGACAAGCCCGACTTCTGGATCGCCGGTGGCGACGCGGCCGCCGGCCCCAACCGCGAGATCCACGTCGGCTTCACCGCCGACAGCGCCGACACGGTGCGCCGTTGGTACGCCACGGCGCTCGAGCTCGGTGCGGAGTCACTGCACGAGCCGAGACTGTGGCCCGAGTACCACGACCACTACTTCGGTGCGTTCGTGCGCGACCCCGACGGCAACAACGTCGAGGCGGTCTGTCACCGCGGCGACAGCTGAGCGCGGTCCCGGGCGGAGTCCCGCACGCGCACCGCGCCGAGCCCCAGCGCGGCCACCGCCACGCCGACGGCTGCCACGACGACGAAGCCGGCCCCCGGGCCACGGCCGTCGATGGCGAGCCCCGCCAGCGGTGCCCCGACGGCTCCACCGGTCGTCATGAACGAGCCGTGCCAGCCCATCGCCTCACCGCGCACCCCGGCCGGCACGATCCTGCTGGCCTGGTCGATCGTCGCGGTGATCGTCGGGGCGCAGAGCAGCCCGGCGACGAAGCCATAGGCGGCGAGCTCGGCCGTGGAGTCGGCCAGGGCCATCGGGAAGGTCGCGACGGCCAGGCCACCGAGCAGCCAGAACGCCGAGATCGGACGGTGCAGCGCCCCGTAGAGCAGCCCGCCCACGAGTGAGCCGAAGCCCCAGACCGCGAGCACGATGCCGATCTGGCCGGTCGACCCGAGCTCGCGCATGACCGCGACGATGGCGATGTCGGACCCGGCGAGCACGATCGTCGACGCCATCGCCCCGAGGCAGACGGCGAGGAACGGCAGCCGGAACCAGGTGCGACGGCTCGCGCGGGCGCTGCCGACCCCGGCCTCGCCCTCACCTCGCAGTGGCGGGTCGACGATGTACATGAGGATGCCGGCCGCGACCCCCAGCATCTGGATCGCGAGGAGCACCCACGACGTCGACCACACCGTGGCGGCCCAGACGGCGACCGCCGGGGCGACGATGAACGAGAGCTCGACCGCGACGGCATCCAGGGAGATGGCGGTCCGGCGGTCCTCCTCGGGCACGGCTGCGATGACCGCCTGCCGGGTGATCGAGAACGTCGGGATGACGAACAACCCTGCGATGACGGCGAGCACGAGCAGGGGAAGGTAGTCGACGAACGGGGCGATGCTCCAGCAGACGAACGCGACGACGATCGACGGGAGGACGACCCGGCGCAGGCCGAAGCGATCGAGCAGTCGTCCGCGCCACGGGCCGCTGATCGCGATGGCGATCGTGGCGGCCGCCGCCAGCAGCCCCGCCGCCGTGTAGCTGCGCTCGAGGGTGGTGACGACGTGGATGGTCAGGAGCACGCTGCTCGCGAAGACCGGCCCGCGGACCAGGGTGCCGAGGATCAACGCCGTCCGAAGCGGGCGGCTGCGGAGGGCACGCCGATAGGGGGCGAAGGACACGGCGGGCACCTCGTCACTCTGTCACCGATCTCGCGGGCTGACGACTCGAGGCGCCTCGATCACAGTTCCTGGTCGGGGAAGGTGGCGCGCAGCTGCGCGCCCCCGCCGGGTGCGTCCTGCGCGACGATGACTCCCCCGTGCGCCTCGACGAGGCCGCGAACGAGGTACAGGCCCAAGCCCGTCCCCGTCTTGACGCCGCCCTGCCAGAAGCGCGAGAACGCGAGCTCACGGTGCTGGGGCGCGATCCCGTCCCCGTCGTCGGCGACCAGGAGGTCGACGGCCGGGGCGCCGTGGAGCGTCGAGGTCTGCGCCGACAACCGCACGGTGCCGCGCCCGTGGTTCAGCGCGTTCTCGAGGAGGTTGCCGACGATCTGCTCGAACCGGTCGGGGTCGGCCCAGATGGCACCCACCTCGTCGGGGACGTCGACGACGAACGCCTCGGCCTCGGCGCCCGCGGCAACTCGGCGCGCGACCTGCGCCGTGAGCGCGGCCTCGGCGTCGAGCGGCTGGGCGTGCACCGTCAGGCGCCCGGTGTTGATCCGGGAGACGTCGAGAAGCTCGGTGATCAGCCGGGTCACGCGGTCGGCGTCCGCCTCGATGGTCTCGAGCATGAGCCGCTTCTGGTCATCGGTCAGCCGGTCCCAGTTGCGCAGCAGGGTCGCGGAGAAGCCCTTGACACCCGTGAGGGGGGACCGGAGCTCGTGGGCGACCGTCGTGAGCATCGCCGCGGTCTCGTTCTCCGCCCGACGTCTCGCCTCGGCGTCCCGCAGGCCCAGGACCACCGCGCCCACGGGCTCGCCCGGCCGCGGGCGCACGTACTTCGCCGTGACGAGCAGCTCGCGCCCGGACGGCAGCACGAGCAACCGCTCGCGGTGCCCCGTCCGGGTGGCCAGGCCGTGCCACGGGTCGGTGAGCTCCCACCACGAGGACCCCTCGAGATCCTGAAGGGGCATCGCCTCGCAGATGTCCCTGCCGACGACCTCCGCAGCGGACAGACCGGTGATCCGCTCAGCCGTGGAGTTCATGAACCGCACGATGCGGTCGTCACCGATCGCCGCGATCAGTCCGTCGGGCATGAACTCGAGGCCGTTGACGACGAGGTCGTCGGGGACCCGGAATCCATGTGGCATGCCCGGCACGCTACCGGGCCGGTGTGTCCCCGTCCGCGCCCCCGGACTGCTGACCCGCCGACGCGTACAGGCAGACCGTCGCCGCCATGGCGAGGTTGAGTGACTCTGCGCGCCCGTGGATGGGTACCCGCACGACGTCGTCGCACGCGTCGCGCACCTCCTGCGTCAACCCCCATGCCTCGTTGCCCATGACCCAGCAGTGCGGACCGGTGAGGTCGGCGTCCGGCAGGAGCGTCGTTCCCGCACCGTCCGCCGCATACGTGCGGATGCCGTGCGCCCGCAACGTCGCCAGCGTCGCGTCCACGTCGAGGCCGGTCACGACCGGCAGGTGGAACAGTGATCCTGCGGTGGAGCGCACGACCTTCGAGGAGTGCACGTCGACGGAGGCCTCGCTCACGAGCACCGCGTCGGCTCCGGCGGCATCGGCGCCGCGGATCACGGTGCCGGCGTTGCCGGGGTCCCGGACGTTGGTGAGCAGGACGAGCAGGCGAGGGCGGGACGCGAGAACCGCCGCGAGCCCGGCATCCGAGCTGACGGCATCCGAGCCAGCAGCATCAGGCAGCCCGGCTCCGGCGACGTCGACGACCGCGAGCACCCCCTGCGGTGCATCGGTCTCGGCCATCGCGGCGAGCACCTCGGGGGTCACCTCGTGCACCCACAGGTTCGCCGCGCGGGCGGGCTCGACGATGTCCAGCGCGTAGCGCTCCAGGGCCTCGGAGGTGAGGTAGACGTCGCGAACGCGGGCCGCGGCATACCGGACCGCCTCGCGCACCCCTTGGGGACCTTCGACGGCGAAGCGGCCGGTGCGCTCACGCACCGACCGCTTCGACAGCGCTCGAACCGACCGGACCCGCTCGGCGCGGGGGTTGGTCAGCATCGGCAGGACGCTCAGGCGTCGGCCTTGACGGGCTCACGCGCGGGCTGGTTGGCCTTGGAGATCTCGACGAGCGCGGTGAACGCGGCCTCGTCGTTGACGGCCAGCTCGGCGAGCATGCGGCGGTCGACCTCGATCTCGGCAGCCTTCAGGCCCTGGATGAACCGGTTGTAGGTCATGCCGTTCGCGCGGGCCGCAGCGTTGATGCGCTGGATCCACAGGCGACGGAAGTCACCCTTGCGGGCGCGCCGGTCGCGGTAGGAGTAGCCCAGGCTGTGCTGGACCTGCTCCTTGGCCTTGCGGTACAGGCGCGAGCGCTGCCCGCGGTAACCGCTGGCCCGCTCGAGGACGACCCTGCGCTTCTTCTGGGCGTTGACCGCCCGCTTCACGCGTGCCACGTGAGTACTCCTTGCTTCTCTACGAAAATCTGGGGGTGGACGGCGTCAGCGGCCGAGGAGCTTCTTGACCTTCTTGAGGTCGTTCTTCGTCACGAGGATGTCCCGGCTGAGGGCGCGGGCCTTCTGCGGGCTCTTCTCGTGGAACTTGTGGACGTGACCGGCCTGCTCGCGCATGACCTTGCCGCCACCGGTGACCCGGAAGCGCTTCTTGGCGCCGCTGTGCGTCTTGTTCTTCGGCATGGTGCCGATCTCCTTGCGTTGGTCGTTCCAGCGTGTCTGTGGTGCTGGTGCTTCGGTGGTGCTGGCTGTGGGGGCTGGTCAGGCCTTGGGCTTGGGTGCTGCCCTGGGCTTGGGCGCCGCCTTCGGCTTCGGTGCGGCCTTCGGCTTGGCGTCTCCCGGTGTCGCTGCGGCCACGGGGGCTGCAGGGGCAGGGGCTGCGGGCGCAGGGGCTGCGGGGGCCGCAGGTGCAGCGACCTCGGCCTCCGGGGCTGCGGCCACGGGTGCCGGCGTCTCGACGACCTCCGGCTCGGGGGCTGCCTCCTCGACGACCTCGACCTCGGGGGTGGTTGCCTCGACGACCTCGGCCTCGATCGACTCGGTCTCGACGACCTCCGCCTCGAACGCCTGCGCCTCGAGAACCTCGGCCTCGATCGACTCGACAGCGGCCGATGAACCCGCGCCGGCGTTGGTGTTGCCACCCTCGTCACGACGGCGACGCTGCTCGGCCATGGCCTGCGCCTTCTTCTTCGTCGGCGCGATGACCATCACCATGTTGCGGCCGTCCTGCTTGGGGGCCGACTCCACGGTGCCGAGCTCGAGGATGTCCTGAGCGAGGCGCTGGAGCAGGCGGTACCCGAGCTCGGGACGAGACTGCTCACGGCCGCGGAACATGATCGTCACCTTGACCTTGTCGCCGCCCTTGAGGAACCGCTCGACGTGGCCCTTCTTGGTGCCGTAGTCGTGCGGGTCGATCTTCGGGCGGAGCTTGATCTCCTTGATGACCGTGTTGACCTGGTTCTTGCGTGCTTCGCGTGCCTTCATGGCGGCTTCGTACTTGAACTTGCCGAAGTCCATGAGCTTGGCGACCGGCGGCTTGGCCATCGGTGCCACCTCGACGAGGTCGAGGTCTGCCTCGGCCGCAAGGCGCAGGGCGTCTTCGACGCGCACGATGCCGACCTGTTCGCCGTTCGGGCCGACCAACCGCACCTCCGGAACCCGGATGCGGTCGTTGATGCGTGGCTCGCTGATGTGCTTCTCCTTCGATCACGTCGATGCGCTGTCGTCCGGGAGCACGAGAAAGGCTCCTCGTGCCACGTGCGCGAGGAGCCTTGGGTTTCCGTCCGAACCGGTCCGCCACACACGGATGCCGTCGCCACACCCTCGCGGGTGAATGCGACCGGCTGTGTCGCGGACCTGTTGGGACCCGGCAACCTGGTGGTTGACGCGGGTGGAAGCTGGGCTTCTCTTGCACACCGCCCGTGAGGGCGGTCGGTCAGCAGGCAACGTTACCAGCGACCCGGCATCCGCCGAAATCGGCGACCGGTCACCTGCCGAGATCGGCAGCGGGTCATGGTCAGCGGATGCGGAAGGCCAGCCCGTCGATGCGGGCCCGCAGCTCACCGTCGGTCGCGAGGCGTTCGCCGACCCGGGTGGCGACGGCGCGCACGGCATCCGGTGTGAGGCCCGGTCGCAGGTCGAGCACGACGCCCGAGCACCCCCTCGCCGGGTGGGTTGCCCTCCTCGATCTCGGATGCCGTGACGTCGTCTTCCGCTCGCAGGGCTGCGCTCACGCTGGCCGCCACGAACGGGTCGGTGTGGGCCGGCAGCCACGGCCGCTGCTGGGCCAGCGCCCAGACCATCGACGGGCGCAGCACGCGTGGCGCCGGACCGGCGAGGTCGACGACGATGACGTCGCAGCCCTCGGAGACGGCGGCCTGCCCGGCACGCGCGGGCGTCACGGGCACCGGACGGGCCTCGGGGTCCCAGGCGGCCACCGCCTCGACCCCGGAGAACACCGGGAGGGCGCGCTGGCCGTCGGGCGCGACCAGGGTCACGGCGGCGAGGTCGACCTGGCTGTCGACGGCGTGCTCACCCGTGGTGTCGACCTCGGTGGGCTCGGCGACGATCGGCACGAGGAAGCGGCCGGCCTCGATGGCGGCCATGAGCGCGACGTCGTCACCGGGGGTGGCCAGGGCCGCGAGCAGGGCCGGGTCGGCGGCGCCCGTGTCGGTCTCGAAGCCACTGGGTGACAGCTCACGAGCAGCCCACGGGACGTCGGCGGAGTCGGCCGCGTCCCCCGGGTCGCTCATGCGCGGCCGGCGACGTCGAGGGCCTGCGGAAGGGTGAAGGCCCCGCGGTAGAGCGCCGAGCCGATGATGGCGCCTTCGACGCCGTCAGCCACCAGACCGCGGATCGCGACGATGTCCTCGATGGTCGAGACACCCCCGGAGGCGATGACGGGGCGGTCGGTGCGCGCACACACCTCGCGCAGCAGGTCGAGGTTGGGTCCCTGGAGCATCCCGTCCTTGGCGACATCGGTGACGACGTAGCGCGAGCACCCCTCGGCGTCGAGGCGGGCCAGGGTCTCCCAGAGGTCGCCGCCCTCCTGGGTCCAGCCGCGGGCCGCGAGGGTGGTTCCGCGCACGTCGAGGCCGACGGCCACGCGGTCGCCGTGCTCGGCGATGGCGGCGGCGGTCCACTCCGGGTCCTCGAGGGCGGCCGTGCCGAGGTTGACCCGACGGCATCCGGTCGCGAGCGCGCGCTCGAGGGTCTCGGCGTCACGGATGCCGCCACTCATCTCGACGTCGATGTCGAGCGTTCCGACGATGCTCGCGAGGAGGTCGGCGTTCGTGCCCCGACCGAAGGCCGCGTCGAGGTCGACGAGGTGCAGCCACTGGGACCCCTGCTCCTGCCAGGCCAGCGCCGCCTGGAGCGGGTCGCCGAAGTCGCCACCCGTGCCTGCGATCCCCTGGACGAGCTGGACGGCCCGCCCCTGCACGACGTCGACGGCAGGCAGGAGCTGCAGGATGGGCTGGCTGGTCACGGGAGGTCCTCCACGGTGTCGGCGTCGTTGGTTGTCACAGGGAGCGGACCCAGTTCCGGAGCAGGGCCAGGCCGGCCTCGCCGGACTTCTCCGGGTGGAACTGGGTCGCGGACAGCGGGCCGTTCTCGACGGCGGCGATGAACCGCTCGCCATGGGTGGCCCACGTCACGCGCGGCGCGACCGCCGCGAACGGCCCGTCCGCGGGCACGAGGTCCCAGGTGTGCGCGGCGAAGGAGTGCACGAAGTAGAACCGTTCGTCCCGGATGCCGTCGAACAGCACGCTGCCCTGCGCCACCTCCAGGGTCGACCACCCCATGTGGGGCACCACCGGCGCGAGCAGACGCGAGACGGTGCCCGGCCACTCCCCCACGCCGGGGACCGGCGACGCGCTCGGCTCGCTCGATCCCTCGAACATCACCTGCATGCCGACGCACACCCCGAGGACAGGTCGCCCGCCCGCGAGTCGCTGGTCGATGATCCGCGGTCCGTCAGCGGCGGCCAGACCAGCCATGCAGGCGTGGAAGTTGCCCACGCCCGGCACGAACAAGCCGTCCGCCGCCAGCGCGGCATCCCGGTCGCCGGTCAACGTGACGTCGGCACCGACGTGCTCCAGGGCCCGGACCGCGCTGCGGATGTTGCCGCTGCCGTAGTCGAGCACCACCACCCGCGCGCTCATCCGCCGCCGACCTCGGCGCGGTGGGAGGCCTCCTCGGCCATGAGGCGATCAAAGGCGAGCACGCTTCGCAGTGACGGCTCGACGTCCCTGGCGCCCTCGCAGTCGCCGCGCACGAGGAGGTCTCGCCCGGGCAGACCGAGCAGGCCGAGCACGGTGACGAGGAGGTCGACCGGCGTCCCCGCACCAGAGCGCAGCACGTCGGCGACGACCTCCTCACGGACCCGGCCCGAGGCCCCCGCCGCAGCCAACAGCATGGGCAGCCGCAGGCGGGTCAGCTCGGGCGTCGGCACCAGCCCGTTGCGTGGTTCCCACACCAACCAGTGGATCTCGGACCGGATGCCGGGTGGCTGCACCGTGATCGCCGCCCGGCCGTGGACGTCGAAGAACCCGAGCGCCGGGCGGGCAACGCCGCGGGGCCGGCCGGGCCGCGAGCAGCTCGAGGCCCACGTCGTACGGGGCGACGCTGCGGGCCCGTTCCTCGGCCAGGGTGATGCCCGTCCACACGCCGAAGGGGGCCACGGTGACGGCCACGAGCCCCTTGCGCAGCCAGCGGTTGACGGCAGCCGGGGACCGGCGCACGAGGACCAACCCGTGCCCCTCCCCCGACCGCACGTCACCGGCCACGGGCTAGAGCGCACCCTTCGCGCTCGGGATCCCCTCGACACGGGGATCGCGTGCCACGGCAGCGCGCAGGGCACGGGCGAGCGCCTTGAACTGGGCCTCGACGACGTGGTGCGGGTCGCGACCCGAGAGCACGCGCACGTGCAGGGCGATCTGGGCGTGGAAGGCGAACGACTCGAGGACGTGCCGGGTCAGCGACCCGATGTAGTGCCCGCCGATCACGACGTACTGCTGCCCCTCGGGCTCACCCTCGTGCACGCAGTAGGGGCGGCCGGCCACGTCGACGACGGCCAGGACGAGGGCCTCGTCCAGCGGCACCGTGGCGTCCCCGAACCGGGAGATGCCGCTCTTGTCGCCGAGCGCCTCGCGCACGGCCTGGCCGAGCACGATCGCGACGTCCTCGACGGTGTGGTGCGCGTCGATGTGGGTGTCGCCGGTGGCCGAGACGGTGAGGTCGATGAGTGAGTGCTTGGCCAGCGAGAGCAGCATGTGGTCGTAGAAGGGCACCCCGGTGTCGACCTGGCCCCGGCCGCTGCCGTCGAGGTCCACGGTGACCTCGACGGTGCTCTCGGAGGTCCCGCGGCGCACCGTGGCGGTGCGAGGGGTTGCTGCGCTGCTCACGGTCTGGCTCCTGTGCTGGGCGTCGAGGGGCTGGAGGTGCGGTGGGTCGGGGCGAGGTCGGTCATGGCCTGCAGGAACGCCGTTGACTCCTCCGGTGTGCCTGCCGTGACACGAAGATAGTGGGCGATGCCCACGTCACGGACGAGGACTCCCCGCTCGAGCAGCGCGGACCACGTTGCGTGTGAGTCGGCGAGCCCGCCGAAGAGCACGAAGTTGGCGTCGCTGGGCACCGGGTCCAGCCCCATCCCGGCGAGCGCAGTGACGAGGTGGTCGCGCTCGTCCTTGATGGCGCCGACCGTCTCCAGCATGAGGTCCGCGTGCTCCAGCGCCGCGAGCGCGACCGCCTGCGTCTGCGTGGACAGGTGGTACGGCATCCGCACCAGGCGGAGCGCGTCGACGAGTGCCGGGTCGGCCGCGAGGTAGCCCAGCCGACCACCTGCGAGCGCGAACGCCTTGCTCATCGTGCGGGTGACGACCAGCCGCGGACGCCCGGCCAGCAGCGTGAGGGCGCTCGGGGTGCCGGGGCGGGCGAACTCGGCGTAGGCCTCGTCGACGACGACCAGCGCGTTCGGCGCGGCAGTCGTGGACGGCCTGGACCGTCTCGAGCAGCAGCGCCGTGCCCGTCGGGTTGTTCGGCGAACACAGGAACACGACGTCGGGCTCGTGGCTGCGCACCTGTTCGACGGCGGATGCCGGGTCGAGGTCGAACGCTCCCCCGCCCGCCACGCCGCGCAGCCCGTCGACCCACGTCGTGCCGGTCGTCGTCGTGATGATCGGGTGCATCGAGTAGGCCGGGGTGAACCCCAGCGCGGTGCGACCGGGGCCGCCGAACGCCTGGAGCAGGTGCAGCAGCACCTCGTTGGAGCCGTTGCCGGCCCAGACCTGCTCAGCCGTGACCCGGGTGCCGCTGCGGGAGAGGTACGCCGCCAGCGCCTCTCGAAGGGCGGTGAACTCGCGGTCGGGGTAGCGGTTGAGACCGGATGCCGCAGCGGCCACCGCCTTGGTCATCGCGTCGACGACGACGTCGGGCACGGCATACGAGTTCTCGTTGGTGTTGAGCGCCACCGGCACGTCGAGCTGCGGGGCGCCGTAGGCGGTGCGGCCACGCAGGTCCGCGCGCAGCATCATCTCGACGGTTGCGCGGGGGTCCATGGCCACGGAGTCTAGGTCGGCGCCGGTCACGTCGACGGGTCGAGCTCGGGGTGACGCGCGAGCACGGCCTCGCCGTGGGCCGGGAGGTCCTCGGCCCGGGCGAGGGTGACGACGTGTGCCCCGACCTCGCGCAGCGCCTCCGACGAGTAGGTGACGACGTGGATGCCGCGCAGGAAGCTCTGCACGGACAGGCCACTGCTGTGGCACGCGCACCCGCCCGTCGGCAGCACGTGGTTGGACCCGGCTGCGTAGTCGCCGAGGCTCACCGGCGACCAGGGACCGACGAAGACGGCTCCGGCGTTGCGCACCCCGGCCGCGACGGATGCCGCGTCGCGCGTCTGGATCTCGAGGTGCTCGGCGGCGTAGGCGTTGACGAGGTCGAGCCCGGCACCGATGTCGTCGACGAGGACGATGGCCGACTGGGTGCCGCGCAACGCCGTGGCCACGCGTTCGGTGTGCTTGGTCGCGGCGACCCGGCGCACGAGGGCCGCCTCCACGGCATCCGCGAGCGTGTCGGAGTCGGTGACGAGCACGGCAGCCGCGAGCGGGTCGTGCTCGGCCTGCGAGACGAGGTCGGCGGCGACGTGGTCGGCATCCGCGCTGTCGTCGGCGAGCACCGCGATCTCGGTGGGCCCGGCCTCGGCGTCGATGCCGATGAGGCCCTTCAGCAGGCGCTTGGCGGCCGCGACGTAGATGTTGCCGGGGCCGGTGACGAGGCTGACGGGGTCACACGTGTCGGCGCCGTCGTCGATGCCGTGGGCGAACGCGGCGACGGCCTGCGCACCACCCATGGCCCACACCTCGTCGACACCGAGGAGCGCGCACGCCGCGAGGATGGTGGGGTGCGGCCAGCCGCCGTGGTCCTTCTGCGGCGGGCTCGCCACGGCCAGGCTCGGCACCTGCGCGAGCTGGGCCGGCACGACGTTCATCACGACGCTGCTCGGGTAGACCGCGAGGCCTCCGGGCACGTAGAGGCCCACCCGGTCGACGGGCACCCAGCGCTCGGTGACCGTGCCACCGTCCGCGACCTGCGTCGTGGTGTCGGTGCGGCGCTGGTCGGCGTGGACGATCCGGGCGCGGCGGATGCTCTCCTCGAGGGCTGCGCGAACGGCAGGGTCGAGCGTGGCCAGGGCGTCGGCGATGACCTCGGCGGGGACGCGCAGGCTCGGCGGCCGGATGCCGTCGAACCGTTCGGCCGCGTCGTACAGGGCCGGGGCACCGCGTTCGGCGACGTCCGCGACGATCGGACGCACGGCATCCAGCGCCGCCTCGACGTCGAACTCGGCGCGCGGGAGCGCGGCCTTGAGCTCGCGCAGGGTGAGTGTCTGCCCGCGCAGGTCGAGCCGGGGAATCGTCGTCTCGGGCATGACCCCCAGTTTAGGTCGGGGGTCAGTCGTCGTAGAACTCGGCCTCGTGGGCGGCCCGGGCCCGGCGAGCGAGCTTGCGGTAGCGCTCCCCCAGCTCCTGGCCGGAGCCACCGGGGAGGCCGAGGATGCGCGCGATGCCGTCGGCGTCGCGCGGGTCGGTGGGCACGGCATCCACGTTCTTGGCCCGGAACAGCACGCCGGCGTTGCGCATCGAGGAGGCCAGTCGCCACGACGCCGACAGGTCCGCGGCGTGGTCGGGGTCGATCAACCCGAGCGA
Source organism: uncultured Actinomycetota bacterium (assembly GCA_963811825.1). Classification (GTDB taxonomy): domain Bacteria; phylum Actinomycetota; class Actinomycetes; order Actinomycetales; family Dermatophilaceae; genus Fodinibacter. The sequence continues at coordinate 89,459 of CAWESS010000019.1, read as the reverse complement.
CTCGGCCGCGGACAGCGCCGCCATCGTCGAGGTGGTCCGCAGCTCGGGGTGCTCGTGCGCGTGCTCCAGCTGCACGAGCTGCACGACCCACTCGACGTCGGACAGCCCGCCGTGACCGAGCTTGAAGTGGGTCTTGCGGTCGGCGCCTCGCGGCAGCCGCTCGGCCTCCATCCGCGCCTTGAGGGTGCGGATCTCGCGCACCTGTGTCGCGTCGAGCCCACGAGCGGGCCACCGCAGCGGCGCGATGAGCTCGACGAACCGCTCGCCCAGCTCGGCATCACCGGCGATCGGCTTCGCGCGCAGGAGGGCGTGCGCCTCCCAGACGAGGGACCACCGCGAGTAGTACTCGCGGTAGGAGGCCAGCGAGCGCACGAGGGGACCGCTCTTGCCCTCGGGGCGCAGGCCGGCGTCGACGTCGAGGTTGGGGTCGGGGCCGCGCAGGCCGAGCAGCCGGATGAGCTCCTTGACGATCTCGAGGGCCTGGCCCTGCGCCTCGCCCTCGTCCGCGCCGTCCACGGGGTCGTGGACGAACAGCACGTCGGCGTCGGACCCGTACCCCTGCTCGGCGCCGCCGAGCCGTCCCATCCCGACGATGAGCACCCGGGTCAGGGCCGGCGCACCGGTGCGGGCCTCGAGGTCGCGCACGCAGATCTCGAGGGTCACCTCGAGCAGGGCTGCGGTGAGGTCGGTCATCACCGTTCCGAGCCCGTCGAGGGTCAACATCCCGGACAGGTCGGCCACCGCGACCCGGAACAGCTCGGAACGGCGGATGGTGCGCGCTGCGAGCACGGCGGATGCCGGGTCGTCCTTGCGGCCGGCGGCCGAGCGCATCCGTCGCAGCACGTCGTCGCGCGAGCGGGGCTTCAGGCCCGAGGCGTCCCCGAGGAACTGCACGCACTCGGGGGCCTGCTCGAGCAGGTCGGCGGCGAAGCGGCTGCGCGCCAGGGTGTGGGCGAGCCGTTCGGCGGCCGAGCCCTCGTCGCGCAGCAGCCGGAGGTACCAGGGGGTCGTGCCGAGCTCGTCGCTGATCTTGCGGAAGGCGAGCAGCCCGGCATCCGGGTCTGCCTCGTCGGCGAACCAGCCGAGCATCACCGGCAGCAGCTGTCGCTGGATGGCTGCCCGGCGGGTCAGCCCTCCGGTCAGTGCCTCGAGGTGGCGCAGCGCACCCCGTGGATCGCGAAAACCCAAGGCGGACAGTCGTTCCCGCGCGGCCTCGGGGGTCAGGCGCACTTCGGAGTCGGAGAGCCGCGCCACGGCGGAGAGCAGCGGGTGGTAGAAGATCCGCTCGTGCAGCCGGCGCACCTCACGCTGCTGCGCCTTCCACTGCGCGACGACGGCATCCGCGGGTGACGACTTGTGCCCGAGCGCCCGGCCGAGCCGCCGGAGGTCGCTGGCCGCCGTCGGCATGAGGTGCGTGCGGCGCAGCCGGAACAGCTGGATGCGGTGCTCGAGCGTGCGCAGCAGCCGGTATGCCGTGGCGAGCGTCGCGGCGTCCTCGCGCCCCACGTACCCCCCGGCGGACAGGGCCGCGAGACCGTCGAGCGTGGTGGCCGTGCGCAGGGACTCGTCGGCCCGGCCGTGCACGAGCTGGAGCAGCTGCACGGAGAACTCGACGTCGCGCAGGCCACCCGGGCCGAGCTTGAGCTGCCGGGCGGCCTCGGCGGCCGGGATGTGCTGCTCGACCCGCCGGCGCATCGCCTGCACGTCGTCGACGAAGTTCTCGCGGCTGGAGGCCTGCCAGACCATCGGCTGCACCGCGTCGCAGTAGGCCTGCCCCACCTCGGCGTCCCCCGCGACCGGGCGGGCCTTGAGCAGGGCCTGGAACTCCCAGGTCTTGGCCCACCGCTCGTAGTAGGACCGGTGGCTCGCGACGGTGCGCACGAGGGGGCCGTTCTTGCCCTCGGGTCGCAGCGCCGGGTCCACCTGCCACAACGCGCCGGTGGCCGTCGAGGCCGAGCAGATCCGCATGAGACGGGTCGCGAGGTCGGTCGCGATCGCCGTGGACTCGTCCTCGGGGACGCCGTCGGCCGGCTCCGCGACGAAGATGACGTCCACGTCGGAGATGTAGTTGAGCTCGCGCCCGCCGGTCTTGCCCATGGCGATCACCGCGAGGCGAGTGCGCCCGGCATCCGGCCCCACCTCGTCGCGGGCGATGACCAGGGCCGCTTCGAGGGCGGCCTGCGCGAGGTCGGCGAGGGCCGTCGCCGTGGCCGGCAGGGACACGAGCGGATCGGGGGACGTCAGGTCGAGCGCGGCGATGCCGAGCAGCTGCTCGCGGTATGCCGTCCGCAGCACGTCCACGGCCGGCGCGCCTTCCGGCGCACTCACCGCCTCGACGAGCCGGCGCACCCGCTCGTCGACCCCGAGGGGCTCGGCCAGCGTGACGGCACTCCAGTGGTGGGGATGGGCGCACAGGTGGTCGCCGAGCGCGGCCGAGCTGCCGAGCACGGCGAGCAGCCGCTCGCGCGCCCGACCGGGTGACCCGAGTGCCTCGGTGACCGGGCCGCGCAGGGCGGGATCGCGCAGGACGGACTCCATGAAGCGCACGAGACCGAGGAGGGCACCGTCCGGGTCGGGGACGGCTGCGAGCGCCGCCGCGAGGCCGTTGTCCTCGATGTGCTCGCGCGATCGGATGAGGTCGGCGACCGAGGGGTCCTGCAACAGGGAGTACGCGCGAGCAGCGTCGTCGAACCCGAGTCGCGCGATGGCGACGGGGATCGACCCTGGACCGCGAGAGCTCACCCCGGCGCCGGTCAGAGGCGGGGCAGGTAGCGGTCGAGCTCGAAGGCACTCACCTGGTTGCGGTAGTCGGCCCACTCGGCACGCTTGTTGCGCAGGAAGAAGTCGAAGGTGTGCTCGCCCAGGGTCTCGGCGATCAGCTCGCTGCCCTCCATGACGCTGATGGCGTCGCTGAGGCTCGCCGGCAGTGGCTTGATGCCCATCGCCTTGCGCTCGGCATCGGTGAGGCTCCAGACGTCGTCCTCGGTCTCGGGAGGCAGGTCGTAGCCCTCCTCGATGCCCTTCAGCCCGGCCGCGAGGAGCACGGCGAAGGCGAGGTAGGGGTTGCACGCGCTGTCGATGCTGCGCACCTCGACGCGGGTGCTGTTGCCCTTGCTCGGCTTGTACATCGGCACGCGCACCATCGCGGAGCGGTTGTTGTGGCCCCACGTGAGGTGGGCCGGCGCCTCTCCCCCGCCCCAGAGCCGCTTGTAGGAGTTGACCCACTGGTTGGTCACGGCGGTCAGCTCGGCCCCGTGGTGCAGGAGCCCGGCGATGAACTGACGGCCCGTGCGGGAGAGCTGGTAGGGCGCGCCCGGCTCGTGGAAGGCGTTGGTGTCGCCCTCGAAGAGGGAGAGGTGGGTGTGCATGCCCGACCCGGGGTGCTCGGCGAACGGCTTGGGCATGAAGGAGGCGAAGATGCCCTGCTCGAGGGCGACCTCCTTGATGACGGCACGGAAGGTCATGATGTTGTCGGCCGTGGACAGGGCGTCGGCGTAGCGCAGGTCGATCTCGTTCTGGCCGGGTGCGCCCTCGTGGTGGCTGAACTCCACCGAGATGCCCATCGCCTCGAGCATGCCGATCGCGGCACGGCGGAAGTCGTGGCTGTTGCCGTGGGGCACGTGGTCGAAGTACCCCGCCTGGTCGATGGGCTCGGGCTTCTGACCCGGCACCCAGCCCTGCTTGAGCAGGAAGAACTCGATCTCGGGGTGGGTGTAGAACGTGAACCCGAGGTCGGCGGCCTTGGTGAGCGACCGCTGCAGCACGTGCCGCGGGTCGGCCATGCTCGGGGTGCCGTCGGGGAGCGTGAGGTCGCAGAACATCCGGGCCGTGCCCGGGCTCTCGCCGCGCCACGGCAGCACCTGGAAGGTGCTCGGGTCCGGCTTGGCGAGCATGTCGGCCTCGTAGATGCGGGCGAAGCCCTCGATGACCGAGCCGTCGAAGCCGATCCCCTCGGCGAAGGCCCCCTCGAGCTCGGCCGGTGCGATGGCGACGGACTTCAGGGTGCCGAGCACGTCGGTGAACCAGAGCCGGACGAATCGGATGTCGCGCTCTTCGATGGTGCGGAGGACGAACTCCTGCTGACGGTCCATGACCCGAATCCTGCCGCACCCGTGTGTCCCGCGGGTAACGCGCCGCCGGGCGTCCGGCATCCGAACATCGTGCGGGCCGTCATCCGTACTCCAGTGGGCCCGGCGTGGCGGACATCGTGGCGGCATACGATCAGGGCCATGAGCGAGTCGACGCCCACCACTCCCGCCCCCGAGGGCACGGCGCCCTACGGCACCGGCGCCCAGGCCGCCCCGCAGCGGCGGGTTCGCGTGCCGCACCTGCACCAGATGAAGGAGCGGGGCGAGAAGTGGGCGATGCTCACGGCCTACGACATGTACACGGCCGAGATCTTCGACGAGGCCGGCATCCCCGTCCTGCTCGTCGGGGACAGCGCCGGCAACAACGTCTACGGCTTCGAGACCACCGTCCCGGTGACCGTCGACCACCTCGTCCCGCTGACCCGCGCGGTGACGAGCGCGGCGAAGCGGGCGATGGTCGTCGCGGACCTGCCGTTCGGCTCCTACCAGGCCAGCCCGCAGCAGGCGCTGGCGACGGCGACCCGCTTCATGAAGGAGGGGCTGGCCCACGCGGTCAAGCTCGAGGGCGGCGCGGCGATGGTGCCCGAGGTCGAGCTGCTCGTGCGCGCCGGCATCCCCGTCATGGGGCACATCGGCTTCACCCCCCAGAGCGAGCACGTCCTCGGTGGCTACAAGGTGCAGGGCCGCGGCGCCGGGGCGGACAAGCTGATGGACGACGCCCTCGCGCTCGAGGCCGCGGGCTGCTTCGCGATCGTCATCGAGATGGTGCCCTCGCCGGCGGCGCAGCGGGTCACCGAGGCCCTGCGCATCCCGATCATCGGCATCGGCGCCGGCCCGCACTGCGACGCGCAGGTGCTCGTGTGGCAGGACATGGCCGGGCTGCGTGGTGGTCGCGCCCCTCGCTTCGTCAAGAAGTACGCCGACCTGCGCACCGCGCTCGGGGACGCGGCCACGGCGTATGCCGCCGATGTCGCGGGTGGCACGTTCCCGGCATCCGAGCACTCCTTCGAGTCCTGAACCCCAGGTCCCTGAACCCCACGTCCTGAAACCCGGCTGCGACAGAGAGCGTCGAACGAACATGTGGCCCATGGAGACACCGAACGCACCGTCGCCGACCCGCTGGTCGGCCCTGCAGAGCGGGCCGGAGGCGGCCCACGACTACCGCAAGCGCTTCCTGGACCTGGAGGAGGCGGGCACCGACATCCACGGTGAGGCACGGTTCATCACCACGCTCGTGCCCCCGCCGTCGCGGGTGCTGGATGCCGGGTGCGGCTTCGGGCGCGTCGCGAGCAAGCTGACCCGCCTCGGGCACACCGCGATCGGCGTCGACGCCGACGAACACCTCATCGCCCTGGCCAGGGAGGACGTCGACACCCGGTTCTTCGTCGCCGACCTGTCCACCCTCAACCTGCGCACCGAGCAGGAGTTCCACTGCGTCGTCATGGCCGGCAACGTGGTGCCCTACCTCGCCGACGGCACGCTGCCCGCGGTGCTCGAACGGCTGTCCGCACACCTGGCGCCCGGGGGTTACCTCGTGGCGGGGTTCGGCCTGTCCGGAGCGTCGCTGCCCGACCGGGCTGCGGTCGTGGACCTTCGGGTGTACGACCGGCTGGCCGAGGCGGCGGGGCTCTCGTTCATCGCCCGGTACGCCACCTGGGACCGGGACCGCTTCGTGCCGGGCGACCGCTTCGTGCCCGGCGGGTCGTATGCCGTGTCGGTGCACCGGCGCACGGGCGGCTGAGCTCAGTCCGCCCACGCAGAGCGTGGGACCCGTTGGGACTCAGTCCTCCTGGGATTCGTCATCGCCGGACCACTTGCGGTCCTCGGCATCCCACCGCTCGGTGTTGGCCCGGGCGGTGTCGAGCGCCGCAGCGGCTGCGGCCTGCGTGTCGTAGGGCCCCATGACCGTTGCGTCCTGGCTGCGGGTGTCGTCGCTCTCGACCTGCCCCGTGTCCACGTTGAACCAGTACTTCATCTCGGTCCTCCTTCGCGTCGGCGGTTTGCCTAGACTCCACCGTATGCCGTTGACGTCCTCTGCCGTCGCCCCAGGTGCGCTCTCCCCTCGTCGGCCGGTGCCGGCCTCCATCGTGCGCCCCGAATACGTCGACCGACCTGCCCCGGCGCGCTTCACCGGGTCAGAGGTCAAGGACGCCGAGACCATCGAGGCGATGCGGGTGGCCGGTCGGATCGCCGCGAACGCGATGGCCGCCGCCGCCGCCGTGATCGCCCCGGGCGTCACCACCGACGAGATCGACCGGGTCGGGCACGAGTTCCTCCTCGACCACGGCGCCTATCCGTCCACCCTGGGTTACCGAGGCTTTCCCAAGTCGCTGTGCACCTCGGTCAACGAGGTCGTGTGCCACGGCATCCCCGACAGCCGACCGCTCCAGGACGGCGACATCGTCAACATCGACATCACCGCCTACATCGGTGGGGTCCACGGCGACACCGACGCGACCTACCTCGTCGGCGACGTCGACGAGGAGTCACGCCTGCTCGTCGAGCGCACCCACGAGGCGATGATGCGCGGCATCCGGGCGGCTGTTCCCGGGCGTGCGGTCAACGTCATCGGCCGGGTCATCGAGTCGTATGCGCGGCGCTTCGGCTACGGCGTCGTGCGCGACTTCACCGGCCACGGCATCGGCTCGGCCTTCCACAGCGGGCTGATCATCCCGCACTACGACGCGGCGCCGTCCTACGACACCGTGATCGAGGCGGGGATGACCTTCACCGTCGAGCCCATGCTCAACCTCGGCACGCCCGAGTGGGAGATGTGGGACGACAGGTGGACGGTCGTGACGAAGGACCGCCGACGTTCGGCACAGTTCGAGCACACCATCCTCGTCACCGACCACGGTCCCGAGATCCTCACCCAGGGAGACGCAGCATGAGCACAGCATTGCCCCTCGGCATCGACGTCGGCGGAAGTGGCATCAAGGGAGCCCCGGTCGACCTCGACAAGGGCGAGTTCGCCCAGGAGCGTGTCCGGATCGACACCCCGGCCGAGTCCACCCCGGAGGCGGTCTGCGACATCATCGCCCAGATCGTGGAGCAGTTCGACGAGGTGCACGACGGCTCCCCCATCGGGGTGACGATCCCGGGCGTCGTGCAGCACGGCGTCGTGAAGACCGCCGCGAACATCGACAAGTCGTGGATCGACTGCGAGATCGAGAAGCTCCTCGAGGACCGCCTCCAGCACGACGTCGTCGTCGTCAACGACGCGGATGCCGCGGGCGTCGCCGAGCTCTGGTACGGCGCCGCCAAGGGCCAGGACGGCCTGGTCATCATGACCACCCTGGGCACCGGCATCGGCACTGCGGTCATCAACCGGGGAGTGCTCGTGCCCAACTCCGAGCTCGGCCACCTCGAGATCGACGGCATCGACGCCGAGACGGTCGCGGCGAGCTCGATCAAGACCGCCGAGGGGCTCAGCTACGAGGAGTGGGCGATTCGCGCTGCAGCGCTACTACCGCCACCTCGAGGACCTCATGTGGCCCGACCTCATCGTCGTCGGCGGCGGCATCTCGAAGAAGTCCCACAAGTTCCTCCCGCTGCTCGACCTGCGCACCCCCATCGTGCCCGCCGTGCTGCGCAACGCCGCCGGGATCATCGGCGCCGCGGTGCTCGCGAACGGAACCCAGCAGGAGCGCGGCCGCCACACCTGAGCGGATGCCGGGTGGCCGGCATCCGTGGTCAGTCGCCTGCGCGGAACTCCACGGCGCCGGCGCCGGCGAGGTCGTGGATGCGGGTGCTCGCGCACCCGAGCTGCCCGGCCTGGCCGAGGTAGAGCTCGCGCCCACGCCGCTGGAGCAGACCGTCGTGGATCGGCACCGCGTGCGGCGCCTCCAGCCGGCGCAGGAAGGCCGTCATGTCGCGGCTGCGCTGCCACGGCGCCTGGAGCGGGAAGGCGAGGACGTCGACGTGTCCCGGCACGGCATCCAGGGCGTCGCCGGGGTGGAAGAACGAGGGCTCGCCGTCGGCGTCGAGGCGCACCCCCACGTTCGTGATCCGCGGGAGGTCGTCGTGGATCAGGGCGTGCTGGTCACCGAACGGGGTGATGGTCAGCGAGCCGACCTGCGTCGGTGACCCGTCGTGGGCGCGCGCCTCGATGCCGAGGTCGGCGCAGGCCGCCACGCTGTCGGCGTCGCACAGCAGGGCCGCTCGGGGGTTGGCCGCGAGGATGCCGGGCAGTCGCTGCGGGTCGAGGTGGTCCGGGTGCCGGTGGGTGACGACCACGGCATCGAGATCGCGCGCCGCACCGAGGTCGTCGACGAACGTGCCGGGGTCGATGAGGACCCGCACGTCCGCCATCTCGACGAGCAGGCAGGCATGACCGAGGTGGGTGATCCGCATCCCGCCACGGTATGCCCGAAGGCGTGGAGCAGCGCTACTTCTTGCCGACCTGACCGATGTCGAGGTGGTTCTTGGCGTCGGCCTTCGCGTGCTTGTCGGCCCGCTTCTCCTTGATCGACTTGCTCGCCTTCTTGGCCATGTGCTGTCGAGGGGACTTGTCAGCCATTGCGGTGCTCCCAGCGTTGGGGAAGCCCGAAGGGCTCCGTCTCGTGACAGTACGCCCCGATCGGCGGCCGCGCTGCGGCGGGGCGTCCGGGCGGCCCTACACTGGCTGCGGACGAGTCGGGCGGACGGTCGCGTCGGTGGGCAACCACCGCCGAGGAAGGTCCGGGCTCCGAAGGGCAGGATGGTGGTTAACAGCCACCCGGGGCGACCCGCGGGACAGTGCCACAGAAAACAGACCGCCCCGGCCGCGCAAGCGATCGGGGTAAGGGTGAAACGGTGGTGTAAGAGACCACCAGCGACCTGGGTGACCAGGTCGGCTCGGTAAACCCCATCCGGAGCAAGCCCAGACAGTGTGCGTTCGAGGGCGGCCCGCCCGAGCACACGGGTAGGGCGCTGGAGGTGGTCGGCAACGGCCACCCGAGATGGATGACCGTCACCGCATCGCCGGCAACGGCGGCGCGGGACAGAACCCGGCCTACAGCCCGACTCGTCCACTACACCGGGGCTGACCTGCGCTTTCCCCCCGCTGGTCACTTCCAGTCCGCACATGGTCCGCAGAATCCTCAAGCGTCCGGCCGAGCTGGGAAGGTCAGTCTGTGTCACAGGCGGGTTGGCACATGAAGCGCTTGGAGTCAGTGCGGGCACACCGACTGGCGGGTCCGACCGGGCAGGTATTTCGCCCACTCCTCTGCTGTGAGGTCCCGCCCGGCCACACGGCAGGCGGTGTCGAGGGCCGCCTCCGGCCGCGGGTCCCAGACCGACACCGCGGCGGTGCTCGTCGCGATGAGCACGTTGGGTGTCCCGGGGGCGAATCCTGCACCGTCGCCGTTCTCGACGTGCAGGGAACCGAGCAGGCGCGCCGTCTTTGCGTCCCAGAGGCTGACCCTGCCTTCGAAGGCCGTGACGAACCGGGCCGCGTCCGGGGAGTAGGCGACGAACCATCCGCCGGCTGTCTGTTCGCCGTTGGACACCGACCTCACGCGCAGGGTTTGCGGGTCGAGCAGGCCGACTCTTCCCGAGCCGTCATCGATGTTCGCCTGGCCACTCACGGCGACCGTGGTCGCATCAGGTGACCACGCGAAGGCCTCGACCTGGAACCCCACGTCGGCCGAGCGGAGGACGGCCCCCGCGTCGAGGTCGAGGAGCTGCACCTTGCCCCCGGCCGAGCTCAGTGCCCGACTGCCGTCGCGGTTCACGCCGAAGAAGGGCGCGGGGACGCCGGCCATCACCTGCAGGGGCCTGCCGACGCTGTTGCCGGAGGAGGTGCTGAAGGTGTGGACCCAGCCCTTGTCGGTGCCGACGACGACGCGGGAGCCGTCGCCGCTGAACGCGACTCCGATCGTGACGCCGTGGTCCTTGAACACCCTCGGCTCGGCCAGGAGCCGACCGGTCCGGTCCCACAGGCGTGCTGACTGGTCACCGTGAACCACGGCCACCATCGTGCTCGCCGGGTGCCAGGCGAGGTCGCCGTAGTAGGTCGGGGTGTGCAGGTACGGGCTGCGCTTGGTCCAGGTGTTGGCATCCAGGTCGAGGAACTGGACCGCGAATGACTCGTCGCCCCGGTCGATGAGGTAGGCCGTGGTGCGACCGTCTGGGGACACGCGCACATAGCGGTTGTTCGCTGGGTCCGGTTGGGGAGCGACGGGCAGGGAACGGACGAACTGGCGGTCCCCCACGAGGTCCCATTTGAGCAGCAGGCCATCCTTCCGTGTCGTGTAGGCGGTACCGCCGTCGGGGGCGAACGCGATTCCGCTCGGGTCGAGCCGGTCGCCGCTGGGGAAGCGGACGCCAGCCGCGTCGGGGTCGCCGAGTGCGCGCACCACAAGGGTTCCGTCGACGGCATACCCGATCCGGTCTCCCTTGGAAGAGATCGCGAGATCTCCGCCGATGCCCTGATCTTCCGAGACGGTGGCTTGTACCGACATGCTCTCGGGGTCGAGCAGGGCGATCGCTCCGCCGCGGGTCACGGCCAGCGACTTGCCGTCGTCGGTCAGGGTGAGCAGGAACGGGTGGTCTGCCGGCGCAGACTCTTGGACTCGGTGGCTGGCCAGGTCGATGGAATGGACCTGTGTGGGCACCGGAGAGGTGATGTACAGGCGGGTGCCGTCGTTGCTGACCGCTACCTCGTAGGCGATGAACGGGAGCGTGAAGGAGGCAACGGGCCGGGAAAGGTTGTTGGTGTCCCACACCCGGATGGCGCTGTGGGTGTCGGCCTGGGTGGGGTGGACGAAGGCCGCTGCGAGCCAGCGTCCGTTGGTGCTGTATCGGAAGGAGTTGTGGATGACCCGCCCGTGGGGGATCCCGCCGAGCTGCGTCGGGCCCAGCGCGCCCGTCTGCGGGTCGAGGACTCGCAGCGGGATGGGGTCGACCCGTCGAACGCCGATGGGTGTCCAGGGGTTGACGGCGACGACGAGGTGCCTGCCGTCCGGGCTGAACTGGACCCTGCGGACCGGGACGTCGTCGTTGCGCGCGACCTCCTTGAGGGTTGCGGCATCGAAGAGGGTCACGCCCGTCAGTGGTCCTCCGGTGGCGACGGTGCGGCCGTCGGGGGCCATCGTGATGGAGAGCATCGCCCCGCGTCGTGCCGCACCGAGCAGCTGCGGGGCCCGGTCGAGCACCGAGGTGAGGTTGGTCGTCGTGTCCTGTGAGTCCTCCAGCGTGGTGGCTGCGGCCGCCAGCAGCAGGGAGCGGTCGATCTGGTCGCTACGCAGGGCCTCGGCGCCCAGCCGACGCGCGTCCGCGACCGTGGCCGCCTGCTGTTCTCGCTCGGCGGCATTCACCGCCGCCAGTCCAGCCACGACCGCGATGGCCAGGAAGGCTGCCACCGCGGCCAAGCCGGCCCGCAGGCGCCGGTTCGTGCGGCGCTCGCGTCGGACCTGGTCCTCGGTGGCGCGTGTCACCGCGTCGGCCAACGCCGCGGACGCGTCGAGGAAGTCCTGTTCCACGGCAGCGAGGTGCGGTGCGCTGGTGCCGCGCCATTGCTCGGCCTTGGACAGGCGCGCGCCGCGGTACAGCTCGCTGTCGGGGCGTCCGAGCTCGTCCCAGCTGTCCGCGGCCACCGAGAGGTGGCGCATGATGCGCAGGCCCTCGACGTCGTCATCGAGCCATGAACGCAGTCGGGGCCAGGCGGCGGCGAGCGACTCGTGGGCGATCTCGACGGTGTCGCCGTCGCTGCTGAGGAGTCGCGCGCTGACCAGCCTTTCGATGATGGCCGCGTGCTCGTCGTCGGGGGCCACGGAGCGCCGTGGTGCCCTGGTGCGGACGGGTTCGCCGGAGTCGTCGGAGACCACGAGGCGCAGCATCAGGTCGCGCAACATCGCCTGGTGGCGCGCGGTCAGTCCCCGGAAGAGGCTCTCGGCTGATTGGGAGACAGCTTGCCGCACACCACCGGTGGCTCGGTACCCGGCAACGGTCAGGGTGCTTCCCTCGCGGCGCGACCAGGTCTGGCGCATCACGTGCGAGAGGAGGGGTAGTGCTCCGGGGGCCCCTTCGACCTCGCGGACCAGCAGGTCGACCAGGCCCGGCTCCAGGCGCAGCCCCGCCTGCTCGCGCCGGGCCTTCGATGGCGCTGCGCAGGTCATCGGGCCGCCATCCGCCCGAGCAGGTACAGCCCGCGCTCCACGACATGGGCGAAGGCCGGATACGCCGAGATGTCACCGAGCCGGTCCGCGCGGAAGGTGAGGATCGAGCGTGGCCCGAGTCCGCGAACTGCGCCAGGGCCGCGAAGAAGGCAGATCGCTCCTCCTCACTCGACCTCCGGCGCGAGAGCCTCCTCGCGCTGGTCGACCACGAGAACGCTACGTGCCCCGCCCGGCGCCCCCGTGAGCGAGTCCATCGGCAACACACCGGGAAGCACGACACGCACCCGGTGACCATCTCGCTCGAGTGCGGCCGCGACGCCGGCCCTGGCCAACGACGACTTGCCGCTTCCTGAGGGCCCGACGATGGCCAAGATCCCCACCGACGTCCAGCCGGTCGAGGCAGGCGGCCGTGTCGGCGGCTCTCCCGAAGTACGCGCCGGCGTCACGGATGTCGTACGCAACAAGTCCCAGGTAGGGGCAGACCGGCGCTGGGCGACCGCAGCGCCGCGCTCGCCGCGAGGGACGGGTCCTGACGCAGGATCGCCCGCTCCAGCGAGGCCAGGTCAGGTCCCGCGTCCAGACCCAGCTCCTTGACCATCACCGTGCGGGCGCGGTGCAGGGTCTCCAGGGCATCCCTCTGGCGTCCGTCCTGGTACTGCGCCAGGGCCAACAGGCCCCACCGCCGCTCACGAAACGGCGCTCATGCATCAGACGCACCGCGGGAGCGAGCGCCTCCTGATGACGCCCGCATCGCAGCAGCGCCTCCAGGCGCAGGTCCTCGGCGTCCTCGCGCAGCTCCACGAGACGTTCCAGCTCGATCCGACCCGGGCCCCACTCGGCAAGCTCGGTGAAGGGGTCCCCGCGCCACAGGGCCAGCGCCTCGTCGAGCACATACACGGCACGTTCCGGCTCACCGAGTGCCAGCAGCTCCCGGGCCCGTCCGATGAGGTGCTCGAAGCGCAGGTTGTCGAGCTGGTCGACATGCACGCGCAGCCGGTAGCCCCTGCGGGGAGGTCTCGATGGCCTCGCTGCCCAACGCCTTGCGCAGCCGCACGATGCAGCCCTGCACGACCTTGGCCCACGACGCCGGCGGTGCCTCACCCCAGATGGCCTCCGCAAGAGAGTCAGGCTGACGAACGATCCCGAGTGCACCGTCAGCGCCTGGAGCACCACGCGATCGCGCAGCCCGAGAGTCGAGGCTGCCCCGCCGACTTCGAGCGGTCCCAGAACCGCGATACCCATGTGTCGAATGTCGACCCGTCAGTACGGCACGTCAAGAGCCGCGATACCCGCGTGATACCGGCGCAGCACCGCGGTGTCACCAACGGGTGCCACAACGGACTGGAGCCCAGCCCGACCCGGGCCGCGCCAGACCCTGAAGGACCGACATGTTCCAGTCACAGCACCGTCTCGCCCGCACCGCCACCGTCAGCGCCATCTCTTTCCCTCCTTGCCCTCTGCCTCGTCGCCGGCCCCGCAGCCGCCCGCCCGGATCCCGGGCCCAACGCTCCTCGCATCGACCAGGCCCACCGTTCCCTCGCCCGGGTCGGCACCCAGTACGTCGTCGGCGATGACCTCACCGGCAACGGCGTGCCCGCGCCCACGTGGATCCGTGAGCGCTGACGAGGACCTGGGCGCATACCTCACGGGGACACACCCGCTGCGGTTGATCGCAAGGCCCCGTTCTGACCAGCGCGGATTCACCGACCCGGCACCGAGCGGCCCATTGAAACTCGGTCGACGATCGACGATCACTGTCCCTGCGCTGTTCGCGCAGGTCAGGCCGCACAGCCAACGTCAGCCAACGAGTTACCACTCGTGCTGGACGAATCCCGGCCTACAGCCCGACTCGTCCACACCAGCACCTCATGGGTGTCAGTGGTGGGTGTGACGATGGTTGACATGGGGAGGATGCGGACCCGGCTCCCGCCGGCGTCGGTCCGACCACGGAACGCTTGGAGGTCCCGCGTGACGAACGCCGAATACACCCACCTGACCCTCGTGGTCGACCGCTCGGGCAGCATGCGCAGCGTGCAGGACGAAGCCCAGGCCGGGATCAACGCCCTGGTCGCGGAGCAGTTCGCGCTGCCGGGACGCCTCACGGTGACGCTGAGCCAGTTCGACGACGCCTTCGACACGGTGGCCCGGATGAGCGCCACGCCCGTTCGAGTTCGAGCTCAGACCGCGGGGCATGACCGCACTCCTCGACGCCGTCGGGATGGAGGTGGCGCGCACCGGCGAGGACCTCGCTGCCCTCCCGGAGGACGAGCGCCCGGGCCGGGTCCTGTTGGTCGTGGTCACCGACGGGCACGAGAACTCCTCGCACGAGTACACCCTCGACAGGGTGCGCACGATGCTGGCCGCCCAGCGGGAGCAGTACGGCTGGGAGGTGCGCTTCCTCGGCGCAGACGACGCCGCCTGGCAGGGCGAGGCGCTCGGGGTGGCCACGACCCGGTACGCCAACACGGCGGGAGGCAACGAGGCGGTCTTCGCGTCGATGTCGTCGTCGATGCGCGCCTACCGCGACGCACCGATGGGCGCGCCGCTGGAGATGCCCGATGAGGTCACCGGCGACTGACTCAGCCGTGGTCGGCCAGCTCGAACTCGAGGACGCCGGCTGAGATGTCTGCGCGGACCAGCCGCACCGACACGTTCGCCCCGAGCGCGGGCTTGGCGCCCTTGCTTCGGGTGATCACCGGGACGTCGGTGAGCACCACGACCACGCCGTTGTTGACCTGCTCGACCACCACGGCGTCGAACAGCTCACCCTCACGCCCGTGCAGCACGGCCGCCTCGGTCGCATCGGCACAGGCCCGATCGGCCGACCGAGCCCGCTGGTCCGAGGTGCGCATGTGCTCGGCGAGGTCCGGGAGCGCCGCGCGCACGGCATCCGGCACCTCATCGCCGCGACAGACGGCCTCACACACGAGCAGCCCGAAGCGGTCGACGAGTCGGCGCAGCGGCGCGGTGACGTGGGCGTACGGCGCGGCGACGGCAGCGTGCTCGCGTTGCGCGGGCACCTCCCCGTCGAAGGCCGTGTAGCCGGCGCCACGGAAGAGCGCACTCGCCTCGTGGATGAGCGCGAGGTGTCGGGGGTCGGTGCGGTCGAGCGAGCGGATGAACTCGCCGTACGGCATGGACTTCGGCCACTCGGCGCCCAGCGCCCGGGCGGTTCGGCGGTACTGGGCGACGGCCCCCGGGTTCGGCGGCGGCATCGTGCGCAGCACCCCGACGCCGGCGTCGATCATCATCGACGCCGCGGCCATCCCGGTGAGCAGGGAGATCTGCGCGTTCCACTCCTCGGCGGGAACCGGTGGCCGGAACTCGATGGTGAAGCCACCGTCGGCGCGCTCGAGGATCTCCTGCTCGGGCATCGGCAGGCTCGCTCCCCCGCGCGCCCGCTCCTGCGCGATGCGTCGCTCGCCGATCTCGCGCAGCAGGAGGAGCCGTTCGTCATCGGTGCCCGCCTCGATCGCCGCCTGCACCGTGTCGTAGTCCAACCGCTCGACACTGCGCACCATCGCCCGGTAGACCTCAGCAGCGACGAGCACCCCGTCGCCGTCCAGGCGCAGGTCCCACACGAAGGCGGGGCGCACGGCATCCGGCAGCAGGCTCCCGGCCCCCTCGGACAGCACCTCGGGGTGCAGCGGCACCCGCAGGTCGGGGCAGTAGACGGTCTGGCCGCGCTCGCGGGTCACCCGGTCGAGGTCGCCGCCGAGCCGGACGAAGGCCGGGACGTCGGCGATGGCGTAGCGCACGCGGTGCCCGTCGCCATCGCGTTCGAGGTGCATCGCCTGGTCGAGGTCCATCGACCCGGGCGGGTCGAGGGTGATGAACGGCAGCGCGGTCTCGTCCCGCTCCGGGAGGGCGGGTGGCTCAGCAGCCACGCGCACGGCCTCGGCCAGGGCGTCGGCGGGGTACTCCAGGCTCAGGTCGAGCTCGGCGCGCACCGCCGCGAAGCGCTCACGAAGCTCGACGAGGACGCCGGCTGGGATCTCGGCGCCGAGGGGGGCGAGGCGGACTCGGGGGTGGGGCATGGCGCCCAACCTAACCTTTCGTAGGCTGCCCTCCGTGCTGATCCTGCTCCCGCCGTCGGAGTCCAAGATGAACCGGCGCCGCGGGAAGCCGGCGGACCCGGCGACGTGGTCCTTTCCCGAGCTGGGGCCCACTCGCCGGCGTGTCGCGCACGCGCTCGCCGAGGTGAGTCGCTCCCCCGACGCACCGGCGCTGCTCGGGGTCTCACCCGGCCTGCTCGACGACATCGCGCGCAACCTCGTGCTCGAGTCGGCCCCGGCGACGCCGGCCGCCGAGGTCTACACCGGGGTGCTCTACGACGCGCTCGACCTGTCCTCGCTCGACACCGCGGCCCGCCGGCGCGCGAACCGCTGGATCGTCGTCGTGTCGGCGCTGTACGGCGCGGTCCGCCCGGGTGACCGGATCACGGCCTACCGGCTCGCGATGGGCACGACGCTTCCTGACGTCGGCGGGCTGGCCCCCGCCTGGCGGCCGGCGCTCGAGCAGGTGCTGCCCGGCCTCGTCGGGCGTGGCGTCGTCGTCGACTGCCGGTCGGCGCCGTATGCCGCCGCGTGGCGACCGGGGCCGGACCTCGCCCGCCGCTGGGTGCAGGTGCGCGTGCCGGGTGCCAGCCACATGGCCAAGCACACCCGAGGCCTGGTGGCACGACACCTCTGCGAGGCGGGGGTCGACGCCCGGTCGGTCCCGGCGCTCAGCGCGGTCGTCGCCCAGGGCTTCGAGGTCGAGCTGCACGAGCCGACGGGTCCGCGGGCCCCGTGGATCCTCGACGTCGCCGCGTCCTGAAGGTTGGCAAGGCAAGCACGAGGTTCACAAGGCACGACAACACCGGCGAACCTCGGGTTTCCCTCATGGGGAGGAAAAGCTGTGACGGGCGTCACGGTTAGACACATCGCCGGATGCCGTGTCGGCCGACGTTGGATCGGGGGTAACGCCCACCGCACCGATCGGAGCCCCATGCCACCCGTGACCGACCTCTCCCGCCTCGCGCAGCGCCGACTGGGCGCGGCCCTGCGCGCCCGGGTGGCCGGTGACGACGCGGCTGAGCGCGCCCAGGTGATCTGGGGCCGCCCCGGTGAGCGCTGGTTCACCCCGCAGGACCCGGTGTGGCGGGTGCACGCCGACGCCTCGATGTTCCCCGGCGGGGTGGCGGCCCTGCTCCTCCAGTCGTTGCACCCGCTCGCGATGGCCGGCGTGGCCGGGCACAGCGGCTACCGCGGCGACCCGTGGGGGCGCCTGCAGCGCACGTCGCACTTCCTCGCGACGACGACGTTCGGCACGATCGCCGATGCCGAGAGCACCGTCGCCCGGGTCCGGGCGATCCACGAGCGCGTCCGCGGAAGTGACGAGCGCGGCCGCCCCTACCGGGCGAGCGACCCGGTGCTGCTCTCCTGGGTCCACGTCGCCGAGGCGCACTCGTTCCTCACGGCGTTCCAGCGCTATGCGCCTGAGCCACTCACCCCGGCCGAGGCCGACACCTACGTCGACCAGGCCGCTGTCGTGGCGCGCCTGCTCGGCGCGACCGACGTCCCCACGACCGTGGCCGGGCTCGACGCCGCGCTCACGGCCTACCGCCCCGACCTCGAGGCCACCGACGCCGCACGGGATGCCGCCCGCTTCCTCCTGCTCGACCCTCCCCTGCCGTGGGCGGCCCGGCCGGGCTACGGCCTCATCGCCACCGGGGGTGTCGCCGTGCTGCCCGAGTGGGCCAGGCGCTCGCTCGGCCTGCCGCGCCTGGGGCCGCTGGCCCCGCTGGCCGGCGGCATCGGCCTGCTCGGCACCCGCGCGGTCCGGTGGGCGATGGCCGGCGTCGCCGAGGAGCGGCGGCTCGTCGCCGAGGGACAGCCGACCGGCTGACCAGCCGTCCCGCCGATCACACGACCGTGGTCACGAGCTCCTCGATGCGGGCCAGGGTGCGCTCCATGTTGCGCTTGGTGGAGTCGGTCATCGTCGCCTTGACGACGAGCTTGCTCGTGAAGCGTTCCTTGGTCAGGTCCCACGTCTCGGTGACGAGGGTGCCGCCCTCGACGGGCTCCAGCTCGT
Source organism: uncultured Actinomycetota bacterium (assembly GCA_963811825.1). Classification (GTDB taxonomy): domain Bacteria; phylum Actinomycetota; class Actinomycetes; order Actinomycetales; family Dermatophilaceae; genus Fodinibacter. Next base: position 71,197 of record CAWESS010000019.1, on the reverse strand, counting down.
AGCGCCACACCCGGCCACCCAGCACCGACCCGAGCGGGCCGCTCACCGTGGTCTGCCAGGCGATCCGGCGGTTCTCGTCGAGCTCGACGACCGTGTTTCGCGTGGAGTAGGCGGTGCCGAGGTGCATGTCCATGCCGAAGCGGTCACCGAGCACGAGCCGGCGTCCCCCACTGCGGGCTCCCTTGACGGTGCCACCACCGTCGATCTCGGCGTGGCCCGCCGGGTCGACGAGCAGGTCGAAGATCGGCTCGGGGGGTGAGGGGATGAGGCGCTGGACGGACATGACATCACTCATGCCGGCGACGCTAACAGCCGAGTCAGCCCGCGACGGCATCGGCTGCGGCCAGGGCGACGTCGAGGTCCGCGATCAGGTCGCGGACGTCCTCGAGGCCGACCGACACGCGGATCGTTCCGTCCGTGATGCCGACGGCCGCTCGCGCCTCCGGCGTCAGTCGCCGGTGCGTCGTCGTCGCCGGGTGGGTCGTGAGCGACTTGGAGTCGCCGAGGTTGTTGGAGATGTCGACCAGGGTCAGCGCGTTCATGAACGCGAAGGCGGCCTCCTTGCCACCCGCGACGTCGAACGTCACCACCGTGCCGGCGCCCCCGTCGAGCTGGCGCAGGGCGAGCTCGTGCTGCGGGTGGCTGGGCAGGTGCGGGTAGAGCACCCGGGTGATGCCGCGCCCGGCGTGCTGCCACTGCTCGAGGGTGCCCGCCACGGTCAGGGCCGACCCCGCCATCGCGCGCACCCGCAGGTCGAGCGTCTCCAGGCCCTTGGTCATGATCCAGGCGTTGAACGGCGACATCGACGGGCCGGTGTGCCGCATGAGGTTCTTCACCGGGCCGTCGATGAACTCCTTCGGCCCGAGGATGGCCCCGCCGAGGGCCCGACCCTGACCGTCGATGTGCTTGGTCGTCGAGTAGATGACCACGTCGGCTCCGTGCTCGAGCGGGTGCGAGAACACCGGGGTGCCGAAGACGTTGTCGACGACGACGGTGGCCCCGGCCGCGTGGGCCAGGTCCGAGACCGCCGCGATGTCGACGAGCTCCTGCATGGGGTTGCTCGGGGTCTCGAAGAAGACCGCGGTCGTCGGCACCGAGAGCGCCTCGCGCCACTGGTCGAGGTCCGCGCCGTCGACGAACACGGTCTCCACGCCCCACCGCGGCAGGATCTCGTCGAGGATGACGAAGCACGAGCCGAACAGCGCGCGCGAGGACACCACCCGGTCGCCGTTGCCGCACAGCGCCGCCATCGCGGTGAACACCGCTGCCATGCCGGATGCCGTCGCGAAGCAGGCTTCCGCTCCCTCGAGCAGCCGCATCCGCTCCTCGAAGGTCGAGACCGTGGGGTTGCCGTAGCGGCTGTAGATGTAGTGCTCGACCTCGTCCTTGAACGCCGCCTCGGCCTGCTCGGCCGACTCGTAGACGAAGCCGGAGGTCAGGTAGAGCGCCTCCGCGGTCTCGTCGAAGCCACTGCGGGCGAGGCCGCCACGCACGGCCCGCGTCTGCGGGTGCCATCCCGACACCTCGGGGCTCACCCCTGCCGCCAGGGCAGGCCGGCGTTCTTCCAGCCGGACACCGAGCGCTGTCCGCCCGCGTCGTGCTCGCCCTCGAAGCCCTCGAGCACGTTGTAGGCAGGCCCGAGACCTGCGGCGGTCAGCGCGTCGGCCGCCGCCCGCGAGCGCACCCCCGACCGGCAGAGCAGGTACACGGGGCGTCCGGCGGTGAGCCCGGCCTCGACGACCTCCTCGACGAACCGCTCGTTGAGGAGCCCGTGCGGGTAGGTCGACCACTCGACGAACGCGACGTCGTCCGCGCCACCGTCGAGCACGGGGATCCCGACGTAGGTCCACTCGGCACGCGTGCGCACGTCGACGAGCATCGCGCCGTCGATCGCCGCGGCATACGCCTGCTCCGGTGTGACGTCACCTGCATAACTCATGTGCACGAGCGTATGCCGGGGCGCCGGTCGGGCGGCACGGTGTCTCAGGTGCGGTTGGTGAACGCCACCGAGATGCGTCCGTCGTCCCACGCCTCGACTCCCGCGAGGGAGCCGGCCGCCACGGCGATGCGCTCGCGACGGGCGGACGGGACCCCGAGCAGGTGCGCGAGGACCCCACGCACGACCTCGGCCGGGCACACGACGACGACCGTTCCGCCTTGCTCCACCACGCGGTCCCACGCGGCCACCGTGCGGCGGCCGGTGCCGTCCCACGCCGGGTCGACCTCGGGCTCGGTGCCCAGGGAGTCGCCGACGGCAGCGGCGGTGGGACTCACGGCATCCGTCCCGGCCCGCACCACGCGCGTGGCGCCCCCACCGACCAACGATGCCACCGCGGATGCCGTGGCCCCCGCCCCAGCCTCGGTTCGCCGCTGCGGCAACGAGGACCACGCGCACGCGGATGCCGGGCTCCGCCTGCTCCTCGGAGCCCGCCGCCTCGGGGTCCACCGCCTCCGCATCGTCGGCCACCTCGGCATCCGGCGAGCCGTCGAACGTGCGGTCGACGGTGTACCCGTCCATCGCGACGTTGGACAACGCGTCGGCGTCCTTGTTGATCTCGCGCGGGATCCACTCGTAGCGCACCGCCCCACCTGCCGCCGTGATCTGCGCGGCGACGTCGCGGGCCTGCAGGGCCAGGCGTCGCATGTCCTCGTGCTTGATCTTCCAGCGGCCCGACATCTGCTCCACGACGAGCTTGGAGTCCATCCGGGCGAGCACGTGGGCGCCGGGGTCGATCGCCAGGGCCGCCTCGAGCCCGGCGATGAGGCCGCGGTACTCGGCGACGTTGTTCGACGCCTTGCCGAGCGGCTCGGCGCGTTCCGCGAGGAGGGCGCCGGTGTCGCCGTCGCGCACGAGCGCGCCGTAGCCGGCCACCCCGGGGTTGCCGCGCGACCCCCCGTCGGCCTCGACGGTGAGCCGTCGCGTCACAGGCCGGACTCGGGGGTGCGAACGAGGATGCGGCGGCACTCCTCGCAGCGCAGCACCTCGTCCTCGGGTGCGAGGCGCAGCCGCTGGATCTCGACGGGGTTGAGCTCGAGCTGGCACCCGCCGCACCGGCGCTGGCGCAGCGCTGCGGCGCCGATGCCACCGTTGGCGGTGCGCACCTTCTCGTACAGGGCGACGAGGTCGTCGCCGACCTCCTGCACCACGGTGGCTCGCGGCCCGGCGACCTCGAGCGCCTCGGCGTCGAGCACTCCGAGCGCCTGGTCGCGAGCGGCCTCGAGGGCGTCGATGCGCACGGTCAGCTCGCCACGGCCACGCTCGAGCTCGGCGACGTCGGACTGCGCGTTCTCGGCGCGCTCCATGACCTCGAGCTCGATGTCCTCGAGCTCGCTCTGGCGCCGCGCGAGCGACCCGAGCTCGTGCTGGATGGCCGTGAGGTCCTTGGCGGACCCGGTGCCGGCGTCCAGGCGCGCCCGGTCACGGGCGGCCCGGTCGCGCACCTGCTGCACGTCGGCGTCGGCCTTGGCGACCTCGCGGGCGATGTCGTCGAGCTCGGTGCGCGAGCGCACGAGCTGGTCGTCGATGAGCTGGGCCTTGCCGTACAGGTCCGCGAGCTCCGCGAGCTGGGGCAGGTGGGTGCGCGCGTGCCCGATCTGGTCGAGCCGGGTGTCGATGGCCTGGAGGTCGAGCAGCCGCAGCTGGCGGACGGACTCGGCGTTCACGGCATACCTCCGGGGTCGGCACCGACGACGAAGGTCCACGGGTCGGTGCGCACTGTGCTGATGTGGGTCTCCACCCTAGTGGCGCGCTCCCCCAGCCCCGCGAGCAGCGCCCGCTGCGCCCACGCGAGCCACACGAACTCGCTGGCCCAGTGGCCGGCGTCGACGAGGTACGGGGTTCCCCCGCGAGCCTCCTCGCGGGCCTCGAGAGCGGGGTGGTGGCGCAGGTCGGCCGTGACGTAGACGTCGGCGCCGCTCGCCCGCACGGCGTCGAACAGGTCGTCACCCGAGCCCCCGAGCAGCGCGACGCGACGCACCACGGCATCCGGCGGTCCGGCCACGCGGATGCCGCCTGCCCCCACGGGCAGTCGGCTCGCGAGCCGCTCCACGAACGACCGGAGCGACACGGCATCCTCGAGGTCGCCGACGCGCCCGAGCGGCTGGCCCTCGGCGAGGGTGAGGGGCTCGGTCCCGGTGAGGCCACACGCCTGCGCGAGGGCCGTGCCCACTCCCTGCTCGGCGACGTCGGCGTTGGTGTGCGCGACGTAGAGGGCGACGTCGCCGACGACGAGGTCGGTGACGCTGGCGCCCTTGGCGCTCGTCGTGGCGATGCTGTGCACCCCCCGCAGCAGCAGTGGGTGGTGGGTGAGCAGGAGGTCCGCGCCGAGCTCACGTGCCTCGGCGATGACCGCCAGGGTCGGGTCGACGGCGAGGTGGATGCGCCGCACCGCCTGCTCGGGGTCGCCGGTCACCAGCCCGACCCGGTCCCAGGACTGGGCCGTGTGCGGCGGGTAGAGGCCCTCGAGGACGTCGAGCACCTCACGCAGGGTCAGGTCGGCGTCGTCGCTCACGTGGGCCCGGCCGGGATCGAACCGACGACCTTCGCGGTGTAAACGCGGCGCTCTACCAGCTGAGCTACAGGCCCGTGGCGACCGGTCGCCCACGTGGGGCAGGCGGTCGTCAGCGCACATTGTGGCAGGTGGGCGCGCACCTGTGACGACCGTGCCGTCAGGGCAGCGCGGCGACCTCGGCCGGGAGGTCGCTGAAGTCACGGCGGTCACCCGGCCCGTTGACCAGGCTCCACTTCACGAGTCCGTCGCGGCCGACGAGGAAGGTGCCGCGCACGGGGGCGCCGGTGCGGTCGTTGAGCACGCCGTACCCCTCGGCGACCTCGCCGTGCGGCCAGTAGTCCGACAACAACGGGAAGAAGTAGCCCTGCTGGTCGGCCCAGGCGCGCAGCGCGAAGACCGGGTCACAGGAGATGCAGACGACCTGCAGGTCGTCGGAGACGAACCGCTCGAGGTGGTCGCGGATCTCGTCGAGCTCGCCGGTGCAGATGCCCGAGAAGGCGAACGGGTAGAAGACGATGACGACGTTCTTGGCGGCGGTCAGCTCGGACAGCGTGACCTCCACGCCGTTCTGGTCGCGCAGGGCGAAGTCGGGAGCGCGGTGGCCGACGGCAAGGGGTTGCAGGGTCGTCAGGGGCATGTGTCCATCCTGCCAGTGCGGGCGGGGCCCCGAGTCACGCAACTGCAGCCCAACCGCGTGCAGGCATCGTCCGGATGCCGTGCTGGCGCCTACCGCTTCACCGGCGCCTTGGGTGCCACGAGCTTGTGCGCCCGCCACTCCTGGGACGCGTTGAAGGTGCCCGCGGGGTGCAGCCCCGCCGTGACCGCGGCCTCGTCGATGTCGCTGGCGTCGACCTCGTCGCGAGAGGCCTTGGGGGTGAGGAGCACGACGAAGCCCCCGTCGTCCAGGACCCCGACCATGTCGACGAGTGCGTCCCCGAGGTCGCCGTCGCCGTCGCGGAACCACAGGAGCACGGCATCCGCCCCGCCCGTGTAGTCCTCGTCCTCCATCTCGGCACCGCACAGGTCCTCGACGGCGAAGCGGAACTCGTCGTCGACGTCGCTGTCGTAGCCGAACTCCTGGACCACCTGGTCGCGGGTGAGCCCGAGCCGCTGGACGGCCGTGGAGCCGTTCGGACCTGGGTCGACCGGCGGGGGGGCGGGCGTGTTCACGGTGTGTCGAGCCTCTCTGGTTCGGGGGCACCCGTCGGGTGCTGGGTCCAGTCCACCAACCCGGCGGGGTCGGGTGCAAGCGGGACGGCCTCTGGTCCCGACCCTCGGCGGGCGAGACGAGCACGCTCGGTCACCTGCGCGAAGAAGGACTGGGCATCGTCGAGGTCGAGATGGGCCATCACCGGGGAGACCGGGCCCGGTGCCGGGACGACGTGCGTGCTGGCCACGCCGAGGCGCTGCTGCAGCCAGCCCTGCCGCATCGTGACCGACTGGATGCGGGCGTGCGGCACGGCGATCGCCCGGCGAGTGAGCCGCCCGGACCGCAGCAGGACGCCCCCGTCGGTGTCCGTCCAGGCGTTGCGCCGCCAGGCGAGCGGGTCGAGCGGCTTCGCGCGGGAGGAGATGCCGTGCCACCCGGGCTGCGCCTCGTCGCCGAGGACGGCGTCGTTCCAGACCTCTGGGGGCACCCGTGGCGCGAGCACGCGCAACAGTCGCTGGACGTCCTCGAGGGTGCCGACGGGCAGCAGCGTCGTCTCGCGCTCGCTGTCGCCGTCGCTGCTGCCGGACGAGCCGACGCCGGCGACGTTGACCCGCACCCGCCACCAGCCGACCCGTCGCCACCACAGGGGCTGGATGATCTCGAGTGCCTGGATGCGGTGCAGCGGGATCGTCATGGTGCGCAGGTCGGTGAGACCCTCGGTCACCCGGACCCCGGAGCCGACGTCCGCGAGCCGGAAGTTGCCGTGCGTGAGCATCTCCTTGCCACGGTTGACGGCGATGACGAACACGGCCGGGAGCATGGCCGGCACCCCGGCGAGCGCCAGCGGGCCGACACTCATGACGCCGGCCGTGATCAGTGCCACGAAGAGCACGGCACCGAGGAAGATGGTCGAGCCGTGCAGGATCGTCGCGACGAAGAGTCGGCCGTTGGGCACCTCGACGACGGGCATCGCGGGAACGACCGCGGGCGCGGGTCGACGGGCACGGCATCCGACGTGGGCGATGGCCGAGGTGGTCGGGTCGGAGGTCGCCAGGACCTCCTCGGACTGGCCTGCGAGGTCGAGCAGGTGCTCACGCAGCGCCTCGGCCCGCCCGAGCTCGATGAAGGACAGGGCTGAGCTGGGAGTCGGAGCCGCCGGCGGACTGCACGACCACCCGGGCCAGCCCGAACAGGCGCGCGAGGATCGGGCGGGACAGCTCGACGGCCTGAACCCGCTCGAGGCGCACCTGGCGGTGCTGGCGGAAGAGCACCCCGCTGCGCAGCTCGACCTGGCCCCCGCCCACCCGGAACCGGGAGAAGCGCCACGAGACCCAGTTGACCGCGGCGACGCCGGCGACGAGGACGACGAGCGCCAGCAGCGCGAGGAACGGGTGGGCGACCACCTGCTCGAGCGCGCCGTCGTCACCGTTCTCACCCTCGAGGCCGAGGTCCGGGCCGGGGACGATGTTCTCGAGACCGAGGGAACGCAGGAAGCGGTCGAAGAACTGCGACGCGGTGTAGCCCAGGACCGCGATGAGGACGACTCCCCCACGCAGCAGCGGCGACAGGGGGTGCAGCCGCTGCCACTCCCCCGCCTGCGCTTTCCGAGGAGGCCTGAGCGTGCTCGATGGGCCGTTCCTCGGGCGGTGCCGAATCCGGCTCTGTCACAGGCCGGCCCGCTGTGCCTCACCGCGAGCGGACAGCCGCTCGCGCAACGCCTCCGCCTCGGCCACCGGCAGCCCGGGAAGCGACCCACCACTCTCGGGCGACGCCGTGTGGATCTCGCACGACGCGATGCCGTGGGCCCGCATGAGCGGCCCCGACTGGATGTCGACGTACTGGAGGCGGCCGTAGGGGACGCTGACGAGCGAGCGGAACAGCCGCCCCTTGCGGATGACGATCTCCTCGTCGAGCTCGACCCAGGTGATCGCGCTGACCTGCCGCCCGATGACCCAGGCCGCCCACAGCCCGCCGAGCACGACCGCGAGGGTGCCGAGCAGGGCCCAGCGGGTGAACAGCACCCCGACGACGACCGTGGCGATGAGCGCCGGAACGAGGAAGACGGCGAGCGAGATCAGGCGCACCCGGGTCAGGCTCGGGGAGACCGGCTGCCACGGGAGGTCCCCGCCGTGGAGCGTGACCTCCACCGGGCGCACGGGCGTCACGGGATCGAGGTCGGCCATGCCCCCAGTCTGCCCCAGGCCACCGACCGCGGTGTGTTTGGATGGCCGCATGGGCCGGGTCACGACACGCGTGCGGCGCACGCGGCTGGACGTCGAGAGCGGTGCCACCGTCGAGCGCACCGACACCGTCGCCGTCGAGGAGCCGCTGGAGATCCGGGTCGACGACGCACCGTTGACGACGACCATGCGCACCCCGGGCGACGACTTCGACCTGGCCATCGGGCACCTGCTCACCGAAGGCCTGCTCCACGGCGCCGACGAGGTCGCCACGCTGATGCACTGCACCGACCTCGACGAGAGCGGCTCGCCGACCTTCAACGTCGTCGACGTGACCCTGGCACCGGGGGTCGTGCTCCATCGGGCTCCGCGCGAGCGCACCGAGGCCATGACGAGCGCGTGCGGGGTGTGCGGCTCGGCCTCGGTCGACGCGGTGCGGACGAACAGCCGGTATGCCGTGGCGAGCGACCCGCTCGTGCTCTCCCCCGACGTCGTGGCCGGGCTTCCGGACGCCCTGCGGTTGCGCCAACCGGTCTTCGAGCGCACCGGTGGGGTGCACGCGGCGGCGCTCGCGACGGCATCCGGCGAGCTCGTGCACGTGCGCGAGGACGTGGGGCGGCACAACGCGGTCGACAAGGTCGTGGGGGCCGCGGCCCGGGTCGGTGCGTTGCCACTCGCGGGGACGGTGCTCGTGGTGAGTGCTCGGGCCAGCTTCGAGATCGTCCAGAAGGCGAGCGTGGCCGGCATCCCGGTCGTCGTGGCGGTGGGGGCCCCGACGTCGCTCGCGGTCGAGCTGGCCGCTGACTGCGGCATCACGCTCGTGGCGTTCACCCGGCATCCGACGCTCTCGGTCTACACCCGCCCCGACCGCCTCACCGGATGATGACACGAGGTACTGGTCAGTAACGTGAACTCGATTGCGCGGGGGGCGCCGATCGGGTGAAGGATGGGCTCAACGCGCCGCCATTCGCGCGCGACCTGTTGCTCAACGGCGAAAGGACGAACGCGTGACCTCCCGCGACGACGTCGGCCCCATCCTCAACGGCATCCCGACCCACCTGCCGGACATCGACCCGTCCGAGACCCAGGAGTGGCTCGACAGCCTCGACGCGGTCATCGACGGACCGGGCCGGATGCGTGCGCGCTACCTCATGCTTCGGCTGCTCGAGCGCTCGCGCGCCATGCAGGTCGGCGTGCCCTCGCTGACGACGACCGACTACGTCAACACGATCAGCCCGGAGCAGGAGCCGTGGTTCCCCGGCGACGAGGACGTCGAGCGCCGCTTCCGCGCCTACCTGCGCTGGAACGCCGCGATGATCGTGCACCGGGCGCAGAAGCCCGGCATCGGCGTCGGCGGCCACATCTCGACCTACGCGTCGGCGGCCACGCTCTACGAAGTGGGCTTCAACCACTTCTTCCGCGGCAAGGACCACCCGGGTGGCGGCGACCAGATCTTCTTCCAGGGGCACGCCTCCCCCGGCATGTACGCCCGCGCGTTCCTCGAGGGCCGCATCTCGCCCGAGCGGCTCGACGGTTTCCGCCAGGAGAAGTCGCACGTCGTCGACGGGGCCCCGCTCGCGCTGCCGTCCTACCCGCACCCGCGCCTCATGCCCGACTTCTGGGAGTTCCCCACGGTGTCGATGGGCATCGGCCCGATGAACGCGATCTACCAGGCGCAGTTCAACAAGTACCTGCACAACCGCGGCCTGAAGGACACCAGCCAGCAGCAGGTGTGGGCCTTCCTCGGCGACGGCGAGATGGACGAGCCCGAGTCGCGCGGCCTGCTCCAGCTCGCGGCCGGTGAGGAGCTCGACAACCTCAACTTCGTCGTCAACTGCAACCTGCAGCGCCTCGACGGCCCGGTGCGCGGCAACGGCAAGATCATCCAGGAGCTCGAGGCGTTCTTCCGTGGCGCCGGCTGGAACGTCATCAAGGTCGTCTGGGGTCGCGGCTGGGACCCGCTGCTCGCCGCCGACGGCGACGGCGCCCTCACGCACCTGATGAACTCCACGTCCGACGGTGACTACCAGACCTTCCGCGCCAACGACGGCAAGCACGTGCGCGAGAACTTCTTCGACCGCGACCCCCGCACCCGCAAGATGGTGGCGGACTGGAGCGACGAGGACATCTGGTGGAAGCTCAAGCGCGGCGGCCACGACTACCGCAAGGTCTACGCGGCCTACAAGTCGGCCACCGAGCACACCGGGCAGCCCACCGTCATCCTCGCGAAGACGATCAAGGGCTACGGGCTCGGCACGACGTTCGCCGGCCGCAACGCCACGCACCAGATGAAGAAGTTCACCCTCGACGACCTGAAGAACCTGCGTGACAGCCTGCAGATCCCCATCAGCGACGAGCAGCTCGAGGCCGACCCGTACAACGCGCCCTACTACCACCCGGGTGCCGACGACGACGTCATCAAGTACGCCCTCGAGCGGCGCGCCAAGCTGGGTGGCGGCATCCCGCAGCGGCGGGTCGAGCACGCCCCCGTGCACCTGCCCGACGACACGGCCTACGCGCAGGTCAAGAAGGGGTCGGGCAAGCAGCAGGTCGCGACGACGATGGCGTTCGTCCGTCTGCTGAAGGACCTGATGCGCGACAAGGAGTTCGGCCAGCGGATCGTGCCGATCATCCCCGACGAGGCGCGCACCTTCGGGATGGACAGCTTCTTCTCGACGATCAAGATCTACAACCCGCACGGGCAGAACTACACCCCCGTCGACCACGACCTGATGCTCGCCTACCGCGAGGCCAAGGACGGGCAGATCCTGCACCTCGGCATCAACGAGGCCGGCTCCATGGCGGCCTTCACCGCCGCCGGGTCGAGCTATGCCACGCACGGCCAGCCGATGATCCCGATCTACGTCTTCTACTCGATGTTCGGGTTCCAGCGCACCGGTGACTCGATCTGGGCGGCCGCCGACCAGATGACCCGCGGCTTCCTCATCGGAGCCACGGCGGGGCGCACGACGCTCACCGGCGAGGGGCTGCAGCACGCCGACGGTCACTCGCCGCTGCTCGCGTCGACGAACCCGGCTGTCGTGCACTACGACCCGGCGTACGGCTACGAGATCGCGCACATCATGCAGGACGGCCTGCACCGCATGTACGGCACCGACGACAGCCTCACCGATGCCGAGCGCAACGTCATCTACTACCTCACCGTCTACAACGAGCCGCTGGCCCAGCCGCGCGAGCCCGAGAACGTCGACCGCGAGGGCATCCTGCGCGGCATGTACCTCTACGCCGCCGGTTCGGCCGAGGGGCTGCCCGAGTCGGCACCGCGCGTGCAGCTGCTCGCGTCCGGGGTCGGCATGGGCTGGGCCCTGGAGGCCCAGGAGCTGCTCCGCAACGACTGGAACGTCGTCGCGGACGTCTTCTCCGTGACCTCGTGGAACGAGCTGCGCCGTGACGGGTTGCGGTGCGACGAAGCCGCTTTCCTGCACCCGGATGCCGAGGCACCGGTTCCGTGGGTCACCCAGCAGCTCTCGGGTCGGCCGGGTCCCGTCGTTGCGGTGTCGGACTACATGCGCGCCGTGCAGGACCAGATCGCGCAGTGGGTGCCGGGCGACTTCTCCTCCCTCGGTGCCGACGGGTTCGGCTTCTCCGACACCCGTCCGGCTGCTCGCCGGTTCTTCCACATCGACGGTCCGTCGATGGCGGTGCGGGCCCTGCAGGCCCTGGCAGCCCGCGGCGAGATCGACGCGTCGGTCCCGCACGAGGCGGCCAGCCGCTACCGGCTCTCGGACGTCACGGCCGGAGCCTCCGGCAACGAGGGCGGCGACAGCTGAGCCCACCCGCCAGCGCCGGGAACTGGTTCGTGGATATACGGAACTCTGTATAGACTTGCATTCATGTCCAAGGTCCTGACCTCCCTGCCCGTCGGCGAGCGCGTCGGCATCGCCTTCTCCGGAGGTCTCGACACCTCCGTCGCCGTCGCCTGGATGCGCGAGAAGGGGGCCATCCCCTGCACGTACACGGCAGACCTCGGCCAGTACGACGAGCCCGAGATCGACACCGTGCCCGAGCGCGCCGGCCAGTACGGCGCCGAGCTCGCCCGCCTCGTCGACTGCAAGAGCGCGCTCGTCGAGGAGGGCCTGTCGGCCATCGCCTGCGGGGCGTTCCACATCCGCACCGGCGGCAAGACCTACTTCAACACCACTCCCCTGGGCCGTGCGGTCACCGGCACCCTGCTCGTTCGCGCGATGCACTCCGACGACGTCGAGATCTGGGGTGACGGCTCGACCTTCAAGGGCAACGACATCGAGCGGTTCTACCGCTACGGCCTGCTCGCGAACCCCAACCTGCGCATCTACAAGCCGTGGCTGGATGCCGACTTCGTCGCCGAGCTCGGTGGTCGCCACGAGATGAGCGCCTGGCTCACCGAGCGCGACCTGCCCTACCGCTCCAGCCAGGAGAAGGCCTACTCCACCGACGCCAACATCTGGGGCGCGACGCACGAGGCCAAGACGCTCGAGCACCTCGACGAGTCGATGGAGGTCGTCGAGCCGATCATGGGGGTGAAGTTCTGGGACCCCAGCGTCGCCATCGAGACCGAGGACGTCACGATCACGTTCGTCCAGGGACGCCCCGTCGCCGTCAACGGCCGCACCCTCGACCCGGTCGCCCTCGTCGACGAGGTCAACACCATCGGGGGCCGGCACGGCATCGGCATGTCCGACCAGATCGAGAACCGGATCATCGAGGCGAAGTCACGCGGCATCTACGAGGCGCCGGGCATCGCCCTGCTGCACATCGCCTACGAGCGGCTGCTCAACGCCGTCCACAACGAGGACACCCTCGCCAACTACCACGCCCAGGGTCGCCAGCTCGGCCGGCTGCTCTACGAGGGCCGCTGGCTCGACCCGCAGAGCCTGATGATGCGCGAGGCCATCCAGCGCTGGATCGCCTCGCTGGCCACCGGCCAGGTGACCCTGCGCCTGCGGCGAGGCGAGGACTACTCGATCATCGACACCCGCGGCGAGAACTTCAGCTACCACCCCGACAAGCTGTCGATGGAGCGGGTGGAGAACGCCGCCTTCGGCCCGCTCGACCGGATCGGCCAGCTGACGATGCGCAACCTCGACATCGCCGACAGCCGCGCCAAGCTCGAGGTCTACGCCGGTCAGCCCGTCGAGCAGGGACAGCTGCTCGTGGAGAACGGCACCCTGTTCGGCGAGCTGCCCGCTGGCGGCTACGACCAGATCACCGACAACCCGCTCGCGCAGGGTGGCGACGACGACGCGCTCGACCGCGCGGCGATGGAGTCGGGCACCGACTGACGCCACACGGCATCCGGGCGGTTGTGCACGGCATACAAATAGACTGCGCCGTATGCCGTCCGCCCACCGCCCGCTGCCGTCGGCCGCGACACGCGCCCGCGTCGCGCGGGCCGCGGGAGACCTCGGCGCTGCCGCCGTGCAGCAGATGGAGACCGACCACCAGTGGTACCGGTCGCTGTCGGCCGAGGACCGCTCGTGGGTGGGCCTGGTCGCCCAGGCGGGCATCTCCTCGTTCCTCGACTGGTTCGGCGGCGACCAGTCCCGCCCGGCCGTGACCGCCGACGTCTTCGGCACCGCACCCCGCGAGCTGACCCGCTCCATCTCGCTCGCCCAGACCCTCGACCTCATCCGCACCGTCATCGCCGTGGTCGAGCGCGAGATCGCCGACCTCGCAGCCCCGGGCGAAGGGGACCTCGCGAGGGAGGCGGTGCTGCGCTACAGCCGCGAGGTCGCCTTCTCCGCCGCCGAGGTCTACGCCCAGGCCGCCGAGGCCCGCGGCGCCTGGGACGCTCGTCTGGAGTCGCTCGTCGTCGACGCCGTGCTGCGCGGCGAGGCCGACGAGTCCATGCAGTCGCGAGCGGCGGCCCTGGGCTGGGGGGCCGTGACCCGGGTCGCCGTCGTCGTCGGCTCCACCCCACCCGGAGCCACCGCCCCCGTGCTCACGGACCTGCACCGCGCCGCACGTCGACTCGGCGTCGAGCTGCTCGTCGCGATCCACGGCCCGCGGCTGATCTGCATCGGCGGCAGCGTCACCGACCCGTTGGCCCTGGCCACGGCGCTCGACCCGTACCTCGGCGACGGCCCCCTCGTCGTCGGCCCCACGGTCCCCCACCTCTTCGCGGCCGGGCGCAGCGCCCGGGCCGCGATCTCCGGCCACGGCGCCGCACCCGCGTGGGTGGGCGCACCGAGACCGGTCCACGCCGACGACCTGCTGGCAGAGCGGGCCCTGCTCGGTGACCTGCCGGCGCGCGGGGCCCTCATCGCCCGCATCATCCGGCCACTCGCGGAGAGTGCCGGGGGCACGCTCCTGGACACGGCAGCCGCCTACCTCGACGGCGACCTCGGCGTCGAGGGCACCGCGCGCGCCCTCATCGTGCACCCGAACACGGTGCGCTATCGCCTCGCCGGCATCGTCAAGGCGATCGGCTACGACCTCACCGAGGCCCATGACGCCCAGACCGTGCGGATCGCTCTCGCGTTCCACCGACTCGGCCCTGTGTCCCGTGCCACACCTCGCGCCTGATCCGTGCGTGAATTGGAGGAAACCTCCAAATCAAGGCCTGCAGGTTAGTCCTCGTTCGTCACGGTTCGGTCACGGCGCACGCGACAGGCTGGTCCTGTGATCGTCATCGTCTGCCCCGGCCAGGGCTCCCAGACCCCGGGCTTCCTCTCCCCGTGGCTCGAGCTGCCCGGCCTGCGTGACCAGCTGGCCGCCCTCTCCGACGCCGCCGGGGTCGACCTCGTCGCCCACGGCACGACGTCCGACGAGGACACCATCAAGGACACCGCGGTCGCCCAGCCGCTCCTCGTCGGGGCCGGGCTGCTCGCGCTGCGCGCGCTCGGTGGCGGGAACAAGATCACGGATGCCGTGCCCGAGACGGGTGCCATCGCCGGCCACTCGGTCGGGGAGATCACCGCAGCCGCCGGTGCCGGCGTGCTCACCGAGGGCGCCGCCATGCGCTTCGTCGCGCTTCGCGGTCGCGCCATGGCACAGGCCAGTGCGGTGACCCCCACCGGGATGAGCGCCGTGCTCGGCGGTGACCAGGGGGCGGTGCTGGCCACGATCGGGCGGCACCTGCTCACCCCCGCCAACGTCAACGGTGCCGGCCAGGTCGTCGCCGCCGGGTCGCTGTCCGCTCTCGCCGAGCTCGCCGCCGACCCGCCGCCGCGGTCGCGCGTGATCCCGCTCAAGGTGGCCGGCGCCTTCCACACGCACTACATGGAGCCTGCCGTCGACGCCCTGCGCGCGGCGGCCACCGACCACGACGTGTCGGACCCGGGCGTCACCCTCGTCTCCAACCGCGACGGCCAGGTCGTCACCGACGGCCGCGAGGTGCTCGACCGGCTCGTCGCCCAGGTGTCCAACCCCGTGCGCTGGGACCTCTGCATGGAGCGGTTCACGAGCCTCGGAGTCACGGCCATCATCGAACTGCCACCCGCCGGCACCCTGATCGGGCTCGCCAAGCGCGCGCTCAAGGGCGTCGAGCTGCTCGCCGTGAAGACCCCTGACGACCTCGACGCCGCCCGCACGCTCATCAAGGAGCACTCAGCATGAGCATCACCTCCAAGGGTTTCGCCTCTGCCCTGCAGGGCGCTCCGATCGACCGGGCACGCCCGCATCTCCGGCATCGGCGGCTACCGCCCCCGCCGGATCGTGCCGAACTCCGAGCTCGTCGAGGCGATCAACTCCTCCGACGAATGGATCCAGGAGCGGTCGGGCATCATCGAGCGACGCTTCGCCGGTGACGGCGAGTCGGTCATCGACATGTCGGTCATGGCCGCCGAGCCGGCGCTCGAGATGGCGGGGATCAAGGGCTCGGACATCGACGCCATCCTCCTCGCGACGATCAGCTGGCCCTACCAGACCCCTGGCGCCGCCCCCATGGTCGCCGATCGGCTCGGGACCCAGGGCATGGCCATTGACATCTCGGCGGCCTGCGCCGGGTACTGCCACGGCATCGCCCTGGCCAACGACATGGTCCGCGGCGGTTCGGCCGAGAACGTCCTGGTCATCGGCGTCGAGCGGCTCTCCGACTTCACCAGCCGCGACGACCGCGGCACCGCGTTCATCTTCGGGGACGGCGCCGGCGCCGCGGTCGTGAGCCGCTCCGAGACGCCCGGCATCGGCCCGACGATCTGGGGCTCGGACGGCGAGAAGTGGGAGGCCATCTCCCAGACCGACAGCTGGATCGACGTCCGCGACAAGGGTCTGCTCTGGCCGCACATCGGCATGCAGGGACAGACCGTCTTCCGCTGGGCGATCTGGGGCATGGCTCCGGTTGCCCAGCGCGCTCTGGACGCGGCCGGGGTGACCGTCGACCAGCTCGACGCCTTCGTGCCGCACCAGGCCAACGTGCGCATCGTCGAGGCGATGGCCAAGAAGCTCAACCTGCCCGACAACGTCGCCGTCGCCCGCGACATCGCCTACACCGGCAACACGTCCGCGGCATCCGTGCCACTCGCCATGGAGCGCATGGTGCGGCGTGGCGAGATCCCCCGCGGCGGGCTCGCCCTGCAGATCGGCTTCGGCGCCGGGTTGACCTACGCCGCACAGGTCGTCGTCATCCCCTGACAAGTTCCCGTGGGCCCACGGGTCACCCGGGCCAGCAGCACACCCACCCACACCAGAGCATCACCACACGAAGGAGCATCGCCATGGCACAGAGTGAGCAGGAGATCCTCGCCGGACTGGCCGAGATCGTCAACGAGGAGACCGGCCTCGACCCGGCCGAGGTCCTCGCGGACAAGTCGTTCACCGACGACCTCGACATCGACTCGCTGTCGATGATGACCATCGTCGTCAACGCCGAGGAGAAGTTCGGGGTGCGCATCCCCGACGAGGAGGTCAAGAACCTCACCACCGTCGGCGACGCCGTCAGCTTCATCGCCTCCAACCAGGCCTGAGCTCAACCCTCGGTCCGCCGCCGCCAACCCTGTTCATCAGGGAGGCGGTGGCGGACACTGGACCAACGGCGTACCCCAAGCCAGCGGCATCCCCCCGTCCCATCCCACAAGGAGCAGCAGGACTCATGAGCGAGCGACGCGTCGTCGTGACCGGACTCGGTGCCACCACACCCCTCGGCGGGACCATCGCCGAGACGTGGGACGGCATCCTCGCGGGACGGTCGGGCGCCAAGCCCCTCCCGCAGGAGTGGCTGGACCGCTACGAGATGCCAGTGCACTTCGGGTGCACCATCGAGCAGCAGCCGTCCGAGGTCCTCACCAAGGTCGAGATCCGCCGGATGGACCCCAGCGCGCAGTACGCCGTCATCGCGGCGCGCGCCGCGATGGAGGATGCCGGGTCGCCGGAGATCGATCCGCTGCGCCTCGGCGTCGCGATCGGGACGGGCATCGGCGGCGTCTGGACGCTGCTCGACCAGTGGGACAACCTCAAGGAGAAGGGGGTGCGCCGCGTCTTCCCGCTGGCGGTCCCCATGCTCATGCCCAACACCTCGGCGGGCAACGTCTCGCTGCAGCTCGGCGCGCGTGCCGGCGCCCACACCACCGTCTCGGCCTGCGCCTCGGGCGCGGAGTCGATGGGCACGGGCTACGACATGATCCGCGGCGGTCGCGCCGACATGGTCGTCGCCGGTGGCACCGAGGCCGCGATCCACCCGCTGCCCTATGCCGGCTTCACGCAGATGCAGGCGCTGTCGACCCGCAACGACGACATCACCGGGGCCTCACGCCCCTACGACACCGGCCGCGACGGCTTCGTCATGGGCGAGGGCGCCGGCGTCATGGTGCTCGAGGAGTACGAGCACGCGGTCGCGCGCGGCGCCCGCATCTACGCGGAGTTCGCGTCGATCGGCATGTCGTCCGACGCCCACCACATCACTGCGCCTGAGCCAGAGGGAGCCGGCGCGTCCCGGGCCATGCGCGAGGCGGTCGAGCGTGCCGGGCTCACCGACGCCGACATCGTCCACATCAACGCCCACGCGACGTCGACCCCGGTCGGTGACGTCGCGGAGGCCAACGCCATCCGGCGCGCCTTCGGTGCCGCCGCTGATGGGATGCCGGTCAGCGCCACCAAGTCGATGACCGGTCACCTCCTCGGTGCAGCCGGCGCTCTCGAAGGGCTGCTCACGGTGCTCTCGGTCCACCACCGGCTCGCACCGGCCGCGATCAACATCGAGAACTTCGACCCGGCCATCGACCTCGACGTCGTGCGCGGCGAGCACCGCACGCTGCCGCAGGGCGACATCGCTGCGCTCAACAACTCGTTCGGGTTCGGCGGCCACAACGTGGCGCTCATCATCAAGAGCGTCTGAGCCCAGCCGCAGGTCGCTCACGCTCCGCATCACGACGAAGGCACCCCGCTTCCTCCCGGGGTGCCTTCGTCGTGCGTGAGCTGGTCTGCGGTCAGCCGACCTTGTGCAGCCAGCGCACCGGGGCGCCGTCACCGGCATACCGGAAGACCTCGAGCTCGTCGTCCCAGTCGGTGCCGAGCAGCTCCTCGATCATCTCCTGCATCGCCTCGGAACTGCCCTGGGCGAGCACGACGACCTCGCGCAGGCGGTCCTCGTTGATCACGGCGTCACCGCTCGCGGAGGTCCACGTGTGGTGGATGCCGAGGCGAGGCGTGTGCGACCAGCGGGAGCCGTCGCAGCCCTGGCTCGGCTCCTCGGTCACCTCGTAGCGCAACTTGTCCCACCCCCGCAGGGCGGAGGCGATGCGGGCGCCGGTGCCGGGCTCGCCGGACCAGCTGAGCTCGGCGCGCACCAAACCGGGGGCGGCCGGCTGGTCGGTCCAGTCGACGGTGACCCGCGTTCCGAGGACACCCTCGATCGCCCACAGGACATGGGGGCACAGAGCCTTGGGGGTCGAGTGGACGTAGACCACTCCCCGCGTCATGGTGCGCGGCATCGAGACAGACATCCTGGCCTCCTTCGCGTGCGAGGGACGTCTTCCCCAACGCCGGTGCGCGCGATGAATGCCTACGGTTCCTGCCGGTGTGCCGTGCGGCCGTGCTCTGCGGGCACCCTGCGGTGCCGTTGTGGATCACATCATGCCCCACAGACCCCAGCGACACCAGTGGTCTCAGCAATCTCGTGGGGTGACACGCGTGTCCCCACGTCACGTGGGCGCAGGGCCTTTCCGTTCGCGCCGGCCGCCCACCGGTAGGCTCACGGCGCCCGGCGCGAGGCTGCACGGGCACGCGGGGCGTTAGCTCAGTCGGTCAGAGCAGCGGACTCATAATCCGTCGGTCGTCGGTTCAAGCCCGACACGCCCCACCATCGCTGGCACCGCGGATGCAGTCCACATCCGCTGCCGTGAGCGCGACCGCCTCGGTGGTAAGCGATTGACGAAGCCGGTCCGGGCCGCCAGCTGATTCATTGTTGCGCAGGCTCCATCCGTCTCGAGCAGCGGATAGCGTGCGGACACGAGCATCGTCGCACGTCAAGGGGGACTCCAACATGCGTGTTCTGAGGTTGGTGGGGGGCGTCCTGGCGCTCGTTGTCGTTGCTGGATGCGGCTCTGAAGGCAGCGCGGGAGGATCCAGCACCCCGGCGAGCGCCGACGCGGCGGGCGGGTCCTCGGCAGGAGCGTCCAGCGCGTCGTCGACCGCCTCTCCGAGCTCCCCGTCGGCAGAGGCGACCAAGCGCGCCTCCTCGGCGACGAAGAAGGCGCTACTCCCCGACTCCGGCTTCGAAGAGATCGGCATGAAGGTCGACATGGCGCCGGAGGAGGACAAGTGGGACTGGTTCGAGAGCTGCCGCCCCTCCCTTCCTTCGGAGGCCAAACAGGTCACCGGCCACCACGCACGCTGGAAGGGCGAGGGCATCACGGTCGACCAGACGGTCGTTGCGTACCCCGACGGCGTGGCCGAGGACATCGTCGCCGAGGTCCGTAAGACGGTGACGTGCCCGGAGTACTCCGCCGGGCAGACGCAACACACCCAGGTGAAGGCGGTCACCCTCCCCAAGGACATCGCGCAGCCGGACACTACCCACGCGTGGTGCCTGACGTCATCCAACGGAGGCGAGGTGTGCTACTCCGTGCTCGCACAGCAGGACCTCATCAGCAGCATCTGGGCAAAGGCCGACAGCCGGGAAGAGGCTCTGGACGTCCTCACGGTGACCACCGCACTTGGCCGCCAAGCGCATCCAAGTTCAGATCCGCTGACTCCGCCGGGCCGCGGCCGTGCCTTGAGGCCGTACGTGGCGCAGAGCAGCTAGTTTTTGGGGACCCAGGACAGAGGAGCACCCCATGGGCAAAGTGGTCATGTACGCCTCGGTGTCGGTGGACGGTTTCATCGCGGACGAGAACGACCAGCCCGGTCCGCTGTTCGACTGGCTGACCTGCGGTGACGTCCCGTTGGACGAGAGCGGCGTGCTCCGGGTGTCGCAGCAGTCCCACGACTACATCAGGCCCTACTGGGACCAGATCGGGGTGACGATCGCCGGCCGCCACGTCTTCGACCTGACGGACGGCTGGGACGGGACACCTCCGAGCGGGATCGACCACGTGGTCGTCGTGACCCACCGACCGCAGCCTGAGGGCTGGGATGCCGGGGCGCCGTTCCACTTCGTCGACGGCGTCGAGGCAGCAGTGGCCAAGGCCCAGGAGCTCGCGGGTGACCGCGTCGTCGAGGTCGCCGCTGGCAACGTCGGTGGCCAGGTGCTTGCGGCCGGGCTGGTCGACGAGGTGCGCATGGACGTCGTACCCGTCGTGTTCGGGTCCGGCAAACGCTACTTCGGGTCGGTGCACGCACAGCACCTGCTCGAGGACCCCGACGTGCTGATTCAGGGCAACCGCGTGCTTCACCTGCGCCATCACGTGCGCCGTTGACCGATCTGGCCCAGCGATGCCGCGGGACCGATCCAGTGGAGATTCCACCTGTCGGAGCGGCAGCCTGAGGGAGAAGAACTCCGTCGTCGGACTGCCCGAGGGTACGTAGCGTCGGTCTCTACCGAGCGGCGACGATGCCGCCCCGAGCCAGGAGCCCACCATGGCGCTGACCGACACCCCCGCACCCGCCCTCCCCACCGGGGCGGCCGACGCCCCGACTGCCGCGCCCCCGAAGCTGCGCAGGATGTCGTTCGGCCTGCTGATGGTCTACGTCGCCATCCTCGCCGTGAACTCGGGGGGCAACGGCATCCTCCTGCCGAACATCGTGGCCGGCCTGGACGAGGCCAGCAAGATCGGCAACCTCGCCATCGTCACCACGGTCGCCTTCATCGCCAACATCTTCGCCCAGCCCCTCGCCGGGGCCCTGTCCGACACGACCCGGTCGCGGTTCGGACGCCGCACGCCGTGGATGGTCGGCGGGGCGCTCCTCACGAGCGGGTTCCTCATCGGCCTGCCGATGGCGCAGTCGGTCCTCACCGTCGCCATCATCTGGCTCGTCGTCCAGGTCGGCGTCAACGCCATCCAGGCGGCTGCGACGGCGCTGGTCCCTGACCGCTACCCCGCTGCCCGCCGCGGCGGCGTCTCGGCGATGATCGGCGTCGGCATCACGATCGGCAACGCCGTGGGTGCGATCGTCGCCGGCAGCACGGCCTCACGGGGCATGCTCCCGTTCGCCATCCTCGCGGGGCTCGTCCTCGTCATCATCGGCGGCTTCGTCCTCGTCAACCGTGAGGAGTCGAGCACGCACCTGCCCCGGCAGCGGGCGAGTGCCAAGGACTTCCTGCGCGGATTCTGGGTCGACCCCCGCCAGCACCCCGACTTCGCGTGGGCGTTCGGGTCGCGCTTCCTCATGGTCATCGGCTTCTACGGCGCCCAGACCTACGGCCTGTACATCCTGCGCGACTACATCGGCCTCAGCGACGCCGAGTCCAACTCCTTCGCTGCGACGATGGGCATCGTCCTCCTCGTCGGCGTCCTCCTCTCGGCGCTCGTCAGCGGCTGGCTCTCCGACCGCGTGGGCCGTCGCAAGCCCTTCATCGTCTGGTCCTCGGTCGTCATGTCCGTCGCGCTCGCCATCCCGCTGGCCGTACCGACGACCCAGGGCGTCCTCGCCTACGCGTTCCTCCTCGGGCTCGGGTTCGGGGCCTACATCTCCATCGACCTCGCCCTCATGACCGAGGTCCTGCCGGCCCGCCTCCAGGGGGAGAGCAGCGCCGGTCGAGACCTCGCGATCCTCGGCCTGGCCACCACGCTCCCCCAGGCGATGAGCCCGTCGATCGCCGCCGGCCTGGTGACCCTCACCGGTGGCTACCCCGTGCTGTTCGTCGCGGGCATCGTGTTCGTCATGCTCGGCGCCGTCGCCGTCAAGCCCATCAAGGCCGTGCGATGACGGTGACGGCCCTCGCCACCGTCACGGGCGCCCCGTCACCTGCGGTGGTCCCCGACCTCACCACCCTGGCTGACCAGCTTCCCGCCGGGATGCTGCTCACCGACCCTGCGTCGACGGAGCGCTACAGCCACGACGAGGCCGAATGGGCCCCGTGGGCCCTGCCGCTTGGCGGTGGCGCGGCCCACCGACGCCGAGCAGGTGCGCACCATCGTGCGCTGGTGCGTCCTCCACGGCGTGCCGGTCGTGTCGCGGGGTGCAGGCACCGGGCTGTCGGGCGGAGCCAACGCGGTCAGCGGTGGGATCGTCATCAGCTTCGAGCGGATGACCGCCATCCTGCGGATCGACCCCGTCGAGCGCCTCGCGGTGGTCCAGCCCGGCGTCGTCAACGACGACCTGCGAGCCGCCTGCGCCGAACAGGGCCTCTGGTACCCGCCGGACCCGGCGAGCTCGCCGTGGTCGACGATCGGCGGCAACGTGGCGACCAACGCCGGGGGGGTGTGCTGCGTCAAGTACGGCGTCACCGGCGACTACGTCCTCGCCCTCGAGGTGGTCACGGGCACCGGTGAGCTCGTCCGCGTCGGTCGCGAGACCGCCAAGGGCGTCGCCGGCTACGACCTCGTGTCGCTGCTCGTCGGCTCCGAGGGCACCCTGGGCCTGGTCACGGAGGTCACCGTGCGGCTGCGACCGGCCCGCCCGCCCGAGCAGACGATCGTCGGGTTCTTCGACTCGCTCGTGACTGCCGGCGAGGCCGTCGCGGCGCTCGCAAGGTCCGGAGTGGTCCCCTCGGCCCTCGAGCTCCTCGACCGCCACTGCCTCACGGCCGTCAACGACTGGAAGAACCTCGGGATCGAGGCCGACTGCGAGGCCATCCTCCTCGCGCGGGTCGACGGTCCCGGCGCGGCGGGCGTCGCCGAGGCCGCAGCCGTCCTCGCGTGCTTCGAGGATGCCGGTGCGTCCTGGGCCGCCCGCTCGGAGGACGACGCTGAGGCCGACGCGATGTTCGCCGCCCGCCGTCTGGCCTACCCCGCGCTCGAGCGGCTAGGTCCCGTGCTCACCGAGGACGTCTGCGTCCCCGTGGGACGGGTGCCCGAGATGCTGGCCCGCGTGCAGGCCATCGGGCAGCGGCACGACGTCCTCATCGCCAACATCGCGCACGCCGGAGACGGCAACCTCCACCCGCTCATCATCACCCCACCGGGTGACGAGGCCGCGCGGGTGCGAGCCCAGGCTGCCTTCGACGAGATCATCAGCGAGGCGCTCGCCTGCGGCGGCACGGTGACCGGTGAGCACGGAGTCGGCCTCCTCAAGCGCGACGGGCTCGCGGCCGAGCTGTCCCCCGCCGTCGTGGAGATGCACCGCGCCATCCGCCGCGCCCTCGACCCCCACGGCGTCCTCAACCCCGGGAAGGTCGTCGTCTGACCCGATGACAGGGCGCGATGCGTGAAGATGGGGCGGTGGGCGCACCAGACGACGAGGTCGAAGAATCGGTCACCGGGCTGCGCCGTCGCGCCGACGAGCTCGCCGTCCTCAACGACCTGGCTCGCCGGCTCGCGGCGCTCCACGACACCCGCGAGGTGCTCGACGAGGTGGCCCGACAGGCCCGCCGCCTGCTCGGCGTCGACGTCGCGTACATCATGCTGCTGCGCGCCGACCGGTTGCGGATCGAGGTCGTCGACGGAGCGATGGGCTCGGCGATGCGAGGTATCGAGCTCGAGTCGGGGCAGGGTCTGGGAGGCCAGGTCCTCGCGACCGGGCGGCCGTTGACCAGCGACCGGTACCTGGAGGACGCCCGCTTTCCCCACGGGCAGAACATCGACGAGGCCGCGCTCAGCGAGCAGCTCGGCGGCATCCTCGGGGTCCCCCTCGTCGTCGGCGACGAGACCCTCGGGGTCCTGCTCGCAGCAGAGCGCCGGCCACGGGCCTTCGGCGCCCGTGATGTCGAGCTCCTCGCAGGACTGGCCACCCACGCGGCGCTCGCCCTGCGCACGGCCGACCTGTTCGAGCGCGAGCGCACCGCGGCCGCCGAGCTGCGGTCGGCGAACGAGACCCTGCGGGCGGTGAGCGAGAGCCGACAGCGGGCGAGCGACCTGCGCGACGTCCTCAACGAGGTCGTCATCCGGGGCGAGGGCCTCGCCGCGGTCGTGACCGCGCTCGAGCGGTTGGCCGGACTCGAGGTGGAGGTCCGCGACCAGGACGGCAAGACCCTGGCGGGAACACCCCCGGCCGAGGTCGGGCTCACCGTGCCGGTCGACCTGCCGAGCGGACACGGCGGCGACCTCGTCGCCGCGCCGACGAGCGACGGCGATGGCGACGACGAGGCCCTGCGGCTCCTGCGGATCGGTGCCACCACCGTGGCCGTGCTCCTGGCATCGGAGCGCTCGGTCGCCGAGGCCGAGCTGCGCACGCGGGGTGAGTTCGTCCACGCCCTCCTGTCCTCCGACACCGACGAGGCGAGTCTGCTCCGTCGGGCTCGGGCCATCGGCATCGACCTGCACGCCGTCACCACCGTGGCGGTCGTCGACTCCGAGCCCGCGGGTGCCACGGCATCCGCCGCCTTCGCCGCCCGACTGGCGGCCGAGCTGCGCGGGTGGTCGGCCGCCCACGCCGGCCAGGTGGTCGTCCTCCTGCCCGCGAACGTCGAAGCCGCCCGAGGCGCCGTGACGCGGCTGGCTGGTCAGGAGGGGGCGACCCCCACGACCGGTCTGGCCGCCGGCGAGGGTGGTCCCCGCGGGGTGCGCGCTGCCCACGAGGAGGCGCGGCAGACCGCGGCCCTGCTGCTGGCCCTCGGCCGCGGCGGCTCCTTCGCCGCCAGCGACGAGCTCGGCCTGTACCGCTCCCTGTTCAGCAGCTCAGGGCGGGCTGGGCTCGCGACCTTCATCGACTCCACGGTCGGCCCGATCATCGCCTACGACAGCGAGCGCCAGCGCGACCTCGCAGCCACCCTCGAGACCTACCTCGAGCAGGGTCGCCACCATGCCCGCACCTGTGAGGTCCTCCACATCCACGCCAACACGCTCTACCAACGTCTCGACCGGGTCACCGAGGTCCTCGGTCCCCGCTGGAAGGAGCCGGACCGGGCGCTCGAGCTGCAGGTGGCACTGCGCCTGCACCGCCTCCTCGGCACCCGCCGCACCTGAGGGACGCGGGACCAGCCGGGCGAGCACTCCACCCCGATCCTCGTTCGACGGAGGACATCTCCATGGCCACGAGTCGTCGGCGAGGCTAGCGTCGCCCGTGACCGCACCCGACCCCAGGAGCTCGACG
Source organism: uncultured Actinomycetota bacterium (assembly GCA_963811825.1). Lineage (GTDB taxonomy): Bacteria > Actinomycetota > Actinomycetes > Actinomycetales > Dermatophilaceae > Fodinibacter. The sequence continues at coordinate 45,848 of CAWESS010000019.1, read as the reverse complement.
GCCATGCCAACCTTTCGCACCAGCGACGACGTCACCCTCGCCTACACGGACGAGGGCGAAGGCCGTCCGGTCGTCCTCGTCCACGGCTACACGGCGCCCGCGGCGGCGTGGGCACTCACCGTCGACGCGCTGCGCGAGGCCGGCTACCGGGCGATCGCCTTCGACCGCCGCGCGCACGGGGAGTCCGAGACGCCGACGCACGGCCAGCGGATGGCCCGCCACGGCCGCGACCTCGGCGAGCTGCTGGCCCACCTCGACCTCGACGACGACGCCGTCGTCGTCGGCGCCTCCATGGGGGGCAACACCGTGTGGGCCTACGTCGACCAGTTCGGACCGGCCCGTCTGCGCGGCGTGGTCATCGTCGACCAGACCCCGAAGATGCTCAACGTCGACGGCTGGGAGCACGGCTTCTACGGCTATGGCGCGGCCAATGCCCTGACCCTCTTCGCCAACGGGGTGCCCGACGACGGGAACGGCCGCACCGTCGACCGTTCCCGTGCAGCGATGGACCGCCTCGTCGAGCGCCTGGGTGGCCCGCCGGCGTTCCGCAACCCCTCGGCCCCGGAGACGCTGCCACTGCTCGTCGACCACGCCTTGCAGGACTGGCGCGACGTCGTGCGGCGCTTCCCCCGTCCCCTGCTCATGCTCGCCGGTCGCGACAGCCAGCTCTGGCCCTGTGAGCACGCCGAGGCCGCCGTGGCCGAGACGCCGATGGGCCGTGCCCTCGTCATCGAGGGCGCCGGCCATGCCATCAGCTTCGACCAGCCCGACGCGTTCAACGAGGCCCTGCTCGACTTCCTCCGCCAACACGACCTCGACCAGCCCGACTCCGACCAGCCCGGCATCCCGGCACCCGGGGCAGGAGCCCGGTGAAGCTCGCGACGCAGACACACGGCGAGGGACCTCGTCGGATCGCGCTGGTCCACGGCCTCGGTTCCGACGGCGCCGTCTGGCGCGGGCTGACCGAACGGATCGTCGCGTCAGGCACCACCACCGTCACGACGGTCGACCTGCGCGGGCACGGTGCCAGCGACCGGTCCGACGTCTACACCGTCACGGCCTTCGCCGACGACCTCGTCGACACGCTGCCGACCGGCCTCGACCTCGTCGTCGGACACTCCCTCGGTGGCTCCGTGCTCGAGCGGGCCGTGGGCCGGCTCCAACCGGCCCACGCGCTCTACCTCGATCCCGGCTTCCACCTGAAGCTCCCCACCGAGGGCTTGGCCGGACGCCTGTTCTGGGCGACCGCCCCGGTCACGCTCGCCGTCGCAGCCCTGGGACAGAAGTTCCGCAGCCGCGGGCGCCCACCGCTGGCGCCGCCGGATGCAGCCCTGCGCGACGAGGCGCTCACCCGGTTCGACCGGAAGATGGCGATCGGGGTCTTCCGCGATGTCGCGCACCATCGCGCGCCGATCGCTGCACCGGTCGTCCCCTCGACCATCGTGTTGTCAGACGACTCGCCCGCGGTGCTGCGTGACGAGACCGCCGAACGGCTGTCCGCCCTCGGGTGGGAGATCCGTCGGCTCCCGGGCGTGGGGCACGACTTCTGGCTCGAGGATGCCGGCCGCACCCTCGACGTCGTCAGCGACCTTCTCGTCGGCGAACCCGCGTAGGCATCAGGCCGGCGGGCCACGATCACTCGTGGTCGAGCACCTCGCGCAGGGTGGCCGCAAACGCCGCGGGGTCGTTGTGGGGCCCCATCGGGCTCATGGCGAACCCACCGTGGTCGCCCGGGAAGACGACGGGTTCCACGCCGAGCTCCCGTGCGAGCGCTTCGCCGCCGCGCCGGGCGAGGGTTCCCTCTCCCTCGGCGCCGGTCGCGGGGACGATGCGGACCGTCGAGGCCCGCAGCGCGTCGAGGTCGGGCACGAAGGGCGGGATGGCCAGGTTTCGGCTGAGCAGGGGGTCGTCGCGGGAGCCGTCGTCCTCGGTGGGCAGGCCGAAGGCGGCAGGGTCCGGTGCCGGCCGGTCGAGGTAGTCGTCGGGAAGCGGCCCCGAGTGCATGACGAGCGCGATGAACTTCGCCAGCGCGGGGCCGAAGCCCTCACGCTGGTAGGTGGCGACGATGTCCTCGTTGACGCGCTCGGCCATGACGCGGTCCTCGAGGATGGTGGACAACGGCGGTTCGTGCGAGACCAGCGTGCCGACGTCGCCGGGGAACCGGGCGATCCAGTGGAGGGCGAACGCTCCCCCGCCGCTGGATCCGAACACGTCGACCGGGCCCAGACCCGTGGCCTCGACGACGCGGTGCATGTCCTCGCCGTGCAGCTCGCCGGTGACCGTGCCGTCCGGGGCCAGGGTGCTGCGCTCGGCACCGCGGGGGTCGTAGGTGATGACGGTGCGGTCGGTGAAGTGGGCGACGAGCTGCTCGAAGCCGGATGCCGCCATCGGCGAGCCGAGGATGAACAACGGGCGGTGCCCGCTCGGGATCAGCGGCTCACGGACGTCGTACGTCAGGACGGCGCCGGGCGCCTCGACGGTGTTGGTGCTGACGTCTGACATGAGGGGCTACCTTCCAGTTCGCTCAACCCTGCCGGCTGACCGGCGCATGTGATCGTTGACCATAGCCTTCGCCCGCTTCCACCACGCCCTGGCGGACGGGGTCGCGCTCGCCCAGGTGCTGCTGTCGCTCACCGACGTGACGGAGACCGACGACCTCGAGGATGCCGGGCACCCACCCACCATCGCGCCCCCGGGGCCGCGCCCCGGAGGTGGGTGGCTCGACCTCCCCGGCAGGCTGACGCGTGACGTCACCTCCGGGGTGCGGTCGGCGCTGCACCTCTTCGGAGAGATCCCCTCGGTGCTCAACCCGGCATTCGCCGTCGAGGCCATGACGGCGGCGTGGCAGACCGCCCAGATCGCCGACAAGCTGCTTCTCGGCCACGAGCCTCACTCCCCTGTGAGCGGCGACCCCGGCATCGCCAAGCGCGCGGTGTGGTCGCAGCCGCGCTCGCTGGTGGACGTCAAGCTCATCGGTCGAGCGGCCGGGGCGACGGTCAACGACGTCCTCGTCGGGGCGGTGTCCGGTGCGATCGCCAGCTACGTCCACGAGCGCGGCGGCGACCCCGGGGACCTCACGACGATGGTCCCGGTCAACCTGCGCGACCTGCGCCAGCCACTCCCGCGCGAGCTCGGCAACAAGTTCGCGCTCGTGATGCTGCCGCTGCCCACCGGCCGCCTGGCACCCCTCGAACAGCTCGCCGAGGCCAAGGCACGGATGGACTCCATCAAGAACTCCCCTGAAGCGGTGCTCACCTTCGGCCTGATCACCGCGATCGGCCGCACCAACACCGAGGTCGCCAAGCAGGTCATCGACTTCTTCGCCGCCAAGGCCATCGGCGTCACCACCAACGTCGCCGGCCCGATGACCGGGCGCTACCTGGCCGGTACCCGCATCACCAGCATCCTCGGGTGGGTGCCGGGCTCGGGCCGGCACACCCTCGGCGTCTGCATCTTCAGCTACGACGGGGTGGTCCGCGTCGGTTTCAAGGCGGATGCCGCCGTCGTCACCGACCCGGCCACGCTCGTCCACGCCTTCGAGCAGGAGATGGACACCCTCGTTCGCCTCGCCGCCGCCATCTGAGCCCGCACCACCGCAGGAGGTCGCCATGCCCACCGACACCGCCACCACCACGGTTGTCGTCGACGCACCGCTCGAGGAGGTGCTCGCGACGATCCGCGACGTGGACGGCATCCCGTCGTGGGTCAGCGACATCATCGAGGCGGAGGTGCTCACGACCACCGACGACGGGATGCCGCTCACGGCCCGGTTCGCGGCCTCCACCGCCGTGGGCACCGACCGCTACACCCTCGCCTACGAGCACTCCCCCGACGGCCTGGCGTGGCACCTCGTCGAAGGCCGCCTGCAGACCGCGCAGGACGCGACCTACGCGCTGGGCGATCGACGACACCACACCGATGTGACGTTCACCCTGACCATCAGCCACCCGCTGCCCCTTCCGGGGTTCATCAGGAGCCGGACCATCAAGGGTCTCGTGGCGAACAACACGCAGGGCCTGAAAACACCTCGCCGTGACCCGGCATGCTGGGCGGGTGAACGAACGCAACGTCCTCGGTGGCGAGCTCGAGCCCTGCGGCACCGACCCGGTCACGGGCTTCTTCCGCGACGGCTGCTGCAGCACCGGCCCCGAGGACCTCGGCAGCCACACGATCTGCGCCGTCGTGACCGCCGAGTTCCTCGAGCACCAGCGCAGCATCGGCAACGACCTCGGCACACCGGCGCCGGCCTTCCGCTTCCCGGGCCTGCGCCCGGGCGACCGGTGGTGCGTCACCGCGGTCAACTGGGCCCGCGCCCAACGCGAGGGCGTGGCGGCCCCGGTCGTCCTGGCCGCAACGAACGAGGCCGTGCTGCGGATCGTCCCGCTGACCGTGCTGCGCGAGCACGCCGTCGACGTACCCGAGGACATCAGCTCGCTCGACCCCTGACTGCTGGGTCTCAGCTGTCGAAGCCGATCCCGGCCGCGTCGAGCCCGCGCAGCCAGAGGTTGCGCTTCCCCGTGCGGTCCTCCGCCGCCAGGCTCGCCCGGGTGGCGCGCACCCCGACGTACCGGAACGGCTCGGGCGGGAACGGCAACGGCTTCTTCCGCACCATCTCCAGCCGCGTGACCTCGGTGTCGCGCCCGTCGACGAGGTCGAGCGCCACGCGCGCGCCGAAACGGGTCGAGGCGACCCCGAGCCCGGTGTAGCCCACGGCGTACGCGAGCCGCCCCCCGAGCGCGGTCCCGAACACCGGGGTGAAGCGCGTCGTCGTGTCGATGACACCGGCCCACCGGTGCGTGAAACGCAGCCCCTCCAGCTGGGGGAAGATCTCGAGGAAGTGCCGGGCGAGCAGGTCGTGCGAGGCCGACTGCTCGAGCTTCGGGTCGATGCGCCCCGGGAAGTGGTAGTTCGCGTCGTACCCGCCGAAGAGCACCCGGTCGTCGAGCGTGCGCCGGTAGTAGTGGAACTGGTTACCCGCGTCGGTGAGCCCTTCACGCCCCTGCCAGCCCACGGCATCCAGCTGGGCGCTCGAGAGCGGCTCGGTCATGAGCACGTGGTCGTAGACCGGCAGCGTGTACAGCGCCAGCCGCTTGAGTGGCACGCGGAAGGCACCGGTGCCGAGGACCACCCGGTCGGCCCGGACGCTCCCCCACTCCGTGCGCACGACGACCGCGCCCTCCTCACGGTCGAACCCGGTGACCGACGTGTCCTCGTGCAGCCGCACCCCGAGGCGTTCCGCGGCATCCGCGAGACCCCAGACGAGCCTGCCGGGGTCGAGGAGGCCAACCGTCGGGTCGACGAACCCCGACAGGTAACGCGGTGAGTTGACCCGCGCCCGGGCCTGGCCGCCGTCGAGGTGACTGACGGGGATGCCGTGGTCGCGGTGCAGCTCGTAGGCCTCGCGCACGGTGCCCACCTGGTGCTCGGACAGGGCCATCGTGATCTCGCCGGGCACGTGGAAGTCGGCCTCGATGCCGTGCCGCGTGAGGCTGTCGGCGAGGTCGGTCATGTTCTGGGTGCCGAGCCGCTCGAGGGTCTCGATCTCATCCGGCCAGCAGGCCAGCCCCTGGGCGAGCCCGTGGGTCAGCGACGGCGAGACGAACCCGCCGTTGCGGCCCGACGCCGCGATGCCGAACCGGCCGCGCTCGAGGAGCACGACGTCACGCGAGGGGTCGTCCTCCTTGGCCTGCACCGCGGCCCACAGCCCCGTGAACCCGCCCCCGACGATGACGAGGTCGGCCCGGTGGCCCGAGCCGGTCAGGGCGGAGCGCGGCGCTGGCCGCTCCGGCCGATCGGTCCAGAACACGTCGGGAGCTGCGTCAGCGAGGGAGGCCCGCACGGCCGCCGGGTCGGGGGTCATGGCGACATCATGCCGCGGCGCGCGGGGAGCGGAGCCCGCCTCACGGCATCCGGATGCCGTGCCATCATCCCGGTATGCCGCGCCGCCTGCTCTCCCCCGACGTCACGACCGCGCCCCTCGAGCACGAGCCCCTCCCAGCCGACGAGGTGCTGCACGGGTCGCCCACCGCCGCAGTCCGCACGCTCGACGCGCTTCCGGGGTGCGAGGTGGGCCTCTGGGAGATGACCGAGGGCGCGGCGCGCGACACCGAGGTCGACGAGGTGTTCGTCGTCGTCGCGGGTCGGGGCACGGTGACCTTCGAGGACGGTGAGCGGCTCGACCTCGGCGCCGGGGTCGCCGTCCGGCTGCGCGCCGGGGAGCGCACCGAGTGGACGGTCACCGAGACGCTCCGCAAGATCTGGTTTGCCTGACGGGCATCGTCGTCAACAATTGACGGCCAAAGGTCTCGGTTCGGTAGCGATTGGCCGGTTGTCCACATTCGGTGCCTGTGAGAGCGCGCACATCACTCCTTCTGTCGCTAGGTTCACTCCATGACTGAGCCCCGGGTCGTCAGCGACAGCGACACCAAGCCGCCCCTCGTCGTCATGGAGGGCGTCAACAAGCACTTCGGCGACCTCCACGTCCTCAAGGACATCGACCTCACCGTCGGCAAGGGCGAGGTCGTCATCCTCATCGGCCCCTCTGGGTCGGGGAAGTCGACGCTGTGCCGCACGATCAACCGGTTGGAGACGTTCGAAACCGGGTCGATCACGATCGACGGCGAGCGCCTGCCCGAGGAGGGCAAGGCCCTCGCGGCCCTGCGCGCCGACGTCGGCATGGTGTTCCAGTCCTTCAACCTGTTCGCCCACAAGACGATCCTCGAGAACGTCACGCTCGGCCCCATCAAGGTCCGCAAGATGAGCAAGGCCGACGCAGAGAAGCGCGCCATGGAACTGCTCGAGCGGGTCGGCATCGCGCACCAGGCCAAGAAGTACCCGGCGCAGCTCTCCGGCGGTCAGCAGCAGCGCGTGGCCATCGCACGCTCGCTGGCCATGGGTCCCAAGGTCATGCTCTTCGACGAGCCGACCTCGGCCCTGGACCCCGAGATGATCAACGAGGTCCTCGACGTCATGGTCGAGCTCGCGCGAAGCGGCATGACCATGGTCGTCGTCACCCACGAGATGGGCTTCGCTCGCAAGGTCGCCAACCGGGTCGTCTTCCTCTCCGACGGCCAGATCGTCGAGCAGGCGACCCCCGAGGAGTTCTTCACCAACCCCAAGAGCGATCGGGCCAAGGACTTCCTCGGCAAGATCCTCACCCACTGAGAAATCGCACCCCCACCACAGAAGGAAGTCCCCCATGACGACACGACGACTGGGCGCCGCAGCAGCGGTTGCCGCCCTCGCCCTCGGGCTCGCCGCGTGCGGCTCCGATGCCGGTGACACCGGCACCGACACCGACACCGCCTCCGGCGACACCGCGAGCGGCCTGAAGATCGGCATCAAGTTCGACCAGCCCGGCCTCGGTCTGAAGAAGGGCACGGAGTACTCCGGGTTCGACGTCGACGTGGCGACCTACATCGCCAAGGAGCTCGGCACCGAAGCGGCCGACATCACGTGGGTGCAGGCACCGAGCGCCCAGCGCGAGACCCTCATCGAGACCGGCCAGGTCGACATGGTTGTCGCGACCTACTCGATCACCGACGCCCGCAAGGAGAAGATCTCCTTCGCCGGCCCGTACTTCATCGCCGGCCAGGACCTCCTCGTGCGCGCGGACGACACGTCGATCACCGGCCCCGACACCCTCGAGGGCAAGAAGCTCTGCTCCGTCACGGGTTCCACCTCGGCCCAGAAGGTGAAGGACAAGTACCCCGGCGTCCAGCTGCAGGAGTTCGCCACGTACTCCGAGTGCCTGCCGGCGCTCGGCAACGGCGGTGTGGACGCCCTCACCACCGACGACACGATCCTCGCGGGCTTCGCGGCCCAGCCCGAGTACGCCGGCCAGTTCAAGGTCGTCGGCCAGCCGTTCTCCGAGGAGCGCTACGGAGTCGGCCTGAAGAAGGGCGACACCGCCCAGTGCCAGAAGGTCACCGACGCGATCAACAAGATGATCACCGACGGTGCGTGGCAGAAGGCCATCGATGACAACCTCGGCCCGGCCGGGTACAAGGCGGGCGCGGGCAACCCGCCCACCCCCGACGCCTGCGCCTGAGGCACGACCACGACGAGGATGCCGTCCGCCCACCCGGGCGGACGGCATCCCGTCAGTCCCGCTGACTGAGAAGGGCTTTCCATGGGCGACATCTTCGACAAGTACGACATCGTCGCGGCGTTCGGGATGACGATCTACCTGACGTTCTTCGCGGCGATCGGATCGCTCGTGCTCGGCACGATCCTCGCGGTGATGCGGGTCTCGCCCGTGGCGGTCCTTCGCGGTCTGGGGACCTTCTACGTCAACACGGTGCGCAACACCCCGCTCACCCTCATCCTCGTGTTCTGCGTCCTCGGGGCGCTGTACATCCTCCAGCTCCAGCTCGCCTCCAACGACTCACCGACCTCGATCCGGGACAACGGCATCCGGTGGGCCATCGTCGGCCTGACCGTCTACCACTCCGCGTTCGTCTGCGAGGCCCTCCGGTCCGGTGTCAACACCGTCCCAGCGGGGCAGGCCGAGGCCGCACGCTCCATCGGGCTGACGTTCGCCCAGTCCATGCGCGAGGTGATCCTGCCGCAGGCGTTCCGCGGCTCCATCGCCCCTCTGGGGTCCGTGCTCATCGCGCTGACCAAGAACACGACCGTCGCGTCGATCATCGGCGTCGCCGAGGCGTCCGCGCTCATGAAGGTGATCATCGAGAACGAGACGGCCAGCGTCACCGTCTTCCTCATCTTCGCGATCGGCTTCGTGATCCTCACGCTCCCCGTCGGAATCCTGTTCACCAGCATGTCGCGACGACTGGCGGTGAAGCGATGAGCGCCCACGCCCTGCTCTTCGACGCACCGGGGCCCAAGGCGCGCGCGAGGCACCGGGTCCTCACGGTTGTCGGCGCCGTCGTGGCCGCAGGCATCGCCGGGGTCATCCTGTGGAAGTTCGGGGTCGAGGGCCAGCTCGAGCCGTCGATGTGGGGGCAGCTGCTCCAGGCCGAGGTCTGGACCGAGTACCTCATCCCCGGGCTGGTGAAGACGCTGCAGGCCGCGGCCGTCTCGATCGTGTTCGCCATCATCTTCGGGCTCATCTTCGGGATGGGCCGGCTCTCGCAGGCGGCGCCGATTCGCTGGTTCTGCGGTGTCGTCGTCGAGTTCTTCCGGGCAGTGCCCGTGCTGCTGATGATGTACTTCGCCTTCGGCGTGTACGCCACCAACAACGTCTTCGGCACCGACTTCAACGCCTTCTACGCCGTGGTCACCGCGCTCACGCTCTACAACGGCTCGGTCATCGCCGAGCTCGTGCGCTCCGGCGTGTACTCCCTGCCGAAGGGCCAGTCCGAGGCCGGGCTGTCCATCGGTCTCACGGCCGGGCAGACCCTGCGCTCGATCCAGCTGCCCCAGGCGCTCACGGCGATGCTCCCCGCGCTCGTCGGCCAGCTCGTCGTCATCCTCAAGGACAGCGCGCTCGGCACCGCCATCACCTACCCGGAGCTGCTCGCCCAGGCCAAGAACGTCGGCACCGCCTATGGCGCCGTCATCCCCGCCTACATCCTGTGTGCCGTGATGTTCATCCTGCTCAACTACGGCCTCACCGTGATCGCCGGGCGCGTGGAGAAGCGGATCAACCGTCGTGGCCACACCGCCGCCGGCACGGTCACGGCTGGGCTGCCCGGTGCGGTGGGTGGACCGCGCGTCCCCCCGAGCACCGGCGTGGGCGGCACGAACGTACAGAACCTCGACCCGTCCGACTAGGTCCCGGTGAACGACCGGAGCTGGCCATTCCAGTGACGAGGGCGGTTCGTGCGGGTCGAGGGTGGTCCCGTTGGCCTCGGACTCGCCCGGCAGCGTGCCCTCTTGGTGCCTGCGCCAGGCGCCTTTGCCGATCGCACCTGCCAACGGTCTTCCGGTCATCCGGGATATGTGGGCGATGCGTCCTCAACTGCCGAATTGGGTTGCGGGCACATGATGACGGGGCTGTCCGCTCGTGACGCGGGTACACGCCCGTCCCGAGCGGACAACCCCGTCAACAGTTGGCCACCCCGGAGACCAAGAGCTCGCCCGGAGATGCCGCGGATAGTGCCGTTCGAGCGACGCCATCCATCAGGTGACCCCGAGCATTACACCGGTCGAGCGTTCGCCGTCACAACTTTGGTTCACCGCGCCGACGACGCGGCACGCTGCTCGAAGCTCACGGGAACCGACCTCGTGCGAGGGCATTCTTGTCACCATGTCGAAACCTCCGAGGTGGCTCGTGGCCATGGCGGTCGTGGCGCTGTTGCTCCTGGGCGGGTTGTATGCCGTCAACCTCGCCATGGGGCGCCTGGCCGACAACAGCGCCGGATGGCTGGACTCGCTGGAGCCGGTTCAGGGCCAGTGGGTCTCACGCGCTGGGTTTGCGTATGACGGCTCGACCCCGTGGACGACTCCGGTCAGGGTCACGGTGGACGGCGACGAGCTGCGGTTCGACGTGGGCTGCAACCGGCTGAGCGCCATCGTGACCGTCGAGGGCCACCGCCTGCACGCCGACCAGGGTGTGGTCACGACCGAGATCGGGTGCCCGCCCGAGGTCGCGGCCACCGAGGCCTGGCTCGCCGCACTCGTCGCCGACAGCGCCCAGGTCCAGCTCAAGGGGTCCACGGAGGGTGACATGTTCAGCCTCAACACCGACGCCGGCTGGATCGGGTTCCTTCGTCAGTGATAGAGGGCCTGCAGCGGACGTCGTTGGCGAAGTCATGAGCCGTCTCGTTTCGCACTGACGGCAAGTACCGGTGCTCATGGTCGTTGCAGTAATCCTGTGCTTCCCTTGATCATGGCAACCGCCCAGCGGTCCCGAGGCGCCGCACGGAGCATCGTCAGCCTCGGCCACCTGCTGGTGGGTGGGGCGGCGTTGGTCTTCGCCGGCGTGATGATCGTGGCGGGCTCGGACTCCGGCTTGGGCGGAGTGTTTCTCCCTCTGGGACTGCTGCTCGCGCTCGCCGCAGGAGTCTTCACGTACACGGCCGCCATGGTCCTACGGCGTGCACCAAGGGACCGTCACGGCCCCTCCCTGATCCTCAGCATCGTCGAACTCGTAGCCGGGGCCGCCCTCGCCTCAGGGGTGATTGTGGCGGTGCAAAGCTATGGCGACCCTTGGCGCTCTCCTCTGCTGCTGCCATCCGTGCTCCTCCTCGCTCTCGGGGTCGCAGGACTCCGTCTTGAGATTTCCGCAGCCACATCCACGCCGCCAACGCACTGAACTGCCGCTTCGGGGAAGGTCCTTTTCGGCACGCGCAACGACCCCGCCTGGCGCGTTGCGACTCGTGCATCGGTTCCATCGGCTGATGACCGGCGAGCAGTCGGGGGGACACACTTCACCTTGGGAGGCCGCGGGATGTCAGGGCGCGGCGGAGGCGCATCGGCGCAACGCCACCGGCCGCGAGTTCCGTTGTCAGCGTCGCTTGGCATCAGTGGCGGTGATCGCCTCGCTGCGGCCCGGGTGTAGGTCGGAACCCGCGCTTAGGAGCGCGCCTTTCGGGCCGGGGCCGCTGCCCGCCCCCGGGCCGGTGCCGGTAGCTAGCCGATTTCGGGCACGACGGACGGTCGGTCGCCATCACCGCTATGCAAGAAGGCCGGGTGTCTGGTGCCCACCTTCCGCGCCGTCGACAGGTGGCCCCCCAGGTACGCGGCGACACCAGCGGCGGCGACCCCGGCCAAGCCGAGGCGTGTCCCAACGGCACCCGAACCGCGCCGTCGTGACACGTACGACGCCGTGTACAAGCCGATCGCAAGACCGTTGGCCACGGCATGGACGAGACCCACCCGCTGGTCACGCGGCCCCGCCTCCGCCCACTGTGCCCACCCCGACCAAGCAGTCGGTCCCACGGCGAGCAGGCCCGCGCCGACCAGCTGTTGCGCCGCCCGACGCGAGCCCTGGTCGCCGACGACGTCGAGCAGCGTCGCCGACGTCCACGAGCCGAGCACGAAGTTGGCCAAGGCCGGGTGCAGGGCATGCCCGATCCAGTCGCCCCGCAGCACCTGCCCACGAACCCCGCTCGCGAAAGTTGCACGGATGGTCGGCTCGATGGCAGCCACCGCGCCGTCCAGGCCGCTGAGCTCCTCCAAACGAAGCATCCACCTCACCGGCCCGGGGGACCTGTCGACCTGGCTCATGTTGTCGCTCCTCTCCGGCGACCCTGTGATCGCACGGTACGACCAACGAGAGCATCTTGGAAGCGGTCATGCGGATTGCCCTTCCATCACCCACACCAAGCGCTGACCCGATCAACATCAAGATGACCCAAAGCCCACCACTCCGCGGGACTCTCACCCGCACCCTCCGCTCACCTGAGCGAGGGCTGGACGCGACGACGAGGCCTGAACAGTCGCGTATCTCGGGGTGGGTCTTGTGCGCTCAGTGGCCCTGAGCGCACGCCCGGGCCTCGATCGTGACGGTCGTTGCTCGAGAACGAGGCGGAGACGGGTTGACAACAGAAGGAGGAGCCGCCGGCCCGCCGCACCGACCCCGGTTCGACGGCCGGCGCACCTGAGCCTGAGTGCTCATTGCCGATCCAGCGGCCCGCTGTCAATCTGACTGTGCAGGGTCAGCCGGCCCCGGCCGACGCCAGTCAGGTTCGACTCGCCCTTGCCTGAAGGCGCTGCCATGCGCACGGCATCCGGAACCACATCTCACACCGCCCCGAGGCCGTCTCGGTCGCGAACAGCGTCACCCATCCCGACGGTCCTCGTCCGGATTTGCTCCTAGCAGGAGGTTGGTCATGGCCACCGCGACACCCGTCAGCACACCGCCCGCAGCCCGAGTCACCGCAGGGATCCGCCCCTGGCTGGGGTGGTTCGCCCTCGCCGTCATCATCGGCATGCAAGCCGGCACCATCTTCAGACCTTTCGGAGCCACCGGACAGACCCGAGTGGCCGACTGGGTCGACCTGCTCACCGCGTACGCCGTCATCGGCACCGCCGCCATGGTGATGTACCGGGCGGCCGCCACCAGGCCCCAGTGGGTCCTGTTCGGTGTCGCCTCGGTGACCTTCTCCCTCGGCAAGGGCCTGCACCTCGCGGCCAACTCCATCAGCAACGTCAGCGTCACCACCGTCGCCGACGCGACGATCGTGCACCTGTGGGACGAGGTCGTCAGCCACCTGATCTGGTACACCGGGCTGTTCCTGCTGCTGCTGAGCCTGGCCTGGGTCCTGCAGCAGGCCACGATTCGCGTCGGGGTCCTGGACATGGTCGTCGCCGCGCTGGTCGCGGTCACCTTGGTGAACAACTACATCGAGGGGGCCCAGCCGTGGCTCGGACTGGTCTTCCTCTCAGTGCTGCTCACCGTGGGTGTGCGCTCCTACCCCCGTCCCGTTGCACGGCTCCTGCTCGTCGTGGGCGGCCTCGGACTGGTCCTGCTCGTGGGCTGGGGCCTGTACTGGATGGTCACCGACGCACAGCTGTTTCCCGAGTTCAGCGAGCTCGGCTGGATCTGACATGACGCGCACCTCGACCTCCCGCCTGGTGCGTCCTCCGCCGAGCGAGTGGTAGCAGCGCCATGGTCGCCCGGCAACGGATAGGCGCAGAACAGTTCGATGGCCGATGTGCGGACGTTCGTCGAGCCCTAGGTGAGGGCGCGTCTTGTGTCACCATTGGCCATGGAGGCGAACGTGGATGCACCTGAGAAGTCGGATCGGCAGGATCTCGAACGTCGGATCCAGATCGACCTGCCGCGGGTCCGACCAGAGGACATGGGGACGACTCAGTACGTCGAGCCGTCTCCCGACCCGCAGGAAGGGCGGGATGCAAACTCCGAGTTCATGCTGCGGAATGCTGGGGTTTTCTGGCCCTGATCGGACGCTGCACGTCCATTCGGGAGCCCGCGTCCCCCCGGTTCGTTCTTTATCTACCGCCTCTGCAGCAGACCGCGGAACTCGAGATGCGGGTCGCGGGTGCCTGCAAGCGTGCCGCCACGCGAACAACGTCACGTGGCTCTAGGGTTTGGCACATGACAGCAAAGGAACTGGCGGACCAGGCAACCGAGTTGGCCGCAAAGCTGAAGCCGGGAACCTGGGATGCCGTGCAGGCTCTCGCGCTGGTCTCGATCGCGCAGAGCCTCGCCTCACTAGCGCAGGAGCAGAGCAGTCCCTGAGGGGCCCGAACCGTCCGCCAATCAGCGTGAGGCGGTTGCCGCACATGCCGCTGACCGTGCACGGGACAGCACAGCGGCAGGCGCAATTGGAGTGGCAGGCTGGTCGGATGATCTTGCCGAAGGTCCGCGACCCCCGAATGGTGACCCTTCGGCGCGGCGGGACGCTCACTGACGCCGACCATCGACGCCTGGCGCAGTGGGCGGCCACGTGCGCGGAGCACGTGTTGCACCTCTTCGAGGACGAGCAGGGGTCAGACCCTCGACCGCGAGAAGCGATCGAGGCGGCCCGGGCCTGGGCCCGCGACGAGATGTCGATGATGGATGCTCGCGCCCGGGGCGGGCACGCCATGGGCGCAGCTCGCCGGCTCCACGGAGCACCCCGCTACGCCGCCTACTCCGCTGGTCAGGCTGCGTGTGTGGGCCACGTCGCCGAACATGATCTCGGTGCCGCCGCCTACGCCATCAAAGCCGTGCGCGCAGCGCACCCCGGCGTCCTCATCGCTGGCCGGACCGAGCGCGACTGGCAACGCCGCCAGCTCGACTCGCGGATCCGGTCACTGGTCCTCGAGGACCAAGCGCGACGAGATGCGATCTGCTGGTCTGTCTTCACCGACTGACGCACCCCTCCGGTTCTGCCGCTATGCGTGCGGGTCAGGCGCTCTGTAGCGGCTGGGTGTGGTCGAGTGCGCTTCCAAGGTGGTCCCTTTCGATCTCAAGGTCGTGGCGAAGAAGCGGGCCGGCCGCAGCGCAGCGTCGGCCGTGATCCGGCGCGGCCGTCGACGATGTCGTTGATCCGCGGGGGGACACCGATGGAGACAGCCAGCCGGTGCTGGGCCTCCCGGACCTGCGGCACGGGAACGATGAACGACGCATCGTCGCTGCAACCACCAGCAGAAAGGCCCCCGAACTGGCGTTACCGCAGTTCAGGGGCCTCTTGGGACTGCTCCCCCGGTTGGACTCGAACCAACAACCTGCCGATTAACAGTCGGCTGCTCTGCCAATTGAGCTACAGGGGAAAGGCCACCACGGGATCGCCGCGGCAGCGCTCGCACACGATAGCAAAGTAGCGAGCAGCGACGAAAACGGGCCGCGCTCAGTCCAGACCGACCTGCTCGCGCACCCGGCGCAGCCCGTCGCGCACCTGATCGGAGACTCCGGGATCGGTGCTGCGCACCGCCGGCCCCAGCACCGCCTGACTGAGCAGTGCACCCGTGGCGAGGTCCTTGCGCACGACCACCTTGGCCGTGCGGCGAGCCCCGAGGTCGAGCGTCTCGGCGAGCACGACGGAGGCCTGGACCCGCTCGCGCAACGTCTCGGGGAACATGCCGAGCTCGGTCAGCTCGAACCGGGACGGCCGCTCGCCGTCGACCCAGGTGATCATGAGGATGCCGTCCTCGCCGCCCCACGTGCCGGCATCCACGAGGTGCCACGGCCTCGACAACGTGACGCGCGCACCGGCTGGGTCGGGCGCCACGGCATACAGGCGGTGGCGACCCGCGACCACGGTGGAGCCGCTGCTGGCGTCGACGGCCCACGCCAGCAGCTTCTCGCCGTCGTCGAGGTCGATGGCGGCGGCGACGTCGGCTGGCACGGCCGGGCGACGCAGCCCGCTCCACTCCAGCCTCATGACTGGCCCGCCTCACGCAGGGCGACACGTTCGAGCTCGAGTCGGTGCAGGGCCATGGATCGCTCCAAGAGGTCGGCGGGATCACATTCCGGGTCGTTCTGGACACGACGCACCGACGCCATCGCGTCGGCGATGAGCCGCCCGAGCTGGGCGTCGCGGACACCGGCGACGAGCGCGTTGAGGTAACGCTGCGGCGGCAGACCCGTCGACGGGTCGTACCGTGTCGGCAGCGGGGCCACGGACAGCTCGGCGACGAAGCTGCGGACACCGAGGGCCGTGGCATCGGTGACCGCCGTGACCCAGGCCATCGTCGACCCTCGCCGCGCCGTCGGTGCGGCGATGCGGATTCCGTCGAACACCGCACGGTGCACGGGTGCGGTGAACGCCTCCGGCACGAGCGCATCGAGGTCGGCGTCCGTGAACTGCTGCGGGTACTGGATGAGCGCCTGGAGCAGCTGGCGCTCGGTGAGGACGACCGGATCACGCAGGTCGGGGATCGGCAGCTGGGCGGCCTCGAAGGGTCCGGGCTCGGGCACCTCGTCCGTGTTCGCCGGCCGCGGGTGACGTTCAGCGGTGTCGTCGTGCTTGAGCCGGCCGGCCTTCTTCACCTCGGCCGCGAGCTGTTCGACCTCGATTCCGAGCCAGCCCGACACCGTGCGGGTGTACTCGGGTCGCAGGCTGGTGTCGCGGATCGACCCGACGATGGGCGCAACGGCCTTCATCGCCTGCACCCTGCCCTCGGCCGAGTCGAGGTCGAAGCGCCGGATCGTCGTGCGGACGGCGAACTCGAACATCGGCACGGCACCGTCGACGAGGGCCCGCACCGACGCGTCACCCTTGGCGATCCGCAGCTCGCAGGGGTCCATCCCGTCGGGGGCGACGGCGACGAAGGACTGCGCGGCCCACCGCTGGTCCTCGGCGAACGCCCGCATGGCGGCCTTCTGGCCGGCGGCGTCACCGTCGAAGGTGAAGACGACGCGCGCCTGGGGGCCGTCGGTCTCGTCACGCATGATCCGGCGCAGGATCTTGATGTGGTCGATGCCGAAGGCCGTGCCACAGGTCGCGACCGCGCCCTCCACGCCCGAGAGGTGAGCGGCCATCACGTCGGTGTAGCCCTCGACGACGACGGCGAGGCGCTCCGTCGAGATCGCCTTCTTCGCGGCATCGAGACCGTAGAGCACCTGCGACTTCTTGTAGATGGGTGTCTCGGACGTGTTGAGGTACTTCGCAGCGATGCGGTCGTCGTCGAGCACGCGCCGGGCACCGAAGCCGACCGTGTCACCCGTGGTGTCGCGGATCGGCCAGACGAGGCGACCCCGGAAACGGTCGTACAGCCCTCTGCTCCCCCGGCCGGTGAGACCACCGGTGACGATCTCGTCCTCGGTGAAGCCGCGCTCGCGCAGGTGGCGGGTCAGCGCCTCACCGCTGCGCGGGGCGAACCCGATGCCGAACCGCTCGGCCGCCGCGCCGTCGAAGCCGCGCTCGCGCAGGAAGTCACGCCCCGGGCGGGCCTCGGGGGTGGTGCGGTCCTGCAGGACCTCGGCGTAGAACTCCTGGGCGACCCGGTGCGCCTCGATGAGCCGCGAGCGCTTGCCCAGCGACACGCCGCCGTCACGAGGGCCGCCGCCCTCCTCGTAGCGCAGCTCGAAGCCGAGCTTGGCTGCCAGGCGTTCGATGGACTCGGTGAAGGTCAGGTGCTCGACCTTCTGGACGAAGGAGATGACGTCGCCACCCTCGCCGCACCCGAAGCAGTGGTAGCTGCCGACGGTCGGGCGCACCGTGAAGCTCGGTGACTTCTCGTCGTGGAAGGGGCACAAGCCCTTGAGCGAGCCGACCCCGGCAGGGCGAAGCGTCACGTGGTCGCGGATGACGTCCTCGATGGACGTGCGCTCCTTGACCGCCGCGATGTCTTCGGCCCTGATCCGACCCGCCACGAACCATCCTTTCAGGTGTGCCGTGAGTCTAGGTCGTCGTGGTGACGCGTCAGGGCCGGGCCCGGTGCCCGGCCCTGACGCGTGCGGTCACGGGGTCGTGGTCCGCTCGTCCGTGCGGTAGGTGCCGAAGTAGCCGTACGAGAACTCGCCGGCCTCGTCGTCGAAGACCATGGCCCCGATCCGGCCCGAGACGTCACCCTCGCGCGCCGGTCTCCGTCGTGCGGTAGGTGTACTTGCTGCCGTTGGGGTCGGTGCCGGTGGAGGTGCTCGTCGTCTTCGAGGTGCCGCCGATACCGGTCGAGGGTCATGTTGACCGGCGGGGTTGCCGTCCCCTCACCCTCGTGGTCGCTGACGATGAGGTTGCCGACGAGGGTGGCGGCGTTGAGCTTGCGGTCGACGGTGAAGGTGATCGCGCCCGGGTCGGCGTAGATGAAGCGGCTGCTCTCGAGGGTGCAGTCGGTCTCCGGCTCCTCCTCGCCGTGCCCGCCGCCGAACTCAGGGGGCAGCTCACCCTCGGGGCAGGTCCAGTCGGTGACCTCGCCGAAGACGTCGACCACCTTGTCGCCGCGGACGTCGAGGTAGCCGACGTGGTAGTTGCCGAGCACCGGGGCCGGCAGCTCGCCGACCTCCATCCAGCTGACGGAGGCGAAGGAGCCACTGCTCTTGTAGGTCCACTTCGAGCCGGCGTTCGCGGTGCCGGCGGTTGCGATGACGAGCGGCACGGCGAGTGCTGCGGCCGCCAGGCGTGCGGTCAGGGATGTCATGTGCTGCTCCTTCGGATCGGCCCGTCGACTGCCCGGGCCACGGCCGCGCGGCCACCCCGCGCGGAGAATGGGGGCGCCGGGTCAGCGCCGGGTGTTCAGCCGTTCGAGGACGAGGTTCCCGACCGCAGAGCCGTGGGCGATGCCGCCCTGCACACCCATCGGGTAGTGGATGCCGCCGTAGATGCGGGAGCGCGCCGCCTCGTCCGCAGCGTCCTGGAACGACGCGAACATGCGCGACGGCATCCCCCGATCGCGATGGCTGTCGTCGACGTAGGCGACGTTGCCGACGAGGGCGGTGAGCACCGTGGCCGCCGCGTTGGAGGAGACGGAGTGGCCCGAGGGGTACTCGGGAAACTGCGGGGTGTTGATGAAGGTCGCCCACGTCGGGTCGATGTACCGGTTGACGTAGCTGATCGGCCGGATGAGGTTGATCTCGTACTTGTGGTTCCAGCAGCTGAGGAACGCGTCGTGGAGCGCGACCGAGGTGCGCATGAGCGCCTCCACCGTCAGCCCGAGGTCGAGCCGCTGCTGCTCGGCGAACTGCGACACGGCGAGCAACCAGTGCCCGGACGGGAGCCCGGAGTTGATCGGGTTGTCGGTCCAGAAACGCGCGATCGCTTTCTGCTCGTCGGTGTTGACCAGGCTCTGCTGGTAGGTCGCGTTCGCCTGCTGCCAGAACGGCGACCCCGCCTCGGTCGAGAACGGGACGTGCGGAGCAGGGTGGACCTCACCGGCATCCGCCATGACGAAGGGCTGGACGCGCGACCAGTAGGGCTCGATGGCCGGTCGGTAGTTGGGCGGCGTCGAGACCCAGAGGCCCTCGCCGGTCGGCGGGACGTACGGCAGGCCGACCGTCGCGGCGAAGCCGTCGCCCTCGACCCGAGCCGCGATGACGGCCGCGACGGCGCGGCCATGGGCCTGCGACCTCACGATCGTGTGCTCGGGGACGCCTGCGGCCAGGCGCTCGGCGACGTGGGCGTCCCGGAGCGACGTGATGAGAGCGAGGCGCTGCGGGGCCATCCGTCCGTGGACGACGAAGGTCGTGGCATGGGCGCTCTCGGCCATCGCGACGGGCCAGTCGATGCGCCCCCGCGGCTTGGGCATCGGGCCGAGCCCGTGGAGCTGGCCGCCGGCGCTGCGCAGGCGTGAGTCCCCGGCCGCGACCGCCTCGTACATCGCGAGCATGACGTAGGCGTAGCACCGTGCGGCGTTCGGGGGCGTGGTGCCGAGCGTGGTGGCGACGTCGTCGCGCCAGGTGAGGTCGTAGACGGCCTGCACCCACTCCCGCGCATGCCGTGACCCGTGGGCCGATGTCGGCTGCGCCGCGTGACCCGGGTCGGCCTGGGCGGCCGGCGACGCCGCGAGCGCCGCCCCGAACACGAGGCCGCCCCCGAGCAGGACGTGTCGGCGCGCGGGCTGGGCGGGAGGTGCGGGTCGTGCTGGCACTGCGGGCCCCGTTGGTGTGGTGTCCCCCGGTGCAGGCTGCCCAATGATCGACATGGTCCCCATCCCCATTCCCCCAGTGCGGTGTTCACGTCATCGTGAGCCCGTCTGACGGTCACCCTGCCAGATCGGTTCCCAACCGTGACCTGATTCCGGGAATGTTCCTACGCCGTGTCGCGGCACCAGCGCCGGTGCAGGGTCAGCGCCCGCACGTCGGTGAGCGAGGCGACCTGGTCCACGAGCACGCGCAGCGCCGAGGCATCCCCGGCCGCGGCCTCCCAGTCGGCGCGCAGGTCGGGGTCGAGCCGGTGGGGGTCTGCCTCGTAGGCCGCGACGAGCTCGGCGACGACGTCGCGCTGACGGGCGTGGAGCGCGACGCGTTCGGCCGCGTGCATCACGTAGTGCGCAGCCACCCCCTTGAGAACCGCGCACTCGGCGCGGGCGGTGCGCGGCACCACGAGGCGGCCGCCGTGCCGGGTCAGGGGCTCGGGTCCGTGCTCGGCCCGGGTGGCCTGCTCGACGGCCATGACGAACCTGCCGATGAGGTGCGAGGTCATGTCCTTCAGCGCCGCGAGCGCGGGACGAGACCCGTCGTAGGTCATGGGCACCGCGCCGGTGGCCAGGACGCGGTCGAGAGCCTCGGCGAGCTCGTCGGCCGACAGGTCGGGTTCATAGATCTCACCGGCGACGGCCAGCACCGACTCGACGTCGGCGCGGTCGCGCAGCCGCTGCGGGTCCAGCCAGCCGGAGGCGATCGCGTCCTCGACATCGTGCACCGAGTAGGCCACGTCGTCCGACCAGTCCATGACCTCCGCCTCGGCTGAGCGGCGTCCCGGCTCGACGCCGTCGCGGAACCAGGTGAAGACGTCGAGGTCGTCGTCGTAGACCCCGAACTTCACGGTCGGCCGCGGCCCGCTCCCTCGGCGCCACGGGTACTTGGTCGAGGCATCCAGGCTGGCCCGGGTGAGGTTGAGCCCGGCCGAGCGCCCGTCGGGCCGGGTTCGCTTGGCCTCGAGCCGGGTGAGCAGTCGCAGCGTCTGGGCGTTGCCCTCGAAGCCGCCGATGCCGGCCGCGACGGCATCCAGGGCCGACTCCCCGTTGTGCCCGAACGGCGGGTGGCCGAGGTCGTGGGCCAGGCACGCGGTGTCGACGACGTCGGCGTTGCACCCCAGGGCCGCACCGAACTCGCGGCCGATCTGGGCCACCTCGAGCGAGTGGGTGAGCCGGTTCCGGACGAAGTCGTCGCTGCCCGGCTGGACGACCTGCGTCTTCGCGGACAGCCGGCGCAGGCTCGCGGAGTGGAGCAGGCGGGCCCGGTCGCGGGCGAAGTCGTCGCGATCGGCTCGCTTGTGGGCGGGGTCCTCGGCGACCCAGCGCTCGCGGTCGCGCTCGGTGTACGTCACGGCGGCGAGCCTACGGCGTCGGTCCCCCTCCTGCGGCGGCGGCAGCAGCAGCCGCGCGAGCGAGCCAGGCGGGCTCGGTGCCGTAGCGCTGGGGCTTGATCATCACCCCGGTGGCGCAGTCCATGACGAGCTGCGCCATGCGCGCGTCACGCGTCGCCTCCTGCTTGGCGGTCATGACCCAGGTGACCGCCGTCTTGCGGTAGCTCGGGGTCGCCTGCTCCCAGAAGGCCGTCGCTGCGAGGTCGGCGGCGAGGGCGACGGCATACTCCGGGGACAGCTCGAGCTCGCGCGTCTCGTAGGCGTAGACACCCGAGCGGTCCTCGCGGCGGAGGGCGAACGCGGCGAGCCCTGCGGGCCTCATCCGACCCTGTGCCGTGAGCTCGGCCACCGAGGCGATGTTGATCGCGGACCAGTTGCTGCCCTTCTTGCGCGGGGTCCACCGCTGCCGGCGGGTGTGTTCGTCGATGCCCTGCGCCACGCTGTCGATCCAGCCCCAGCACAAGGCCTCGCGCACGGCCTCCGGCCACATGAGGCCGGCCTGCGGGTGGCCCTTGCGGTAGAAGCCCATCCACAGCTCGGTCTCGGTGGCGTGGTGGCGCTCGAGCCAGCGGCCGAACTCGGCGGCATCGCGAAAGAACAGCGCCGGCCGCTCGGGTGTGCCCCCGGGCGTCCCGATCACCTGCATGTCCCGATCAACTCCGTCATGCACGCGACGATAGCGATCAGCACCGACACGTCCACGCGAGTGACCTGCGCAGTCGAACCCCAGGTGCACGGATCCACGAGCGATATCACCTCGACCCCGCGGCGGACAGTGCCGCGGCAGCCGGGGTCAGCCGCCGGAGACGCTCAGCTCGGCCTGGGCGACCTGGGCCGACTGGGCCTCGTCGAGCTCGCGCGAGCGCAGCCAGTTCTCGGGCAGGGCGACGACCCGCGGCGACCCGGCCCGGCCACGCTGCCCCTCGGCCGCCTCACCGGGCCACGGCGCGTCGAGATCCATGGTGCCGATGAGGTCGTCGATCGCCTGGAGGCTGTCGACGAGGGCCAGCTGGTGTCGCACGGTCGACCCGGCCGGGAAGCCCTTGAGGTACCAGGCGATGTGTTTGCGGATGTCGCGGCAGGCACGCCCCTCGTCCCCGTCGTAGAAGTCGACGAGGTACACCGCGTGGCGCCGCAAGGTGTCGGTGACCTCGCGCAGCCCGGGCCGCACCCGCTCGCCCGACCCGGCGAAGGCAGCAGCCAGGTCGGTGAACAGCCACGGCCGGCCCAGGCACCCACGCCCCACGACCACCCCGTCGCAGCCGGTCCGGGCCACCATGGCCAGCGCGTCCTCGGCCGACCAGATGTCGCCGTTGCCGAGCACCGGGATCGAGGTCACGGCCTCCTTCAGCCGCGCGATCGCCGACCAGTCGGCCTGGCCCGAATACGCCTGGGATGCCGTGCGCGCGTGGAGGGCGACCGCCGCCACCCCCTCGGCCTCGGCGATCCGTCCGGCGTCGAGGTAGGTCACGTGCTCGGCGTCGATCCCGACGCGCATCTTCACGGTGACGGGCACGGCATACGGCGAGGCCTCACGCACCACGGCCGCGACGATGGCCCGGAAGAGCCCGGTCTTCCACGGCAGGGCCGCCCCGCCGCCCTTGCGCGTGACCTTGGGAACCGGGCAGCCGAAGTTGAGGTCGATGTGGTCGGCGCGGTCCTCCGAGACGAGCATCCGCGCCGCGAGCCCCGCGGTCACCGGGTCGACCGAGTAGAGCTGCACCGAGCGCGGGTGCTCCTGCGGGTCGTGCGAGATGAGCCGCATCGACTCGGTGCTGCGCTCCACCAGCGCCCGGGAGGTGACCATCTCCGACACGTACAGGCTGGACGCCCCGGACGCCCGGACGCACCGCCCGCCGCGACACCGGCGCTGCCCGACTCGCGGCACAGCCGGCGAAAGGCCCGGTTCGTGATCCCCGCCATCGGCGCGAGCACCACGGGGGACTCGATGACGTGTCGCCCGAGGTGCAGCGGCGGCAGGACGGCAGGAGACACGGACATGGTGCCGACCATTGTCCCCGAGCGCGCACCGCCCCCCAAACCGCGGCGCACCGCACCCCCGCCCCGGCCCTAGAGTGGGTGCCGTGGCACCGCGCGCGACACGACGTCCCCCCGGGGAGGGCGGCGTGCGTGCCACCTGGCTCGGCCACGCGAGCGTGCTGCTCGACATCGGTGGGGCCCGCATCCTCACCGACCCCCTCCTGCGGCCCCGGCTGGGTCCCCTGCGTCGGCGGCAGGACCTGCCCCTGCACCGACACGTCGACGACGTCGATGCCGTGCTCCTCAGCCACCTGCACCACGACCACGCCGACCTGCCGTCGCTGCGCCGCCTCGGCCAGGTTCCGGTCTTCACCGAACCCATCAACCGGCCCTGG
This sequence comes from uncultured Actinomycetota bacterium, assembly GCA_963811825.1. Lineage (GTDB taxonomy): Bacteria > Actinomycetota > Actinomycetes > Actinomycetales > Dermatophilaceae > Fodinibacter. The sequence continues at coordinate 22,153 of CAWESS010000019.1, read as the reverse complement.
CTGGACAAGCACCGCCTCGGGGTCGGCGACGCCTCCACCGACACGTGGCACGCCGTGGCCCCGGAAGTCGAGGTGCTCCTCGTGCGAGCCGACCACGAGGCCCGGCCGATGCCGCACCGGCCCAACGGTGCGACGGGCATGCTCGTGCGCGGCGGGGGTGTGGTCGTGTGGTTCGCCGGGGACACCTCGCTGCACCCCGACATGGAGCTGCTCCCCCAGCTGGCAGGGGGCCAGATCGACCTGGCCCTGCTCCCCGTGGGCGGGTGGGGGCCCCGGCTCTCCCCCGGGCACATGGGCCCGGCGCAGGCCGCCGAGGCAGCCGTCCGCAGCGGTGCACGACACGTCGTGCCGATCCACTACGGCACCCTGCACCCGTCGGGCTGGCCGTCCTCCCGCCTGTCGTGGACCACCGACCCGGGCGACCGTTTCGCCGACGACCTCGCGACCGTCTCGGATGCCGTCGCCCTCGTCCCGGACGTCGGCGGCGCCGTCACGATCGGCGCGCCGCGGTGACGACCTCCCACAGGGCCGCTGCCGTCTCGTGCGGGTGGGTCAGCGGGAAGACGTGCAACCCGTGCCGCACCGTCACCACGCGCACCCACCTCGCCGAGCGCGCGGCACGCACGTAGCGACGCACGTCCACCCGCAGCTGGTCGAGCTGACCGTTGACCAGCAGCACCGGGCAGGTGACCTCACCGAGCATCTCGGGTCGGCAGAGCCCCATGACACCGGCCCACGCCGCCGGGATGCCGTCGAAGCCGTACCCCGCCTCCTTGATGACCGCGGCGAGCTCGTCCGGCAGCAGCGCCGCGAACTGCCGGTCCAGGGCCCGCGACATCCGGTCGACCCCGAGCCGCTGCTCCACCGACGCGATGGCCCGGTACAGCGCAGCCCCCGGCCCCGCGGGCACCGCCGAGGCTCCCAGCAGCGCCAGGCCCGACAGCCGCTGCGGGTGTGCCGCGGCATACGCCATCGCGAGGTACCCGCCGAGGCTGTGGCCCACGAGCACGACCGGGACGTCGGGGTCACCGCCGTCCACGGCCTCCCCCACGACCTCGAGCGCCCGCTCCCACGTGAACGGCTCATCGCGTCGTGACCCGTGCGCCGGCAGGTCGGGCACGGCGAGCTCGACATCCGGCCCGAGCAGCGCGCCGTAGCGCCACCACTGCGCCGCGCTCAGCTGGGAGCCGTGGACGAGGACGACACGCACCGGAGCAGCCACGCCTCCATCCTCCCCCAGCCCTCGCACGCGTCGGTGCTTGGATGGCTGGATGAACGCGCTCGTGACCCCCCACGACCTGGCCGCCGACCTGTCCCGTCAGGCCGTGAAGGTCATCGACGTCCAGTACAACCTGCGGGGCACGCCGGGGCCGCAGCTGTATGCCGGGGCACACCTCCCCGGCGCGCCGCACCTCGACCTCGACGCGGCGCTGGCGGGGCCGCCCGGGGTGCGCGGACGGCATCCGCTGCCCGATCCGCACGTGCTGGAGACGGCGTTGCGCGCCTGCGGGATCGACGACGACGACCACGTCGTCGTCTACGACCAGGACGCCTCGCTCGCCGCGGGCCGGGCCTGGTGGGTGCTGCGCTGGGCGGCCCACCCCCGGGTGAGGGTGCTCGACGGCGGGCTCGCCGCGTGGCGACGGGCCGGGCTCCCGGTGACGGATGCCGTGCCGCACCCTCCGCAGGGAAGCATCACCGTGCGCGCCGGGTCGGTGCCGGTGCTCGATGCCGTCGGCGCCGCCGACATGGCCCGATCGGGGGTGCTGCTGGACGCCCGGACCCCGGAGCGGTTCCGCGGCGAGAGCGAGCCCATCGACCGGGTGGCCGGGCGCGTCCCCGGCTCGGCCAACCTCCCGATCGCCGACCTCCTGGACACTGACGGCAGGTTCCTGCCACCCGAGCAGATCCGGCGGGTGGCAGCGGCCGTGGGGGTGCACCGCGACACCCCGGTCGGCACGACCTGCGGGTCAGGGGTCACGGCGGCCCAGCTGGCCCTGGCGCTGCACACGGCGGGGATCGACGCGATCCCCTACATCGGGTCGTGGAGCGAATGGATCGAGGACCCGAGCCGGCCGATCGCGACCGGGCCTCAGATCGCGTAGGAGCCGGTGAACTCACCTTCCCGGACACCGGCGGGCTCGATGTCGGCGACCCGCCACAGCCGGGCACGCAGCACGTCCCAGGCCAGCAGCCGGCGCACCGTGCCCTGGAAGCCGGGTCGCTGCGAGCGGGACTCGAAGAACACCACGGCAGCCGGGCCCCAGCCCATGGCCCGGTAACACTGCGCCGGCACGAGCGGACCTTCGGTGGCGGCGAGGACGCGGGGAACGGGCGGCAGGTCACCCTGGGCCGCGACGAGGCCTTGCGACCGCTCGATCTCCCGCTGGTAGGTCTCCGGGAGGAAGGCGCCGGTGCTGACCCAGCCCTCGGTGTTGGCAACCGATGTGCTGTGCGGAACGACGGGAGGCCCCCGAAGGTCCTTGCTGCCGGTGATCTCACCCTGTCCGGAGAACGTGCGCAGCACCGCGGCCCCGCCGGAGTCGACGAGGTCCGACCAGTCGGGGCTCACGGCATCCTCACTGCGCCGCACCTGCGCGGTCCGGGGGTCGATGACCCACCCCGCGTCGCGCCCCCGGGCCACGATCGTCTGCCCGTCACGGGCAAAGCCGGCGACGACGAGGGTCGGGTCCGGAACGGGGATCTCGAGCATCGAGCCGTCACGGGCATCCACGACGACCACCCCGGCCGGTCGGTGCAGCACGATCCGGTGGCGGTCGTCGGAGATCGCCCGAGGACCGAGCGGCCCGGACCGCCCGAAGGTCTGCGGCACGCGAACCTGCGGCACCAGCACGTGAGGCGTCGGCGCACCGGGGGCGTAGAGCACCGGTGACGTCCGCTCGCCGTCGACGGCGACCATGAAGACGGCGCGCACCGCCTGCGACACCCCGTCGACACCATCCGTACCGAGCACCGCACGCCGGGGCGGTTCCCCCGGGCCGAGGTTCACCGGCAGGGCCAGCTCCTCGCGCAAGGGGTACACCGGGAGACGGCCTTCGGATCGCGGTTCCGGTGCGAGGTACACGCGGGCTCCCTGGATCTCGAGCAGCGGCAACCGGCCGTCAGCGACACCGGTGGTCAGGGTCGACGTCGGGACGGGTCCCGGGGTCGCGTCCGGCTCGCGCAGCGCGACCGTGGCCACGGCGACACCGGCGAGACCCACCCCCGCGCCGAGGACGCTGCGGCGGACCACGGTCCGGTGCCGACGTCGGGCGCTCTCCCACGCACCCTCGACGAGGTCGCGCTCCGGGAGGTCGTCACTGGCGAACTCGAGCTGATCGCCCACCTCGGCGGGTGGCCACGGGAGCAGCTCGAGGGCGCTGTCGTGGTCGGCGCGCACCGTGCGGACCGGGTGCCCGAGCAGCGCAGCGGACTCGTCGTCGCCGCGGTGCTCGAGGTGCCGGGCCACGACCGCCGCCCGTTGGGGCGGAGTCAGCAGATCGAGCGCAGCCATCACCTCGGCGCGTCGCCGATCCGCCTCGGTCTCGTCGTCGGAGAGCCAGCCGTCGTCCCCTCGCAGCGGTGGCACCGGCGCCTCACGGCCGTGCCACGACGCCACGGCGTCGCGGTAGAGGAGGCGGCGCACCACGGCATCCGGCCGTTCGTCGCCGACCTGGTCCCACTGCCCGGCGAAGGACACGAAGGTCTTCTGGAGCACCTGCTGTGCGATGTCGAGGTCCCCGCACACGAGGTAGGCCACGCGCAGCAACGCACCCTGGCGGGACTGGGCGAACTCGACGAACTCCGCCTCGTCGGCAGAGCCGCGGCCCGCGCTGTTCACACACCCCACCTCCTCGTGGTCGTCTGCTTGAATCATCCCGTGACGGGGGCGACGGATTCACCATTCCACGTCGACCTGCGAGGCGTGGTCGACCTCCTCTCGCACCACCTGTACTCAGGCCCCCGGGTCTACCTGCGCGAGCTCCTGCAGAACTCGCTCGACGCCATCACCGAGCGCACCGCCGAGGACCCCTCCGCGCCGAGGCAGGTCCGCATCGTGCCGGCCGACCGCTCGCCCGACGGGTGCCTGCACGTCGAGGACAGCGGGCGTCGGGCTCGACGAGGACGGCATCCGGGCGGTGCTCGCCACCATCGGTGCCTCGACCAAGCGCGACGCACTCGGGCTGGCCCGCGAGAGCTTCCTCGGCCAGTTCGGCATCGGGCTGCTGTCGTGTTTCCTCGTCACCGACGAGATCCGGGTGACGACGCGGCGCGCGGGCACCGACGAGACCTGGCTGTGGGTCGGGCGGGACGACGGCACCTACACCGTGGTCCCCGCACCCGAACCCCGGGCGCAGGCGGGCACCGACGTGGCGCTGCGCCCGCGGGGCAGCGCCGCCGAGCTGCTGTGCGCGGAAGTCGTCGAGCGGCTGGCCGCGACGTATGCGGCCCACCTCCCCCTCGACCTCGTCGTCGAGACCGACGCCGGCCCGGTCAGCGTCGCCGGACGGCGTTTCCCCTGGGAGGGAGGCGGAGGCCGCGATGCCGCACTCGCCCTCGGAGAACGGGTCATCGGTGCCCGGCCGCTGGACGTCGTCGACCTCTCCGACCCCGTGTCGGGGGTGCGCGGCCAGGCCTTCGTGCTCCCCCACCCCACGGCCGCTCGCGGCGGCCACCGCCTCTACGCCAAGCGCATGCTGGTCGGTGAGGCGGTCCCCGACGTGCTGCCCGACTGGGCCTTCTTCGTGCGCGCGGTCCTGGACAGCGAGCGCCTGGGGCTCACGGCGTCCCGGGAGGCCCTGCAGGACGACGAGGCGCTCGAGCAGACCCGTGCCCGCCTCGGCGACCAGCTGAAGAGGTGGCTGCTGCGGATGGCCCGCACCGACCGGGCGCGTGCCGAGGAGTTCTTCCGCGTGCACCACCTCGCGGTCAAGGCCGCCGCGACGACCGACGACGACATGCTCGGGGTCGTCGCCGAGCTGCTGCCGTGGGAGACGACCGTGGGCCAGATGACCCTGTCCCAGTTCACGGCGCTCGACCGCGTCCTCACCTACGTCGACGGCGTCGAGGCCTACCAGCAGGTCGCGGCGATCGCCCGGGCCGAGGACATCGCTGTGCTCAACGCCGGCTACGCCTACGACCGCACGATCCTCGACCGGTGGGTGAGCCGCACCGAGGGTCTCGAGGCCGTGCGGCTCGACCCCGAGCACCTCGCCGACCGGTTCACCGACCCCGGGCACGACGACGCGGCCCGCTTCGACCGCCTGCTCGACGTCGCCCGCTCGGTGCTCGGCCGAGCAGAGGCCGTGCCGGTCGTCCGGTCCTTCCGCCCGACCACGATGCACGCCGTGCTCCTCGTGGGCCGCGATGCCCACCGCGAGCGCGACCGCCGCGACGTCGCGGGGACCTCGGACGACGCCTGGGCCGCCGCCCTGGACAGCATCGCGCAGCCGGATGCCGTGGCTCGCTTCGTCCTCAACGCCGAGCACGCCGCGGTGCGCCGGCTGGCGGACAGCGCCGACGCCGACCTCCAGCGCGTCGCCCTGGAGGCGCTCTACGCACACGCCCTGCTCGCCGGGCGGCACCCCCTCACCCCCTTCGACAGCGCACTCGTGGCCCGGGCGCTGCCGGCACTGATCGACCGGGCCGTCGACGGAGGACCGGCATGACGCAGTGGGAGCAGGTGTCCGAGGAGTTCGCCCGGGTGTCGATCGCGGCGGACGAGACCCCCGTCGGCATGGACCGCGTGCGCGCCCACGAAGGAGCACTGCGGCTCGCGCAGGCGCACGGGTCGTTCGCCGAGGAGTTCGTCGCGCGCCTGGACCTCACCCAGGCGCTCTTCCACGTTCCCGACGACCCGCACACCCTCGTCCACTTCGCCTGGTTGCGGCGCGCCCTGGAACCCCAGCACGCGCTGGACCAGGCCGATCGTGACGCGGTGCTGTGGCGCCTGAAGTGGGCCATCGAGCTCATCGAGGAGCTCCCCGACGTGCCCCTGACCTCGCTCGTCGCGGCCATCGACGACGTCGAGGAGGTCTACCGCGCCGAAGGTGCGGCGCTGCGGCCCGTTCACTCCGCCCGCGCCCGGCTCGCTCGGCAGACCGGCGACGCGGATGCCGTGGCGCGCGAGCTCAGTGCCTGGCTCGCCGAACCCCGTGACAGCCACAGCGACTGCCTGGCCTGCGAGCACCGCGGCCAGAGCCGGGTGATCGCCCCCGACGACCCGAGCCGAGCCCTCGAGCTGCTCGCCCCCGTCGTCGACGGAGACCTCACCTGTGACGAGGAGCCCCACAGCAGCCTGGCCGACGCCGCCGAGCTCCGACTGGCGCTCGGTGACGTCGAGGGCGCTGTCGACGCGTACCGCAGGTCGTGGCACCTCTGCCAGGACGACCCCAACGCAGCAACGACGGTGGCCTCGTGCCTCCGGGTCCTGCTGCGCCTGGGGAACGCCGACCGCGCCGTCGACCTCCTGCTCCCCCGCCTCGGCTGGCTCGACGAGCTGCCGTCCCCCCTGGTGCGAATGTGGTTCTCCGCCACGGCAGCCCACGTGCTCGACCGCGCCCTCGTCGTCGGACTTGCCCCCGCAGAGGTTGACGGCCGCCCCGTCTCGGACGTCGCGCGGGAGCTGCGCGACGGCGCCTTCGAGATCGCCGCAGCCTTCGACGCGCGCCACGGGTCGACCGTCGTCTCCGAGACCCTGAGCCGCCGCTCACGACGACGCCCTCGTCCCCACCGAGCCGACCCTTCCGCCCACCCGGCTGCCGGCGACCGAAGCGCCGACGGGCGGTCGACGCGGGGCGGCGCGCACGGCATCCCTCGACGTCGTCGAGCGGGCGGCAGCCCTGGACGAGGCCCTGCGGACGCTCGACCCCGCCACCGAGGACCACGTGAAGGCCTGGCTGCGCGACCGCGCCTCGCTGCTGCCGGTCGACACCGACGAGCAGTGGGCGGCCGTCGGCCTGCTCGACCGCGTCAGCGCCGTGGACGCCCCTGACGACGGGTACCGCGCCATGCTCGAGGAGGCGCGGGACGCCTCGCGCCGAGGCAACGACGAGGCCGGGGTGCTGCGCTGCGAGGGTGAGCTCGCGCTGCTCGGCGACGGTGGGCCCGAGCGGGCGCGCGAGGTCGCCGCCGCCCTCGAGGAGATCGGCGCCCACACCGAGGCCGGCGGCCTGTGGCGACGCACGTTCCACCGCGCGGACGGCGACGGCGACACCACCGACCTGCAGCGCGCGGCGCAGGCCTACCGGCACCGCCGGCTCCAGGGAGCGCACGCTGCTCTGCGAGGTCGAGGTGGCCGTGGCCCTGGCCTCGGGCGACCCCGACCCGGGCACCGCCGCCGCTCGGTTCGACGACCTGGAACCCGAGATCGCCGACCTCCCCGTGCTGCGCGCGATGGTGCTCGACGTCCGCAGCCGGATCGCCCACCGTGCCGGCGACGAGGATGCCGCCCTCGCCCACGTGCGCGCGGCCCTCGCGCTGCGCGGGCTCCCCGACCGCGCCCGGATCCCCCTGCTGCTCGGCCTGTGCGAGGTCCTCGTCGAGCGCAACGAGTACGACGCCGTCGAGGAGCCGGCGGCCGACATCGTCGCCGCGGCGACCCGGCTGCGCGACGGCGTGCTGCTCGCCCACGGCCAGCGCTTCCTCGGGCTCGCGTACGTCGAGACGGGCCGACCCGTCGAGGCGGCCGAGCTGCTCGAGGCGGCCCTGCCGGTGCTGCGCGACACGAGCCCCTCCCTCGTCGGGCCGGCCGCGTGGGCGCTCGGCAACGCGTTGGTGGGTCTCGGCCAGTGGGTGGGCGGGCGCACGGCGTTCGCCACGGCATCCACCGCGTTCGAGGCCGAGGACCGGATCATGGAGTCCGGGCACGCCCAGTGGCGGGCCGGCAACTGCGCGTGGGATGCCGGGGACGTCGCCGCGGCAGCCGTGCACTACGACACCGCTGTCGAGCGGGCCCACGACACCCAGACCCTCGACCTCTACCTCGAGGCGTTGCGCTCCCGGGCAGCGCTGCGCGCCGACACCGAGGACCTCGCCGGCGGGTTGGCAGACCTCGATGCCGCGATCGGACGCGCCCAGCAGCTCGCGACCGAGGCCGGCGTCGGTGAGGACGAGTTCGACGCCGAGGTCCTCGAGCCCCACGTGCTCCGCCAGGGCGCCCACCTGCTCGCCAAGCACGGCGAGGTGGATGCCGCCGTCGCGCGGTTCGCTGCCGCCGAGGCTCTCGTCGGGGCCGAGTTCGAGGTGCTCCTGCGCGCCGAGGGTGCCATGGTGCTCGCCGAGCACGACCGGCTGGGTGAGTCCGAGGCAGGTGCTGCGCGAGGCGATCGCCACGCTGCACACCCTCGGCCTCGTCGACGAGCGCGCCAACGCGGCCGGAGCGCTGGCGCGCGCCCTCGACCGCGACGGTCGCGGCGAGGAGGCCGAGGCCGTGTGGCAGCGCTACGGGCCGAACGCCTGAGTCGCTCGCGTCAGGTGCCGGTCGAGCCCGGTGTCAGGCGCCGATGAGGCGCGCGGCCAGCCAGCCCTGGACCTGGTCGAGACCGACCCGCTCCTGGGCCATCGTGTCGCGCTCCCGGATCGTCACGGCCTGGTCGTCGAGGGTGTCGAAGTCGACGGTGAGGCAGAACGGGGTACCGATCTCGTCCTGGCGGCGGTAACGGCGGCCGATCGCCCCGGCGTCGTCGAACTCGACGTTCCAGTTCGTGCGCAGCATCGCGGCGAGGTCGCGGGCCTTGGGTGACAGGTCGGCGTTGCGCGACAGCGGCAGCACCGCGGCCTTGACCGGCGCGAGGCGCGGGTCGAGCCTCAGCACGACACGCTTGTCGACGCCGCCCTTGGTGTTGGGGGCCTCGTCCTCGGTGTAGGCGTCGACGAGGAAGGTCATCAGGCTGCGCGAGAGGCCCGCGGCCGGCTCGATGACGTAGGGGGTGTACTTCTCGCCGCTCGCCTGGTCGAAGTAGACGAGGTCGGTGCCCGAGTGCTTCGTGTGCGTCGTCAGGTCGAAGTCGGTGCGGTTGGCGATGCCCTCGAGCTCGCCCCACTCGCTGCCGGTGAAGTTGAAGCGGTACTCGATGTCGACGGTGCGCTTGGAGTAGTGCGACAGCTTCTCGGCCGGGTGCTCGTAGTGGCGCAGGTTGTCGGGGTTGATGCCGAGGTCGGTGTACCAGCGGGTGCGCTCGTCGATCCAGTACTGGTGCCAGTCCTCGTCGTCCCCGGGCTTGACGAAGAACTCCATCTCCATCTGCTCGAACTCGCGCGTGCGGAAGATGAAGTTGCCGGGGGTGATCTCGTTGCGGAAGCTCTTGCCGGTCTGGGCGATGCCGAAGGGCGGCTTCTTGCGCGAGGCCTGCATGACGTTGAGGAAGTTGACGAAGATGCCCTGGGCGGTCTCCGGACGCAGGTAGTGCAGGCCCGACTCGTCCTCGATGACGCCGAGGTGGGTCTTGAGCATCATGTTGAACTCGCGCGGCTCGGTCCACTGGCCGCGGGTGCCGCAGTTGGGGCAGGCGATGTCGGCCAGCGCGATGGAGTCGGGGTCGACCTCCTTGCCCTTCTTGGCCTCCCGCTCGGCGATGGCCTCCTGCATGTGGTCCATGCGGAACCGCTTGTGGCAGCTCTGGCACTCGGTGAGCGGGTCGGTGAACTCGCCGACGTGGCCCGAGGCGACCCACACCTGGCGGGGCAGGATGATCGAGGAGTCGAGCCCGACGACGTCCTCGCGAGCGGTCACCATCGAGCGCCACCACTGCCGCTTGATGTTCTCCTTGAGCTCGACACCGAGCGGCCCGTAGTCCCACGCCGAACGCGTTCCGCCGTAGATCTCACCGCACGGGAAGACGAACCCCCGACGCTTGCAGAGGGAGACGACGGTATCGACGACGGAGGTGGGAGCGGCCATGTTCGCAAGGTTATCCGTGCAGCGACCCCGGGGCCGAACCGGCCCGGCCGCTGCGCCGCGTACGCTTGTCCACCGTGTCCAGCCTCCGTGAGTCCTTCGAGCGCGCCAGCCTGCCGGCCCTGACCTACGTCAGCAGCCTGCCCCGCTTCGTGCCGTTCCTGTTGATCCTCGGCCTGGTCGTCGCCGGGCTGTTCATCCCGGGCTGGGGCTGGCTGCTCATCGCCCTCGTGACGCTCTTCCTCGCGTGGATCGGCGCCCTCGCCTGGCCGCGCCTGAGCATGCCCGAGCGGCTGATGCGGGTCGCCGTCGTCATCATGATGGGCGCCATCGCGATCACCCAGGCCGCGCCTCGCGGTTGATGGTTTTGACAATCGTTCTCATCCTGAATGAGAATGGTTGTCATGAAGGTTCTTGCCGTCGCCGCCCTGTCCGCCACCGTGCTCGTCGCGGGGTGTGGGTCCGGTGACGCCGCTGACGGCACGTCCGGCGCCGACGCCACCGACCGGATGCCGGTCACGGCGGCCTTCTACCCGCTCCAGTTCGTGGCCGAGCGGGTCGGCGGTGACCTCGTCGAGGTGTCCACGCTGACCAAGCCGGGCACCGAGCCGCACGACCTCGAGCTCACCCCGAAGGCGGTCGGCGAGCTCTCCCAGGCCAAGGCCGTCCTCTACCTCGCGGGCTTCCAGCCGGCTGTCGACGACGCGGTGAAGACCCAGGCCGGGGATGCCGCGCTCGACGTCACGCAGGCCGCGAACCTCATCGTCACCGGCGCCGACGACGGCCACGACCACGCCGGCGAGACCGAGGAGGAGCACGCCGAGCACGCCGGGGAGGGCGCCAAGGACCTGCACTTCTGGCTCGACCCCACGCGCATGGCCGCCGTCGCCACGGCTGCGGGCGAGCGTTTCGCGGCCGCCGACCCCGCGAACGCGCAGACGTACAGGGCCAACGCCACCGCGCTGGCAGGCGAACTGACCACTCTCGACGAGGAGTTCACCGCCGGGCTCGCGACCTGCGAGAGCAAGGAACTCGTCACCGGGCACGCGGCCTTCGGCTACCTCGCTGCGCGCTACGGCCTGGGCCAGGAGGGCATCGCCGGCATCTCGCCCGACGCCGAGCCCGACGCCGCCACCCTGCGCGAGCTGACCGAGCACGTGAAGGAAGCCGGTGTCACCACGGTGTACGCCGAGACCCTCGTCTCCCCTGCGCTCGCCGAGACCCTCTCGCGCGAGACCGGAGCGAAGGTCGCCGTCCTCGACCCCCTGGAGGGGCTGACCGACGCCTCGGCCGGGTCGGACTACCTTGAGGTCATGCGTGCGAACCTGCAGACCCTGCGCGAGGGCCAGTCCTGCACATGAGCACTCCCCCGCTCGTGCGCCTGCGGTCGGCCTCCTTCGGGTATGCCGACCGCACGGTCGTGTCCGAGGTCGACCTCGCGGTCCACGAGCGCGAGGTCGTGGCCCTGCTGGGCCCGAACGGGTCTGGCAAGTCCACGTTGGTGCGCGGCATCCTCGGTCTGAGTGCCCGGCAGGGCGGCGACGTCGAGCTCTTCGGCACTCCTCTCGACCACTTCGACGAGCACACCCGCCTGGGTTACGTCCCGCAGCGCCACTCCCTGTCGGCGTCGGTGCGCGCGACCGTGACCGAGATCGTGGAGGTCGGCCGCCTCCCCCACCGCCCGTGGTGGAAGCCCGCGACGCGCGAGGACCGCGCCATCGTGCGCGAGGCGATCGCCGACGTGGGCCTGGCCGACCGCGCGCACGAGGAGGTCGCGTCACTCTCCGGCGGACAGCAGCGGCGGGTGCTCATCGCCCGCGCGCTCGCCGGGCGGCCGGACATGCTCGTCATGGATGAGCCGACGGCCGGTGTCGACCACGCCAGCCAGGAGTCGCTGGCTGTCGTCCTGCAGCGACTCGCCGACCGTGGCACGTCGATGCTCGTCGTCACGCACGAGCTCGCGGCCCTCGAAGGTGTCGTCAACCGCATCGTCTGCCTGGATGCCGGGCACGTCGACTTCGACGGGACACCCGCTGCGTATGCCCAGCACCTCCAGCGGCACGCGGTCGGCTCCGACCACCACCACCCGCACGACGACGCACCACGTCGCGGCCACGTCATCGGCGCCGCCCCGCTCGACCCCGCCCCGCGGGAGGTGGCGCCGTGAGTGACCTGCTCGCCCTCGACTTCATGCGCCAGGCACTGCTCGCGGCACTGCTGGCCGGCTTCGCGGCACCGCTGGTCGGGGTCTTCCTCGTCCAGCGCCGGATGTCGCTCATCGGCGACGGCATGGGCCACGTGGCGTTGGCCGGGGTCGCGGTGGGGGTGCTCACCGGCCAGGAGCCGGTGTTCACCGCCCTCATCGCCGCCGTGCTCGCTGCGGTCGCCATCGAGCTGATCCGTGCCTCGGGGCGCACGAGCGGCGACACCGCCCTCGCCGTGATGTTCTACGGCGGCATCGCCCTGGGCGTGGTCCTCATCGCGAAGTCGAGCAGCGGAACCCCGGCCAACCTCACCGGCTACCTCTTCGGCGCGATCCTCACGACGAGCCGCTCGGACATCATCGTCTTCGCGGTGCTGGCCGTCGTGGTCCTCGGCACGACCTTGGTGCTTCGCCAGCGGTTCTTCGCCGTGGCCAACGACGAGGAGTACGCCCGCGCGGCCGGCATCCACGTCCTGCGCTACAACCTCGTGCTGGCGGTGCTCACGGCGGTCACGGTGGTCGTGTCGATGCGCGTCGTGGGGCTGCTGCTCATCAGCGCGCTGATGATCCTGCCGAACGCGACCTCACAGCTGTTCGCCCGCAGCTTCCGTTCCGGTCTGTGGTGGGCGGTGCTCATCGGGGTCCTGTGCAGCGTCGGCGGGGTGCTCGTCTCGTACGTCGCCGAGACGCCGTCCGGCGGCACGATCGTGTTGCTCGCCGTCGCCGCGTTCATCGTGGCGAGCGTGGCGACGGCGGCCGTGGCCCGGGCTCGGCGAGCCAGGCACGACTGGGCCGAGCGCCACGACCACGAACACGGCCCCGACTGCGGGCATCCCGCCGTCGACCACGACGACCACATCGACTACCTGCACGACGGGCACCGCCACGCGGCGCACGAGGGGCACTACGACGAACACGGGCACCACGACGAGCACGGGAACCGTGCGGGGGCGGAGACGCGATGACCGAGCAGGTCCAGACCGAGCGGCGCCCGACCCGTCAGCGGGCGGCGATCGCGCAGGCGCTCGCCGGGTCGCGCGAGTTCCGCTCGGCGCAGGACATCCATGCCGCGATGGCCGGCTCAGGTACCAAGGTGGGGCTCGCGACGGTCTACCGCAACCTGCAGGCCATGGCGACCGACGGTGAGCTCGACGTCATCCGCACCCCCGAGGGAGAGTGCGTCTACCGGGCCTGCGCCACGGCTCACCACCACCACCACGTCGTCTGCCGCTCGTGCGGGCTCGCGGTCGAGGTGACCGGGGATGCCGTCGAGCGCTGGGCCGAGGCGGTCGCCGCTGCGCACGGTTTCACCGCCGTGCAGCACACCGTCGAGATGAACGGGTTGTGCCCGGACTGCGGATGAGGCTCAGAAGGCGGAGACCGGGCCGGCCCAGCGCTGGGGTCGGCTGAGCGCCCGCACCACGGCGGCCTGTCCGTGCCGCTCGGCGGCGATCGACGCGAGGAGGCCGAGCACGGCATCCGCCGCCGCCTCCGGGAAGGTCGGGGTGTCGACGCCGATGCTCGCGGCCAGGTCGTCGGAGTGCACGATCGCCTCCATGGTGCGGGTGAGCACGAAGTCAGCGGCCGAGAGCGACCACCCCTGCCACGGGATGAGCACCGAGTCGGGCGTACGAGTGCCGTCGAGCACCGGGGCCAGCGCCGCCGGCAGGGCCTCGAGGTCGGTGCGCACGCGCAGCTCGAGGTCGACGGCTCCCGAGGCCGCATCGGCGTCGGCGGAGGTGCGCACCTCGGCGTTGGCCACCTCGTCGTGCCCGGAGTGCACCCACGCGGCGCGGCGGTAGTGCTCGAGAACGGGGATCGGGTCGGCCTCGTGTGGTCTCGCCGACAGCAGGCGCACGACGTTGGACGCCTGCCCTGCGAGGTGGTTTGCCAGCCCGCCCACCGTCATGTCGGCGCACGAGCTCTCGTCCGTCCAGCGTCGGGAGACCTCGGGGTGGCGGATGAGCTCAGCGGCGACGCGTGCGACCTCGGGGAACAGCTCGACGTGTCGATCGCTCATGCCGTCGACCCTAACCACCACGGCGGTCAGGCGGTCGGCGCATCAACCGCTCCGCCGTAGCGACGCTCGCGGTCGACATACGCCTGGATGGCCTCCCACAGGTCGCGCCGGTCGTAGTCGGGCCACAGCTGGTCCTGGAAGACCATCTCGGCGTAGGCGCTCTGCCACAGCAGGAAGTTGCTCGTGCGCTGCTCGCCCGAGCTCCGCACGAACAGGTCGACGTCGGGCATGTCGGGCTCGGGCAGGTAGCGGGCGATGGTGCGCTCGTCGACCGTTCGCGCCTTGAGACGGCCCCTGGCGACGTCCTCGGCAAGGCGCTGCACGGCATCCCCGAGCTCGGCGCGGCCCCCGTAGTTGACGCAGAAGTAGAGGGTGAGGCCGGTGTTGTTGCGGGTGAGCTCCTGGGCGATCTCGAGCTCCTTGATGACCGAACCCCAGAGGCGCGGTCGGCGCCCGACCCAGCGCATCCGCACGCCCCACTCGTTCAGCTGGTCGCGGCGTCGGCGGATGACGTCGCGGTTGAAGCCCATGAGGAACTTCACCTCGTCGGGGCTGCGCTTCCAGTTCTCCGTGCTGAAGGCGTAGGCCGAGAGGTGGGTCACCCCGACCTCGATGGCGCCCGCGACGACATCGAGGAGGGCGGCCTCACCGGCCTCGTGGCCCTTGGTGCGTGGCAGGCCCCGCTGGTTGGCCCAACGCCCGTTGCCGTCCATGACGACGGCGACGTGACGCGGCATCCGGCCTGCCTCGATGAGCGGCGGGCGGGCCCCGCTGGGGTGCGGGAAGGGCGGCGGGTAGGGGCTGGACACGCTCACCGCTCCACCATACGGAGGCTGCGGATACCCCGCTCCACGTGCCACTGCAGGAAGGCTGCGGTCAGGCCGCTGCCCTCACGACGGTGGTGCACGTCGGAGGCGTCGGCGATCGCCCAGTCACCGGCGAGCAGGGCCGAGAGCAGCAGCAGGGTCTCGGGGGCCGGGGCGGCCGATCCCGGTGGACGGCAGCTCGGGCAGACGGCGCCACCAGCGACGACGTGGAAGGCCCGATGCGGGCCCGGCGCACCGCATTTCGCGCAGTCGTGGAAGCTCGGGGCCCAGCCGGCGACCGCCAGCGCACGCAGGAGGTAGGCGTCGAGGACGAGGTTGGGGTCGTGCTCACGACCGGCGAGGGAGCGCACCGCGCCGGCGAGCAGGAGGTACTGCTGCAGGGCCGGCTCGCGCTCCTCGGTGAGCCGGTCACAGGTCTCGAACACGGCGGTCGCGGCGGTGTACGAGGCGTAGTCGCGGGCGATGGCGTCGCCCCACGGGTCGAGGGTCTCGACCTGGGTCACGGTGTCGAGGCTGCGGCCCTCGTAGCACTGCACGTCGATGTGCATGCCGGGCTCGAGCCGGCTGCCGAAACGCGACTTCGTGCGCCGCACGCCCTTGCCGACGACCCGCACCTTGCCCAGGCGGCGGGTGAGGAGGGTGACGATGCGGTCGGCCTCACCCAGCTTCTGGGTGCGCAGGACGATCGCCTCGTCGCGGTAGAGGGGCACCGCACCATTGTCGGTGCTCGCGCTGACATCGGCGGGATGCCGTGCCGCCCCGTGGGTGAGGAGCGACCCGGTGAGGTCGCCGTTTCCTGTGCCAGCCCCCTGGCCGCCGGGGCTGTTGCGCTCAGCGCGCCATCATGACGAACCGTCGGCGCGCCATCGGCACGCGTCGACGGCTGCGGTCACCGTGCCGTGGAAGTGGTCGGTACCGATCATCTCGACGAGGCCGACCGAGTCGAGACGCTCCCGCAGCTCCAGGGTCGCGCGGGCGAGGTGGAGTTCGATGTTGCGCTCCCTCAGGCCTTCGATGACCTCACGCAGTGCCTCCTCGGCGCTCGCGTCGATGTCGCTGATGAACGACCCGTCGAGTACGACGTGCCGCACCGGCTTGGGCGCGCCGTCCACCGCGGCCCAGAGCCGGCGCTTGAAGAAGTGGGCGTTCGCGAAGAAGAGCCGGTCCTGGATGCGGTAGACGACCACCCCGGCGGTGACACCTGCATCAGGGTGCTCGACGACATCGACGTACCGGTCCTCGGAGGCAGACCAGCCGAGCACGGCGTCCGCGGGGCGGGCCGCGCGGCGGATGATGTCGGCGACCGACAGCAACACGGCCACGACGATCGCCTGCAGCACTCCGACCGTGACGACACACGCGACGGTGATGGCGGCGATCACGACCTCGACCCTGCTGCTGCGAGTCAGGGCCTGCCACTGGGCAGGGTCGATCAGCTTGGCCCCGGCATACATGATGATCGCCCCGAGCACCGCGGATGGCAGGTACTGGATGGGGCCGGTGAGGAACACCAGGATGGCGGCGATGGTCCCCGCGGCGACCAGCCCGCTGACCTGGCTGGTCGCACCCATGTCGTCATTGACCGCGGTGCGGGATCCGCTCGTGCCGACCGGGAGGCCTTGGGTGACGCCGGCAGCGACCTGGGCAACCCCGAAGGCGAGCAGCTCCTGGTTGGCGTCGACGACCTCGCGGTGGCGTGAGGCGAAGGAGCGCGAGATGAGGATGGAGTCGGAGAAGGCGACGAGGAAGACGGCCAGTGCCGCGAGGACGAGGGAGCCGACGTCGCCGCGGCTCAGGTCGGGCACCTCCAGCCCGGGCAGGCCGCTGGGAACAGGGCCGGTGATCGACACGCCCTGGCCCGCGAGGTCCAGCCACCATGACGCGGCGATGCCCACGACGACGAGAATCAGAGCGCCCGGGATCCGGTTGTTGAGCCGTCCCGCCACGAGCAGGACGGCGATGGACATCGCACCGACGAGGACCGTGACGCCGTTGGCGTCACCCAGGTGTCGCAGGATGTCGATGGTCTCGCCGATGGCGCCATCCTTCGCGCTGGAGATGCCGAGCAGCTTGCCGAGCTGGCCGGCGATGAGCACGACGGCCACCCCGGTGATGTAGCCGACCAGCACCGCCTGGGAGAAGTAGTCGGCGATCCAGCCGATGCGGGCCACACGCGCCACGAGGAAGACCACCCCCACCATGACCGCGAGCATCGCGACGAGCGTGGCGTACTGCGGGCTCCCGCTGGTGGCGAGCGGAGCGATCGCGGTCGCGACGAGCAGCGCGACGGTGCCCTCAGGCCCGACCGCTACCCGCGGCGAGGACCCCAGGAAGGCGTACGCAAGGACCGGGAGCAGCAGCGCGTAGAGGCCGGCGCTGACCGGGACACCGGCCAGCTGCGCGTACGCCATGGATGCCGGCAGAGCCAGCGCCGCCACGGTGACCCCAGCGACCACGTCGGTGCGCAGCCGGCCCCCCGAGTAGCCGGCCATCGACCTCGCGAACGGCACGAAGCGCGTTGCCATGGGCGGCCGGCTCGCCGACGCGAACGCGCCCCGCCCCTTGTAGGCCTTGCTGAACGGCTGCACGCTCATACCCGACCGCAGCCGGTGGCATCCGTCATCGCCCGACAAGGATGAGTCTCTGCGAGCCAAGAACCGTCAGGGACCACCGCGGTCGCGCTGCCGACGTCAGCCGATGACGGTGACCGAGTACCCGCCGGATTCCGCTACCTGCAGGAGGTGCGTGGATCACTGGTGATACGTCGACTGTCCTCGCCACAGCGCCGGATGTCACGGGAACCGGTCAACCGGCCGACATCGCCAGCGCCCACTAGTCTCGCGGTGTGCCCGAGTTCAGCTGGAGACCGGCCAACGATGCGACGAGCGAGGACCTGGACGCCGTGTTCGAGGCCGGCGGTGCCCGCAAGTGCCGCTGCCAGGCGCTCAAGGTCCCGGGGTGGATCTGGCGCGACACGACTCAGGAGGAGCGCGATGCCGCTCTGCTGGATCAGGCCGGCTGCGGCACGAGTGGCCCCACGTCCGGCCTCGTCGGATACGTCGACGGCGAGCCCGCCGGCTGGGTCGCGGTCGAGCCGCGGGAGAACTACCCGAGGATCTGGGCCCGGCAGAAGTCGTGGATGCGGACGGACCCCGACCTCGAGGGCGTCTGGTCGGTCACCTGCTTCGTCGTGCGCAAGGGGTTCCGTCGACAGGGCCTGATGTACGAGCTCGCCGCCGCCACCGTCGAGTACGGCAGGCAGGTCGGCGCTCGCGTCCTCGAGGGCTACCCCACCGAGCCGCCGCCGGGAAAGACGGTGATCTGGGACGAGGCTTCGGTCGGGCTGCTCCAGGTCTTCCTCGACGCCGGCTACGAGGTCGAGGCATCGCCCACCCTGCGACGCAGGGTGGTGCGACACCAACTCGGCGCGTCATCCTGACGCTCGGTTGCGCCCGCCTGGAGTGTCCTGTTGCGCTCGCCCGGCCGCACGGTGTCAGGAGCAGCCGTTGCGCCGACCTCAGGCGAAATCGGTGGAGGCGACTCGGACCTGCCCGCCTCGATGGCGTCGAGGATGGTGCGGGCGACGTCATCAGGGTCGAGGCCCTGGGGCAGCGCCGGCGCTGTCCCGGACAGCGGGCGGCCGGCCAGCCCGGTCTCGGTGTGGGGTGGCCGGACATCGATGACGTCGACCCCCGACCGGCGCAGCTCGCGGGTGAGTGCCTTGTCCGCTGCGCTGAGCGCCGCCTTGCTCGCGGCGTAGGCCGCCATCCCCGGCAAAGGGTGCTCGGCCACGACGGCGCTGATCTGGGCCACGAACCCACGACGCTCGGCGAGCGCCGGGACGACCCGGCGCAGGAGGAACAGCGGGCCGAGGACGTTGGTCAGGAAGAGCTCTTCGATCACGGCGTCGTCGGTGTCGATCAGTGGACCGAAGGCCACGACGCCCGCCGCGTTGACCACCCCGTCGAGGCCGCCGTGGCGCGCGACGGCGGCGGCAACCACTCGGTCGCCGAGTCCGGCATCCGCGATGTCCCCGACGACCACCTCGGCACCCGCAACCACCGCGCCCAGCCGCGCCGCGTCCCGACCCACGAGCACCACGTGGGCACCACGCTCGTGGGCACCGCGAGCGATCCGTGAACCCAGGGCACCTGAAGCGCCGAGCACTGCGACGACGGAACCGGCGAGGGGGTGGGCGCTCATACCGCCACCCCACGGCATCCGGACACGCAAGACAAGAGATGTCCAAGGTTGTGGACAGGCGTTCGAATGATGTCTAGGCTCTCGGCATGTACGGACTCCAGGGGTCGCTGCTCGACCTGGCTGATGACGTCGTCGTGCACCCGCTGGTCGGGGTGCGCCGCACGCAGCTGGACGACGATGCCTGGGTTGATGTGTTGAACGGCTGGGTGGGCGGTGCCGACGAGCTGTACGTCTCGCTGCGCGAGACGGTGCCGTGGCACGCCGAGCGGCGGCAGATGTACGACTCGATCGTCGACGTTCCTCGACTGCTGTCCTTCTACGGTGACGAGGCCCCGCTCCCCCACCCCGCCCTCGTCGAGTGCCGCGAGGCCCTGACCCGCCACTACGCGAGCGAGCTGGGCGAGCCGTTCGTCACCGCAGGGCTGTGCCTGTACCGCGACGGTCAGGACTCGGTGGCGTGGCACGGGGATCGCATCGGTCGCTCACGTGAGCAGGACACGATGGTCGCGATCGTCTCGGTCGGGGCGCCCCGTGATCTCGTGCTGCGGCCGCGCGGCGGCGGTTCCTCGGTGCGCGTGCCCGCCGGACACGGTGACCTGCTCGTCATGGGCGGGTCGTGCCAGCGCACCTGGGACCACTGCGTGCCGAAGACCACGAAGGCCGTCGGGCCGCGGATCTCCGTGCAGTTCCGGGTGGCAGGGGTGCGATGAGGCAGCCTCGACCCGTGCGCCCCACTGGCTCGTTGTGACCATGGACGTGTGCGCGGGCGCGCGCCCACACTGAAGGTTCACCAGAGCGGCTCCTGGGCCGGATGCCATCCGCCCTCAGCCGTGGACAGGAGGAACCCACCATGGCTGCTCAGGAGCGCGGGACAGATCTGTGGCGCGGCGGCATCCTGCCGTACGAGATCAATCCGGATCTCGGCAACCAGGCCACGATCGCGGCCGCGATCGTCACCTTCGAACAACAGACGAACCTGAGGTTCGTCCAACGCCTGGCGCAGGACGACTACATCCGGTTCTCGAAGCAGACCCGCGGGAACGCGAACTCCAAGCTCGGCCGTCAGGGCGGGCAGCAGTACGTCAACGCGTCCCTCAACTCCGAGAGCGTCATCCTCCACGAGCTCGGTCACGCCGTCGGCATGGTCCACGAACACCAGCGTGAGGACCGCGACGACTTCGCGATATTCCACGAGGATCGAGTGACCGAGGACCCTGAGCAGTACGAGAAGGCGGACCTGGAGGCGCGAACGGAGAAGTACGACTTCGAGAGCCTCATGCACTACCACGCCGGCAACCCAGCCAACCCGATCTTCGAGTCGAGGACGGGGCTGCCGGCGCCCGGTGACATCGGCAGCAAGGGATCGCTCACCGTCACCGACAAGACGTTCCTGGAGCACCTCTATCCCGCCGCGCCGGTCATCCGTCGCACGGATGGAGAGGGCGGCGCGGGCGGAGTCCTGCACACGTCGTCCCTTGCGGCTGCGGGCGTCAACAGCACCGCGGTCGTGGCCAATGCGATTCAGAACGGCTCCGGCAACTACCAGGTCGTGCTCTGGCGGGTGCAGGACAACGGAGTGCTCCTACGCATGGGTGACCCGGCAGGCGCGACCGGCGGCCCAGCGACCAGTGCGCGCATGGTGGCCGTCGGCCCCCTTTACGTCAGCGCGATGCGCGACGCGGACGGCGAGCTGCTGCTCATCACCCACGACGCCAATTTCGCCCGGCTCGACGACAGCGGCAACCAGGCCGGTGAGGTGGGCGACCTCGACATCGTCGCGCTCGACGGGTCGCGGGTCCTCACGACGTGCATCTCCGCAAGCGGACGGCTGCTCAACATCGTCTGGGAGGTGCAGCCCAACGGGTCCCTCGCCCGCCTCTTTGACAGCGGGGTCGACGGGTCACAGGCACGACAGGTTTCCTGCGTCGTGCTCCAGCAGGGCCCGACGGTGCAGGTCGTGGCGATCCTGTCCGCCGACGACTCCTCGCGGCTCGTGCTCAGCACCTGGCGCGTGACCGGTGGGTCCGTCGACCTCATGGCGGACTCCGGCGACCAGATGGGCTCAGCTGATCTGTCGCAGATCGTGCTGGCACCGACAGGCCACCTCGTCGTCGTGTGTCGGGACGGCAGTGACAACCTGCTCCTCATCCCGTTCACGACCAACGCCGACGGCGCCGACATCACCCGCGTCAACGGTGGCGAGGGTCGAGGTGGGGAGATCCGCGAGATCGCAACCATCGCTCGCCCCTACGGGGTGTTGACCGCACTCATCAGTGACAGCGGAAACGTGCTGCTGATCAAGTGGGGAGTCAGCGCCTCGGGCCAGGTGGAACGCCTCGGCGAGAGCGGCACCCAGGCCGGTGGAGGCACGGCCATCTCGGTGACGGCCCTGCCCTTCCCGGACAAGGCCACGGTCTGCACGGCCGTGCGGAACGGAAGCGGCGACCTGCTCCCGATCACCTGGGACGATGTCGACGGCCCCGGAGAGCTGACGATCGTCTGAGCACCCATAGCCCTTTGTGACCATGGACGGCCGGTGGAGCGCGCGCCCACACTGAAGGTTCACCAAGCGGCTCCTGCGCCGGATGTCATGCGCCCTCAGCCGCGGACAGGAGAAACTGTGATGGACGACGCCGACCTGGACCAGACGGTCCGAGAGCTCCAGCAATCCGTGGCGGACCTCGAACGACGCCACAACGACCTCGTGCTCAAGGCACAGGTCCTGAGCATCAGGGCCGCCGGCGGTACGTGGGGCTGGGACAGGTTCCTGTCGGAGCCGGAGTTCTGGGAGAACGTCTACGACTCCGGCATGGCCGACTGCGCGAGTCGGTGCATCCGCAACCTGCAGGATGCCTAAGGCGCGTGCGACGCCTCCCACAAGGAGGGCTCGAGCGAGTGGAACCACTGCCGCAGCGTGGCGCTCGCCGAGGCCACCCTGTGTCAGGACCGTTGTTCAGCGGCCAACCCCGTGATCCCGTAGGTCGCTGTCAGACACGGGGACC
>CAWESS010000018.1:0-160911 GCA_963811825.1 uncultured Actinomycetota bacterium | reverse complement strand
CTCGGATGGTCATCGATGGACGGTGCCTGCAGCGCTCAAGGCGGCGCAATGACGCATCGCTCGGGTGACGATTGCCGGTAGGGCCGGTGTCTGGCCAGACTCGGTCCGTTGTGAGGTACCCGGACGCGGGGATCCACGGCCACGTGCCGACCTGCCGGGCTCGTTCGGACTCAGCGCAGAGCCCGCGCAGACCTGGCGGCGTCCCGTATTGCGCGCCGGCCCCAGCGGTCGAGGCAGTACGTGAGCGCCTCCTCGACGTCGAGCTCCCGGGTGGTGTTCCCGAGCCGCACGAACAAGGTCGCGTCATGACCCTCCGAGCCGTGCACGAAGACG
Source organism: uncultured Actinomycetota bacterium (assembly GCA_963811825.1). Classification (GTDB taxonomy): domain Bacteria; phylum Actinomycetota; class Actinomycetes; order Actinomycetales; family Dermatophilaceae; genus Fodinibacter. The sequence continues at coordinate 160,578 of CAWESS010000018.1, read as the reverse complement.
GGCCGCCGTGCGGCCGGCACGGTAACGAGGCACACGTCGCGACCGTCTGCCGCATCGAACTCGACCCGCACGTCCCTGTTGGCGACCACGCCGATGGACTTCGTCAGCATGTCCCGCAGCCACAGCTCGAAGCGGTCCCGGTCGGGCGCCTTGAGCAGCGTGTAGTCGTCTTCGATACCGGTGATCGAACCGTCGTCGGCGACCCCGATCAGCAGCACGCCACCTTCGGCGTTGAAGAAACCCGCGACCGTCTTGGCGACGGCCCGCTCCAGGCGCTCGTCGCGCTTGGCGGAGTACCTGTTGTACCGGGCCGACGACTTGAACTCGACCTTGGCCGACTCGCCGGCGCGCACCAGGTCCTGCACGCTCCCGCGAACCTCCCGGCGCCGCGCCGCCACGCGCTCCATGACGAGCAACACAGCCGCCGTCCCGAGCACGGCGGCCAGGCCCGCAAGCCAAGGGCGCGGACCACCCGGCACGAGCCCACCGACCAGCGTCCCGATGACGGCACCGAGCAGACCGGCGACGACCGAGTCCGACCAGCTGAGACGAACTCGGCTGCGCAGCATCACCCGCCCGGCAGCACCCAGGACTACCCCGACACCGAGCGCGCACACCAGCACCCACGTCACGTCGCTCACGAACCCAACGCTGCCACACGAAGGTCAGGCACCAGCACCCGGCAGGAAACCGGCGGTAGCGGCTGCGACAAGTCCCAGTGCGAGCACTCCCTTGAACTGTCCGGACAGTATGCCGACACCGGTGGAGATCGACGTCGACACTCGAGGAGGCGGCGTGACCCCTTGTACCCAACTTCAGTTGTTGGCCGCCTCGTGCCCGGGATGCAGTCGACGTCTTTCTGGGCGAAGAGGGCCTCCTTCAGTCGGCGGAAGGACACACCTTTCGGTCCGCACTCGAGACCGCGGGTCTCGGTGAACGATGAAGGATCAGACGGCCGATGTCCGGCGAGGCGGACCAGCGGGCCGAGTACCGCGGCGGTCCCGAGGCGCGAGACGAAGAGGTCGCGCGGGAGTCGCGGTCCGCGACGACTTGGGGCACACGCGTTGGGGCGAACCATGCCGTCACCATGGTGGAGCGGCCTGGAAGGCCGATGGCACCCAAGGATCTGGCACGTACCTGGCACCGAGGTAGGAGAAAGGCCCCTTGGCACTGCGTTTCCGCAGGTCAAGGGGCCTTTCGCACTGGTGGCAGGTGAAGGATTCGAACCTTCGAAGCTTTCGCGATGGATTTACAGTCCACTCCCATTGGCCGCTCGGGCAACCTGCCGTGGTGCGCATGGAAGGATAGCAAGCCGCACCCGGCACACCGAATCGACACCAGGAGGACCCGTGGCGGACAGCTCGTTCGACATCGTCAGCAAGTTCGACAAGCAGGAGGTCGCCAACGCGGTCAACACCGCTGCGAAGGAGATCTCGAACCGCTACGACTTCAAGGGCGTGGGGGCCACCGTCGAGCTGGTCGGCGAGGTCATCAAGATCGAGGCCAACAGCGAGGAGCGCTGCAAGGCGGTGCTCGACGTCGTGCAGACCTGGCTGATCAAGCGCGGCGTCTCGCTCAAGCACCTCGACGTGCCCGAGGCCGGGCCGCGCCTGTCGGGCAAGGAGTACAAGCTCGACATCCCGCTCAAGGAGGGCATCTCCTCCGAGAACGCGAAGAAGATCACCAAGATCATCCGCGACGAGGGGCCCAAGAGCGTCAAGACGCAGATCCAGGGCGACGAGGTGCGCGTCACGAGCAAGTCACGCGACGACCTCCAGGAGGTGCAGCGGCTCGTCAAGGAGGCCGACCTCGACGTGGCGCTGAACTTCACGAACCGCCGCTGACCCAGCCGCGGCCCGAAGGCCACCACCAACGCAGACCGGATGCCGTCCGCTCACCTCGAGCGGACGGCATCCGTCTCTGCGCCACCCGGCCACGTCCGGCAGCGTTTCAGGAGCAGGGACTCAGTTGTCGACCTTCAGCAGACCGCAGACGGCGGGGTCGGTCGCCTCGGCGGGCAGGTTCGGGTCGAGCTCGCTGGCACCTGCGCCATCGAAGTCGTAGATGCCGTTGCCGTTGTAGTCGACCCCGTGGATGACGACGACACCTTCACCAGCGCGGATGGCGTCGGCGATCTGCTTCGCCGTGCCGCCTCCACCGGTGTAGCCGGTGCCGGCGACGCGGGTGAAGTCGATGTTGTCGCGGCTGTAGCTGTACGAGCCGCTGTGCGAGACCGGGAAGCGGGAGACGTCCAGGAAGCTGGCGGGGGTGGTGTCTCCGGTGGTGTTGAGGGAGACGACGACCGGGCCGTAGGCCGGGATGCCCTCGACGGTGTTGATGCGCCCGTCCATGTTCGAGTCCAGGTCCAGCCCGGGGCACTCGTTCATGGCCTGCTCGCCGTAGTGGATGTGCTGGGCGTGCGGGGCGTCGGGCGTCAGGCCCTGCGCGTGCACCTCGATGTTCTGGATCCTCTGGTTGCGCACCGTCGCGGTGGCCGTGCCGGAAGCACCGGAGTTGTTGAGCTCGTCGAGCTGGGCACTGAGGGACACGGTCCGATCGGCACCCTTGCCGGATGGCTGCGGGTGCGCGGAGGCCGAGCCGGCTCCGATGGACGCCGCCGCGACCAGCGCGAGAGCCGAGGTGCCGAGGAATGCCGTCGTGCGTCGCTTCATGATTCGCTCCTGGAAGGTCTGCGACCAGGGAGACGATCTCGGTGGTCTCCAGTAGTTCGGAGCCACACGCCCTCGCGGATTGCCCCACTGAACCGGGCGGGCCCCATACCCGCGGGGTCGAACCCCAGGTGCACGGATCCACGAGCGGTATCACCTCGACCCGCAGCAGGCTTGGGCTCAGCCGAAGCGGCGGCGACTGGCCAGCGCCTCTCGCAGCTCGTGGTCGGCGTCGACGAGCGCGCGCCGGACCCCGGACGTGAGGTCACTGCGGGCCAGCATCGCGGTCGATGCCGCGAGTGACCCCTCCTCGACGAGCCGGGTCGGGTGCATCGCGCTCACCACTCGCGACACCGCGTCGTCGCCCATCCGTGCCGACATCCCGACGACGAGGTCGCCGACCCGGTCCACGTAGGGGCGCACCAGCGCGGCATCCGGTGCCGTCCAGAAACCACCGGCGATGGCGAGGGCCGCGTAGTTCGACAGGTCGGCGTCGTCGCGCAGCCGGGCCCACGCCCACGCCTTGGCCTGCGCCGTCGGCCGCACGGCGCGCACCCCGAGCGCCGCGAGCGAACCGGCGAGCGAGTGGTCGGCCGCCTCGGCCGCCTCGATCTCGTCGTCGCCGAGCAGGTCCAGGGTGGCGAGCCGGCGCAGCACCGCCCACCGGAAGTCGTCGTCCCCGACCAGCACGTCGGGGATGCCGTCGCCCGCCTCCCAGCGCCGCAGCCGGTCCACGTCCGAGCCGGTTCGCGCCCACACGCGCGCCGCGAGGACGGCCAGCGCATCACCCGGCCGGCCCGGCACCCCGGCCGACCGCGAGAGCAGGGTGTCCGCGGCATCCGCGATCTGCGCGAGCGCACCCTCCTGCTCGGCAGGCGGCAGGTACAGCGGCACGACCTGGCTCGTCATGAGCAGCGACACCCTCGAGAGCACTGCCGCGGACTCCTCACGCGGCCAGGCCGCGACGAAGACGTCGAGCACCGTGCGAGGGTCGACCTCCCCCCGGGCGACGGCGCCGAGCAACGAGACCCACAGCACCGATCGGGCCGACACGTCGGGAACCTCGGCGAGGCCGGCCGCCAGCCCGTCGACCGTCGCCGGGTCGAGCGAGATCTCGGCCCAGGTGAGGTCAGCGGCGTTCGGCACCACGAGGGCGCCCACCGGCAGGTGACCCAGGCCGGGCACCGGCGTGCGATCTCCCTGGACGACGAGGTCGACGCGAGCCACCTCACGGCCCCCGGCGAACGCCGCGACGTCGAGGGTGTGCGGGCGGTCGGCAGGATGGTCAGCCGGCGCGAGGCGCGTGAGCACGTCGTCCTCCAGGCCGATCCGGTCGGCCCCGGCGGTCTGCAGCCAGGCAGCGCTCCACGCCGTCAGCGAGCGCCCGGCCGCCCCCTCGATCGAGGCGATGAACTCGGCCAGCTCGCCGTTGCCGAACGCGTGCGAGCGCAGGTACTCCCCCACCCCGGCCACGAACGCCTCGTCGCCGATGTGCGCGATGAGCTGGCGCAGCACGGACGCACCCTTGGCGTACGAGATGCCGTCGAAGTTGCCGAGCGCCGAGTGGGCGTCGGGAGCCGGCGACCCGGCAACGGGGTGGGTGCTGGGGGCCCGCTCGGCGGCATACCCCCACAGCTTGCGCATGACACCGAACTCGACCCAGGCGTCGTCGAACTCGCCGACGGTCGAGGTGACCCGATAGGCCATGTACTCGGCGAACGACTCGTTGAGCCACAGGTCGTCCCACCAGCGCATCGTCACGAGGTCGCCGAACCACATGTGGGCCATCTCGTGGGCGATGGTGTTGCTGCGCTGGAACACCTGGTCGGGGGTGGCGGCACCCCGGAAGATCATCTGGTCGCGAAAGGTCACGCACCCCGGGTTCTCCATCGCCCCCGCGTTGAACTCGGGCACGAACACCTGGTGGTACTCCCCGAACGGGTACCGGATGCCGAACAAGCGGTGGTACTCGTCGAAGCAGGCCGCCGTCACGTCGAGCATCTGCTGGGCCTGGTCGCGCAGGTGCGGCTCGAGCGAGCGGCGCGCGTGGACGCCGAGCGGGATGCCGTCGTGCTCGCCCCGCACCGACGCCCACGGACCGGCGCACACCGTGACGAAGTACGTCGCGAGCGGTTCGGTGGTCGCCAAGGAGGTGCGACCCGGGGCGAGCTGGGTCGCGCCGCCGTTGCCGAGGACGGTCCACTCCTGCGGGGCGGTCACGGTCACCGAGTAGGGCGCCTTGAGGTCGGGCTGGTCGAAGCACGCGAAGACCGTCGGGGCGGCATCGAGGAAGAGGTGGCCGTAGACGTAGTCCTCGCCGTCGGCGGGGTCGGTGCTGCGGTGCAGGCCCTGCCCGTCGTGGCTGTAGGCCATCGTCGCGTCGACCTCGAGGACGTTGTCGCCCGCGAGGTCGGCGAGGGTGAGCCGGCCGTCGACCACGGACGCCGGGTCGAGCCGAGTTCCGTTGAGGGACAGCGAGTGCAGCTCGCGGGCGCGCAGGTCGACGAAGGTCGAGGCCCCGGGCTCACGGCAGGTGAACCGGATCGTCGTCCGGGAGCCGAACAGCCTCGCGCCACGATCGAGATCGAGGTCGACCTCCATGGCGTCGACGGTGACGAGGGCGGCTCGGGTGGTGGCCTCGGACCTGGTGAGGGACGGCATCCCCCCACCCAACCAGACTCGGGTGCCGAGGTGGCTGTCAGGGCGACCGCCTCAGCACCCGACGGGGAATCGAATGATCCCGGGGGTTGCGAATAATAAGTTAGTACAGTTTACTAACTCGCATGACATCCACCCCGCGCCGCGTCCGGACCTCTGCTGCGGTCCTCCCGGCGGACGGTCGACGGCAGAACCTCTCCCTGGTCCTGCAGACCCTGCGGCGCCTCGGCCCGACGAGCCGCGCGCAGCTGGCCCGCGAGGTCGGCGTCACCAAGGTGACGATGTCCGCCCTCGTGGCCGACCTCGTCGACGAGGGCCGCGTGCTCGACGTCGGCACCGCCGAGCAGGCCGGCCCCGGCAAGCGCGCCACCCTCGTGGACCTCGACCGGGCGCGCCTGCTCACGCTGGCCGTCGACCTGTCGGTGCCGGCCCGCCTCCAGGCAGCCATCCTCGACATCACCGGCGCCGTCGTCCTGCGCGAGGAGCGCGCCGCCGCCGTCGACACCGCCCAGGGCCGCGGCGTCGACCCCGAGGTCGTGCTCGACCTCGTCCGCGACACGATGGCCCGATCCCCCCACCCCGTGCTGGGCATCGGGATCGGCACCCCCGGCCTCGTCGACCGCGACGGAACCGTGCGCACCGCCCCGAACCTCGGCTGGACCAACGTCCCCCTGCGCGACCTCGTCGCGGACGCCACCGGCCTCCCCGTGCTCGTGACCAACGACTCGGATGCCGCGACACAGGCTGAGCTGAGCGCCTCACCCGCCAGCCGGGACATGGTTCTCGTCCACATCGGTCGCGGTGTCGGCTGCGGCATCGTCACCGGTGGCCTGCGGGTCACGGGGGCGCACCACGCCGCCGGGGAGATCGGCCACGTCACCGTCGGCACCGACGGCGGCGAGGACTGCCCCTGCGGCAAGCGCGGCTGCCTGGAGACCTGGCTGTCGATCCCCCGCCTGCGCGCCGCGGTCGACGCCCCCGGTGGGCAGGACCTCGCTGCCATCGACGCCGGTGGAGAGCGCCTCGGCGTCGCCCTCGCCCCTCTCGTCGCCGCCCTCGACCTGTCCGAGGTCGTGCTCGCCGGCCCCGAGGACCTGCTCACCCCGGTGCTGCCGGTCCTCCGGCGCACCCTCGCCGACCGCCTCCTCGCCGACCCCGAGGCGCCCCTCACCGTCCGGCTCGCCGGATCCCCGCAGGACATCGTCCTGCGAGGAGCCGCCGCCCTGGTCCTCTGGGACCAGCTCGGCGTCGTCTGACCCCACAACTGAAACCAACCCCCACCCCACCAGCACCCCGGTGCACCCCCGGGGCCACCAGGCCCCACACCCGAAAGGAAGACCGACATGATTCGGCGCCTGCCCATCGTCGCGCTCACCAGCGCGGCACTCGTCCTCACCGCGTGCTCGAGCGGTGACACGGGCTCGACCCCCGCGGCCACGAGCACGGCCGACAACGCCGACAAGACGGTGACCCTGTGGCTCGCCGGCGGCGACACCCCGGCCGAGCTGAGGACCTACCTCACCGACACGTTCAAGGCCAACACCGGGGCCACCCTCAAGATCGAGGAGCAGGCCTGGGGTGACCTCGTCACCAAGCTGACGACCGCCCTCCCGGATGCCGAGAACACCCCCGACGTCGTCGAGCTCGGCAACACCCAGAGCCCGACGTTCACCAACGTCGGCGCCTTCCTCGACATCTCCGACCAGTACGACGCCCTCGGTGGCGACAAGCTGCTCCAGTCGTTCGTGGACGCCGGCTCGGTCGACGGCAAGAAGTACGCGCTGCCCTACTACTTCGGCTCGCGCTACATGTTCATGCGCAAGGACGTGTGGAGCGAGGCGGGCGTCGCCCAGCCCACGACCCTCGACGAGTTCAACGCGGCCGTCACCAAGATCGCGCAGGACAACCCGCGCGACATCAAGGACTTCTCCGGCTTCTTCATCGGCGGCCAGGACTGGCGCAACGGCATCTCCTGGATCTTCGCCAACGGCGGCGACCTCGCCAAGAAGGAGAACGGGGAGTGGGTCTCGACCCTCTCGGACCCGAACAGCCTCAAGGGCCTGGCCCAGCTCCAGGAGATCCAGAAGAGCGCGAGCAACGCCCCGGCCGACGCCAAGGACCAGTCGCCCTGGCTGTACATCAACGACAGCGACACGATCACCGACGACACCGGCGCAGCCGCCGGCAGCACGTCGCTGGCCGCCGCGACGATCATGGCGCCGGGTTGGGCCCACTGGTCGATCGGTGACCTCGTGAAGAAGGACGACAAGGACGTTCGCGAGTGGAACCCCGAGACGTTCGGCACCTTCGTCCTGCCCGGCACCGACGGCCAGCCGGCCCCGGTCTTCGCCGGTGGCTCGAACATCGGGATCTCCGCGAAGTCCAAGAACCCCGAGCTGTCCAAGGAGCTGCTGAAGATCATCTTCTCCGCGGACTACCAGAACAAGCTCGGTGGAGCGGGCCTGGGCCCGGCCAACTCCGAGTACGTCTCCTCCCTCGGTGACGACGAGTTCGCCAAGGCGCTCATCGCCTCGGCCTCCAACTCCAAGCTCACCCCGGCCGCGCCGGGCTGGGCCGCCGTCGAGGCCTCGATGGTCCTCGAGGAGTTCTTCGGCAAGATCGAGGGCGCCAGTGACCTGGCCGCGCTCGCCAAGGAGTACGACGCCAAGATCACCCCGATGCTCAACGGCAAGTGATCATCTCCCCGGCGGCCGGCCGCGCTCCTCGCGCCGGCCGCCGGGGACCCACCCCCTCCCGGGGGTCAACCACCCCCACGTTCCGTGGGCACCCCCAGCCATGAGGACCACACCATGACCACCGGGACGACGACGGCCCCGACGACGCAGCGCACGGAGCCCCCACGGCATCCGAACCGCAAGCGCAGCACGCGACTGCCCCTCCTGCTCATCATCCCCACGCTCGTGCTCCTCGCCGCGGCGCTGGGTTACCCCATCGGGTGGCAGGTCCTGACGAGCTTCCGCGAGTACGGGCTGATGCAGCAGTTCGGCGCCCCGGCCCCGTTCGTCGGCCTCGACAACTACGTCTCCCTCGTCACCGACCCCTACCTGTGGACCGTCGTGGTGCGCTCGGTGGTGTTCTGCATCGTCACCGCGGTGGTCACCGTCGCCATCGGCGGCGCGATGGCCGTGCTGATGAACTCCCTCGAGGCGTGGGTTCGCGTCACCCTCCAGGTCGCCCTGCTCGTCGCGTGGGCCATGCCTGTCGTGGCCGCGATGACCGTGTGGATCTGGATCGTCGACTGGCGCCGCGGCCTGCTCAACTGGACGCTGGTCCAGCTCGGCCTGGAGGGTGCCCAGGGGCACAACTGGCTCGCCGAACCGTGGTCGTTCTTCACCGTCGCCGGCGTCATCGTCGTGTGGATGAGCGTGCCGTTCGTGGCGCTCAGCATCTACGCCGGGCTCACCCAGGTGAGCACCGAGGTGCTGGAGGCGGCCGAGCTCGACGGCGCGAACGGCATCCAGCGGTTGCGGTTCATCATCCTGCCGCTCATCGCCCCGGTGCTCTCGATCGTCATGCTGCTCCAGCTCATCTGGGACCTGCGCGTCTTCACCCAGATCAAGCTGCTCCAGGATGCCGGGGGCGTCGCCAACGAGACCAACCTCCTCGGCACCTACGTCTACCAGCTCGGCACCGGCAAGGGGGACTTCGGCACCGCGAGCGCGGTCAGCATCCTCATCCTCGGCCTCACGATCGCCCTGTCCTGGTACTACGTCCGCTCGCTCATGAAGGAGGAGTCGTGAACCCCCGGTCCCGCGTGTCCCGCACGCTGCTCACGGTCCTGGCTCTGGCCCTCGCGCTCGTCTGGGCGTTCCCCGTCTACTGGATGCTGAACTCGGCCTTCCTGCCCAACGTCGTTCTCCAGTCGACCAACCCGACGTTCCTGCCGTTCGGCGGGTCCTTCGACAACCTGCGCGTCGTCGTCACCGACCCGGCCTTCGTCAGCGCCCTGGGCATCTCGCTCGTCGTCACGCTGACGACCGTGGTCGCGGCGCTGATGATCGCCTTCCTCGGGGCGCTGGCGATCAGCCGGTTCAGGTTCCGGGGGCGCGCCTCGTTCGTGCTCGCGCTGCTGCTCATCCAGATGCTGCCCGCCGAAGGGCTGTTCATCGCGCAGTACAAGATGATGTCCGAGCTCGGCATGCTCAACCGGGCGATCGGCCTCGCCGTGCTCTACACCGCGGCCGTCGTGCCGTTCACGATCTGGATGCTGCGCGGCTTCGTCGCCGGGGTGCCCGCCGACCTCGAGGAGGCGGCCATGGTCGACGGCCTCTCCCGCACGATGGCGTTCCTGCGGATCACCTTCCCCCTGCTCGCCCCCGGCCTCGTGGCGTCCGGTGTGTACGCGTTCCTCCAGGCGTGGAACGAGTTCACCGTCGCGCTGGTCATCATGACCGAGGAGCAGTCGCGCACCCTGCCGCTCTGGCTGCGGGGCTTCGTGCAGGCCAGCGCCAGCCGTGAGACGGACTGGGGCCAGGTCATGGCGGCGTCGACACTGGTCGCCGTGCCGGTCATCGTCTTCTTCCTCGTCGTGCAGGGCCGGATGAGCAGCGGGCTCGTCGGCGGGGCGGTGAAGGGGTGAGCCTGACCGCAGACGTCGCGGCCACCCTCCAGCCCGGTTTCGTCGGCACGACCGTGCCCGACTGGCTGGTGGCGGCCCACGCCGAGGGCCTGACCTCGGTGTGCCTCTACGGCGACAACATCTCCCCCGACGGTGGGCTGGCGCCGGTGTGCGCCGACGCGAACCGCCGCCTGCCCGGCATCCTGCTCGCGACCGACGAGGAGGGCGGCGACGTCACCCGAGTGCACTACCCGTCCGGCTCGACGGCCGTCGGCAACGCCGTGCTCGGGCGCCTCGACGACCTGGGGACGACGCGCCAGGTTGCTGCCGGCATCGGGGCCGAGCTCGCCGACCTCGGCATCGGGCTCGACCTCGCGCCGAGCGTCGACGTCAACTCCTCGCCCGACAACCCGGTCATCGGGGTGCGCAGCTTCGGTGCCGATGCGGCGACCGTGTCGCGGCACGGCTCTGCCTGGGTCGAAGGCCTCCAGTCGCGCGGAATCGCGGCCTGTGCCAAGCACTTTCCCGGACACGGGGACACCGCCACCGACTCGCACCACGACCTGCCGCGCATCGACGTGACCCTCGAGGTGCTCCGCGAGCGCGAACTGGCGCCGTTCCGGGCGGCGGTCGAGGCCGGGGTCGCGACGATCATGACGTCGCACATCATCGTCGATGCGCTCGACCCGCAGCGCCCGGCGACGTTCTCGCCCGTGGTGCTCGCCGTGCTGCGCGACGAGCTCGGGTTCACCGGCGTCATCGTGAGCGACGCCCTCGACATGGCCGGCGCGAGCGCGCAGACCGGCATCCCGGAGGCTGCGGTCCGTGCCCTGCTCGCGGGCGTCGACCTCCTGTGCCTCGGGTCGGCAACGAGTGAAGAGCGGTACGCCGCAGTGCATTCCGCGGTCGTCGACGCCGTCGAGAGCGGCCGGCTCCCGCGCGAGCGGGTTGCCGAGGCGGCCGGTCGGGTCCGCGAGCTCGCCGCTGCGACGGCGAGCCGCCGCACGGCATCCGCACCGGATGCCGTGCAGCCGGATGCCGGTCACGCTGCGGCCGAGCGCCCCTCGGCAGCTCTCGCGGACGACGTCGTCGCGCGCGCGTTCCGGGTGTCGGACGACGCCCGACGCTGGCTCGCAGCACCGGCGCCGCTGGCGATCGTGCAGGTCGACTCGGTCGCCAACCTCGCCGTCGGCTCGGTGGCCTGGGGGCCGGCCGGGCTGGGTGCCACCGTCCCCGAGGCGCAGGTTCCGGCAGGGTGCCAAGGTCGCGGTCGTGGGTCGGGCGCTCGGCGCCGACCACCCCGCACACCTCGTGCTCGAGCGCCTGCGCGCCGCCGGCCACGACGTCGTGCTCGTCGAGTGCGGCTGGCCACGGGGCGGCGCCGATGTCGAGACCTTCGGCGGCTCCCCCGCCGTCACGCGGGCGCTGCTCGCCGTGCTGCGAGGAGAGGTGAGCGTGCCGTGAGGCTCGGCATCGACATCGGCGGCACGAAGACCGCCGCCCTCGTGCTCGACGACTCGGGCGGGGTGCTCGCGCACGTCGCGGCTCCGTCGGGCCGCGGTGACGCGACCCTGACGACGGCGGTCGACGTCGCCGAGCACGCGGTCACCCTCGTCGGCGGGTGGTCGGGGATCGACCACGTCGGTGCCTGCATGCCCGGACTCGTCGACCCCGACACGGGCTGGGCGCGGCATGCCGTCAACCTCGACGTGCTCGCGCTCGACCTCGCGGGCGGCATCGAGGCCGCGACGGGGAGGCGCCCGAGTGTCGACAACGACGTCAAGGCCGCCGCCCTCGGGGCGCACCACACGGTGCGACCGGACGTCGCCGACGGCACGACGGCCTACCTCAACGCCGGCACCGGCCTGGCTGCGGCGATCGTGCGCGGCGGGCGGGTCGTGCGTGGTGTGGGCGGCGCGGCAGGCGAGATCGGGCACCTGCCCGTCGGCACCGGCATCCCGTGTTCGTGCGGTCAGCAGGGGTGCCTCGAGACGATCGCCTCCGGCAGCGCCCTGCTACGGATGTGGCCGCGCCCCGCGGGTGAGCTGTTCCCCGCAGCGGCCGCGGGCGACGAGCGCGCCCAGGAGGTCGTCGCCACCCTGGCGCACGGCATCGCCCTGGCCGTCCAGGTGCTCGTCGTCACCGGCGCCGAGCTCGTCGTCATCGGCGGTGGCCTGACGCGCGACCGGGCCCGGCTCGAGGCGGCCATCGCGGCCGACGTCAACGCCCGCGCGCAGACCTCCCCCTTCCTGCGCCGGCTCGACCTGCTCTCGCGCATCCAGGTGCTCGACGACGTGCCGGTCGCGGCGATCGGGGCGGCACTGCTTCCCGGAGGAGCAGCGCTGACGGACCGGCGTCGCCGTCGTCTCGACGCGGACGTCCGATCTCGGGCGTCAGGGGTTGATGCGGTGGCCGTAGGCCATCTGCTCGAGCCGGGCGATCCGCTCACCCATCGGCGGGTGCGTCGCCATGAGGCGCGAGATGTCCTGGGCCCGGAACGGGTTGGCGATCATCATGTGGCTCGCGTTGACGAGCTGCTGGGTCGGGGCGAGCGGGGCCCGGGCGACACCGAGCTCGAGCTTGCGCAGCGCCGACGCCAGGGCCAGCGGGTCACCCGTGAGCTTGGCGCCGTCCTCGTCCGCGTCGTACTCGCGGGTGCGGGAGATCGCCAGCTGCACCACCATCGCCGCGAACGGCGCGAGGATCGCGAGCGCCAGGCCGGCGACCGGGTTGCGGTTCTCGTCGCTCGACCCGCCCCCGCCGAACATCGCCCCGAAGGCCAGGAACTGCCCGATCGTCGAGATGACACCCGCGATCGCCGCCGCCACCGAGCTCGTGAGGATGTCCCGGTTGTAGACGTGCATCAGCTCGTGGCCGAGCACCCCGCGCAGCTCGCGCTCGTCGAGCAGCCCGAGGATGCCCTCGGTGCAGCACACCGCGGCGTTCTCGGGGTTGCGTCCGGTCGCGAACGCGTTGGGGGCCTGGGTCGGGGAGATGTACAGGCGCGGCATCGGCTTGCCGGCCGCCGTGGACAGCTCGCGCACGATGCGGTACATCTGCGGCGCCTCGGCCTCGCTGACCGGCTGCGCGTGCATGGCGCGGATCGCGAGCTTGTCGGAGTTCCAGTAGCCGTAGAACGTCGTCGCGACACCGATGAGGGCGAAGATCAGGAGGAAGACGCTGCTGCCGGTCATCTGCGCGACCATCCAGCCGATACCGAGCAGGAGCGCCCACATGCCGCCGAACAGCGCGGCCGTCTTCAGTCCGTTGTTGTGCCTGTGCATGTCTCCTCCAACGCGGCGAGATGCCCGGTTCGTTCCGTCACGACAGGAGCCCGAGCAGCAGCCCGGGCAGGGCGCTCAGCAGCACGAGGAGAACGGTCCCCACGACGAGCACCACCCTCGCAAGATCGACGGATGCCGGGTCGCTCACCTCACGCTGGACCTCCCCCAGCACCTCCCGCTGGACCTCACCGTGCGCATCCCCGACCGCCTCCCCGGGGTCGGCGACCAGCAGGGCGAACCAGCGCAGGTACACGGCGATGCCGAGCACCACGGCGACGACGGCCACGAGCGCCAACGGCCACAGCCCTGCCTCCACCGCCGGCCGCAGGGCGACGACCTTGGCGACGAGCCCGATGATGCCGGGCGGCAGCCCCGCGAGCACGAGGAGCGCGAACGCCAGCGCGCCGCCGGTCAGCCGGTCGCGCCGCAGCAGCCCACGCATGCGCGACAACGGGCCGGCGCCCACGACCGCCACCGCAGCGAACGCGACGAGGGTGGCCACGGCATACGTCAGCACGTAGAGCGCCGAGGCACGCAGGCCGTCGGCGGTCAGCGCGGCGACGGGCAGCACGACCCAGCCGGCCTGCGCGACGGTCGACCACGCGAGCAGGCGCGTCGTGTCGTCCTGGCGCAGCGCCATGACGTTGCCGAGCAGCATGGATGCCGCGGCGAGGGCTCCGAGCACGATGCTCACCTGCCGCAGGTCGCCGGCCACCCCGACGAACGCCTGCGCGAGCACGAGCAGCGCCGCAGCCGCGGAGATCTTCGAGGCGGCGGCGAGTGCTGCGGCGGTGCCGAGGTCGGCCGTCGAGTAGGCCTGCGGGGTCCACGCGTGGAACGGGACGAGGGACAGCTTGAAGCCGAGCCCTGCGAGCAGCGCCGTGACCGCGAGCACGAGGACCGCCCGGCGCTGCGGGTCCTCCCAGGTCGAGCGCCACGGTGTCGGCGCCGAACGCGGCATCCCCCGTGGCGGTGAGCCAGAGCGCGGCCCCCAGCACGAGCAGGGCGAACGACGTCACGGACGTGACGAGCAGGGTGAGGGCACCGTGTGCCGCAGTGCGGGTGCCGCGCATCGCCACGAGGGCGACGAGCGGGATCGTCGCGAGCTCGAGGGTCACCAGCCACGTACCGAGGTCGCGCGAGGCCGCCACGCCGGCGCCACCCGTGGCTGCGGCCAGCAGCAGGGCCGTGGTCACCGTGGTGTCCCGCGGGCCCGCACCCCGGTCGTGGAGGAGCGCGAGTGCAGCGGCGGTCGCGAGCAGGATGCCGGCCTGCAGCGTGCCGGTCATGGGGCTCGTGGTCCACAGGCAGGCACCCTCCGGAGCGGGCAGGCACAGCGTGCGAACGGGTTCGTCGTCCGCTCGCACTGCCGCGACCAGCGCGGCCACGACCCCGACGAGGAGCATCGCGAGGCCGGACCCGACCTGCCAGTCGCGCCGCTTCGGCAGGAGCGCGTCGCCGACGAGCACGAGCACCACGCCGAGGGCGGGCAGCAGTGCCGGCGCGAGCACGACGGCGTCGATGCTCACGAGCGAGGTCGCGCTGAGCGCGGCCATCATGGCGAACCGACGATCTGGGCGACGGCCCCGGCCATCAGGTCGAGCAGCGGTCCGGGGAAGATGCCGAGCACGATGACGGATGCCGCGAGCACCCCGAGGATTCCCAGCTCGGTCCCGCTCGCGTCGGGGGTGACCCGCTGTCCCTCCTCGAGCGTCGTCACCGACCCAGACGATGCGCGCCACCCGCAACGCGTAGGCCGCGGCGAGGGCGGCACCGATCGCCGCGGCCACGGCGCAGGCGACGAAGAGCCCTCGGGGGCGGTCCTCGGCCGGCAGCCAGGCGGCGTACACGGCGAAGAACTCACCCCAGAAGCCGGCCAGACCGGGCAGGCCCAGGCTCGCAGCCAGCCCCAGGACGAGGAGGAAGCCCAGCCGGGGCGAGGTCTCGCGCAGCGCCGGCCGGGCCACGGTGAGGTCGACGCTCCCCCAGCGCTGCTTCAGGCCACCGACGAGGAAGAACAGCAGCGCGGAGATCACACCGTGGGCGATGTTCGCGAAGAGCGCCGCCTGCAGCCCCGTCTGCGACCCCGCGGCCAGCGCGAGGACGACGAAGCCCATGTGGGCGACCGAGGAGTAGGCGATGAGCCGCTTGAGGTCGCGCTCGACGAGGCAGACGAGCCCACCCCAGACGATGCCGACGACCCCGAGGACCGCGAGCACCGGGGCGAGCCGCCCGAAGCCGTCGGGCACGCTCGCCACGGGCAGCCGGACCAGGCCGTAGGTACCCATCTTGAGCAGCACCGCCGCGAGCAGCACCGACCCGGCGGTGGGGGCCGTGGTGTGCGCCGGCGGGAGCCACGTGTGCAGGGGGAAGACCGGCACCTTGACGGCGAGCCCACCCACGAGCAGGGCGGCGACGAGCAGCTGGCGGTCGGCGGACAGCGACTCTCCGGCCCCGGTCGCCAGTTCCGCGAGGCTGGACGTGCCGGCGGAGGTCACGAGCGTGAGGATGCCGACGAGCATGAGGGTCGAGCCGAGGGCGGTGTAGAGCACGAAGCGATGACCGGCGTCGATGCGCGCCGCCTCGTCGTGGCGGTCGCCGTACCGGCTGATGAGCACCCACATCGGCACGAGGACCAGCTCGAACGCGACGAAGAACAGCACGGCATCCCGGGCGGTGAAGGTCGCGAGCGCGCCGGCCTCGACGAGCAGGAGGCAGCCGAGGAAGGCGGCCGGGCTCCCTCCGGCCGGCAGGTCGACCCACGCGTGGGCGACGACGAGCACACCGATCACCGCGGTCAGCAGCACCAGGGGTATGGCGATGTCGTCGACCCCGAACGACCAGCGCACCCCGAGCTCGGGCAGCCAGGCCCGGTCGACCCCGGGGCGGGTCACGGACACGACGAGTGCGAGGAGCGCGGTGGTGAGCGCGGCGACCACGGCGGTGACCCGGGCGACGTGGACCGAGAGGTCACGCCCACCGGTGACGAGCCACAGCCCGACGGCGGCGGGCACGGCGAGGAGCAGGCTGATCACCACGCGAGCACCCCCACGACCCCCAGCACGACGACCGCGGCGAGCACGAGCCCGACGGCCGAGCTCGGCCGCTCACCGTGGTGGGCACGCGCCCCGGCATGGCCCGCGGCCCTGGTGAGCACCGCGGTGCCGCGCACGTAGAGGTCGACGACCTCGGTGTCGAGGAACGCGACGAGCCGAGCCAGCGCCAGTACCGGGGTCACGACGGCGGCGCGGTAGAGCGCGTCGGCGCCCAGCCCGGCATCCGCGTGGGGCATGAGGCGTGGGACGAGGACCTGCGCCGGGTCGCGGTCGAGACCACCTCGCAGTGCCGCTGCGACTCCGACGCCGATGATGAGCAGGGTCAGGGCGATCCAGAAGAGCGAGGCCGCGCCGACGTCGAACGCGTCGGTGAAGAGCACGAGCCCGCCGACCGCGCTGAGCACGACGAGCCCACCGAGGACGACCTCCACGGACGTCGGCAGCGGCACGGCGGCGTGGCGCTGCGGCTCGGTCACGGGCACCCGGACGTGCGCGGTGACCAGCAGGTAGGCGCGGGTGCAGTAGGCAGCGGTGACGGCCACCGTGACGAGCAGGGCGACGAGGGTGACGACACCCGGGCCGGACTCGACCGCGCCGTGCCACGACGCCGCGATGACGTGCTCCTTGGACAGGCCGCCGACGACGAGCGGAACGCCGGCCAACGACAGCAGCCCGAACAGGAACGAGACCCGCAGCAACGGCACGGCGACGGCGCTGCCGCGAAGGGCGGATGCCGCGGTGCCGCCGGCGATGACCGCCGCCCAGCCGATCGCGAGGAACAGCAACGCCTTGAAGATGGCGTGCGACCAGAGGTGGAACAGGCCGGCATCCGGGCCCTCTTCGAGCGGCGCGGCGGCCAGGGCGGAGAGCATGA
Organism: uncultured Actinomycetota bacterium; assembly: GCA_963811825.1. Taxonomy (GTDB): domain Bacteria; phylum Actinomycetota; class Actinomycetes; order Actinomycetales; family Dermatophilaceae; genus Fodinibacter. The sequence goes on along the minus strand of CAWESS010000018.1, from coordinate 143,458 downwards.
CCCCGACCTGGCTGACCGTCGACCACGCGAGCAGGCGCTTGAGGTCGCTCTGCGCGAAGGCGAGCACGGCGGCGAGCAGCATGGTCAGCGACACCGAGATGCCGAGCACCCAGCGCGGCAGCGGGCTCACCGCGAGGAGCGCGAAGAGCCCGGCGAGCACGACGGTGCCGGCCGCGACCATCGTGGCCGCGTGGATGAGGGCGCTGGCGGGGGTCGGGCCCTCCATGGCGTCGGCGAGCCAGTCCTGGAAGGGCAGCTGCGCCGACTTGCCGAGCACTCCGATGACGACGAGCGTGATGAGGATGCCGCGCAGGGTGCCGTCCGCGTCGGTGTCGGACCAGGTGGCGACGACCTCGGTGAGGTTGGTCGTGCCGGCGCCGGCGGCGAGGCCGACCATGCCGAGGACGAACCCGATGTCGGCGATCCTGGTCACGAGGAACGCCTTGTGCGCGGCCCGGCGGGCGCTGTGCTTGCGCGACCAGTGGCCGATGAGCAGGTAGGAGCACCAGCCCATGACCTCCCACCCGACGACCGTCAGCACGAGGTCGCCCGAGTGCACGACGAGGAGCATCGCAGCGGTGAAGAGCGAGACGGTCGCGGCGAAGCGCGGGTAGCGGTCGTCGGTGCGCAGGTACCAGATGGAGTAGACCTGCACGCCGAGGGCGACCAGGGCGACGACGGCCGAGACGGCGAGGCGGGTCGGGTCGCTGAGCAGGCTGAGGGGGACGGTCAGCTCGCCGGCGGACAGGGCCGGCCCGGGTGCTTCGAGTGCTTCGCCGCCGGACACCCAGGCCAGCAGCGTCAGCGCGAGGGCTGCGGCCCCGGCGCCGACCGCGAGCCCCTTGGCCAGGCGCTGGTCACGCAGGTCCTGCCCGGCGAACAGGCCCAGCAGGGCGGCGAGGGCGGGCAGCAGCACCACCGGCCACGGGTTCACGGGGCCTCACCGCTGGGTTCGTCGAGGTCGATGCGGTCGCGCTGGCGGAAGGCAGAGAGCACGACGGCGAGCGCGACCACGACCTCTGCGGCGGCGATCGTGATGACGAAGAGCGGCAGGATGCTGCCGGCTGCCCACCGGTCGGCCGCCGCGGCCTGGGTCGTCACGAGCAGGACGAGCGAGCCGCTCAGCACGAGCTCGACGCCGATGAGCAGGAGCACCGCGTTGCGTCGGACGGCGATGCCGAAGACACCGAGGCCGACGAGGGTCGCGGCGAGCAGGTACGGGCCCGCGAGGTGGATCACGAGGGCGTCCCCTCGCGCGGGATGCGCGAGACGGCCAGGGCGGCGACGAGTGCGATGAGCAGCAGCACCGAGAGCAGCTCGAAGGGCCAGACCCACGTCCCGAAGAGCTGCCCGGCGACCTGGGTGCTCGTGACGTCGGCTCGCTGCACCGGGTCACCGGCCAGGGGCAGGAGCACCGAGGCGAGGAGCACGGCGACGGCGCCGCCCAGCAGCGCGGCCCCGGCGGTGCGGGCCGGACCGACCCGGTGCGCGAGGTCGGGGCCGATCGGCGCCCGGGTGAGCATCAGTGCGAAGAGCACGAGCACGACGACCGCGCCGACGTAGACGAGGACGAGGACGAGGGCGACGAGCTCGGCCCCCAGGACGAGCAGCGACCCGGCGACGCCGACGAGCGCGACCACGAGCCAGAGGGCAGCGTGCACGACGTGCCTGGTCGTCACGGCGAGCAGGCCCCCCGCGACGGCGACGAGTGCCGTGGCCGCGAAGGCGGTGTCCAGGGCCGTCACTGGCGGGCTCCCCCGCGTCCGGCGCGGCATCCGGCGCCGACTCGGGCGAAGGCGCCGGCGCAGCGGGGCGAGCAGGTGCGGTGCCGGCGGGGCGCGGACGCACGGTGCGCGGCATCCGAGGCCCTGATCCGCCGGCCCCGGCCGCACCTGCGCCGCCCGCCCCACCCACGAGCCCGGTGCCGCGAGGTGGTCGGTTGGCAGCAGCGATCTCGGCGGGCTCGGCCGCCTTCTCGTCGAGGGCGGGCGGCGGTGGGACGGTGGCCATCCACCCGCCGAGGCGCTCCTTCTCGTGGAGCAGGTCGAGGATGTCGACCTCGGCGTACTCGAACTGCGGGCTCCAGTGCAGGGCGTCGAACGGGCAGACCTCGATGCAGATGCCGCAGTACATGCAGAGGCTGAAGTCGATGGCGAAGCGGTCGAGGACGTTGCGCTGGCGGTCGCGCCCGCCCTCGGTGGTCGCCGGGATCGTCTCCTTGTGCGAGTCGATGTAGATGCACCAGTCGGGGCACTCACGCGCGCAGAGCATGCACGACGTGCAGTTCTCCTCGAGCAGCGCGATGACGCCGCGGCTGCGCGGGGGCAGGTCGGGCGCGACGTCGGGGTACTCGGCGGTGTGCGTGGGGCGCAGCGCGGTTCTGGCCGTCGTGATCAGACCCTTGAGGATGCCGGGAAGCGGGCTCACCAGCCCATCACCACCCCGGCGCCGGTCAGCAACAGCTGGACGAGCGCGATCGGGACGAGCCAGAGCCACGCGAGGCGCTGCAGCTGGTCCTCGCGCAGGCGGGGCCAGGCGACCCGCACCCAGATGACGAGGACGGCGACGGCCAGCCCCTTGAGCAGGGTCCAGAGCCAGCCGAGGGTGTCCTCGAACGGGCCGTGCCAGCCGCCGAGCCACAGCGCCGCGAAGAGCAGCGACATGACGACGATGCCGGCGTACTCGGCGAGCAGGAAGAACGCGAAGCGCAGCCCGGTGTACTCGGTCCACGCGCCCATGACGAGCTCGGCGTCGGCGACCGGCATGTCGAACGGGGGGCGCTGCAGCTCGGCGCAGGCCGCGACGAGGAAGACGAGCGCGCCGGGAAGCTGCCAGAGCATCCACCACGGCGACCACGCCTCGGTGAGCGCGGCGAGCGAGAGCGAACCACCGGCCATGGCGATCGAGGCGAGCGCCAGGACGATCGGCAGCTCGTAGGACACGAGCTGGGCGGCGGCGCGCAGGCCACCGAGCAGGGCGTACTTGTTGGCGCTGGCCCAGCCGGCCATGAGGGTGCCGAGCGCACCGACGGAGGTCGCGGCGAGCACGAGGACGAGGGAGCCGGGCACGTCGACGGCGGCCACCCCGGGGTGGATCGGGATCGTCGCCATCGCGAGCAGGTAGGGGATCAGCGCCACGGCGGGGGCGAGGCGGAAGACCCACTTGTCCGCAGCCGTCGGGGTGATGTCCTCCTTCTGGACGAACTTCACCCCGTCGGCGACGAGCTGGGCCCACCCGTGGAAGCCACCGGCGTACATCGGCCCGAGGCGGCCCTGCATGTGGGCCATGACCTTGTGCTCGGCCTGGCCGACGAGCAGCGGCAGCACGAGGAAGGCCGCGAGCACGGATGCCGCGCGCAGCGTCACCTCCAGCAGGGTCACCGGGGGCCCCACTCGGGGGGTGGGACGCCGGGGGCCTGGACGCGGCGCCGGCTCGGCGACTTGGCGGACTCGTGACCCTCGCCGGGTTCCTTGCCGCCGGGCCACGGCTTGGAGGCGCGGGCGGCGAGCTGGAAGGACTTGCGCAGCGGGGTGCCCTCGAATCCGTCGGGGAGGAGGAGGGGGCGCAGTCCCTCGCCGCTGCCGTCGTCGAATCCCGTGAAGTCGATGCCGAACATCTCGTGCGTCTCACGCTCGTGCCAGGCGGCGCCGGCGAAGACCGTGGTGACGGAGTCGATGGGCTCGCCGTCGCTGACCCGTGCCTGGAGCAGGATGCCGTGCAGGGCGCCCCGGGTGCCGACGTCGAGCAGGTGGGCGGTGACGTCGAAGCCGGGAGCGGCCTCGTCGTAGGTGCGGTCGACGGCGCTCAGCCAGTCGAAGAAGGTGAACCCCTCGTCGCGAGCGGCGGCCAGGGCGTGACGCCACTGCCCGGCCTCCACCACCCGCGTCTCGTCAGCCACGTCGGCAGCCTATCGAGGTCGGGCTGCTTCGGGCGGATGTGACGCCGTGGGGTGCCAGGGGCGCGGCTGAGCGCGCTCCTGGCACCCCGTGGGTGACTCGCCGTCAGTCGCGGAAGACCTGGATGACGCTCGGGCGTGGTCCGCCCCAGCCGCCGTCCTGCAGGGTGCCCTGCGGCAGGTAGTCCGGGAAGTACGAGTTCGGCGACTCCCACGTGCCGTCCTCGCCGGGGTGCTGCACGCACACGTAGACCATGCCGTCGTGGCTGTCGATGACCGGGCCACAGGTCTCGGCGTCGACCGGGACCGCGAGGAACTGCTCGACCCGGCCCCGCCCCTCCCCGGTCAGGGTGACCCGGTGGAGGGCGTCGTCGAGGCCGATCGTGCCCGGCTGGCCGTCGGTGGACACCCAGAGCTCACCGGCGTCGTCGAAGGCGACGTTGTCGGGGCAGGAGATCGGTGACACCGGGCCCTCGTAGCCGCCGAAGTAGGTTCCGGCGCTCTCCGGGAGGCCGCAGACGAGCAGGAGGTTCCACCCGAAGGTGAGCGCTGCCGCGTCGTTGCCGGTCTCCGTCAGCTCGAGGACGTGCCCCTCGCGGTTGGTGGCTGCGGGGGTTCGCCTCGTCCGCGCCCGCAAACCCGGTGCGGCCGCGGTTGGTGTTGTTGGTGAGGGCCAGGTAGACCTTTCCCGTCGCGGGATTCGGTTCGATGTCCTCCGGGCGGTCCATCTTCGTGGCGCCGACCTTGTCCGCTGCGAGCCGGGTGTGCACCAGCACCTCGGCCACGCTCATGCCGGCGACCATCGACACACCGCCCTGGACGAGCGGGAGCCACTCCCCACCGCCGTCGAAGGCGCCATCGCTCGGCAGGTCACCGGTACCGGTGATCTCGCTGGCCGGGCTGTCACCGGTGAACCTGGCCACGTAGAGGTCCCCGCTGGTCAGCAAGGTCTTGTTGTGGGCGCGGGCCGCGCGGGTGGCGTCACGGCGCATCGTCTGCTCGGAGATGAACTTGTAGACGTACTCGAAGCGCTCGTCGTCACCGGAGTAGGCGACGACCCGGCCGTCGTCAGCGACCCGGATGGTCGCGCCCTCGTGCTTGAAGCGGCCGAGCGCGGTGTGCTTGACCGGAGTGGACGTCGGGTCGTCCGGGTCGATCTCGACGATCCACCCGAACCGGTGGACCTCGTTCTCGTAGCCCGGCTGGCGGGCGTCGAACCGCGCGTCGACCGTCCACCACGCCCTGCCGGATGCCGTGCTCGGGATGCCGTAGCGCGCGGTCTCGGGGCTGGGGTTCGCCACGAAGTACTGGTTGAAGTTCTCCTCCCCGGACAGCACGGTGCCCCAGGGCGTCGTGCCCCCGGCGCAGTTGTTGAGCGTGCCCAGCACGACCCGGCCGACCGGGTCGTCCACGGTCCGCAACAGCGGGTGCCCAGCGGCGGGGCCACTGACCGCGAAGGGCGTCGATGCCGTGATCCGCCGGTTGAGACCGCTGTCCCGGACATAGGTCCACGGCCGACCGGGCGCGCTGCGACGCAGCTCGACGACGGTGAGGCCGTGGGCCGCCATCGCGATCCGCTTCTGCTCGGCCAGCATCGCCGGGTCCGTCGTCGGCGGGAACATGATGTTCTCGTTGGTGTACTCGTGGTTCACGACGGCGACCGCACGGCGCCCGCGTCGGCCCTCCATCGGCAGGACGTCGAGGTAGTCGCAGTTGTAGCCGAACTGCTGGGCCTGGGCGGCGGCGCTCTGGTGGAGCGGGTCGAACTCGGGGGCGTCGGCGAAGAGCGGGTCCCCCCAGCGGATCACCGGCTGCCAGGCCCAGCCCTGCGGCACGGTCACGGCATCGACACTCGCGGGCACGGCGTCGATGGCGCTGAACCGCAGGGCAGGGCCGCGGGTCCCGGTCGCCGAGAAGGCGGTGGGGGCCGCTGCGGCCGCTCCGGCAGGGGCCAGGGCAAGGGCGAGGGCACCGCCACCGGCGGCTCCGAGGACCCCGCGGCGGCTCAGGGCCCGGGCGGCGACGTCCGGGAAGTACTCGTTCGGGCTGGTGTTCGGGGCGTCGTGCGCGCAGGCGTTGCCACACTTCAGCTCACAGGTCACCGGGCTGCGTTTTCCACGGGCATGGGGAACGAGACCGAGCAGGCGTCGGCTCTGGGGTGCGATGGTCACGAGGTTCTCCGTGTTTCGTCAAGGGGGTGTTCGGTCCGCTCGTGACGCTAGGAGCCTCGGCCCGTGGCCAGCAGGCTCGCCGGGAGAACGTCAGATGATGATTGGCCGACGCCCGGACCAACCGCAGGTCAGCCGCTGGTCAAGTTCGCAGTTGAGGAGCCCTGCGGCTCGGTCAGGTGCGCCGGGTGTCACTGGTCGGGAGGACGAGCTGCGCCGCGACGACGGCCGCGCCCGCGATGCCGACGAACCAACCCCAGACCGACCACCCGGCATCCACGAAGCCCGTAGCCGTGGCCAGGCACGCCGCCCACGATCCGTGTGGCATTCCCAGTGCTTGTCGGATGAGGCTGTTAGCCTCCGCACGTCGCACTGGGGGAAACGTCTTGACCGACTCGTTGTCAGTCGGGGTCCTACGCTCGCGGGGCGATATCCCCCCCGCGGCTGCGGCCGCACTCTCCAGAGGAACACATACATGTCGAGATCAGCTACTCGCCTGGCCCTGGCCAGCGCACTCACGGGCGCCCTTGCGCTCTTGTCCGTCGGCGCCGCCGCGTCCGCCGCACCGTCGACCAGCGATCCGGGGGTCAAGAGCTTCCTCACGCCAGCAGAGCGGCCCGAGCGCCTGAACAGTCGCGACCTCGGCGCCCGCGAGTCGAAGATGGCGCCTGACGAGGGCACGACAGCGGACAACTCGCCCGCGCAGACGAGGACGGCTGCACTCTGGACCGAGATCGGCGCCCCGTGCCCGTCGGCCTACGCGGCTCGGCGTGTCATCGAGACCCAAGGCTTCGAGAGCGGCTCCCTCCCGTACCTCGAGGAAGGCTGGAACAACGGATTCGTCGTCGAGAGCGGCGGCGCGGCCGTCGGGTCGTGGAATGCCCTCTCCGTGATCCAGCCGGGCGACGGCGGCGACTACCACTGGGTGTCGACGTCCGCCGCGACGGTGCCGAGCACCGGTCGCGTCGTGCTCTCATTCACGTACAAGGCCGAGTTCGTGGCCGACGGCGAGAGCGAGGTCGGCGTCACCATGAACGACGACTACGCGACACTGGCCCCCACGACGGAGTGGCAGCAGGTGTACATCGACGTCACGGACACCCTGGCGGGCTACGACGGAGACTTCTTCTCCGAGTTCGACAACTGGGTGTCCGAGCTGTCGACGACTGCGTCCACGGCCCAGGTCGACGACGTGCAGGTGGCTTCCTGCACGGTTCCTCCGGTCTCGGGTGTGCGCGGCGACTGGACGGGTGAGGGAACCGTCGACCTCCTCGGCACGACGACCACCGGCGACCTGTACGTCTACCCCGGCAAGGGCAATGGCGGCGTCTCCTCAGGCATCCGGGTCGGGTCCGGCTGGACCGGCTTCACCTGGCAGGCTCACCCGGCGACGTCACCGGCGACCGCCGCACCGACCTCCTCGCCCGCCGTTCCGACGGCACGCTGTGGCGCTACCCGGGCAAGGGCGCCGGCACCTTCGGCGCCGGAGCCCAGATCGGCTCGGGCTGGCAGGGCATGACCGCGCTCGCCACCCCCGGCGACGTCACCAACGACGGAGTCCCCGAGCTGCTCGCCCGACGCGCCGACGGCACCCTGCACCTGTACCGGGTGAACTCCGCGTCGATGACCTACCTGCGCCAGGTCGGATCCGGCTGGGGCGCATAGCCTGGATCATCGGCATGGGCGACCTCAACGGGGACCGCCGCGGCGACACCATCGGTGTCAACGCGGCCGACGGGGCCTGTACGCCTACACCGCCACCACGACCGGTGGCCTGTCCGCCAAGGGCAAGGTCGGGTGCGGCTGGGCCGGGATGAACTGGTTGACCAGCCCCGGCGACCTGAACAAGGACGCTTCGGCGACCTCATCGCACGCACCAGCACGGGTGAGCTGTGGTTCTACCAGGCCGCTCCGGCGGCGGCGTGCGCTCCGGCGTCAAGGTCGGCTCGGGCTGGGGATCGATGGCCTCGATCCTCTGACGCATTCTGCCGGGGGCCTTCGGGCCCCCGGCAGGTGGTCAGTCCCTGTCACTGGTGGTCGCCGGCGGCGCCGGGCTGGCCGAGACGAGCTGCGCCGCGACGACGGCCGCGCCCGCGATGCCGACGAACCAACCCCAGACCGACCACCCGGCATCCACGAGCCCGTATGCCGTGGCCAGGCACAGTGCGGCCGCCACGACGACGCGGACGCGGGGGCCCAGACGGAACTTCCCCTTGGGCGCCATGAACAGCCCCCAGAGCAGGATGACGGCCGCGGTGGCGGCGGCCGCGGCGAGCCAGCCGCGCAGGCCACCCCCGGCAGCGTGGTGGGCGATGGCCCCGACGCCGCCGAAGAGCGCGAGCTCGACGACGAACGCGACGAACGCGAGGGCGAGCAGGCTCGGGGTGGAGAACAGCTCGGGGCCGTGGCCCGGAGTGGGTCGGCCGGACCCGGCGGACCCGGCGGATCCCGCAGGGCTCACGGCTTGGCCACGAGGTCTCGGGTGACCTCGCCCGCGGCGGCGGTGCGGTGCCCGGCATACCGCTGCGTCGTGGCGATGCGACCGGGCTGTCGGGCCGCGATGGAGGCGCCGCTGATCCGCTCGTCGGCGATCTTCTCCTGGAGGCGGATGATCCCCTGGAGCAGTGCCTCGGGCCGGGGCGGGCAACCGGGGACGTAGACGTCGACGGGGATCAGCTGGTCGACGCCCTTGGTGACCGAGTACGAATCCCAGTACGGGCCACCGGAGTTGGAGCAGGCGCCGAACGAGATGACGTACTTCGGCTCGGGCATCTGGTCGTAGAGGCGACGGATGGCGGGGGCCATCTTGTCGGTCACGGTGCCGGAGACGACCATGAGGTCGGCCTGCCGCGGGCCCGGTGCGAACGGGATGACGCCGAGGCGGATGAAGTCGTGGCGGCCCATCGACGTCGCGATGAACTCGATGGCGCAGCAGGCGAGCCCGAAGTTGAAGACCCAGAGCGAGTAGCGGCGGCCCCAGTTGAGGACGACCCGGATCGGCTTCGGGGCGTGCTCGGCGAGCGGACCGACACGAGGCATGGGCAGGTCGACGCTCATGGGGAGAGCGTATGCCTCAGCGGCGCAGGAGCCGGTCGAGCAGCCGTCTGGCGTCGGCCCGCGCGCGCCGCACGGGCAGGCTCGGGATGAGCACCCGCGCTGCCCTCGAGTCGGGGTCGATGTCGCCGTGGGCGTCCAGAGCGCCGCCGATCGCGTAGACGTAGCCGGCGATGAGGTGGTCGCCGAGGCTGTCGAGGCGCCGGCGGCGCACGGCGTGCCAGAACGCCGCGCGGCGGTCTCGGGCGATGCCCGCAGCGGTCAGCGCCGGATTCCACCTCCCCCGGCTGTCCAGGTACAGGAAGGGGTCGGCGTGCGAGAAGCCCAGCGACCGGGGAGGGACCCGCGTGACGATGTCGTTGTTGTGCACCCATCGCCGGTGGGTCAGGTGCGCGTGCCGGACGTAGTCCTTGTTGCCGATGCGCGGGCTGCCGTAGGTGTAGAGCTCGGCAGGCCCGCGGATGTCCCGGGCCACGGCGCAGCGCAGCGCGCAGATCGTCGCCACCGCGCCGCCGAGCGAATGGCCGCAGAACCACAGGTCGCGCCGGTCGTCGGGGTTGACCCGCGCCAGCTCCACGCGGATCTGCGGCCACAGCTCGTCCGCTTCCCTCCGAAACCCCCGGTGCACCCGCCCGGTCGTCTCGGCGAGGTCGGCGATCGCGTTCGCGTCGTCGCGGATGTCGCTCCACTCCTGGGGTTCGGTGCCGCGCACGACGACGACCACGTCGTGCTCGTTGCCGAAGACGTAGGCCTCCGGCCCCTCCCGGTCGAGGTAGGCCGCGTGGTCGAGCCCGATGACCGTCGCGACCTCGCGGGCCGGCGCCTCGTCGAGGTAGCTGATCATCGCGAGCTCGGCGAACAGGAGCGAGCGGGCGAGGAAGGACTGGCTCGCGATCGGGCCGGTGAGGCGGCTGCGGATGTCCTCCGTCGCCGCAGCACGGGCGTCGATCTCGGGCTCCGACGCCGGTGCGACCTCAGCTGCGGGCCGGGGCTCCGACGGTGACTCGGCGAGGTCGTCGCTCATCGTGCATCCTCAGGTCCAGCGCAGCAGCCCGCGGCGGCCGGCGTGGAGCAGGCCGACCAGGATGACGCCGACGAAGACCACGACCTCCGCGAGGGACGCGACACCGAGCTCGGGGTCGCGCAGCACGAGCGCCCACGGGAAGAGGTAGACGGCGTCGACGGCGAACACGACATACAGGAACGCGAACGCGATGTAGCGGATCTGGCTCTGGGCCCAGCCGGTGCCGACGGGGTCGACGCCGCTCTCGTAGGTGCGCAGCCCCGCCTCGGTGACGGCCCGGGGGGCGATGAGTCGGCGCGCGATCATGGCAGCGGTGACGAGGAGCACGCCCGCGAGCACAACTGCCGCCGCTGCTGCGTAACCCTCCATGACCATCCAGCCTACCGCTGTGTCCAGAGCGGCATCCGGCGACAGCCCTGAACACCACCGGTCCGCACCCCCATCGGCGACGTACGATGGGGAGTCGCTGCGCCCGCGGCCCGGCGACCCACGAACCAGACACGCCTCCGACCGATCAGCCAGGGTGACCCGTGAGCAGCAAGAACGTCCAGACGCTCGACCGCGTCGTGATCCGCTTCGCCGGCGACTCCGGCGACGGCATGCAGCTGACGGGTGACCGGTTCACGAGCGACTCGGCAGTCATGGGCAACGACCTCTCGACGCTGCCCAACTTCCCGGCCGAGATCCGGGCCCCCCAGGGCACCCTGCCCGGCGTCTCCAGCTTCCAGCTGCACTTCGCCGACCACGACGTCCTCACCCCCGGCGACGCCCCCGACGTGCTCGTCGCGATGAACCCCGCAGCACTGATGGCCAACCTCGGCGACGTCCCGCGCGGGGCGACGATCATCGTCAACACCGACGAGTTCACCAAGCGCAACCTGGCCAAGGTCGGCTACACCGAGAGCCCGGTCGACGACGGCAGCCTCGACTCCTTCCACGTGCACCCCGTCGCCCTCACGAGCATCACCGTCGAGGCGCTGGCCGAGTTCACCACGCTGACCCGCAAGGAGAAGGAGCGCGCGAAGAACATGTTCGCGCTCGGCCTGCTCTCGTGGATGTACACCCGCCCGACCACGGGCACCGAGGCCTTCCTCAAGAGCAAGTTCGGCGCCCGCCCCGAGATCCTCGCGGCCAACCTCGCCGCCCTGACCGCCGGCTGGAACTACGGCGAGACGACCGAGGACTTCGCCTCCTCCTTCGTCGTCGCCCCCGCGAAGATGCCGGCGGGCACCTACCGCAACATCACCGGCAACACCGCGCTCTCCCTGGGCCTGGTCGCCGCCGCCCACCGCGCCGGCCTCCCCCTCGTGCTGGGCTCCTACCCGATCACGCCGGCATCCGACATCCTCCACGCGCTCGCGGCCCTCAAGCGCCACGGCGTCACGACGATGCAGGCCGAGGACGAGATCGCCGGCATCGGCATCGCCCTCGGCGCGAGCTTCGGCGGGGCCATCGGCGTCACGACGACCTCCGGCCCGGGCGTGGCGCTGAAGTCGGAGACGATCGGGCTGGCCGTCTCGCTCGAGCTGCCGCTCATCATCGTCGACGTCCAGCGCGGCGGCCCCTCCACCGGCCTGCCGACCAAGACCGAACAGGCCGACCTGCTGCAGGCGATGTTCGGCCGCAACGGCGAGTCCCCCGTGCCGATCGTCGCGCCGAAGACACCCGCCGACTGCTTCACCGCCGCGATGGATGCCGTGCGCATCGCCACGACGTACCGCACCCCCGTGTTCATCCTGTCCGACGGCTATCTCGCCAACGGGTCCGAGCCGTGGTCGGTCCCCAGCGTCGACGGCCTGCCCGACCTCACCGTCGAGTTCGCGAGCGAGCCCAACGGCCTCGACCCCAAGGGTGAGCCGACGTTCCACCCCTTCCTGCGCGACGAGGCCACCCTGGCCCGCCCGTGGGCGGTGCCCGGCACCGCGGGCCTCGAGCACCGCATCGGCGGCATCGAGAAGGCCGACGTCACCGGAAACATCTCCTACGACCCCGACAACCACGACCTCATGACCCGCCTGCGCCAGGCCAAGATCGACGGCATCGCGGTGCCCGACCTCGAGGTCGACGACCCCACCGGTGACGCCCGCATCCTCGTCCTCGGCTGGGGCTCCACCTACGGCCCGATCGCGGCCGCGACCCGTGTCGTCCGCAACGCCGGGCACCCCGTCGCCCAGGCCCACCTGACCCACCTCAACCCGTTCCCGGGCAACCTCGGCGAGGTCATCCGCGCGCTACGACCGCGTCGTCGTCCCCGAGATGAACCTCGGCCAGCTCGCGATGCTGCTGCGCGCGAAGTTCCTCGTCGACGTGCGGTCACACACCTCGGTTCGCGGCCTGCCGTTCTCCACGGTCGAGCTCGCCGACGTCATCTCCACCACCCTCGAGGAGCTCTCGTGAGCACCCCCACCACCACCGACCTCGGGATGCCGGTCAGCGGCCTGCGCTCGATCCCCCACCTCCCCGACGAGGCCGGCAAGCAGACCAAGCGCGACTTCACCTCCGACCAGGAGGTCCGCTGGTGCCCCGGGTGCGGCGACTACGTCATCCTCGCCGCGGTGCAGTCCTTCCTGCCCGAGCTCGGCCTGAAGCGCGAGAACATCGTCTTCGTCTCCGGCATCGGGTGCTCCTCGCGCTTCCCGTACTACCTCGACACCTACGGCATGCACTCGATCCACGGGCGTGCCCCGGCGATCGCCACCGGGCTGGCCACGAGCCGCGAGGACCTCTCGGTGTGGGTCGTCACCGGCGACGGCGACGCGCTGTCGATCGGCGGCAACCACCTCATCCACGCGCTGCGTCGCAACGTCAACATGACGATCCTGCTGTTCAACAACCAGATCTACGGCCTGACCAAGGGCCAGTACTCCCCCACGTCCAAGGTCGGCCAGGTCACCAAGTCCAGCCCCGTCGGGTCCGTCGACAGCCCCTTCAACCCGGTGTCGCTGGCCCTGGGCGCCGAGGCGACCTTCGTGGCGCGGGCGATGGAGTCCGACCGGGCCGAGCTGACCGGCATCCTCAAGGCGGCGGCCGAGCACCGCGGCACCGCACTCGTCGAGATCTACCAGAACTGCCCGATCTTCAACGACGGCGCCTTCGAGGTGCTCAAGGACCGCACCCAGCAGGAGGCCCGCATCGTGCGCCTGCGTTCCGGCGAGCCCGTCACCGTCGGTGCCGAGGGCGAGCGCAAGGTGCTCGTGCGAGAGGGTTCCGGCACGATGACGTTCATCGCGGAGGCCGAAGCCGCCAGCGGCGAGGCGGGTTCGGTCGTGGTCCACGACGCCGGCCTCGACGACCCCTCGCAGGCGTTCCAGCTCTCACGCCTGGACACCCCGGAGATGACGCACGTGCCGATGGGCATCTTCCGGCAGGTGGCGCGCCCGACGTACGACGACCTCGTGCGCGCCCAGGTGGACGCCGCCGTCACCACGGCCGGTGGCCCGGCCACCGACGCCGACCTCACCGACCTGCTGCGCGGACGAGACACCTGGACCGTGGGGTGACCCCGCCCCCGTCGGGCACGACCACGACGGGAGGTGAGGAGGCGGAGCTTCGGCGTGGCACGGCATACGCCTTTCTCGCCTACGGCATCTGGGGGCTCTTCCCGCTCTACTTCGCGGCCCTCGAACCCTCCGGGGCGTGGGAGATCCTCGCCCACCGGATCCTGTGGACCCTCGCCGTGTGCGTGCTCGTGCTCCTCGTGCGGCGCGACCTCGCGTGGATCCGGCCGTTCATCTCGAGGCCTCGACTGGTCGGCGGCATCACCGTCGCCGCCCTGCTCATCGCCGCGAACTGGGTCATCTACGTCCTCGCCGTGCTCACGGGACGCACCTACGAGGCTGCGCTCGGCTACTTCCTCAACCCCATCGTCACCGTGGCGCTCGGCGTGCTGGTGCTGCACGAGCGGCTGCGGCCGCTGCAGTGGGCCGCGGTCACCGTGGGGGCGGTGGCGTCGGTCTACCTCGCGGTCGCCGGTGGCGTGCTGCCGTGGATCTCGCTCAGCCTGGCGTTCTCGTTCGGGCTCTACGGGCTGGTGAAGAAGAAGCTCGGCGCGAGCCTGGACGCCATGCACTCGCTCGCCGCCGAGACCGCCGTGCTGGCGCCCGGAGCCGTGGTCGTGCTCGCGGTGCTGAGCGTGCAGGGGGCGACGACGTTCGCCGGGCACGGGGTGCCGCACACGACGCTGCTGGTGCTCTCCGGGGTCGTCACGGCCATCCCGCTGCTGCTCTTCGCGGCCGCCGCCCGGCGGATCCCCCTCGTGCGGGTCGGGCTGATCCAGTTCATCACCCCGATGCTCCAGCTCCTCGTCGGGGTGGTCGTGCTCGGCGAGCACGTGAGCGGGCGGCTGTGGATCGGGTTCGGCATCGTCTGGGTCGCCCTGGCCATGCTCACCATCGACTCGCTGCGCGCCTCGCACGCCGCACGGGTGGATCGGCGGTCGCTGCCGCCCGAGCCGTGCCCCTGACCACTCAGTGCCTGGGGTCGCGGGGGTGTTTGCGCAAGATGGCGTCGAGCTCGTCGATCACCGCCTGCTGCTGGACCATCAGCAGGCGCAGCTGCTCGACCCGGGCGCGGGTGCTGTCGGCGTCCTCGATCTGCGGTGGCTTCGGCGCGAGGAACCGGTTGGCGATGTAGCCGGTGAACGTGCCGAAGATGCCGACTCCGATGACGATGATGACGGCTCCGACGAGGCGGCCCCCGGTGGTCACGGGGTACTCGTCGCCGTAGCCGACGGTCGAGATCGTCACGAGGACGAACCAGATCGCGTCCTGTGCCGTCGTGATCTCGGCTCCGGAGGCGCCCTCCTCCAGGGCGAGCACCCACAGGCTCCCGAACTCCAGGACGAGGATGCCGAGCATCAGGAGGCTGAGCAGCGTGCTTCCGGCGCGGTTGCGCAGGAGGCTGCCCCGGACCCGGGCGTACCCGTGCTCGCGCAGGAGTGCACTGACCCGCGCCAGGCGGATGAAGCGGAGCAGCTTCAGCTGCGGGAGCGGCAGGCTGGAGAGCAGGTCGGCCCAGCCGTACTGCCGGAGGAAGTAGTGCGCCCTGGCCGGTGCCGTGACGAGTCGGTAGACGAAGTCGACGAGCAGGATGACGCTGATCAGGACGTTCATCACGAGCAGGACCGTGTCGAGGTTCGGGTCGCGCACGACGTACGTCAGCACGAGGTTGCCGATGGAGAGCAGTGACACCGCCCCGATGAACATCTCGTACCCGGGGTCCTTCAGCTCCAGTGACGACAGCAGGTCCGCCCGGGTGACCTCTGGGTCTCCACTGACGGGGCCTCCGGGACCGCCGGGGTTGTCCGGGCCGTCGGTCCCGCCTGTCACGTGAGCCCCCGGCCGGGTCTGGGTCGATGGGCCGCAGGACGACCACCGCGGTCTCGCCGGGGCGCAGGGCTGCGAAGGCGTCGAGCTTCTTGTCGATCTGCTGCCACCGCGCCCAGAGGCGGGCGCGTTCCTCACCCTGGGCTGCGTGGCCCGTCACGGCGAGCTCCCGGTCGCGCAGGACCACCGTGGCCTGCGGCTGGGCCTGGAGGTTCAGCCACCAGGCCGGCTCGGGAGCACCCCAGCCGTTCATCGCCAGGGTGACGAGGTCACCGCCGTCCTCGACGTAGCCGAGCAGCACACTGCGCTGCAGACCGCTGCGTCGGCCCGTCGTGGTGAGCTGCAGCGTGCCCCACTTGTCGGCCTTCGGCCGCCACAGCCCGACCCTGCCCGCCGGTGACCCGGTAGAGGCCGCGGTGCACGCGCCACGCGAGGCGCACGAACCAGCGCGGCGGCACCCGGGCCGGGCCCTCGTGGTCATCGGCCATGCCGATCCTCGCCTTCGTTCGTGCCCGGGTCACGCTCTGCGTCACCACCGGTTGTGGACGTCTTCGGCCCAGCCGAGCACGCCGTCGACGCCGACCTGCTCACCCGCATCATCGCGCATCCAGCCGGTCCAGTGTCCGAAACACTGGTTGGCGCGCTGGGCCACCACCCCGAGGTTCATCGAGGAGGAGTGGTTCCAGAACGGCGTGAGGGTCAGGTCGGCCAGATCACCCCGCACCCGCCACGGCGCGAGCCAGTCCGACGTGTCGTAGCTCCACGACAGCTCCTCGCTGATCTTGTGCACCCGGCCATCGACGACGAGCGCGTTCTCGGTCGACCCGGTGCCATCGGTCCAGCGCCCTCCGACCTGCACCCCGATCGACGCGCCCGTCCACGACTCCCGAACCGGCTCCCCAGTTCCAGTGCACGGCATACGGCCAGCGGCCCCGGCCGTGGTCGAGCACCGCCCACGACTGGCCTGCGGCCACGGGGTGCTCGGCCCCGTCCACCCACAAGGTGCCCGCGGCGGGGCGGGCGACGTCCTTGACGGTGTACTGGAATCGCCGCCGTGACCAGGGCACGACCACACCCATCGCCTCGTGTCCCGCGGGCCGCTCCGCCAGCACGTCGAGCCGTACCCGGGCACCGCTGACCTTCAGCCGCGTGCCGTCGGGCTCCGCCTCGATGTCGATGGTCAGACCCCCTGCGGAGGCTCGCGCCGGGGCGTCACCGAGCCGGGCCGGAAGGATCACCCCGCGGCCGAGCGGGTCGACGACGTCCTGGCTCACGGTCTCCCCGGAGCGCCTGTCGTGCACCCAGACGGCATACACCCCGGCGTAGTCCAGCGACGACACGGTGACACCGACGAGGTGGGTCGGCGTGGTGATCGCCCAGTACTCCCAGCGCTTGGTGCGGCCCCACCCCCGGCGGCCGGTGCCGATGTGGCTCGTGTCGTGCAGCGGATGCCGCGTCCAGCCGACCGCATCCGGGTTCAGCAGGCCGTCGCGCCCGCAGAGGACGACGTCGGCCGTGATCTCACGCTCGGTGACGCGCATCGTGGCTCAGTCCCCCAACAGGTGGCGGACGTGGGCGTTGGTGAAGTGCCGCCCGGGGTCGAGCCGGTCGCGTACCGCCCGGAAGTCGTCGAAGCGTGGGTAGAGCTCGCGCAGCCGCTCGGAGCCCAGGGTGTGCACCTTGCCCCAGTGCGGCCGCCCCTCGTGCTCGGCGACGATGGACTCGAACGCGGCGAACAGTGGGCGAGGGTCCATCCGGTGGTACTGGTGCACCGCGACGTAGGCGTTGTCCCGCTCGTGGGCGGTCGACAGCCACACGTCGTCGGCGCCGACGAAGCGCACCTCCACGGGGAACGGGACGGGTGCCCGGGTGCGGTCGAACCACGCCCGCAGCTCGGTCAGCACGGCCTCCACCGAACCACGTGGCACGGCGTACTCGCTCTCGACGAAGCGCACCTCGCGCGAGGAGCAGAACACCTTCCACGAGTCGTCGGCGAACTCGCGCGCCCCGAGCACCCGGGCCGACACGCGGTTGACGACCGGCACGGCTGCCGGGAGCGCTGCGGCCCCGCGGTTCAACACCTCGAACACCCGGTTGGCGAGCAGGTCGTCGTCGAGCCGTGACCGCCAGGGCGCGAGCGGGGGCGGGCCCTCGCCGGGACCGACGACGTCGTTGCGTTTCACGAGCACCCGGTCGGTGTGCGGGAACCAGTGCAGGTCGAGGTGGTCGTGCGCATCAGCCTCGGCCTGCACCCGGGGCAGCAGCGCGCTGAGCCCCTCGCTCGACTCCTTCGCGTGCAACCGGAACGCCGGGACGCACGCCAGCTCGACCTCGGTGACGACACCGAGGGCGCCCAGCCCGAGCGCAGCCGCGCGGAACACGTCCGGTTCGACGTCGGCCGAGCACTCCAGCGTGCTGCCGTCGGCGAGGACGAGCGTCAGCCCGGTCACGGCAGCCGCGATTCCCTGGCGCCGGGTCCCCGTGCCGTGGGTGCCGGTGGCGATGGCCCCCGAGATCGTCTGCCGGTCGATGTCGCCGAGGTTGGGCAGCGCCAGCCCGAGCCGTTGCAGTGCGGGGTTGAGCACGTGCAGCGGCGTGCCGGCCAGCACCCGCACCCGGCCGCGCGCACGGTCGACGCCGATGACCCCGCTCATCCCGTCGACGTGGAGCAACATGCCGTCGGTGGCGACGAGCGGCGTGAAGGAGTGCCCGGACCCGGCCACCCGCACCCCCAGCCCGGCGCGGGCCGCCGCGTGCACGGCATCCGAGACGGCCTGGACGCTGTCCACGTGACGGACCTGCGCGGGCGACGCCACGACGTTCCCACCCCAGTTGCGCCAGCCGCTCATCCGAAGTTCCTTCCCTCACCACGGTAGGACGGCACGCTGTCGACGAGCTGCCCGCCGCTCACGAGGTGCACGGTGTCGAAGCGCTCGAGCAGCTCGCCTGCCTTGGCTCCTCGCAACCACACTCGGTCCCCGATGGCCAGGCCGTCGGCCTCCTCGCCGTGCAGCGGGGTCTGGACCTCGCCCGCCGCCTCGGTGCGCAGCAGCGCGAGCCCTCGGCGCACGGGTTTCGGCACCCGGGCCCACCCCGGCTCACCGCTCGCGACGTAGCCCCCACCGAAGGCCGTGACGACCCCCGCTGCCGGTCGGCGCACCACCGGCAGCGCGAAGGCCATCGCGGGGCGCGGGGAGAAGTCGTCGTAGGCGTCGAACAGGGTGGGGGCGTACAGGCCCGACCCGGCTGCGAGCTCGGTGACCACCGGGTCGCCGGCGAAGCGGTGCAGGCTGCCGGTGCCACCGGCGTTGACGAACCGCAGGTCGGTCTCGGCGCGCACCGCCTCGACGACCGCCTGCCGCCGCTCCGCCAGCTCGGGCACGGACCGGCGCTTGAGAGCGCGAAGGTGCGGCCCGGCATCCGGGAGCCCCGCGACCTGCGCGTCGTAGGTCATGACACCGCGGACCTCCAGCCCGACACCCAGGGCGGCTCGCACGACCGTGAGGGCCTGCGCGGGGGTGCGGGTCGGCGAGCGACGGACACCGAGGTGCAGGCGACCGACCCGCAGTGAGGCGTCGACGTCGAGGGCCACGCCGAGGCCGGCGACGTCGGTGCCGAGCGTGTCGCGCAGCCAGCGCACGTGCTCGACGGAGTCGATGGTGACGGTGACCTCGGCGCGCAGCCGGTCATCGGTCGCGACGGCACGCAGGGCATCGACGTCGACGGAGGGGTAGGCGACGAAGACGTCGCGCAGACCGGCGCCGACCAGCCAGACCGCCTCCGGCACGGCATAGGCCATGACCCCGGCGAAACCCGGGCGCGCGAGCACGCGGTCGAGCAGGTGACGGCACCGCACCGACTTCGAGGCGACCCGGATCGGCAGGCCACCGGCGCGGCGCACGAGGTCGTCGGCGTTGGCATCGAAGGCGTCGAGGTCGACCGCGACGAGGGGTGCCCGAACGGCGGACGTCGCACTTTCCCAGTGGTTCACGGTCGAACCCTAGTGCGAGACTTCGACGGTGACCGGGGACATCGAAACCTTCGTGGGCGACCCGCCGCGCACCCGGTGGCACCGGGCGTGGCTCGTGGCCGGCGTGACCCTCGCTGCCCTGGTCGCCGCGGCGGCGTTCCGGTCCTCGACGGGTGTGCTCCTCGGATCTGCGGGTGGTCGACCAACGGCATCATCCAGACGCACTTCATCCCTGCAGCGCACGACCACGGCATGCCGTCGACGACCGCCGCCGATCGCCGTCTACCCGGGCGTGGCTCATCGCGGCGGCCATGTGCTTCGCTGCGGTGGCCCTGTCGCTGTCGATCCCCCGCCGCACCGCTGCCCTCGCGGAGCTCAGCCCACGCGGGTGACGACTCCGGTCGCCAGCGCACCCAGGGCATCGCGGGCGTCGCTCTCGGGCAGCTTCGTGAGCACGTCCTGCGCGCGCCGCGCCACGGCATACGTGTGCTCGCGGGCCCGGTCCATGGCGGGGTGGGCCCGCAGCAGCGTCAACGCCTCGGTGAGCAGGGCGTCGTCGGTGAGGTCGCCGGTGAGCAGCTGTTGCAGGCGGGCGTCGGCCGGGTCGCTCGACGCGAGCACGTGGAGCACCGGGAGGGTGCGCTTGCCCTCGCGCAGGTCGGTGCCGGGGGTCTTGCCCGTCTCGTCGGCGTCGGACTCGATGTCGATGAGGTCGTCGGCGAGCTGGAAGGCGACCCCGAGTCGCTCCCCGAACTCACGCATCGTCTCGATCGTCGCCTCGTCCCCGCCGGAGAACATCGCCCCGTAGCGGGCCGCGGTCGCGATGAGCACACCCGTCTTGTCGGCGAGCACCCCGAGGTAGTAGTCGACGGGGTCGGTGCCGGCCGGGCACGGCCGGTCGTCGCGGATCTGGCCCGAGCACAGGCGCACGAAGGTCTGTGCCTGGATCTTCACGGCATCCGGGCCCAGGTCGGCGACGATGTCGGAGGCCGTGCCGAAGAGCAGGTCGCCGACGAGGATCGCGGTCGAGTTGCCGTAGGCCGCGTTGGCACTGGGCGCACCGCGGCGCACGTCGGCCTCGTCCATGACGTCGTCGTGGTAGAGCGAGGCGAGGTGGGTCAGCTCGACGCCCGCGGCCGCCGCCACCACCTGCTCGTTGATGCCGTGCCCCACCTCGGCGGCGAGCAGCGTCAGCAGCGGCCGGAACCGCTTTCCCCCGGCAGCCGTGAGGTGCGACCCGGCTTCGGCGATGAACGCGTCGTCGTGGTCGACCCTCGCGGCGATGAGGGCGTTGACCGCGGTGAGCCCGTCGGCCAGGCGCTCGCGCAGCGCCTCGGACGCCCCCGGCAGCTCGAGCACCGACGGGGTGCCGCGCTGGGCAGGGTGCGCCGCCACCGTCGTCACAGGAGGAACTCGGAGGCCGAGCTCGCGATGTCGAGGAGGAAGCCGGGCACGATGCCCAGCACGGCGGTCACGAGCACACCGACGGTGATGCCGATGGTCGAGGGGATCGACGGCATCAGCGCGACGACCTCGTCACCCTCCTCGGTGGAGGCGTCGGTGAAGTACATGAGCACGATCAGCCGGACGTAGACGAAGGCCGTGACCGCGGAGGCCAGCACGGCGATGACGACGAGGACGACCCCACCCGTCCCGGCCTGCACGGCCGGGGCGAACGCGGCGAACTTGGCCGTGAACCCCGACGTGAGGGGGATGCCCGCGAAGGCGAGCAGGAGGAAGGAGAACGCGCCGGCGACGACCGGATGGCTGCGACCCAGGCCTGCCCACTGCGACAGGTGCGAGGCCTCCGAGCCGCCCTGGCGCACCATGGCGATGATGCCGAAGGCGGCCACCGTGGTGAAGCCGTAGGCGACGAGGTAGAACATCACCCCACCGATGGCGGCCTGCGAGAAGGCCAGGACGCCGACGAGGATGAAGCCGGCGTGGGCGATCGAGGAGTAGGCCAGCAGGCGCTTGACGTCGGTCTGGGTCACCGACAGCACCGCACCGACGACCATGGTGAGGGCCGCGATCGCCCAGACGCCGTCCTGCCAGTCCCAACGGCTCGCCCCGACACCGACGAACGCCACCCGCAGGATGACGCCGAAGGCCGCGAGCTTGGTGCACGCGGCCATGAAGCCGGTCACGGGGGTGGGCGCGCCCTGGTAGACGTCCGGGGTCCACGAGTGGAACGGCACGGCACCCACCTTGAAGAACAGGCCGATGAGCACGAGGACGGCTCCGGGCACCAGCAGGCCGTCGAGGTCGCTCGACCTCGACGAGATCGCCGTGGCGATCGCGCGCAGGTCGGAGGAGCCGGCGAAGCCGTAGAGCAGCGCCGCACCGAACAGGAAGAACGCGCTGGAGAACGCCCCGAGGAGGAAGTACTTCAGGGCGGCCTCCTGCGAGAGCAGGCGGCGGCGGCGGGCCAGGCCGGTGAGGACGTAGAGCGGCAGCGAGAGGATCTCGAGGCCGACGAACATCGTGATGAGGTCGTTGGCCGTGAGGAAGACCATCATGCCGAGCACGGCGAACAGGGTGAGCGGGAAGACCTCGGAGGTCGCGTACCCGGCGCGGGTGGCGACGTCCTCCTGGCTGGACCCGGGCGTGGAGGCACCCATCGGCGTGAAGGCGTCGGAGCCCACCCCGCCGAAGCGCTCGGCCATGATCAGCACGCTCATCGCGGACAGGAGCAGCAGCGCCCCCATGAGGAAGACCGAGACCCCGTCGATGACCACGGACCCGCCGAGGGTCACCGTCAGGGAGTCACGCGTCCAGAACACGAGCGCGGCGAACGCCACGAGCAGGGTGACCACGGCGAGGCCGACCTGGATGCCGTGACGGCTGCGCCGAGGCGCGAACGCCTCGACGACGACGCCGATCAGGGCGCCGGCCACGACGATGAGCATCGGCGCGATGGCGGCGTAGTCGACGTCGACGGCCGAGAACTCGGGGTTCACTTCTCACTCCCGGAGGCGTTGGCGGGCGCCGGGTCCGCGACGCCGACGATCTGCAGCGTGCGGTCCACGGCCGGGTTGACCAGATCCAGCACCGGCTTCGGGAAGAAGCCGAGGAAGAGGAACGAGGCGATGATCGGCGCGACGACGACCTTCTCCCGCCAGGACAGGTCGGGCGGGCTCTCGCCGTCGGGGAAGGTCGGCTTCGGCCCCGTCATGATGCGCTGGTACATGAGGAGGATGTACAGGGCCGCGAGGACGATCCCGAGGGCCGCGATGACCGCAGCCCACGGGTAGTTCATGAACGTGCCCTGCAGGACGAGGAACTCCGAGACGAACGAGGACAGGCCGGGCAGGGCGAGGCTCGACAGGCCGACGATGAGGAAGCTGCCGGCGAGCACGGGGGTGACCCGCTGCCAACCGCCGTAGTCGGGGATGCGCTTGCTGCCACGGCGGGCCACGAGGAAGCCGGCGAGCAGGAACAGGCCGGCCGTGGAGAACCCGTGGTTGACCATGTACAGCGTCGACCCGGCGCCACCGACGCTCGTCAGGGCGAAGATGCCCAGCACGATGAACCCGAAGTGGCTGATCGAGGTGAAGGCGATGAGCCGCATCATGTCGGTCTGGCCGATCGCGAGCAGCGCACCGTAGATCACCGAGATCACCGCGAGGGTGATGACGACCGGGGTGGCCCACTGTGAGGCCTCCGGGAAGAGCTGGAGGCCGAAGCGGATCATGCCGTAGGTGCCGACCTTGTCGAGCACGCCGACGAGGAGCACGGCGGTCGCCGGCCGGGCCTCGGTCGCGGCATCCGGGAGCCAGGTGTGCACCGGCCACATCGGCGCCTTGACGGCGAACGCGATGAAGAAGCCGACGAACATCCAGCGCAGGGCGCCGGTCGAGGCGTCGAGGTTGCCCGTGAGGTTCTCGACGAGGAAGCCGTCGGACCCGCCCGGCCCCGCGAAGTACACCGCGATGACCGACACGAGCATGATGAGCCCGCCCGCGAGCGAGAACAGCAGGAACTTCACCGCGGCGTACTGGCGCCGCACCCCACCGAAGAGCCCGATGAGGAAGTACACCGGGATGAGCATCGCCTCGAAGAAGACGTAGAACAGGAACACGTCGGTGGCCGCGAAGACCCCGACCATGAACGCCTCGAGGACGAGCATGAGGGCGAAGTAGCGCTTCTCGCGCGAGTAGCCCTCCTCGGTGACGTCGTTCCACGCCGCGATCAGGCAGATCGGCGTGAGGATCGCCGCCATGACGATGAGCGACAGGGCGATGCCGTCGACACCGAGGGCGTAGGAGACCCCGAACTGCGGGATCCACGGGTGGACCTCGGCGAGCTGGAACTGCTCCGTGGCGCCGTTGTCGAACCGCGCCCAGGCGAGCAGCGCGAGGACGAGCGTGACCAGGGAGGCGCCGAGCGCGATCGGCTTCGCCAGCTTGGCCGAGTCGCCCGGGAGCGTGGCCACGATGATGGCGCCGACGAGCGGCACGACCATCATCAGGGTCAGCAGGGGCAGGGAGCTCACTGGATCACCCACAGGATGCCGAGGATGGCGACGACGCCGGAGAGCATCGTCAGGGCGTAGGACCGGGCATAGCCGTTCTGCAGGCGTCGCAGTCTCGAGGACAGCCCGCCCACGAGGGCGGCCAGGCCACCCGCAGCACCGTCGATCCCCTTGGCGTCAGCGAAGACGAGGCCGCGGGTGAGGTGGATTCCGGGGCGCATGAAGAGTCCTTCGTTGACGGCGTCCTGGTAGAGGTCCTGGCGGGCGGCACGGGTGAGCACCGAGCCGCGGGGTGCGACCTCCGGGACGACGTCCTTGGCGTAGCGAGCCCAGGCCAGGTAGGCACCGACCGCGACGAGCGCCAGGGTCAGGCCCATGATGACGGGGACCGGGAGCACCGGGTGCTCCTCGCCGTGCTCGCCGACGACCGGCTCGAGCCAGTGGGTGAAGATCCCGGTGGGGCCGAGCGCGAGGCCGAGGAAGGCCGACCCGAGGGCCAGGACGATCATCGGGATGGTCATCGTGCGGGGCGACTCGTGCGGGTGGGCGTCCTCGGCCCACCGCTTCTCGCCGTGGAAGGTCATGAAGAACAGTCGCGACATGTAGAAGGCCGTGACCCCGGCGCCGATCATCGCGGCACCACCGAGCACCCACGGCTGCCAGCCCTCGCCGACGAAGGCGGCCTCGATGACCTTGTCCTTGGACCAGAAGCCCGAGAACGGTGGCACCCCGAGGATGGCCAGCCAGCCCAGGCCGAAGGTCACCCAGGTGATCTTCATGACCGTGGACAGCGCGCCGTAGCGGCGCATGTTCACCTCGTCGTTCATGCCGTGCATGACCGACCCCGCACCGAGGAACATCCCGGCCTTGAAGAAGCCGTGGGTCAGCAGGTGGAAGATCGCGAAGGCGTAACCGACCGGGCCCAGGCCCGCCGCGAGCATCATGTAGCCGATCTGGCTCATGGTCGAGGCGGCCAGGGCCTTCTTGATGTCGTCCTTGGCGCAACCGACGATGGCCCCGAAGACCAGGGTGATCGCGCCGACGAGAGCAACTGCGAGCCGCGCGTCGGGCGCAGCGTCGTAGATGACGTTGGAGCGCACGACGAGGTAGACGCCGGCGGTGACCATGGTCGCCGCGTGGATGAGCGCGGACACCGGTGTCGGGCCGGCCATCGCGTCACCGAGCCAGGACTGGAGCGGGAACTGGGCCGACTTGCCGCAGGCACCGACGAGCAACAGCAGCCCGATCGCCGTGACCGCACCCTGGTTGGCGGTCGCGACGCCCTCGTTGACCGTGGCGTAGTCGACGCCGCCGAAGGTCACGAACATCACCATGATCGCGATGGACAGGCCCAGGTCACCCACGCGGTTGACGAAGAACGCCTTGTTCGCGGCGCTGGCGTACGCCGGGTTCCAGTTCCAGAAGCCGATGAGCAGGTAGGACGCCAGGCCCACACCCTCCCAGCCGACGAACAGCAACAGGTAGGAGTCGGCCAGCACGAGCAGGAGCATCGAGGCGATGAACAGGTTGAGGTAGGCGAAGAAGCGCCGCTTGTCGGGGTCGTGCTCCATGTAGCCGATGGAGTACACGTGGATCAGCGACCCGACGAAGGTGATGAGCATGACGAAGGTCAGCGACAGCGGGTCGGCGAGCAGCCCGATGTCGAGCTGGAAGGCCCCCGCGGGCACCCAGTTCCACAGCGTGAGGTGCTGGGCCCGCTCCTCGGTCGGCAGACCGATGAGGTGCAGGATGACGGCCACGCCGACGGCGAAGGACCCCCAGGACAGCGCGGTCGCGAGCAGCGGCCCGAAGCGGTTCGTGCGTTGCCCGCCGAGCAGGAGCACCGCGGCACCGAGCAGGGGCAGGGCGATGAGCAGCCACACGAACGCGGATGCGCCGCTCGCGTCGACTGGGGCCAGCCCGCTGCCCTCGGTGATGAGTGAGGTCACTGGTGCTCCTTACAGCTTCAGCAGGTTGGCGTCGTCGACCGAGGCCGAGCGGCGGGAGCGGAAGATCGCCATGATGATCGCCAGTCCGACGACGACCTCAGCCGCCGCGACGACCATGACGAACAGGGCGATGACCTGCCCGTCGAGGTTGCCGTTCATCCGGGCGAAGGTCACGAAGGCGAGGTTCGCGGAGTTGAGCATGAGCTCGACCCCCATGAACACGATGATCGCGTTGCGTCGGGTCAGCACCACCGCGGCACCGATGACGAACAGGATCGTCGCGAGGTAGATGTAGTTCACGAGGTTCATCGCTCGTCCCCCTTCGGCAGGTCCTGCTCGAGCTCGGCTTCGCCCTCGAGGTGCGCCTCGGGCAGCAGGTTCTGGTCACGCGCCGTGAGCACTCGCGAGACCGACAGCTCGGAGGGTGTGCCGTCGGGCAGCAGGGCCGGGGTGTCGACCGCGTTGTGACGGGCGTAGACACCGGGCACCGGCAGGCCGGCGAGGTGCTCGCCGGACCGGAAGCGCCGCGTGCTCCACTCGCGCTGGTTCGGCGCCCGGCCGAGCCGTTCGCGGTAGGCCAGGACCATCGCGCCGAGGGCTGCGGTGATCAGCAGGGCACTCGTCATCTCGAAGACCCACACGTAGCGGCCGAAGATCAGCTGGGCCACACCGGTGACGTTGCCGACCTCCTCGTTGATCCCGGCCACGCCGACCGGGTCGTCGAACGTCACCCGGCCGATGGCCGAGACGAGGATGCCGCCCAGACCCAGGCACAGGACCGCGGTCACCCAGCGCTGGCCGGGCAACGTCTCCACGAGGCTGTCGGAGGAGTCGACGCCGACGAGCATGATGACGAAGAGGAAGAGCATCATGACCGCGCCGGTGTAGACGAAGATCTGGATGACGCCGAGGAAGTCCGCGCCCTGGGCGATGTAGAACACGCCGAGGATGATCATCGTCAGGGCCATGCCGAGGGCTGCGTGGACGGCCTTCTTCGCGAACACCAGGCCCAGGGAGCCCAGGACCGCGAGCGGCCCGAGCACCCAGAAGAGCACCTGCTCACCCGTACCGGTCACGAGGTCACCTCCGCGTCATCGGTGGAGTGGGTGTGCTCCGCGACGAACTCGCGCTGCGAGTCCGTGGCCGCGGACACCTTCCCGAGGTAGTAGTCCCGCTCCTCCATGCCCGGGGCCATGGGGAAGGGCGGCGTGAGCATGCCCTGCTGCACCGGGGCCAGGAGCTGGTCCTTGGTGAAGATCAGGTCGGCACGGTTGTTGTCCGCCAGCTCGTACTCGTTGGTCATCGTCAGCGCGCGCGTCGGGCAGGCCTCGATGCACAGCCCGCAGAAGATGCAGCGCAGGTAGTTGATCTGGTAGACGCGGCCGTAGCGCTCACCGGGGCTGAACCGACCGGAACCGCCCTCGCTGTCGTCGTTGCCGGCGCCCTCGACGAGGATCGCGTCGGCGGGGCACGCCCAGGCGCACAGCTCGCAGCCGACACACTTCTCGAGCCCGTCGGGGTGCCGGTTGAGCTGGTGGCGCCCGTGGAACCGCGGCTGGGTCGGGCGCTTCTCCTCGGGGTACTCCTCGGTGATGACCTTGCGGAACATCGTCGAGAAGGTGACCCCGAATCCGCCCACGGGGGCGAACAGGTCGGAGAAGAAGCCGGACTTCTTCTGCTCGTCAGCCACGAACGGCCTCCTTGGTCTCGCTGTCCGAGGTCAGCGACGGGGCGGCGAGCGACGGCTCGCGCAGCCGCTGCCCGGGCAGGGGTGGCACGGGGTGTCCACCCGCGTACGGGTCGATCTCGTCGGGGACGCTCGGGTGGGCCGAGGCCTCCTTGGCCTCGGCCCGGCGGTCCCAGAGCCACCCGCCCACGAGGGCGAGGATGGCAACGAGCCCGACCAGGCCCAGCGAGAGCATCGGGAAGCGGCGACCGGCGAAGTCGACGCTGCCGAACCACTGGTCGAACCAGCCGTTCTGGCCCGCGCGGAAGAACGCGACGAGCACCACCCAGGTGAGCGTGGCGGGAATGAGGAACTTCCAGCCGAAGCGCATGAACTGGTCGTAGCGCACGCGCGGCAGCGACCCGCGCAGCCAGACGAAGAAGAACATGAACATCCACAGCTTGGCGGTGAACCAGAGCAGGCCCCACCAGCCCTCGTTGAACATGCCGTCGTTGATGGCCGCGATGCCGGGAGGGGCCAACGGACCGCCGAGGAACATCGTCGTCGCCAGCGCTGCGACGGTGAACATGTTGATGTACTCACCGAGGAAGAACATCGCGAAGCGCATCGAGCCGTACTCGGTGTGGAACCCACCGGTCAGCTCGCCCTCGCCCTCGGCGAGGTCGAAGGGAAGCCGGTTGGTCTCACCGACCATGGTGATGACGAAGACGAAGAAGCTGAAGAAGGCCGGGATGACGAACCAGAGGTCGGACTGGGCCGAGACGATCTGCGAGGTCGACATCGAGCCGGCGTAGAGGAAGACGGCCACGAGCGAGAGGCCCATGGCGATCTCGTAGGAGATCATCTGGGCCGTGGCGCGCAGCCCACCCATGAGGGGGTAGGTCGAGCCCGACGACCAGCCGGCGAGCACGACGCCGTAGATGCCGACACCGGCGACCGCGAGCACGAGGAGCACGGCGACGGAGGTGTCGGTCAGCTGGAACGGGGTCTGGTGGCCGAACATCGAGACCTCGCCGGCCAGCGGCATGATCGAGAACGACACGAAGCACATGGTCGCGGTGATGAGCGGTGCGAGCGTGAAGACGAAGACGTCGGCGGCCTTGGGTCGCACGTCCTCCTTGAGCATGGCCTTCATGCCGTCGGCGAGCGTCTGCAGCAGTCCGAACGGGCCGTTGCGGTTGGGGCCGGGCCGCTGCTGCATCCGGCCGATGACCCTGCGCTCGAACCAGATGACGAGCAGCGTCGAGAGCAGCAGGTAGACGAAGATCAGCAGGGCCTTGACGACCGACAGCCAGAACGGGGTGTCGCTGAAGTCGGCCTTGGGGTTGTCGATGCTCGCGGTCGCGAGCGAGGCGACCGAGACCACCTCGGGCAGGGCGAGCAGGGTGCTCACGACCGATCCTCCTTCGTGACGGACACCAGGGCTCCGGGGGCGCCCTCCAGGGCGTCTCGCAGGTCGCACCCGACGGAGTTGGTCGGGAGCCAGACGACGTGGTCGGCCATCTCCGAGACGAGCACCGGGGCGGACACCGTGCGCTCACCGGCACGCACCGTGAGGTGGTCGCCGTCGACGAGGCCGAGGGCCTGCGCCGTCGACGCCGAGACCCGGGCGTGCGGCTTCGGGGCCGTGCCCGCGAGGAACGGCTCGCCGTCCTGCAGCGACCCGGCATCCAGCAGGTGGCGCCACGTCGCGAGGACGAGGGTTCCCGGCTCGAGCACCGGCACGTCTCCGGCGGCCACCGTCGGCGCCGCGGCTCGCGAGCCGTCCCAGGCGCCGAGCGAGGCCATCTCGGTGCGCACCTCGCGCAGCGTGCGGGTGCCGAGGAAGTCGCCCAGCTCGTCCGCGAGCATGTCGAGCACGCGGTAGTCGCTGTCGAAGCCGGTCTCGATCGCCGTCTCGAACGGGCGCGTGCGCCCCTCCCAGTCGACGAACGTGCCGCCCTTCTCGGCGTGGGCCGCGACGGGCAGCACGACGTCGGCGACGGCGGTGACGGCCGACGGCCGGATCTCGAGCGACACGACGAAGGCGCGCTCCAGGGCCTCGGCAGCCCCGGCCAGGCCGAGGTCGGCCGGGTCCACGCCACCGACCAGCAGGGCCCCGAGCTCACCGGTGGCCGCGGCGGCGAGCATGCCGGCCGTGTCACGTCCGGCGTCCTCGGGCAGGGACTGCACCCCCCAGGCGGTCGCCACCTGGGCGCGCGCCGCGGGGTCGGATGCCGGGCGGCCGCCGGGGAGCAGGGTGGGCAGCGCGCCGGCCTCGAGGGCCCCGCGCTCACCGGCTCGACGGGGCACCCAGGCCAGGCGTGCGCCGGACGCCTGCGCCAACGACACGGCGGCGCTGAGCGCACCCGGGCACGGTGGCCAGTCGCTCGCCGACGAGGATGACGGCGTTCTCGCGCAGGGCGGCCGCTGCGGTCGTGACGACCTCCGAGCCGGACCCGTCAGCCAGTGCCGCGAGCACCTCGGGCTCGGTGCCGGGCGCGGTGGGGATCAGCGTGCCACCCACCTTCGCGAGGCCGCGCGTCGCGACCGGTGCCACGGCATACACGGCGGTTGCGTTCTTGCGGAACGCCTTTCGCAGCCGGAGGAAGACCATCGGGCTCTCGTCCTCGGGCTCGAGCCCGACGAGCACGACGGCCTTGGCGGCCTCGAGGTCGGCGTAGGTCACCGCGCCGCCGTCAGGTGAGGTCGCGACCACCTGCGAGGCGAGGAAGTCGGCCTCCTCGTCCGAGTGCGGACGGGCGCGGAAGTCGACGTCGTTCGTGCCGAGCACGGTGCGGGCGAACTTGCCGTACGCGTAGGCGTCCTCGGCGCTCACCCGACCACCGACGAGAACGCCGGATGCCGCTGCGGCGCGCAGCCCCGTGGCCGCCACCTCGAGGGCCTCGCGCCAGGACACGACCTTCAGCTCACCGTCGGCGCCGCGCACCATCGGCAGCTGGAGCCGGTCGCCGACCGTGGTGTAGGCGAAGGCCCAGCGGCCCTTGTCGCAGTTCCACTCCTCGTTGACGGCCGGCTCGTTGAGGGCCATCCGGCGCAGCACGGAGCCGCGGCGGTGGTCGGTGCGCTGCGAGCAGCCGCTCGCGCAGTGCTCGCACACGCTCGGGGTCGACACGAGGTCGAAGGGGCGCGAGCGGAAGCGGTAGGCCGCACCGGTGAGGGCGCCGACCGGGCAGATCTGCACGGTGTTGCCGGAGAAGTAGCTCTCGAAGGGCTGCTCCTCGTAGATGCCGACCTGCTGCAGTGCGCCGCGCTCGACGAGCGCGATGAACGGGTCGCCGGCGATCTGGTCGGAGAACCGGGTGCAGCGGGCGCACAGGACGCAGCGCTCGCGGTCGAGCAGCACCTGGGAGGAGATCTTGATCGGCTTGGGGTAGGTGCGCTTGATGTCCTCGAAGCGCGAGGTCGAGCGGCCGTTGCTCATCGCCTGGTTCTGCAGGGGGCACTCGCCGCCCTTGTCGCACACCGGGCAGTCGAGCGGGTGGTTGATGAGCAGCAGCTCCATGACGCCCTGCTGCGCCTTGTCGGCACCCTCGGACGTGTACTGGGTCTTCACGACCATGCCGGGGGCGACGGCCATCGTGCACGAGGCCTGCGGCTTCATCCGCCCCGGAGGGCCCTGCATCTGGGTGGGCTCGCCGGGGGTGCCGTCGGGGCCGGGGCGACCCGGCATCCACACCTCGACGAGGCACTGGCGGCACGCGCCGACCGGGTCGAGTCCGGGGTGGTCGCAGAAGCGGGGGATCTCGATGCCGGCCTGCTCGGCCGCGCGGATGATGAGCGTCCCCTTGGCGACCGAGACCTCGCGGTCGTCGATGGTCAGGGTGACCTGGTCGGGCGCCGGGGGCGCAGCAGGCGCTGGTGGCGCCGCTGGGGCACCGGCCGCGGGTGCCTTGGTCGCGGGCGTGGTGGTCATGCGTTCACGCTGTCCTTTGCGTCCTTGGCGAACAGGGTCGACGCCTTCGGGTCGAACGGGCAACCGCCGTGGGTGAGGTGGGCGATGTACTCGTCGCGGAAGTACTGGATCGAGCTCGTGACCGGGCTCGTCGCACCGTCGCCGAGGGCGCAGAAGCTGCGGCCGAGGATGTTGTCGCAGATGTCGAGCAGCTTGTCGAGGTCTTCCTCGCTGCCCTCGCCCCGCTCCAGGCGTCCGGTGATCTGCTTGAGCCACCACGTGCCCTCACGGCACGGGGTGCACTTGCCGCAGGACTCGTGCTTGTAGAAGTCGGTCCAGCGGTCGACGGCGCGCACGACGCACACCGTCTCGTCGAAGATCTGCAGGGCGCGGGTGCCGAGCATGGAACCGGCCGCGCCGACCGACTCGAAGTCGAGCGGCACGTCGAGGTGCTCGGCGGTGAACAGCGGGGTCGAGCTGCCGCCCGGGGTCCAGAACTTCAGGCCCTTGTCGGGGTCGCGCATGCCACCGGCCATGTCGAGCAGCTCGCGCAGCGTGATGCCGAGCGGTGCCTCGTACTGGCCGGGGGTCTTCACGTGCCCGGAGAGGCTGAAGATGCCGAAGCCGGTCGACTTCTCGGTGCCCATCCCGGTGAACCAGTCGACACCCTCGAGGATGATGCCGGGGACCGAGGCGATGGACTCGACGTTGTTGACCGAGGTGGGTCGGGCGTACAGGCCCGCGGCGCCGGGGAACGGCGGCTTGCTGCGCGGCTGGCCGCGCCGGCCCTCGAGGCTGTCCAGGAGCGCGGTCTCCTCGCCACAGATGTAGGCGCCCGCGCCCGCGTGGACGGTGATGTCGAGGTTGACGCCGGTGCCGTGGACGTCCTTGCCGAGGTGGCCCGCGGCATACGCCTCCTCCACCGCGCGCAGCAGGCGGCGGTAGACGTGCACGACCTCACCGCGCAGGTAGATGAACGCGTGCTCGCAGCCGATGGCGAACGAGCTGATCGCGACGCCCTCGATGAGCACGTGCGGGTTGGCCATCATGAGCGGGATGTCCTTGCAGGTGCCCGGCTCGGACTCGTCGGCGTTGACGACGAGGTAACGCGCCCCACCGTCCGGGGGCGCCATGAACGACCACTTCATGCCCGTGGGGAACCCGGCGCCGCCGCGACCGCGCAGCGAGGAGTCCTTGACGGCGGCGATGATCGCGGCCGGCTCCATCGCGAGGGCCTTGTCGAGCGCCTTGTACCCGTTGTGACGCGTGTAGGTGTCCAGGGACCAGGACTTCGGGTCGTCCCAGAACGCACTGAGGATCGGGGTGAGCGTGGTGGCCATCACGAACCCTTCTTCTTCTTGGAGCTCGGGGTCGAGGAACTCGGACTCGAGGGTCCGGTCGTTCGGGTCCTCGTCTCGTCCTCGACCGGCGCTTCGTCGGCCGGGTCACGGGTCGCGGCGGGCTCGACCTTGGTGGCGGCCGCGTCGTCGCTGGACGGGGTGACCTCGGTGCGACCCGGGGTCATGCCGGGCTCGCCCGCGGGGGCCGAGGGGCTCGGCTCGGATGCCGTGGGCTCGGGTGCCGTCGCCGACGCACCCTCCGGTGCGGTCCAGCCCTGCTCGTGCGCCAGCCGCAGACCGGCGAGCGAGGCGGGGCCGGCGCCGACGCCCTCGTCGGCCAGGCCGTCGTGGAAGCCCGCGAGCACCCGGCTGACCTGCTTGAACGTGCACAGCGAGCTCGGCCCACGGGTGGGCACGACGTCCTTGCCGGCCGTCAGGTCGTCGACGAGCGCGATGGTCGACTCGGGCGTCTGGTTGTCGAAGAACTCCCAGTTCGCCATGACGACCGGGGCGTAGTCGCAGGCCGCGTTGCACTCGACGCGCTCGAGGGTGATCTTCCCGTCGGCGGTGGTCTCGTCGTGGCCCACGCCGAGGTGACCCGACACGGCATCCCAGATCTCGTCGCCGCCCATGACGGCGCACAGCGTGTTGGTGCAGACCCCCACGGTGTACTCGCCGTTCGGGTGGCGCTTGTACTGCGTGTAGAACGTGGCGACGCCCGAGACCTCGGCGGTGGTGAGGTCGAGCAGCTCGGCACACAGGTCGATGCCGCGGCCGGTGACGTAGCCGTCGACCGACTGCACGAGGTGCAGCAGCGGCAGCAGCGCCGAACGCTTCTCGGGGTAGCGGGCGATCACCTCGGCGGCGTCGGCGCGGAACGTCGCGTCGACGTCCGGGGCGTAGGGGGCCTTGGAGTCCTCACTGACGGTGAGGTGACCGGATGCGGTCTGGAGGCCGAAGTCGTGGGCCATCAGCGGTCGACACCTCCCATGACGGGGTCGATGGAGGCCACCGCGACGATGACGTCGGCGACCTGCGCGCCTTCGCACATCGCGGCCACGGCCTGCAGGTTGTTGAAGCTCGGGTCGCGGAAGTGGGCCCGGTAGGGGCGGGTGCCGCCGTCGGAGACGGTGTGGCAGCCGAGCTCGCCCTTGGGTGACTCGACCGCGGCGTAGGCCTGGCCGGGTGGCACCCGGAAGCCCTCGGTGACGAGCTTGAAGTGGTGGATGAGCGACTCCATCGAGGTGCCCATGATCTCGCGGATGTGGTCCAGGCTGTTGCCCTGGCCGTCGCCGCCGATGGCGAGCTGGGCCGGCCAGGCGATCTTCTTGTCCTGGATCATGACCGGCTGGCCCTCGGTGCGCTGGAGCCGGTCGAGGGTCTGCTCGACGATCTTCAGCGACTGGTACATCTCGTCGATGCGGATGCGCAGGCGGTCGTAGGCGTCGCAGCCGGTGCGGGTGACGACGTCGAAGTCGTACGTCTCGTACCCGCAGTAGGGCGCGGACTTGCGCAGGTCGTGCGGCAGCCCGGTCGAGCGCAGCACCGGCCCGGTGATGCCGAGCGCCACGCAGCCGGTGAGGTCGAGGTAGCCGATGCCGACGGTGCGGCCCTTGAGGAGCGGGTTCTCGTTGAGCAGCAGCTCGAGCTCGTGCAGGCCCTGGCGCAGCTCGCCGACGACCTCGCGCACCATGTCGACGGCGCCGTGCGGGAGGTCCTGGGCGACGCCACCGGGGCGGACGTAGGCGTTGTTCATGCGCAGGCCGGTGACCGCCTCGAAGACGCGCAGGATGCGCTCGCGCTCGCGGAAACCGACGGTCATGACCGTCGTGGCACCGAGCTCCATGCCGCCGGTGCCGAGGCACACGAGGTGGGAGTTGATGCGGGTGAGCTCCATCATGAGCACGCGGATGATGGTGGCGCGCTCGGGGATCTGGTCGGTGATGCCGAGGAGCTTCTCGATGGAGAGGCAGTAGGCCGCCTCCTGGAACATCGGGGTGAGGTAGTCCATCCGGGTGCAGAACGTGACGCCCTGCACCCAGGTGCGGAACTCCATGTTCTTCTCGATGCCGGTGTGGAGGTAGCCGATGCCGGCGCGGGCCTCGGTGACCGTCTCGCCGTCGAGCTCGAGGATGAGGCGCAGCACGCCGTGCGTCGACGGGTGCTGGGGCCCCATGTTGACGACGATGCGCTCCTCGTGGAGGGCGGTCGCCTCGTCGACGAGGTCGTTCCAGTCGCCACCGGAGACGTTGAAGACGGGCACGCCGTCGAGGTCGCCGTCGACGGAGGAGCCGTAGGCGTCGCTGAACGACTCCTGCTCGGTCTCGCCCTCGAAGATCTGGGTGTCGTGGTCGTGGGTCGTCATCAGTTGAACGCCCTCCGCTGGTCCGGCGGCGGAACGGTGCCGCCCTTGTACTCGACGGGGATGCCGCCGAGCGGGTAGTCCTTGCGCTGCGGGTGGCCCGGCCAGTCGTCGGGCATGAGGATGCGGGTCAGGGCCGGGTGTCCGTCGAAGACGATGCCGAACATGTCCCAGGTCTCGCGCTCGTGCCAGTCGTTGCCCGGGTAGACCGAGATGACCGACGGGATGTGCGGGTCGCTGTCGGGGGCGGTGACCTCGAGGCGCACGCGCCGGCTGGCGTGGGTGATCGAGAGCAGCGGGTAGACCGCGTGCAGCTCGCGACCCTCCTCGTCCGGGTAGTGCACACCGGAGACGCCCATGCACATCTCGAACCGCAGCTCGGGGGCGTCGCGCATCGTGCGGGCGACGGTGAGGAGGTGCTCGCGGGCGACGAACAGGGTCAGCTCGCCGCGGTCGACGACCACCCGCTCGATCGCGTCGTGGTAGCCGGGGCCGCCACCGTTCGTCAGCGCGGTGCCGAGGTGGTCGGCGAGCTCGTCGAAGTAGGAGCCGTAGGGGCGGGGGGTGGCCCCGGGCAGCAGGGTCGGGGTGACGAGCCCGCCGTAGCCGGACGTGTCCTGGCCGCTCGTGGCACCGAACATGCCGTGGCGCTCGCCGACCTTGACCGGCTCCCGCTCCTCGTCGGAGATCTCCTGCCACGAGGCGATGTTGGCGGTGTGCAGCTCGGTGGCCTCGTCGAGGGTCCCGTCCACGGCGGCATCCGTGGTCTGGTCGTCGCTCATGCCAGGAGGTTCTTCCCGCTCGGTGCCACGAGGTGGGCCATGTGGTCGTGCGTCGGGGCCATGAGCGAGGTGGGGGTCGCGGCGAGCGCCGCGGCCTCGGCGGCGCGGGCGGCGGCGATGCGGTTGACGCCGAGCTTGCTGCCCTGGATCTGGGCGTGCAGCTCGATGATCGCGTTGAGCAGCATCTCCGGCCGCGGCGGACAGCCCGGGCAGGTAGATGTCGACCGGGATGATGTGGTCGACACCCTGCACGATCGCGTAGTTGTTGAACATGCCGCCCGAGCTGGCGCACACGCCCATCGAGATGACCCACTTGGGGTTGGGCATCTGGTCGTAGACCTGACGCACGACGGGGGCCATCTTCTGGGAGACCCGGCCGGCGACGATCATCAGGTCGGCCTGGCGCGGCGTGGCGGAGAACCGCTCCATGCCGAACCGGGCGATGTCGTAGTCGGGGGTGCCGACGGCCATCATCTCGATCGCGCAGCAGGCCAGGCCGAAGGTCGCGGGCCAGATCGAGGCCTTGCGCATGTAGCCGACGACGTTTTCGAGCGTGGTCAGCACAAAACCTGCGGGCAGCTTCTCCTCGAGTCCCATCAGCCCTCCTTGGGGGTGTGAGCGGTGGGTGCGGTGGACGGCGACGGGTGGGCGGCCGGCATCCGGGCGGTGGTCATCAGTCCCACTCCAACCCGCCGCGCTTCCACACGTAGGCGTAGGCGACGAAGACGGTGACGATGAACAGGACCATCTCGACGAGGGCGAACAGGCCGAGGGAGTCGAAGGCGACGGCGAACGGGTACAGGAAGATCGACTCGATGTCGAAGATGATGAAGAGCATCGCGGTGAGGAAGTACTTGACCGGGACGCGGCCACCGCCGGCCGCGCGCGGAGTGGGCTGGATGCCGCACTCGTAGGCCTCGAGCTTGGCCCGGTTGTAGCGCTTGGGTCCGACCACGAGGCTCGTGCCCACCGAGAGCGCCGCGAAGCCGAAGCCCAGGGCGAGCAGGACGAGTAGCGGGGCGTAGGGGTTGCTCATGTTCAGGACAACTCCCCTTTCGGTGCTCATGTGCGTCGGGCTGGCACGGCCGGGTCGACAGACAGCGTCGCGATCATCCTAGGGGGAGTGACCTACGCCTCACCTGACGAGACTCGACAGTGGGTCCGGGCACGTGGTGGGCGTGCGTTCCGGGCCGTCGGTGTCGGGCCGCGACGTGGTGCTTGTGAATGTCTTCACGAACGGCGGCAGTCTAGGACGGCGCGCGGCGGCGCCTGCAGTAAGGCAGACCTAACCTTCGACCGTGGGGCTGTGTGGCTTGGTGGCCCGGTGGAGGGCGACGATGCCGGCGGAGAGGTCGCGCCACTGGACCTCACCCCAGCCGGCCTCGGCGACGCGCTGCGCGAGCTCGCGCTGCGCCGGCCAGGCCTGGATGGACTCGGCGAGGTAGACGTAGGACTCGGGGTTGCTGCTGACCTTGCGCGCGACGGCCGGGAGCGAGCGCATGAGGTACTTGCCGTAGACGGTGCGGAAGGCGGCGTTGGTCGGCTGGCTGAACTCGCAGACGACGAGCCGGCCACCGGGCTTGGTGACGCGCAGGAACTCGCGCAGCGCGGCATCCGGGTCGGCGACGTTGCGCAGGCCGAAGCTCATCGTCACGATGTCGAAGGACTCGTCGGCGAACGGCAGGTGCATCGCGTCGGCAGCGGTGAACCCGAGGTCGGAACGACGCTGGTGGCCGACGCGCAGCATCCCGAGTGAGAAGTCGGCGGGCACGACGTCGACGCCGGAGTCGGCGAAGGGCTCGCTGCTCGTGCCCGTGCCCGCGGCGATGTCGAGGACGACCTGCCCGGGCACGGCCTCGCAGGCCTGGACGACGGCGCGGCGCCACAGGCGGTCCTGGCCCAGCGAGAGCACGTCGTTGGTCACGTCGTACTTGCTGGCGACGTCGTCGAACATCGCGGCGACGTCGCGGGGGTCCTTGTCGAGGGAGGCGCGGCTCATGGGCGCCATCCTCCCACCGTCCACGGGATGCCCGGCACCGCACCGCCGTCCCCCCAGCGACCAATAGGTCACCGCGGGGACGGGCACCGAGTTCGGGGTCGGGCGGACGGGGGCCGTATCCTGCTGCGCGATGACCTCGTTGCCCGCGGGTGACCGGCCGAGCGACCCCGTCGCGTCCGCCGCGCCCCTCGTCTCGCGCACCGTGCCCCTGCCCCCCGAGCTCGGCGCGGCGCTGCTCTCGCTCCTGCCCGCCCGGGGCGCACGCGACCTGTGCTCGTGGGTCAGGCGCGGCGAGGGCGTCGTGGGGTGGGGGCGCGCCGCCGCGCACACGGCATCCGGCCCCGACCGCATGGCCGAGCTCGACCGGTGGTGGTCCAGCCTCGTGGCCCACGCCGTCGTGCGTGACGAGGTGCAGCGGCCGGGCACCGGGCCGCTCGCGTTCGGCTCGGTCTCGTATGCCGCGTCGTCACCTTCCGGCGCCACTCTCGTCGTGCCCGAGGTCGTCGTCGGGGTGCGGGGTGATCAGGCGTGGCTCACCACGGTCGGGGCGGAGTCGGCGCCCGCCGTCGCGGCCGTGCCCGGCAGCGTCGAGGTCGCGGTGCAGCCGACCCCCCGGGGCCCGAGCGACGTGGCCTTCGCCGACGGCTCGCTCTCCCCCGCCGCGTGGGCCGGCGCGGTCGCCGAGGCGGTCCAGCGCATCACGGCCGGTGAGCTCGACAAGGTGGTGCTCGCCCGCGACCTCGAGGTGTCCACGGCCGACGAGCTCGACGTGCGCTGGCTGCTGCACCGGTTGGCCGAGCGCTACGACACGACCTGGGTCTTCGCGGTCGACGGGCTGGTGGGGGCCACTCCCGAGCTGCTGGTGCGCCGGGAGAAGGGGCTCGTGACCTCTCGGGTGCTCGCGGGGACGATCCGTCGCAGCGGCGACGACGAGCACGACCTGGCGCTCGCGGCATCCCTGGCCCGGTCGAGCAAGGACCTCGAGGAGCACGAGTACGCCGTGCGCTCGGTCGCCGACGCCCTCGCGCCGCACTGCTCGTCGATGAACGTGCCCGAGGTGCCGTTCGTGCTGCACCTGTCCAACGTCATGCACCTGGCCACCGACGTCGCGGGAGTGCTCGTCGACGACGCGTCAGCGCTGGCGCTTGCCGCGTCGCTGCACCCGTCGGCGGCCGTCTGCGGCACACCCACACCGGTCGCGGATGCCGTGATCGCCGAGCTCGAGCACATGGACCGCGGTCGGTACGCCGGGCCGGTCGGCTGGATCGATGCGTCGGGTGACGGCGAGTTCGGGATCGCCCTGCGGTGCGGTGCCGTGTCTGCGGAGGATCCGTCGCGGATCCGGCTGTTCGCCGGGTGCGGGATCGTCGCGGGGTCCGACCCCGACGACGAGGTCGCGGAGTCGTCGGCCAAGCTCGTGCCGATGCGTGACGCGCTCACGGCATCCGGCCCGGCCTGACCGGCCCGTGGCGCCGTCGAGTGACCGCCGATCGAAGTGGTATCGCGTCGACGCGGCAGCGCACTGCCGGGTCGAGCTCAAGCGCGCGGCTTCCGAGCGATACACCTCGACTCGGCACGGGTGTCAGGTGAAGGGCGGGCGGGCGTCCACGGCCACCGAGCGCCGACCGGCCCAGCGCCACACGCGGGCGGAGCGGTCGCGGTCCTCCTCGGTGATGAGGTTGCCCATCCAGCGCAGCGCCAGCGTCATGAGCCAGTCGCTGCGCATGCCGACCGGGCCGAGCGCGCTGAGGATCTTCGGCGTCGTGAACACCCCCGCGAGCCGGCGGGCGACGGAGAAGGCCTCGCCGTAGTGGTGCTGGAGCAGGCTCGGCCACACGACCGCGAGGTCGTCGTCGAGGTGGTCGACGAGCAGCCGCCCGGTCTCGAGGCCGTAGTCGATGCCCTCGCCGTTGAGCGGGTTGATGCAGGCAGCGGCGTCGCCGATGAGGGCCCAGTTGGCGCCGGCGACGTTGCTCACGGCCCCACCCATCGGCAGCAGCGCACTCGTCGCCAGCCGCTGCTCACCGGTGAGCTCGAACTCGGCCCGGCGCAGCTCGGTGTAGTGCTTCATCAGCGGCTTGATCGCGACGTCGGCCGGGCGCTTGGTCGTCGCGAGCGTGCCGACGCCGACGTTCACCTGGCCGCCGCCGAGCGGGAAGATCCACCCGTAGCCGGGCAGCGTCTCCCCCGTGGCCGCGCGCAGCTCGAGGTGGCTGCTGATCCACGGGTCGTCCGACCTCGTGGAGTCGACGTAGCAGCGCCCCGCCACGGCGTAGACGGTGTCCTGGTGCCACTCCCGGCCGAGCACCTTGCCCAGGCCCGAGCGCACCCCGTCGGCCACGACGAGCCGCTCGCACTCGATGTCGAAGGTCTCCTCGCCGCGCACGAACGTCACGGCCTTGACGCGACCGCCCTCGAGGCGCACGTCGACGGCCTTGGCACCCTCGACCCCCGTGGCGCCGGAGTCGATCGCCTCGGTGCGGATGCGGTCGTCGAGCTCGGTGCGCGGCACCGCGGAACCGTGGTCGGGCAGGGAGCCACCGGGCCAGGGAAGGTGCAGGGTCTGCCCGAAACCGTGGGCCCGCAGGCCTTGGTTGACCGTGTGCTCGCGCACCCACTGCCCCAGCCCGAGGTGGTCGAGCTCAGCGACCGCGCGCGGGGTCAGCCCGTCGCCGCACGTCTTGTCGCGGGGGAAGACCGCGGCATCGGCGAGCACGACGTCGCGCCCGGCGCGCGCGGCCCAGGCTGCAGCCGAGGCACCCGCAGGCCCGGCGCCGACGACGAGGACATCGGTGCGCTGCGGGGTCTGTGACACCCCACCATTCTCGCAAGGTGAGGGCGCGCGCCCGAAATCGCCCCCGGCATCCCTAGACCGGACCCCGAGTGAGGGTGGCGGCGGCGAGGGCTCGCAGGTCGGCGTGCGCCTGTCGGTGGCTGCCCCGGTCGACGCGGACCTCGACGACGCGGATGCCGCGCGGCGACTCGGCGACCGCGGCCGTCAGGTCGGCGCTCGCCTCCACCAGGTCGTGCCGGATGCCGTGCGCCCGGCACAGCGCCCCCAGATCCGTTCCGGTGGGCGTGCCGAAGACTCGCTCGAAGTCGGTGGCTCGCTCGGGCGCCCCGGGCTCCAGCGTCGTGAAGATGCCGCCGCCGTCGTCGTTGACGACCACGACGGTGAGGTCGGGCGTCGGCTCATCGGGCCCGATGAGCAGGCCGTTGGCGTCGTGGAGGAAGGTCAGGTCGCCCAGCAGTGCGTAGGCGGGGGCGGGCGTTCGCGTCAGGGCGATGCCGACCGCCGTGGACACCACGCCGTCGATTCCGGCCAGTCCACGGTTGGCCAGCACCTCGTCGGCGATCGGTCCCGCCACGGCGAGGTCGACGTCACGCACCGGGTTGCTCGAGCCGAGGACGAGGACTGCATCGCCGGGCAGCCCATCGACCAGAGCGCTCGCCACCGCCGAGGCCGCTGGGCCACGGGAACGGCTGCGCGGCAACGGCATCCGCAAGGCGACGCCCGGCACGGCGCCAGCTGTCGCCCCAGCCGTGGTCGTCATCGGGGGTGGTGGGGCCACCGAGGCGCAGCGCCCGCGGTGGGTGCACGGCGGAGACCACGTGCGACGGATCGGACCACTGAGCCCCCTCCGACACCACGTCGACGACGAGCCCCGGCCGGCGCAGGAGGGCACCGACCGCGCGCGACAGGGTCGGGCGCCCGACCACGACGACGCGGTCCGGCACGTGGTCGTCGAGCCAACGGGTGGCCGTGAGGATGAGGGGACCGTGGGGCACGGCTTCGGCCCGCACCACGCCCCCGCCGAACGGCTCGGCAACGAGTGGGTGGCCGCGCTCGCCGGCCCAGGCGGCCGCACGCTCGCCGAGCGCGGGGTCGCGGGTGACCCCGACGACGACCAGGGTCCGAGCCACCTCGGCCAGGGGCACGGGATCATGCGGGCCAGCCGGTGTGTCGTCCAGGCGCACCCAGGTCGCCGCGTCGGCTCGGCCGTCGAGGCTGTCGGGCCACCCGGTGGAGACCGACCCGTCGCCGAGGTCTGCGGGACCGTCCGGGGGTCAGCGGCTCGCGGAGGGAGACGTTGAGGTGGACCGGGCCGGGTTCTCCCCCGGTCGCCCCCGTTGCCGCCGCGAGCGTGCGCGCGACCGTGCTGCGCCAGAACGGGCCGAGGCCGGGGCGCTCGACGGGGGCCGGGAGGTCGGCGGACCAGCGGGTGGACCCGCCGAAGATGCCGGGCTGGGTCGTCGTCTGGTTCGCGCCCGTGCCACGCAGCTCGTGCGGACGGTCGGCCGTGAGCACGAGGAGCGGCACCCCGGCGTGGTGGGCCTCGAGGACCGCGGGGTGGAGGTTGGCGACGGCGGTGCCGGAGGTCGTGACGACCGCGACCGGCATCCGTGATCCGAGGGCCAGGCCGAGCGCCAGGAAACCGGCGCTGCGCTCGTCGACCCGGACGTGGAGGCGAAGGCGCCCCACCCGCTCCGCCGCGAGCAGCGCATACGCCAGTGGGGCCGAGCGGGAGCCGGGGCTGAGCACGGCCTCGCGCACGCCGCCTCGCACGAGCTCGTCGACGAGAACGGTCGCCAACGCCTGGGACGGGTTCACGGCGGTGAGTCTGCCACTCCGCGTGCCACGACGGCCTCGGACACCGAGCGAACAGGCGCACCGAGGAACGTGCCCGCGGAGGCCTGCCAGGCATCCAGACCCGCCACCGTGCCGCGGGGGGCGCCCTCGACGACCCGCACGGTCTGCACGTAGGCCGCCAGCCGGTGACGGTCGACGTCGAGCGGTAGTGAACGGGTGGGCGCCACGATCGTGGTCCACGAGTCGCCGGCCGGGTTCGGCGAGAGGTCGAGCCCGGGCACGGGGTCGTCGGCGTGCTCGATCGACAACACGTGTGTCGACGACGGAACGGGGAACAGCCCGACGGGCGACCCCGGACGTCACGACGTGCGTCACCCGGTTGCTGCGACGAAAGGCCGGGTCACTGGCCAGCGCCGCCGCGAGGATGCCGCCCTGCGAGTGCCCGACGAGCAGCACCGGGTCGCCGGGGGTGGCCCGCCCCGACCGAACCCGGGCGTCGGCCAGCGCGGCGGCCACACCGGCGGCGGCCAGCGTCGCGTCGCCGGTGAGCGCCCGGACGTCGGTGGTGAGGTCGAACGGGTTGAGCCCGGCGCGCGGCGACCACTCCTGCGTGCCCGGAACGATGACCACCCACGCGGACCCGCCGTCACCGCGAGTCGTCTCGAGGACCCGGACCCGGCCGCCGTCGAGCCCTTCACCGGCAGCCACCAGGTCTGCGACCCCTCCCACCCGACCGGGTACACCACCTCGGGCGACCAGCGGGCCGGTCAGGGTCGACTCCACCTGTTGCACCAACGGCTGGCGCCCCCCGGCACCGGCACCGGCACCGGCACCGGGTGCAGCATCGGCGAACCACCCACCCCGAGCCCCCAGGTCAGCGGCCGCGGCCACCCCCGCCAGCACCCCGGCAACACCACGCTCGACCTCGGTGTAGGCCCGGGCCGCCGCTCGCAGCCCGGCCGCGAGGGCATCGAGCTCGACGGACTCCCCCCACATCCCCCGCGGACCGACCACGTCCAGGGCCCGGCCCTCGATGAGCAGCCACCGGGCGAGCAGCCCGGCCTCGCCCGGCGATCGAACCCGCGGTGGGCCCGCCCCGGCCACCGCGGCGGCGAGGCGACCGGCATCCTCGCGCAGTTCCTCGGCGATCGCCGCCACCCGGGTCGCGGCAGCGGTCAGCACCTCCGAGCGGACCGCCACCCTCACCGGAAGACGTCCGGGGCGAGGCTCTCGACCACCGCCTCCACGGCATACCGCGCGGCGAGCTCGTGGCAGGCGACCGACAGGAACTCGAGCTCGGCCTGCACCGCGGCCAACGCGTTGACCCGCTCCTGCACTGCTGACTGGTACGCCTGCGCTGCTGCGCCCTGCCACCAGACCAGCGAGAAACGGGACAGCGCGACCCGCTGCGCGTGCGCCCGCCCGGCGGCCGCCCTCGCCTCGGCCGACAGCCGCAACATCTCGTCCACCGGGTCCTTCGCCACCACGCCCACCCCCTCGATCGAGCACCGGCCACCACCCACGGCAGCGGCCACTGGTGCCGTGCGACACACACTCCCCCGCGGTCCCCGCCGGGCCGAATCGCCGGACGGCACCTGTGGACAACCCTTGCCGGTTCCCGCCCTGTGGAGGAACGCCACCTACGCTGACGCCATGCCGCACCACGACCTCGTCATCATCGGCAGCGGCTCGGGCAACTCGCTGCTGACGCCCGAACTCGAGGGGCTCGACGTGGCGATCGTCGAGGGCGGCACGTTCGGCGGCACGTGCCTGAACGTCGGCTGCATCCCGACGAAGATGCTCGTCCTGCCCGCTGATCGAGTGGTCGAGGCCCACGACGCCGCCCGCCTCGGAGTCACCTTCGGGGCACCCACGGTGGACTGGCCCGGCATCCGTGACCGCATCTTCGGACGCCTCGACGCGATCTCCGAGGGTGGGCGCGCCTACCGCGACCAGCAGGACCACACGACCCTGTATGCCGCCC
Organism: uncultured Actinomycetota bacterium; assembly: GCA_963811825.1. Taxonomy (GTDB): domain Bacteria; phylum Actinomycetota; class Actinomycetes; order Actinomycetales; family Dermatophilaceae; genus Fodinibacter. Next base: position 98,960 of record CAWESS010000018.1, on the reverse strand, counting down.
ACGCCCGGTTCGTCGGCCCGCGTCGGCTGGCGCTGTCGACCGGCGAGGACCTGAGCGCCGACCGGGTCGTCGTCGCCGCCGGCGCCCACGCGATCGGGCTGCCCGTCGACGGACTGCGCGAGCCCGACCCCGCCAACGGACTGCACACCTCCGACACGGTCATGCGCCTGGACGCCCTCCCGCCCCGGATGGTCGTCATCGGGGGCGGGTTCGTCGCCTGCGAGCTCGCGCACGTCTTCGCCTCGCTCGGGGTGCACGTCACGCAGGTGCAGCGCGGGCCCGGCCTGTTGCGCCACCACGAGGCAACCATCGCGCAGCGCTACACGCAGGTGGCCGCGAACCACTACGACGTGCGACTGTCGACCACCCCGACGTCGGCCCAGCGGACTCGGCGACCTCTGGCGCATCGAGCTCGACGGCCGGGGTGGCCCCAGCCACCTGGAGGCCGAGGTCGTCCTCCTCGCCGTCGGCCGCCGCCCCAACACCGACCACCTCGACGCGGCCGCCGGCGGACTCGCCGTCCATGACGACGGCCGCCTCGTCGTCGATGCCGAGCAGCGCACCACCGCGGATGCCGTGTGGGCGCTCGGGGACGTCTGCTCACCGCACCAGCTCAAGCACGTCGCGAACCACGAGGCCCGCATCGTCGCCCACAACCTGGCCGTCGACCTCGGTCGCCTCCCGGGCGAGCCGCGGCGCACCGACGACCGACCCGTCCCGCACGCCGTCTTCGGCCACCCGCAGGTCGCGGCGTTCGGGCCGACCTCGGCCGAGCTCGACGCGGCGGGAACCCCGTACGTGAGCAAGACGCAGGCGTTCGGCGACACGGCATACGGCTGGGCGCTGGAGGACACGACCGGGCTGCTCACCATCCACGCGGACCCCGCGGGCCGGATCCTCGCCGCACACGCCCTCGGGCCGCACTCGTCGACGCTCATCCAGCCGCTCATCCAGGCGGCCACGTTCGGCCAGCACGCGCACGACGTGGCACGAGGCCAGTACTGGATCCACCCGGCACTCGCCGAGGTCGTCGAGAACGCCCTGCTCGGGTTGCCGTTGTCGCCGACCTGAGGGCGCACCGGCGACGTCAGTCGCGCTGCACCCAGGCCTGATCCGGCGTGCGGTCGGTGAGGCAGTAGACGCGCCCGACCGGTTCACGAAGCACGGTCCAGAAGTCCCGTTCAGCGACGACCTCGGCACCGGCGGCGACGTGCCTGGCCTGCGTGGCCGAGCGATCGACGCACGCCAGGTCGACGTGCGCCCGGGCCGGACCGTCGTGCTCGCCCAGGCGCTGGAAGAGCAGGCGCAGCGGGATGCCGTCCGGGCGCACGAGGGAGGAGAACTCCGGGACGTCCGACGGTCGCCACGGCCATCCGGTCAGCTGCTCCCAGAACTCCGTCTCGCGGTCGTGTGCCTGCTCCGGCAGGTCGATGCAGACCTGGTCGAGGAGGTCGGGCGCACCCTCACGCACCTGCGCTGCATCGCCCTGCCAGGTCGTGAGGCAGAACACCAGCCCGGTCGGTGAGCGCAGGATGACGACCGTCTCGGGTGCTCCGGTGGTGCCGATCTCGACCGCCCCCAGTCGCTTGGCCTCCTCTGCCGCAGCGCGCACGTCCTCGACGTCGAGATCGAGGTGGATGCCGCCCGACCCCTCCGCGACCGCCTGCAGCTTGACCCAGGGGTCACCCTCGGCGGGCAGGAGCGTGGCGAACTGGCCGGTCTCACCGCGGGTCTCGGACAGGGACCACCCCGTGACCTCGGACCAGTAGCTCCACGACCGCCCGGCGTCAGCCGTCGGGGTGTCGAGGAAGGCCCACATCCAGCGCACGTCGATCACGTTCGGCTCCTTCGCGTGTCGGTCAGTGCCGTGTTCCGGACAGCACCGCATGGCAGTCGACAACCCGCTCGACCCACCAGGCAACGCGGTCGGGAGTTGCCGCCCAGCGGTCCACCAGGACGGCATCAACGCCGACCCGCCCCGGGACGAGCGCCCCTTCATGCGGCACGAGTGGGTCGAGGGTGACGTCGCCCCCGAGCAACGCGACGGTGCCCAGGCCGCAAGCGTGGTCGAGGGTCGGCAGCGCAGCCGCGAGCGCCACCCCGGACGAGATGCCCACGCTGGTGTCGAGCGCCGAGGACACGACGGCCGGGAGCCCGCACTCCTCGACGACACGCAGCGCTGACCGCACTCCCCCGAGCGGTGCGACCTTGACGACGATGAGGTCCGCTGCCTCGAGGTCACGCACCCGCAGCGGGTCCTCGGCCTTGCGGATCGACTCATCAGCCGCGACGGGCACATCGACTCCGGCGCGCGCCAGCGCGATCCGCAGGTCGCGAAGTTCCTCGACGCTGGTGCACGGCTGCTCGGCGTACTCGAGGTCGTACGGGGCAAGCCTGCGCAGGGCGTCGACCGCGTCACCCACCGACCAGGCCCCGTTGGCGTCGACGCGCACCCTCCCCGAGGGCCCCATCACCGCACGCACCTCGGCCACCCGGGCGATGTCGTCCGCGAGTGACTGTCCACGCTCCGCGACCTTGACCTTGGCCGTCGTGCACCCGGGAAAACGGGCGATCACCCCGGCGACTTCTTCGGCCGGAACGGCCGGCACGGTGGCGTTGACGGAAACCTCCGCGCGCACGGCATCCGGCCATGGCTCGTACGCCGTCTCGACGGCCGACGCGAGCCAGCGCGACGCCTCCAGCGGGCCGTACTCGAGGAAGGCCCCGAACTCGCCCCACCCGTGCGGGCCCTCGACCAGTGCCACCTCGCGGGTGATCACGCCGCGAAACCGCACCCGCATCGGGATGGCGACGACACGCATCCCTGCAAGGAGGTCACCGACCGGTGGCAACGACATGGTGCACACCGTATGCCGAGTGCCCACGCCCGATCAGCCTGCGGCCGGCGTCCGGGCCCGCAGCTGGAGCGCGAGGTCTCGGCTGGTGACGAGCCGACGCCGGAATCGCCCCAGGAGCAGATCGGGGCTGCCCAACGGGATGACGTCGGGCCGCTGACCGCCGTACGTCCAGTCCGCTCGGCCGTAGCGGGTGGAGACACCGCCCACCGCGTAGGCGAAGGCAGCCCCCCGCTGCCCGGGTGACGAGCGCAGGCCCGCCAACTCCTGGATGGCACTGGCCCGGACCGGGCGGTTCGCCCCGACGAGGTCGTTGCCCTTGGCCACGGCCCAGACGACGGCGCCAACCGCCATGTCGTCCCGATCGGAGCGCAGCAGGCCGGGTTCGGCAGCCACTGCGCGAACGAGCAGCCGCCGGGCGGCGGTCAGCCCTTCGCCTCCCATGACGAGCTGCCACCCAGGGCTCGAAGCGCGCCTCGATGGTCGCCACCCGATCTCGCAGGTGCGGCGGCACGGCGTCGAGGTCGAGCGGCGCGGGCGGCAGTGGAGCCGAATTGAGATCCGCGAGCGCTTCCTCTCCCCCGACGATCGTCGCCAGCCAGGCCAGCTGCTGCTCGTGCGGCGCCGGAAGCGGCGGCGGGACCGGTGGCTTGGGGGCTTCGGGACGCCACCGAAGGCCGAGCGCCTCGAGCTCGCGAACCTCGTTCTCGTACTCACTCCCCTCGATCGGGTCTCGCTCCACGGCAAGGAGGTGCTGGCCCGAGGAGGACCACCTTGACGAGTTCGCCGAGGCTCGGCTCAGGCGCGTCGTAGCGACGGTCGCCAGACCAGCCGCTGCCGGGCGTGCCCGAACCACCGCCATCGAGCTCGCTCGTCGACCAGTGCCGATCGTCGCGGTCTCTCGGCTCGAACCTCAGCACGTTGTCGTCCATGTTCGCCCCCATCCAGCGCGCCCCCCTGGCTCGCTCACCCCGATCGTGACACGACCTTCCGACACCGGGTCGACGTTTCCACAGGGCCGCCGCACCACTCCCTGGTTGCATCATGATGCTTACGTGATGCACTGATGTCATGCGCACCACCGTGACCATCGACGACGAACTGCTCCGCGCCGCCAAGGTGCTCGCAGCGAAGGAGGACCGCAGCATGAGCAGCGTTCTGGAAGAGGCCCTGCGCTCTTCTCGACAGGTCCCAGGCGGACGAGGCAGAGCGCCGCGCCGCCTTCGACCTGCCCGTCTTCGAGGGGTCCTTCACCGTCGACCCCAATGACAACGCCGGTCTGCGCGACGCGATGGAGCGCGCATGATCGTGCCCGACGTCAACGTGCTCATCAACGCAGCGCGCACCGGGGCGCCTGCCCACGATCTTGCTCGGCGCAGCCTCATCGACCTGCTGACCGGCACCGAGCCTGTCGGTGTGCTCGACGACACGCTGACTGCGGTGGTGCGCATCCTCACCAACCCCCGGATCGGCATCCCCCAGTCGCCAGCGGACTCGCTTGCGTTCTGCGACCGGGTGCGCACGGCCCCCGCGGTCACCCGCCTCGTCCCCTCCGAGAGCGCGTGGGCCAGGTTCACGGCATCCGTCCAGGCACTCGACCTGCACGCCAACGACATCCCGGACGCCTGGCTGGCGGCTGTGGTCACGACCTCTCGCGCGACCCTCGTGACGTTCGACCAAGGCTTTCGCCGCTTCACGGACCTCGACGTCACCATCCTCGGTGCGTAGCCGCCGACGCTCGCGGATAGCCTTGCCGCCGTGAGCGCGATCCCCGGAGTGAGCGAGACGTTCGACGCCAGCGCCTGGCAGGAGGTGCCCGGCTTCGAGGACCTCACCGACGTCACCTACCACCGGGCCGTCGACGTCGGCTGCGTGCGCATCGCCTTCGACCGGCCCGAGGTGATGAACGCCTTCCGCCCGCACACCGTCGACGAGCTCTACCGGGTGCTCGACCACGCCCGCCGGACCGCCGACGTCGGCGTCGTGCTCCTCACCGGCAACGGGCCCGGTCCCGACGGCACGGGTAGCGCCGGCAAGTGGTCGTTCTGCACCGGCGGTGACCAGCGCATCCGTGGCCGCTCGGGCTACCAGTACGCCGACGGCACCACCGCCGACACCGTCGACGAGCGGCGCGTCAAGGCCGAGGGTGGGCGCCTGCACATCCTCGAGGTGCAGCGCCTCATCCGCACCATGCCCAAGGTCGTCATCTCGCTGGTCAACGGCTGGGCCGCCGGCGGGGGCCACAGCCTGCACGTCGTCTGCGACCTCACCCTCGCCTCGCGCGAACACGCCCGCTTCAAGCAGACGGATGCCGACGTCGGCAGCTTCGATGGCGGCTACGGGAGCGCGTACCTCGCCAAGATGGTCGGCCAGAAGTTCGCCCGCGAGATCTTCTTCCTGGGCCGCACGTACTCGGCCGACGACATGCACCGCATGGGTGCGGTCAACATCGTCGCCGCCCACGCCGAGCTCGAGGCCGAGGCGCTTCAGGCCGCGCGCGAGATCATGGGCAAGAGCCCGCAGGCGCAGCGGATGCTCAAGTTCGCCTTCAACCTGCTCGACGACGGGCTCATGGGCCAGCAGGTGTTCGCCGGCGAGGCCACCCGCCTCGCCTACATGACCGACGAGGCCGTCGAGGGGCGCGACCAGTTCCTCGAGAAGCGCGACCCCGACTGGTCACCCTTCCCCTGGTACTTCTGAACGCCGCATCATCGCGGTCATCCGCTGGTCTACCTCCCCGCAGTCCGCAGGGAGTCCGCAGGAATGCCCATCGCTGCCCGCATCAGACCGGCCGCGGCCTTGCGCGTCTGGTCCTCGGCGGTCGGCCACAGGTGCGCATAGGTGCCGGGTGGTGCTCAACGTCACCCTTGGAGCGTGCGCGTCATCCAGCCCCGGACAGTCAGTGCCTCGGGCAAGATCTCGCGGGTTGCCGCAGGTGAGATGTCGAACTCGGCGGTACGCAGCCAGCGCCACATCGTGGTGAGGTCGGTCCCTGCGAAGCGTTCGAACAGCCAGACCGGCATCGGGACGCCGCGCGGTCCGCGGCCTGCGACGTCGGACCACAGGCGCGGCACGCATCGATGCACTGAACGTCGGAAACCAGCTCCAGCGTGGTGTCGCCCCACCTGTCGGGGTCGGCGAACACGCGCGCGGTGATCGCGCCGAAGTCGTCCAGGCACAGCCAGCCCACCGGTCGCCACTTCCCATCAGCTTGGCATCAGGTGCCAAACCCCCACGTTCGGTAGTACGCCTTGTCGGTCATCAGCTCCATGAAGGCCATCGGACGCAGCACCGTGAGCCGCAGCCCGAGATCCCGGATCGTGCCGCGACGCTAGCTTGGAGTCCCACGAACCGACCCCCGTTGCCTCCTCTCCGATCCCTGCGGCGCCGTATACGACGTGGCTCACGCCGGCCGCGGCCGCAGCCTCGGCGACATGCCGTCCCTGGCGCACCTCCGCTGCCGCATTGCTGGTCATCGGTTCTGCACATTGAGACCCCATGCACGCCATGGACGCCGGCGCGAGCGACCCGATGTCCTCGGTGTCCACGCGTTGGATCTGTGCCCCCTGGTCAGCCAGCGCCCGAGCAGCAGCGCCGGAGGGATCTCTGGTGAGTGCCCGCACCCGCCACCGATCGCGAGCAGATGCCGAACCACCGCCGACCCCTGCCGACCTGTCGCGCCCACCACGGCCACCACCGCGCCGGGATCGGGTCCTGCTGAGCCCATGACCCGTATTGCGCCGTCGGGCGCCGGCGCGGAACTTCACCGCTGAGGGATCTACGGCGAGCGTTGGGGCACTCCCGGCCAGCCGCCCGACCACATGGTCACCGGCCATGCATCGCCCGCGCTGATCGCACCTGGCGGCTGGCACCCGCACACCGGGACTTCGTCAGCCACTCCCGACCCGCTCCTCGTCGCTACCGCGCTCCGCGGGCGGGTGCGTCTGCCCTGCCCCTTTGATGGAGCGCTTGCTGACTCGTCGGCTATGCCTGCTGGATGCACAGAGACACACTGTCGCAGGCGTATCGCAGGTACGCCCACGTTTTGGGACCATCAGGACGTGTCCTTGAGTTGCCGCGGTCTCTGGTTTGTGTCTGCTAGGTCCGTCATTGAGGACTGCGACTGAGACCAGACCGGCCTGCGGCGATACTCACAGTTCTGCTGGCGGTGCTGATCAGTGTGGCGATGTCAGGTGGCGGCGACCGCCGCACCCGCCCCAGCCAGCCGTCAACGAGTGCAGAGCTAGTGGAGGATGGGGTTCAAGTGTCGGAGGTGCTCTCCTCGTGGCAACGGCGGACCGTCCCTCGCCGCCCAACCAGTACCTGCTGACCGTTACCACAGCGGGGGCGGTGGCGGCCCGTCGCCTCCAGCCCCACGGCATGCCGTCCGACTGCGACCACTCCTACGCCACCGGACGGAGGTACCCTGGTCGCCACCCCTGCAGCAGGTCTCGCTTCGACGCTTCGCGCGCGTGTACTCGTAGTACCTGCAGCCTCTCGTTGAACTACACCAGTCGTGTTTCCTCTTTCTCTCTCCTCCCTCCGCCCGAGTACCAGTTGATGTGACACTCAACACCCACGACGCGTCTGCACTGCTGCTGTAGGTCTGTCACCTCCAGCCCTGTCTGCATCTACTGCTCGTGCACTGCAGCTAGTCATACGTGCAGGCACGTCTGTCATCCTCACACCCATCCCCGCTGAGTTACCAGTTTGACAGCTTCACCGGTGCGTGCACTCGTACTAGCTGTCAGTCTCTTTGAGTGCAGCGCGCTCCGTTGGGCGCACTTCTCATACGTCTCGCCGTGTTGTGTCCCTCACCGTCACCCTGGTCGTGGGCACCGTCACCTCCACACCGCAGGCATCAGCTGCGGTGCCTCTTCATCTAGTGTACCTGCTGTACACCTCGCTCCAGCTCACCGCCTCCCCGCCTAGTATACACCTTCACCGCTACACCGCACTGCAGTGCACCACTTGCTCTCTCTCGTGGAGACACAGAACGTGCCAGCGGAGTTCACCGCGGAGCCGCCGCCGATCCAGCCGTCCTTAACGCTCGTTCCCGACACGAGCATCTGTGTTCTCCCGACACCGCCAACTCCAGTGCTACGCTGACTGTACAGGCGTAGCCGGGACGCCGGTGTCGACCTCCTACGACTACAGCCGCAACGCACCCCCGCACCTTCAGCACGGCATTTACGTACGCCAGCGAGACGAGCTTCGCCCGCGAGCAGCCGGTATCCAATGCGGACCAACGACTACGTCGAGACTGGTTCGTGAGCGGACTGCTCCCGACGCAGCGGTATCAGCGGTCGCTTGATCCCTGCCCGAGATCACCGACCCCGGCCCGCCTCCATCACTCTCACCCCATCCACCGAGACTGCGCAACCCTCCCACCTACGTCTATTCCTGTTACACCGTGACGGCTCCGACTCTAGATCAGCTCGCTGCTGACTACGCTTCAACTGCTGAGGTGAGACCGTAGGAGAACGCTACTACGGCTTCGCCACTGTCACATATCCAGGTGTGCTGAACACCCGCTGAACTTCTCCTGCGACCCCGCCGTCAGCGCTACGACGACATCTTCAACGCGCACGTCGATAGCAAGCCGCAGATAGCACCACCGTCACCTCCATCAGCGTGGACCCCTGCGGGGGCAGCGGATCCCAGTCTGACGATCACGCCCTATGAGAGTCCCGTATCTTGCGGCCCCACTGCCCAGACGCGCTACGGGTGAGGGTTCCGGATGGCGGACAGCGGAACCCCCTCGTACACCTACACGTACGACCTCAGCGAGCAGACTGGCCTCACCCACACCGCCACCTTCTGCACCATCAACTACAGTACTATCTGCAGCCTGCTGCCCTCTACTGCAACCCCACCTCTGTACATACCAACATCCGCTATCTCTACTTGACCGCGCCTCTCACCGATGCGACTACTATCCAGAGTGTCACCGTCCAGCCTTGTTAGTCCAACCTTCATCCCCCTTTGAGTACTTAAACTGTAAGTCACCCACCGCACCTGCGCACACGTTGCCTCTGAGAAAACACCCCCGCCCTCTTCAACCCAGTTGCATCACTACCTTCCTGCCTCGCGTGACGGCTCAGTCCGAGGGCACTGCCTCAGGTCAGCTGCGCGTAGACCACGAACGCGGTGACACCGCCGATGAGGGCACCGGCGACGAGCTGGCCGACCGAGTGCCGCCCATCGCGGTGCCGCGCCCACGCGATGGGGACGAGCACCAGCGACAACACCGCCCCGACCACCGGCTGCTCGATGAGCACGACTGCCACGGCCCCGGCCGCGACAGCCAGGTGCATCGAGGCCTTGGCCACGAGGGTCGCGAGCAGCATCGCCGCGAGCCCGGCGCCCATGGCGACGATGAGGGCGACGACCTGCGACGGCGCGCCGGCAACGACGAGCAGGGCCAGGGCCGCTGCGACGCACCCCAGCGCCATGACGTACAACCACGGCCGTTGCGAGCGCCGCACGACCTGCCGGTCGTCGACCCGCCCACCCCGCAGGGCGCGGAACAGGATGGCGTAGGGAAGCGCGACCACGAGCAGCAGGGTCACGAGCCACCAGAGCGCAGCCTCAGCCACGCTGGCCGAGTGCCGAACGGCCACATACGCCACGACGGCCAGCACGACGTTCGCGGGCGTGAACACCCCGGCGACCCACCGCGCCACCACCGACGGATCCTGCGCGGCAGCCTCCAGCCGCGCGACGTCCTTCGCGTCCCCGCCCTCCCCCACGCGGTGTCTCACCCGCCCTCCCCGAGGTCGCGGTAGGGGTCGGTGACCTCGCGCAGCCGACCCATGATCGAGCGCAGCCGCTCCATGTCCTTCACCCCCACGTGCGCCTCCCACTCGGCCTCCACCTCGGCGACCGCGCGGGCAGCGCACTCCTGCGCAACCCGGCCGCGGTCGGCGATGCGCACGAGCCGGGCGCGCGCGTCGGTGGGGTCCGGCACCCGCTCGACGTACCCGGCATCCGCGAGCCGGTCGACGAGGAAGCCAGCCGTCTGCTTGGTGACCTGAGCCATCTCGGCGAGGTCGGTCAGTCGCGTGCCGTCGTCCCCGATCCTCGCGAACACCCGCCCCTGGGCCAGGGTCACGTCGTCGAAACCGGCGGCGCGCAGGGCGGCGAGCACCCGCTCCTCCATCGCGCGGTGGGCCACGAACATGAGCACCCCGACGTTGGGATCCGCCACGTCGGTCACCTCCGGGTTCGATGCGATGGACGACGGACGGGAGAACCACTATTGGATGCCGTCCCTTGCCATCCGATAGTGGTCAGACTATCGTACCAATATAGTTCGATAGTCTGACGAACCGGGTCGAGCACATGGCCACCACCATCACCAAGGACGAGAGCTGGCGGGTGATCGATGACGTCCGCGCAGAGCTCGCCGACCTCCTCGACGGCCTCACCGCCGACCAGCGTCAACAGCAGTCCTTGTGCGATGCCTGGACGGTCCGCGACGTCGGCGCCCACCTGTCCATGGCTGCCCTCGCGTCGACCTCCTTCGTCGTCAAGAGCGCTGCGCGACAGGGCTTTCGGTTCGACCCCATGATTCGCGAAGGCACCTTGGCCTGGTCTCGCGACCTCTCGGATGCCCAGGTGAGCGGAAACCTGCGCTCGCTGGTGGGGAACCGCAAGCTGGCGCCGACGACGATGTGGCGCGACCCCCTGCTGGACGCCCTCGTCCATTCGCACGACATCGCTCGCCCCCTCGGCGCTCCCGTGACCGCGCACCCGGAGGCCGCGGCGACCGCCGCCGACTGGGCCTGGGACCGCACCTTCGGCTTCCCGTTCTTCGCCGCCCGCCGGTTGCGCGGCCTGCGCCTCGTTGCCACCGATGCCGACTGGGCCCGTGGCTCGGGGGACGAGGTCCGACGGGCCGGTCACCTCCCTGCTGCTCCTCTCCACCGGGCGCCACACGGCCTACGACGACCTGACCGGCCCCGGAGCAGACCGCGCCCGGGCACTGGCGGGTCGGTGACCGCGCGCTGACCCGGCCCTGACGGCCGGTGAAGTTCTCCGCCATCACTGGGACGACGGAGTTGTTGGATCGTGGCGGAGAAATATCCCCGACATCACGGAAGTTCTCCGCCGCCAGTGGGACGGGGCCCCGACTCAGCCCATCCCGGCTCAGCCGCTCCCGCCGAGGTCGACCGCATACGCCTCGAACGTCAGGTCCGAGCCCCGCTGCCGGTGGCGCACGAGCTGACCCAGCAGCCGCGTCGCAGCCTCGCGATGCGCCGCGACGGCATCGGCGCCGTGCATCCCCTCATCACGCTCGGCGAGCAGCCGCTCGACCTCGGCCAGCAACGCCGCGTGCTCGGCCAGCTGCGACTCGACCTGGTGGCTCAGCCGCGGCGCCTTGGTGCGGATGTCGTCGTAGAAACCCCCGGTGGACTCCGTCAGCTCGACGTGGTCCCGCAGGTCGTGGGCGAGCTCGGTCAGCGCGGCACGCACCCGCCCGCGCCACGTGGACCCCAGCCCGGCCGGGTGGTCGAGCGCCCCCTGCAGCGCGACCATCGACTCGCCGAGCTCGGCCCGCTGCGCCTGCACCTGCTGCAGGTACGCGGCATAGGTCTCGTCCACACTCCACCTCCTGGGCCGGGCCCCCATCATCCCCCGCTCGGGCCGCCAGCGCGAGGGGAGGGATGGCTCCAATACCACCCTCGGCGCTCGCCGCCGGCCCTACGCTGGGCCCGCACGCCTGCCCACCCCAGGGCTCGGAAGGAGCACCCATGTCCCGGGCCACGATCCTCGCGGTCGACGACGACCCCCAGGTTGCCCGGGCGATCGTGCGCGACCTGCGCTCGCGCTACGGGTCCGAGTACCGCGTGGTGCGGGCGACCTCGGGGGACGAGGCCCTCGGTGTGCTGGCAGAGCTCACCCTGCGCGACCGACCCGTCGCCCTCCTCGTCTCCGACCAGCGGATGCCGGGGATGACCGGCATCGAGCTCATGGCCCGCGTCCGCGAGACCTCGCCGGACACCCGGCTCCTGCTGCTCACGGCCTACTCCGACACCGATGTCGCGATCAGGGCGATCAACGACATCGGCCTCGACTACTACATGGTCAAGCCGTGGGAGCCGCCCGAGAGCGCGCTCTACCCCGTCGTCGACGACCTCCTCTCGGACTGGCGGGCAGGCCACCCCGACACGAGCAGCACCGTCCGTGTCGTCGGGCACCTGTGGTCCGACCGCAGCTACGACGTGAAGATGTTCCTCGCCCGCAACCACATCCCCTACACGTGGCTCGACCTCGAACGCGACGACGAGGCCCGCCGGCTCCTCGAGCTCGCCGACATCGACACCACTGACGTCAACCCCGCCGACCTGCCGCTCGTCCTCCTGCCCGAGGGGGAACCACTGCACAGCCCCACGAGCGTCGAGCTCGCCGAGGCCCTCGGGCTGCGGACCCGGGCCCAGCAGCCGCTGTACGACGTGTGCATCGTCGGCGGAGGGCCCGCCGGCCTCGCCGCTGCCGTCTACGCGGCGTCGGAGGGTCTGCGCACCGTCATCGTGGAGCGGGACGCCCCCGGTGGCCAGGCCGGGCAGAGCGCGGCCATCGAGAACTACCTCGGCTTCCCCAAGGGCGTCTCGGGGGCCGAGCTCACCCACCGGGCCGTCGCCCAGGCCGCGCGCTTCGGCGCCGAGACCGTGCTCGCCCAGGAGGTCGTCGGGCTGGAGCAACGCGGCCCGGTCCATGCCGTGCTCCTTGCCGACGGCGGGGCCGTCGAGAGCCGTACCGTGCTCGTCGCGACCGGGGTGGCCTATCGGCGGCTCGCGGCCACGGGCGTCGACGAGCTGGGCTCGCGCGGCGTCTACTACGGCGCCTCGGCGAGCGAGGCCGCGCCAGACCGCGGGCCAGGTGGTCCACGTCGTCGGCGCGGCGAACTCCGCAGGCCAGGCCGTGCTGAACTTCGCGAAGGTCGCGAAGAAGGTGGTCATGCTCGTGCGCGGCGACGGGCTCGAGGCCTCGATGTCGGAGTACCTCATCGCCAGGATCGCCGCCGCCGACAACGTCGAGGTGCGCCTGCGCACCGAGGTGGGCGCGGCGCACGGCACCGACCACCTCGAGTCGGTGACCCTCATCGACCGCGACACCGGCACGGCATCCGAAGAGGACACGAACTGGCTCTTCGTCTTCATCGGCGCGCTACCGCGCACCGACTGGCTCGGGGATGCCGTGCTGCGCGACACCCTGGGATTCCTCGTCACCGGCCCCGACCTCCAACTCCCCGGGCACGCCGCGGCCTGGCCGCTGGCCCGGGCCCCCTACGCCCTCGAGACGAGCCTGCCGGGGGTGTTCGCCGCCGGCGACGTCCGGCTCGACTCGATGAAGCGGGTCGCCTCGGCCGTCGGGGAGGGTGCGATGTCGGTCCACCTCGTCCACCAGTACCTCGCGAGCGTGTGATGGACCTCGCCGAGCTCCGGGGCCTGGCGCTCTTCGACGGCCTCGACGACGACCAGCTCGCGGCGCTGCTCGAGGCCTCCACCGAGCACGTGATGCGCCGCGGCGAGCTGCTCTTCCACGAGGGGCGCCCCGCCGACTCCTGGTGGGTGCTGCTCGAGGGCACGGTGGCGCTCATCCGGCAGGTCGGCACCGAGCAGTCGGTCCTGGGCTACATGACGTCCCCGGGGCAGTGGGCCGGCGGCTTCGCCGCGTGGGACGAGTTCGGGGTCTACGTCGCCACCGGGCGGGCGGAGAACCCCGGACGCGTCCTGCGCCTCGAGTCCTCCGAGCTCCACCGGCTCTCCACAGAGTGGTTCCCGTTCGGCCTGCACTTCATCGAGGGCCTGGTCAACACCGTGCGCCGGATCGAGTCGACCGCCCGCCAGCGCGAGGCCCTCGTGGCACTGGGCACGCTCTCGGCCGGCCTCGCGCACGAGCTCAACAACCCGGCATCCGCCGCGACGCGGGCCGTCGACAGCCTCCAGGGCACGTCCACCGCCCTGCTCGTGGCGCTCTCCCACCTCGCCCGGGCGGGGATCTCGGCCGAGGACTTCACCACCCTGGACGAGCTGCGGCTGCGGGTCAGCGGCACGGAATCGGGCCTCACCGCCCTCGACCTGGCCGATCGCGAGGACGAGCTGTCCGACTGGCTCGTGGCCCACGACGTCGACCGCGACTGGGAGATCGCGCCTGCCCTCGCAGCGGCGGGCGCCGACCTCGCGTGGTGCGAGGAGCTCGCCGACGGCGTCCCCGCCGACTCCCTCGCCCCTGCGCTGGAGTGGGTGTCCGCCTCGCTCTCGACGGCCGCGCTCCTCGGTGAGGTCAAGGAGGCGACGGGCAGGATCTCCACCCTCGTCGCCGCGGTGCGCTCCTACTCCCAGATGGATCGCGCCTCGCTCCAGGTGACCGACCTCGTGGAGGGCCTGGACAGCACCCTGGTGATGATGGGCCACAAGCTGGGCACCGGCATCCGTGTCGAGCGCCACTACGCGCCGGGCCTGCCCCCGATCGAGGCGATGGCCGGCGAGCTGAACCAGGTCTGGACCAACCTCGTCGACAACGCGATCGACGCCATGTCGGGCGAGGGCACGCTGCGGGTCTCCGCCCGTTCGGATGCCGTGGGCTGGGTGGCCGTCGAGGTCGCCGACACGGGAGCCGGCATGGCCCCCGAGGTGCGGGCACACGCCTTCGAGCCGTTCTTCACGACCAAGGAGGTCGGCAAGGGAACCGGTCTCGGGCTGGACATCTCCCGGCGGATCGTGGTCGAACGTCACTCCGGGGAGATCACCATCGAATCCGGTCCGGGTGGCACGCTGGTGCGTGTGCGGCTGCCGATGCGCCACCGGGGCGCCTCCTGACCCGCACGCCCGGAGGGAGGACGGTCATGAGCGAGCAGGGCGCCGAGGGCCGAGGACGGCTCCAGCCCCTCGCCGTGCCGAACGGAGCCGCCGCCCTGGGCCTGCTCCCGAGGCTCGAACAGGCCCTGTCAGGGGACCACCCGGTGATGCCGTATGCCGCCTCGGCCCCCCTCCAACCCGTCCCCGACCATGACCCCGACTCCCTCCCCGTGGGCCTCGCGCTCGTCGTCGGGACGTCCGGCTCGACGGGCACCCCGAAGCGGGCCCTGCTCACCGCGGCCGCCCTGCGAGCCAGCGCCCGCTCGACCCACGCCACGCTCGGCGGCCCCGGTCAGTGGCTGCTCGCCATGCCCGCTCACCACATCGCCGGGCTCCAGGTGTTGCTGCGCGCCCTGGATGCCGGCACGCCGCCCCTCGCGATGGACCTCACCGACGGCTTCCGCCCCCACGCGTTCGTCACGGCCACCGAAGGGTTCGCCCCGGGTGCCCGCCGCTACACCAGCCTCGTGCCGACCCAGGTGATCCGACTGCTCGACCACCCGGGCGGCGGCGACGCCCTGCGCACCTACGACGCCGTGCTCGTCGGTGGTGCCGCGATGCCGCCCCGGCTGCGGGCTCGCGCCGAGCGGGCCCGAGTGCGCCTCGTCGCGACCTACGGCATGAGCGAGACCGCGGGCGGGTGCGTGTACGACGGCGTGGCCCTGCCGCGCACCGAGGTCGAGCTCGACGAGGAGGGGCACATCCTGCTCGGCGGCCCGACGATCGCGCACGGCTACCTCGGCCGCCCCGACCTCACGCACGCGGCCTTCGGGACCGACGACGACGGCATCCGGTGGTTCCGCACCGACGACATCGGCCACACCGACGCGAACGGCCGCCTGCACGTCGACGGGCGCGTCGACGACCTCGTCAACACCGGCGGGCTCAAGGTCGCGCCCCGGGTGGTGGAGGAGGCGATCCTCGAGCACGTCCCCGGCATCCGCGACGTCGTGGTGGTCGGCAGCCCGGACCACGAGTGGGGCGAGGCGGTGTGCGCCCTCCTCGTGCTCGAACCGGGCGCCCTGCACGACGTCACCGCCGACGACCTGCGCGCCCACCTGCGCGACGTCATCCCCGACCACGCCCTGCCCCGCCGTGCCCGCACCGTCACCGAACTGCCGGTCCGAGGCCCCGGCAAGCCGGACCGCCGTGCGGTGGCGGCCCTGTTCACCGTGGGATGATGGAGCCGTGCTGCGCTACCTCCCCGTCATCCTCAGCCTCGCGCTGACGGTCTACTGCGCGGTGGACGCGATCCAGACCCGCGACGGCGCAGCCCGCAACCTGCCCAAGATCGCGTGGCTCGCCGTCATCCTGCTCTTCCCCATCGTCGGGCCGGCGGCCTGGCTGATCGCCGGCCGCCCCCGCAAGGGGACGCGCGGCATCACCCAGCAGCGGCGACCTCGCGGCCCCGACGACGACCCCGACTTCCTCAAGGACCTCTGAGCCACACCATGGCAACCCTGAACCAGTGGGTGGCCGGCGCCCGCCCGCGCACCCTGCCCGCCGCCGTCGCCCCGGTCGTGCTCGGCACGGCCGCCGCCCACCTGCTGGGTCGCGCCGACCTCGCCCTGGCGATCCTCGCGCTGCTCGTCGCCCTCTCACTGCAGGTCGGGGTCAACTACGCGAACGACTACTCCGACGGCATCCGCGGTACCGACGAGGCCCGGGTGGGGCCGGTGCGCCTCGTCGGTCAGCGCCTCGCCGCGCCGAGCAACGTCAAGGCCGCCGCGATGCTCAGCTTCGCCGCGGCCGCCATCGCCGGGCTGGCCCTGGTCGGCCTCAGCGAGGCCTGGCTCATGCTGCCGCTCGGCGCCCTGTCGGTGCTGGCCGCATGGCGCTACACCGGCGGCGACAACCCCTACGGCTACCGCGGCCTGGGCGAGGTCTACGTCTTCGTCTTCTTCGGCCTCATGGCCACGCTCGGCACCCAGTACACGCAGGCGGATGCCGTGTCCTGGTTCGGGCTGATCGGCGCCGTCGGCGTGGGCGCCCTCGCGTCGGCGATCCTCGTCGCGAACAACCTGCGCGACATCCCGACGGACATCGAGCACGGCAAGCGCACCCTGGCGGTGCGACTGGGGGACGCACGAACTCGCACGCTCTACACGGCGCTCGTCACGGCATCCGTCGTGGCCCTGGGCGGCATGGCCTGGTTCGAGCCGTGGGTGCTCCTCGGCCTGCTCGCCGTCCCCCTCGGGGCGCGCGCCGTGCGCACCGTGCGTGCCGGCACGACGGGGCGCGACCTCATCCCCGTGCTGGCCGCCACCGGGCTCTACGAGGTCGCGTATGCCGCGCTCGTCGCCCTCGGCGTGGTCATCGGCGTCTCGCTCGCCTGATCGGGTCCGGGCGTCAGCGGAAGGTGTCGTCGCCGCCGCGCGAGGTCTCGGCGTCCTCGGCGTCCTCGTCGGTCGCCGCCACCCCAGCGGCCGCCTGCTTGGACTGCTTGGCCTCGAGGCGCCGCTCGATCTTGGCGGACAGCTGCGCCGAGTAGTCCTCGCGGAAGCGCCGCAGCGCGAAGTACGAGATCAGGGCCGACAGCAGGGCCGCGCCGGCGACGAGCAGCAGCAGGTCCTCCTCGCCGCGCAGCCCGGCGAGCCAGAGCGCAGCGACGCACCCGAGGAAGACGAGCAGGCGAAGGATCGTGTAGCGGACCACGGCGTCAGGTCACAGCCCCGAGTAGGAGTGCTGGCCGACGAAGAACACGTTGACCACGGCGAAGTTGATGATGATGCAGCCGTAGCCGGCCAGCGCGATCCAGACGGCGTTCTGGCGCTTCCACCCGGTCGTCGCGCGCGCGTGCAGGTAGGCCGCGTACACGACCCAGATGACGAAGCTCCAGACCTCCTTGGGGTCCCAGTTCCAGTAGGAACCCCAGGCCTGGCGGGCCCAGATCGCCCCGGCGATGACCGTGAACGTCCACAGCGGGAAGGCGACGATGTGCACGGAGTACGTCAGGCGCTCCATCGCGCGCGCATCGGGCAGCCGGTCCATGAAGGTGCGCCGTCGGTCGGGCGACGACTCGAGCCGGTCCTGGACGAGGTACATGATGCCGAGCGAGAACCCGATCGTGAACACGGCCACCGACAGCGTCGCGACGGCGACGTGGATGGCCAGCCACACCGAGCGCAGCGACGGCATCAGCTCGGAGGCGTCGGTGTACCAGACGGTGATCGCGAGCCCGAGGTTGAGCAGCACGGGCGTGACGATGAACAGGCCGAGCCAGCGCAGGTCGCGCCGGAACGCCCACGCGCAGTACGAGACGAGCACGAACATCGCTCCGACGATCGCGAACTCGTACATGTTGCCCAGCGGCCAGCGGTGCACCTCGGCCGCCCTCAGCACGACCCCGGCGACCACGAGCGCGGTGGCGAGCAGGGTCAGCATCCAGCCGATGCCGGCGGCCTTGCGCGCCCCGGCCGGCTCGTCCTCGCGGGTGGTCGTCGACGGACGTCCGGATGCCGTCGCGGCACCTCCCGCTGCGGCCTCACCGGCTCCTGTCGCACCGCCGGAACCGCCCGCACCGACGAGCTCGCGCTCGTGCGCGGACTCGGCCACGGCATCCCGGGTCGGGGCGAGGCGGGCGAGGTACACGGCATACGCGAGCATCGCGAGGGTGAGCACCACCATCGCGGAGTAGATCGCCGTGTTCGACAGCTGGGCGAGGGTCTGGTCGGTCATCGACGTCCTTCGAGTGCGGTCAGGAGATGCTCGATCTCGGCGGGCATCCCGTCGTCGTCGTCCTTGGCCAGGCCGCCGACGGAGACCAGCGTACGACCCGGCTCGGCTCCCGGCCCAACCCGCACGAACACCCTTCGACGACGGATGACGAGCGAGGCGACGAGCCCGGCCAGGCTCGCGAGCGCCGCGACGAGGGTGAGGCTCTTGCCCGGGTCGGTGCGGATCGACACGCCGGCGAAGCGGGTCACCTCGTCGAAGGTGATCGACCCACGGCCGTCGGGCAGCTCGAAGGTCTGGCCCGGGCGCAGCAGGATGCGCAGCTGGTCGGTGCCGTCCTCGGCTTGGATCGGCGTCATGGACTCGGTGTCGAGCGAGTAGACCGACTGCGGGCGGCCACTGGGGAAGAGGTCGCCCTCGAACGCCGTGAGCGCCAGCTGGGGGTCGAGGGCGTCGGGGAAGATCGACCGGGGGCCCTGGTCGTCGATGATGCCGGTCGGCAGGAAGAACCCCGCGAAGCCGAGCTGCTGCGGGGACGCGCCGGGCACCTTGACGGCGCCGACCGAGGTGTAGAAGTTGTCCTGGGGCAGGAACGGCGTCGCGTCGCTGTAGATCACCGTGCCCTCCCCGTCGCGCACGGTGATCTTGGGCGCGTAGCCGTTGCCGAGGAGGAAGACGGTGCCGTCGCCGGTCTCCAGCGGGTGGTTGACCCGGATCGACCGCTGCTCACTCGTGCCCTCGGCGTCGGTGAAGGTCGTCGTCGCCTCGAAGTCGCGCGGCGCACCGAACTGACCCTTGCCCTGCGTGTCGGTCTCGAACTCGACCCGCAGGTCATCGAGCCGCAGCGTGAAGGGCTCGAGGTCGTTGACGTCGACCCACGGGCCGGGGCTGAAGGTGTCGTAGCGCGAGAGGGTGTTGGCGAAGGTCTTGCCGACGGGGAGGATCACGTCGCCCTTCCACCCGAGGAGGTGGCCCCAGGCGATGCCGACGAGGACGCCGATGAGGGCGACGTGGAAGAGCAGGTTCCCCGCCTCGCGCAGGTAGCCCTTCTCGGCCGAGAGCGTCTCGCCGTCGTGGGCGTGCACGCGGTAGCGCCGCCCCCGCAGCACCCCACGCAGTGCCTCGCGAACCTCGTCCGGGTCACCCTCCACCTCGACCGTGTCGTGGGCGGCGAGCCGGTCGAGACGCCGTGGGGCCTTGGGCGGGGACGAGCGCACCTGGTGCCAGAGGATCTTCGTGCGCGGCAACACGCAGCCGATGAGCGAGACGAAGAGCAACAGGTAGATCGCCGCGAACCACGGCGAGGCATACACCTCGAAGAACCCGAGCCGGTCGAGCACCGGCCCGGCACCCGGGTGGTCGGCGATCCACTGCGTGGTGCGGGCCGGGTCGATGGAGCGCTGCGGGAAGGTGGAGCCCGGGATGGCGCCGATCGCGAGCAGCAGCAGGAGGAACAGCGCCGTGCGCATGCTCGTCAGCTGCCGCCACATCCAGCGCAGCCACCCGAGGGCGCCGAGACGCGGCTGGGCGATGTCGGCGCGGGGGCGGGTGCCGGTGCTCACAGCGACACCGTGAAGTCGTCGATGAGCTCAGCCTGGAGCCAGGTGTTGACGTCCTGCCACAGCCCGGTGACCATGAGCAGGCCCACGAGCACGAGCATCACCCCGCCGACGACCTGGATCGTGCGCTGGTGACGCCGCAGCCACCCCGAGGCCCGCCCCGCACGGTCCAGGCCGGCGGCGATGAGGATGAACGGCAGCCCGAGCCCGAGTCCGTATGCCGTGGCGAGGATGACGCTGCGACCCACCTGGGGGTCGGCCGTCGCGCTCGCCATGACGAGGACCGCAGCCAGGGTCGGTCCGGTGCAGGGGGCCCAGCCCAGGGCGAAGACGGCTCCGAGCAGGGGTGCTCCGGCGAGCCCGGCCCGCGGCCGCCAGGCGATCTTCGCCTCGCGCTGGCCACCGACGCCGAGGAAGACCAGCCCCATGACGATGACGACGACACCACCCAGGCGCATGAGCAGGGTGCGGTGCTCGATGAGCGCCCGCCCCGCCGTGGTCACGAAGATCGAGCCGAGCACGAAGACGAGGGTGAAACCCAGGACGAAGAGCAGCGCCCCCGTCATCATCCGGCTGCGCGAACGGTCTGCGAGCGGCTCCCCCGTCAACCCGCTGACGTAGCCGAGGAAGCCCGGCACGAGCGGCAGCACGCAGGGGCTGGCGAAGGAGACGAGCCCGGCGAGGGCTGCCACGGCGACCGCGAGCGGAAGCGCCCCCGAGGTGACGGTCTCGCTCGCGGCGACCAGTGCGACAGCGGGGCTCACGAGGACGCGGCGGCCGGGCTCGCGTCGGCGACGACGTCATCGACCAGTCCCCGCAGGGTGCTCGCGGACACCGGGCCGTTGACCCTCGCGGCGATCCTGCCCTCGCGGTCCAGGACGAGGGTCGTCGGCACGGTCGGCGCCTTGCCCTGCAGGGCGAGGATCGTCACGCCCGACTCGTCGGACAGGCTGGGGAAGGTGATGCCGGCCTTCTTCGTGAAGGCCAGCCCGCGGGCGGCCTCCTCGCGGAAGTCGATGCCCATGAACTGCACCGGTGCCTTCTCGGCCTCGAGCTCGGACCACACCTCCTGCAGGTCGGGGGCCTCGGCGACGCACGGCGCGCACCACGAGCCCCAGACGTTGATCACGAGCACCTCGCCGCGAGCCGAGGCGCTGTCCCAGGCGGTGCCGTCGAGCAGGGTTCCCTCGAGCTCGACCGGCTCGGCGCGGTCCCCCTCGGGGATCGTCTCGACAGCCCCGTCACCCGAGACGTAGCCCTTCTGGTCACCGGCCTTGGCCTGCTCGGCGACCGAGTTCGCGTCACCGCTGCAGGCTGTCGTGCCCAGCAGCAGGGCGGCGGCGGCCAGCCACCCGGCCCACCGGGCGTTGGTCGAACCGGTCATGCGCCCGCCCCGGGCTGGGCCTGGTCGAGCAGCGAGACAGCCGGCTCGCTGTAGGACAGCGACAAGAGCTCGTCGCCGAGGAAGGTCAACGACGTCAGGGAGGCCAGGGCGCACTCCCGGTTGGCGGGGTTGTGCCAGAGCGGCCGACCCTCGGTCGCCAGGCGGATCATCCAGATCGGCGCCTGGTGGCTGACGATGACGGCTTCATGTCCCCGGGCCGCGGCCCGGGCGTCGACGATCGCCAGGCGCATCCGCTCGACGATCTCGACGTAGGGCTCGCCCCACGACGGCCGGAAGGGGTTGAGGAACTTCGGGTACAGCCGCGGGTGCTTCAGCAGCCCGGCGCCACCGGCGACCGGGAGCCCTTCGAAGGCGTTTCCCGCCTCGATGACCCGCTCGTCGAGGGTGATCTCGAGGCCGTGCCCGGCCGCGACCGGCGCCGCGGTCTCACGGGCGCGTTCGAGCGGGCTGGAGACGACGTGGGTGATGTCGTGGTCGCCGAGGTGCTCGGCGGCCAGCTCGGCCATGTCGCGACCGAGCGCGGACAGGTGGTAGCCCGCCAGCCGGCCGTAGAGGATCCGGCCGGGGTTGTGGACCTCGCCGTGCCGCAGCAGGTGCACGACGGTGCGCTGCGGGTCGGCGCCGGCGTCGCCGACCGGCCCGACGGCACGGGGAAAGGTCGTCATGCCTGCGATTGTCGCAAACCCGGCTGGGTGCTCATGCACCTGACCGTCGGCCCGGGTCGGCGGCGGCCGCAGCAGCAGCCGGGAGTGCGGCGAGGACGTGCTCGACGGCGGCGTCGTCGTGCGCCCCGGAGACGAACCACGACTCGAACGCGCTCGGCGGGAGGTAGACGCCGGCATCCAGCATCGCGTGGAAGAACCGGCCGAAAGCCGCGGCATCCTGGTCGCGCGCGTCGTCGTAGGTGCGCACCGCTCCCTCGCGGAAGAACACCGAGAACATCGACCCGGCCCACTGCACGCGGTGGGCCACCCCGGCATCCGACAAGGCGGCGGATGCCGCGTCGGCGATCGCGCGCGAGACCTCACCCAGGCGCGCGTAGAGGGCGTCGTCGCACGCCCGGAGGGTGGCCAGTCCCGCGGCCGTGGCGACGGGGTTCCCGGAGAGGGTGCCCGCCTGGTAGACCGGCCCGTCGGGGGCCAGCAGGGCCATGACGTCGGCGCGGCCACCGAAGGCCGCCGCGGGGAAGCCGCCGCCCATGACCTTGCCGAAGGTCAGGAGGTCGGGGGCGACGTCCACCCCTTCGTGCCCCCACCACCCCGCTCGACCGACCCGGAAGCCGGTCATCACCTCGTCGGAGACGAGCAGGGCGCCGTGCTGCGCGGTGACCCGGCGCAGGGCCTGCGTGAACCCCGGGTCGGGGGGTACGACACCCATGTTGCCCGCGGCCGCCTCGGTGATGAGGCACGCGATCTCGCTGCCACGGGCTGCGAAGACTTCTTCGAGGGCGGCGACGTCGTTGTAGGGCAGCACGAGCGTCTCGGCGGCCATCTCGGCGGGGACGCCGGCGGAGTCGGGCAGGGCGAAGGTGGCCAGCCCCGAGCCGGCGCTCACCAGGAGCGAGTCGACGTGCCCGTGGTAGTGGCCGGCGAACTTCACGACGAGGCTGCGCCCGGTGAAGCCCCGCGCCAGGCGGATGGCGCTCATCGTCGCCTCGGTGCCGCTGGAGACCAGCCGCACCTGCTGCACGGGCTCGACGCGGGCGACGATCTCCTCGGCGAGCAACACCTCGTTCTCCGACGGCGTGCCGAAGCTGAAGCCGCGAGCGGCGGCCGCGTGGACGGCATCCAGCACGGCGGGGTGCGCATGGCCGAGGATCATCGGGCCCCAGCTGCACACGAGGTCGACGTACTCGCGGCCGTCGACGTCGGTGAGCCACGGACCGCGACCGCTGGCCATGAAGCGCGGCGTGCCGCCGACCGCGCGGAAGGCCCGCACGGGTGAGTTGACCCCGCCCGGCGTCACGGCACGGGCGCGCGCGAGCAGGGCGGCGGATGCCGGGGCGTCGGTCGCGCTCGGCGGGGTGGGTACGTGGTCGGACGTCGGGTCGGTGGTCACCGGTCCATTGTCCGTCACGCGGGTCAGACGTTGGTGACGTCCCCGCGCATCGTCGGGTCGGCTGCGTAGGCATCGCGCACGACCTGCATCGTGGCACCGAGCGCAGCGAACTGTTCGGGCGTGAGGACGTCGATGAGGTGCCGACGCACACTCGAGATGTGGGCGACCGCGAAATCGTCGAGGGAGGAGCGGCCGTCTTCGGTGAGGCGGAGGATCACTCCGCGGCCGTCGTCCGGTGCGGGCGTCCGGCGCACCCAGCCGCGTCGCTCGAGGCGAGCCGCCGTGTGGGTCACCCGGCTCCGGGACTGCACGATGAGGGCGGCCAGGGCCGACATCCTCATCCGGGCGTCGGGCGCCTCCGAGAGCATCGACATCAGCTCGTACTCGGGCAGGCTGATCCCGACCGCCTGGAGGTCGCGGTCGAACGCCACCGCCAGCTCACGCGACGCCCGCAGGTACGCCCGCCAGGACACCTGCTCCTCGTCGGTCAGCCACCGCACCGCGTCGTCACCGCCGTCCCGCTGCATCGCGTCCACCCCCCTTGCGTCCGTCACCGTCGTCCCGCTCATCGGACCTCACGATTGGTCAATCTGCCCATCGTGGCACGGCTCGGCTCCACGACGTGGCTGGTTTCCCGTTCAAAGTGGACAACTGCCCAAACGTGTCTCCTGGGGGTCTCGTCAGGGATTCAGGACGATCGGAATCCACATGCTGAGATGTGGGAATGGATGGACCCACTCCATTGGTTGAAGGGACAACTAGCAAGTGCTAGACCCCAACGAAGGAGAACCCATGAGCATCGCCACCAGCACCCTCAACGGCCTCAGCACCGGCACCTGGGCCATCGACCCCACGCACTCCGAGGTGGGCTTCATCGCCCGCCACCTCATGGTGACCAAGGTCCGCGGCTCCTTCGCGGATGTCGCCGGCACCGTCGAGGTCTCCGACGAGCTCTCGCAGAGCGTCGCGAACGTCACCATCAAGACCGGCTCGGTCTCCACCGGCACCGCCGACCGTGACGCCCACCTGCGCGGTGAGGACTTCTTCGCCTCTGACGAGTTCCCCGACATGACCTTCGTCAGCACCTCCTTCGACGGCGAGACCCTCGTGGGCGACCTCACGATCAAGGGCGTCACCAAGCCGGTCACCCTCGATGTCGAGTTCAACGGTGTCGCGACCGACCCGTGGGGCAACGAGAAGGCCGGGTTCGAGGCCGAGGGCGAGCTCAACCGCACCGACTGGGGCCTGACCTGGAACGCCAGCCTCGAGAAGGGCGGCGTCCTCGTCTCCGAGAAGATCAAGCTCGTCCTCGACGTGCAGCTCGCGAAGCAGGCCTGAGCCACACCGCACCACCGGTAACACCCCACTTCGTGCGACTTGCGTGCGGTTCTGAGCGGCCCCAGACCCCAGAACCGCGCCCAAGTCGCACGAAGTCGTCATGGGGCGCCCCTCCTCGAGGGGCGCCCCTCGCCGTGCGCCCAGCCGTTCCGGGGCTGCGTCTAGGGTGAGGCCCATGGGTGACTCACCGCGCACGACCTACCTGCTCGTCGACGGCGAGAACATCGACGCCACACTGGGCACCTCGATCCTCGGGCGTCGCCCCCGGCCGGAGGAGCGCCCGCGCTGGGAGCGCCTGCTGCAGTTCGCCCGTGACGAGTGGGGCCAGCCCGCCCAGGGGCTGTTCTTCCTGGCCGCCAACACCGAGCTGCCCATGACGTTCGTGCAGGCGCTGCTGGCCATCGGCTACCGGCCGATCCCGCTGTCCGGCGCCCCCGGCCAGAAGGTCGTGGACATCGCCATCCAGCGCACCCTCGTGGAGCTGCAGAGCCGCGAGGCCGACGTCGTGCTCGTCAGCAACGACGGCGACTTCGTCGAGCAGGTGGGCGAGCTCCTCGACGGTCGACGGGTCGGCCTCGTCGGGTTCCTCGAGTTCCGCAACCACGCGTTCAGCCAGCTGACCGAGCTGGGGCTCGAGACCTTCGACCTCGAGTACGACGTGCAGGCGTTCAACGAGCGGCTTCCGCGCGTGCGGGTCATCGCGATCGACGACTTCGACCCGTCGCAGTTCCTCTGACCGGGTCAGCGGCTCGAGCCTGGGTCAGTGGGAGACGACCGGGGTGCCGATCGGAGCGAAGTCGTAGACCCACTTGGCCACGCCCACCGGCAGGTTGATGCAGCCGTGTGACGCCGAGTAGCCGAACGACGAGCGCCACGGGGCCCCGTGCAGGGCGAACCCCTCGTGGAAGAAGGTGCTCCACGGAACGTTGGGCGTCTCGTACCTCGTGCCGTCGGCGTTGTTGCCGCGCATCGTCATCATGGGGTTCTTGTAGTAGACCTTGAACGTGCCGCGCACCGTGGGCTTCTCGTCCTGGCCGTCGACCATCTTGATCGGGCCGTACACGACCTTCGCACCGACGTAGGCGGTCATCGTGTGCCGGTCGAGGTTCACGTCGATCCACTTCTCACCGGGAGCCGCGGGGTACGCGAGGCGCTCGGCGCCGTCGGCGATCGTCCGCTCCTTCCACGTGGCCTTGATCGTGCGGTACTCGAACGTGCCGTCGAAGCTCTTGCCACTGGCCAGTGCGGCCGCGGCGGCCTTGGCCACGGCATCCGCGTTCGAGACCTCCTTGCCGTCGCGAGCCTTCTTGACGACGGACTTCACGTCACCGGTCTGGGTGACGTTGCGCACGCCCTCGCGCGTCTCGACCTTGGCCTCCTTGGCCAGCTTCGTCGCCCAGGCCTGAACCTTGGCGGCCTGGATGGTCGGCGTGCCGAGGGCCCCGTCGGTCGCGGGGATGGACACCCAGGACGCCTTCCTCGCAGCGGAAGCCTTGTGGGTGTCCTCACCGTCGGAGAGCTTGACCGGCACCGCGACGAGCGCATTCGCCTGGTCGGCGACCTGCTCGGCCTCCTGCGTCGTGACGTCGGGTACGGCCTCGACGAACTCCACCGCGGTGGTCGCGGAGGCCAGGTCGCGCGCCGCAGCAGCCACGGCATTCTGGAAGGTGCTCTCGACGACCGTCTTCCCGGAGACCGCAGGGACGACGACGAACGACTTCTTGTCCTTGGCGAGCTTGACCTGCGCGTCCACGCCGATGCCGCCCGAGTCCTTCACGAGGTCGGCGATGACCGCGTCGGTGGTGGCGGCGTCGGCGGTGACGACGGCGGCGACGTCGCGGCTGGCCATCAGCGAGGTGGCGTACGTCGACCACGACCGGTTCGCGAACACGGCATCCACCGTCGCGTCGACGTCGACGGCGTAGCCGAGGTCGGCCAACGTCGCGGTGCGGGTGCCCTCGCCGGCCTCCAGCGTCACCTCCACCTCGGCGGCGCGCTCGCGCACGGCGGCGGCGACCTCGTCGCGGGACATCCCGGCCACGGCCTCACCGGCAAGGGTGCTCCCGGGCAGCGCGCGATCCTGGAAGTGGGCGGCGTATGCCGTGCCGGCGCCCCCCAGCACCACGGCGAGTCCCAGGACGCCGCCGAGCAGCACCTTCTTGCGCTTGGTCATGCCCGCATCGCTCCGAATCTGCATCCCGCCGGCGCACGAACCGCGCCTATCACACTTAAATGATGGAGCACGAAGCAGGGTTCCACCAATTCTTCGGATTCTCGACGCGTCGCGGCCGCGTCAGAGCCGGGCGGCCGCCTCCAGCGCGTGGTAGGTCAGCACGACCTGCGCCCCCGCTCGGCGGATGCCGACGAGCGACTCCATCATCACGCGATCGCGGTCGATCCACCCGCGCTCGGCGGCCGCCTCGATCTGGGAGTACTCGCCCGAGATCTGGTACGCGGCAACGGGCACCGGCGACATCGCCGCGGCGGCCGCGATGATGTCCAGGTGCGGGCCGGCCGGCTTGACCATGACGATGTCGGCGCCTTCGGCGATGTCCAGCTCGAGTTCTCGCAGCGCTTCGGTGGCGTTCGCCGGGTCCTGCTGGTAGCTCGCCCGGTCACCGACGAGCGAGGACTGCACCGCCTCGCGGAACGGCCCGTACAACCCCGACGTGTACTTCGCTGCGTACGCCAGGAGCACCGTGTCGGTGTGCCCAGCGGCATCCAGTGCCGCACGCACGTAGCCGACCTGCCCGTCCATCATCCCCGAGAGCCCCAGGACGTGGGCGCCGGTCGCCGCCTGCGCCAGCGCCATGTCGGCGTACCGCACCAGGGTGGCGTCGTTGTCGACCGAGCCGTCAGCGGCGAGCACCCCGCAGTGGCCGTGGTCCGTGAACTCGTCCAGGCACAGGTCGGCCATGACGACGAGGTCGTCGCCGACCTCCTCCACCAGCCGCGCGAGCGCGACGTTGAGGATGCCGTGCGGGTCGTCCGCGCCGGACCCTCTCGCGTCCTTGGCGGCCGGCACCCCGAACACCATGATCCCGCCGAGCCCGGCCTCGACGCAGCGCCCGGCCTCGTCGACGAGGGAGTCGAGGGTGTGCTGGACGACACCCGGCATCGCCGAGATCGGGACGGGCTCGTCGATGCCCTCGCGGACGAAGACCGGCAGCACGAGGTCTGCGGGGTGCAGCCGGGTCTCGGCGACGAGTCGCCTGATCGCGGGGGTGCGACGCAGCCGGCGTGGCCGGGAGGTGGGGAAGCCCATCACGTGGCGCGACGACGCGAGCCCGGCCGACGCTGGCTCGGACGCAGGACGGCCTGACCGGCCTCCTGTGCGGCCAGTGCCAGCGAGCGGCCGTGGTCGGCGAGGGCGTCGACGAGCGCGTCGGCGTTGGCCTCCGGCGCCAGCACGTCGACCCGCAGACCGAGCTCCTCCGCAGCCTTGGCCGTGGCCGGCCCGATGCAGGCGATGACCGTCGTCGGGTGCGGCTTCCCGGCGATGCCGACCAGGTTGCGCACCGTCGAGCTCGACGTGAACAGGACGGCGTCGAACGAGCCGTTCTTGATGGCGTCGCGCACCGGCGCGGCCGGCGGGGCGGCGCGCACCGTGCGGTAGGCCGTGACGTCGTCGACCTCCCAGCCGATCTCCTGCAGGCCGGCGACGAGCGTCTCGGTGGCGATGTCGGCCCGCGGCAGGAAGACACGGGCGATCGGGTCGAGGTCGGCGTCGAAGGCCGGCCACACCTCGAGCAGTCCCTGGGCCGACTGCTCCCCCGTCGGCACCAGGTCGGGGGTGATGCCCCAGTCGCGCAGGGCCTGCGCCGTGACCCCACCGACGGCGGCGACCCGCAGGCCGGCGAACGAGCGGGCGTCGAGCCCGAACTCGTCGAACTTCTCGCGGATGGCCCGCACGGCGTTGACGGAGGTGAAGCCGACCCACTCGTAGCGACCGGTGACCATGCCCTTGACGGCCCGCTCGAGCTGCTGCGGGGTGCGCGGCGGCTCGACCGAGATGGTCGGAACGACGCTGGCGTGGGCGCCGTGGCGCTGCAGGCGCGCCAACGTCGAGGCGGACTGTTCCTTCGTGCGCGGCACCAGGACCTCCCACCCGAAGAGCGGCTTGGTCTCGAACCACGACAACGTCTCGCGCATGGTGACAGTGGACCCCACGACGGCCAGCACGGGGAAGAGCCCGTCGGCCATCGTCTGGCCGGCATCCGCCAGGGTGGTGGTGACGGTGCGCTGGTCGGTGCTCGTGCCGCGCTCGGTCACGGCCACGGGTGTCGCGCCGTCCCGCCCGGCGGCGATGAGCGCGTCGAACGTCTGCGCAGCCTTGTCCGGCTGCCCGATGACCACGACGGTGACCTTGGGGTCGACGGCACCACTGAGGTCGACGCCGCGTCCGCCCGCGACGAGGACGTGCACCCCGGTGGACGTGGCCGACGTGAGGGGCACCCCGGCATACGACGGGACGGCGGTCACCGAGCTGACGCCGGGCACGACCTCGAAGGACACACCGGCCTTGGCGCAGGCCGCTGCCTCCTCGGCGAGGCCGTTGAAGACGGCGGGGTCACCGTCCATCAACCGGACGACGAGGCCACCGGGGTGCGCCTTCGCGGCGCGCACGACGAGCTTGGCCCGCGAGGCGTGGGTGAGGGACTCACCGTGGTCACCGTGCCCGGCATCCACCACGGGGATGCCGGGTGCGCACCAGCGCTCGACGACGTCGTGCCGGGCCACCTGGTCGATGACGACGGCGTCGGCCGCGGCGAGCAGCTCGCAGGCACGCACGGTCAACAGCCCGGGGTCGCCGGGTCCGGCGCCGACGAAGGCCACCTGGGCCGGCGTGCGGGGGGTGGAGGGGGAGGTCGATCGCGTGGGGCTCACAGGGCACGCTCCGTGGCGGGGTGGTCGGTCATGGTCGTGTCGGACATCAGCTGTGCTGCGCCGTCCTCGAGGAGGAGGTGCGCGAGGCGCCTCCCGAGGTCGGCAGGGTCGGAGGGGTCGCCCACGATCGAGCGACGCAGGTCGGCGGTGCCGTCGGGAGTCGTGACGACCGCCCGCAGCGAGAGCTCGGGGCCGTCGAAGCCCTCGACCACCTCGGCGAGGGCGCCGACCGGGGCCGAGCACCCCGCCTCGAGCTCGGCGAGGAGCGTGCGCTCCGCGGTGGTGCAGGTGCGGGTGTCGACGTCGTCGAGGGCTGCGACGACGGCCGCGGTCACGAGCGTCGTCGCGGCGCACCTCGACGGCGAGGGCACCCTGCCCGGGTGCCGGGAGCATCTGGATGGGGTCGAGCAGCTCGCTCGCCTCGGCGATGCGGCCCAGTCGGCGCAGACCGGCAGCTGCGAGGAGCACGGCGTCGAGGTGGCCCTCCGCGACCTGCCGCATCCGGGTGTCGACGTTTCCCCGCAGCTCGGTGACGACGAGCCCGAGACCCAGGGCCTCGAGCTGGGCGCGCCGTCGCGGTGAACCGGTACCGACGGTGGACCCTGCGGGCAGCTCGCCGAGGGTGAGTCCGTCGCGCGCGACGAGGGCGTCGCGGGGGTCCTCGCGCACCGGAACGGCTGCGACGGTCGTGTCGGGATCGGGCGTCGTCGGGAGGTCCTTGAGGGAGTGCACGGCCAGGTCGACCCGACCCTCGACGAGGGCGGCGCGCAGCGCGGAGACGAACACCCCGGTGCCGCCGAGCTGGGCCAGCGGAGTGGTCTGGTCGCGGTCACCCTCCGTGCTCACCTCGACGAGCTCGACGTGATGACCGAGCGCGCGCAACTGGTCGGCCACCCACGAGGACTGGGTCGTCGCGAGGGCCGAGCGGCGGGTGCCGAGGCGCAGCATGCTCATCCCTCCTCGGGAAGCGTGGGAGGGGCCGAGACGAGCGAGACGTCGCGGGGGTCGAGGTCGAACAGCTCGCTGAGCGCCCTGGCGTAGCTGCCGCCCTGTCCGTCCTGAGCCAGTTCCTTGACCCGCACCGTCGGGGTGTGGAGCAGCTTGTCGACGACTCGCTCCACGGCCCGGCGCACCTCGGCGCGCTCGGACTCGGTGAGGCTCGGGGTCCGCCGCTCGAGCCGCCGCAGCTCCTCCTCGACGAGGACGCCCGCGTGGGTGCGCAGCGCCGTGACGGTGGGTGCCACGGCCTCCGCCGAGCGAGCCATGAGGTAGGCAGCCACCTCGGCGGTCACGAGGTCGCCGGCCTCGGCGACCTGGGGCGCCGACCCGGCATCCGCAAGGTCTGCGCCGAGCTCGGCCAGGCCCACGCGGGTGGCCCCGGGCAGCTCGCCGACGGCGAGGTCGATGTCGTGGGGAAGGGCCAGGTCGATGTGCACCTGCGGGCGACCGCCTCGGGCGTCCAGTGCCCGGCGGACGTCGTCGACACCGATCACCCGCCCCGGGGCCCCGGTCGAGGAGATGACGACGTCGGCCTCGACGAGGGCCGCAGCGAGCTCGCTGAGGTGCCGGGCAGTGCCCCCGACCCGGCCGGCCACCGTCCGGGCCCGGTCGTGGTTGCGGTTGGCGACGACCACGGTGCGGGCTCCCGACCGGGAGACGGTGCTCGCGGCGAGGGCACCCATGCCGCCGGCGCCGACGACGAGCACGGACAACTGGTCGAGGGGGCCGAGGGCACCCTGCGCCCTGGCCAGCCCCGCCTGCACGAGGGACCCGCTCACGAGGTCGATCCCCGTCTCGGTGTGCACCCGCTTCGCGACGCGCAGCGCCTGCTGGAGCACCGTGTTGAGCGCCGGGCCGACATGGCCGTGGCGCTGGGCACGAGCGAGCGAGCGCCGCACCTGCCCGAGGATCTGGGCCTCGCCGACGGCCATCGAGTCGAGACCGGCAGCCACACCGAACACGTGCGCGATGCCGCGGTCCTCGTAGTGGACGAACAGGTGGGGCTGCAGCTCGGCCCGGTCGACGGCACAGGTGTCGGCCAGTGCGGAGGTGATGTCGGCCAGGGCCCCGTGGAAGGTGAGGCACTCGGCATACACCTCGGTGCGGTTGCACGTGGAGACGACGACCGCCTCGGTGACGTGCTCCGAGCGCAGCACCGCCTGCTCGAGGGCCGTGCGCGCCTCGGGGTCGAGCGCGACGGACTCCAGCAGCGGCAGGGGGGCGCCGTGGTGCGACAGCCCGAGGACGACGAGGCTCATGACGACGCCACCTCCGCGACCGCGACCCGCTGCCCGTGGAAGGCGAGGATCTGCAGCTCGGTGGACAGGTCGACGTTGCGCACGACGACACCCTCGGGCACCGCCAGGACGGCGGGTGCGAAGTTCAGCACCGAGCGGACCCCGGCGGCGACGAGGTGCTCGCAGGCGTCCTGCGCCCCCGCGGACGGGGTCGCGATGACACCGATGGCCAGGCCGTCGTCGGAGACGAGGCCGGTGAGGTCGGCCATCGGGCGCACGCGTCGGCCGGCGACCTCGTCACCGACGACGCGCGAGTCACCGTCGAGCAGCGCGATGACCTCGAAGCCCCGCTCGGCGAAGCCGCCGTAGGCCGCGAGGGCGCGACCGAGGTTGCCCATGCCGACGATGGCGACCGGCCAGTCCTGGGTCAGGCCCAGCGCCGCAGTGATCTCGGACGCCAGTCGCTCGACGTCGTACCCGACCCCCCGCACGCCGTAGGACCCGAGGTGCGAGAGGTCCTTGCGCAGCATCGCCGAACTGACACCGGCAGCGCTCGCGAGCTCTTCGGAGCTGACCGACACCACACCCTGCGCCTCGAGCGCCGTCAGCGCCCGCAGGTACCCGGGAAGGCGGGCCACCGAGGCCTCCGGGATGCCCCGGCGGGTGGTCGCTGCGTCGGACACAGTCGCTCACCGACTCCTTTCGCGGGCCCGCGCAGCCGGATCGGAGCGGGCGGTCGCACACTGATCAGCGGCCCGGCCAGCGGGTGAGACCGTCAGCGTACGGTCTTGTGAACGCCTGCACAAAGTCGTCGAGGACCCCGTGAGACTCCTCACTCCCGTGTGTGCTACAAGCCTCGACAAAAGGCTGGTGGACGGTCAGGTCGGCACGCTCACGGGGTCAGGCCGAGCCACCCGGCTGCCTGCTGCGCCTCGGCCGCGAAGACCGCCGTCCGGCGCTCCGGCGCCACCGCGCCGCTGAGGTGACCGAAGAGCTCGAAGGAGACCGAACCGAAGATCCACGTCCACGCCATGAGGGCCACGACGGCCCGGCCATCGGTGGTGCCCGGACCCAGGAACTCCACGAGCGGGGCCAGTCCCTCCACGGCCTCTGGCGAGAGGTCCGGCCCCGATGGCATGGCGGCGGCCGAGTCCACCTCGGTGCGCGGTGCGTCCTGGAGGACCGCCGCGAGCAACCTGGTCACCCGCGTCGCCGGCGCGACGGTGTCCTCCGGTGCGGCGTAGCCCGGGCACCGGGGACCCGTAGACGAGGGCGTAGAGCGACGGGTTGTCGAGCGCCCACGCCCGCACGGCCACCGCGATCGCCACCCACCGTCCCGGCAGGTCCTCCCGGGGAAGGCGTCCCTCCGCGTCCTCGGCCGCAGCGCCGAGGGAGTCGTAGGCGTCGATGATGAGGGCCGTCAGCAGGGCGTCACGGTTGTCGAAGTAGCGGTAGACCGCGGACGACACCATGCCGACCTCGCGGGCGACCGCTCGCAGCGACAGGGCGGCCGCCCCTTCCTGGGCGAGCTGCCGCCGAGCGGCATCGAGGATCTCCGTGCGCATCTCGGCCCGGGCCCGGGCCCGCACCCCCTGGGCTCGCCCGTTCGTCGTCGGCATGGGCCCAGTCAAGCACACGGTTGTGATCAGCGCACTGTTATGTGATCACTGCTCTTGCAATCGCCGACGCGATGGGTGTTCACTGATCACAACAGAGATCACTGATCACGCAAGGGAGCATCATGAACACCCACCTCGTCGTCGGTGCCGGTCCGATCGGCACCCGCACCGCCACCCTGCTCGCGGATGCCGGTGCGCACGTCCGCATCGTCACCAGGTCCGGGAGTGGCCCCGACCACCCCGGCGTCGAGCGGGTCGCCGCCGACGCGGCTGACGCCCCGCGGATGCGGTCGCTGGCCGCCGGCGCGACCGCGATCTACAACTGCGCCAACCCGACCTACACCCGGTGGGACACCGACTGGCCCCCGATCGCCGCCTCCCTGCTCGAGGCGGCGGCCTCGGCGGATGCCGTGCTCGCCACCGTCGGCAACCTCTACGGCTACGGCAGGGTCTCCGGCCCGATGGGGCACGACACCCCGCTCGCCCCGAGCGACCACAAGGGTGAGGTCCGGGTCCGCATGTGGCAGGACGCTCTCGCCGCCCACGAGGCGGGTCGGGTCCGGGCCGTCGAGGTGCGCGCGAGCGACTACGCCGACGCGGGCAGCAACTCCCACCTCGCGCGCAACGCCCCGGCGGTCCTCGCGGGCCGCACGGCGTGGGTGCTCGGCGCAGCGGACCAGCCGCACAGCTGGACGACCACCCACGACACCGCGCGGCTCCTCGTCGAGCTCGCCTCCGACGAGCGCGCACACGGCCAGGCGTGGCTCGTGCCGACCGCCCCGCCGCGAACCCTGCGAGAGGCCCTGTCCGACATCGCCGTCGCGGCCGACGTCGCGCAGCCCACGGTCCGGGTGCTCGGCCCACGCGCCCTCCGCGTCGTGGGTCTGGTCGCCCCCATGATGCGTGAGCTGTCCGGGACCTCCTACCAGTTCACCGCACCGTTCGTCGTCGACGACACCGCGACGCGCGACCTCGTCGGATGGGGCCCCGAGAGCTGGGAGCAGACCCTCGCACGGGTCGTCGCGGCCGCCCGCAGCACCGAGCCGGTCGGGTCACGCTGATGCGCCGCCCGTCCATGACCGGCCTCCTGCTGGTCACCTCCGGCGTCCTGAGCCTTCTCGGCTACCTCGTCCTGGGCACCCAGTTCGGCTGGCCGGCGGTGCTCGACGAGCCCGGGACCACCGCGCTCGATGCCTTCGTGAAGGAGCAGGCCTGGGTCCGCTTCGGCTTCTACCTCTTCCTGTTGTCCAGCCTGGTGCTCATCCCGGCCGCCATCGGCCTGCACGACCTGCTCGAGCGGGGCTCGCCGGCCGCAGTCTCCGTCGCCGCCTTCGGAGTCCTCGGCGCCTTCGCCCAGATGCTCGGCTGGGTGCGCTGGCCCATCGCCGTGCCGGGCCTGGCCGACGCCTGGACCGACCCCACGGCCACCGCGACCGAGCGCGAGGCGACGGCCGCGGCCTACGACGTGCTCAACGCGTATGCCGGGGGTGCGCTCGGTGAGCACCTCGGCTGGCTGCTCCAGGGCATCTGGGCCGTCGGGATCGCGGTCCTGCTGCTGCGGTCGCGTCGCCTGCCCCGGTGGTTCGCCGGGCTCGGCCTCGTCCTGGCCGGCGCCTGGGCGCTCGCCGTCCCCACCGCCACGGCCGTCGGCCTGGAGACCCTGGAGTTCTGGGGCCTGAACGCCTACACGGCGTGGTACCTGTGGATCCTCGCGCTCGGAGTGCTGATCCTCCGCCTGCCGTCAGCCGACGTCGGTCAGCGCGGGCGGGGCGGGGCCGAGAGCGCCGCACGAAGCCGGGTCTCGTCGACCCGCCAGTAGTCGTGCTGCCGTCCGTCGACGAGCGTGACCGGGATCTGCTCGGCCCACTCCTCGCGCAGCGTCGGGTCGGCATCGATCGAGTGCTCCTGCCACCCCACGCCCGAGCTCGCCCGCCACGCGCTCGATCGTCTCGCGAGCGGTGTCGCACAGGTGGCACCCCGGGCGGCCGATGAGGGTGACGCGCACCGGCAGCTGCTGCCCGGCATCCATCAGAAGAACACCGACCGCCGCTGCATGAGCAGGGTGTACAGCGTCTGCTGGATCGTCTCGCGCACCTGGTCGGTGAGGTCGAACACGAGCATCGGGTCGTCCGCGGCGCCCGGGCCCTGGGTGTCGGTGGGGATCGGGGCGCCGAACTCGATGATCCACTTGCTCGGCAGCGGGATCAGCCCGAGCGGACCGAACAGCGGGAACGTCGGCGTGATGGGGGCGTAGGGCAGCCCGAACAGGCGGGCGACCGTGCCCATGTTGCCGATGATCGGCGCGATCTCCTCGGCGCCGACGACCGAGCAGGGGATGATCGGCACCTGGGCAGCAAGTGCGGCGGCGACGAACCCGCCCCGGCCGAACCGCTGCAGCTTGTAGCGCTCGCTGAACGGCTTGCCGACGCCCTTGAAGCCCTCCGGGAAGACCCCGACGAGCTCGCCCTGGGTGAACAGCCGATCAGCGTCGGAGTTCGTCGCGAGCGTGGACCCCGAACGGCGCGCGATCGTGCCGAGGAACGGCGTCTGGAAGACGAGGTCCGCGCCCAGGGCCCGCATCACCCGGTGCTGCGGGTGCTCGTCGTGGATCGCGAGCTGCACCATGAGCGAGTCGATGGCGATCGTGCCGGAGTGGTTGGACACGACGAGCGCACCGCCCGTGGCGGGGATGTTCTCGATGCCGCGCACCTCGATGCGGAACCAGCGCCGGTAGATGGGCCGCAGCATCGGGTAGAACACGTTCTCGGTGAAGTCGGCGTCGTAGCCGAAGTCGTCGACGTCGTAGTCACCCTCGACGCGTCGCCGGATGTACGCCAGGACCTGGGCGACCCGTCGCTCGACGTCCTCCGGGGAGATGCCGGCAGCCTCGGCCCCGAACCGCAGCATGCCCACGGCCGCCGCGAGCGCGTCACCGATGTCGGGCAGTGGCAGGCCGGTGCGCTCCGGTGCGGCGTGGACCGTCGGGTCGAGCGGGGGCTCGGCGATCCGCAGGTGGGGCCGCGCGGCGTCGCGGCGGGCCTTCTCACGCGGGTCGAGCCGCACCTTGGGTGCCCGGGGGGCCTCCGCGACCGGGACCGGCGCCGAGCGGGTGCGGCGCTCACCCGACTGCCTGGATGCCGCGCGCGACGGGGCCGAGCGGACCTGCGGCGCGGGGCGGTGGGGCCGGCGTGCCGTGGGCTCGTCCGCGACCGGTGTCCCGGGATCGACCAGCTGGTCGCTCTGGGGACGGGTCTCAGGCCTCTCGGCCGCAGGCTTCCGCTTGGGCGCGGCCTTCTGCTTGGGCGCGGCCTTCTTCGAGGCAGCCTTCTTCGGCGCCGCCTTCGGACGTGCCGACTGCCCCGCCGAGGCCTTCGGCGGGGCCGGTGCCACGGCATCCGGGGCGGGGACCACGGGTTCGGCGCCGATGAGCGGGGTCGAGCGGCGCCGCGCGCGCTCCCCCGAGGCCCGGGCCGCGCCTGCGGCGAGTGCTCCCTGACGGGCGGCCATCAGCGTCCCCTTCCTGCGCCGAGCAGACCGAGCACGACCGAGGATGCCGTCCCCGCGACGCCGCTCACGGCGTCCCCGACGATGGCGGCGGCCGGCACGGCCGGGCCGACGGTGCGAGCGAAGTCCTCGAAGGCCTCGCGAGAGGTGTAGCGCGGCGCGAACCCGAGCGTCGAGCGCATCCGGCTGGTGTCCATGCCCCGGCCGAACGCGAGGAAGGACATCTGGTCGGGTGAGAAGTCGGCCAGCCCCAGCCGCTTGGCGAAGCCGCCGACGAAGCCGGCGGCCTGCAACGGCATCGGCACGACCGGGCGGCCGGCGATCGCCGCGGCCTGGAGCACGGTCAGCACCCCGTCGCCGGCGATGTTGACGATGCCTGCGGCCTCACCCGTGGTGGCCCGCACGAGGGCGTCGATGGCGTCGTCCTCGTGGACGAACTGCATGCGGGCGTCGAAGCCGAGCGGCACCGGCACCACCGGGAGGTTGAAGTAGTCGGTGATCGAGGTGCGGATGCGCGGGCCGACGATGTTCGCGAAGCGCAGCGTGAGGATCTCGGTGTCGGGGCGACGCCTCGCGAACCCCCGCACGTACCCCTCGACCTCGATGGAGTCCTTGCCGAAGCCACCGGACGGGGACCGCTTGGCGCTCATGTCCTCGGTGAACATCGCCGGGTCGCGGGGGGTGGAGCCGTAGACCGCGGCCGAGGACTTCACGACGAGCCGCCGCACGGTGGTCGACTTCTGGCACGCCGCGAGCAGCTGCATCGTCCCGATGACGTTGATCTCCTTCTGCGGGGTGCGTCCCCCGACGAAGGTGGGCGTCGCGATGACGTTCATGTGGACGACGGTGTCGACCCCGGCCGACTCGATGACGCGGGCGATCATCGGGTTGCGGATGTCCGCGCGCACGAACTCGACCCCGCTGATGTCGTGCGCCGGCGGGATGACGTCGACCCCCACGACCCGGTCGACACTCGGGTCGGCGCTCAGCCGGCGCGCGAGCAGCCCTCCGAGGTAACGGGAGACCCCGGTCACGAGCACCACAGACGCCATGCCCTGCTCCTTCACCTGATCCGACAGCCCTGACCCTAATCGACCGGCCCGCCGGGCCGACAGGGCAGGGTCGCCCCCCGACCGCCTCTCTGGCCGCCCTCGGGCCGCCGCCCGACCGTCCCCGAGCACGACAAAGGCCCCCGGAGTGCGGGGACCTTTGAAGTGCAGAGGTGACCTGTCAGGTCACTTCTTGTTGCGGCGCTGGTGGCGCGTCTTGCGAAGCAGCTTGCGGTGCTTCTTCTTCGCCATCCGCTTGCGCCGCTTCTTGATGACTGAACCCATGGGATGTCCTCGTCGCTGGAGCGTCTGATGCGGCTGCCCACCCTACCGGCAGGCGGTCACCGCTCCCAAACCGTGGTCGCGGCCGTGGGCCGGGCCACCTGGTCGCCCGGCCTCGTGACGGCCGCGAGGGGCCGCCCGACGTGCGGGCGGCCCCTCGCGGTGCATGTCGTCGGGGTCAGGTCACGCCGTGTCGACGAACGAGGTCCGCAGGTACGCGTGCACCTCGTCCTCGGGGACTCGGAAGGACCGCCCGACGCGGATGGCCGGCAGGTCACCGGCGTGGACCATGCGGTACACCGTCATCTTGGACACCCGCATGATCGCGGCGACTTCGGCGACAGTGAGGAACCGAACCTCCGCGAGCTGACGCTCCGTGGACATCGTGACCTCATTCTTCTGCGCGGCCCCAGCGCCAGGACATCCCGGCAGTCTCCCTGTGGTCGTGCAAGCGCAACCATAGGGGCAGGTGTGACCACTGGGGAAGAGAACGGACCAGATTGGCTCCCGCTGTCCACTCGACACGCCGCATCGGATGCCGTCAGCCTCGCACCCGCGTCGCGCACGCCACCCAGCGTGGCGGGCACGGCGCCAGCCCCTTCGAGAGGAGGCAACCCGCGGACGTGAGGCACGCGGCATCCGCGTGTTGCCTCCTCTCGACGCCCGGTCAGTCGAACCAGGGGTCCAGTCCGTGGTGGCTGAACACCGCCTGCCGGGTGGCCAGGATCGCCCGGTCGATGGGGTTGTCGGGGTTGTGGCCGACGTTCCACGGCTGGACCCAGATCGGCAGCCGGTCCGCGGGCAGGTCACCCATCCGGCCGGGGGCGTGGCGACCGAGCGTGCGCTCGACGTGCTCGAGCCACTCCTGCGGCACCGGGGTGTCGGCGGAGATCGGCACGTGGGCCGCGATGGCGGTCAGGTGGGCCCAGGACCGCGGCACGACCTCGACGAGCTCGTAGCCACCGCCGCCGAGGGCCACCCACCTCCCCTGCGACACCTCGTGAGCCAGGTCGTGCACCGTCTCGTGCGCCCGGCGCTGCGCGTCGATGGTGATCGCGAGGTGGGCGAGCGGGTCGTGCATGTGGGTGTCGCACCCGTGCTGGGACACGATCACGTCGGGCTTGAAGGCCCGCACGAGCGGCGGGACGACCGACTCGATGGACCGCAGCCACGCGGCATCCCCCGTGCCCGGAGGCAACGCGACGTTCGCGGCACTCCCCCGCGCCGACGGTCCGCCGATGTCGGAGGGCCACCCCGTTCCCGGGAAGAGGTGCTGGCCGTTCTCGTGGACCGAGATCGTGAGCACCCGCGGGTCGTTCCAGAAGATCTTCTCCACGCCGTCGCCGTGGTGGACGTCGATGTCGACGTAGGCCACGCGCTCGGCGCCGTTGTCGAGCAGCCACTGGATGCCGACCGCGGCGTCGTTGTAGATGCAGAAACCGGACGCGTGGGTGCGCATGGCGTGGTGCATGCCCCCGCAGAAGTTGACCCCGTGCTCGGCCTCGCCGGTCCACACCTGCCGACACAGGTCGAGGGTCCCCTGGGCGATGCGGGCCGACGCCTCGTGCATGCCGAGGAACGCGGGGTCGTCCTCGGTGCCGAGCCCTCGGTGGACGTCCGCGGCCATCGGGTCCGCGGAGGCCGCCCGCACCGCCGCGATGTAGTGCCGGTCGTGCACCGTCGCGAGCACGTCGTCGTCGGCGACGCCCGGGTTGAGGAGGGTGACG
The DNA here is from genome assembly GCA_963811825.1 of uncultured Actinomycetota bacterium. Classification (GTDB taxonomy): domain Bacteria; phylum Actinomycetota; class Actinomycetes; order Actinomycetales; family Dermatophilaceae; genus Fodinibacter. Next base: position 58,898 of record CAWESS010000018.1, on the reverse strand, counting down.
TGGTCGAAGACCCCGAGCGCGCGTGACAGCCGCGTCGTGAGGTCGAGCCGGATCGGCCCCATGGGGTGCGTCGGACCGAAGTCGTATGCCGTGAACGCGTCGTCCCAGACGACGCTCGTTCGGGGGGCCATGTCTGCAACCTACTCCCGGGGTGCTCACGTGGCAGGCTGTGGACCCGACGACCCTTCCCGAGAAAGGCAACACCGATGGCTCGAGGCAGCGCCCACGAGGACGACGTCCTCGTCATCGGTCTGGGCCGGTTCGGTGCGGCGGCCGCACTCGAGCTGCGGCGCCTGGGCCACAAGGTCACCGCCATCGAGAAGGACGGCTTCCTCGCCGAGAAGTTCCTCGGGCGGATCAGCCACGTCATCCACGGCGACGCCAGCGACGTCGGCGTCATCCGGGACGCGAAGGCGGGCCGCTTCCCGATCGCCGTCGTCGCCATCGGCTCGTCGGTGGAGGCGTCGGTGCTGGCGGCCGCCAACCTCGTCGATGCCGGGGTCACCGACATCTGGGGCAAGGCCCTCTCCCCGGAGCACGGGCGGATCCTGGACCGGATCGGCGTCCACCACGTCGTGCGCCCGGAGGCCGACACGGGCCGCCGGGTGGCCCACCTCATGGGTGGCCGGATGCAGGACTACATCGAGTTCGACGACGGCTTCGCGATCGTCAAGATGCGACCCCCGAGCGAGACGGTGGGGTTCACGCTCGAGCAGAGCGCCATCCGCAGCAAGTACGGGGTGACGGTCGTGGGGGTCAAGGCGCCGGGCCAGGACTTCACCTACGCCGTGCCGTCGACGAAGGTCTCGGCCCACGACGTGCTGATCGTCAGCGGGCCGACGACGCTCATCGAGCGCCTCGCAGCCCGCCCCTGACGCGACTCGCTCAGAACTGCGCGAGGCCGCCGCGGTCGCCGGACAGGGGCAGCGTCATCGCCAGCTCCTCCTCGCCGTCGTCCTCCGACACCACGCGCATGGGGCGGCGCTCGGCCGTCGGGCGGAAGCCGAAACCACTGGCGAAGGCGACGGCCCGGCCGTTGTCGGTGCCGACCCAGTAGTGCAGCTGGCGCTTGCCCTTCTCGGCGGCGGTCTCCGCGCCCGCCCGAACCAGCGCCGTGGCGACCCCGGTGCCCCTGGCCTCGGGAGCAACCCACAGGCCGAACAGCTGCGCGGTCTCGGGCTGGTCATCGTCGGCGGGGCCGACGCTGGCGATCCCCACGGGCTCACCGGCCCGCTCGGCGAGCAGCCGGGTCGAGCGTTCCATCCGAGCGCGCCAGAAGTCCTCGGGTTCGGCCGACTCCTCCTCGTGTGAGGCGACGAAGGCGTCGGGCGACTCCTGCAGCGCCGTGAGGCGCACGGAGCGGTAGCGCTCCCAGTCGTCGGCTCCCAGCGGGCGCACCGTGATGTCACTCATGGGCGTCACTCTCCCACGGCCCCCCACGGGGGCAGCAAGTCGAGCGGGTGAACAATCAAGGACCAGTCACGAGATCGAGCACCATGCGCTCCTCCGTCACGGAGGGGTCCCACGGCATCGAACCGGTCTCACCGGTGGGGCGAAAACCCATGCGGGAGTAAAAGGCCCACGCTCTCGAGTTCTCGTGGGCGACCTCGAGGACAACCCGTCGGCGCCCGGCATCCGACGCTGCTTCGAGCGCCGCCCGCACGAGGCGCTCTGCGACGCCGCTGCCGCGGACGACGGTCGCCACCCACATCCCGATGAGGGTCACCTCCTCGCGCGGCTGGTCGTCCCCGCGCCACAGCCCCACGGTGCCGACCGGGCTGCCGCCGGCGAAGGCGAGCCACGTCTGCGGGCCCTCTTCGAGCCACTGGGCCCAGAGGTCGTCGGTGCGCGAGGAGGCCTGCTCGTAGGTGGTCCAGAACGCCCGCGGGCTGTCGATGAGGGCCGCGATCCGCACGTCCCGGTAGGTCGGCAGCAGGTCCGCCGTCACGGCCTCGATCCGGATGCCGTCCGCCGTGGCGGTTCCGCTGTCGGATGCCGGCGCGCCCGGGCGGGCACCATCGCGTTCACTCACGCCCGCCTCACTCGCCGGCGAGCTCGGCCGAACGCCGGGCGGCGGCCTCCATGGCCGTGATGAACGCTGCCCGCACCTTGTGGTCGTCGAGCGTGCGCAACGCGGCCGCGGTCGTGCCCCCGGGCGAGGTGACCTGCTCGCGCAGCACCGTGGGGTGCTGGCCGGTCTCCTTGATCATCGTCGCCGCCCCGAACAACGTCTGGACGACGAGCTCGGTGGCGGTGCTGCGCGGCATCCCGAGCACGACGCCGGCCTCGATCATCGCCTCGACGACGTAGAAGATGTAGGCCGGACCGCTGCCGGAGATCGCCGTGACGGCATCCTGCAGCTTCTCGGGGACCTCGAGGACCTTGCCGGTCGCAGCGAGCAGCGCCTGCGCCTCGGCGAGGTGGGCGGGGTCGCAGTGGGCGCCCGCGCTGACGGCGGCCATGCCCTGGTCGACGAGGGCGGGCGTGTTCGGCATGACCCGCACGACGGCGCGCCCGTCCGGCAGCCGGGACTCGAGGTAGGTGGTCGTGATCCCCGCCGCGAGGCTCACGACGAGGTTGCCCTCGGCGACGTGGTCATGGATCTCGGCGAGCAGGGCACCCATGTCCTGGGGCTTGACGACGAGCACGAGGGTCTCGGCGACGTCGGCCGCGTCGGCGTTGCCGAGCACGCGCACGCCGTACTTCTCGGTGAGCTCAGCAGCGCGGTCGGCGCGGCGCTCGGTGATGACCAGCTCGTCGACCGGGCGCCCCGAGCGCAGCAACCCCGACAGCAGGGTCTCGCCCATGACACCGGCACCGAAGATCGCAACCGTTCCCATGGGAGGTGAGTATGCCCGGTCAGCCGTTCGTGGCGAGCGAGCGCAGGAAGAACTGGATGTTGGCGGGGCGCTCGGCCATGCGGCGCACGAGGTAGCCGTACCAGTCCTCTCCGAAGGGCACGTAGACCCGCATCTGGTGCCCGCGGTCGGCGATCCGCTTCTGCTCGTTCATCCGGATGCCGAGCAGCATCTGGAACTCGTAGCTGTCGGGGGCGCGTCCGTGGTGCCCGGCCAGCGCCTGGGCGATGTCGATGAGCCTCGGGTCGTGGCTCGCGACCATCGGGTAGCCGTCGCCGGCCATGAGCACCTTGAGGCAGCGCACGTAGGACAGGTCGACGTCGTCGCCGTCCTGGAAGGCGACGGATGCCGGCTCCTTGTAGGCGCCCTTGCACAGGCGAACGCGGCTACCGGTCGTCGCGAGGTCGCGGCAGTCGCCCTCGGTGCGGTGCAGGTAGGACTGGAGCACGGCACCGACCCACGGGAAGTCCTCGCGCAGCGCCCGCAACGTCTCGAGGGTGCGGTCGGTCGTCGTGTGGTCCTCCATGTCGAGGGTGACCGTCGTCCCGGCAGCCTGCGCTGCCTCGCAGATCGAGCGGGCGTTGTCGAGGGCGATGGCATCGCCGTCGGCCGGGAGGGCCTGGCCGATGGCGCTCAGCTTCACGCTCACCTCGGCGGCGCCGTAGGCCGCGAGGTCGGCCTCGGCGAGGAGGTCGAGCAGGAGGACGTACGTGTCGCGCGTGGCCTCGGCCCGAGCGAGGTCGGTGGTGTCCTCGCCGAGGTAGTCGATCGTCGCGAGGCGGTTGGTGGTGCGCAGCTCACCAGCGACGGTCACCGCCTCGGGCACGCTCTCACCGGCGACGTAGCGGGCGACGACGGCTCGGCTGACCGGGGCCGTCACCACCGCCTTGCGCACGAGGTCGGACTCGGACAGCTGGAGCATCGCTCCGCGGAGCAGGTCACTGGGATCCACGGGAGCAGGCTATCTCGGGCCCCGCCCCTCGCGCGGAGTCAGGAGCAGTTCCGGTCAGGGGGTCCGGCGGCGCAGGGTGAGGCTGCCCAGGGCCAGCGACAGGACGATCCATGCGGCGATCACGGCGAGGCTGGGCAGCACGTCGGCCAGCGGTTCGGCCTGGACCGTGACGTCCTTCATCGCATCGACCGCATAGGACAACGGCAGGACGTTCGAGATCGCCTCGAGCACCGGGGGCAGCAGCTCACGCGGCACGAGCAGCCCGCAGAGGAGGAACTGCGGCAGCACGAAGGCCGGCATGAACTGCACCGCCTGGAACTCGGTGCGGGCGAAGCCGCTCGCCAGCAGCCCGAGAGCCGTGCCGACCAGCGCGTCGAACAGGGCGATGACGACGAGCAGCCAGACCGGCCCGGCGATGTCGAGGCCGCACACCCAGACGGCGAACCCGGTGGCGATCAGGGCCTGCACGACGGCGACGGCCCCGAAGGCCAGGGCATAGCCGAGCATGAGGTCACCCTTGCCGAGCGGCGTGGTGAGCAGCCGCTCCAGGGTGCCGGACGTGCGTTCGCGCAGGGTGGCGATGCTCGTGACGATGAACATCACGACGAACGGGAAGACACCGAGCAGGGCCGGGCCGATCCGGTCGAAGACGTCACCCGGGGCGTCGGCGTAGATCCAGGCGAGCAGCCCCAGAAGGACACACGGGACCACGAGCATGAGGGCCAGCGTGCGGTGGTCCCGACGCAGCTGGCGCAGGATGCGAGCAGCCGTCGCGAGGGTGATGCGGGCGGTCATGCCACACCCCCGAGGCCAGTCGACCCGTCGACCCGGCCGAGTCGGCCGCGTCGGCCGCGTCGATGAGGGCGAGGAAGGCTGCCTCCGCGTCCGTGGTGCCGGTCGACTCGAGCAGCTCGGGAAGGGTGGAGTCGCTGAGCACCAGACCGTCGCGCAGGAGGACGAGCCGGTCGCAGCGCACCGCTTCGTCCATGACGTGGCTCGAGACGAGCAGCGTGCGACCCTCGGCCGCGAGCCGCCGGAAGATCGTCCAGAGCTCGCGACGGAGCACGGGGTCGAGCCCGACGGTCGGCTCGTCGAGCACCAGCACCTCGGGGTCGCCGACGAGCGTGCAGGCGAGGCTGACCCGGGCCTGCTGACCTCCGCTGAGGTTGTCGACGAGGGCGTCCGAGTGGTCGGTGAGGTCGACGGCATCGATGGCGCGGTCCACGGCATCCGAGGGGGCGCCCAACACCTTTCGGAAGTACTCGACGTTCTCGCGCACCGACAGGTCGCCGTAGACGCTCGGTGACTGGGTGACGTAGCCGACGCGGTGGCGCAGGGCCGGGGACCCGGCCTCCTCGCCGAGCACGCTCACCCGGCCGCCGGCGACGACCTGCACCCCGACGATGGCCCGCATGAGGGTCGACTTGCCGCCGCCGCTCGGCCCGAGCAGCCCGACGACCTGGCCGCGGGGCACCCGCAGGCTGAGGTCGGGGAGCACCTCGCGCGTCCCACGGACGACCCTGAGGTTCTCGACGACGATCGCATCGTCGGCGTCACCGCCATTCTTATTCGTCATGTGATGAATTATGGCACCACCTGCCGCGCCCCGACAAGAGGCACGAGCCGGCCGCGAGCGCTACCGTGCTCGACATGTCGCTGCCGAACCCGCTCCATCGGCCCTACCCGCCCGACACCTACACCGGTGAGCAGGGCGAGGCCACGGCGTGGCTGCGGCCCGACGAGACCGCCCCCGAGCTCACCAACTCCTCGGGCGGCAGCTGCGAGTACCTGGCGACCGGTGACTCCACCGGAGGCCTCTACGGCCTCTACCGCTGGACCTTCGGAGCGGGCGAGAGTGGGCCGCCGCCACACTTCCACCGCTCGATCACCGAGTCGTTCTACATCCTCGAGGGGCGCGTGCGCGTCCACGACGGCACCGACTGGGTCACGGCATCCGCGGGCGACTTCCTCCACGTTCCCCAGGGCGGCATCCACGGCTTCCGAGGCGCCGACCACGCCCGGATGCTGCTGATGTTCACCCCCGGCGCGCCGCGCGAGGACTACTTCGAGACGCTGGCCGCCGTGGGCCAGGGAATGCCGATGACCGACGACGAGCGTGCCGCCTTCATGCTCCAGCACGACACCTACTGGGTCTGAGCACCCGGGCCGTCCCGACCTTCAGCGGGCGGTGGCGAGGTGCAGCCGCGCGAAGGCCAGCGCCTCGGCGAGGTCGAGCTCACGCTGCGCCTGGGTGGCCCGACGGGTCGCCACCTCGACGACGACGTGCCCGGCGAACCCGTTGCCGGCGAGGGTCTCGAGCACCTCCCCGCACGGCTGCGTGCCGCGACCGGGGACGAGGTGCTCGTCACGCGGCGAGCCGACCCCGTCGGCGAGGTGCAGGTGGGCCAGCCGCGGGCCGAGCTCGTGCACCATCGCCAGGGCGTCCGACCCGGCCGTCGCCGTGTGCGACAGGTCGAGCGTCACGTGGTCGTACGGCTGCGGCACCGGGTCCCAGTGCGGCAGGTACGCCTCGACCTCACGCGAACGGGGGCCCCGCCACGGGTACATGTTCTCCACGGCCAGCCGGACGCCGGTGTCGTGCTCGCGCAGCGCCACCCCGTCGACGAAGTCGCGGGCGTACTCGCGCTGCCAACGAAACGGCGGGTGCAGCACGACCGTGTCGGCCTCGAGCTCGGTGGCCAGCTCGATCGAGCGGTCGATCTTCACCCACGGGTCGGTGCCCCACACCCGCTGCGTGACGAGCAACGTCGGGGCGTGGATCGACAGCACCCGGATGCCGTGCAGCTCGGCGAGCGCTCGCAGCGCTCCCGCCTCGCGCGTCAACGGGTCGGTCCACACCATGATCTCGACGCCGTCGTAGCCGAGCCGGGCCGCGAGCTCGAAGGCGGCCGCGCAGCCCTCGGGATAGACCGACGAGCTGGACAGTCCGACGAGGGCACCCGGCTCGGCCACCGGTCTGGCCTGACCGGTCGCCCCACGGCCGCGGGTGGCCACGGCTCAGCTCAGCCTGTCCAGGTGGCGCAGGATGATGCCCTCGCGCAGCGCCCACGGGCAGATCTCGAGCTCGTCGAGCCCGAGGAGGTCCATGGCGGCCTCCGCGACGATGGCCCCCGCGAGCAGCTGGTGGGCCCGGGACGCCGAGACCCCGGGAAGCGCAGCCCGCTGACCGGCCGACATCGCGGCGATCTCCGGCAGTCGCTCGGACAAGGTCTCGCGCGTCAGCACACGGGCGGCGTACATGCCGTCCGCACTCGGTGCCGCACCGCAGATGCGGGCGAGCGAGCGCATCGTCTTCGACGTGCCGACCGCGCGGTCGGGCGTGCCGGCCTTGGCGAGCGGTCGAAGCTCGGCGGCGATCGAGGCGCGCACCAGACGACGGGCCTCGCGCACGGCATCCGCGCTGGGCGGGTCCCCCGGAAGGAGGTCGCGGGTCACCCGGCCGGCGCCGAGGGGCAGCGAGACGGCCACGTCGGGGTCCTCGTCCATGCCCTGGGCGAGCTCGAGCGACCCACCGCCGATGTCGGCGACGAGCAGGGTGCCGGCGGACCAGCCGAACCAGCGGCGGGCTGCCAGGAAGGTCAGCCGGGCCTCGTCGGCGCCGGTGAGCACGTCGAGCACCACCCCCGTGCGTTCCTTGACCTCGAGCAGCACCTCGTGGCCGTTGGGGGCCTCGCGGATGGCGCTCGTGACGAAGCCGCTGAGGTTCTCGACCCCCTGGTGCTCGGCCACCTCGAGGCACTCCTGCACGAACGCGGCCAGCCGGTCGCGGCCCGCGTCACCGATGTGGCCGTCGTCCGTGACGTGCTCGGACAGGCGCAGCTCGATCTTGTGCTTGGACGCGGGCAACGGCTGGGCCCCCGCGTGCGCGTCGACGACGAGCAGGTGGACCGTGTTGGATCCGACGTCGATGACCCCGAGGCGCATGCGCCCAACGTAGTCGCTGCCGGGGGACGCCCATAGGGTGGGGCGCGTGCCCGAGACGCCGCTGGACATCGCCCGCACCTGGGCCGAGCTGCCCGACCCCGCCAACCCCGGGCAGCGGTTCCGGGTGGACCTCACCTGGCTGACGTCGAGCTGGACGTGCATCTTCGGCTCGGGCTGCCAGGGCATCTACGCCGATCGGCCGGATGACGGGTGTTGCACGCTCGGAGCCCACTTCACCGACGACGAGGACTTCGAGCGGGTGCAGGCCGTCGTCGCCGAGCTCGGCGAGGACGAGTGGCAACACCACCCCGGGCGCGGCAAGCGGGGCGACAAGGACCCGGCGCGCCGCGCGGCCTGGACCGAGCTCGACGGGGAGGGCGAGGACGCCGCCCTCAAGACCAAGGTCGTCGACGGTGCCTGCATCATGCTCAACCGGCCCGGCTTCCCCGCCGGCGCCGGGTGCGCGCTGCACCAGCACGCGGTGCTCACGGGGCGCCCCCCGCACGAGGCCAAGCCGGACGTCTGCTGGCAGCTGCCGATCCGGCGGTCCTACCGCACCGTCGAGCGACCCGACGACACGACCTACCTCGAGGTCACCATCGCCGAGTACGACCGCCGCGGCTGGGGGGCGGGCGGCCACGACCTCGACTGGTACTGCTCGTCGAACACCGAGGCGCACGTCGGGGCCGAGCCCGTCTACCGCAGCAACCGGGCCGAGCTGACCGCCCTCATGGGCGAGGCCGCCTACGCCGAGCTGGTCCTTCGGTGCGAGGCCCACCTCGACACCGTCAAGCGCGCCCGCTCGGCCGGCGCCCGGCAGCTGATCCCGCTCCTCGTGCACCCCGCCACCGTGGCGGCGGGCACGGTCGGGGGCCGCCGTACCCGCGTCCCCCGCCGCCGTCCGGGGGCCCCGTCGGGCATCGCGGGCACCGCGGGTGCCGCGGCCGCTGTGCCGCCCAGCCGAAGGCGGCAGCAGGAAAGGCCGTCCCGCCGATGAAGGCCACGGGCAAGGGAGCACCGGTGGCCAAGAAGTCCGCGGGCAAGTCCGAGACCGTGGCGAAGAAGTCCACGGGCAAGGCCGCCCCCGTGGCGAAGAAGTCCACGGCCAAGCCCGCCCCCGTGGCCAAGAAAGCCACGGCCAAGCCCACGCCGGCGCCCCCGACCCGGGGCAAGGGGTCGGGCCCTCGACGCTCGTCGTGATCCGCAGCCCGAACATCTGGGACTCCCCCGACGTCTACGAGCTCGAGAACCTCGCCTCCGACCGGGCCGGTGTCATCGACGCGGCCGTCGACGCGCTCCACCCGCTCGCCGGCGCCGACCTGCTCGACATCGGCTGCGGCTCCGGCTTCCACCTCGGTCGCCTCGCGGCCCGCGGCGCCCGGGTCGTCGGCGTCGAGCCGCACCTCCCGCTCGTCGACCGGGCACGCGCCCGACTGGCGGCGGACGCGGGAGGTGGGCGGACGGCATCCGTCGTGGCTGTCGTGGCCGGAGAAGCAGAGCGGATGCCGTTGCGGGACAGCAGCATCGACGTCGCCCATGCTCGGTGGGCCTACTTCTTCGGTGCTGGCTGCGAGCCCGGCCTGGCCGAGCTGGCGCGGGTGCTGCGACCGGGCGGCACGGCGTGCATCGTCGACAACGACGCGACGCGCTCGACCTTCGGTGCCTGGTTCCGCCGGGCGTACCCGGCCTACGACCCGCTCGGGGTGCAGCGGTTCTGGGACCGGCAGGGGTTCACCACGGAGCACCTCACCATCGAGTGGACGTTCGACCGGCGCGAGGACCTCGAGGCCGTCGCCCGGATCGAGCTTCCCCCGGCAGTGGCCGCCGAGGTGCTGGCCACGCACGTGGGCCTCACCGTCGACTACGCGGTCGCCCTGCGCTGGAAGCGCTTCTGAGCACCAGCCGACTCCGGATGCCGGGTGCGGCCCCGTGCGGTGGCAGACTCGCCTTGCTGGGCCGCCGCGCCCGCCACTGACTTGCACCACCCTTCCCGAGGCTCCGCCTGCCGGAAGGTTCACCACTCCCCATGCCGGAAGGCCGAACGTGACGCTTCACCCCTCCACCGCTTCACTCCCCCTCGCAGCGCAGGCCCGGCGATGAGCCGCCGCGCACCGCGCCGCAAGGCCAGCGGGTCGCTGCCGCAGCTGCCGCCGAACGGCCTGCGGGTCGTCCCCCTCGGCGGCCTGGGCGAGATCGGCCGCAACATGACGGTCTTCGAGCACGCCGGTCGGCTGCTCATCGTCGACTGCGGCGTGCTCTTCCCCGACGAGAACCAGCCCGGCGTCGACGTCATCCTCCCCGACTTCACCTGGATCAGGGACCGGCTCGACAAGGTCGACGCCATCGTCCTCACGCACGGTCACGAGGACCACATCGGCGGCGTCCCGTACCTGCTGCGCGAGCGTCCCGACATCCCCGTCGTCGGCTCGCGCCTGACCCTGGCCCTGCTCGAGGCCAAGCTCGTCGAGCACAAGATCACCCCGCGCTCGATCGTCGTCGCCGAGGACGACCGCCGGAAGATGGGCCCGTTCGACCTCGAGTTCATCGCGGTCAACCACTCGATCCCCGACGGGCTGGCCGTCGCCATCCGCACGAAGGCCGGCCTCGTGCTGCACACCGGCGACTTCAAGATGGACCAGTTCCCCCTCGACGGCCGGGTCACCGACCTGCGGGCCTTCGCGCGCCTGGGCGAGGAGGGCGTCGACCTCTTCCTCGTCGACTCCACGAACGCCGAGGTCCCCGGGTTCACGATCTCCGAGGGTGAGCTCGCGCCCGCCATCGACACGGCCTTCCGCATGACCAAGGGCCGGGTCATCGTCTCCAGCTTCGCCAGCCACGTGCACCGCATCCAGCAGGTGCTCGACACCGCCCAGCGGCACGGTCGCAAGGTCGCGTTCGTCGGCCGCTCGATGGTCCGCAACATGGGCATCGCCCGCGAGCTGGGCTACCTCACCATCCCCGACGGGCTCGTCGTCAAGGACCTGAAGGCGCTCGACCGCCTGCGCCCCGACCAGCAGTGCATCATCGCCACGGGTTCACAGGGCGAGCCGATGGCGGCCCTGGCGCGCATGGCCAACCGCGACCACCCGGTCAGCATCACGGCCGGCGACACCGTGCTCATGGCCTCGTCGCTCATCCCGGGCAACGAGAACGCCATCTACCGGGTCATCAACGAGCTGACCCGTTGGGGCGCCAACGTCGTGCACAAGGGCAATGCCAAGGTGCACGTCTCCGGTCACGCGAGCGCTGGCGAGCTGGCCTACTGCTACAACATCCTGCGGCCCTCCAACGTCCTGCCGGTGCACGGCGAGTGGCGGCACCTGAAGGCCAACGCCGACATCGCCATCCGCACCGGCGCCGAGCGCGACCGCGTGCTCATCGCCCAGGACGGCAGCGTCATCGACCTCGTCGACGGTCGCGCGAAGATCACCGGCACCGTCCCCGCGGGCCTGGTCTACGTCGACTCGATGACCGTCGGCGGCGCCACCGAGGAGACGCTGCACGTGCGGCGCACCCTGGCCGAGGAGGGCGTCGTGACGGTGGTCTGCATCGCCGACCCCGACACCGGCAAGCTCACCGAGGACCCCGACTACCTCGCCCACGGCTTCCCGCCGGACTTCCTCGACTTCACCGGCGCCACCCCGGCCATCCAGAGCGCCCTCACGAAGGCGGCCAACGACAACATCGAGGACCTCGAGCAGATCGAGGACCTCGTGCGACGGGCCGTGTCGAACTGGGCGCACCGCACCCACCGGCGCAGCCCGCTCGTCATCCCGGTCATCGTCGACGCCTGACCCGCACCACCGCCCTGGTTCAGCCGGGGGAACTTCTCCGCCACCACTGTGATGACGGAGAACGTGGACCCGGGCGGAGAAATATCTCCGCCGCGGGTGAACTTCTCCGCCGTCACCGGGACGGCGGAGAAGTTCAGGCCCCGTCGCCCTCGGGGGCGAGGTCGAGCGCGATGTCCAGGATCGGCGAGGAGTGCGTCAGCGCCCCGACCGAGAGGTAGTCGACCCCGGTCGCCGCGTACTCCGCAGCCACCTCCAGGGTCAGCCCCCCGGTGGCCTCGACCTCGACGTACTCCCCCGTGGCGCGCACGGCATCCACGGTGTCGCGCAGCAGGTCGGTCGACATGTTGTCGCACAGCAGGAACCGCGCGCCCGGCGGCGACCGACTCCAGCGCCTCGGCCGTCGTCGTCACCTCCACCTGGATGTCGACGTGCGGAAAAGCAGCCCGGATGCCGTCGTACGCCGCCGTCAGCCCACCCGCCGCGAGCTTGTGGTTGTCCTTGATCATCGCGACGTCGTACAGGCCCATGCGCTTGTTGGTCCCCCCACCACAGCGGACGGCGTACTTCTCCAGCGCGCGGATGCCGGGGGTCGTCTTTCGCGTGTCGAGCACCATCGCGCCCGACCCGTCGAGCACGTCGGCCCACCGCCGGGTGTGGGTCGCGACCCCGGAGGTGCGCGACAGCACGTTGAGCACGGTCCGCTCGGCGATCAGCGTGGTGCGGGTGGAGCCGCGCAGCGTCGCGAGGTGGTCGCCGCGCACCACGGCGTCGCCGTCGGCCGCGTGCAGGTCGACCCAGACGACCCCGGTGCCGAGCCGCGCGTCGACGGCCTCGACGACGAGGGCCACGACGGGCAGCCCGGCGACGACCCCGTCGGCCCGGGCCACGAGGTGTGACACCGACTCCTGCTCCGCCGGGATGGTCGCCACCGTCGTGACGTCCGTGCCGTCGCCGAGGTCCTCGTCGAGCGCCCGCTCGACGAGCAGCCGGGCGTCGTCGGTCGGGAATCCGTGCTCACTCATGCCAGTCCTCCTGCGGGCGGCGCGACCGGGGCGTCCACGGCGCGCTCGGTGATGACGACGACGCCGTCCTCGTCACGGGTCGCCGTGAGGTGGGTGAGCCAGCGCGCGTCGTCGAGGTCGGGAAAGTCCGATCGCACGTGCCCGCCGCGGGTCTCCTCGCGCAGGTTCGCGACGAACGAGAGCACCTGCCCCAGGTGCAGCAGGTTCGTCGTCTCCCACGTCCGGGGCCCGGGTTCGGCCTCGGTCGCCGGCTCCCGTGCCAGGGCAGCGAGCGCCGTCAACGCGCCGGTCGTCGACTCCCCGGAACGCACCGGCCCGGACCCGAGGGTCATCGCCCGCTGCACCTCGAGCCGGCGCGAGGCGTCGAGCACGGCATCCCCGCCGGCCAGCACGGTCGGGACGCGCATCGGCAGCTCGCCGGTGGCCAGCCGTCCCGCGATGTCGTCGGCGATGCGGTGGGCGAAGACGAGCCCCTCGAGCAGGGAGTTCGAGGCGAGCCGGTTGGCCCCGTGCACCCCCGTGCACGAGCACTCGCCACACGCGTACAGCCCGTCGACCGAGGACCTCCCGAGCAGGTCGGTCTCGATCCCGCCCGAGGCGTAGTGCTGTGCGGGCGCGACCGGCAGCAGCTCGGTCGCCGGGTCGAACCCGAGCTCGCGGCACCGCGCGACGATCGACGGGAAGCGTCCCTCGAGGAACTCCCCACCGAGGTGACGCGCATCGAGCCAGACGTGGTCGACCCGTTGGTCGCGCATCACGTCCAGGATCGCCCGCGCCACGATGTCGCGCGGGGCGAGGTCCTCGAGCGGATGCCGGCCGGCCATGATCCGCGCCCCCTCACCGTCGACGAGGAAGGCACCCTCACCCCGCAGGGCCTCGGAGATGAGCGGTTGCTGCCCCGTCGAACCCTCCCCGAGGAAGAGCACCGTGGGGTGGAACTGCACGAACTCCAGGTCGGTGACCCGGGCGCCGGCACGCAGCCCCGCTGCCATGCCGTCACCGGTCGCGACCGGGGGGTTGGTCGTCGACGCGTAGATCTGCCCGAGGCCCCCGGTCGCGAGCACCACCGCCCGGCCGGATGCCGCGCCGACGCCGTCGACCTGTCCCTCACCGATGACGTGGAGCGTCACCCCGCAGACGGCACCGTCGTCGGCCGTGAGCAGGTCGACGACGAGCGCGTGCTCGATGACCTCGATGCCGGGGTCGTCGCGCACCCGGTGCAGCGCGGCGATGAGCGCCCGTGAGATCTCCGCACCGGTGGCGTCGCCCCCGGCGTGGGCGATCCGGTCGCGGTGGTGTCCACCCTCGCGGGTCAGCTTGATCTCGCCGCCGGCGTCGCGGTCGAACTCCGCTCCGAGAGCGACGAGCTCGTGGACCCGCTCGGGCCCCTCGGTCACCAGGGCGCGCACGGCGTCGACGTCGCACAGCCCGACCCCGGCGACGAGCGTGTCCTCGAGGTGCTCGTCGGCCGTGTCCTCGGGATCCAGCACGGCGGCGATCCCGCCCTGGGCCCACTGCGTCGAGCCGGCGGACAGCACCGTCTTGGTCACGAGCAGCACCCGGTCGACCTGCTCGCGCAGCCGCAGGGCGCAGGTCAGGCCCGCGATCCCCGAGCCGACGACGATGACGTCGGCCGTCGTCGTCCACCCGGGGGCGGGCGCAGTGAGGCGACGCGGCAGCGTGACGGGGGCGGACGGCATCCGGCGAAGCCTTTCAGACGTCCGCGCGGGCGTGGGGAACGTCCGAGAAGACGTCGAGCGCACCACCGCCGGGGCCGACGAGGATCGGGGAGTTGTCGATGAGGCGGGTCGTGCCGACGCGGGCGGCCACCGCGAGCAGCGCCTCGCCGCGGTACCACTCGGGCACGTCGGCCAGCGTGTGCGGGTGGACGAGCACGAGGTAGGAGACGAGGGCGAGCGGCTCCTCGACGAGCACCTCGCGGGCAGCCCGGCGGATGGCCGACGGGCCGAACGCAGCCGCGTCCGCACCCGCGCGCAGGGCACGGCTGAGGCACAGGGCGACCTCGCGGTCGGACTCGGTGAGGTACATGTTGCGGCTGCTCATCGCCAGGCCGTCGTGCTCGCGGACGGTCGGGACCGACACGATGTCGATGGGGAAGTCGATGTCGCGCACCATGCGGCGGATGAGGAGCAGCTGCTGGGCGTCCTTCTGGCCGAAGTAGGCGCTGCGGGCCGCGGTGAGGTGCAGCAGCTTGCCGACGACGGTGAGCACCCCGTCGAAGTGGCCCGGCCGTGAGGCGCCCTCGAGCACCTCGCCGAGCGGGCCCGCCGAGACCCGCACGCCGGGGTCGCCGTCGGGGTAGACGACGTCGGGTGTCGGTGCGAAGACGACGTCGACCTCGGCCGCCCGGCAGATCTGCATGTCGGCGTCGAAGGTGCGCGGGTAGCGCGAGAGGTCCTCCTTGGGGCCGAACTGCAGGGGGTTCAGGAAGATCGTGACGATGACGTGGTCGTGGCGCCGGCGGGCGGCCTGGATGAGGCGGGCGTGACCGTCGTGCAGGGCACCCATCGTCATGACGACGGCGACGTCGCGGCTGGACAGCGCCTCGCGCGCCGCCTTGAGCTCTTCGCGGGTGTGCGCGACGACGGGCTCGGTGTCGGTGCTCACTGCGGGCTCCTGTCGGCGAGGGTGTCGAGGAGGGGCTCGGCGGATGCCGGTCGCAGCCGCCCGCTGTCGAGCGCTCGCAGCGCGGTCGCACGGGCCATCGCCACGTAGGTCCTCCGGATCTCGGGCGAGAGCCGGTCGAGCTCGCGCAGGTGGTCCTCCACCGTACCGACGTCGCCGCGGGCCACGGGGCCGGTCAGGGCGGCGTCCCCGAGGCGCAGCGCGTTGTCGAGCGCGGCCCGCATGAGGGGGCCGAGCACCCGTCGCGGCTCGGCCACGCCTGCTCGGGTGAGCAGCTCCATCGCCTCGCTCGTGAGGGTGACGAGGTGGTTGGCGCCGTGGGCGAGGGCCAGGTGGTACGTCGTGCGGTCGGCCTCGTCGACCCAGACCGGCTCCCCGCCCATCTCGAGGACGAGGGCCTCGGCCATCGGGCGCAGGGCGTCGTCGGCCGTGACGCCGAAGGCGCAGTCGATGAGCCGGTCGAGGTCCATCGCGGTGCCGGTGAAGGTCATCGCCGGGTGCAGGGCCAGGGGCAGGACGTGCTGCTCGCGGGCAGGCTCGAGGATGCCGACCCCGTGGCGGCCGCTCGTGTGCACGACGATCTGGCCGGCCTGCCAGGCGCCCGTGGCTGCGAGGCCGGTGACGAGGTGGGCCAGTGCGTCGTCGGGCACGGCGAGGAGCACGAGCTCGGCTCCGGCGACGACTCCGGCGACGTCTGTGAGGGGGACTCCGGGCAGGAGGTCCGCGGCCCGGGCTCGGCTCGCCTCGGAGACGGCGTAGGCACCCGTGACCCGGTGGCCGGCCTTCGCGAGCGCCGCGCCGAGCACTGCGCCGACGCGGCCCGCACCGACGACACCGACGGTGAGGCGGGCGGGGTGCTCGATGCCGTCCACGCCGCGCACGCTACCGCGTACCGTGCGGGCGTGATGGTTCCGTGGCGGCAGGCGTGGCACGAGGCGCTCTACGGGCCTGCGGGCTTCTACCGCGACGCCACCGGCCCGGCGGGGCACTTCACGACGTCGACGCACGGCCCGCTGGGGGTCGTCCTCGCGGAGGCCGTCGGGCGGCTGGCCGACCGCGAGGGCGCCACGCACGTCGTCGACATCGGCTGCGGGCGTGGGGAACTGCTCAGCCACCTGCACACCGCCCGACCCGACCTGGCACTCACGGGCGTCGACGTCGTGAGCCGGCCACACGGCATCCCGGATGCCGTGGCGTGGGTTCGCTCGCCGGGCGGGGGTGCGCTTCCCGATGACCTCGCAGACCTGGACGACGTGCTCGTCGTGGCCCACGAGTGGCTCGACGTCGTGCCGTGCACGATCGCGCAGGTGGTGGCGCCGGGGCGGGTGGCGGTGGTGCTCGTGGACCCCGCCACGGGGGAGGAGGGGCTCGGTGGCCCGCCGACCCCGGACGAGCTCGCGTGGTGCGAGCAGCACTGGCCGGTGGGCGACCTGCCCGTCGGGGCGCGCGTGGAGATCGGCCTGACCCGGGATGCCGCGTGGAGCGACCTCGTGTCGCGGGTTCGGCGTGGTGCGGTGCTCGCCGTCGACTACGGCCACACGCTCGGTGAGCGGCCCGCGGACGGCACGCTCACGGCATACCGAGCGGGGTCACTGGTGGCGCCGGTGCCCGACGGGTCGTGTGACCTCACGGCCCACGTCGCCATCGACTCACTGGATCACGACGAGGTGGGTACCCAGCGCGACTGGCTGCGCGACCTCGGCGTCACGGCCGCTCTTCCCGCGCACGAGCTGGCCCGCACCGACCCGGCCGCCTACGTCGAGGCGCTGTCCAGGTCGGGCGCGGCCGCGGCCCTCACCGACCCGAACGGGCTGGGCGCGTTCCACTGGGTGCTGCGCCGATGCGGCACACTGACGACGTGACCACCGACACCGGGACCGGCGCCGCAGCGACTGCACCCGGCCACCGAGCGCTGGACGTCGGGATGGGCGCGGGGGCGCTGGCCACCGCCGACATGGTGCTCAACATCGGGCCGCAACACCCGGCGACCCACGGGGTGCTGCGCCTGCGCGTGGTGCTCGACGGCGAGCGCATCGTCTCGGCCGAGCCGATCATCGGCTACATGCACCGTGGTGCCGAGAAGCTGTTCGAGGTGCGCGACTACCGGCAGATCACCGTGCTCGCGAACCGGCACGACTGGCTTTCGGCCTTCAGCAACGAGCTGGGCGTCGTGCTCGGCGTCGAGGCGATGCTCGGCATGGAGGTGCCCGAGCGCGCCGTCTGGCTGCGCACCCTGCTCGCCGAGCTCAACCGCGTGCTGTCGCACCTGATGTTCCTCGGCTCCTACCCGCTCGAGCTCGGCGCCATCACCCCGGTCTTCTACGCCTTCCGCGAGCGCGAGGAGCTGCAGGCGGTCATGGAGGAGGCATCCGGCGGGCGGATGCACTACATGTTCAACCGGGTCGGGGGCCTGAAGGAGGACGTCCCCGCCGGGTGGCTCGGCCGCGTCTCGGATGCCGTGGCCGCCGTGCGTCGTCGGCTCCCCGAGCTCGAGTCCCTCATCGTCGGCAACGAGATCCTCGAGGCGCGCACGCGCGGGGTGGGGGTGCTCGACGTGGCGACGTGCACGGCATACGGCGTGTCCGGGCCGATCGCCCGGGCCAGCGGGCTCGACGTCGACCTGCGCCGCGACGACCCCTACCTGGCGTACGGCACCCTGTTCGCGCCCGGCGGACCCGGCCGCGTCGTGACGCGCACCGCGGGCGACTGCCTGGCTCGGCTCGAGGTGCTGCTCGAGCAGGTGCACGTGAGCCTCGACCTCGCCGAGGCCTGCATCGACACGTTGGGCGCGTTGCCGGCGGGGCCGGTCAACCAGCGGCTGCCCAAGGTGCTCAAGGTGCCCGAGGGCGAGCGCTACACGGCCACCGAGAACCCGCTGGGGTTCAACGGCTACCACCTGGTGTCGCGCGGCGAGAAGACGCCGTGGCGGCTGAAGCTGCGCTCGGCGTCGTTCAACAACGTGCAGGTGCTCTCGAAGGTGCTGCCCGGGTGCCTCGTCGCCGACATGGTGGCCGTGCTCGGCTCGATGTTCTTCGTCGTCGGGGACGTCGACAAGTAGCGGCGTCCCTGGGCAGACCAGCACCAGAGCGGTCGCGACGACGACGTCACACAACTCTGTCGACGGGCGCCCCCGCGCGGAGCGCCCGCGGGATCTCCGCGACCTCGTCGACCGCAGCGCGCAGGTGGTCGAGTGCCGCCGCCGGCGCAGTGGAGTCGAGCGTGACGCGGTACTCGATACCGGTCGAGCGCCACTCCTCATCGAAGCTGCCGTCGGCTCGACCGCTACGCCCTCGACCTTGACGCCCAACCGCTCGGCCTCGCGGTAGGTGTCGTTGAGGACACACAGCGCCACCGAGAGGTGGAGCACCTGGGCGCCGTTGACAACCGGTGAGGCCATGACGCCTTCCTCGGTCCACTGGTGACTCAATGCGACACCCCCGGGAACGCGGAGGGTGCCGGCCGTGGCGGTCACGCCGAACGGTGACAGTTCCATGTCCTGATTCTGCCGAAGGCGCCGCCGCGAGACCTCGCGAGTGACCCTCTTGACATGTGACCATTTGGTCACCTATCTGTCGAGGGCGTGACGAGGGATGTGGACATGGACCTGGTGTTCAAGGCCCTTGCCGACCCCACCCGGCGCGGGCTGCTCGATGCCCTGTTCGCCCAGGACGGTCAGACGTTGACCGCCCTGGTGGAGCGGGTGCCGATGACGCGCTTCGGGGTCATGAAGCACCTGAGGGTCCTGGAAGAGGCCGGCCTGGTCACCTCCCGCAAGCACGGACGAGAGAAGCTGCACTTCCTCAACCCCGTCCCGATCCGTCTCATCCACGACCGCTGGGTGAG
Organism: uncultured Actinomycetota bacterium; assembly: GCA_963811825.1. Lineage (GTDB taxonomy): Bacteria > Actinomycetota > Actinomycetes > Actinomycetales > Dermatophilaceae > Fodinibacter. The sequence goes on along the minus strand of CAWESS010000018.1, from coordinate 39,838 downwards.
CAAGTACGCCGAGCCGTGGGCCGCTGCGCTCACCGAGCTCAAGACCCACCTGGAGGAGAACCCGTGACTGCCAAGCACACCACCGTCTCGTTCGCCCGTGGCACGGCCCCGGTCACGGACACAGCCGTGTTCGAGATCTACATCAAGGCCACCCCCGAGCAGATCTGGGAAGCCATCACCGACCCAGTGCTGCGCGCCACGTTCAGCTTCGGGGTCCAGACCCATTCGGACTGGACCACCGGGTCCACCTACCGCGCCGGAATGCCCGGGGTGGTCGACATCGCCGAGGGGACGAACCTCGTCGTCGAGCCCCCGCACCTGCTGGTGCAGTCGTTCAACGCGCTGTGGAGTCAGGAGGTGCAGGGCCAGGGCACGACCCGGGTCACCTGGGAGATCGAACCGGTGGGAGATTCCTGCCGGCTCACCGTCGTGCACGACCAGCTGCCGGCCAGCGCCAACGCCGAGCTGTACGGCGGCTGGCCGATGATCCTCTCCGGGCTCAAGACCCTGATCGAGACCGGGGAACGGCTCACCACCCCGGGCTCACTCATGTACGCCCAAGGCACGGAGGCCACCCCACGTCCCTGACCACCGGGCTCCGCCCAAGGCCCTCGACAGCGGCAGTACGAATACACAAGGCGCAGCGGGCCATGAAGAGCCCCGCACGAACCAGCATCTGGGGCAGCGCGCACTGGGCAGGATGGGCACATGGCATCACCGGGGTGGCTCGCGCGGTACGAACGCGGAGAGCGGGAGCAGGTCTGGCACGAGCTGAGGCAGTACGGGCAGACAGGTCCGTGAACCCGGCTTCGAGCCTGGCTGCGTCTGGTGGGCGACGTGCGATTGGTGGGCACGCACCCTGCACTGGCACTAACGTCGACGCGAGCGGAGCCGCTCCGGCCGCTCGAGCTGGAGGGATCACGCTACTCCGAGTGCCGTGGCTCGGGAGTACTACCTTCGGCGCGATCCCGAGGCGTGGCGGGAGTGGAGCACCGACGACGTCGAGGGTGGCGCCTTCGTCCTAGCCGGTGGCCCCCGACCCTGCACAAGGCCAACATCAGCGGGGGCGGGCCGTACGGGTTCCGGCTCCCGGACGCCACCGCGGAAGGCGTCTTCCTCGGTGAAGTCGCCATGCCGTCCGCGTCCTCCCGTCCTACCTGAACGCGGTGTTTCGTAGCGGGGGCTTCCCCGGCCAGGCGCCCGGCGAACAGCAGTGGCGGGTCAAGCAGAGCCTCGCCGATGGGTTGCTGGCCCTCTGAACCACACTCCACGAGGCATGACCGGAAGCTCGTCGCGTCGGCGTGACGGGGCATCAGCGGAACGACGTGTCCGTGACGCCGGTAGCTCCGTTCTCAGTCCGCCAATACGGCTTGGTGTCTACTCCGGGCCCCATACCGGCTGTGAGCGTGCGGCCGCGTCGAGGAACGGCTTCGCGTCCAGGTCGTGAGTCGTGGTCACGATGCCCTGCTGGGGCCACTGAAAGACCACCCGGAGGCGTCCGGGCGGTGGCAGGGGCCACAACCAGTAGTCGCGGTCGATCGCGCGTTGGCTGCCTCCGCCCCCTTGGCCGTTGAGGACGGGACGATCCGGGCGCCAGGTCCTGTCCTTCCAAGGGCGTTCGTCCTGGCCGTCCCAAGCGGGTGGATCGACGTTGGTGGCCCGGCGACCGTCAGCGAACTCGAAGCCCCACTTCAAGCGCTCGGCCTGCCACTGCTCGCCCATGCCGTGGTGGTAGGGGCCGTCAAAGACCTCAGCATGCAGGTCCCGGCGCTCCACGGGACCTCGCACACGATGGCCAGGCTCATGGCCAACCCCTGGGGGAAGGCGCGAATGCCGGTGAGCATGACGACGGTGCTCGCCGAGCGGGCGATGAGCAGTTCTACCGGCACCACCCCGGGCAGGATGTCTTCGGGGGCGCTGCTCCACACCGGCTGGTAGCCCTCCTCGGGCTCTTCCTCCTGCGGCGGCCTCGCGTCGGGAAAGAAGTCCATGGGTGCCACCTCCTGTGGGCGTCGCGGCCTTCGAGTCGATTCGCATGAACCCGTCGCCGGGATCTCCATGGTCCACTAATGACGGGGTCGTCCGCTCGGGACGGGCATGTACGCGCGTCATGAGCGGACAACCCCGTCGTCAGGTCTACGGCAGGGTCGGCGGAACGGGCTGGGCGTCGCCGTCACCGGCATCCGGCGGGTCGATGCGGCACCAGCGTTGGGCGACCACCCCTGCGGCCGACAGGGCCAGCGCGGCCACGACGAGCGCGGCGAGCGGCAGGAGCCGCCCCTGGTTCGCGACGAGGGACAGGTCGGTCGCGACCACGGCGATCTGGCTGAGGTACCAGCCGGCCGCCGCCGCACCCGTCAGTGCCGCGGCCTGGGCGAGCACGACGACGCGCGCCGCCCGCAACGGGTCGAGCGAGCCATTGGCCTGCCCCGCCAGGTAGCGCCGTACCGGCCGCGCCATCCAGAGCACCAGACCACCCATGGCGACGAGCAGCACCCCCGCGAGCAGCGAGGGCCGCGGCACGAGCGAACCGTCGCGGGTCAACAACGAGAACACCCCGAAGCCGACGATCCCGGTCACCGCGGCCACCAGTGCAAGGGTCTGCACACGAATCTCTTTGTGCCGCGTCATGAGTCACTCATCTGCGGGCGGACCCCGCCGGTGTCGACGGTGGCGACCAGCTCTGCCACGGACACGACCTCACCGTCGTGGCGCAGCACCGCCGCCGGGTCGGCCTCGAGCCACGGCACGAGCACGAAGGCGCGCTCGTGGGCCCGCGGGTGCGGGAGCGTGAGGTGCGGACGGTCGCTCGTGACGTCAGTGCCCGATGCCGGGTCGCCGTACTGCACGAGGTCGAGGTCAAGGGTCCGCGCGCCCCACCGCACCTCGCGGGTGCGGTCGAAGGCCGCCTCGACCGCGTGCAGCTCTCGCAGGAGCGACGCCGGTGACAGCCGGGTGCGCGCGGTCACGACGGCGTTGACGTACACGGGCTGCTCCGGCCCGCCGACGGGCTCGGTGTGATGGAGGCCGGATGCCGTCGTGACGGTGACCTCAGGATGCCGGCCGAGCGCCTCGATCGCGTCGCCCACCGTGTCCTGGGGCTGTGCCGTCCCGCGTGCCAGGTTGGCGCCGATCGCGATCACGACAGGCGCCGGATGCCGTTGCCGCGTCACTGTCACGGTCACGTCACCGAACGGCACCCCCACCGGCGCCTGCGGCTTGTGCACCGTCACGGTCACCTCGTCAACGGCGCTGTGCGACAGCGCATCCGAGGCGATGAGCTCGGCCAACCGCTCGATGAGGTCGTACGGCTCACCCTCGATGCGCGCGAGCACGGCAGCGCCGATCTCGCCGTAGTTGACGGTGTCGACGAGGGCATCGCTCGCCCCTGCTGCCGCGAGGTCGACACTGAGCTCGACGTCGACGACGAACTCCTGGCCCTCGCGCCGCTCGTGCTCGAAGACGCCGTGGAACCCGCGGCCTCGCACTCCACTGAGGACGATCCGATCGATCATGCGGGGCCTCGCAGCGCATCGGCCACGTCGAGGGTGTCGATCGTTGCGACCACGTCGTGCACCCGCACCGCCCAGACCCCGAGACCGGCCACGTGGGCGGTCGTGACCGCGGTGGCGACGTCGCGTTCGAGAGGCGGGCGGACGGCATCCGGTGAACGTCCGACGTGCCCGAGGAAGGTCTTGCGCGAGGTGCCGACGAGCACCCGGTGGCCCAGCGCCATGACCTCGTCGAGGCGGCGCAGGATCTCCCAGTTGTGCTCGGCCTTCTTGGCGAACCCGAACCCGGGGTCGAGCACGATGCGCTCGGGCGCCACGCCAGCCGCGGAAAGTGCCTCGACCCGCGCCATGAGCTCGCGAGACACGTCGGCCACGACGTCGTCGTAGACCGCGAGCGACTGCATCACCGTGCTGTGCCCGCGCCAGTGCATCGCGATGAACGGGACCCCCCGCTCGGCCACGAGCGCACCCATGTCGGGGTCGGCGAGCCCGCCGCTGACGTCGTTGACGATGGCGGCCCCGGCATCCAGGGCCGCGGCCGCGACGTCGGCTCGCATGGTGTCGACCGACACCGGGGCCACCTCGCGCAGGGCGGCGATGACGGGGACGACCCGGCGCAGCTCTTCGGCCAGGCTCGGCCGCTCCGCACCGGGGCGGGTGGACTCGCCCCCGATGTCGAGGAGGTCGGCGCCCTGGGCGACGAGGTCGCGGCCGTGCGCCACGGCATCCTCGGGGGTGAACCACGCGCCACCGTCGCTGAAGGAGTCGGGGGTCACGTTGACCACGCCCATGACGAGGGGGCGACCGGCCCGGGATTCGGGCAGCGTCGACGCGGGAAGCGTCACCGGGCGGTCACCGCTTGCCGCCGAGGAGCAGCGACATCGCCTCGGACCGGGTGGCCGCATCGCGCAGCTGGCCGCGAACGGCCGAGGTGATGGTGCGCGAGCCCGGCTTCTGCACCCCACGCATCGACATGCACAGGTGCTCGGCCTCGAGGACGACGATGACACCCTGGGCGCCGAGGTGCTCCACGAGTGCATCGGCGATCTGGGTCGTGATCTGTTCCTGCACCTGCGGGCGGCGAGCGAACACCTCCACGAGCCGGCCGAGCTTGCTCAGCCCGGTGACCTTGCCGTCCTCGGCCGGGATGTAGCCGATGTGCGCGACCCCGTGGAAGGGCAGCAGGTGGTGCTCGCACGTGGAGTACATCGGGATGTCGCGCACGATGATGAGCTCTTCGTGGTCGATCGAGAACGTCGTCGACAACACGTCGGCAGGGTCCTGACCGATCCCGGCGTAGAGCTCGCGCGCCGCCCGGGCGACGCGGCCGGGGGTGTCGCGCAAGCCTGCGCGGTCAGGGTCCTCCCCGATGGCGATGAGCAGCTCGCGCACGGCCGCCTCGGCGCGGGCCAGGTCGACCCGGATGTCACCATCAGGGGTCGACACGGCCACCGTCCGGCACCTGGATGATCTGGGTGACCGGGGTGTCGTCGACGACGGCCGGCGCACCCGCACGCGCGGCCGCGTCGATCTCCGCCTCCGTGCTCGGGTCGCCCGGGTTCACCGACGCGCCCAGCGGCGCCCCAAAGCCGTGGTGCCCGTTGAGCGCGGCCTGCTCGGCCGGGGTCATCACCGGCGGACGGTCCGAGAGGGTGCGGTGCTCGCTGGACAGCCACAGGTCGCGCACCGGGCGCTTGCGGATGCCGGAGAACAGCTCGGCGAGCTCGGCGGCGTTGAGCGTCTCCTTCTCGAGGAGGTCGAGCACGAGCCGGTCGAGGACGTCGCGGTTGTCGTTGACGGCGTGCCACGCCTCGTCGTGCGCGTCGTCGACGAGCTTGCGGACCTCCTCGTCGACGACGGCGGCGACCTGCTCGGAGTAGTCGCGCTGGTGGCCCATGTCGCGACCCAGGAAGACCTCGCCCTGGCTCTGGCCCAGCTTGATCGCCCCGACCCGCTCGCTCATGCCGTACTCGGTGACCATCTTGCGGGCCATTGCCGTGGCCTTCTCGATGTCGTTCGCGGCACCCGTGGTCGGGTCGTGGAAGATGATCTCCTCCGCGACGCGACCGCCGAGGGCGTACGCCAGCTGGTCGAGGATCTCGTTGCGGGTCGTGGAGTACTTGTCGTCGGTCGGCATCACCATCGTGTAGCCGAGCGCGCGACCGCGGGGCAGGATCGTCACCTTGGTGACCGGCGACGTGTGGTTCATCGCCGCCGCGACGAGGGCGTGCCCGCCCTCGTGGTACGCCGTGATCTTGCGCTCCTTGGCCGACATGATGCGCGTGCGCTTCTGCGGGCCGGCGATGACCCGGTCGATCGCCTCGTCGAGCACGAAGTCGTCGATGAGCTTCTTGTCGCCGCGGGCAGTGAGCAGCGCCGCCTCGTTGAGCACGTTCGCGAGGTCGGCACCGGTGAACCCGGGCGTGCGACGGGCGACGGCGAGCAGGTCGACCCCGGCCGCCATCGGCTTGCCCTGCGAGTGCACCTCGAGGATGCGGTGGCGCCCGATCATGTCGGGGGCCTCGACGGCGATCTGCCGGTCGAAACGGCCCGGGCGCAGCAGGGCCGGGTCGAGGATGTCCGGGCGGTTGGTCGCGGCGATGAGGATGACGTTGGTCTTGACGTCGAAGCCGTCCATCTCGACGAGCAGCTGGTTGAGGGTCTGCTCGCGCTCGTCGTGCCCGCCGCCGAGGCCGGCACCACGGTGGCGACCGACGGCGTCGATCTCGTCGACGAAGACGATGGCGGGGGCGTTGGCCTTGGCCTGCTCGAAGAGGTCACGCACGCGGGAGGCGCCGACACCGACGAACATCTCGACGAAGTCCGAGCCGGAGATCGAGTAGAACGGCACCCCGGCCTCACCGGCGACGGCCCGCGCGAGCAGGGTCTTGCCCGTTCCGGGAGGGCCGTAGAGCAGCACGCCCTTGGGGATCTTGGCACCCACGGCGAGGAACTTCGCCGGCTCGGCGAGGAACTCCTTGATCTCGTGCAGCTCCTCCACGGCCTCCTCGGCGCCGGCGACGTCCGCGAAGGTGACCTTCGGGGTGTCCTTCGTGGCGAGCTTGGCCTTGGACTTGCCGAACTGCATGACCCGCGAGCCGCCACCCTGCGCCTGGCTCATGAGGAACCAGAAGAGGCCGACGAGGAGCAGCACGGGGAAGAAGCTGATGAAGATCGTCCAGAACGCGCTGGTGCTCTCGACCTTGTCGTTGTACCCGTTGGGCAGGTTCGTGCGCAGCGAGTCGACGAGCTGCTCGGCGCGAGCATCGACGAACTCGGCGCGGACCTTCGTGGCCCCGCTGACGTTGTTCGCCTCGTCGCTGAAGGTCTGGCCGTCCCTGAGGTCGAGGGTGAGGACGTTCTCCGTCGTCATCTCGGCCTTGTCGACCTTCTTGTCCGTGATGAGCTTCTCGGCCTGCGACGTGGTGATCGTCGTGTAGCCGCCGTCCCCGTCGAAGGAGAACACCGTCAGCATCACCACGACGACGGCGAGGACCCAGAACAGCGGGGCCTTGAAAATGCGCTTGAAGTCCATGTGGGTGCGGAGCTCGCGCTCCGGTCCTCCTGCTCGTGGGGTCTTGCGGCCGCCCGGAGGTCACGCCGGGCAGAGATGGGTACACGCTAGCAACGTGCTCGGTTCCCGTCGTGTTCCGATCAGGGCCGCGGGTTCGACGACACCCGGCAGGCGACGAGCGGACGCCCCCGGATCGACCTGTCGGTCGATGTGGGGACGACGGTGGCCCGAGGGCCGCTGGTCAGGTCAGCTGTAGACGTGCGGGGCCAGGGTGCCGACGTCGCGCAGCCCCCGGTAGGCGTCGTCGTAGTCCAGGCCGTAGCCGACGACGAACTCGTTCGGGATGTCGAAGCCCACCCACCTGACCTCGACCTCGACCTTGGCGGCGTCGGGCTTGCGCAGGAGCGTGCAGATCTCGACCGAGGCGGGGCTGCGGGACTCGAGGTTGGCCTTGATCCACGACAACGTCAGCCCCGAGTCGATGATGTCCTCGACGATGAGGACGTGGCGCCCGGTGATGTCGGTGTCGAGGTCCTTGAGGATGCGCACGACACCGCTGCTCTTGGTGCCCGACCCGTAGGAGGACACCGCCATCCAGTCGACCGGGGCGGTCATCGGCAGGGCACGCATGAGGTCGGCCATGACCATCACGGCCCCCTTGAGCACACCCACGAGCAGGAGGTCCTTGCCGTCGTACTCCCGCGCGATCATCGCGGCCAGCTCGTCGAGCTTGGCGTGGATCTCCTCCTCGGTGATGAGCACTCGTTCGAGATCGGCTCCCATGTGGGCGGCGTCCACTGCTGCTCCTGGTGTGGTGGGGCGGTGCGTCGGTGGTGCTACTCAACCAGAGGCGGAGGGCCCATGGAGACCCGTGACGCGGATCGCTTGACCCGGAGGTCACCCGGCACGTGGATCGGCCCCTGCCCGTGCCATCCCGTGAGCAGCGCGTCACACGCCTCCACGTGGCGCGTGGACACCTGCCCAGCCGGTGCGCCCGCCGCGACGATCAGGCGGCGCCACACCCGGGAACGCACCGCATCGGGGATGCCGGCCAGCGCCTCGACAGCCCACGGCTGCGGTCCCAGCCGCATCACCTCGGCGTCGGCTGCCGCATCGAGGTGGTCGGCGTCGACACGCAGCTGGGATGCCGTGCGCGCCAGCGCCGCCGCCACCCCCGGTCCGAGGTCGCGCTCGAGGTCGGCCACGGCCCGCCTGGCCCGCACCCTCGCGAAGGCAGGGTCGTCGTTCATCGGGTCGTCCCACCACGTCAGCCCTTCCGCGGTGGCCGAGGCCCGGCACTGCGCCCTGGTGACCCCGAGCAGCGGTCGGCGGTAGCGGCCGCGCTCGGACGGCATCCCGGAGAGCGAGCGGGCCCCTGCGCCGCGGGCGAGACCGAGCAGCACCTGCTCCGCCTGGTCGTCGAGCGTGTGCCCGAGCAGGACCAGCGTGGCCCCGTGGAGGTCGGCCGCGGCGTCGAGGGCGCGGTAGCGGGCCTCCCGGGCGGCCGCCTCGAGGCCCTCCCCCTCGCCCACGACCTGCACCGGCAGCACGTCGACCGGGTCGAGCGACATCGACCGCAGGGTCTCGGCCGCCCGGGCGGCCACGTCGGCGGACCCCCGCTGGAGCCCGTGGTCGACGACGACCGCACCCGCCCGGATGCCCGCCGCCCGCGCCTCGAACGCCGTCGCCGCCGCCAGGGCGAGCGAGTCGGCACCACCGCTGCAGGCGACGAGCACGAGGGGGCGCGCCACGGCATCCGACGTGGTGCCCGGCCCGTCAGCGGCGGCCGGGAGGTCGCGCAGGACGGCCCGCACGGCACGGCGCACCGCAGCCGTCGCGGCATCCGGCCGTCCCCAGGGCTTGGTCATCTCAGCCGTGGACGCGGCGGACCCAGGCCTGCGGATCCTCGATCTCCCGGGCGAGGGGAAGGGTCTCGGGGGAGGTCCAGACCGCGTTGAACCCCTCGACGCCGACGGTGTCCTGCACCCCGCGGACGAACACGGCCCCGTCCCGGTACTGGCGCAGCTTCGCCTCGAGGCCGAGCAGCCTGCGCAGCATCCGGTCCGGGGCGCCGGCGCCCTTGCGGCGAGCGCTGAACCGGGCCCGGATGTGCGCGACAGTGGGGATGTGCGCCGGGCCCACGTCGTCCATGACGACGTCGGCGTGCCCCTCGAGGAGGGACATGACCGCCGTGAGGTCGGCCAGCCTCTCCCGCTGCTCGGGCGTCGTGAAGAGCCCGGTGATGCCGGCGCTGCCCTCACGGAAGACCTCGGGCAGGCGCTGGGTCAGCAGCTCGGTGAGCTCGCCGAGCCGCTCGGAGTCCGGGGCGAGGTCGACGGCGAGCTCGCGCGCCTGGGTGACGAGGTGCTCGCGCAGCCACGGGTTGGCCGTGAACTGCACGCGGTGGGTCTCCTCGTGCATGCAGACCCACGAGCGGAAGTCGGCCCGGTCGACCCCGAGCTCGTCACCCACGGCGATGATGTTCGGGGCGACGAGCAGCAGGGCCGGGGTGCCCCCGGGAGCCAGGTCGTACTGGCCGAGCACCTTGTTGGCCATGAAGGCGAGCAGGGCGCCCGCCTCGGCGCCGGTGACCTTGGCCCCGACGGCGGCCACGGTGGCGTTGGGGGTGTCGGTCCCACCGCGCTTGGCGAGGATCTCGTCGAAGGTGGGGTCGAGCATGGCGCTCATCGAGTCGGCGTTGACCCCGATCCAGGTCGCCCGGTCCACGACCAGCGCGTCGGGGGCGTCGTCGGGGGTCTGCAGCTGCGCGGTCTCGGCCACCGGCCCGCGAGCGGCACGCGCGGCGCCCCGGATCGCGGTCACCTCGGCCAGGGCCTCGTCGCGCGTCACGGCGGGGCCAGCCGGCACCAGCCTGCGTCCGGTCGCCTTCGCGAACTCCCAGTCGACGTATCCCACGTGGGCCCAGCCTCTCCTCGTGCCGCCTCAGCGGCAGCCGCACCTGGTCAGGGCGGCCACGATCCGGTCCAACGCGGCCCGGGCACGCTGCGTTCCCCCGAAGTCCTCGGGGAACTCGTCGACGAGCACGGCGAAGGTCACCGGGCGGCCGTCAGCGGTCACGGTCGTCCCCGCGAGCGCCGATCCGGCGCGCAGGGTCCCGGTCTTGGCCCGCGGCACGCCGGCGACGTCCTCGGTCGCGTCGGAGGTGAACCGTTTGCGCATCGTGCCCGACAGCCCACCGACGGGCAGCCCGGAGAACACGTCGCGCAGACCGGGGACCATGTCCGGGGTGTCGGTGGCGACGAGCCGCAGCACGTCGGAGAGGGTGGTGGCACTCGCGGCCTGCCCGGGGCTCAGGCCACTCGCGTCCTTGAGGACGAGCCCGTCGGTGGACACCCCGTGGGCGGTGAGCCGCTCGACGATGTACGCCGCGTTGTCGCCGTCCTCGGTCGTGCTGCGACCTGCCGTGGCGGCAGCCTGGCGCACGAGGTTCTCGGTCAGGGCGTTCTCGCTGCGGTCGAGCGCGAGGTCGAGCACCTCGGCGTAGGTGGCCGACTCCACGCTCCCGAGCTCGCTGGCCCCCGCTGGTGCCGGGTCGTTCCACGAGGCCACCGGCTTCAGCGTCGCGGTGACGCCGTTCTTGGCCAGGGCCTTCACGAACGCCGTGGCCACCTCGCGCTCCGGCTGCTGCGGTGACGGGCGGCCGGCCACCGGCAGCTGGGTCGCGAGCCCGGTCATGACGACCGCCTGGGTGAAACCGTCGCGCACGTCGTCGGGGTTCCACGCCGCTGGGTACCGCGGGCCGGGCGCCCAGCTGAGGTCCAGGCGCAGGCTGACCTTCGTGGCACCGGTGGGCTCGAGCGCATCGGCGACCTGGGACGCGAGGTCGGCCAACCCGGCGCGGCCCGCGACGGCATCCGGGTCGCCCTTGCCGGGGGCGAGCAGGGTGTCACCGCCGACGACGAGCACCAGGTCGGTGGAGCCCTCCGGCGCGACGACGCGGGTCGCCATGGTGGCACCGAGGTCGACGCCGTCGACGACGGCCAGCGCCGCGAGCAGCTTCGCGGTGGATGCCGGCACGCGGGGCCGGTCCGCGTCGAGCGCCCACAGCTCTTCGCCGGTGATGGCGTCGCGAACGCTCACCCCGATGCCGCCGTCGAGGGCGGGGTCCTTCGAGGCGGCGCCGAGAGCCGCTGCGAGCCCCTCGCTGGTGGGGATCGGGGCCGCGGCGCCCGTGTCGGTGAGGAGCGGGTCGACCGAGGCGGCCGGCTCGGGCAGGAGCACGGGCGCCGGGGTGCCGGACACCGTGGGGGTGGGCACGACGACCGGGCGGTCGAGCGTGAGGATGCCGGGAGCCACGTCCATGACGTCGGCTGCGGCATACCCCGTGGCGGCGATGAGGAGCGCGAGCGAGGCGAGCATGACTCGTCTCACTCCGGCTCCCTTCGCCCTTACCGTGCGGATGCGCCACACTGTGCAACGAGCCTAGGTCACCACCACAGCCCACCCGCACCTGACGCAAGGAGAGCCCGTCGTGGAGTTCGACGTCACCATCGAGATCCCCAAGGGGCACCGCAACAAGTACGAGGTCGACCACGAGTCGGGTCGCATCCGCCTGGACCGGATGCTGTTCACCGCCATGGCCTACCCGTCGGACTACGGATATGTCGAGGACTCCCTCGGCGAGGACGGCGACCCGCTCGACGCGCTCGTGCTGCTCGACGAGCCGACGTTCCCCGGTTGCCTCGTGCGGGCCCGCCCGATCGGCATGTTCCGCATGCGCGACGAGGCCGGTGGCGACGACAAGATCCTGTGCATCCCCGCGGGCGACCCGCGCAAGAACCACATCCGCGAGATCGAGGACATCAGCTCCTTCGACCGCCTCGAGATCCAGCACTTCTTCGAGACCTACAAGGACCTCGAGCCGGGCAAGTCCGTCGAGGGCGCCCACTGGGCCGGCCGCGAGGACGCCGAGACCTGCATCCGCGAGGCGATCGAGCGGGCCAGGGGCGCCGGCGTCACCACGGCACGCTGGCGGATGCCCGAGCACGACGACCTCGTCTGGGACGGCGGCTCGTCGCAGCGCACCCCCGACGAGATCTCCGCGGCCTCCGAGCGGGCCCGCAACGAGCTCGCCACGAAGGAGAACCCGCTCAGCGACAGCTGAGCCGGGTCACCAGCCGCGGGTGCCGGGCTCTCCCTTGAAGGGCCCGACCACCCGTGAGGTGATCCAGCCCCCGTAGAAGCCGCCCGACTGCGGGATCACCACCTCGTCGTCGACGGTGCAGCGGTCCATCGCGCCCGGCATCAGGGCGACGTGGCCGACGAGGGGTTCGAAGCCGGGGCTCGGGCGGGGGTAGGTCCACGCGGCGCGCGGCGCGACGGCATCCCCGCCGACGACGTCGAGGTAGGCGGCAACCCCTTTGAACTCGCACCAGGAGGAACCCTCGGCGGGGCGCAGCACTCCGGCGACGAACGCGCCCTCGGGCAGGTAGTAGGTCGGCGGGTGGCTCGTCTCGAGCACGCGCAGGGACGCTGAGGTGTCGGCGACGAGCAGGCCACCGAGCCACACCCGAACCCTCTCGGCGCTCGCCTCGACCCGGGGCGGACGCGGGTAGTCCCAGACGGACTCCTGGCCCGGGCCCGACCGGCAGCGGCTGCGGGTGCCTCATGGCGCGACCCGGGGCGCGAGTGCCGAGCGCAGTGCCGCGTCGAAGCCGGAGACCGACCCGTCGAGGGTCTTCAGGGCCGCGGGTTCGAGCAGGGTGGTGTGGGTGCCGTCGGGCCGCACGCCGAGCACGACGGGCAGGCCGCTGACCTCGCAGGCCGCTCGCTCGGCAGCCGTCGTCTCGTTGCGGTGCACGAGGCGCACCGGCACGGGCAGGTCGGCGACCATGTCGTCCCACGCTCGCTTGCGGCGCAGCGGCCCGTGCGTGACGTCGCACAGCGAGCACTCGGTGCGACCGAGCAGGTGCCCGACGACGTACGTGAGCTCACCGACGACACCGCCGTCGGCGGCGTACACCCCGACGGCCTCGACCACCTCGGGGACCACGGGCTCGGACATGGGGACACGCTAGCCCGACGGATGCCGTGAGCGCCGGTCAGCGACGGAAGCGATAGCCCGCGCCGCGCACCGTCTCGATCCGGTCGCGTCCGACCTTGGTGCGCAGCTGGGCGATGTAGACGTCCACGACATTGGAACCGGGGGCGAAGTCGAAGCCCCACACGAGGTCGAGCAGCTGCTCGCGCGACAGCACCTGTCCGGGATGCCGCATGAGGGTCTCCAGGAGCTGGAACTCGCGCTCGGTGAGGTCGTGCGCGGTCCCCGCGACGGTGAGGCGCCGCTCGAGGAGGTCGAGCTCGACGTCACCGGCGGACAGCCGGGTCTCGTCTGCACGGACCGAGCCGCTCCCCGGTCGCCGTGACTCGGCCAGGCGCAGCGCCACCCGCGCCTCGAGCTCGGCGAAGTGGAAGGGCTTGACGACGTAGTCGGTCGCGCCGGTGGTCAGCCCGGCCACGGTGTCGTGAACGCCGCCCCGGGCGGTGAGCACGATGACCGGCACGTCGCTCCCACTCCCCCGCAGGTCGCGCAGGACGTCGAGCCCGTCACGGTCGGGAAGACCGAGGTCGAGCACGACGAGGTCGACGTCCCCGGCGAGCGCGAGGTGCAGGCCGCTCTCGCCGTCGGAGGCGACGGAGGTCGTGTACCCGGCCGCGCGCAGGCCACGGTCCAGGAAGTCCGAGATGCGGGTCTCGTCCTCGACGATCAGGATGCGTGCCACGGGATCACCCTCCCACCGGCAGGTGCAGGCGGACGCGAGCACCGGCATCCGTGTCGTCGATGACGACCTCGCCGTGGTGCGCGCGAGCGATGCCTGCCACGATGGCGAGGCCGAGCCCGGCCCCGTCGGCGCGTGAGGTCCCCGACCGCACGAACCGCTCGAGCACACGGGCGCGTGGTCGGGGTCGATGCCGGGTCCGCTGTCGTGCACCCAGAGGTCGACGGCGTCGGTGCTGATGGCGCTTCCCACCCGGATGACGTCGCCCGGGGAGGTGTGGGCCAGCGGCGTTCTCGGCGAGCTGGAGCATCGCCTGGAGGACCCGCTGCTCGTCGGCGCGGAAGAACCCGGCACCGACCTCGTCGAGCTGCCAGTCACGGTCCGCCAGGGACCGGGCCCTCGTCAGCACGCCCAGGGTCAGCTCGCTGACCTCGACCTGCCCGAGGACGACGAAGTCGGGACCGTCGGACCGCGCCAGGGTGAGCAGGTCCTCGACGAGGCGTCCCATCCGGTCGAGCTCGTCGAGGACGACGGCCATCGACGCCTCGCGCTGCACGGGGTCCTCGCTCAGCGTCTCGAGGTTGCCGCGCACGATCGTGATCGGCGTACGCAGCTCATGGCTGGCGTCGTCGAGGAACTGGCGCTGGTCGGCGAAGGCGTGCTCGAGCCGGTCGAGCATGCCGTTGAAGGTGCGGGCGAGCTCGGCGACCTCGTCGGAGCCGCGCACCTCGAGGCGCCGCGAGAGGTCGGACGCACCGATCTCCTCAGCGGCCCGGCGCACGTCGTCGACGGGGCGCAGCACCCGCCCTGCCGCGACCCAGGCCAGGGCCCCGGCGAGCAGGAGACCGACGCCGCCGGCGCCGAGGAGCACGAAGGTCACGACGTCGACCTCGCGCCGCTCGAGGTCGCGGAAGACGCCCGACGACGAGGGCGCCGCGACGGGTCGACCCCTCCACGAGCACCGGCACGACCCGGTAGGTCACGACCCCGCGCTCGGTCTCGATCTCACCGGTGCGGGTGTCCTGCGCCGCTGCGAAGGAGGCCACGGCATCCGGGTCGAGGTCGAGCCGAACGGGTGGCTCCTGGGCGACGCGGCTGACGGGGACCCCGTTGACGAGCCCCAGGATGGTCTCGTTCTGCTGCGGGATGCTGCGCTGCAGATGGAGCTGGATGAGGCGCTGCGGGTCGTCGAACGGCGCCCGGGTGACCGGGTCGATGCCGGTCTCCGCCAACGCCCGGAACTCGTCGACCTCCTGGGTGAGGGCGGCATCGACGCGGTCGTCGACGCGCGCGAGGAGGTACTGGCGGGTGATGACGAGGGTCACGAGGAGGGCGAGGACGACGAGGCCCACCTGGACGAGCAGGAGCCGCACGCGGGCGGAGTCGCGAGGACGCCACAGTGCGCCCGGGTGCCTCGGACGGGCTCAGCCCGCTCAAGCAGCTCAGGCAAGGATGTAGTCGAAGTCATCGTCGACCGCCTCGTCGTCGTCATCGTCGACGACAACGCCGTCCGTCGCGGGATCGAAGCGCACCGTCGCCGTCGTCGACGTGCAGGAGGGCGACGAGCTCGCCGCTGGCCGCCACGGGCGTGGTCAGGGGCACGGTGACGCCACGCGTCCTGCCGGCGCTCACGGCGGCGCTGCCCAGGACCTGGCGGGTGCGGGGGTCCATGATGACGACGTGGCCGGCCCCGGCGCGTCAGGCGCACCTCGGCCACTCGGACCGAGGTGCCGTCGCCGCGCTGGTCGTCGACGTCGACGTTCGCCGAGCCGTCGCGGACGACCGCCACGACGGGTGCGGCCCCACGCTGGCCGACGGGCTCCCCGATGGCGTGCTGGCGGAGGGCGACGGCGCTCGAGGTAGCCCCGGGGGATCCGGTCGCCCCCGTGCTCGACAGGACGATGGGCGTGCCGACCGCCTCGGGCTCGGCCTCGTTCCCACACGCGGCCAGGCCGAGGGCGGTGGCGCCGACCAGGGCGAACGCGCCGAGGCGCCGAGCGACACCGCGCGCACGAGGGCCGGCATCGGGGCGGGTGCTGCGGGGCGTTGGCTTCGGGCTCATGTCTTCCATCGTGGGTCGGTGCTCGTGAGCCCGCGGTGAGGGGCACATGAACGATTCTTCATGGTCGGCCCCGCCCGGAGTCCAGCCGCCCGCCATCGCAAAGGCCCCCTCGACGCTGTCGTGGGGGCCTGACCTGCGGGACGTGCGTGGAGCCGCCTATCGGAATCGAACCGATGACCTATTCATTACGAGTGAATCGCTCTGGCCGACTGAGCTAAGGCGGCGTGCGCCCGAGCAGGCTCAGGCACGCCGCACGAGTATACGAGGCGACTGCGGTCGGCGCGAATCCCCTGCCGACAGCCGTCTCCCGTACGCCGCGGGGGGAACCCCTGCGCACCGGGAACCAGCGGGTCGGCCCGGTGCGTCCGACCCCCATGGCCACCAACACCACCCTCCGCTACGCCACGCTCGCCGCCCTCGGCACCCTTGCCCTCGCCGCCGCCGTCACCGCCGGAGCCGTCCTCACCGGTGATCGCGCGTCCGCGTTCACCCCGACGGTCACGACCGCCGCCCAGCCGACCGGCATCACCGTCACGGGGACCGGCACCGTGAAGGGAACGCCGGACACCCTTCGACTCGACATGGGGGTGGAGGTCACCGAACCCTCGGTCGACGTCGCCCTCGACAAGGCGAATGCCGTCGCACAGCGTGTGCACGATGCCCTCAAGAAGGCCGGCGTGAAGGCTGAGGACCTGCAGACGACCGGCCTGAACATCAGCCCGACCTACGACTACCCACCAGCAGGCGGCTCACCCGTGCTGCGGGGATACACGGTCAACGAGTCGGTCAGCGCCACGTTGCGAGACATCGACAAGGCAGGGGGGGCCATCTCGGCCGCTGTGTCCGCGGGCGGCAACGACGCCCGCGTCAACGGCATCAGCCTCGCGCTCGAGGGCACCGGCTCACTGCTCACCGATGCCCGGACCCGAGCCGTGGAGGACGCCAAGGCCAAGGCCGAGGCCTACGCAGAGGCGGTCGGACGCGACCTCGGGCCGCTCGTGAGCATCAGCGAGCAGGTCTCGACCCCGAGCCCGATCGCCTACGGCCGCGAGAGCATGGACACCGCAGCCCAATCAGCAGTTCCGATCGAGCTCGGCAGCCAGGCCGTGGGCGTCACGGTCACGGCGGTCTACGCCTTCGGCTGACGCGCGCCCCGCAGGACGTGACGTTCAACAGGACAGTCCGTCCTCGGGCACCGTGCCCTCGAGGTAGAACTCGTCCACCGCATCGTCGACACAGTCGTTGGAGCGGGTGTAGGCCGTGTGACCGTCACCGTCGAAGGTGATGAGCGAGGCGTCTGCGAGCTGGTCGCGCAGGCGCACCGCCCACTCGTAGGGCGTCGCCGGGTCGCGGGTCGTCCCGATGACGACGATGGGCGCCGCGCCCTCCGCCGAGATGGTCTTGGGCGCACCCGTCGGCTCGACCGGCCAGAAGCCGCACGGCAGCGAGCTCCACATGAGGAACGGACCCCACGTCGGGGCCTCGGCGACCGCCTCGTCGGCCAGTCTCGCCCGCTCGGCCACGTCGTCGCCGTCGGGCTTGTCCAGGCAGTTGACGGCGTAGATGACCTCCATGATGTTGCCGGCGTACTGGCCCCCGGGGTTGCGGTCGGCGTACTGGTTCGCGAGCTGCATCAGGGAGGTGCCGTCGCCGGTCTGCGCCTCGGTCATCGCGTCCACGAGCGTGCGCCACTGGCCCTGGTCGTACATCGCGGCCGCGATGCCGAGGGAGGCCCAGCCCTCGGTGAGGACGGGCACGGCGTTGTCACCCGTCTTGGGCAGCGGGTTCGCGTCGACGGCGAGCAGGAACGCGCGCAGCCCCTCCATCACCTCGTCGACGGACTCGCCGAGCGGGCAGTCCCCCTCCTCGACGCAGTAGGCGGCCCACTCACGGGTCGCCCGCTCGAAGCCCTTGGCCTGCCCGAGGTTGACCTCCTCGGGGGTGAGGTCGGGCGCGACGACACCGTCGAGCACCATGCGTCCGACCTGGGCGGGGAAGAGGTCGGCGTACACGGCGCCGAGGTAGGTGCCGTAGGACTTGCCGAGGTAGGTCAGCCGGCTCTCCCCCAGCGCGGCCCGCAGGATGTCCATGTCGCGCGCGGCATCCTGAGTCGCGACGTGTCCGAGCAGGGGCCCGGCGGTGCTCTCGCAGCCCTGCCCCAGACCCTGGGCCGTCGCAGCGAACTTCTGCTCTTCCGCGGCGTCGTCGGGCGTCGGGTCCGAGCCGAGGAAGGTGTCGAGCTCGGAGTCGCTGAGGCAGTCGATCGGCGCCGAGCGCCCCACGCCGCGCGGGTCGAAACCGACGACGTCATAGGCGTCGCGCACCCCCTTGCCGACGATGAAGTCGGCGGCCCGGGCGTAGTCGACCCCCGATCCCCCGGGCCCACCCGGGTTGACGACCAAGGAGCCCAGGCGCTTGGAGTCACGCTGCGCCGGCACCTTGATGACGGCCACCTCGAGGGTGTCGCCCTGAGGCGCCGCGTAGTCCACCGGCACCTCGAGGGTGGCGCACTGCGCCCCCTCGCAGTCGCTCCACCGCAGCTGCTGGGAGTAGAACGAGGACAGGTCCTCCGACCCGGGCGGCGGGGTCTGCGGAGCGGTGGACACGGCAACCTTGCCCTCCGAACCCCCGAGCCCGGGCAGCGTGCACCCGGAGACCAGCAGGGCGGCGACCGTGGCACCGGCGAGGGCAGCGATGCGGCGGCGGCTCATGGCCGCACGATAGGCGAGCAACCTGCGCCGGGCGGAATCGAGCAGGTCACGATCAGGTAGCGGTCGCGATGCTCCCACGGGAGGTGCCGATGCCGGATGCCGTCGGGTCGCCTCAGCGGGGCAGCCGCAGCTGCAGTGCCATCGCCTCGAGGGCGAGCAGGGGGTTGACGTTGGCACCGATGCGCTCGCGGGCGGTGCCGATGGCGTCCATCGCCCGCAGGAGTGCCTCCGCCTCGAACACCTCGCTGACCCGCTGGACGACCTGGCGGCTGTCCTCGTTGACCAGGGCGGTGCCGGCGCGGGTGCGCAGGACCAGGGCATCGCGGTAGACCGACAGCAGGTCGACCAGCGCCCGGTCGATGACGTCTCGGGTGAACCGGGTGGCGCGGGTCTTCTGCTCCTTCTCGAGCGAGGAGAGCTGCGAGCGGATGTGCGGCGGCTGGGTGCGGGCCGACGGGTCGGCGCCCAGCACCTCCATCAGGCGCGTGCGCTCAGCGGCGTCGCGTTCACCGGATGCCGCGGCCGACTCCTCCGTCGCGATCGTCATGATGTCGCTGGCCGCCCCGATCGCGTCGCCGACGCTGACGATCTTCGCCGCGAGGCCGATGACGTCGTGGCGACGGATGCGTGCGTGTTCGTCCCTGGCCAGCCGTCGGGCCAGCCCGACGTGCGACTGCGCGGCCCGCGCGGCGTACAGGGCCATCGGCGGGTCGACCCCGTCGCGCCGGGTCAGCAGGTCGGCGACGGCCTCGACCGACGGGGTGCGCAGGCGGACGTGCCGCGAGCGTGAGCGGATGGTGATGATGACGTCCTCGACGGAGGGGGCACACAACATCCACACCGTGCGGGGGGTGGGCTCCTCGAGGGCCTTGAGCAGGGCGTCGGCCGCGCGCTCGGTGAGTCGGTCGGCATCCTCGACGATGAGCACCCGGTACCGCCCGACCGACGGGCTGCGCGCGGCCAGCTGCACGAGGTCGCGGGCCTGCTCGACCTTGATCGTGAGCCCTTCGGTCGCGATGACGTCGACGTCGGCGTGGGTGCCCTCGAGGGCGGTGCGGCACTCCCGGCAGTGACCACAGCCGTCGTCGGGGCACAGCAGCGCAGCCGCGAAGGCGCGGGCAGCCACCGAGCGGCCCGAGCCGGGCGGCCCGGTGAACAACCAGGCGTGGGTCATCGCCGCCGGGGTGCGAACGGCGTGCTCGAGCGTGGCGACCGCGGCCTCCTGGCCGATGACGTCGCGCCAGACGGTCACGGCGTCACCGCGGACGTCGGGGCCACCAGCGCCATCGCCTCGAGCCGCGCCATGACCTGCTCGTGCAGGTGCTCTGGCGCCTCGGTGCCGTCGAGCACGAGGTAGCGCTGCGGGTGCTCGGCCGCCATCGTGAGGAAGTGCTGGCGGATCGCCTCGTGGAAGGCGTCGGCCTCGGACTCGAGCCGGTCGTGGGTGTCGCCCCGGCGCCGGCGGCCCTCCGCAGCCGTGATGTCGACGATGACGGTGAGCACGGGAACGAGGTCGTGCACGGCCCACATCTGCAGGTCGTGCACCTCGGTGGCCCCGAGGTCGCGACCGGCCCCCTGGTAGGCGACCGAGGAGTCGGTGTACCTGTCGGTGAGCACGACCTCGCCGCGCTCGAGGGCGGGGCGCACGAGCTCGTCGACGTGGTGGGCCTTGTCGGCGGCGAACAGCAGGGCCTCGGCCCGGGGCGAGACGTGGTCGCCGTGCAGCACGAGGTCGCGGATCGCCGCGCCCAGCTCGGTGCCACCGGGCTGACGGGTGACGAGCACGGTGCGCCCCCGGGCGCGCAGGGCCTGCGCGAGCAGCCGAACCTGCGTCGACTTGCCCGCGCCGTCGCCACCCTCGAAGGCGATGAACAGCCCGTCGCGTCCCGTCACGCAGGCGAGCCTAGGCCAGCGCCACGACACCGGCCGCCCACGGCATCCGACCCCACCCCCACCTGGGTCGAGAGGAGGCAACACGCAGAGCCCGGGCCGGGTTCGCCCTGCGTGTTGCCTCCTCTCGACGGGTGCCTGGGACCAACGGGTCGAACAGCCAGCGACGGCTCGGTCAGGCGCGCTCGTGCCGGTCGGCGTTCGCGTGGATCGCGTCGTGCACGTACTGCGCGAGGCCCGGGGCCTGGTCCTCGTAGGTCTTCGTGAACCGCGGGTCGGCGAGGTACATGTCGGCCAGTCCGCGGTGGAAGGTGTGGTCGAGGTCGTAGAACCAGCGCGCGATGTGCGCGCGGTGGGCCTCCGCGGCATCCATCGCCTCGTCCGAGGTGGCGGGTACACCCGACCGCAGCGCGGCGACGAGGGCGGCGTTCACGGCATCCCCCTCGGTCTTGATCGCGGCCCAGTCCGCGGGGGTGTAGCGCTTGCTGCGGGCCGCCGACTGCTTCCACGCGTCGCTCTCGCCCCAGCGCTGCTCCGCCTCGGCCTGCTGCTCCTCGGAGAAGCCGTCGCCGAAGAGGTCCTTGAGCTCCTCGGTCGTCGCGGGTCGGTCGTTCATCTCTGCCTCCAGTGCTGCGTCGATGGCGGCGACGAGCTCGGTCAGCTCGTCCCGCCGGGTCAGGACCGCATCGCGCTGGCGTCGCAGGTGCTCGGCCGCCGACCCCTCGCCGTCGAGCAGGTCGCGCACCTGGGTGAGCGGCAGGCCGAGTCGGCGGTAGGTGACGACGACGGCGAGCCGGGACAGGTCGGCATCCGTGTAGAGGCGGTACCCGGCGTGGGTGCGCGCACTCGGCACGACGAGGCCCTCGGCGTCGTAGTGGTGCAGGGTGCGCACCGTGACGCCGAAGGACTGCGCCACCTGGCCCACCGTGAGTTCCACGGATGCAGTGTGCTGGCTCGTTGCGGTCATGTCACCACCGTGATGCCTGACGTCGCGTGAGGGTCAAGCCGGATGCCGTGCGGTCAGCCCTTGGGGGACTCGAACCAGTTCGAGAGGGCGCCGGCCAGGCCGAGGTCGCCGCGGGCCTTGATCTTGCCCATCATGAACATCATGGCCGGGTTGCCCGAGCCGGTGATGAGCTTGAGGAACTCGACCGGGCCGAGCATGAGCGACAGGTCGGGTGACTCGCTCGCCCCCGGCTCGATGCGGCAGGCGCCGTCCTCGACGACGACGGCATAGGTGTCGCTGCTGTCGCCCGGGCCACCGGTGATGCGGAAGTCGATCCGCGCCCTGCGGTCGCCGGCCTTGTCGGGGCGGAACTGCGCGGGGAAGTGGGCGAAGACCGCCTCGAGGATCTCGCGACGGTGCTCGCCGCCGAGGTCGGCGCGGATGTCCGCGTCCGACATGCCCTTGATGAGCTCGAACAAGCCCGCCGGTGACAGCGATGCGATGGTCTCGGGGTTCAGCGGCATACCAGCTCCGGGGTCGAGCCCGAGCACGAGCGTCGCGGGCGGTCCCATGAACCTACTTGTCGGTAACCCGGGCGGCAAGCAGGGCAGGGCTCGGGAGGACGCAGCACTTCGGCGTCAGTCGGTGACCGCGGCCTTCTTCACGGGCGCCTTCTTGACGGTCGTCTTCTTCACGGCGGTCTTCTTGACGGCGGTCTTGCGCGTCGTCGTCTTCTTGGCCGCGGCCTTCTTGGCCGGTGCCTTCTTCGCGGTGCGCTTCACCGGCCCGCGGGCCCGCTTGTCGGCGAGCAGCTCGTAGCCGCGCTCGGGCGAGATCTGCTCGGGGTCGTCGTCCTTGCGCAGCGTCGCGTTCGTCTCGCCGTCGGTGACGTACGGCCCGAACCGGCCTTCCTTGACGACGACCGGCCGCCCCGACACCGGGTCGACGCCGAGCTCGGCCAGCGGCGGCTTGGCCGCGGCCCGCCCGCGCTGCTTGGGCTGGGCGTAGATCGCGAGCGCCTGCTCGA
Source organism: uncultured Actinomycetota bacterium (assembly GCA_963811825.1). Classification (GTDB taxonomy): domain Bacteria; phylum Actinomycetota; class Actinomycetes; order Actinomycetales; family Dermatophilaceae; genus Fodinibacter. The sequence continues at coordinate 17,436 of CAWESS010000018.1, read as the reverse complement.
GGGTGATGTCGAACAGCTGCTGCTCGGTCTCGATCGAGCGCGAGTCGGTGCCCTTCTTCAGGTAGGGCCCGTAGCGCCCGTTCTGCGCGGTGATCTCCTCGCCCGACTCGGGGTCGGCGCCGACGACGCGGGGCAGCGACAGCAGCTTGAGCGCCGTGTCGAGGTCGAGGGTCGCGAGGTCCATGTCCTTGAACAGGGATGCCGTGCGCGGCTTGGGCTTGACCGCCTTGCCTCGCGCCTTGGTCGGCGCCTCGTCGGCCTCCGGCAGGACCTCGGTGACATACGGGCCGTAGCGCCCTGCCTTGGCGACGATGTCGCGTCCGGTGGCGGGGTCCTGGCCGAGGACCCGGCCGTCGTCGGCAGCGGTCGCGAGCAGTTCGCGAGCCATGGCCGGCGTCAGCTCGTCGGGGGCGATGTCGTCACCGATCGTGGCTCGCCGCGGCGTGGCGGGCGCGCCGTCCTCGCCGAGCGCCGCGGCATCCGTGACCTCGCCCGTCCTGGGGTCGATGCCGGCCGGCACCGTCTCCTCGACGTACGGGCCGTAGCGGCCGACGCGCACGACGATTCCCTCGCCGATGTCGATCGTCGAGATCGCCCGGGCGTCGATGTCACCGAGGTCGTCGACGAGGTCGCGCAGACCTTCCGAGGACGTCGCCTCGTCGCCGAAGTAGAAGCGCCGCAACCATTCTGCGCGGTGCGCGTCGCCGCGGGCGATGGCGTCGAGGTCCTCCTCCATCGACGCGGTGAAGCCGTAGTCGACGAGCCGCGAGAAGTGCTCCTCCATGAGCCGGGTGACGGCGAACGCCAGCCAGCTCGGGATGAGCGCCGAGCCACGGTTCGACACGTAGCCGCGGTCCTGGATCGTGCCGATCGTCGAGGCGTAGGTCGACGGGCGGCCGATGCCGCGCTCCTCCATCGCCTTGACGAGGGTGGCCTCGGTGTAGCGCGGCGGCGGCGAGGTCTCGTGCCCGAGGGCCTCGGCGCGCACGGTGCGCAGCGCGGTGCCCTCGCCGAGGCGCGGCAGACGACGCTCCTCCTGCGCCTCGTCCTTGCGCTTGGCCGCCTGCTTCTCGTCGCGGCCCTCCTCGTAGGCGGCGAGGAAGCCGCGGAAGGTGATGACGGTGCCGGATGCCGACAGCTCGACCGTGCGCACCGGCGCACCGTCCACGAGGGTCGCCCCGAGGCGCACGGATGCCGTGGAGCCGCGGGCGTCGGCCATCTGCGAGGCCACGGTGCGCTTCCAGATCAGCTCGTAGAGCGCGAACTCCTCGCCGCGGAGCTCACCCTTGACCTGCGCCGGGGTGCGGAACCGGTCACCCGACGGACGCACCGCCTCGTGCGCCTCCTGGGCGTTCTTGACCTTCTTCTCGTAGCGGCGCGGCTGGTCGGGCACGTACTCGGCGCCGTACAGCTCACGCGCCTGCTGACGCGCAGCGGACAGCGCGGCATCCGAGAGCGAGGTGCTGTCGGTTCGCATGTACGTGATGTAGCCGTTCTCGTACAGCCGCTGGGCGACGCGCATGGCGTTGCGGCTGTTCAGGCGCAGCTTGCGCGAGGCCTCCTGCTGGAGCGTGCTCGTCGTGAACGGCGCGCTCGGGCGGCGCGTGTACGGCTTCTCGGAGACCTCCGTGACGCTCACGTCGGATGCCGGGAGCGCGTCGGCGATGCCGCGGGCCGTGGGCTCGTCGACCTGCACGGCCTTGGCGTTGGTCAGGGTGCCGTCGTCGGCGAAGTCACGACCGGTGGCGACCTTCTGGCCGTCGACGCCGGTGAGCCGGGCGGTGAAGAGGTTGGCCTCGGTGTCGGGGGTGACGTCGGCCTCGACGTCCCAGTAGCTGGCCGAGCGGAAGGCCATCCGCTCGCGCTCACGCTCGACGACCAGGCGGGTCGCGACGGACTGCACGCGGCCGGCGGACAGGCCCGCCTTGACCTTGCGCCACAGCACGGGGCTGACCTCGTAGCCGTAGAGGCGGTCGAGGATGCGGCGGGTCTCCTGGGCGTCGACGAGGTGGGTGTCGACGTCGCGGGTGGTGTTGGCGGCGCGCTGGATGGCTTCCTTGGTGATCTCGTGGAAGACCATGCGCTTCACCGGCACGGTGGGCTGGAGGGTCTCGAGCAGGTGCCAGGCGATGGCCTCGCCCTCGCGGTCCTCATCAGTGGCCAGGTAGAGCTCGTCGGCGTTCTTGAGCAGCGCCTTGAGCTCGCGGACCTTCTTCTTCTTGTCGGCGTCGACGACGTAGTAGGGCTCGAAGTCGGCGTCGATGTTGACCCCGAACTTGCCGAAGGGGCCCTTCTTCATCTCGGCGGGCATCTCGCTGGGGGTCGGGATGTCGCGGATGTGGCCGACCGAGGCCTCGACGTCCCAGTCGGGGCCGAGGTACCCGGCGATCGTGCGGGCCTTGGCCGGGGACTCGACGATGACGAGCTTGCGTCCTGACACGGGTGCACCTGTTCCGTTTCCGTTCGTCCACGTGCAGCGGATTCGTCGCTGCTCCGACGTGGGAACGCCCTGACCGTAGCGCCCTGACCCCTCGGGGACCCAAACCGGGGTGGCGTGTCAGCCGTTCCGCGCGGTCAGGTCGAGCGAGAGGATGACCTCCCCTTCGGGGTCGAGCTCGCCGGTCGGCACGAACCCGAGCCCCTCGTAGAAGGGCTGCGGCGAACCCTCGCCCGTGACGCAGCTCGTGAGCAGCGTGTCCGCGCCGTCGGCTCGCACGGCATCCACGACGAGGCCGATCGCGGCGGCTCCGTGGCCGCGGCGCTGGTGCTCGGCATCGATGAGCAGGCGCCACAGGTAGTAGGGACCCCACATCTGCCCCGGCACCGGCACGACGTTCCACGACACCATGACGAACCCGACGGGGATGCCGTCCGCCACGACCGCGCGCATCCACGCGTTCCCCTCCGGCTCGTCGACGGCGTCGTGGAAGGACTGCGCCATGCTGGCGACGAAGCGCTCCTGCCCGGGGGCGACGCGAAGGCCCGACACGGCATCCTGGATGTCGGGCGTGATCTCACGCAGGCTCACCGTGGTCATCCCGTCAGGACACCACGCAGGACGTCGCCCTGTCGAGAGGATTTCCGGCGCCCAGCCCGGGGCAGTTCGACCGATGGGTCACATCCTCCCCGCGAACGGCGTATAGTTGTACCTTGAACTATCTGCCTCGAGGAGTGTCATGACGACCACAGCCACCGCCGACCCGGCATCGCGCCAGCCGGTGCTCTACCTCAGCCACGGCGCACCCCCGCTCGCCGACGACACGACGTGGACCGGCGAGCTGGCCGCGTGGTCGAGCGACCTGCCGCGCCCGGCGTCGGTGCTGATCGTCTCGGCGCACTGGGAGCTCGCACCGATCGCGGTGTCGGCGACCTCAGGCGACGTGCCGCTGCTCTACGACTTCTGGGGCTTCCCGCAGCGCTACTACGACGTCACCTACGACGCCCCCGGCGCCCCCGAGCTGGCCCAGTCCGTGGCCGGGCTGCTGTCGGGCGCCGGCGAGACCCTGCACCAGGACCCGTCGCGCGGCTTGGACCACGGCGCCTACGTGCCGCTGAAGGAGATGTTCCCCGAGGCGGACATCCCGGTGCTCCAGCTCTCGATGCCGACCCTGGACCCGCGGCGCCTGTTCGCCCTCGGCGAGCGGCTCGCCCCCCTGCGCGACGAAGGGGTGCTCATCGTCGGGTCGGGCTTCACGACGCACAACCTCGCGTGGTTCAACCCGTCCGCACCGTCGGATGCCGCTCCGCCGACCCCGTCCGCCGAGTTCGACCACTGGGCCGCCGAGGCCGTCGGGCGCGGCGATGTCGATGCCGTGCTCGACTTCCTCGCCAAGGCCCCCGCGGCCCGCGAGGCGCACCCCCGTACCGAGCACTGGGCGCCGCTGTACGTCGCCCTCGGTGCGGCGTCGGCCGCCGGCGGGGTGGATGCCGCGAGCGTCATCGACGGCTTCTGGTACGGCCTGAGCAAGCGGTCCTGGCAGTTCGCCTGAGGCCGTCGCCATCACCTGGTGAGGTGACGGGCGAGGAAGTCGTCGACCCGACGCCAGGCATCCTCGGCGGATGCCGGTTCGTGCCCCACCCGCATGACGAGCCGGGAGATCGGATAGGCGTACCACGGGCTGTCGGTGTGGACGTTGAGGAAGGAGTGGCCCGCCGCCGGGTACTCCTTGACGTCGTGCTCGACCCCGCGCTCGGTCAGGGCTGACGTCAGGCTCGACGCCGCGCCCCTCAGGTACAGGTCGCGTCCGCCGTAGCTGGCGACGACCGGGCACGCGCCGTCCAGGGCCGAGAGGTCGGCGGGCAGCGCGCCGTAGTTGACGACGGCGGCGTCCCACCCGGGCAGACCGGCGAGGATGAGCGCGAAGCCGCCGCCCAGGCAGAACCCGATGACACCGACGGCGCCCGAGCAGCGCGGGTCACCCAGCACGCCGGCCCGAGCGGCCTCGATGTCGTCGAACGCACGGCCACGGCCGCGCCGCAGCGCCCGGAACGTCTGGGCCAGGCACACCACCCGCCGACCGCGGGCCAGCAGGTCGGGCGCCAGGACGAGGAAGCCCATCGACGCGAGCCGGTCGGCGTGCCGCCGCATCTCGTCGTCGAGACCGAACACCTCGTGCACGAGGACCAGGGCAGGCCACGGCCCCTCGCCCGACGGAACCGCCCGGTATGCCGGGAGGTCGCCGACCGTGGTCATCTCACCCATGCCCGCACCCTACGCGGGCGCCGGAACGCCACTCTCCTCGTCGAGGTCGGTCGCGGCGCCCGCGAACTGGGCCGCGTACAGCGCGGCGAACGCGCCTCCGGCAGCGAGCAGCTCGGCGTGCGAGCCCTGCTCGACGATGCGCCCCGACTCCATGACGAGGATGAGGTCGGCGTCGCGGATCGTGGACAGCCGGTGGGCGATGACGAAGCTCGTGCGGTCCGAGCGCAGGGCCGACATCGCGTGCTGCACGAGCAGCTCGGTGCGGGTGTCGACCGAGGAGGTCGCCTCGTCGAGGATGAGCAGCGAGGGCGCGGCGAGGAAGGCCCGCGCGATCGTGATGAGCTGTCGCTCGCCCGCGCTGATGTTGTCTGCCTCGGCGTTGAGCACGGTGTCGTAACCATCGGGCAGCATGTGCACGAACCGGTCGACGTAGGTCGCGCGGGCCGCCTCGAGCACCTCGTCGTCGGTGGCCCCGGGCCGCCCGTAGGCGATGTTCTCGCGGATCGTGCCGGAGAAGAGCCAGGTGTCCTGCAGCACCATGCCGATGCGCGAGCGCAGGTCGTGGCGCGTGAGCTCGGTGATGTCGACGCCATCGAGGGTGATCCGGCCACCCTTCAGCTCGTAGAAGCGCAGGACGAGGTTGACCAGCGTCGTCTTGCCCGCGCCGGTCGGGCCGACGATCGCCACCGTCTGGCCGGGTTCGACGACGAGGTCGAGGTGCTCGATGAGCGGGGTGTCCTCGCGGTAGGAGAACGAGACGTCCTCGAAGGCGACCCGGCCGTGGGAATCGGTGATGCGCCCGGGTGAGGCGCTGTCGGGGTCCTGCTCCGCGGCATCCAGCACGGCGAAGACCCGCTCGGCAGAGGCGACGCCGCTCTGCATGAGGTTGGCCATGGAGGCCACCTGGGTCAGCGGCTGGGTGAACTGGCGGGAGTACTGGATGAACGCCTGCACGTCACCGAGGCTCATCGCGCCGGACGCCACCCGCAGTCCGCCGACGACGGCGATGGCCACGTAGTTGAGGTTCCCGATGAACATCATCGTCGGCATGATGATGCCGCTGATGAACTGGGCGCGGAAGCTCGCGTGGTGCAGCGCGTCGTTGCGCACGGCGAAGTCGCGGTCGGCCTCGATCTGGCGTCCGAAGACCTTGACGAGCTCGTGCCCGGTGAAGGACTCCTCGACGACGGCGTTGACCTCGCCGGTGCTCTTCCACTGCTGGACGAAGTGCTTCTGGCTGCGCTTGCCGATCATCGCCGTGACCACCATGGTCACGGGGATGGTCACGAGCGCGATGACGGCCAGCAGCGGCGAGATCCAGATCATCATCCCCACCATCGCGACGACGGTGAGCAGCGAGGTGAGCAGCTGGCTGAGCGTCTGCTGCAGGCTCTGCGCGACGTTGTCGATGTCGTTGGTGACCCGGCTGAGCAGCTCACCGCGCGGCTGACCGTCGAAGTACGGCAGCGGCAGCCGGTTCAGCTTGTCCTCGACATCGCGGCGCAGCGCGAAGATCGTGCGGTTGACGGCACCCGTGAGCAGGCGGCCCTGGAGCCACTGCAGCAGGGCGGCCACGATGTAGAGGACCAGCACGAAGAGCAGGATCCGGCCCAGGGCCTCGAAGTCGACGCCCTGCCCCGGAACGACGTTCTCCATCGCCGCGAGCATGTCGGCGACCTGGGTCTCGCCCTGCGCGCGCAGCGCCTCGACGGCCTGCTCCTGGGTCGCCCCGGCCGGGATCTGGCGCCCGAACACCCCGGCGAAGATCAGGTCGGTCGCCGATCCGAGGATCTTCGGCCCCACCGCGTTGAGCGCGACGCTGCCGAACGCCAGCACCACGACGGCCCACACGATGAGCCGCTCGGGTGCCATGAGGCTCAGCACGCGCTTGGCCGAGGGCACGAAGTTCTGTGACTTCTCGGCCGGCATCCCGATCGCCGCGTGCGGCGGCCCACCTCGGTGTGCGGATGCCGGGCCGCGCCTCTCGGCCGCGGCCTTCTCCTCCTCGCTGCGAACCTCGCTCATGCCGCCGCCTCCATCGCCTGCTGGGACTGGACGATCTCGAGGTAGGTGGGACAGGTCTCGAGCAGTTCCTCGTGGGTTCCGCTGCCGACCACCCGGCCTTCGTCGAGCACGACGATGCGGTCGGCGTGCAGGATCGTGGACACCCGCTGCGCGACGACGATGACCGCCGCGTCCCGCGTGACCGGCCGCAGCGCAGCCCGCAGTCGCGCGTCGGTCGCGACGTCCAGGGCCGAGAACGCGTCGTCGAAGAGGTAGATGTCGGCCTTGCTCACGAGTGCCCTGGCGATCGCGATGCGCTGCCGCTGGCCACCGCTGACGTTGGTTCCCCCCTGGGTGATCGCCGACTCGATGCCGTCGGGCATGGCCCGCACGAAGTCCTCGGCCTGGGCGACGCGCAGCGCCTCCCACAGCTCGGCGTCGGTGGCGTCGGGATCGCCGTAGCGCAGGTTGGACGCGATGGTGCCGGTGAACAGGTAGGGCCGCTGCGGCACCAGCCCGATGTGCGACCACAGCTGTTCCGGGTCGGCGTCACGCACGTCGACCCCACCGACGAGCACCTGCCCCGAGGTGACGTCGTGCAGGCGGGGGACCACTCCGAGCAGGGTGGTCTTGCCGGAGCCGGTCGAGCCGACGACCGCCGTCGTCGTGCCCGGCTCGGCCAGGAGCGAGACCTCGCGCAGCACCGGGGCCTCGGCACCCGGGTAGGCGAACGTCACGCCCCGCAGCTCGACGGAGACCGGCCCGGTGGGGATCGGCACGGGGTCGATCGGTGCGTGCACCGAGGTCTGCGTGTCGAGGACCTCCTGGATGCGCCCGGCGGACACCGTGGCCCTCGGCACCATCATCGCCATGAAGGTCGCCATCATCACGGACATGAGGATCTGGATGAGGTAGGCCATGAACGCCGTCAGCGACCCGATCTCCATGTCGCCGTTGTCGACCCGGTGCGCACCGAACCACAGCACCGCCACCGTCGAGGCGTTGAAGATGACCATGACGATGGGAAAGGCCAGGGCCATGAGCTTGCCGACCGCCAGTGCCGTGCCGGTGTAGGTGGTGTTGGCCTCCGCGAACCTGGCCCGCTCGACGTCCTCGCGCACGAAGGCGCGCACGACCCGGATGCCGGTGATCTGCTCGCGCAGGATGCGGTTCACCGAGTCGACCGCGACCTGCATGGCCCGGAAGTGGGGGATCATCTGGCGGATCACCAGGCCGATGGCGATCGCCAGCGCGGGAACGGCGACGGCGACGAGCCAGGACAGGCCGGCATCCTCGCGAAGCGCCATGAAGATGCCGCCGACCATCATGATCGGCGCCGACACCATCATCGCGAGGAACATGTAGACGACCGTCTGCACCTGGGTCACGTCGTTGGTGCTGCGGCTGATGAGCGTGGGGGCGCCGAAGCGCGAGAGCTCCTGGGCCGAGAAGCCGCCGACGGTGTGGAACACCGACGCGCGGACGTCACGCCCCAGGGATGCCGCGGCCTGCGCAGCCGATGCGGGTCGCCGCGATCGTGGCGGCGATCTGCACGAGAGAGACCGCGAGCATGGCGGCGCCGGCCTTCATGATGAACGCGGTGTCGCCGACGGCGACCCCTTCGTCGATGATCCGTCCGTTCAGGCTGGGCAGGTACAACGAGGCGATCGTCGCCACGAACTGCAGGACGAGCAGCACCCCGAGGGACGCGGCATACGGCGTGAGGTGCGTGCGCACGAGTCGGTAGAGCATCAGGAGGTCCTCCGCGTGCCGTCGAGGACGACGTCGACGATCTCGGCCGGTTCGAGGCGGACGGTCGACATCAGGGGGTGGACGCTCGAGAGCGTGATGAGCTGCAGGAGCCCGATGACCTCGGCGACCGGCCTGCGCAGGGCCGTCGAGTCGGAGCCGATGAGGTCGGTCAGGGCGGCGTCGACCGCCGGGTCGGAGGAACCGCGGGGTTTCTTCGGGCCGGCTCCCCCGTGGTCGCCGGCGTGGTGGAGCACCGAGATGAGCCCGACGATGCGCTCGACGTGGCGCTGCATGATCGCGACCCCTTCGGTGAGGCGATCGTCGAGGGAGAGGGTCGTGTCGATGGCTCGCAGCTCGGCGACGGCTGGCGTCGAGTCGAAGACGGCTGCGACACAGGCCTGCACCAGCTCGTCCTTGCTCCCGAACGCACGGAAGACGGTGCCCTCGGCGATACCGGCCGCCTCGGCGACCTGGCGGGTGGTCAGCGCCGGGCCGTGGTCGCGCAGCAGCGGGATGGTCACGTCGACGAGGGCTGCACGCCGATCGTCAGGGCTCAGGGCTGGGGCACGAGGAGGCACCCGGACACTGTAGATGAGTGAGCACTCACTCACAACTTATTTCTCTGTCGAGCAGGAGAGTCAGGGGGTGAGCCGCTCCTCCGCGGCGTCGAGCAGGGATGCCGTCGGCATCGCCACCGCGCTCTCGTGCACCGCACCCGCGGCCAGGGACAACAGCACACCGGCGGTGCGCACGGCCAGGGCCTCGGGGTCGACGACGGCACGCGCCTGCCGCTCCCACCGCTCGGCCACGGCCCGGCCCGCGGGCCCCAGGGCGATCGCGTGCGCCACCAGGCACGCGAGGTCGTCGACCCGGTGCCCCGGTCCCACGGTGTCGACGTCGAGCAGGCCGCTGACGCACCAGCCGCGACCGACCCGGCTCACCGTGAGCTGGCCCTCGTGGAAGTCCCCGTGGGTCGGGACCACCGGTCCGAGGTCCACGAGCCGCGACCGCTCATGCACCGTCCGACCCAGGGCGAGCGCCCGGTGACCGTCCGGCCCCGAGGCGGCCACGGCATCCGCGTAGTCCAGCGCGCGGTCCGACCACGCCTGCCGTCGGGGAGATCGAGCACCGCGGTGGGCAGGGCGTCGAGCAGGTCGACGAGGTCGGGGAGCTCGACACCGTGCGCCGCGTCGGCGCCGATCGCCTCGACGAGCGGCGTCCCGAGAGCCTGCGAGAGCACCACGAGCCCGTCGTCACGGGCGGCGAGGAGGTTCGGGACCGGCAGGCCAGCCCCCGCGAGCAGGGAGAGTCGGCGGACGACGTCCGGGGCCCCACCGCGCCCGGCTGCCGGCCGCAACACCTTGACGTAGGACGTGACTCCGTCGCGGACCGCGCGCACGACGGCCCGGCGCAGGGGTCGGTAGCCGACGAGCTCGATGCTGGTGACCGGCCCCGTCCCCGGCAGCACGCCTTCGAGCGCGAGGGGGTCGCAGGCGGTGCCCAGGCCGGGCAGCGCCGGGTCGTGCGGGTGGCGCCAGCCGAGCAGCCGACCGGACGGCCCGTTCATGCTGACGACGTGCGGTGCGTCGTCGGGTACGTCGCGCCCGGCGGTGGAGCTGAGCAGCACGTAGTCCTCGACGAGCTCGCCCGAGTCGTGCAGGAGCCAGACGCGATAGCCGACGGTGACCCCGTCGCCGGGTCGGTGCTGGACCGAGTGCACCTCGTGGTCCCTCAGCTCGACCCGCAGGGTCGCGACGGCGAGCGAGAGTGGCTCCCCGGCCCGGGGTCCGGTCAGCAGGGCGAGCATCTCGGCCTCCCCGGGCCCTCGGGGACCGGTGGTCGCCGAGGGCTCCGGGTGGGGCCGGGTGAGGCTGGTCATGATCGCGGGGTCACGCGCTCGGTGCGGAGACCGGGGATGCCGGGCTGTTCGGCGTGTTGGGGGTGTTCGCCGAGACCGGGCTGGCCGGGCTCACCGGAGACACCGGGGAGTTCGGCGTGTTCGCCGTGTTGGCCGGGTTGGCCGGGTTCGCCGTATTGGGCGTGTTGGCCGTGTTGGCCGTGGTGGCCGACGGGGTGGGCGGGACGGCGGCCGCGTCGCGCGGGTGGCAGCGGGCGGGATCGTCGTGACGGCCGGGGTGGGCACGGCTGACGGAGCGGTCGTCTCGGCCGGCACGCTCGTGTCGGTCGGGACCGGCACCGTGTCGATGAGGCTCGTGGGGGACGGCGTCGGCGTGTCAGCCGCTGCTCCACCGGCGACGACGGCGCCGGTGAGGGCGAGCGCACCGAGTGCACCGGTGACCATCCAGGTCTTGCGGGGCAGGGTCTTCATCGGGGTTCCTCCTGAGGTGGGGGCGGCGGGGTGCCGCCTGCTGTTCCACCAGCCTCAGGGACGGGGATGAGGGGGTCGTGAGGCGAGCATGAGGGCGTCCTCATGTTTCACCTCACGACCACCCCCGCCGCCCGCCCGACGGCCCCCCTGCCAAGGCCGTCGAGATCTGGGTACGTCAGTGGCTGTGGTCGCCGTGCAGCTGACCACGCACGGCACCACCGGGGAACTCGGTGTTGTGCACGTTGACGTAGTAGGAGTGCGGGTCGGCCAGGATCCGTGCGACCTCGCCGGCCTCGAGGCCCTTGCCCGCCTCACCCTCGGTCAGGCAGTCGGCCGCCTGTCCGTCCTGCGGCCAGGCGAGGTTGACCTCGACCGGCCCGTTCTGGCCCTCGGCACCCGCGTGGATGTGGGCGGCGCGGCCGTTGCCCGGCGCCTGGTCGAGCTCGGCGATCTTGTCGACCTCGAGCACGTAGCACAGGGTCGTCGGGTCGCCGTCGATGCCGAAGACGTAGAACTCGCCACGACCGTTCTTGTCGCCGACCACGCCGCGCGCGCCGTCGGACGAGACCTCGCTGCGGCCGTTCAGGTCGGCCTCCAGCAGGGTGTTGAGGTGTCCCGCACTCGCGGGTGCCGCGGCGAGCACCAGCCCGAGTCCAGCCGCACCAGCCATTGCCGTGATCATCGACGTGCGCATGTCCCTGCACCACCTTCCGTCGGGCCGGCCAGTCCGACCCGTCTGAGGTGGTTCGTCGCCGACCGCAGATCGGATTGGTCAGCGCAGCAGGCCGTCCTTGGCGGCATCGCGCGTGAACGCGACGACCTCCGCGCGCACGGCATCCCCGTCGAGGTCGAGCAGCCCGGAGATCGCCGCGGCAGCGGCCCGGGCGGTGAGCCCGCCGTCGCACACCGAGGCGTAGGCCGCGGTGACGGTCGTCAGGGTCAGGTGCCGTCGCAGCCCGCCGCCCTGGCGCAGGACGATGGCGCTCGGGTGCTCGGCTCCCGGCATCGTGTGACGTTCCTCGTGGACGTCGGGCGCGCACGACCACGCCGTGTCGAGCACCGCGTCGTCGTCGTGCTCGGCGAGCCAGCACCGGGACTCGAGGCCTCGCAGGACTGCCGGACCCATCGGTGACTCCACGGGCCACGGAACGTCCATGAGGTCGACGAACGGCTCACGCTCGACGCGGGGTCGGTGCAGGGTCACCACCCCGAAGCCGATCGACTCGACGTCCCGGGTGTCGAAGTCGTCGAGCCACGCGGCGTACATGGTGTTGAAGTCGGCCGTGCCCGAGTGGTGCCCGCCGTCGCGCGCCCAGGTCTCGGCGTACAGCGCCGGGTCCTGCACCTCGCGCTGCACGACCCAGGCGTCCAGACCGGTGCCCTCGAGCCAGGCGCCGACGCGGTCGACCCACGTCGTGCCGCGCGGGACCTCCCAGTTGCCGAGGAAGTGGGCGATGCCCCCGGGCTCGAGGTGGTCGCCGACCCCCTTCACGAGGTCGCGGACCACGGCATCCCCGGCGGCGCCCCCGTCGCGGTACTCGTACAGCGGCACCTCCCCCGAGCGGGGCGTGATGACGAACGGGGGGTTGCTCACGACGAGCCCGAACCGCTCCCCCGCCACCGGGCCGAGCATCGACCCCGAGCGCACCTGCCAGTCGGCCTCGTCGAGGGCGGCGTTGAAGCGGGCGAACGCCAGGGCTCGCTCCGACAGGTCGGTGACGACGACCTCGTCCGCGTGCTGTGCGAGGTGCAGCGCCTGCACCCCGCACCCGGTGCCGAGATCGAGGGCGCGAGCCACCTGTGGCCGCGGCGTCCACGAGGCCAGGGTCGTCGAGGCACCACCGATGCCGAGCACGTGGTCCTGGCGCACGGGCCTGCGGGTCGCCAGCTCGTCGAGGTCGGAGGCGACCCACCAGTCGAGGTCGTCGCCGGCGTAGGGGCGCAGGTCGCACAGCGCGACGACGCCGTCGCCCTCCGGCGCGATGAGCCCGAGTTCGACCGCACCATCGACGCCGAGGGTGGGCAGCGCCCGCGCGGCCTCGGCGGCATCGACCGGGTCACCCAGCGTGAACAGTCGGACGAGGGTGGCGCAGGGCGACGGGGAGCCGGCGGTGACCCGCTGGGCGGGCAGCGCCTGCTCACGGTCGAGGGCCGCCGCGGCCATCGGGCCGAGCAGCTCGACCACGCCCTCCACGGTGAACCGGGCGGCGCGCAGGTCCTCGCGCAGGGCAGCGACGAGCACGGGGTCGACGCGGGGCGGGTTGCTGGTCATCGAGGACGAGCGTATGCCGTGCGCGGCTCACCCGAACGCCGGATGCCGTGGGGCCGGGTTCCAGTGGAACCCGGCCCCACGGCATCCGGTCACGAAATCGGGGTGATCACCCCGATTTCGTGAGCAGCCCACCTGTCAGTGGATCTGCTCCGGGTGGTGCGCCATGCTGATCGCGGAGTCGGGGTCGGCGTCGCCACCGATCGCGAGGTCCTTGCTCTTGGAGTAGGCGACCGCGCCGACGATGATGGCCATGGCCACCCCCGCGATGCCGTAGCGGATCGGCTCGGAGGCGTCGGTGCCGATCGACAGGGTGACGATCGCGGGTGCGATGAGCACCGAGACGAGGTTCATCACCTTGAGGAGCGGGTTGATGGCCGGGCCGGCGGTGTCCTTGAACGGATCGCCGACGGTGTCGCCGATGACGGTCGCGGCGTGGGCCTCGGACCCCTTGCCGCCGTGGGCACCGTCCTCGACGATCTTCTTCGCGTTGTCCCACGAGCCACCGGAGTTGGCCAGGAAGACGGCCATGAGCGCACCGGAACCGATGGCGCCGGCGAGGAACCCGGCGAGGGCGCCGATGCCGAGGCCGAAGCCGACGGCGACCGGGCTGAGTGCCGCGAGCAGACCGGGGGTTGCCAGCTCGCGCAGCGAGTCACGCGTGCAGATGTCGACGACGCGGCCGTACTCGGGCTTCTCGGTGTAGTTCATGATGCCGGGGTGCTCGCGGAACTGGCGACGCACCTCGAACACGATCGCTCCAGCCGCTCGGGTGACCGCGTTGATGGCCAGGCCGGAGAAGAGGAAGACCACCGCCGCGCCGAGGATGACGCCGACGAGGGTGTTCGGGTCGGTCACCAGGCCGTAGGCGCTGGCGAGGAACTCGGAACCCTCCTGCTCGGAGACCCCGGAGACGTCGAGCGCACGCACGGTGCTCTGCCACGCATCGGTGTAGGAGCCGAACAGGGCGGTGGCCGCCAGCACGGCCGTGGCGATCGCGATGCCCTTGGTGATGGCCTTGGTCGTGTTGCCGACGGCGTCGAGCTCGGTGAGGATCTTCGCGCCCTCCTCGTCGACGTCGCCCGACATCTCGGCGATGCCCTGGGCGTTGTCGGAGACGGGCCCGAAGGTGTCCATGGCGACGATGACGCCGACCGTGGTGAGCAGGCCGCACCCGGCGAGCGCGATGAGGAACAGCGCCAGCGACGTCGAGCCGGCGCCCAGCAGGAACGCGAGGTAGACGGCACCGGCGATGATGCCGGCGGTGAAGACGGCCGACTCCAGGCCGACACCGATACCCGAGAGCACGACGGTCGCGGGGCCGGTCAGCGACGTGCGAGCGACGTCGATCGTCGGACGCTTGTCGGTGCCGGTGTAGTGGCCGGTGAGCCACAGGATCACCGCTGCGAGCACGATGCCGATGATCACCGCGAGGATCGCGGTCAGGCGCGGGTCGCCCTCGAGTGCGGCGATCTCCTCGTTGGACGAGCCGAGCTCGGCGAAGGTGGCGGGCAGGTAGGCGTACGCCGCGATGGCGGACAGCACGGCCGAGACGACGGCGGAGATGTAGAAGCCGCGGTTGATGGCGCTGAGCGCGTTCTCACCCGGACGTGCCTTGGTGATGAAGACACCGAGGAGGGCGGTCACGGCGCCGATGGCCGGGACCAGCAGCGGGAAGACCAGGCCGTACTCGCCGAAGGCGACCGAACCGAGGATGAGCGCGGCGACGAGCATGACCGCATACGACTCGAACAGGTCGGCTGCCATGCCGGCGCAGTCGCCGACGTTGTCACCGACGTTGTCGGCGATGGTCGCGGCGTTGCGCGGGTCGTCCTCGGGGATGCCGGCCTCGATCTTGCCGACGAGGTCGGCACCGACGTCGGCGGCCTTCGTGAAGATGCCGCCACCGACGCGCATGAACATCGCGAGGAGGGCAGCGCCGAAGCCGAAGCCCTCGAGCACCTTGGGAGCGTCACCTTCGTACAGGAGGACGACGATGGCGGCACCGAGCAGGCCCAGACCCACGGTCGCCATGCCGACGACGCCACCGGTGCGGAAGGCGATCCTCATGCCGACGTCACGGCCGTTCTCGTGCCGCGCGGCCGAGGCGACGCGCACGTTGGCCTTGACGGCCAGGCTCATGCCGAGATAGCCGATCGCGGCCGAGAACAGCGCGCCGAGCACGAAGAAGCCGGAACGGCCCCACCGCACGCCGACGGTGTCGGCCGGCAGGAGCAGGAGCAGGCCGAAGACCAGGACGACGAAGATGCTGAGCGTCTTGAACTGGCGCGCGAGGAAGGCCTGTGCGCCCTCCTCGACGGCAGCGCCGATCTCCTGCATCTTCTCGGTGCCGGGGTCGGCGCTCAGGACCTGGCTCCTGAAGACGAATCCCATGACGAGCGCCACGACCGCGATGGCCGCGACGGTGACGACGAGCGTGAGGTTCGTCCCGGTGAGTTCCAGGGCCGAGCCCGACTCAGCCGAAGCGAGCGCAAGCGGTGCCATTCCATCCTCCTTGACAGGGTTTTGCGTCCCGGGGCGAGTAACGCCGACGGCAGGACGCTCGGGCGCACCTTACCGGCCGACGCGGCTTCGGCAGACCCAGACGGCAGGGTGACTCAGGTCACCCTCAGGAAGCGAGGGCGTCCTCGAGCGTGTCGTGGATGCCGATCACCGTGTCCAGACCGGTGATCCGGAACACCCGCAGCACCCGGTCCTGGGTGCAGACGACCCGCAGCCACCCCGAGTGGTTGCGGACGACCTTCAGCCGTCCGACGAGCACGCCGAGGCCGGTGGAGTCGAGAAACGTCACTGCATCGAGGTCGACGACCAGCCGGTTGCGGCCGGCGGCGATCTCCTCGTCGAGGGCGGTGCGCAGCTTGGCGGCGGTGTAGACGTCGACCTCACCGCTCACGGTGACGACGGCGACGCCCTCCTGCTGGGAGGTGCTCACGGAGAGGTCCACGAGAAAAGCACCACTTTCGGTCGTTGCCGCAGGTCACGGGCTCGTCAGGCGGCAGGGCTGAGGATGGGGGTCGGAGCCACCGCCTACCGTAACGGGCATGTCCGCCGCTGCACACCATCTCGCTTCACTCGCGGCGGGATCGCGCAGCGAGCGGCTGCTGCACGTCGAGCGGGTCCCGGCCCGGGAGGCCCGGCTGGCCGAGTGGCCGGCCTCGGTCAACCCGGCGGTGTTGTCGGCGTTGCTCGGCGCCGGCATCGAGACGCCGTGGACCCACCAGCGCGCCGCCATCGACCTCGCGAGCGCGGGTGAGCACGTCGTCCTCGCGACGGGCACGGCATCCGGCAAGAGCCTGGGCTACCTCGTGCCGGTGCTGGGGGCCGCGAGCGAGGGGGCCGACACCGCGGGGGGCCGCGGCGCGACCGCGATCTACCTCGCGCCGACCAAGGCGCTCGCTGCGGACCAGCTCGCCCGCATCGACGCGCTGGCCGTACCGGGCGTGCGGGCGGCGACCTACGACGGGGACACCCCGCCCGACGAGCGGCGCTGGATCCGCGACCACGCGAACGTCGTGCTCACCAACCCCGACCTGCTGCACCACTCGCTGCTGCCGGGCCACGAGCGGTGGTCGCGCTTCCTGCGCTCGCTGCAGTACGTCGTCATCGACGAGTGCCACGTCTACCGCGGGGTGTTCGGCTCGCACGTGGCGTCGGTGATCCGTCGCCTGCGCCGGGTCGCGGCCCGGTACGGCTCCTTCCCGACCTTCGTGCTCGCCTCTGCGACCGTCAGCGACCCCGCGACCCACGCGTCGCGCCTGGTCGGGATGCCGGTCACGGCGGTCACGCAGGACGGCTCGCCCCGCGGTGCGCTGACGTTCGCGCTGTGGGAGCCGGCGACCGAGGACGAGCACCGTCGGTCGGCGACGACCGAGGCCGCGCAGATCGTGGCCGAGCTCGTGCTGCGCGGGGTCCAGGTGGTGGCCTTCGCCCGCAGCCGGGCCGGCGCCGAGTCGCTCGCGAGCAGCGCCCGCCGCCGCATCGAGCAGGAGGACCCCGCGCTGGCCGCCGCGGTGTCGGCGTATCGCGGGGGCTACCTGCCCGTGGAGCGCCGGGCCATCGAACGGGCGCTGCGCGACGGCTCGGTGCGAGGGCTCGCCGCGACCAACGCTCTCGAGCTCGGGATCGACATCAGCGGGCTGGATGCCGTCGTGCTGGCCGGCTGGCCCGGCCGGCGGGCCAGCCTGTGGCAGCAGGCGGGGCGGGCCGGCCGCTCGGGCGAGGAGTCGCTGGCGGTGCTCGTGGCGGCCGACGACCCCCTCGACACCAACCTCGTGCGCCACCCCGAGGCGGTGTTCGGGGCCCCGGTCGAGGCCACGGTCCTCGACCCCCACAACCCCCACGTGCTGGCGCCCCACCTCG
>CAWESS010000017.1:0-46564 GCA_963811825.1 uncultured Actinomycetota bacterium | reverse complement strand
CGGGGTCGAGCACGAGGCCGTCTGCCCTCCAGGGTGCCCTCGAGCACCTCACGCCGGACACTGAGACCGAGGACCGCGCAGTCGCGCAGGTTCGTCGGACCCCGGGCGCAAGCTGGTCGACCTCGGCACCCGTCGCGGCCTGGACCGACTCCGGCAGGTCTGGATGCGGCCGGTACAGAGCGCCGCCCTCGTGACCTCCTCGAGCAGAGGGGGTTCCCGTCGGCCTTCGCGACGACGGCCGCGACCTCGTGCGGGCGCAACGGGTCGCCTCCGTCGCGGCATGACGACCGGCTCGACGACGTCCGGCGCCAGCGGGGTGAGCGCGGCCCACGTACCGGATGCCGGGACGAACACTTTTTCGTCCCCCCGGCGCACCACGAGCAACCCACGGACGCCCGCCGTGGCGGCCGCGATCGGCCGAGGAGGTGGGCGGAGGCTCCATCAGCCCAGTGGGCGTCCTCAACGACCAGCGCCACGGCTCGGAAAGACGTGGTCGAGCAGCGCGATGACGACGTCGGCGACCCGGTCGGCGCGGAGCTCCGGCTCGACGCGGTCGGCCTCCGGGGTGGCCGGCACCCCGACGTGCACGACGTCGGCGAGGAGCGGGGCCAGGGGGAGCAGGTCCGGGCGCGGCCTCGAGGCATGACAGCAGGTCGGCGCCATCTCCTCGCGGGTGCCGCGGTGATGCCGAGCAGGACGCGCAACGGGTCGCGCAGCACCCGGTAGGCGCTCGACGACCCGTAGGGCTCGGCTCGCAGGATGAGACGTCTGGGCGGCTTCGCCGCGTCGAGGGACTCCTGCGCGAGCCGGGTGGTGCCGACGCCGGGGGCCCTCGAGCACGAGCACACGCCCGCGCCGCCGAGGGCCATCACGAGCGCGTCCCGGCCGTCGTGAGCTCCTCGTCCCGCCCGAGGAACGGCAGGCGTCCGGCCCGGGCAGCCTCGCGGGTCCCGGTCTCCTCGCCGACCTCGTAGACGAGACCGGAGCCGCCTTGCCCTTCATCCGGAACGGCCCTCGCGCCGTCGCTGCGAACAGGAACGGGAGCGTTCGAGCACGGCCGGCTGGGCATGGACCGCGCCAGCAGGACCGTCGACATGATGCGCGCTGCCGTGTTCGTCGTGTCGCCCATGGCCGAGTAGGCGGCCCGGTCGGCGACGCCGACCTCGGCGGCGAAGACGTGGCCGCGCGCGACGCCGAGCTGGAGGGGGAGGCTCAGGCCGGCATCCGCGATCACGCGCAGCGCGCGCAGCATCCGGCCCTCGTCGTCCTCGCGTGTGCTCGGCACCCCGGACCCGAGGAAGAACTTCCCGCCGTCGGTGTCGAGGTCGGTGGCGAGCAGGGTGACGCCCTCGGCCTCGAGGGCGGCCTCGACGCCGGTGACGAGCTCGTCCAGGGCCGTGGCCAGGCTGTGCGCCCCTCCTCCCGCAGCAGGGCGTCGGTGCCGGAGAACCGCACGAAGGCGATCGTCGCGACGCGGTGTTCGGGATCCGGTGGCCCGGGGGCGAGGAAGTCACCGAGGGCGTGTGGGAAGAGCGTCGACAGCAAGGCCGCGGGGGCAGCAGGAAGTGGTGCCGGCGAACCCGCCGCGGTGTGGGGTGCCCGGCGTCGCAGCAGCAGGGCCCCGTCGCCCCGAGGGCGCGTCGAGCCCCGGGACAGCCGTGCTGCCGTCGGAGCGCTGACCACCACCTGTCCGGCCTCGGCGGTCTTCTCCGCCTGCGCCACCGCGCTGGCGGCAGGGCCGAGCACCAGCAGCTCGCGCGTGGGCGCCCCGACGAGGAAGAGGTCGACGTCACCGGAGTGGACCCCCACGGACATCGACAGGGCGAAGCGGCCGGCCGACGTCGGCACGGCGGCCGCCCGGCGCAGGGAGGCGCGCATCTCGACGGCGGCGTCGCACGCCTGCTCGGGATGGTCGTCACCTCGAAAGAGGAAGAGCAGCGCGTCGCCGCCGAACTTCAGCAGCTCGCCCCCTCGGGCCGCCGCGATGTCGAGCATCGGCCCGAACACCCGGTCGAGGGCCTCGACGATCTCCTCGGCGCCGATCCGGCCCTGCCGCGAGAGCCGCTCGGTCAGCGCCGTGAAGCCCGACACGTCGGCGAAGACCAGCGTGCCGTCCACGCACTGGTGCAAGGACCCGGGGGCATCGGCGTCCCAGTGCAGTGTCAAGGGAGGGACGTGCCGACGCAGGTCGGTCATCGGGCGTGCTCCAGGGCGTTTCGCATGTGGCGGACTCGGGGATCTGTAGACTCCCACACGCTCAGCGCTCCGCAAGGCGGATCGGCCGTCGACGAGCGCGCCAGGAGGCGCCGTGCGTGTGGTCTTCCTCGGTGTTCGTGGCTCGGTGTGTGCACCCGGCCCCGACTTCGTCCGCTACGGCGGTAACACCTCCTGCCTCGCCCTCTCGGTCGATGCCGATTCCCCGCCCACCCTGCTGCTCGACGCGGGCACCGGCATCCGCACGGCGACGGGCATGTTGGCGGGTGCCCCCTTCCGGGGGACCATCGCCGTGAGCCACGTGCACTGGGACCACGTGCAGGGGTTGCCCTTCTTCGCCGCCGGTGACCGGGCCGGGGCCTCGGTGCGGCTCCTCGTGCCGGCCCAGGGAGGCAAGAGCGGCCGCGACCTCGTGGCCCAGATGATGTCGCCCCCCGCGTTCCCCATCACGCCCGAGGGACTGATCGGCGCGTGGACCTTCGACGCCATCCACCCGGGGGAGCGCGAGGTCGAGGGTTTCAGCCTCCGGGCCTTCGAGGTCGCACACAAGGGCGGCCGGACGTTCGGCTTCACGGTGCGCCACGGGGAGAGCTCGATCGGCTACGTCCCCGACCACGCGCCCGAGCTCGGGGTGTCCGACGACGCGCTCGAGGCCTTGGAGGGCGTCAGCGTGCTCATCCACGACGCGCAGTTCCTCGAGCACGAGCGGCCCCGGGCGGTTGACTACGGACACGCGACGGTCGATGACGCCATCCGGCTCGCCGAGCGGGTCGGTGCCGGTTCGGTGGTGCTCTTCCACCACGGACCGCACCGCACCGACGACGCGCTCGACGAGATCGGCGAGAGCTTCACGGCGACCATGCCGATCGTCGTCGCGGCCGAGGGCCTGGCCCTCGACCTCCCGTAGGGGCTCGCGTGCGGATCCTGTCGGTGTCGGACCTGCACTACCGGTTGCCCCACTACGACTGGCTCGTGAAGGCCTCGGCCGACGTCGACGTCGTCGTGCTGGCGGGAGACCTCGCCGACGTCGTGAGCCCGGTGCCCATCGACGTGCAGTCCGTCGTCCTCGGCACCTACCTCTCGCGGCTCTCGGATCACGCCCTCGTGCTGGCGTCGTCCGGCAACCACGACCTCGACGGTCCGGGCGAGAACGGCGAGCAGGTGGCCGGGTGGCTGCAGCGCGTGCACGACGACCGGGTGGTCGTCGACGGCGCCACGACGGACGTCGACGGCATCCGGTTCACGGTGTGCCCCTGGTGGGACGGCCCGCTCACCAAGGAGCAGGTCGGTGCCCAGCTCGCCGCGGCAGCCGTCGACCGGCCCGACCTGTGGGTGTGGGTCTACCACTCACCGCCCGCGGGCACGGTGCTGTGCCGTGACGGGCGCCGCGAGTTCCCGGACCACGAGCTGGCCGCCTGGATCGAGCAGTACCAGCCGGACGTCGTGATCTGCGGTCACATCCACCAGGCCCCGTGGGCCCGCGGCGGCTCGTGGCACGCCCGCCTGGGGCGGACCCAGGTGTTCAACGCGGGCAAGCAGATCGGCCACGTGCCCCCGCACATCACCTTCGACACCGAGGCCCGCACGGCCCACTGGTTCGGGGTGTTCGACAGCGAGACGATCGATCTGGGCTGACGCGGTGGGCGGCCGGTGGAGCGCGCCGGATGCCGTGGCTGCGGTCAGTGCCCTTCGTGGCCTGCGTCGTGGTCGGCCTCGGGGTCGCGCGCGGACCCGGTTCGCGGTCGGGGCGCCTGGTGGTGGACGAGCGAGTCCAGGATGCGGTCGATCATCGCCGTGTGGTCCTCGTTGCCCGCGAACTGGCGCTTGACGTCGACGAGGTACTGGGTGAGGCCGTCCAGGCGCGCCGCGGTCATCTGGAGCACCCCGAGGGCCGCGCCCGGCCGCTCGGTGAAGAACCGCGCGGGGTCGTCCACCACGTGCACGACGACGTCGGTCGTCGCCCGGGCGGTCGCGGTCGCGGTCTTGTCGAGGATCCACGACATCTCGCCGAAGATCGCCCCGGGGAAGTCGATGCGCGCGAAGGGCGTGCCGTCACGCTCGACGGTGACGGTGCCCGAGACGAGGACGAGCAGGCGGCCCGGGGTGGACCCCTCGGTGATGAGGACGTCCCCCGCGGCGACGTGCTCCTGGGGGAGGTCTGCGCACATCTCGAGCATCGCGGTCACGCGCCCAGTATGCCGTGAGTTCGAGCCCCTCGTCGGGGAGGTCGGTGGCTCGCTATGGTCGGGGGATGGTCAGCCGTGAGGGCGAGGTCGCCGACGCGCGCGGACTGCCGAGCCGGGTTCGCGCGACCCTCGGGGGGTGGGCCTCGGCCGTTCGTGCTGCCCTGACCACCCCGGGCGTGGAGCGGGCCGAGGGCCTGCTCATGCTCAAGGCGGCCGTCGCCACCGTGCTGGCGTGGCAGCTCGCCGTCCACCTGCTCGACAGCCCGACACCCTTCTACGCGCCGATGGCGGCACTGCTCGTCGTCGACCGCACGATGGTCCGCTCGATCGGGGCCAGTGCCCGACGCGTGGCCGCCGTGATCCTCGGGATGAGCATCGCCTGGCTCGTCGGCTCGCTGGTCGGGGTGACGTGGTGGTCGATGGTGCCCGTCCTGATGGCGGCGCTCCTCATCGCCCGCTGGCCGCTGCTGGGCGACCACGGCATCCAGGTGCCCACGATGGCGCTGCTGTCGCTGCTCACGGTGAAGGGCACCGACGTCGACTTCACCTACCTCACCATCGTCGAGACGGTGCTCGGCGGCGTGGTCGGGGTCGCGGTCAACGCCGTCGTGCTTGCTCCCATGCACCTCGACGAGCCCCGCGACGCGCTGCGCGACCTGACCACCCGGGTGCAGGACCTGCTCAAGGACATGGCGAGCGGGCTTCGCGAGGGCTTCGACGCACACCGGGCCCGCGGGTGGTACGACAGCGCGACGGATCTCGGTGACCGGGTGCCGGAGGTGCTCAGCGTCGTCGAGACGGGGCGCGAGAGCACCAGGTTCAACTGGCGCCACCGGCTGCGTCCTGCGCGGATCGACTGGGAGGGCTACACGCGCACGGTGGAGGCCGTTCGGCGCGCACAGTGGCAGGTGGGGAGCATCGCCCGGACGCTCGTCGACGCCGCGGACGAGGCGGCCCGGCATCCCGCCCCGTCGGCGAGCTGGCTCGAGGACTACGCCGGGGTGCTCGACGAGATCGGTGACGCGATCTCCGACTTCGGGGTGTGGACCGAGCAGTCCCGCGATGCCGTGGAGCAGCACGTCCACCGGGCGCTGGCGAGCCTCGACGACCTGAGTGAACAGGTGCGACTGACCCCCCTCGACGACCCTCGTGCGTGGCCGACGTACGGCGCCCTCGTGCTCGAGGCGGAGCGTCTGGCGCGCGAGCTGCAGGAGAGCAACGCCGACGCGTCGGTCCCCACGGACAGCGGTCCGATCCGATCCCCGCTCGCCGAGACGGTGCCGGCGGTCGGGCAGCTCCAGCAGCAGATCGAGCAGGTCCCCCTCGTGGGCGAGCACCTGCCCCGGATCATCGAGCAGGTGTCGGGGCGGCCCCCGCCCCCGGAGAAGGTCCCGCCCCCGGAGCAGCCTCCGGAGCGGGCCCCGACCCCGGCCGACGGCGAGGGCTCAGCACCCCGGTCGTGACGGCCACCCCCAGCAGCAGCACCGCGCCGCCCACGGCCTCCCAGGTGTTCGGCACCTCGCCCTGCACGAGCCACGCGGTGCTCAGCCCGACGACCGGCACGAGCATGGCGAAGGGGACGACCGCAGCGGCCGGGTGCCGGGCCAACAGGGTGTTCCAGATGCCGTACCCGACGAGCGAGGCGAGCCACGCGGTGTAGAGCGTGGAGAGCACCGCGGCCACGGTCGGGTGGGTGAGGGCGTGGAGCACGGCATCCGGTCCGTCGATGACGAGCGACAACGCGAACAGGGGCAGGGGCACGACCGTCGCTGACCAGACCGTGAGCGACAGGCCGGCGGCGAGGCCTCCGGCTCCGCCGGCAGAGGCAGCGGCAGAGGGAGAACCAGAGGCGTGGTGGAGGCGTGGGCGGCGGCCCGACGGGCGGCGACGTTGCCGATCGCCCACGACAGGGCCGCTGCCACGGTGAGGAGCAGGCCGAGCGCCGGGGTGGCGGCCGAGCGGCCGACGCCGACGATGACGAGCCCGACGACGCCGACGAGCACCCCGATGACCTGGGTTCGGTTCGGTCGCTCGTGGAGCACGAGCGCCGCGATGACGACGGTGCCGACCACCTGCGCCTGGAGGACGAGCGAGGCCAGGCCGGCCGGCATCCCGACGGCGAGGGCGCTGTAGAGCAGGCCGAACTGGCCCAGGCTCATGAACGCCCCGATGGTCACCACGTCGCGCCACGGCAGGTTCGGCCGCGGAACGAGGAAGATGGCCGGCACCAGCACGACGACGAAGCGGATGGCGACGAACAGGGTCGGGGGGATGTCGCCGAGCCCGAGGTCGATCACGACGAAGTTGGCGCCCCAGATGACGGCGACGAGGACGGCGAGGGCGACATGGCGGCGGGGCACCCGGCCATCCTTCCTGCCGCGGATCGTGAAGCACCAGCAACGGATGGTGAGCCGATATCGGTAGCATCCCTGCATGATCGATCTCGTGGCCGTGGAGTCCCTCGTGGCCGTCGAACGGTGCGGCAGCGTGGTCGGTGCGGCGGCCGACCTCGGCTTCACCCCGTCGGCGGTCTCCCAGCAGGTCAAGCGTCTCGAACGCCAGGTGGGGGTGCCCCTGCTCGACCGAGCCGGCCGAGGGGTGGTGCTCACGGCGGCCGGGCGCCGGCTCGTGGACGAGGGGCGCACGCTGAGCGCCCAGGTCGAGGGGCTGCGTTCGCGCCTGCAGGGGGAGGGCGGGCGGCCGTCCGGGCTGCTGCGGCTCGCGGCCTTCTCCACGGCGGTGCGCGGCATCGTGCCGCCGATGGTGGCCGCGCTGCGGGAGAAGGCCCCCGACCTCGACGTCGTCGTGCACGAGGTGGAGCCGTGGGATGCCGTGGCGGAGGTGGCAGCGGGCCGCACCGACATGGCCGTCGTGCACCGCTGGGAGGGCATGCGCTTCCACGTGCCGCCGACCGTGCGCGGGGAACCGGTCCTCACCGACGTCGCCGACGTGCTCGTGCACGTCGATGACCCGCTCGCCGCCCGGGAGTCCGTCACGCCGACCGACCTCGTGACCCGGCCGTGGGTGTCCACGCCCGAGGGCACGATCTGCCACGAGTGGTTCAGCCACATGTTCGCGGCCACCCCCGACCAGCCGCGGGTGACCTTCCGGTGCGTGGAGTTCGCCTCGCAGGTCGAGCTCGTCGCGCACGGGCTCGCGGTGGCCCTCGTGCCGCGGCTCGGTCGCGGCAGGCTGCCCGACTCCGTCGTCGCGGTGCCCGTGCTCGACCCGGTGCCGACGAGGCGGGTCGACGTGCACTGGCGGGCCTCGATGGGGGACTCGCCGGCCGTCGCCGTCGTGCGCCAGGCGCTGCGTGAGGTGGCCGCGCGATGACCGGTGGCGCAGACTCTCCCTCCACCGAGTACCTGGCGCTCGACGACGAGGCGCAGGTGGAGGTGCTGCGCGCGGTGGCCCTGGAGGCCTGCGGTGGGTTCGGCCTCGAGGTGCGCGACCTCTCGCTCGTCCTGCACGCCTACAACACGACGTTCCGCGTCGAGACCGCGGACGGGCGCTCGCTGGCACTGCGGGTGAACACGAACTCCCACAGCGCGCCGGAGCACATCGTGGCCCAGCAGGAGTGGCTGCACGCGATCGCCGCGCAGACCCCGGTGCGCGTGCCCGACCCGCTGCGTGCGCCGGATGGTCGCTGGGCCGTCGAGGTCGCGTGCCCGACCTGGGGTGGGCCGCTGCGGGCCACCGTGGCGTCGTGGCTCGACGGTGCGGACGTCGGCACCTGTGACGCGGAGCAGGGCCGGGCCCTCGGCGAGGCGATGGCGCTGCTGCACGATCACGCCGAGGGTTTCGTGCTGCCTTCGGGTGGGGACCTCCCCGTCCACGACACGCCACTGCTCGGCGACGAGGACCTCCTCACCGGGCACCCCGACCTGCCTCCTGGCGGGGCGCAGGTCATCGCTGCCGCGCTCGAGGACCTCACCGTGATCTGCGCGGACGCCCATGCCGCGGGTCCCGTGATCGTCATCCACGCCGACCTGCACGGTGACAACCTCAAGTGGGACGACGGGCGCCTGGCGGTCTTCGACGTCGACGACTGCGGCCTCGGGGTCCCGGCCCTCGACCTCGCGATCGCGACCTTCTACCTGCGCTCCGGCGAGGCCGGGGACGAGGCGGTGGAGGCCGCCCTGCGAGCCGGGTACGCCGGCATCCGGCCGTTGCCCGCCATCGACCCGGCGCACTTCGAGGCACTGGTCGTCGCCCGCCAGCTGCTGCTGGCCAACAGCCTGCTCGCGAGCGCGACCACCGGGCAGCGCGCCGAGGGGGTGGGCTACCTCGCCGTCACCGTCGACCGGCTGCGGCAGTGGCGGGCCACCGGCCGGTTCACTCGAGGCGTCGCCGCCGGGACGTAAGGCGTTCGCGGCATCCGCACGGCGCTCGATACGCTGGTGCGTGCGGTCCCGACGGGCCGCGAAACCCCACCCTCACCAGGAGTGCCACGCCGATGTCTGCCCAGATCACCGTCCACGTCGCCGACACGCAGCGATCGGTGGCCGAGGGGACGACCGCGGGTGACCTGTTCGAGGGGGACCGGTCGGTGCTCGTCGCCCGGGTCGACGGCGAGCTGCGCGACCTCGCCCACGTCCTCGTCGGTGGTGAGCACGTCGAGCCGGTGACGGCGGCGGAGCAGGACGGGCTCGACGTGCTGCGCCACTCGGCGGCCCACGTGCTGGCGCAGGCCGTGCAGGAGGTGCACCCCGACGCCCGCCTGGGCATCGGCCCGCCGATCCGCGACGGGTTCTACTACGACTTCGACGTGCAGACCCCCTTCACGCCCGAGGACCTCAAGGCCCTCGAGAAGGTCATGCAGCGCATCGTCAACGAGGGCCAGACCTTCCACCGGCGCGAGATCTCGGACGACGACGCCCTCGTCGAGCTGTCCGGCGAGCCCTACAAGTGCGAGCTGATCGGCCTGAAGGGCGGTGCGTCCGAAGACGCCGCGGAGGGAGCCGCCGTCGAAGTCGGTGGGGCGCAGCTGACGATCTACGACAACGTGCGCCGCGACGGAACGCGCGCCTGGGGTGACCTGTGCCGCGGCCCGCACGTGCCGACGACCAAGGTGCTCGGGAACGCCTTCAAGCTCATGCGCAGCGCCGCCGCCTACTGGCGCGGCTCGGAGAAGAACCCCCAGCTCCAGCGCGTCTACGGCACGGCCTGGCCGACCAAGGCCGACATGGTGGCCTACCTCGACCGGCTGGCCGAGGCCGAGAAGCGCGACCACCGCAGGCTCGGGGCCGAGCTCGACCTGTTCAGCTTCCCCGACGAGATCGGATCCGGCCTGCCCGTCTTCCACCCCAAGGGCGGCATCATCAAGCGCGAGATGGAGGACTACGTCCGCCGTCGCCACATCGAGGAGGGCTTCGAGTACGTCGGCACCCCGCACATCGCCAAGGAGGGGCTGTTCCACACCTCCGGGCACCTGCCGTACTACGCCGACGGGATGTTCCCGGCGCTCGACGTCGACTCCGGGCCCTACCGCCTCAAGGCCATGAACTGCCCGATGCACAACCTGATCTACCGCTCGCGCGGCAGGTCCTACCGTGAGCTGCCGCTGCGGCTGTTCGAGTTCGGGTCGGTCTACCGCAACGAGAAGTCCGGGGTCGTGCACGGCCTGACCCGCGTGCGCGGCTTCGCCCAGGACGACTCGCACTCCTACGTCACCGCCGCCCAGGCACCGGCCGAGATCAAGCACCTCCTCGACTTCTGCCTCGGGCTCTTCCGGGACTTCGGCCTCGACGACTTCTACCTCGAGCTGTCCACGCGCGACGAGACCGGCGACAAGAAGGACAAGTTCATCGGCTCCGACGAGCAGTGGGCCATCGCCACCGGCGTGCTGGAGGACGTCTGTCGCGAGTCCGGTCTCGACCTCGTCGCCGATCCGGGTGGCGCGGCGTACTACGGCCCCAAGGTGTCGGTCCAGGCCCGTGACGCCATCGGCCGCACGTGGCAGATGTCGACGATCCAGTACGACTTCAACCAGCCCGAGCGCTTCGGCCTCGAGTACCAGGCCTCCGACGGCACCCGTCAGCAGCCGGTGATGATCCACTCGGCGAAGTTCGGCTCGATCGAGCGGTTCATCGGGGTCCTCGTCGAGCACTACGCCGGGGCGTTCCCGGTGTGGCTGAGCCCCGTGCAGGTGGTCGGCGTGCCGGTCGCGGAGGAGTTCAACGACTACCTCTGGGACGTGTTGTCGCAGATGAAGGCCGTGGGCATCCGCGTCGAGCTCGACGAGAGCGACGACCGGTTCCCGAAGAAGATCCGCAACGCGAGCAAGGCCAAGGTGCCCTACGTGCTCATCGCGGGCGAGGACGACCGGTCGGCCGGCGCGGTCTCCTTCCGCTACCGCGACGGGTCGCAGAAGAACGGGGTCCCGGTGGCGGACGCGATCGCCGAGATCACGGCCGCGATCGCCGACCGACGCCAGGTCTGACCACCCCTGCGCCGGCGCTCCGTGCACCCCTTCGCCACCCCTCGTCACACCCGTCACGCGACACGCCGCGCGACACGCCGAGGCGGAAATCTGTTGAGGGATTGTTTGCGAAACCCCTTGCGGGGCACTGCTTCCCGGGCGTAGAAATATCCCACTGCACCACGCAAGTGGAGCAGGGATCGAGAGAAGACGAACACCAGACCGAGCGGTCCGCCGCACGGAGTCACCCGGTGATGAGGGTGAGAGGTGAGCGAAGGTATCTCGTGAGACCCGGAGCATCATGCCGAGTCGACCGAGGCCCCGGGAACTCATACTTCCCGGGGCCTCACCCTTTGCTTGCTCCGGGTGGGGGAGGCCCTGATGGGCCATGCTGAGGGCATGGACACCGAGGGATATCGGGTGCGCGAAGCCCGCCCCGCCGACGCGTTCTCCATCGGCGCACTGCACATCCAGGACGAGCGCGAGCTCGGCCACGCGGTGCCCGCCGGGTACCTCGACGAGTTCGCCGAGGCCTGGCTGCGCGACGCGGCACGACGCACCTGGCTCGCCGAGGACGAACGAGGGCGCCCCCTCGGCGTCCTCCACGGCACCCGCGTCCAGCGACTGCCCAGCGCACACCGACCCGCCGACGCGTGGTTCCACGTCAGCCTCCTGTTCGTGAGCGTCGACGCCAGGGGTGCGGGTATCGGCGAGCGACTCCTGCAGTGCCTCATCGACTGGGCCGAGCAGGACGGCGTGAGCCGGGTGCAGCTCAACGCGGTGCCGGGCGCCCGGACCCTGTACGAGCGGTTCGGGTTCGGCCCCCCGTCCGAGCGCCTCATGGAACGGCACCTCGGTCGGCGTCCGCGGTGATCCTCTACAGCGTCGGCGTCACGGTCATCGACGCGGCGCTCGGCATCCTCACCCGGCGTGAGCACCGGCACGTCGAGCGCGTCCCGGCATCCGGGGCGGTCGTCGTGGTGTCCAACCACCTGTCCGTCTCGGACCCGCTCGTGCTGGCCAGCGCCCTGCGTCGCGCCGGACGCCAGGGCACGTTCCTCGTCATGGCCGAGGCGTTCGCCTGGCCGGGGGTGGGGTGGGTGCTGCGCCGCACGGGCCAGATCTCGGTGCGCCGCGACCGGGACCCGGCGGCAGCTCTCCAGCCGGCACTCGAGGCGCTCGAGCGCGGCTGGGCGGTGGCGATCTACCCCGAGGGCAAGATCACGACCGAGCCCGACTACCGCCCCATGCACGACGTGCGCACCGGGGCGGTGCGCCTGGCCCTGACAGCGGACTGCCCGATCGTCCCCGTCGCGCAGTGGGGCGCCCACCGGTTGCTGACGCGAGAGGGCACGTCGTCGCTGATCCGGCCCGTGCGCTGGCTCGGGCGGCTGCGCCCCGGGCGGCTCTCGCGGCGCCCCACGGTCGTCGTCGCGGTGGGAAAGCCGATCACCCCGGTGCAGCTGCGGGCCCGGGTCGCCGACCCCGAGGACCTGCACGCGCTGACGGCCGCGGTGATGGACGACCTGCGCGACCTCCTGGCCGAGATCGCGGCGGAGGACCTGCCCGACCTGCGTGGCTAGGGTGGCGCGCATGAGCGCTTCCACCGTCCCGTCCCGCGGAGTCCTCGTCACCGGAGCATCGCGCGGGGTCGGTGCCGCCGTCGCCCGCGCGTTCGCCGAGAACGGGGACCGGGTCGCGGTCCACCACCGGGGCCCCGACTCGCTCGACCGCGCGGCCGCCGTGCTCGCGGGGCTGCCCGGCACCGGGCACGCGCTCGTCGCGGGAGACCTCGCCGACCCGGATGCCGTGGCGCGCCTCGCCGAGGACGCCGCCTCCGCACTCGGCCGGGTCGACGTCCTCGTCAACAACGCGGCGATGATCGTGGCCCCACCTGCCGGTTCCGACGGGAGCCGCCGTGGCGACCACCCGCTGGAGCACACGCCCTACGAGGACTGGGTGCAGATCTGGCAGCGCACCCTCGCGACCAACCTGCTCGGCCCGGCCAACCTCACGTGGTGCGTGGCGCGACGGATGATCGACCAGCCCCCGGCCGACGGGGTGCCGGTGGGGCGCGTCGTGAACGTCGGGTCCCGCGGGGCCTATCGCGGGGAGCCCGACATCCCGGCGTACGGCGCGAGCAAAGCGGGGCTGCACGCCTTCGGACAGTCGATGGCCCAGCGTCTCGCACCCCACGGCATCGCCGTCACCAGCATCGCGCCCGGGTTCATCGAGACCGAGATGGCGGGCGCAGCGCTGGTGGGTGAGGCGGGGGAGGCCACCCGCGCCCAGAGCCCGTTCCACCGGGTGGCGACTCCCGCAGGAGGTCGCGGCTGCGGTGCTGACCCTCGCGTCCCCGGGCGCCGAGTGGGCCTCGGGTGCCGTGCTCGACTTCAACGGCGCGAGCCACCTGCGGTAGGTGTCGACCTGGGTCAGGACGCGGCGGGAGCACGCGTCCGCCGCCACACCGGTCGACCGGGCGGTCGGCCGCGTCACCCCGTTCTAGGATCGGGCCATGCCGACGCCCGAGGATGCCGCCGACTTCGTCGGCGAGGGCGACGGCTTCGAGCGGCTGTGGACCCCGCACCGGATGGTCTACATCGAGGGCGACCGCCCCGATCCGGCAGCGGGCGACGGCTGCCCGTTCTGCGCCGCGCCGAGCAAGGACGATGCCGAAGGCCTCATCGTCCACCGCGGCGAGCACTGCTACGTCGTGATGAACCTCTTCCCCTACAACCCCGGTCACGTGCTCGTCTGCCCCTACCGCCACGTGCCGCTCTACGTCGACCTCACCGACGAGGAGACCCTGGAGTTCACGGCGCTGACCAAGGCCACCATCAGGGCGCTCGAGGCCGCCTCGGCCCCGATGGGCTTCAACCTCGGGATGAACCAGGGCGCGGTGGCCGGCGCAGGGGTCGCGGCGCACCTGCACCAGCACGTGGTGCCGCGCTGGGGTGGGGACGCGAACTTCCTGCCGATCATCGCCCGGACCAAGGCGCTTCCCGCCCTGCTCGAGGACGTGCGCGCCCG
This sequence comes from uncultured Actinomycetota bacterium, assembly GCA_963811825.1. Lineage (GTDB taxonomy): Bacteria > Actinomycetota > Actinomycetes > Actinomycetales > Dermatophilaceae > Fodinibacter. The sequence continues at coordinate 32,713 of CAWESS010000017.1, read as the reverse complement.
GCTCGTGGAGCACTGGCCGAACCCGTGAGCGGCAGCCGACGGGTGCGGGCCGCGCGGCGGCGTCAACGTCGCATGGCGAAGGTGGACCACGACCTCACCGACGAGCAGTGGACGGCGCTCCGGACGGCGTGGGCGGGGTGTGCCTACTGCGGCGCCGCCGACCGGCCGCTGCAGCGCGACTGCGTGCTGCCCATCTCCCGCGGCGGTCGGTACACGGTGCGCAACGTCGTGCCGGCCTGCGGGCCGTGCAACGCGAGCAAGTGCAACGACGAGGTCACCGCGTGGCTGCGCCGCAAGCGGCTCGACGAGCGCGCCTTCCTCACCCGCCTCGTCGAGATCGGGGCTGGGCTCGAGTGAACCGGACTCAGGCGTGCCGCGCCGGGTCGCCGAGGTGCTCCTTGACCAGCCGGTCGGGCAGCGGCTCGTACCCGCGGTGCTCGCGGTGGAAGGTGCCCGTCCCGTGGGCCAGGGACCGCAGCGAGATCGCGTAGTCGAGCAGCTCGAGCTGGGGGACCGCGGCCTCCAGCACGGAGCGGCCGGGCTGGTCGGGCGCCGGGGCCGAGCCCACGATCTGACCGCGCCGGGTGCCGATGTCGGTCATCACCGCACCGAGGTGCTCGTCGTCGACGGTGACGCTCACCGTGTCGATCGGCTCGAGCAGGGTCATCGTCGCGGGCGAGGCGAGCTCGCGCAGGGCGATGCCGGCGGAGGTCTGGAAGGCCATGTCGGAGGAGTCGACCGAGTGCGCCTTGCCGTCGGTCAGGGTGACCCTGACGTCGGTGACGGGCCACCCGGCCAGCAGTCCCTTCGCGAGCTGGGTGTGCACGCCCTTCTCGATGCTGCCGATGAACTGCCGCGGCACGGCCCCGCCCACGACCACCTCGGCGAACTCGACGCCAGAGCCGCGGGGGAGCGGCTCCATGACCAGGCGACACACGGCGAACTGGCCGTGGCCGCCCGACTGCTTGACGTGCCGACCGAGCGCCTCGGAGCGGCCCAGGGCCGTCTCCTTCAGCGCGACGCGCACGGGCACCTGCTCGACGGAGACGTTGAACCGGCTGCGCAGCCGACCCATGACCAGCTCGAGGTGGGCGGGGCCGGTGGTCCACAGCACGACCTGGCCGGTCCCCGCGTCGTGCTCGATCCGCAGCGAGGGGTCCTCGGCCGCGAGCTCACGGAAGGCGCCCGGCATCCGGTCCTCGTCGGCCCGGCTCGAGGCGGCCACCGCCGCGGGCAGCAGCGCCTCGGGAAGCGCCCACGGCGTCACGAGCAGCGGCTCGTCGGGGGAGGAGAGGGTGTCGGAGGTCTGCGCGCTGCCGAGCTTGGTCACGACGACGATCTCCCCGGCAACGGCCCTGGCCTTGGGCAGCAGGTCGCCGTCCAGGGGTGCGGAGATCGCGCCCGGGCGCACGTCCTCGTCGTGCGGCGCGTGCCCCTCGCCCGTCGGCACCCCGAGCAGCTCGAGGTGGCCGGAGACGTGCACCGGCCGGTCGGCGCGCAGCGTGCCCGAGAACACGCGCACGAGCGAGAGGTGCCCGACGTAGGCGTCGGACTCGGTGTGGACGACCTCGGCGACGAGCGGGCCCTGGGGGTCGGCCGTCACCTCGACGGCTGGGCCGCCGCCGACCGGGGTCACGGTCGGCAGCGGGTGCAGGCCGGGGTGCGGGAAGGCCGCCTCGATCAGGTGCAGCAGCACCCCCACGCCGGCGCCGGTCTCGGCGGACAGCGGCAGCACCGGGTGGAAGCTGCCGTGGGCCACCGCTGCGAGGAGGTCCTTCTCCAGGGTCGCGAAGTCGAGCTCCTCGCCCTCGAGGTAGCGGTCCATCAGGGCGCCGTCCTCGGACTCCTCGATGATGCCCTCGATGAGGGCGGGCCGGAAGGTGTCGAAGACCTCGGCGTGCTCGGGCCCCGCGGGGCGGACGGTGCGCACGCCGCCGGAGTAGTCGTGGACCTCGCCGAGCAGCAGGTCCGCGATCGAGGTGACCGCTCCCGCGTCGCCGGGCACGGGCACACCGAGGGGCTGGATGCCGGACCCGAAGTGGGCCTGGCAGTCGGCCAACGTGGCGGTGAAGTCGGCGTCGCGGGCGTCCAGCTGGGTGATGGCGACCGCGCGCGGCATCCCGACGACCGCGCACTCGTGCCAGAGGGCACGGCTCGCGGCATCCGCGCCGTCCGTGGCCGAGACGACGAAGAGGGCGGCATCCGCCGCCCTCAGCCCTGCTCGCACCTCCCCGACGAAGTCGGGGTTGCCCGGGGCGTCGAGCAGGGTCACCACCACCGCTCCCGACGCGATGGTCGCCGCGCGCAGGCCCGTCGTCGCCTCGGCCGCCTCCCCGCGGGGCGCGCGCCCCGGGACGACCGCACCGACGACGTGGTCGAACAGCCTGGACTTTCCCGACCCGCTCGGCCCGACGAGGACGACGTTGCGGATGCTCGTCGTGCCGGTGACGGTGGGGGCCTGGGTCGCGGTACCGCTCATGCCTCCTACATTTCTCCTGTCGGCGCCCCGGCACAAGCGGTGTCGGCGAGTGTGACGAGGGACGCGTCAGGGCACGACTACGCTGGTGCCACCATGCTGAACCGTTACGCGCGCGCCTTCGCCACCAAGCTGCTGAGCCCGGTGGCCGCGCTCCTGCTCCGTCTGGGGATCAGCCCCGATGTCGTGACGGTCATCGGCACGCTGGGCGTCTGCGTCGGTGCCCTCGCGTTCTACCCGCGTGGTGAGCTGCTCGTCGGCACCCTCGTGATCAGCTTCTTCGTCTTCGCCGACACCCTCGACGGCATCATGGCCAGGTCCATCGGCCGCTCGGGCAACTGGGGGGCCTACCTCGACTCCACCCTGGACCGGGTCGCCGACGCCGCGATCTTCGGGGGCCTCGTGCTCTACTTCTCCGGCTCCGGGCGCCAGGGCAGCGACCTCGCGCCCGTGATGGCGGGGCTGGCGCTGGCCTGCCTCATCCTCGGCAGCGTCGTGTCCTACGCGAAGGCCCGCGCCGAGGGGCTGGGCATGACCGCGAACGTCGGCATCGCCGAGCGGGCGGAACGCCTGCTCGTCGTCCTCATCGCGACGGGGTTCACCGGCCTGCTCGACCTGCCGTGGATCTTCCTCGGGATCGTGCTCGGGCTGCTCGCCCTGGCCAGCCTGATCACCGTCGTCCAGCGGATGCTCGAGGTGCGTCGCCAGGCCCTGGGCGCCGCGTGAGGCTGGTCTCGTCGTCGGCGGTCGACCGGTTGACCCTGGCTGGGCACCAGCTCGGCTGGCGGGCGGTGCGCCGGATGCCGGAACGGCTCGCCTACGCGCTCTTCGACCGTGTCGCGGACGCCGCCGTGGCCCGGGGCAACGCGGCCCGGATGCGGGCCAACTACGCCCGGGTGCGCCCCGACCTCGACGACGCCGGGCTCGACGCGCTCGTGCGGGAGGGCATGCGCCGCTACCTGCGCTACTACTGCGAGGCCTTCCGCCTGCAGGACCTCGGCGTCGACGACCTCGCCGCCCGGGTGCGGGTCGAGGGCGACGGGCCCGTGCGTGAGGTCATCGACGCCGGCGGCTCGGTCGTCGCCTTCCTCGGGCACCTGGGCAACTGGGACCTCGCCGGGGCGTGGGCGACCGCACACCTGGGCCCGGTGACCACCGTGGCCGAGCGGCTGAAGCCCGAGGAGGTCTTCGAGGAGTTCCTCGCGTTCCGGGAGTCGCTCGGAATGACGATCATCCCGCTCACCGGTGGGGTGAACCCGTTCCCGGCCCTGCGCGAGGCGTCGCGGCGTCCCGGGATCATCCCGTTGCTGGCCGATCGCGACCTCACCGACCGCGGGGTCGAGGTCGACCTGTGCGGACACCGGGCGCGGATGGCGCCCGGCCCGGCCGCGCTGGCCCTGGCCGAGCGCCGCCCGCTGCACCCCACCTCGATCCGCCACGAGCGCCGGGGGACGGGGTGGGGCATCGTCATCACCTTCCACCCGGCCGTCGAGGTGCCCGAGGGGGGCACGACGCGCGAGCGCGCCACGGCGATGACCCAGGCCTGCGCGGACGTCCTCGGCGCCGTGATCGCCCGGCACACGAGCGACTGGCACATGCTGCAGCGCGTCTTCCTCGACGACCTCGACCCCTCTCGCCTGCGCACCCGGGAGGGCGCTGCGTGAGGATCGGGATGGTGTGCCCCTACGCCTGGGACGTGCCGGGCGGCGTGCAGTTCCACGTCCGCGACATCGCCGAGCACTTCATCCGGCAGGGCCACGAGGTCTGGGTGCTCGCCCCGGCCGAGAGCGACGCGAACCTGCCCGGGTACGTCACCTCGGTCGGGCGCCCGGTCCCGGTGCGCTACAACGGCTCCGTGGCCAGGGTCACCCTGGGCCCGGCGACCTCCGCCCGCGTCAGCCGGTGGCTGGAGGCCGGGGACTTCGACGTGCTGCACCTGCACGAGCCCCTCAACCCCTCGGTCTCCCTCGTCGCGCTGTGGGCCTCCACCGAGCCGGTCGTCGCGACCTTCCACTCGGCCATGCTCCGCTCGCGCGCCCTGCACGCGGCCCACCCCCTGCTGCGCCCGTCGCTGGAGAAGATCCGCGGGCGGATCGCGGTGTCCGAGGACGCACTGGGGACCGTGCAGCGCCACCTCGGGGGGATGGCGTTCATCATCCCCAACGGCGTGCACGTCGACTCCTTCGCGCAGGCGCCGGTCCGCTCGGAGTGGGCCGGCACCAGCGAGGCGCCGACGGTGGCCTTCCTCGGGCGGGTGGACGAGCCACGCAAGGGTCTGGAGGTCGCACTCAAGGCGATGCCGGCCCTGCTCGACGCGCACCCCGGCATCCGACTGCTCGTCGCCGGGCCGGGGGATGCGAGCGACCTGCTCAAGGAGGCCGACCCGCGCGCGGCCGCGGCCACCGTTGCCCTGGGGATGGTGACCGACGACGACAAGGCGTCGCTGTTGCGCTCGGTCGACGCCTACCTGGCCCCGCACCTCGGGGGCGAGAGCTTCGGCATCGTGCTCGTCGAGGCGATGGCGGCGGGGGCGCCCGTGGTCGCCTCCGACCTCCCGGCCTTTGCCGCGGTCCTCGATGGCGGCGCGACCGGCATCCTCTTCGAGACCGGGTCGCCGCAGGGGCTGGCCGACGCGGTGCTCGGGCTGTTGGCCGACCCCGCTCGCGGTGAGCACCTGCGACGGGCGGGCCGCGCGAGGTCACGGATCTTCGACTGGGACGTCGTGGCCGACAAGGTGATGGCGGTCTACGAGACGGTCATCGCCGGTGCCGCCGCCGAGCCCGAGGAGCCGGCACCCCAGGGCCTGTGGGGCCGCCTCGTGCGTGGAGTTCCAGGAGGTGGGAACTGATGATGGTCGACGTCCTGCAGCTCGCGACCTTCGTCGTCATCGTCCTCATCGCGGCCGCCTGGTACCTGTCGTACTCGGCCGCTCGCCTCGACCGGTTGCACGCCAAGGTGGAGGGGGCCATGTCGGCGCTCGACGCGCAGCTCATCCGGCGGGCCGAGACTGCGCTCGAGCTGGCCAACAGCGGTGTGCTCGACCCGGCCAGCGCCCTGCTCGTCGCCGACGCCGCGACCGAGTCGCTCGAGCGCACGACCGAGCACCCCGTGACCGACGACCTGCTCGACGGCCAGCACTTCGGGGGCCGCGAGCAGGTCGAGAGCGACCTCACGGGCGCGCTCACGGCGGCGCTGCCGGGGGAGGTGGTCGCCCAGCTGCGCGCTCGCGCGGACGAGTTCGTCACCGACGAGCTCGACCGCGTGGCCGCGAGCGTGCTGCGGGTGCAGCTGGCCCGGCGCTTCCACAACGACGCCGTGAGGGACGTGCGCCGCGTGCGGGCCAAGCGCACCGTGCGCTGGTTCGGTCTGGCGGGTTACGCGGCCCTGCCCGAGGTGGTCGTCTTCGACGACGACGTGCCGCTGGGGCTGCCCGGCTGAGGTGGCCTCGGCGAGGGCCCGGACCGGGGTCGGAGCACTGTCCCGACGGACCTACACTGGGCGCCATGAGTGAGCAGCAGAGCGCCCCCGGCACCGGCACCACCCGCGTCAAGCGCGGCATGGCCGAGATGCTCAAGGGTGGCGTGATCATGGACGTCGTCAACGTCGAGCAGGCCAAGATCGCCGAGGATGCCGGTGCCGTCGCCGTCATGGCCCTCGAGCGGGTGCCCGCCGACATCAGGGCCCAGGGTGGGGTGTCGCGCATGAGCGACCCCGACATGATCGACGGCATCATCGAGGCCGTCTCGATCCCCGTCATGGCCAAGGCCCGCATCGGGCACTTCGTCGAGGCGCAGGTGCTGCAGAGCCTGGGCGTCGACTACATCGACGAGTCGGAGGTGCTGACGCCGGCCGACTACGCGAACCACATCGACAAGTGGGCGTTCACCGTGCCCTTCGTCTGTGGTGCGACCAACCTCGGCGAGGCCCTGCGCCGCATCACCGAGGGCGCGGCGATGATCCGCTCCAAGGGTGAGGCCGGCACCGGTGACGTCTCGAACGCGACGACGCACATGCGCCAGATCCGCCAGCAGATCCGCCACCTGCAGAACCTGCCCGAGGACGAGCTGTACGTCGCGGCCAAGGAGCTGCAGGCCCCCTACGAGCTCGTCAAGGAGGTCGCCGCCGCGGGCAAGCTGCCGGTCGTGCTCTTCACCGCCGGCGGCATCGCGACCCCGGCCGACGCGGCGATGATGATGCAGCTCGGCGCCGAGGGTGTCTTCGTCGGCTCCGGCATCTTCAAGTCGGGCAACCCGTCCGAGCGCGCCGAGGCGATCGTCAAGGCCACGACCTTCTTCGACGACCCCGACGTCATCGCCAAGGTGTCGCGCGGCCTCGGTGAGGCGATGGTCGGCATCAACGTCGACGAGATCCCGCAGCCGCACCGCCTCGCCGAGCGCGGCTGGTAGTCGCACTTCGCACGAACCCGAGGTTCGCAAGGGAAGACTTCCCCTGCGAACCTCGGGTTTCCCAGATGCGGGACACGGATGGCTCGTCCGACTGGCCGGAGAGCTTGACGGGGTTGTCCGCTCGGACGCGGGTACACGCCCGTCCCGAGCGGACAACCCGTCACCGGGGTGATCCTGGCAGTCAGGAGAGTCCGCGCACGTGCCGGACCGGCTCACGAGTGCAGCGACGACCAGGAGGGCCGAGGCGGCCAAGCCGATCCGCCACGAGACGGCGCCTGGCGTGGGACGGCGCTCTCAGGTGACGGTGGCCCGGGTGCGGAACTCCTCGCGCTCGAACTCGCGGCCCTCGAGGACCTGGTGCAGGTGCTCGGCGGCCCGCAGCACGTCGGCGTGGGTGAGGTAGAGCGGGGCGAACCCGAGGCGCACGATGTCGCCCTCGCGGAAGTCGCCCACGACGTCGCGCGCGATGAGGGCCTGCACCACGGCATACGCCTCCGGATGCCGCACGCTCACCTGTGACCCGCGGCGCTCGCTCTCGCGCGGGGTCGCCACCTCGAGGTCGGGCACGAGGGCGTCCAGGCACTCCAGGAAGAAGCCGGTGAGCGAGAGCGACCGCTCCCGGGCGACCGCCGGCTCCACCCCGTCGTAGGCCGCGAGCGCGGCCTCCAGCGCCAGCATCCCCAGGAGCGGCGGAGTGCCCACTCGGGCCCGGGTGATGCCGGGGGCGGGCACGAAGTCGGGGGCCATCGCGAACGGGGTGGCGTGCCCGTTCCAGCCCGACAACGGCTGGTCGAACTCGTCCTGGTGCCGGTGGGCGACGTAGATGAACGCCGGGGCACCCGGGCCGCCGTTGAGGTACTTGTAGCCGCAGCCGACCGCGAGGTCGGCCCCGTGCGCGTCGAGCCCGACGTCGAGCACGCCCGCGGAGTGGCACAGGTCCCAGCAGGCCAGCGCACCGACGTCGTGGGCGGCGCGCGTGATCGCCGCGAGGTCCCAGAGCTCACCGGTGCGGTAGTCCACCGACGAGTAGGACGCGAGCACGAGGTCATCGCCCACCTCGGCGATCCGGGCGACCGCGTCGGCGGGGGAGACCCGCTCGACGGTGAGGCCGGCGTCGCGCGCCGCGGCATCCGTGACGTAGAGGTCGGTGGGGAAGGAGTCGGGGTCGGTGAGCACGACCCGGCGCCCCGGCCGCATCCGCGCGGCTGCGACGACCGCCTTGTAGAGGTTGACCGACGTGGAGTCGGTGCACACGACCTGCCCGGGGGCCGCCCCGATGAGCGCGCCGATCGCGTCGCCGACCCGGGCGGGGGCCTCCCACCAGCCGGCGTCGTTCCAGCTCGCGATGAGGTCGTTGCCCCACTGGCGGTGCACGACGTCGGCGACGACCTCGGCGACGCCGGTCGGCAGGGCCCCGAGGGAGTTGCCGTCGAGGTAGACGACCCCTGCCGGGAGCCGGAAGCGGCCGCGGAAGTCGGTGGCGGCGTGGAGGGCATCGAGCTCGCGGGCTCGTTCGGTCAGCGCTGACGACATGGCCAGACGGTACTCCCGATGAGCACGGGCGCCGGGCCTGGACGTACGCTCATCGGTCGTGACCGGCATCCCCCTCATCGGCGTCCTCGCGGTGCAAGGCGACGTGCGCGAGCACCTCGCGGCGCTCACGGCCGGCGGCGCCCGCACGACGACCGTCCGCCGCCCGTCCGAGGTCGAGGCGGTCGACGGGCTGGTCATCCCCGGCGGGGAGTCGACGACGATGGACAAGCTCGTGCGGGCCTTCGACCTGCAGGGGCCGCTGCGCGAGCGGATCGCCGGCGGGATGCCGGTGTACGGCTCCTGCGCGGGGATGATCATGCTCGCCGACCGGATCGCCGACGCCCGTCCCGACCAGGAGACCCTCGGTGGGCTCGACATCACGGTGCGGCGCAACGCCTTCGGCCGTCAGGTCGACTCCTTCGAGGAGGACCTGCACATCCGCGAGCTCGGGGGACAGCCGGTGCGCGCCGTGTTCATCCGGGCGCCGTGGGTCGAGGACGCCGGGGATGCGGTGCAGGTGCTGGCCCGGGTCGAGCACGGACCGGCCGCGGGTAGGATCGTCGCCGCGCGGCAGGGCGACCTGCTCGTCACCTCGTTCCACCCGGAGGTGACCGGCGACCACCGTGTCCACCAGTTCTTCGTCGACATCGTTCGGCAGCACACCGCCACGCAGCACACCGCCACGCAGGACCAGCGGCAAGTCCATCGGCAAGACCAGAGGGAGCGTTCATGAGCGGCCACTCCAAGTGGGCGACCACCAAGCACAAGAAGGCGGCGATCGACGCCAAGCGCGGCAAGCTCTTCGCCAAGCTCATCAAGAACATCGAGGTCGCGGCCCGCACGGGCGGCGGTGACGCCACGGGCAACCCGACGCTGTACGACGCCATCCAGAAGGCCAAGAAGTCCTCGGTCCCCAACAACAACATCGACAACGCCGTCAAGCGGGGCTCCGGGGCCACGGCCGGCGGGGCCAACTGGGAGACCATCACCTACGAGGGCTACGCCCCCGGTGGGGTCGCGGTGCTCATCGAGTGCCTCACGGACAACCGCAACCGCGCCGCCGCCGAGGTGCGCACCGCGCTGACCCGCAACGGCGGGGCGCTGGCCGACCCGGGCTCCGTGAGCTACGTGTTCGACCGCAAGGGCGTCGTCATCGTGCCCAAGGGCGAGCAGAGCGAGGACGACATCCTCGAGATCGTGCTCGAGGCCGGCGCCGACGAGGTCAACGACCTCGGCGAGGCCTTCGAGGTCATCTCCGAGGCCACCGACTTCGTCGCCGTGCGCACCGCGCTGCAGCAGGCCGGGGTCGACTACGACTCGGCCGAGGCCTCGTGGGTGCCGAACCTCCAGGTGCCCCTCGACCTCGACGGGGCCAAGAAGATGATCCGCGTCGTCGAGGCCCTCGAGGACTCCGACGACGTCCAGGACGTCTTCGCCAACGGCGACATCCCCGACGACGTCCTCGCGCAGCTCGACGAGGATGAGCTGGTCGAGGCCCGCGAGCGCCGCGACGGGCACTCCCGTCGCAGGCCGTCACGGGCGTGCACCGGCTCTGCGCGTGTTGCTCCGCGCGCCCCGGCCCGCCGCTGTGTAGCGTGTCATCCCGAACAGGTGTTCTAACCGCTGCCCACCCGAAGGGATGCCGCTCGTGCGCGTGCTCGGAGTCGACCCCGGCCTGACCCGCTGTGGTCTCGGCGTCGTCGACGGTCGCCCCGGCAAGGCCGTCATGGTGGCCGTCGGTGTGGTGCGCACGCCGAGCAACGGCGACCCGGGGGAGCGGCTGGTCTACCTCGAGCGCGAGCTCGACGCCTGGCTGGCCCGCTACGAGCCCGAGGTCATGGCCGTCGAGCGGGTCTTCGCCGACACCAACATCACCACCGTCATGGGCACGGCCCACGCCACGGCCGTCGCCCTGCTCACGGCGACCAAGCGCGGCATCCCCGTCGTCTTCCACACGCCCACCGAGGTCAAGGCGGCGGTCACCGGCTCGGGCCGGGCCGACAAGGCCCAGGTCACCGCCATGGTCACCCGCATCCTCGGCCTCGAGGTCGCGCCCAGGCCCAGCGACGCCGCCGACGCCCTGGCACTGGCGATCTGCCATGCCTGGCGCGGAGCCCAGCTCGCCCGCCTCGAGTCGCTCGCCGCGCAGGCCCGCCGATGATCGCCTCGCTGCGTGGGGAGGTGACCCACGTCGGCCTCGACCACGTCGTCGTCGAGGTGGGAGGTGTCGGCATGTTCGTCCACGCGACGCCCGCCACGGCATCCGGATGCCGTCGCGGCACCGAGGTCTCGCTCGCCACCTCGCTCGTCGTGCGCGAGGACTCCCTGACGCTCTTCGGCTTCGGCTCGCCCGCCGAGCGCGACATGTTCGTCACGGTGCAGACCGTCTCCGGGGTCGGCCCGCGACTCGCGCTGGCGATGTTGTCGGTCATGGGGCCGAGCGAGCTCGCGGCCGCGCTGGCCTCGGGGGACAGCAAGGCGCTCACCTCGATCCCCGGTATCGGGGTGAAGTCGGCCCAGCGCCTCGTCCTCGAGCTGCGCGACAAGGTCGGTGCCATCCCCGGCTCCGCGCCGGCCACCGGCCCGGGCGCGATCGCCACCCGCCCCGGTGACGAGCCGTGGAGGACGCAGGTCGCCGAGGCGCTCGTCGGCCTCGGCTGGTCGGCCAAGCAGTCCTCGGATGCCGTGGAGCGCGTTGCGGTGTCCGCGCCGGCTGACGCCGACATCGCCGCCTACCTGCGACTGGCCCTGCGGGAGCTGCGGCCGTGAGCGGCGGAGGACGCGAGCGCGGGTTCGCCAGCGAGGTCGTCGAGGCCGACGGCTCGGCCAGCCAGTCGGATCGGCCGGGTCCCTTCGAGCGCGACGGGTCCTACGAGGCCACGGCGCGCGTCGTGGACCCCGGGCGCTCCGACGACGACCGCGTCGTCGAGGCGGCCCTGCGACCCCGGCGGCTCGCCGAGTTCCCGGGGCAGCCGCGGGTGCGCGACCAGCTCGGGCTCGTCCTCGAGGCGGCCCGTCGCCGCGGACGCCCCCCGGACCACGTGCTGCTCTCGGGCCCTCCCGGCCTGGGCAAGACGACGCTGGCGATGATCGTCGCCGCTGAGCTCGAGCGGCCGTTGCGGCTCACGAGCGGGCCCGCGATCCAGCACGCCGGCGACCTCGCGGCGGTGCTGTCCTCCCTCGACGAGGGTGAGGTGCTCTTCCTCGACGAGATCCACCGGATGAGCCGGTCCGCCGAGGAGATGCTCTACCTGGCCATGGAGGACTTCCGCGTCGACGTGATCGTCGGCAAGGGACCCGGGGCGACCGCCATCCCGCTCGAGCTGCCGCCGTTCACCGTGGTCGGGGCGACGACGCGCTCCGGGCTGCTGCCCGCGCCGTTGCGCGACCGCTTCGGCTTCACGGCCCACCTCGACTACTACGACGTCGCCGACCTCGTGACGATCCTGCACCGCTCGGCCGGTCTGCTCGGGGTCGAGGCCGACGAGGCCGGCATCCGCGAGATCGCCGGTCGCTCGCGGGGGACGCCGCGCATCGCCAACCGCCTGCTGCGCCGCGTGCGTGACTGGGCCCAGGTGCACGGTGAGGGTCACGTCGACCTCGCCGCGGCCCAGGTCGCCCTCGCGCTCTTCGACGTCGACGAGGTCGGCCTCGACCGCCTCGACCGGGCCGTGCTCGAGGCCCTGTGCCGCCGCTTCGGCGGCGGCCCGGTGGGGTTGTCGACGCTGGCCGTCGCCGTGGGGGAGGAGGCCGACACCGTCGAGACCGTGGCCGAGCCCTACCTCGTTCGCGAGGGGTACATCGTGCGGACCCCGCGGGGTCGGGCCGCATCACCGCGGGCCTGGACCCACCTGGGCATCACCCCGCCGCGCACCGCACCGTTGCAGGACCTCCTGCCGATCGGGTCCGAGCACGATGACGGGGCGAACGGTCGTTTCGGAACCTGAGAGCCGGGGCGCGCCCGGGGAGGGCGCCACGTTGGCTCGGGGAGGAACCGTCACCTAGACTCAACCGTTGGCCCGGGTGCGCCCGTGCCGCACCACTGCCTGCCACGAGCGGGCACCCTGACTCATAAGGACCGATCTCACTCATGTTCTCCGGCTCCGGCCTCGGCTACTTCGTCATCCTGCTGCTCCCGTTCCTGCTGCTGGTGTTCATGATGTTCACCCAGCGCAAGCGGGCCCAGCAGGTCCAGGCTCTCCAGGCAGGACTGGCCGTCGGTGACGAGGTGGTGACGACCTCGGGCCTGTACGGCACGATCGTCGCGCTCGACGAGCAGGTCGTCACGCTCGACACCGGGGCGGGGACCACGGTCCGCTACGACCGCCGCGCCATCGGCTCGCGCGCCTCCGAGGTCGCCTGACCATGTCGGCAAAGTCCCAGCGCTCCTACGCGCGCCGAGCCCTGCTCGCCCTCACCGTCCTCACCCTGGCGCTCACGGCGCTGCTCGCCGGCGCCCTCCACTGGTCCGATGCGCAGACCGCGCCCAGGCTCGGCCTGGACCTGAAGGGCGGCACCCAGATCATCCTGGAGCCGCAGACGGTGGAGGGCCAGACGGTCACCGCCGAGCAGCTGAACCAGGCCCGCGACATCATCGTCCAGCGCGTCGACGCCGGTGGCGTCTCCGGGGCCGAGGTCACGACCCAGGGTGACCGCAACATCGTCGTGAGCATCCCCGAGATCCCGACGCAGGAGGTGCGCGACTCGATCCGCAAGTCCTCCCAGCTCCAGTTCCGCCCGGTGCTCGCGATCGCGGCCGGCAGCCCGCAGCCGGCACCCACGGCGTCGCCCACCGGCACGGAGGTCCCGGTGCCGTCGGGAAGTCCGTCGCCGTCGGTGACCCCGACCGTCGCGAGCAGCGCCTCGCCGACGAGCAACAGCGCGGTTCCCGAGGCGCTCACGGCTCCGACCCCCTCACCGAGCGCGACGGCCAGCCCGTCGCCCAGCCCCAGCCCCACGGCATCCGGCACCGCGCCGACGCCCACCGACGCGACGGACCTGGCCTGGATCACTCCCGAGATCAGCGCCGAGTTCGAGGCGCTCGACTGCTCCGACCCCGATGCCCTCGACGGGCTCGTCGACGACCCGGCCAAGCCCCTCGTCACCTGTCAGTTCGACAAGTCGGCCAAGTACATCCTGGGCCCGGTCGTCGTGTCCGGCGACAAGATCAGCGACGCCACCTCGGGCTACCGCACCAACCAGCAGGGTGTCGTGACCAACGAGGTCGAGATCGCGCTCACGCTCAACGGTGAGGGTGGCGACCAGTACGCCGACATCAGCCGCACGATGGTCGGGCTTCCCGAGCCACAGAACCAGCTCGCCGCCACCCTCGACTCGCAGGTCATCGTCGCTCCGCGCTTCAACGAGGCCATCCTCGACGGTCGCGCCAGCATCACCGGCGGGTTCACCCTCGTGGAGGCCCGCGCCCTGTCCGACCAGCTGAAGTTCGGTGCGCTGCCGCTGTCGTTCGTCGAGCAGACGAGCATCGACATCAGCCCGACCCTGGGCAGCGAGCAGCTGCGCTACGGCTTCATCGCCGGGTTCATCGGCCTGTTCCTCGTGTTCGTCTACTCCCTGCTCCAGTACCGTGCGCTCGGGCTGGTCACGGTGGCGTCGATCCTCGTCGCCGGTCTGCTGACCTTCCTCTCGATCACGATCCTGGGCTGGTCGCACAACTACCGGCTCGACATGGCCGGCGTCACCGGCCTCATCGTCGCCATCGGCTTCACGGCCGACTCGTTCATCGTGTACTTCGAGCGCATCCGTGACGAGCTGCGTGACGGGCGCTCGCTCGCCGCCGCGGTCGAGACCGGGTGGAACCGTGCCAAGCGCACGATCCTCGTCGCCGACGGCGTGAACTTCCTGGCCGCCGCCGTGCTCTTCGCGCTGGCGAGCTCGAGCGTGCGCGGCTTCGCCTTCACGCTGGGCCTGACCACGCTCATCGACCTGCTCGTCGTCTTCTGGTTCACGCACCCGGTCGTCTCGCTGCTCGCGCGGCGCCCGTTCTTCCGCGACGGCCACCCGTGGTCGGGCCTGGACCCGCGTCGCCTCACGCTGAGCTCGGCCAAGCCCCGGTATGCCGGTCGCGGCCGTTTCACGCACCCCACACCCGCCGCCGTCGGCACCGAAGGAGGTGTGGCATGAGCTCGCGCTTCGCCACGCTCGGCAACGACCTCTACACCGGGCAGCGCTCGGTCCCCGTCGTCGCCCAGCGACACAAGTTCTACATCGCCTCTGCGGTCGTCATGGCCATCGCGGTCTTCGGCCTGGTCTTCCAGGGGCTCAACCTCGGGCTCGAGTTCCGTGGTGGCTCGGAGTTCCGCGTGGCCACGACCTCGCTGCCCGCGACCTATGAGCAGGTCGCCCGCGAGGCGGTCGGTGCCACGGAGGGCGAGACCGACGTCAACGTCACCCTCGTCGGCAACGACACCGTTCGCGTGCAGACCGACCGGCTCACCGAGACCGACAGCCAGAGCGTGCGGGCCGACCTCGCGGAGGCCTTCGGCGTGGCGACGTCCGAGGTCAGCAGCACCTTCATCGGCCCCTCGTGGGGGGCGTCGGTCAGCGGGCAGGCCCTGCGGGCGCTCGTGATCTTCCTCGTGCTCGTCGCGATCGTCATGAGCATCTACTTCCGCAACTGGAAGATGGCCGCTGCCGCCCTCATCGCGCTGGCCCACGACATGATCATCACCGTCGGGATCTACGCCCTCGTCGGGTTCGAGGTGTCGCCGGCGACGATGATCGGCTTCCTCACCGTGCTGGGCTACAGCCTCTACGACACCGTCGTCGTGTTCGACAAGGTGCGCGAGAACACCAACGAGGCCTTCGCCAACGGGCGGGTGACCTTCGCCGAGGCCGCCAACCTCGCCGTGAACCAGACCATGGTGCGATCGATCAACACCACGGTCATCGGCCTGCTGCCGATCGCGGCGGTGCTGGCGGTCGGAGCCATCTGGCTCGGCCCCGGTGTGCTCCTGGACCTCTCACTGGTGCTGTTCGTCGGCATCCTCATCGGCGCCTACTCCTCGATCTTCATCGCGACGCCCCTGCTCGTGACCCTGCGACGCAACGAGCCCGCTGTCCTCGAGCTCGACAAGCGCGCCGCGCGCCACCAGGCCCGCAAGGCCAAGGACGTCGCGGCGGCCGAGGCTGCGGAGGCGGCCGGGGAGGACGTCGACGACTCGCTCGTCGGGGTCGGGTCCGGCGCCGGCGGCGCACCGGCCGCGGCGGCCGGCGACAGCTCCACCCTGAGCGGTCGGGCCGTGCACAAGTACGCCCAGTCCGGGCCGCGCAACCAGCCTCGGCGCCCCCCGAAGTCCAAGCGCTGACGCGGATGGACCGGCGCCGGGGCCCCGGTGCCTGACGACTACACTCCCGGCATGGCGGAGGACGGCACGACGGCCACGGCGGGCACGCCGCCCCCCGGGCTGTCCTCGCGCGCCAGGGCCCGGGCGGCGCTGGCCCTCGTCGGCCGGAACCGCACCCCCGAGAACCCGGTTCTCGAGCCGCTGCTGCAGGTGGTGCGCTTCACGCACCCCAAGGCCGACCTCAGCCTCATCGAGCGGGCGTATGCCGTCGCGGAGCGCGCTCACGAGGGCCAGAAGCGTCGCTCGGGGGACGACTACATCACCCACCCGCTGGCCGTGACGACGATCCTGGCCGAGCTCGGCATGACCCCCACGACGCTGGCGGCAGCGCTGCTCCACGACACGGTGGAGGACACCGTCCTACAGCCTGGAGGCGCTGCGCCGCGACTTCGGTGACGAGATCGCGATGCTCGTCGACGGCGTGACCAAGCTCGACAAGGTGACCTACGGCCAGGCGGCGCAGGCCGAGACCGTGCGCAAGATGGTCGTCGCGATGGCGCGCGACATCCGGGTGCTCGTCATCAAGCTGGCCGACCGCCTGCACAACGCCCGCACGTGGCGCTACGTGTCGCAGGAGAGCGCGGCGCGCAAGGCCAAGGAGACCCTCGAGATCTACGCGCCGCTGGCCCACCGGCTCGGCATGAACACCATCAAGTGGGAGCTCGAGGACCTCTCCTTCCAGGCGCTCTACCCCAAGGTCTACGACGAGATCGTCCGGCTCGTGGCCGAGCGTGCCCCCGCCCGTGAGGAGTACCTCGCGACGGTCCGTGACGAGGTCGGCGGCGACCTGCGCACCGCGAAGATCAAGGCGACGGTGACCGGCCGGCCCAAGCACTACTACTCCGTCTACCAGAAGATGATCGTCGGGGGCCGAGACTTCGAGCAGATCTACGACCTCGTCGCGGTGCGCGTGCTCGTCGAGACCGTGCGCGACTGCTACGCGGCGCTGGGAGCGCTGCACGCCCGGTGGAACCCGGTGCCGGGGCGGTTCAAGGACTACATCGCGATGCCGAAGTTCAACATGTACCAGTCGCTGCACACGACGGTCATCGGCCCCGGGGGCAAGCCGGTCGAGATCCAGATCCGCACGCACACGATGCACCGCCGGGCCGAGTACGGCGTCGCGGCCCACTGGAAGTACAAGGAGGACCCCAACGCCAAGGGGGGCGCGGCGCTGGGCGCCCAGGGTGGCGCGCAGGCGCGCGACGGGCAGACCGGGCCGATCAACGACATGGCGTGGCTGCGCCAGCTGCTCGACTGGCAGAAGGAGACCTCCGACCCCGGCGAGTTCCTGGAGTCGCTGCGCTTCGAGATCACGGCGAGCGAGGTCTACGTCTTCACCCCGAAGGGCCAGCTCGTCGGCCTGCCCGCGGGGTCGACGCCCGTCGACTTCGCCTACGCCGTGCACACCGAGGTCGGCCACCACTGCATCGGCGCCCGGGTCAACGCCCGGCTCGTGCCGCTCGAGAGCCGCCTCGACAACGGCGACGTCGTCGAGGTCCTGACCTCCAAGGCCGACTCGGCCGGCCCGTCGCGCGACTGGCTGACCTTCGTGCGCTCGGCGCGGGCGCGC
The DNA here is from genome assembly GCA_963811825.1 of uncultured Actinomycetota bacterium. Lineage (GTDB taxonomy): Bacteria > Actinomycetota > Actinomycetes > Actinomycetales > Dermatophilaceae > Fodinibacter. Next base: position 15,358 of record CAWESS010000017.1, on the reverse strand, counting down.
AACAAGATCAAGCACTGGTTCACCAAGGAACGCCGCGAGGAGATGATCGACGAGGGCAAGGAGTCCCTCGCCAAGGTCATGCGCAAGCAGGGCCTGCCCCTGCAGCGGCTCACGTCGGTGGAGTCACTCACCGGCGTCGCCGAGGAGCTGCGCCTGGCCGGCATCGACGGCCTCTACGCCGCGATCGGCGAGGGGAACGTCTCGGCCCAGCACGTCGTGTCACGCCTCGTCGCGTCCGTCGGGGGAGAGGACGGGGCCAGCGAGGACATCGCCGAGGCCGCGATGCCCACCACCTCCCGGACCAGTCACCGGCGCTCCGGGGACCCCGGGGTCGTCGTCAAGGACATGTCCGACGTCTGGGTCAAGCTCGCGCGCTGCTGCACCCCGGTGCCCGGCGACGACATCCTGGGCTTCGTCACCCGCGGGAACGGTGTCTCGGTGCACCGCCGCGACTGCACCAACGCCGACTCCCTGCTCTCGCAGCCCGAGAAGATCATCGAGGTCGAGTGGGCGCCGACGTCGGGGAGCATGTTCCTCGTCCAGCTCCAGGTCGACGCGCTCGACCGGTCACGGCTGCTCTCGGACGTCACGCGCGTCATCTCCGACAACGGGGTCAACATCCTGTCGGCCGCGGTCACCACCTCGCGCGACCGGATGGCCAAGCTGCACTTCACCTTCGAGATGGGTGACCCGGGGCACCTCGGTCACGTCGTTCGGGCCGTGCAGCGCGTCGACGGGGTCTTCGACGCCCACCGGGTCACCGGCGGCAAGCGCACCGACTGACCCGGCGGGGACCAGCGGTCAGCCGCTGAACTCGTCCAGACCGGCACGCGCCTGCTCGAGCCACTGCTGCTGGGCGGCGAGCTTGCCCGTGGCCGCCTCGACACCCTTGGCGTCGCCCTTGGCCTGCGCCTTCGCGAGGTCCGCCTCGGTCGCGGCCACCGACGCCTCGAGCTGGTCGACCATCGACCGGGCGCGGGCGGCGACCTCGGGGTTGCTGCGCTTCCAGCGCTGCTCGTCCGCCTCGCGAACCGTGGCCTCGACGCGCCGCATCCGCTTCTCGACGCGCTCGATGTCGGCCCGCGGCACCTTGCCGGCCGCCTCCCAGCGATCCTGGATGCCGCGCAGCGCCACCTTCGCGGCCTCGACGTCCTTGACCGGGAGCAGCGCCTCGGCCTCGACCAGCAGCTCGTCCTTGACGGCGAGGTTGGCCCGGAACGACTCGTCCTCGGCGGCGACGACCTCGTCCTTGGCGGTGAAGAAGGCGTCCTGGGCGCTGCGGAACCGCTCCCAGAGGGCGTCGTCCTCGGCGCGCGAGGCGCGACCGGCCAGGCGCCATCGGTCCATCAGCTGCTTGAAGGCGCGGGCGGTCGGCGCCCAGTCGGTGCTCGTGGACAGCTGCTCGGCCTCGGCGACGAGCGACTCCTTGGTCGCTCGCGCATCGGCGCGGGTCGTCTCGAGCTCGGCGAACCACGCACGCCGCGCCTTGTCGAAGGCGTTGCGGGCGTGGCTGAAGCGCGTCCACAGGGCCGACTCCGTGGCCTTGTCGAGCTTGGGACCGGAGCGCTGGTGCTGCTTCCACTCATCGAGCAGGGCGCGCATCCGCTCGCCGCTGGTCTTCCACTGGGTGGATGCCGCGGGCTGGGCCGCGATCTTCTCGGCCTCGGCGACCAGGGCCTCGCGCTGCTCCGATGCCACCGCGCGTGCGGCCGCACGGGTCTCCGCCTCCTGCGCACGCTTGGCCGCGATGCCCTCCTCGACCCTGGCGAGGGTCGCCTCGAGGGCCGCGATGTCGCCCACGACACCGGTGGCGCCGACGTGGTCCTTCAGGGTGCTCAGCCCGTCGGCGACCTCCTTGGACGCGACGTCCGGGTTGCCCAGCCGGGCCTCGAGGAGGTCGGCGGACGCCGCCAGCTCGTCGTACTTGCGCGCGAAGTACTGCAGGGCCTCGTCCGGGGACGCGCCGGGGTAGGACCCGACCTCACGCTCCTCGTCGCCCACGGTGACGAAGACGTGGCCTTCCTCGTCGACCCGCCCGAACCGTGCCGACTCCGAGTGGCTCACCGGTGCGGGGACGGCCACGGGGCGCTGGTGGATCAGGGAGGCCAGGGCCGCCGGCGACGGGATCGGGGGGCGGGGGGTGGGCTGGTCGTCGGACACGGTCAGGCCTTCTTCTCGGTGACAGCAACGCTGAGGATGCTGATCGGTGCGGCGGGGAAGCCGTCATCGGGGCTCGAACCACCGGGGGCGACCCCGGCGGCAACGATCTTGTCGACAATATCCAACCCGGCGGTCACCGTGCCGAACACGGTGTACCCGTCGGGGTCCGGCAGGGAGGAGTCGCCGTGGACGATGAAGAACTGGCCACCGTTGCCCTGGTCGGGGTCCTGGGTGCGAGCCATGGCGAGCGTGCCACGCGGATAGGCACCGTCGGCCGGGGCGTTCTCCACACCGAACCCGTAGCCGGGGTTGCCCTGGCCGGTGCCGGTGGGGTCCCCGCACTGCAGCACCTGCAGCGTCGGTGACGTCGTGAGGCGGTGGCACGGCGCGTTGCGCCAGTAGTCGCGCTGGGCGAGCTGGACGAACGACGCGACGGCCTGAGGTGCCTTGGTGCCATCGAGGGTCAGCTCGATGTCACCGCAGTTCGTCGTCATCGTCGCGACGTAGGTCTTCCCCGCCGCGGTCGCGGCATCCGGGAGCTCGAGCTCGGCGCCCGTCCCGAGGATCTCCGGCGGCTGCTCGCACCCGGCGATCGTCGTCGCACTCGTGCTGGGCGCGGCGGCGGGGTCCTCGTCGGCGAACAGGGTGCCGAGCAGGGCCAGGCCGCCGAGCACCACCACGACGGTGGCGATGATGGCCAGGACCCGCTTGCGCCGGGCTCCGTCGGCCTCGCGCTGGGCGATCGCCTTCATCTGGCGCTCGTGGCGTCGGCGCGCCCGGGCGCGCTCCTGCTCCTTGGTCACTGATGTCCCTCCGTGGTGCCGTCGTCGGCGGCCCAGTCTAGGCAGGAGCGGTCGGGCTACGCTCGCACCGTGCTCGCCGTCGCCTTCCCTGCTGCCGCCTTCGCCACCAACTGCTACGTGCTCGCGACCGGGCCCGGGCAGGAGTGCCTCGTGGTCGACCCCGGCATCGGGGTCGAGGACACCCTTCGTGAGGTGCTCGCCGAACACCGACTGCGCCCCGCCGCCGTGCTGCTGACGCACGGGCACCTCGACCACGTCTACTCGGTGACCCCGGTGTGCGGCGGCGACACCGCGGCCTACATCCACACCGACGACCGCTACCGGCTGCACGACCCGATCGCGAGCCTGGCCCCGGGCACCCTGGCCATGATGGAGCAGCAGTTCGGCCAGCGGGCCACCTGGCGCGAGCCCGAGCAGGTCGTCGAGGTGAGCGACCGCGAGACGCTCACGCTGGCCGGCCTCGACGTCGAGGTGCTGCACGCGCCCGGGCACACCGAGGGCTCGGTGATGTTCGGCCTCGCCGTCGTGCCGGACGGGCTGCCGGCCGACGAGGGTCTGGACCGCACCATGGTCTCCGGTGACGTCCTGTTCGCCGGGTCCATCGGTCGCACGGACCTGGCCGGAGGGGACCACGACGCCATGATGCGCAGCCTGCGCGACGTCGTCCTGCCCCTGCCCGACTCCACCCTCGTCCTCACCGGCCACGGCCCGGCCACGACGATGCGTCGTGAGCGGACCACCAACCCGTACCTGCGAGGATTGACCGCGTGACTGCTCCCACCAAGGTGACCCCCATCTCGGGGTTCCCCGAGTTCCTGCCTGCCGAGCGGCTCCTCGAGCTGCACTTCCTCGACGTCATCCGCGAGGTCTTCGAGCTGCACGGCTTCGCGCCGCTGGAGACGAGGGCGGTCGAGCCCGTCGAGCGGCTGCTCGGCAAGGGCGGCGACGCCGACAAGGAGATCTACGGCGTCACCCGCCTGGCGGGCGACGACAGCGGCCGGGATGCCGCTCTGGGCCTGCACTTCGACCTCACCGTGCCGTTCGCGCGCTACGTGCTCGAGAACGCGGGCAAGCTGTCCTTCCCCTTCCGCCGCTACCAGATCCAGAAGGTGTGGCGTGGCGAACGGCCGCAGGAGGGGCGCTTCCGCGAGTTCACCCAGGCCGACATCGACGTGGTCGACGTCGGCGAGCTCGCACCCCACTTCGAGGCGGAGATGCCACTCGTCATCGCCGAGGCGTTTGCCCGCCTGCCCATCGGCGAGTTCCGCATCCAGGTCAACAACCGCAGGATCCCCGAGGGGTTCTACCTCGGCATCGGGCTCACCGACGTCGCGGGCACGCTGCGCATCGTCGACAAGCTCGACAAGATCGGCCCCGAGAAGGTGACGGCCCTGCTCCTCGAGGCCGGCGCCACGACCGAGCAGGCCGCGCAGGCCCTGGCACTGGCCGCGATCAGCAGCACCGACCTCTCCTTCGTGGATGCCGTGCGCGGCCTCGGTGTGGACCACCCGACGCTCGAGGAGGGCCTGGACGCCCTCGCGGCCGTGATCACCGTCGGCATGGAGCAGGCGCCGGGCGTGCTGGTCGCCGACCTCAAGATCGCCCGCGGCCTGGACTACTACACCGGCACGGTCTACGAGACCCAGCTCGTGGGGTCCGAGTCCTGGGGCTCGGTCTGCTCCGGGGGCCGCTACGACTCCCTGGCCAGCGACGGGCGCACGACCTACCCGGGCGTGGGCATCTCGATCGGGCTGACCCGGCTCGTGCACCTGCTCGTGGCCCGCCGCGGCCTCACCGCCAGCCGGTCGACCCCGGCCGCGGTCCTCGTGGCCGTCACCGACGAGGAGAGCCGTGACGCGTCCCGGCGGGTCGCGACGGCGCTGCGGGCGCGCGGCATCCCGTGTGAGGTGGCGCCGAGCGCGGCGCGCTTCGGCAAGCAGATCCGCTACGCCGACCGCCGCGGCATCCCCTTCGTCTGGTTCCCGGGCGCGGGGGAGGGCGGGGACCAGGTCAAGGACATCCGTTCGGGTGACCAGGTCGATGCGGACGCCACGACGTGGGAGTGCCCCGACGCGGACCTCCGTCCGGGCGTGGTCACGAGGTAGTCCTCAGGACACGCTCAGGGGCGGCGGTCGGAGCCCGACCTCGCGCAGCTCCAGCAGGGCCAGGGCGTGGATGACGTCGTCGTCCCCGCGGCGCCACGCACCCGCGGGGTCGTCGGACACCGCGGCCAGCCGCGGCATCGGCTGGTTGGCCATGGCGCGCAGCGCGAACAGGTCGAGGTCGGGTGCGGCGTCGATGAAGCGCTGGGCCGCGCTGGCGCGCCGGGCGAACCGCAGACGCAGGACGAACCAGAACAGCCCGACGATGAGCACCGGCACGAGCGCCGTCGTGAGCGCGAGCACCAGGGCGAGCTGCTCGACGGCGCTGACGAGGTCGGTGCCCGCCTGCTCGAGCTCGGTGCCGACGCCCGACGCCGATCGGAAGGGCGTCGCGACGCGGTCGCCGAGCAGCGGCAGGTCGTCCACCCCGTCGCCCGCGCTGGTCATCGTCCCCCGGAAGCTCGCACCCGCACCGGCGAGGTCGCGACCGGGCTGCGCGAGCTCCATCGTCGTGTCGTGGACGCGCCCCGCGACGCGCACCCAGAGGGCCACCCAGAGGACGATGCCGACGTCGGAACCGACCTGTACCAGGCGTCGGGCGGGGATGTCGCTGTACAGCTTCACGAAGGGCTCCTCGAGGTCGTGGGGCGCTCGCGCGGCCCGGGTCTAGACTCGCACCGCGCGCCCAGGCGGCGCACCCGCCACGGCAACGGTGCCGCGGTGTCCGACGAGACAGACAGGGCCAGATTGCCGTGAAGGTCGGTATCCCCAGCGAGGTCAAGAACAACGAGTTCCGCGTCGGCATCACCCCGGTGGGTGTCCACGAGCTCGTCCGCCGCGGGCACGAGGTGCTCATCGAGAAGGGCGCGGGGCTCGGCTCCACGATCACCGACGAGGAGTTCGTCTCCCAGGGCGCCCGCATCCTCGACGACGCCGATGACGTGTGGGGCGAGGCCGACATGGTCATGAAGGTCAAGGAGCCGGTGGCGCAGGAGTACCACCGCCTTCGCGAGGGCCTGACCCTGTTCACCTACCTGCACCTGGCCGCCGACGAGCCGCTCACCCGCGAGCTCGTCGACAAGAAGGTCACCTCCATCGCCTACGAGACGGTGCAGCTGCCCTCGGGCCTGCTGCCGCTGCTCTACCCGATGTCCGAGGTCGCCGGCTGCCTGGCCCCCCAGGTGGGCGCCTACTCGATGATGAAGGCCCAGGGCGGTCGGGGCGTGCTCATGGGCGGCATCGGCGGCGTCGCGAACTCCAAGGTCGTCGTCATCGGCGCGGGCGTGGCCGGGCAGAACGCCGCGAACATCGCGCTCGGCATGGGGGCCGACGTCACCCTGCTCGACACCGACCTCGACAAGCTGCGGATGAGCTTCTGGCGCTACGACAACCGCGTCGCGCAGATCGCGTCGTCGGCCATGTCGATCAAGGAGCAGGTGCTCGGGGCCGACCTCGTCATCGGCACGGTGCTCATCCCGGGCGCCAAGGCCCCCAAGCTCGTCACCGACGAGATGGTCGCGCAGATGAAGCCCGGCTCGGTGCTCGTCGACGTCGCCATCGACCAGGGCGGCTGCTTCGAGCACTCGCGCCCGACGACCCACGCCGACCCGACCTTCCCGGTGCACAACTCGATCTACTACTGCGTCGCGAACATGCCCGGGGCGGTGCCGCACACCTCGACGTGGGCGCTCACCAACGCCACGATGTCCTACGCGATCAAGCTCGCCGACCAGGGCTGGAAGGACTCCCTGCGCGCCGACCCCGCACTCGCCCTGGGCCTGAACACGGGTGCCGGGCACATCACCTACGGTGCCGTCGCCGAAGCCTTCGGCATGGACAGCATCAGCCTCGAGGAGGCACTGTCCTGACCGAGGGCGTCCCGGCATCGACGGCCCGGCCCACTGCGGTGGGCCGGGCCGTCGACGCGTGGCTGACCCACCTCGACGTCGAGCGCGGGGTGTCGCCCAACACCTTCGCGGCCTACCGGCGCGACCTCGCCCGGTGGACGGCCCACCTCGCGTCGGTCGGCGTGGACTCTCCGAAGGACGTGACCGAGGAGCACGTCAGCGAGTTCCTCGCCCGCCTGCGCGAGGGGGACGGGGACACCAGACCGTTGGCCGCGACATCCGCGGCGCGCACGCTCGTCGCGGTGCGGGGGCTGCACCGCTTCCTGGCCCTCGAGGGGGTCCTCGACGCCGACCCGGCCCGACGGGTGAGCCCACCGAAGGCCCCGTCGCGGCTGCCGAAGGCGATTCCCGTCGAGGACGTCGAGCGCCTCCTGGAGGCGGCCTCGGTCGGTGACACCCCGGCATCCCTGCGTGACCGGGCGCTGCTCGAGGTGCTCTACGGCACCGGCGCCCGGATCAGCGAGGCCGTGGGCCTGGACGTCGACGACGTGGAGGGGGAGGACGGTGTGGTCCGGCTGCGCGGGAAGGGCGGCAAGGAGCGGATCGTGCCGCTGGGGTCCTACGCGGCTGACGCCCTGTCCGCCTGGATCGTGCGCGGCCGCCCCGCCTACGCGCCCCGGGGGGCCGGCACCCCGGCACTGTTCCTCAACACCCGCGGGGCCCGTCTCTCGCGCCAGAGCGCGTGGGCGGTGCTGCGGACGTGCGCCGAGCGGGCAGACCTGGGCGGCCACCTGTCGCCGCACACGCTGCGGCACTCCTTCGCGACCCACCTGCTCGAGGGGGGCGCCGACGTCCGGGTGGTCCAGGAGCTGCTCGGGCACGCCTCGGTGACGACCACCCAGATCTACACCCTCGTCACCGTCCAGCGGCTTCGTGAGGTCTATGCCCAGAGTCATCCCCGTGCCCGCTGATAGGGTCGGCCCCGATCAGCGCGATGCTGACCGCGAACACATCCAGGCCCACCCGGGGAGTAGCGAGTTGGATTCCGACACGGCGTTCCGCAGCAGCCCTGCCGGCACGGTGGGGCCGACCGGCCGCCCCCTTCCCCACTTCCCGGAACCGCCGCTGCTGGCCTCCCACGGCCCGGCGCGGGTCATCGCGATGTGCAACCAGAAGGGTGGCGTCGGCAAGACGACGACCACCATCAACCTCGGCGCCGCACTGGCCGAGGTCGGCCGTCGCGTCCTCCTCGTCGACTTCGACCCGCAGGGCGCGCTGTCCGTGGGGCTGGGCATCCCGACCCACGAGCTCGACGTGACGATCTACAACCTGCTCACCGAGCGCGGACACGACGTGCGCGACGTCATCAAGGCGACCCGGGTCGAGGGGCTGGACGTCCTGCCCGCGAACATCGACCTGTCCGCGGCCGAGGTCCAGCTCGTCGGAGAGGTGGCCCGTGAGCAGATCCTCGCCCGGGTCCTGCGCCCCGTCATCGACGACTACGACGTCGTGCTCATCGACTGCCAGCCCTCCCTCGGGCTGCTCACGGTCAACGCCCTGACCGCGGCCCACGGCGTGATCATCCCGCTCGAGTGCGAGTTCTTCGCGATGCGCGGGGTCGCCCTGCTCGTCGAGACCATCGAGAAGATCACCGACCGGCTCAACCCCAGGCTGCAGGTCGACGGCATCCTCGCGACGATGTACGACGGGCGCACCCTGCACTCCCGCGAGGTCGTGGCCAGCGTCGTCGAGCACTTCGGCGACCGGGTCTTCCACACCGTCATCTCGCGCACGGTGAAGTTCCCGGACGCCTCGCTGGCCGCCGAGCCGATCACGACGTACGACTCCGCCCACAAGGGTGCCGAGTCCTACCGCCAGCTCGCCCGCGAGCTCATCGCGCGCGGCGGGGCGGCCTGATCCGATGACGACGGCCCCCGAGGAGGTCGGGGGAGCCGCTCCGACCGACCTCACGCCCGGTGGGGTGCTCACCCGGCGGGCGCCGGCGACGGCCTTCGAGGTCACCCTCGACAACTTCACCGGACCCTTCGACCTCCTCCTCGGCCTGATCAGCAAGCACAAGCTCGACGTCACCGAGATCGCGCTGGCCCGCGTCACCGACGACTTCATCGCGCACATCAAGGCCGAGCGGGCCAAACCCAACGGGTGGGACCTGTCCCAGGCCACCGACTTCCTCCTCGTCGCCGCGACCCTGCTCGACCTCAAGGCCGCCCGGCTGCTGCCGCAGTCCGGCCCCGAGGACGAGGAGGACCTCGCCCTCATCGAGGCCCGCGACATCCTGTTCGCCCGGCTGCTGCAGTACCGCGCGTTCAAGGACATCGCCCACACCTTCGCCCAGCGGATGGCGACGGCGGGCCGCATGCAGCCGCGCACGGCATCCCTGGAGCCCGAGTTCGCGGCCCTGCTGCCCGAGCTCGTGATGACCGTGACACCCGAGCAGCTCGCGATGATCGCGGCCCGCACCATGGCGCCCCGGGTGGTGCCGACCGTCGGGCTCGCCCACCTGCACGCGCCGCAGGTCAGCGTCCGCGAGCAGGCCAGCCTCATCGGGGCCCGCCTGCGGCGCGACCGGGTGGCGTCCTTTCGCACCCTCGTCGCGGATGCCGACTCCACCCTCGTCGTCGTCGCCCGCTTCCTCGCCCTGCTCGAGCTGTTCCGCGAGTCGGCCATCATCTTCGAGCAGGCCGAGGCGCTCGGCGAGCTGACCGTGCGGTGGACCGGCTCCGAGGAGGGCGAGATCGAGGTCGACGACGAGTTCGACGACGAGGACCCACCAACCCCAGCCCCGGAGGGCACCGATGACTGACGAGCACGAGAGCGCGGATGCCGTCGCGCCCCCGTCCGAGGACCAGCTGGCGTTCGACGTCGCCGACTTCCCGGGCGGCATCCACGCGGCCCTCGAGGCGGTGCTCATGGTCGTCGACGAGCCCGTCACCGTGATGTCCCTGGCGTCCGCGATCGAGCAGCCCGCCGCCGACGTCGAGTCGGCGCTTCGCGAGCTCGAGGACGGCTACGCGCAGCAGCAGCGCGGCTTCACCCTGCGCCAGGTCGGTGGGGGGTGGCGGATGTACAGCCGCCACGAGTACGCCCCGGTCGTCGAGCGCTTCGTGCTCGACGGGCAACAGGCCCGGCTGACCCAGGCCTCGCTCGAGACCCTCGCGGTCATCGCGTACCGTCAGCCGGTGTCACGTTCGCGCGTGGCAGCCGTGCGTGGCGTCAACGTCGACGGCGTCATCCGGACGCTGCTCAGCCGCGGGCTCATCGAGGAGCTCGGTCACGACGAGGAGTCGACGGCCATCCTCTACGGCACCACCTCGTTCTTCCTCGAGCGGCTCGGGCTGCAGGACCTCGACGACCTGCCGGCCCTGGCCCCCTACCTGCCCGAAGTCGACCTGCTCGACGAGATCGCCGAAGGAGGCCGCTCATGACGCCGCCGAACCCCCGTGGACCCAAGCGCCCCAGCACGGGCAAGCCGCCCGGCAAGGGCCAGCCGGCCGGGAAGGGCAAGCCGGTGGGCGCCGGCAAGACCAAGCGCCCCACCTCGGGCACCACCCGGCCCAGCCAGCCGACGGCCGTTCCCCACTGGCCGGACCGCCCGACGATCGACGTCCACGACCCCGACGGGGTGCGCCTGCAGAAGCTGCTCGCCGCCGCGGGCGTCGGCTCCCGGCGGGTGTGCGAGAACCTCATCACCCAGGGCCGGGTCGAGGTCGACGGCCAGGTCATCACCGAGCTCGGCGTGCGCATCAAGCCCACCCAGAACGTGCACGTCGACGGCATCCGGATCCAGCTCGACGAGAGCCGGGTCTACCTGGCGTTCAACAAGCCGCTCGGCGTCGTGACGTCGATGAGCGATGACCTCGGGCGCGTCGACATCGGCGACTTCGTGGCCAACCGCAAGGAGCGGCTCTTCCACGTGGGGCGCCTGGACGCCGACACCGAGGGCCTGCTCATCCTCACCAACGACGGCGAGCTCGCGCACCGCCTCCAGCACCCGCGCTACGGCGTGCTGAAGACCTACCTGGCCCAGATCGCCGGCCAGGTGCCGCGCGACCTCGGCCGCCGGCTGCGCGAGGGCATCATGCTCGAGGACGGCCCGGTCAAGGTCGACTCGTTCCGCGTCGTCGACTCCGCGCCGGGCAAGGCGCTGGTCGAGGTGGTGCTGCACGAGGGACGCAAGCACATCGTGCGGCGGATGCTCGCCGAGGCCGGCCACCCCGTCGTCACGCTGGTGCGCACCAAGGTCGGCCCGATCCACCTCGGGGACACCAGGCCCGGCAAGTGGCGCAACCTCACGAGCACCGAGGTGGGGCTCCTCTACAAGGCCGCGGAGCTGTGACCCGGGTCCACGTCATCGGCACCGGCCTGCTCGGCACGAGCCTGGGACTCGCGCTGGGCCGGGTGGGCGACGACGTGACCCTCGAGGACATCAGCCCCACGCACGTGGCCCTGGCGCGCGACCTCGGCGCGGGGCGCCTGCCGGCCGGCCCCGTCGACCCCGAGCTCGTCGTCGTCGCGACGCCCCCGGACGTCACCGCAGCCGTCGTCGCCGACGCCCTGCGGCGGTGGCCCGCGGCATCCGTCACCGACCTGGCCTCGGTCAAGGGGGCCGTGCTCGACGCCCTCCGCCTCGCCGGCACCGACCTCACCCGCTACTGCGGGTCGCACCCGATGGCGGGGCGCGAGCGGTCCGGTGCCGTGTCGGGCCGGTACGACCTGTTCGACGGCCGGGCCTGGGTGCTCACGCCCACGGCGGAGACCGACCCCGCGGTCATCGCCCTCGTCACCTCGCTCGCCCGGTCGGTCGGCGCCGCCGTGAGTTCGCTCGCCCCGGAGCACCACGACGCGGCGGTCGCAGCGGTCTCGCACGTGCCCCAGCTGGCGGCCAGCCTCGTCGCCGCCCGGCTCGAGCCGCTCGACGACGCCGCGGTCGCGCTCGCCGGCCAGGGCCTGCGCGACGTCACCCGCATCGCCGCGAGCGACCCCGGCCTGTGGACCCAGATCCTCGCGGGAAACGCCCCCGCCGTCCGCGAGGTGCTCACGGCCCTGGTCGACGACCTCGGCCGGGTCGTCGACGCCCTCGACGAGCTCAGCGCCTCGAACGACGCACCCGGCGCCCGCGGGGCCCTGGCCCACGCCATCGCCGCCGGGAACGCCGGCCACGCGCGCATCCCCGGCAAGCACGGTGCCGCTCCCACGACCTACACGACGGTGCGCGTGCTCATCCCCGACGAGCCGGGCCAGCTCGGCCGGCTGTTCGCCCACATCGGCGAGATCGGGGCCAACGTCGAGGAGTTCCACCTCGACCACGGGCTGGGGCAGCCCTTCGGCCTGGCCGAGATCGACGTCGTGCCCGGTGCGGCCGCACACCTCGGTCAGGGGCTGACGGAGCGGGGCTGGCGCCTGCACGGCTGAGCCGCCAGTAGGCTTCCGGGTCATGACCGCACCCCTCACGATCGCGATCGACGGACCCTCCGGCTCGGGCAAGAGCAGCGTCTCGCGGGCCGTCGCGCGAGACCTCGGCGTGGGTTTCCTCGACACCGGCGCGATGTACCGGGCCCTGACCTGGTGGTGCCTCGAGCGCGGGCTCGACCTCACCGACACGGATGCCGTGGCCGCCGCGGCGCGCGACCTCCCCCTCGTGGTCGGCACCGACCCCGACGCCCCCACGGTCTCGGTCGACGGCACGGACGTCTCCGCCGCCATCCGCACGACGCGGGTCAGCACCTCGGTGTCGGCCGTGGCGACCAACCTCGAGGTGCGTGCCGAGCTGCAGCAGCGCCAGCGCGACCTCATGGCGCAGATCGCGCACGAGACCGGGGGAGTGGTGGCCGAGGGGCGCGACATCACCACGGTGGTGGCCCCGGACGCGAGCGTGCGGGTGCTGCTCACGGCATCCGAGGAGGCCCGGCTGCGGCGCCGCTCGGCAGAGCTGCACGGGGCCACCGATGCCGCGGCCGTCGAGGCGACGCGCGACCAGGTGGTGCGGCGCGACCGCGACGACTCGACCGTGTCGACGTTCACGGAGGCCGCGCCCGGCGTCGTGCTCGTGGACACCTCCGACCTCGACTTCGAGCAGAGCGTGGCCGCGGTGCTCGCGGTCGTCGCCGCCGAGACCGACGCCTGACGCCGGCTCCCGTCGTGCAGGACGTCGCCGACCCGGGGCCGGGGCGAGCCGGGCTGGGCCACCGGGTCGGTCGGTTCCTCTTCTTCCTCCTGTACTCCGCCCGGTCGGCGGGGCGCGCGAACGTCCCGCGCCGCGGCGCCGTGATCCTCGCCGCCAACCACACGGGCTACCTCGACGGGGCCCTGGTGCTGTCGATGGCGCCGCGCCCCAGCCACTTCCTCGTCCTCGCGCAGAACTTCGAGGGCCGCGTCGGCCACCTGCTGCGGTGGAGCGGGCAGATCCCGATCGAGCAGGGGCGCGGCGACCGCGCGGCGCTCGGGCAGGCGCGCCTCGTGCTGGGACGTGAGGGGGTCGTCGGGATCTTCCCCGAGGGCGGACGCGGTCGGGGGGACTTCGCGGCGGCCGGCAAGGGCGTCGCGTGGCTGGCGCTGCAGTCGGGGGCGCCGGTGGTGCCCACGGCGTGCCTGGGCACGCGGCGCACCGGTGACCTCGCGGCATCCTGGCCGCGCCTGCGCTCCCGGCTCGTCGTCGACTTCGGGGAGCCCGTCGCCCTCGACCTGCCGGACGGCCTGCCGGGGCGGGCGCGGCTGGACCTCGCGACCGAACAGATCCGCGCCGCGCTGGTGGCGCACGTGCACGCCGCGGCGCTGCGGCACGGCATCCCCCTGCCGACCGACGTGCCTCCCGACCTCGTGGACTGAACCACCCCCGTGCGTGGGGGAGAATGGAGGGATGAGCACCGAGGACCCCACGACCCAGACCGAAGACCCAGCAGCCGTCGAGCGAGCGCTGCGGGTGGGGCTGGAGGACTTCGAGCTGAGCGACGAGGACCGCGCGCTCCTCGAGCGTGGCGACGACGCCCTCGATGCCGAGGTGGATGCCGGGCCGTTGCCCGTCGTCGCCGTCATCGGTCGCCCGAACGTCGGCAAGTCCACCCTCGTCAACCGCATCATCGGCCGCCGCGAGGCCGTCGTCGAGGACGTGCCCGGCGTGACGCGCGACCGGGTGGCCTACGACGCGGAGTGGGTCGGTCGCCGGTTCACCCTCGTCGACACCGGTGGCTGGGCGATCGACGCGCGGGGGATCCACCTGCGGGTGGCCGAGCAGGCCGAGATCGCCGTCGACCTCGCCGACGTCGTGCTGTTCGTCGTCGACGCGACGGTCGGCGCCACCGACGACGACGAGAACTGCGTGCGGCTGCTGCGCCGGGCGGGCAAGCCGGTCATCCTGGTCGCCAACAAGGTCGACGACCAGCGCACCGAGGCCGACGCCGCGGCGCTCTGGAACCTCGGCCTCGGCCAGCCGTGGCCGGTCTCTGCCCTGCACGGGCGGGGGAGTGGCGACGCGCTCGACGCGCTGCTCGAGGTGCTTCCGGAGGTGTCCGCCATGGGCGGCGCCTACGAGCGGGGTGGCCCGCGCCGGGTGGCCCTCGTCGGACGACCCAACGTCGGCAAGTCCTCGCTGCTCAACAAGCTCGTCGGCCACGAGCGCGTGGTCGTCGACAGCGTGGCCGGCACGACGCGCGACCCCGTCGACGAGCTCGTCGAGCTCGGTGGTCGGGAGTGGCGCTTCGTCGACACGGCCGGCATCCGGCGTCGGGTCCACCAGACGCGCGGCTCCGACTTCTACGCCTCGCTGCGCACCCAGACGGCCCTCGAGAAGGCCGAGGTGGCCGTGGTGCTCGTCGATGCGTCCGAGACGATCTCGGAGCAGGACGTGCGGGTGATCCAGCAGGTCATCGACGCCGGCCGGGCCCTGGTCATCGCGTACAACAAGTGGGACCTCACCGACGAGGAGCGCCGCCACTTCCTCGAGCGCGAGATCGAGCGCGACCTCGTGCAGATCCCGTGGGCGCCGCGGGCCAACGTCTCCGCCCGTACGGGGCGGCACATGGACCGCCTCGTGCCTGCCCTGGACGTCGCTCTCGAGTCCTGGGGCAGCCGCATCTCCACCGGGCGCCTCAACGCGTTCCTCGGTGAGGTCGTCGCGGCGCACCCGCACCCGGTGCGCGGTGGCAAGCAGCCGCGCATCCTGTTCGCCACCCAGGCCGGCACCCAGCCGCCGCGGTTCGTGATCTTCGCGTCGGGCTTCATCGAGGCGGGCTACCGGCGCTTCGTGGAGCGCCGCCTGCGCGAGGAGTTCGGCTTCGTCGGCACGCCCATCGAGATCTCGGTGCGGGTGCGCGAGAAGCGCTCCCGCCGCTGACCCGGCGACCCCGATGGGCGATTGGGTCGGCCCGGCCGCCATGGGATAAGGTTTCGACGCTCCCGCGAGGGGGCGAGCCACGGGCTGTGGCGCAGC
>CAWESS010000016.1:0-21649 GCA_963811825.1 uncultured Actinomycetota bacterium | reverse complement strand
GTCGAGCTGGTGCAGATGGACGTGCTCGACGCCGACACCGTCGAGGTTGCGGTGGAGGGCGTCGACGCCGTCTTCTACCTGATCCACGGGATGGGCGGCGAGGACTTCGCGGTCCGCGACCGGGAGTCGGCCGAGACGATGGCCTACGCGTGCGCGATGGCGGGCGTCGAGACCATCGTCTACCTCAGCGGCCTGGTGCCGGACGTGCCCGAGGACGAGCTGTCCGAGCACATCGCCTCCCGGCTCGAGGTCGAGCGCATCCTCGACCGGCGCCAGCTCCGGCATCCGCACCATCACCCTGCGGGCCGCGATCGTGACCGGCTCGGGGTCGACCAGCTTCGAGGTCGTCCGCCAGATCAGCGAGCGGATGCCGGTGCAGGCCATCCCTGCGTGGATGGACAGCCGGGTTCAGCCGATCGCCGTCGTCGACGTCGTGGAGGCGCTGACCGGTGCGCTGCGCCCGGGGTCGGAGTCACGCTCCTACGACGTCGGTGGACCCGAGCGGATGCCGTACACGCGCCTCCTCGACGTGTACGCGGCGGTCGCCGGGCTGAGCCGCCCGCAGGTCGTGGTCCCCGGGCTGCCCACCGACCTCGTCGGCACCCTCGCCGGTGCCATCACCGACCTTCCCGGCACCACCGTGGAGGCGCTCGTCGAGAGCCTGGCCCACGACATGGTCTGCCACGACGTCGACTGGACCTACGACCTGCTGCCCGACGACCACGAGCTGGTCGGGGTCGAGGAGTCGTTCGCGCGCGCGCTGGCCGAACCGGACGAGAGCGTGCCGCCCGCCGAGCGCGACCCGCTCGGCCCGATGCCCGGTGACCCGGAATGGGCGGGCGGTCAGGGCGGTGGGCTGGCCTCGACCGTCGCCGGGGCGCAGGCGGTGGTCACCGGGAGCTCGCGACCGTCACTCCGGGGGACTAGAGCCGGTCGAGCCGTGGGTCGGCGCTCACCCGACGCGCACCAGCGCGAGGTCGAGATCGTCGAGCCAGCGTCGGGCACCGGCCACCGACAAGGTCGTCCGGGCCGCGTCCAGCAGCGGGATCGCCTCCATCGTGCGCCCCTCCCGGCTCAACCAGGCGCCGAGCTCGCCCTGGGCGCGTGCCGTGAAGGCCACGGCACCCCACTCGTCATAGAGCGCCATGGCGGCCCGGTACTGGTGCTCGACCGTCTTCGGGCGGGGCGCCATCCCGACGGGCCGAGATCGCGGCGTGGCGAGCGCGGTGTGCTCGCAGGCCGACGGGAAGGGCGACGTTGACCCCGTCGACGAGGGCGAGGACCCGTGACTCCTCCTGCGGGTCCCCGACCTGCACCGCCAGATCCATCGCCAGGGCCCAGATGTGGTGGAAGTCGTCGGCGACCCCGACGTAGGTCTCGACGGCGCGGACCGCGTGAACCAGAGCGCTCGTCGGGTCGTCGTCGATGACACTGCGGTAGGCACGGGCGAAGTGCAGCCAGGCACGGTCGAAGGCCACCGGGAGGTCGCCCTCGCCGGGCAGGTCGAAGGTGTCCGAGTACTCGCGGCCCAGACCGTGCGCGAGCATCGCGTCGATCGCCGCCGCCGACGCGACGTCGCCCCCGGCATTCCACTGGCGGCGACCGCTCATGAACTCGTCCATCTCGGGCCACTCACCGCGGACCCACAGGGCGAGGGCGAAGTTGAGGTCGGCGACCGAGGACCACAGGCGGATGCCGGTCCGCCGGCCGGCCACGACAGCCTCCCTGCCGGTCTCGACGGCCTTGACGGCATCGGTCCCGATCGCGGAAGCGCAGCGGTTGACCAACGACTTCGCCAGCTGGAGCGGGAGCTGGTGCTCGCGCGCGATGCGGGCCGCACAGTCGATGAGGGTGTCCGCGACGGTGTAGACCCCCGCGTCCTGGTAGCGCAGGCCCAGGGTCAGGGTGACGTTCGCGACGGCCACGGGGTCCCCGAGCTTCTCCGCGAGTCGAGCCTGGTCGTCGAGGATGCGCACCATCTCGTCGGGGTAGTCCTCCCGGACGAACCGGGTGAGCAGCGCCTCGGAGAGGTCGAGCGCTGCCCGGGTGGCGTTGGGATCGTCCTTGTGCTTGAGCCACAACGGCCAGGCGATCTCCAGGGACTCCTCGTTGCGGTGCAGCCGGCCGAGGGCCGCGGCACCTTTCGCGGCCGCCGAGGCTGCGGCGATCTCGTCACCCTCGGCCAGGAGGGCCCGCGACGCCTCCGCCGCCACGCCGACGGCCTCCTCGTAGAGAGTGGCCTCGACCAGCGCGTCAGCGAGCATGGCGCGCAGCCGCGCCAACGAGGCCTGTTGCGTCTCCTGGCCCATCGCCGTGCGGAGGTGGTCGATCGACTCGTCGAGCAGACCGAGCGAGCGTGCTCGGCGCGCCGCGACGAGGAGAAGCGAGATCGCCGCCCGTCGAAGCTCGGGGACGTCGACGTCACCGGGGAGGGCGGCGATGGCGTCGAGGTGGTGTTGCGCCAGGACCGACGCCTGGTCGCTGGCGATGTCCTCGACGGCCCCGTACGAGGCGATGACGGCGAGGTGGATGCGTTTGCGCTCGCGCATCGACAGGGTGGCGTACGCGACCTGGTGCACGACGGACTGGCGGAAGGCATACCGCCCGAACTCGGAGCTGAGCCGACTCGACTGGCGTTCCAGGATCTGCAGGTGCACGAGCTGCCCGAGCACGGAGGGGACGTCCTCGACGTCGGGACACAGGTCGGCGATGCGGTCGCTGCTCAGGGTCGGACCGAGGACGGACGCGACGCTGACGACGTGGTGCTGGTCGGGGGTGAGCGCGTCCAGTCGAGCGGCCACCAGGGCCTGGAGCGAGGCCGGGGCCGCGATCGACTCGAGGTCGAGCCGGTTGGTCGTCGCGAGCACGTAGACACCGCCTCGGGGGATGACGAGGTCGCGGTCGATGAGCGAACGGACGGTCTCCACGGCATACAGCGGGATGCCCTCGGCCCGCTGGACGAGGTCGGTACGCGTACCCTCCGGCAGGCCGGACACGAGGCCGTCGAGCAGGCTGGCCATGGTGGTGTCGTCGAGCCCCGAGACGTGGATCACCGTCGAGTTCCGGTGTGTGGCAAGGGACATGCGACGCTCGAGAAGGCCCGGCCGGGTCATCATGAGCACGAGCAGCGGGATCGTGGCCCAGGTGATGAGGTGCTCCACGAACTCGAGCAGCCCGTCCTCGGCGTGTTGCGCGTCGTCGATGACGATGACGACCGGTGTGGTCCCGTCGCCGACCCGCTCGAAGAAGGACGTCCACGCGGCGAACAGGTCCTCCTTGGGGTAGTGCTGAGTGGCGAGGCCGAGGAGGACCTCGAGGCGAGGCGTCATCCACTCCCGTTCGTCACCGCTCACGCCGTGCTTGCTCAGGGTCGCCTCGAGCAGGGCACCCTCCTCCTGGTCGGGGTCGTCGCTGTCGGCCGACAACCGGCCGCGCACCGCCTCGGCCACGGCCCAGAAGGCCACCCCCTCTCCGTAGGCGAGGCATCGCCCGGTGTGCCACTTCACCGGGTCGGTGAGCCCGTCGATGTACTTCTCGAACTCCCAGGCGAGCCGCGTCTTCCCGACGCCGGCCTCCCCGTCGACGAGCAACAGGGCCGGTCTACCCGTCGCCACTGACGAGTGGAACAGCTCCTTGGCCAGGCGCAGCTCGCGGTCACGGCCGACGTGCGGTGCCTCGAGCCCGTCCGCGCGCTGGGCGCCGCCGCGGGCCGCGACGACCGCTCGAGCACTCCACAGCGGCATCGGGTCGGCCTTGCCCTTCAGCGTGTGGGTGCCGGCATCGACGTAGGTGATGGCGGCGGAGGACAGCAACCGGGTCGTGTCGTCCACCCACACCTGACCGGGCTGGGCCAACGACTGCACCCGCGACGCCGTGTTCACCGCATCCCCGGCGACCATGCCCTGGTTCACCGCTCCGACGGTGACCGCGACCTCGCCGGTCACGATGCCGACCCGTGCGCTCAGACCCGCGACCCCCTGGTCCTCACCGAGGTTCGCGACCCTGGTGACGAGCTCGAGCCCGGCGCGCACGGCTCGCTCTGCGTCGTCCTCGTGCGCCGCGGGCACACCCCACACCGCCATCACGGCGTCACCGATGAACTTCTCGACGATGCCCCCGTAGCGGGCGACGATGGCTCGGGCGTCATCGAAGTAGGCCGTCAGCAGCTCACGGGTCTGTTCGTGGTCGCGGGTCTCCGAGAGCGTCGTGAAGCCCACGAGGTCGCAGAAGAGCACGCTGGTCACACGTCGTTCGGCGACCGGGGAGCCCGGCCTGCGGCCCCCGTCCGCGGACGACGACGTGCCGACCGCGGCATCGGTCGCTGCCGGTGCGCCGCACGCCTGGCAGAACCGCGCCCCTGGAGCGAGGGTGGACCCGCACGCGCCACACGTCGCTCGGAGGGCGGACCCGCACTGGCCGCAGAAGTTGGCTCCCTCGGGCTGGTCTCCGGCCCCGCACGCGGGACAGGTCGCCGCCGTGAACGACTGCGCCATGTCACCCCCTTGGGGCTCTTCCGTGGACCTGCACGCGCCGTGTCCGGGGACACTCGCCGGGCCGCGTGACCCCGGCCTGCGAGCATCATCGCGCTTCACGGGGTGGGCGGTCCATCCCCCGATCGGCCGGTGGCACCCGACTCGTGCATCGACACCGCGCCGGTGCAGCTGTCGACGCTCACGGCACGGGTGCACGCCCCGGGGGGATGAGGCCCTGCGGCCCGGCATACGGTGGGGCGATGGACTACCGATACCTCGGCAACAGCGGACTCAAGATCTCCGAGATCACCTACGGCAACTGGCTCACCCACGGTTCTCAGGTCGAGAACGACATCGCCACCCAGTGTGTGCGCGCGGCGCTCGACCACGGCATCAGCACCTTCGACACCGCCGACGTCTACGCCAACACCAAGGCCGAGACCGTGCTCGGCGAGGCCCTCAAGGGCGAGCGGCGCGAGAGCCTGGAGATCTTCACGAAGGTCTACTGGCCGACCGGCCCCGGCGGGAAGAACGACACCGGCCTGTCGCGCAAGCACATCATGGAGTCGATCAACGGCTCGCTGACCCGCCTGCAGACCGACTACGTCGACCTCTACCAGGCGCACCGGTACGACACCGAGACGCCTCTCGAGGAGACGATGCAGGCGTTCGCCGACGTCGTGCGGCAGGGCAAGGCCCTCTACATCGGGGTCAGCGAGTGGACGGCCGACCAGATCCGTGACGGCCACGCGCTGGCGAAGGACCTTGGCGTGCAGCTGATCTCGAGCCAGCCGCAGTACTCGATGCTGTGGCGGGTCATCGAGGACGAGGTCGTGCCGACCTGCGACGAGCTCGGCATCAGCCAGATCGTCTGGAGCCCGATCGCGCAGGGCGTGCTCACCGGCAAGTACGTTCCGGGACAGGCGCCCCCGGCGGGTTCTCGGGCCGCCGACGAGAAGGGCGGCGCCGACATGATCAGCCGCTTCATGAACGACGACGTGCTCACCCGCGTGCAGGGTCTCAAGCCGGTCGCCGACGACGCGGGGCTCACCATGGCCCAGCTCGCCGTCGCCTGGGTGCTCCAGAACCCCAACGTCGCAGCCGCGCTCGTCGGTGCCTCGCGCCCGGAGCAGGTCGGCGAGAACGTCAAGGCCGCCGGCGTCACGCTCGAGCCTGAGCTGCTGAAGCGCATCGACGAGGCGCTCGGCGACATCGTCGTGCGCGACCCCGGCATGACCGCCAAGAGCGCCCCCAAGGGCCGCGTCGCCTGACCCCACCCGATCACGCGATCACGCGAATCACGCGATCACGCCCGGCCACGCGCTGGGTGACCCGCCGGCGCAGCGGACGTGCCCGGCATCCACACCGGATGCCGGGCACGACACCCTGCGCCCCCTGTCGCACGCGGCGCTCGGGTGGGACGCTCGGCACGAGGTGGTGGACCACCCGACCGAGCAGGAGGACGTCATGGGCCGCAGCCGGGACGTGTATCGCGCGAACGTCGACGAGAACCACGACCCCCTGCGCCGGGGTCGACTGCAGGTGAGCGTGCCCGACGTCGGCGTGACCGCGTGCTGGGCGGAGGCCTGCCTACCGCCCGTGCCGATGGTGCTGCTGGCGTTCCCCGCGGTCGGCTCGACGGTGTGGGTGCAGTTCGAGGACGGTGACCGCAGCCGGCCGGTGTGGGTCGGAACGGTCTGGGAGACAGCGCTGGCCGCGAACCAGGCGGTGACGAGCGCGGCGTCCCTGAAGGTCCGGGCACCCCTGGTGACCGTCGAGGCGGGGTCGGCCGAGTTCGCCGGGGTGGTCAAGTGCAAGACGCTGATCGCGGAGGCCGTCATCTCCTCCTCGTACACGCCCGGAGTCGGCAACATCGTCTGACGAGGGGGCCGTCCTGTTGCCCGCGGCGTCGCGCCCGGTGCAACATCGGGTGATGCGCCGCCGTGACGTCACCCGTGACGACGTTCCTGCCCTGGTCGAGCTCGCCATGGCGCGCTGCCCGCACCTGCAGGCCTGGTGGGTCACCGGGTTGTTCTCGGACGGAGTCGACGTCGACGTGGCCCGGGTCGTGGAGTCGGCGGACGGTGCCCCGGTGGCCTTCGGCGCGGTGACCCATCGGCACGGCCGCCCGAACCACCAGCGCTGGTTGAACGTGTTCGTCGACCACCAGGTGGAGGGCCGGGGGGTGGCGGGGGAAGTGCTCGCCGACTGCCTCGCCGCTGTCGCCCCGGCCACCACCGAGCTGTGGGCACAGGTCTTCGACGACGACGAGCGGTCGATGGCGGTCGCCGGGCACTGGGGGTTCGAGACGGTACAGCTGTCGATCACGAGCGTCGCCGAGATCGACCCCGCGACGGCGCCGCACCCCGCCCTGCCCGACGGCATCACCGCCGAGCCGTGCGGAGACCTCGACCCGTCCGACCCGGACGCGTTCGACGCCATGCTCACGGCCAGCCAGACCAACCCCGAGGCCCGAACGAGCCACGTGATCACCCGGGCGCGAGATGCACGGGTGGATCGACGAGGGGGAGGTGCCGCTGGGCACGCTGGTGCGGGTCGACGGCATCCCCGCCGCGGTCACGTTCGGCGGTGTCATTCCCGCCGACGGCATCGGCGGTGTCGGCTACACCGGGGTCGACCCGCAGTTCCGTGGCCGTGGCCTGGGTCGGCTCGCCAAGCAGCACCTGCACCACCAGGCGGCCCAGCTCGGCGTGCGGCGGCTGTACACCGACAACGAGGAGAACAACCACGGCATCCGCCGGGTCAACGCCCGGCTGGGCTACGTGGCCGACTACGGGCTGTTCCGGATGCGCAAGCGCCTGCCCGAGACGTGATGCCTGAGGAAGCGCGGAGCGACGAGGGGTCAGGCCCGAGCGAGCCGGCGCATGACGACGTCGTCCGCCGCCGCGAGCGACTCGTCGACACCGCGCACCGCGTCGAGGAAGTCGTCGCGGGCCAGGCTGTAGAGCGTCGTGTCCTCGACGGCAGTGACCGTCGCGGTGCGAGGGACGTCGCGCAGCAGGCCGATCTCGCCGAAGAACTCGCCGGGGCCCTCGAATCGCACGTGCTCGCCGTCCTGGGTCACCTCGACCCGGCCGCTGACGATGACCAGGAAGCGGTCGGAGACGTCGCCCTCGCGCACGACGGCCGTGCCGGCGGCTGCGGTCTCCGTCGTGAGCGAGCCTGCGCCAGCGACTCCACCTTCACCGGGGACAGCGGCGAGAAGATCGAGATGCCGCGCAGCAGGGCGGTCCCCTCGGGAGCGCTGCAGGGTGCCGTCGAGCCGCAGGCAGCGCGGGATGAAGGCCAGCGCCGGGGATCCCCACGACGAGAGCGAGGATCGCCAGGGCCCATCTGCAGCCCGAAGCTGCTGATCAGGAACGGTGTGACCGCCGGACCCGAGCGCCATCCCGGCGATGAGGGCACCCTCGTAGGCCCCGAACACGCGACCGAGGATGGCATCCGGCGTGAGGCGCTGGACGATCGTCGCGAAGTTGACGTCGACGAGCGGGTTGCCGAAGCCCAGCAGGATGGCCGCCGCGAACACCGTCACGGGCGACGGGTACGCCACGATGAGGAGCAGGGGCAGGGACCAGAGCACCGTGCCCAGGGCGAGGTCGCCCGCGAGCCGGTTCTGGGTGGCGCGGGCGATCGCGTAGAAGCCGCCGACGATGGCCCCGACACCGAAGACCGAGTCGATGATGCCGACCGCCTTGGGGCCCGGTCTCGAGCATGTCGACGGCGAGGACGACGCCGAAGACGGCCGTGGCCCCGGCGACGATGGTCTGGGTGCACACGAGGATCGCGACCATGATCAGGTCCCGGTCGCGGGCGATGTGCCGTGAAGCCGCCGGCCATCTCGCCGCAGCATGCCGACCTTCTCGGGCTCCGGCCTCGTCCTCGTCGTCGGAGTCCTTTCCCTCGTCTCCGGGTGTCCTCGGCCACCGGCGATCGGCGTGGATGCCCGACACGAGCATGGCGGACAGCACGAACGTGGCGGCGTTGAGGAGGAAGACGTCCTGGACGCACGTCGCGCTCACGAGCAGGGCCCCGAGGGCGGGGCCGAGGAAGAAGGCCAGGCTCTCGATCGTGCTGGACGCGCCGTTGGCAGCGGTGAGCTCCTCGGGCGTCGGGTGAGCGACGGCATCCAGGCCATCTGGGCCGGGCGGAAGATGCAGCCGACGAGGGAGAGCACGCGTCGCCACGACGAAGATCGACAGCGTCCGGCGCGTCGGCGAATGAGCGCGATCGCCGCGATGCTCGGCGAGCACGCCGCGCACCAGGTCGCTGCCGATGAGCACGACCTTGCGCGGGAGCCGGTCCGCGAGCGATGCACCCGATGGGCGAGACGATCGCCATGAGGAGGTAGCGCACGGCCACCCAGATGCCGACGAGGCGGGCGCCGCCCACGCCGTAGGCCCAGACGACGACCGCCGTGGCGTAGGCCCAGTCGCCGATCATCGAGCCGGCGAGGGCGAGCTCGATGCGGCGCAGGGCCGGGTTGCCGAAGACGGACCGAAGGGAGGCCCACGTGTCGCGGAGCGCAGCCCCGGACCGCGCCGCGGGGCGCGGCGTCCTGCTCCGCCTCGACAGCCATCAAGGCTCCCTCCATCTCCAGGGCTGGCGCCCTGATCTATCCGTCACCATCCCGGGGCGGGTCACGGACTGTCCATAGCCCGAAATGACTAGGTGAGGTGTCTCCGGCCGGTTCAGCGAGGGCCGCGGGCTCACCCCATCCGGGCCGTGACGATGTCGTACGCCGCCGCCATCGACGCGTCGGTGCCGTGCACGGCGGCGAGGAAGTCCTCGCGGGTGAGGGTCAGCAGCCTGGCGTCCTCGACGGCAGTCACGGTCGCGGTGCGCGGCACCTCGCGCAGCAGGCCGATCTCGCCGAAGAACTCGCCGGGGCCCTCGACCCGCAGCTGCCGGCCGCCCTGGGTGACGTCGACCCGGCCGCGGGCGATGACGTAGAAGCGGTCGGACGGGTCGCCCTCGCGCACGATCACCGTGCCCGCGTCGACCTCCTCGGCCACCAGGCGGCGCGCGAGGAACTCGAGGGATGCCGGTGCCAGTGGTGCAAACATGTGGATGCCGGCCAGCAGCTCGGTCTCCGGCGGCGGCCGGAGCGTGGCGTCGAGACGGCGGGCGCGCGGGAGGCACGCCAGGGCGGGCAGCCCCACGACCAGGGTGAGCACACCCAGTACCCCACGGATTCCGAGCTGGTCGAGCAGGAACGGAGTGACGGCCGACCCGAGCGCCATCGCGCCGATGCAGGTGCCCTCGAAGGCGCCGAACACCCGGCCGAGCCGGTCGTCGGGGGTGAGGCGCATCGTCAGCGTCGCGTAGTTGACGTCGACGAGCGGCAGGCCGAAGCCCATGACCGCCACCATGGCGAAGACCGTGGCGGGGGACGGGGCCGCGACGACGAACAGCAGGGGGACCGCCCAGAGGAGCGTGCCGGTGACGAGGTCCACGGCGATGGAGTTGCGCATCGAGCGGGCGATGGCGACGAACCCGCCGACGACCGCTCCGATGCCGAGCACCGAGTCGATGAGCCCGACCCCGGCCGGCCCGGTGCCGAGGACGTCGACGGCGAGGACGACCCCGAGCACGACCATCGCCCCGGACACGACCATCTGCACGCAGATCAGCACCATGATCATGCCGAGGTTCCGGTCGCGGGCGATCGTCGTGAAGCCGCTTGCGAGGTCGCGCACGAGGCTCGGCCGGGGCGGGGCATCGCCCTCGCGCTCGCTCTCACTCTCGCGCCCGTTCTCGCCCTCGCTCTCGCGCCCGTTCTCGCCGCCCGCCATACCGTCGCCGTCCTCCGGACGGATGCGGGCGACGAGCCCGGCCGACGCGAGGAACATCGCCGCCGTCACGACGAACATCGTCTCGACGCTGGTCGTCGCGACGACGAGCCCGCCGATCGCGGGACCGACGAGGAAGGCCAGGCTGTCGATCGTGCTCGAGGCACCGTTGGCCGCGGTGAGCTCGCCCGGGTGTGCGGCGAGCGCCGGCATCCACGCGAGCTGTGCCGGCCGGAACACGCACCCCACGAGGGGCGCCAGGGTCGCGAGCACGAGCACGACCCACGCTGGGGCGTCGATGAGCAGGGCCACCAGGGCGGCCGCGACGAGGGCGGCCCGCACGAGCGTGGAGACGAGCAGCACGGCCTTGCGCGAGAGGCGGTCGACGACCGACGAGCCGAGCGGTGTCGCGACCGCGACGAGCGCGAGCCGGATGCCGGCCCAGAGCCCGACGAGCTCGGCGCCTCCCTCGCGGTAGGCCCACACCGTCACGGCGGTGGAGTAGGCCCAGTCGCCGACGAGCGATGCCGCGAGGGCGAGCTGCATCCGCCGCAGCGTCGGTTTCGCGAAGACGGCACGCAGCGCCCGCCACGTCTCGGCCAGGGCCGCGCGGCCACTGCGGCGGGGGTCGGCCGGGTGCTCGGTCTGAGTCGCCACTGCATCCCTTCGCGCCGACTGCCGGTCGGTCCTGCATCCTGCCGGGGAGGTCGTTGACGCGTCAATGAGCCGGTCGAGCCATTGACGCGCCGCGGGTCGTGCCGTCCCGTCCAGCGGCGCGGGCGACCGGCAGTTCAGGCGGTGGTGGCGCTCAACAGCTCGCGCAGCCCGATCGGCGCCCGCCCGGTCACCCGGCGCACGTCATCGGTGACCGCCTCGACCTCACCGGCGGCGATCGCCGTGTAGGTCGAGACCCACGCGTCGTACTGCCAGTCCGGGGCGTCCCACTTCCTGCGCGACTCGTAGGCCTCGGCGACCGTCTCGTGGTGGAAGGTCACCTCGCGGCCCGTCGCCTCCCCGATGATGCCGGCCGCCTGGGTCAGGGTGATCGACTCCGGGCCGGTGAGGTCGTAGGTCGCGGCGCGGTGCGACTCGGGGTCGAGCAGCACCGCGACGGCGACTCGGGCGATGTCGGCGCGGCTCACGGCGGACACGCGTCCCTCGCCGGCCGGGCCACGGATGACGCCGTCCTCGCCGACGGTGAGCGGCAGGAAGTCGAGGTAGAGGTTGTCCCGCAGGAACGTGAATGCCGTTCCGCGGGAACGGATGTGCTCCTCCGTCGCCCAGTGGTCGCGACCCAGGGTGAAGGTGCAGTCGGCGGAGGCGCCGAAGAACGAGGTGTAGACGATCTGCTGCACGCCGGCATCCACCGCGGCGTCGACGAACGTGCGGTGCTGCTCCAGGCGGTCGGCGGACTCCGAGCCGGAGACCATGAGCAACGTCCGCACGCCGAGCAGCGCGCGGATGGCGGCATCCCGGTCGCCGTAGGAGGCGGCCACGGGGACCGCGCCGGGCAGCCGGGGTGTGCGCTCGGGCGACCGGGCGAGGAGCCGCTGGGGCACGCCCCGGTCGGCCAGGTCGCGAGCGACGAGGCCGCCGAGGGCACCCGTGGAGCCGGTGACGGCGAGGGTGGGGAGGGTGGTCATGCAGCCAGTGTGGCAAGCGTCTACCTCTCCGGGTGCGCGCCGGGCTCCTCGTCGGGCACGCGCTTGGAGGCGATCTGCTCCCCATGGACCCCGTTGTCCGGTTCGTCGGGCTCGGGCTCGTCGTCGATGTCGGCGTCCGGGCCCTCGGTGGCGCCGCCGGGGAGCACGGCTCCTTCGGGCAGCACCACGGCGATCGGCGGCGCCGACCGGGCGGCCTTGACCCCGGCCGCGATCGAGTGCCAGACGTGCTCCGGCCCGAGCTCGTCGAGGAAGCCCGAGCGGGTCAGCACGTCACGCACGTTGCCGAAGACGCGTACCAGGTAGAGGTCGATGCCCTGTCGGCGCAGGCGCTGCATCATCTGCTGCAGGCGCTCGGCGGTGGTGGTGTCCATCTGGTTGGTCGCCTCGAGGTCGAGCACCACGGAGTGCAGGTGGTCGGTGGCCGGCGCACCAGTGTCTCGATGTGCTGGACCACGGCGTTCGCGTTCGCCCAGAACAGCGGCCCGTCCGGGCGCAGCACGGCGACACCGCGGTAGGTGCGGCGTGACGGGTCGTTGGCCACCGACCCCCAGGCCGCCTTCTCGCCGTCGACCCGGCCCATCTCGTCGACCCCGACCTGGAGCGAGCGGTAGACCAGCCCCAGCAGCGACTGCCCGATGGCGACCAGGAGCCCGTTGAGCGGGCCGAGTACCAGCACGCCGAGGAACGCGACGACGGCGGCGAGGAAGTCGTTGCGGCGCACCGCGGCATACCGACGGAACGACGAGACGCTCACCAGCCCCCACACGGCGTGGATGACGATCGCCGCCAGCACGGTGCGTGGCAGGTTCGCGAGGAGTCCGGCGGCGAACAGGACGAAGCAGATCACGACGATCGCGGCCGCGACCCCACTCATCTGGGTGTAGGCGCCGGCCCGCGCGTTCGCGGCGGTCTTCGACAGTGACCCGCCGACGCCCATCCCGCCGAAGAGCCCTGACGCGACGTCGGCGGCGCCGTGGGCGACGAACTCCTGGTTGTCGGTCTCGGGGTCGACCGCGCCGCTCGGGGCGAAGGTGCGCACGGCGGCCAGCCCCTCCGCGATGCCGACGGCGGCGATCGCGAGACCGCCGGTGACGATGCCGCTCCACAGCGAGATGTCGACGATCGGGAACGATGGGATCGGGATGCCGGTGGGCACGTCGCCGACCACACGGACACCCTTCGCGGCCAGGTCGAGCCGGGTCGACGCCACGATGCCGCCGACCAGGACGATGAGCGACCACGGCACCCTGGGCGCGAGGCGGGAGCCGCCGAAGAGGACCGCGAGCGAGGTGAGGCCGACGACCAGGGTGAGGCCGTGGAAGTCGCCGGAGTCGCGCAGCAGCACGGCGATCCGCTCGAATATGCCTCCGACGGGTGTGGCCAGGCCCGCCAGACCGGGGATCTCGCCGACGACGATGAGCACGACCAGGCCAGCGACGAAGCCCGTGACGATCGGCTCGCTGAGGAACTGTGCGACCCAGCCCAGGCGCAGCATGCCGACGGCCACGAGCACGACACCGGCCGTGATCGCCAGCACCGAGGTCAGCTGCACCGCGAGCTCGGTGTCACCGCCGGACAGGGCGCGCACGATCGAGCCGGACAGCACCGAGACCGTCGAGACCGGCCCGACGAACAGCAGCCGCGAGGTGCCGAACAGCGCGTAGGCGAGCAGGGCGGGCGGCAGGGTGTAGAGGCCGACCTGCACCGGTACACCCGCGACCACGGCGTACCCGAGGGACTGGGGGATGGCCAGTGCCGCGACGAGCAGGCCGGCGAGGATGTCGGCGGGGAGGTGGCGGCCGGTGTACCCGCGCAGCAGACGCAGCCCGATGGGGAGGCCCGGCGCTGGCAGGTGCACGGGGGACAGTCTGCCGCCTCGGGTGGTCGCGTGCGGGGGCTTCGTGGCCGGGCAGGGCGCGGGCCTCGGCTGTGCCGTGGCCCGGCTCCGGCGGCTGGGGGAGGTGGACCGTCCGACCGGGGAGTCTCCCCCCTGTGGATAACTCGAGTGGCGAAATCGGCGGGTTTGGCTAGCGTTTTGGTGCGGGGTCGACGAGGGGCGGCCAGGAAGGGACGCATGGAGCGACGCACGATCCGGATGCCGTCGGGCCGGGTGACGCGGGCCGCTGCGGTGACGCTGGCTGGGCTGGTCACGGGGGCGGGGGTGCTCGCCGGGTGCCAGTCGGAGGGGACGCCTTCGGCCACGACGAGCCCGTCCGCGTCGGTGACGAGTGCGTCGCCCAGCCCGAGCGCGTCGTCCCCGTCCCCGTCGGCCAGCGCGTCGGTGGACATCCCCGCGGCCGCCCGGGTGAAGTCGGACAAGGGAGCCGAAGCCTTCGTCCGCTACTTCTTCGACCAAGTCAACGAAGGCATGGACGACGCCCGAGCCCATCGCCTTATCGACGTGAACAGTGACTCTGGCTGCAAGTCATGCGCGTCACTGACCGAAACCGCGACGCAAGCTGCAGAGCGCAGAATCATCGGTACGAGTCCGCGCCCATCACCGTGAAGTCAGTGAACGCCGTCGCCGGTGCGCCGACGGGGCAGGCATACGTCGAGGCCGACATGATTCAGAACCGCTCGAATGTGGTTGATGCGTCCGGGAACGGTGGTGAGCACGGACAAGCGAGAGCGACCTTCGAGCAGGACGTTGCTGTCGTGTGGCGGGGGGGCCGATGGCGTCGTTGAGCGACATTGCCTAGTCATCGTCGTCGTCATCGCGCTCGGCACTCTGGTGGCTGCCAGGCATCGCAGACGTAATCGGGAGCACATCCAGGGAGGCGGCATCAAGAGTGATGCTGAGTCAAGGAGGTCACCGCAGGCGCTGGCGGACATGCGAGATTCTGGCAGGCACCACCTGAGGCACCCAAGGCTGGAGCCTTGGTACGCGTCACCACGGTCTGCTCTGCGGAGGGCGCCCGGGCGAGCCGGGCTCCGACAACCTCTGTCTGCGAGCGGTCGTCGATGTGCTCAGGGAACCGACCACCGAGAGGTCTAGGACCGGCCGTCGGCATCTTCTCGGCGGGAGGTGGATCGCAGCGGGAGGCCGATCGCAGGCCCGGCGGAGCAGTGGGTCGACGTGGGATCACGTGCTTCCCGGAGCTCGTGCCCGGCGCCGGCCGAGGCCTCACCATGGCGATGATCAGGGACGCGTTCCATGACACGGACTTCTCGGTGCCGACGGTCAACATCCAGCCCGAGGGCGACGTCACGCTGGTCAACCTGCCGACCTACTTCGAGGTGAAGTTCCCCGCGGCAGGCTTCGGCCCTGACGAGGTCGACACCCCCGATCCCGCGCGCCTGCTGGGCTACCACATCGAGGTCCGCCCGCGTCTGAAGTCGATCACCTACCACCTCGGCACGACGACCATCGGGCCCACGACGTCCCTCGGCGGCCCGCACCCGACGGGTGACATCCGCGCCACGTACGCCCAGCCCGGCACCCACGAGGTCAGGGCCGACATCGTCTACACCGGCCAGTTCAGGGTGGGTGGCAGCCAGTGGTTCGACATCCCGGGCGACGTCGACCTGCCCGGCACTCCGGTGACCCTCACCGTGCGGGAAGCCACGTCGCGGCTCTACACCCACTGACCAGCCTCCGCGCGGGAAGCCACGTCGCGGCTCTACACCCACTGACCGCCTCCGCGCGCGTCGCCACTCGTCCACAGGCGCTCCCGCGCGGCCGGCTGTCCACAGATCCGTCGATCCCGGGCGTCGCTCCTCGGTGATGTCGGTGCGCCCGCCTAGGGTCGATCCACGAGCACACGACCTGACCGCGGGCCACGGCACCGCACGACGAGAGGAGGCGACGATGGAGGTCACGAGGGCGCTGTCGACCGGCCGTCGCCTCCTGCGC
This sequence comes from uncultured Actinomycetota bacterium, assembly GCA_963811825.1. Taxonomy (GTDB): domain Bacteria; phylum Actinomycetota; class Actinomycetes; order Actinomycetales; family Dermatophilaceae; genus Fodinibacter. The sequence goes on along the minus strand of CAWESS010000016.1, from coordinate 5,850 downwards.
GAGCACGGCCTCGACGACTGGACCATCGTCGCCGACCGCGCCAAGACCCGTGCCGGCGTGTGCCGCTTCACGAAGCGGCAGATCGGGCTGAGTGCGCCGCTCACGACCCTGCACTCCGAGGACGAGGTGCTCGACACGATCCTCCACGAGATCGCGCACGCGCTGGTCGGGCCGCAGCACGGGCACGACGCGGTCTGGCGGGCCAAGGCCCGCGAGATCGGCTGCAGCGGTGAGCGCTGCGTGTCCTCCGACTCACCCCGGGTGCCCGGCGACTGGGTGGGCCGCTGCCCGGCCGGTCACGAGAAGCACCGGCACCGTGCGCCCGCCCGGCTGATGTCGTGCGGTGAGTGCTCCCGCCGCTTCGACCCGCGCCATCTCTTCAGCTGGACCTACCGCGGTCGCCCGGCCACCTTGCCCAGCACGTATGCCGCGCAGCTCGCAGCCCTGGCCGCGACCCGCCGCCCGGCGGAGCAGCTCACGGCGACCCCCTTGGTCGGTGACCTCGTCGAGGTGTCGGCCGGCCCGTGGCAGGGGCTGGCGGGGGAGGTCGAGCTCGTGGGCGCGGTCCGGTGCCAGGTGCGGGTCGACGACGACGAGCTGGTCAGTGTGCCGATCGAGGCCGTCCGGGTGCTGCCGGCCAGCGCTGCACGCCGCTCGAGCAGCGGCAGCCTCCACTGACGGCGACTGCAGCCCTGCGTGCGACGGCAGCCTCTTTCGACCGAGCGACTGCCGCCCTGCCGACGGCAGTCTCGACCGAGCGACTGCCGCCCTTCCGACAGCAGGCCCCGAAGGACTGCGCGACTGCCGCCCTGCCGACGGCAGCCTCTTTCGACCGAGCGACTGCCGCCTTGAACGATGGCTGCCACCAGTCCAGTGCCGACCTTCGACCGGGCGAGGATCCACCGGGCGGATGAGCACGCTCATCCGGCCGGTGGCGTGGACGTCTCCTCATGACGAGACAATGGGGTGGTGAGCGAGAACGTGGTCCACGTCGAAGGACCGACCGACGACCACGCGCGACCCATCGTGGGGGGCGAGGAGTTCCACGACTGGCACCCGCCGACCGAGGGCATCGACCGCGCCGTCGTGCTCGCGGGCGGGGGAGCCACCGGCATCGCGTGGGAGGCCGGCGTCATCATCGGCCTGCGCGACGGCGGTATCGACGTGCGTGACGCCGACACCATGATCGGCACGTCGGCGGGCTCGATGGTCGCGGCGCACCTGCGGGTCGGCACCGACGAGGGCGACGCGTTCGCGCGTATCCGGGAGGGCGCGCCGTTGGCGAGCTATGGCCGGCTCGGCACCTCCGACGCCGCCCGTTACCTGCGCGCCCAGGTGAACCTCGACAAGCGGCGCGGACGTGCCCTCGTCGGCCAAGCCGCCCTCAGCGCGCGCACCACCACCGAGGAGGACTGGCTGAAGGCGATCGGCCTCGGGCTGGTCGGCAAGTCGTGGCCCGAGGGTCGGCTGTTCATCACCGCGGTCGACGCTCAGACCGGTACCTCCGTGGTGTTCGACAACACCAGCGACGTGCCGCTCGAGCGGGCCGTCGCGGCCAGCTGCGCCGTGCCCGGCGTGTTCCCGGCCGTCGATGTCGGCGGGCGCCGCTACGTCGACGGCGGGCTGCGCAGCATCGCCAACGCCGACCTGGCCGCAGGCCACCGTCGGGTGCTCGTGCTGTCGCCCTACCCGATCGGCTCGCGCCTGCGCGACCTGCCGCGCGTGCAGCTGCTCAGCCTCAAGCCCAAGGCCAGGACCCACCTGGTGGTCCCGGACGCCAAGGACCTGCGGGCGATGGGTGCCAACCCGCTCGACATGTCGCGCGGCGCCGGCAGCTTCGAGACGGCCCGCGCCCACGGCGCCCGCATCGCCGACCGGGTCGGCGAGATGTGGGCCGACTGACCGGTCGCCCGGCCCCGAGTCACGTCGTTCCGCTCGGCTCGGGTTCCTCTGGCTGGGTCATGCCCTTCTGCGGGGGTGGCGGTGCCACAGCACCGCCGGCCCCGCAGACCACCGCCGGAACCGCAGCATCGGCGGCGGCACCGCCGGCCTCGGAGACCACCGCCAGCTCGGGCAGACGGACCAGAGCGGGTGTGGCAGCGGTCCGAGCCGGAGACGGCCGCGCCGTGTATCAGCGCGACGGCCCACGCCTCTTGACCAGTGAGGCCACGTACCCGGGTGGCCCGCTGCCCCTCGGAGGACCCCATGGCCATGCTCGACGCGCTGCCGTTGCTGAAGCTGCCTGCCTCCTGGCCGCTGCCGGTCGTCGCGACCCTGTGCATGGCGGCGCTGGCGGCCCTGGACCTGTTCGGCGCCTTCGCCGCCAAGGAGTGGGCGGAGAAGCAGAACACCGTCGCCCTCGGCCTGGGTGCCCTGTCGTTCCTCGTGCTCTTCTGGGTCTACGCGTCATCGCTGCAGTACGCCGAGCTGGCCGTCGTCACCATGGGCTGGATCGTGCTGCTGCAGGTCGGCATCCTGGTCATCGACCGCATCGCCTTCGACAGCTCACTTCCGGCCGGCAAGCTCGCCGCCGTCGTCATCATCCTCGCGGCACAGGGCTATCTGCTGCTCGCCCCGAGCGGCACCACCGCCTGACCCCGGACCCGCGGCCGCCCAGCCACGACCCCGCGCATCCACGACCCGCCGAGCCACCACCCGCCCAGGGGGACCGGCGCGAGGGCGCCACACCCCTCGCTAGGCTCGGCCGCGAGGAGGCGACGATGACGTCCCAGCACAGCCAGGTCAGCCCGGGGCCTACCGGCCACAACGCCCGCACCGCCGCAGAGATCGCGCTGGTCGAGCGGTATGCCGCGCACAACTACCACCCGCTGCCGGTGGTGCTCACCCACGGCGAGGGCGCCTGGGTCACCGACGTCGACGGCCGGCGCTACCTCGACTGCCTGGCCGGCTACTCGGCGCTGAACTTCGGGCACGGCCACCCGCGCCTGGTCGCCCGCGCCCAGGAGCAGCTGACCCGGCTCACCCTGACCAGCCGCGCCTTCCACAACGACCAGCTCGGCCACTTCGCCGAAGCGCTGGCCGGCCTCACCGGCAAGGACCTCATCCTGCCGATGAACACCGGAGCAGAGGCCGTCGAGACCGCCCTGAAGGTCGCCCGCAAGTGGGGCTACCGCGTCAAGGGTGTCCCCGAGGACACCGCCAGCATCGTGGTCATGGAGGGCAACTTCCACGGCCGCACCACGACCATCGTCAGCTTCAGCGACGACAAGGTCGCGCGCGACGAGTACGGCCCCTACACGCCCGGGTTCCGCACGGTGACCTACGGGGATGCCGATGCGCTGCGTCGCGCGATCGACGACACCACGGTCGCCGTGCTGCTCGAGCCGGTTCAGGGGGAGGGTGGCGTCGTCATCCCGCCCGAGGGCTACCTGCGCGAGGTGCGGGCGATCTGCGACCACGCCGGTGTGCTGATGGTCGCCGACGAGATCCAGTCCGGCCTCGCCCGCACCGGGCGCACCTTCGCCTGCGACCACGAGGACGTCGTCCCCGACATCTACGTCCTCGGCAAGGCCCTCGGTGGCGGCCTCTACCCGGTGTCGGCCATCGCGGCCGACCGTGAGGTGCTCGAGGTGATCACCCCCGGCTCGCACGGCTCCACCTTCGGCGGCAACCCGCTCGCCGCGGCCATCGGCCACGAGGTCGTCACCATGCTCGCCGAAGGCGAGTTCCAGCGCCGCGCAGCACATCTCGGCGCAGTGCTCGCCGACCGGCTCGCCCCCCTCGTCGGCAGACCTGGCGGCGACGGCCTGGCCGCCGTCCGCGTCCGCGGGCTGTGGGCCGGCCTCGACATCGAGCCCGGGCGGCCCCAGCGGCCGCGAGCTGTGCGACCGGTTGATGAGCCGCGGCATCCTCGCCAAGGACACCCACGGGTCGACGATCCGCATCGCGCCGCCGCTCGTCGTCACCGAGGACGAGGTCGGCATGCTCGTCGACGCGGTCGCCGACTCGCTGCTGCACCCGTAGCGGACCGTCCGGCGACCTACACCGAGTCGGCGCCCTGCAGGTCCTCGGCGCTGCCGCTCGACGACCCTGCCCGGGCCCGCGCCGCGTTGCGGGCGATCTCCTCGACGATCTCGGCCCGGCGCGGCCCCGGCAGGTCGTGCGCCATGTCGGGGAAGGCGACCAGCCGCGCGCCCGGCACCGCACGGGCCGTCGCGATGCCGCCGCTCGGCATCACCAGCTGGTCGCGCAGGCCGTGGATGACCAGGGTCGGCACCCGCACCTCGTGGAGGTCGGCCGTGCGGTCGGGACTGGCCTGGATGGCGACGAGCTGCCGGATCGTGCCCAGCGGGTTGACGTTGCGGCTGATGGCGGTGCGCACCATGCCGCCGATCTCGTCGGCGTCGAAGTGCGGCCCGGCGATCACCCGGAACCCCTCGACGGCGAGCCGCTCGGCCTCGGCGGGGTCCTCCGGACGCGGCGTCGACATCGATATCGCGACCGTGGGGAGCAGCCGGGGCGAGACGCTGCCGTGTCGGCGGTCGCCGGTGTTCGACATGATCGAGCACAGGCTGAGCACCCGCTCGGGGTGGTCGATCGTGAGCTGCTGCGCGATCATCCCGCCCATCGACACCCCGACCACGTGCGCGGCGTCGACGCCGAGGTGGTCGAGCAGCGCCACGGCATCCGCGGCCATGTCGGAGAGGAGGTACTCCGAGCGTGCGTACCGCCGGTGCGCGAAGCCCTTGAAGAGCGCAGCCCGGCTCGGCACCGGACCCTCGGACTTCGTCGACAGCCCGATGTCCCTGTTGTCCATCCGGATGACGCGGAAGCCGCGGTCCACGAGCCCGCTGACCACCTCGGTCGGCCACGCCACCAGCTGCGCCCCGAGGCCCATCACGAGGAGCATCGGCACGCCGTCGTCGGGCCCGTCCACCTCGTACTCGATCGTCACGTCATCGAGCTGTGCACTGGTCATGGAGCGAGTGTCGCACTGGCCGGAGCGCGACGCGGAGGCGACCCGCCAGCGGGTTAGGGTTGGCCGCGTGATCGAGCCGCTGACCTACGTCGTCGTGGCGCTGGCGTGCCTGTTGTTCGTGGGGGCGGCCTACTACGCGGTCAAGGACCGGCTGGTGGACGACCGGCTGCTGGCGGTCGCCGGGCTGGTCGAGGTCGGGCTGCTCGTGCTCCTCGTCCTCGGCCTCACCGGCCTCGGGGAGATCACCGACTCGACCGAGAAGGCGACCTTCGTGGCCTACCTGGTCACGTTGCCGGTGATCCCCATCGGCACCTCGTTGCTCACCATCAAGGAGAAGTCGCGCTGGGCCATGGGCTCGATGGCCGTCGGGGCCTTCGGCGTCGCCGTGATGGCCGTGCGCCTGCAGCAGATCTGGAACACCTATGCCTGATCCGACCCGTCGTGCCCTCGGCGGCCCGGGCGTGGTGCTCGTCGTGGTCTACGGACTCCTCGCCCTGGCGGCCACCGGTCGCTCGGTGCTGCAGATCCTGAGCGACTACGACCAGGCCCCGCTCGCCTACACACTCTCGGCGGTCGCCGCGGCCGTCTACATCCTCGCGACCTGTGCCTCGCCCGGGGCGGTAAGTGGGTGCGTGTCGGCACCTTCGCTTGCACGGTCGAGCTCGTCGGCGTGCTGGGTCGTCGGCGCGGCGTCGTACCTCTTTCCCGACGCGTTTCCCGACAAGACGGTGTGGTCGCACTTCGGGCAGGGCTACGGCTTCGTGCCGCTCGTCCTCCCCGTCCTCGGCCTGCTGTGGTTCCGCAAGGTCGAGCGTGACGCCGCGGGCCGCGGAGCGCGCCCACGCGGACACGAGGGCTTCGGCGGCCGTACCCGTCAGCCCTCGGCCCCGCCCTGCCCGTCCTGCTCATCC
>CAWESS010000015.1:0-39896 GCA_963811825.1 uncultured Actinomycetota bacterium | reverse complement strand
ACGACAGACTCCGATGAACAAGGGCAAAGGACCATCCTGAGGCCCGGAGGCCTCGCCGGGCAAACGAGATCCGGCGTCAGCGGAAGGCGGACTCCCCGGTGAGCGCCTGGCCGAGCACGAGGGTGTGCATCTCGACGGTGCCCTCGTAGGTGAGCACCGACTCGAGGTTGTTGGCGTGCCGCATGACCGGCCACTCGCCACTGACGCCGTTCGCGCCGAGGATGGTGCGGGCCGTGCGGCAGATCTCGATGGACTTGGTGATGTTGTTGTACTTGCCGACCGAGACCTGCTCGGGCCGCAGCCCCACGGTGTCCTTGCGACGGCCCAGGTGCAGGGCGAGCAGCTGGCCGAGCTGCAGCTCGATGGCCATGTTCGCGAGCTTGGCCTGGGTCAGCTGGAAGCCCGGCGATCGGGCCGGCCGAACTGGATGCGCTCCATCGAGTAGCGGCGCGCGGCGTCCAACGACGACCGCGCGGCGCCGAGCGCACCCCAGACGATGCCGTAACGCGCCTCGGACAGGCACGCGAGGGGCCCCTTCAGCCCGGCGACGTCGGGGAACACGGCATCCGCGGGGAGCCGGACGTTCTCGAAGGTCAGCTCGGACGTCACCGAGGCCCGCAGCGACATCTTGTGCGTGATCTTGTGCGCGGCGAATCCCGGGGTGTCCGTGGGCACGACGAAGCCACGGATGCCGCCGTGCTCCTCCCCGGCATTCGCCCAGACCACGGCGACGTCAGCGATCGAGCCGTTCGTGATCCACATCTTCGAGCCGTTCAGGACCCAGTCGTCGCCGTCCTTGCGGGCGCGGGTGCGCATCGACGCAGGGTCGGAGCCGTGGTCGGGCTCGGTGAGGCCGAAGCAGCCGATGGCCTCGCCCGCGGCCATGCGCGGCAGCCACTGCTGCTTGTGCTCCTCGGTGCCGAAGCGCCAGATCGCGAACATCGCGAGGCTGCCCTGAACCGACACGAGAGACCGGATGCCGGAGTCGCTCGCCTCGAGCTCGAGGCACGCCAGGCCGTAGTCGACCGCCGACATGCCGGCGCAGCCGTACCCCTCGAGGTGCATGCCGAGCAGGCCGACCTTGCCGAACTCGAGCGCGAGCTCGCGCGCGGGCAGGTCGCCGTCCTCGTACCACTGCATGATGTGCGGGTCGACGACGTCGGCGCAGACCTGACGGGTGGCCGCCCGGATCGCCTTCTCCTCGTCGGTCAGCTGGCTGTCGAGGTCGATGAGGTCGAGCGGGTCGGACGGGCGCTTCGGCATCGACGAGGTGGCGCTCATGCCTCCCATCATGACGGGTCCCACAGAATTGCGCGACCCACGGTTTCCGTATGCCGTGGACCGCGATCCCCCCGGATCCGCGCCTCATGCGCGCGGCGAGTGCGGAAGCGGTCGCCCAGGCCTCCCCCGGTGGACCCTCCCGACGGGCACCATCCTGACCGGACCGAGCGGACCACCCTCACGTGGCTCAGGACCGGATGCCGGGGAAACCCCTGGTGCCCCGACGTCCCCCGATCCCTAGCGTCGAAGGACCACACAGCACGCCGTGGACCGCGAGGTCGCGGCTCTCGAAAGGGGAACGGACATGAACACCACCATCCGTCGGACCATCGGCCTGAGCAGCGCAACCCTGGGCCTGCTGGTCCTCACGCAGGGCTCCGCGTTCGCCGCGGGCCCCCAGCCGCTGCCCGACGCCGCCTGCAGCGGGGGGACCGCGGCGGCGTCGGCGTCGGCCCCGAACCGCACCGCTGCCGAGGCGATCCCGCACATCGAGCACACCTACCCCGTGCCCGTTCCCTACTGCCACCACTTCAACCCCACGGCCACGCCTCCCGCCGCGCCGTGAGCCCTCGACGGCCCTCGCCCTCGGGCCCTGCAGCCCGTACCGTGGGCTCGTGGGTGAGGTCGTCGGGCGGAGGACGGAGCTGACGGCGGTGCGCTCACTCGTGACGAGCGCGATCGCCGGTCGCGGCGGCGTGCTCGCCCTCGTGGGCCCACCCGGGATCGGGAAGTCACGGCTGCTCGCGCTCGCCACCGATGTCGCGGACACGGCACAGGTGCTGCATCTGGTTGGTGTCGAGGCCGAGCGCAACCTACCCTTCGCCGGTCTGTGGACACTCGTGCGGCCGCTCGTCGAGCACGAGGTCGCCCTGACGCACACGCAGCGGTCCGCCCTGGCGGTGGCGACCGGGCGCACCGACGGCAGCGCCCCCGGACAGATGGTGCTGGGCGGGGCAGTCCTTGCCCTGCTCTCCGCGGCCGCCGACCGGCGTCCGGTCCTGGTGGTGGTGGACGACCTCCAGTGGGTCGACCGCCCCTCGGCGCAGGCGCTGGTGTTCGCTGCCCGGCGGTTGCGAGCCGAGCACGTGGCGGTCGTGCTGGCCGCTCGCCCCCCCGACCCGCCTGACCCTGACGAGCTGGGCCCGGTGCTCCGCTCGGTGCCGGTGCTCACGCTGGCGGGCTTGTCGCCGGGACAGGCCCGGCATCTCCTCCCGGACGTCGCCAGCGAGGTGGCCGCAGCGCTGGCGGAGCGCACCGGGGGCAACCCACTGGCCATGCTCGAGGCGGCGGCCCTGCTCGACCACGATGTCAGGGCCGGCACCCGACGCCTGCCACAGAGCCTGCCGGCCACGAGCGCGGACCAGACGTACCGCGTCCGCCTGGAGGCGCTGTCCTCCACAGCGCGTGATGCCTGTCGCGTCATGGCGCTGGCCGGCCGCGCCCCCGGCGACCTGGTGCTCGAGGCGCTGACCAAGCTCTCCCTCGGCGCCGGCGACCTGACGGAGGTCGAGGACACGGGCCTCGGGCGGCTGACCGTCGACGGCCCGCAGTGGCGCCACCCCCTCGTACGGAGTGCAGCAGCCGAGGGCGGTGTCGACCAGGTGCGCCGCACCCACGCCGTGCTGGCCGAGTGCTGGTCCGGGATGCCCGGGAGCGGTCCCCAGTGGGCCTGGCACCGTGCGGAGTCGGTACCGGGCCCCGACCAGCCGGCAGCTGAGGCGCTTGCTGAGGTCGCCCGGGTCAGCGCGGAACGGGACGCCTCCCTCGAGGCGGCCGACGCGTGGGAACGGGCGGCGCTTCTCGGCGAGGACCCTCAGCTGTGTCGGCAGTGGCTCGGCAGGGCTGCCCGTGCAGCCTTTCGGGGCGGGGCGTCGGCGCGCGCAGCGCGCCTCTACGACCTGGCACTCGATGGGTCGGACGAGCCGGCCGAGCGGGCCGCCACCGCGGTGCTGCTCCAGGAGCGCGGACGCGTCGAGCACGGGCTCGGGCGCCCGTCGCGCGCCTACGAGTTGCTCATGGCGGCAGCGGCAACCGGGTCAGGCGCGCAAGCTGTGCACGCGGCGGGCGAGGCCGTTCACGCCGCGATGTACGCGGGTCGGCCCGACCTGGCCGATGCGGCGGCCACCGCGGCGGTCCGCGCGCACGACCCACTCGACCCGACACAGCGCTTCCTCGCGCTCCACGCCGAGGGGGCGGCGGCGGCACTTGCCGGTGATGGTGGGACCGCCGACGGTCCGGATGCACGCGGCGACGGCGCTGCTGCTCGAGTGGCGACTGCTCGATGGTCATCCGGACCTCCTCCTGTGGGCGGTCAATGCCGACCTCTTCCTGGGCTCGCTCCCGCCACCGTTGCACCCCGACGTGCTGGCCGCCCTCGAGAGGATGCGCGAGTCCGGCGAGCTCGTCTGGTCACCTCGCGTGGTGCGGCTCGTCGCCCTTCGCGACGTCGCCCGCGGCTCTTGGGTGCGGGCCCACGCAGCCTGTGAGGAGGCCACCGACCTCGCTCGCCTGGCCGGACAGCGCACCCAGGTGGCCGAGGGCCTGCTGCTCCAGGCCAATATCGAGGCGGCGCGCGGGTTGACCGAACCGTGCCTGACCCACACCGCCGAGGCCCAGGCGATCGTCGCCGACCTCGAAGTGCGGTGGCTCGCCGACGACATCTGGATGACCCGCGGGCTTCTCCACCTCACACTCGGCGACCCCGCAGCCGCCGCGGAGTGCTTCGGGCGCTGCGCCACGAAGGGCGACGACGTCACGGCCGGGCTGGTGGAGTCATTGCTCGGTGCAGGCCGGCGCGGGGATGCCGTCGACGTCCTGGCCAGGCTGGATGACCCGCAAGCCGTCGGGTCGGTGGCTCGCTGCCTCGTCGACTCGGACGAGGAGGCAGCCGGCCGTCTCGGTGAGCATGCCGAGGCCGCCGACGAGATGTTCCACGCCGCTCGGCTGCGGCTCGAGGCCGGCGCGATCCTCCGCCGCACCGGGGCTCGCTCGGAGGCCCGTCGTCAGCTGCGGCGCGCGGAGGAGGTGTTCATGACGCTGGGGACCCCGCACTGGCTGGAGCGTGCGCAGTCCGAGCTTCGGGCGTCAGGAGCCACACTGCGCCGTGGCCCCGAGGGCCAAGAGCTCACTGCAGGCGAGCTGAGGGTTGCACGCCTCGTGGCTCAGGGACGCACCAACAAGGACGTCGCAGCAGCGCTGTTCCTCAGCGCCAAGACCGTGGAGTTCCACCTCGGCCGGGCATTCCGCAAGCTGGGGGTGGCCAACCGCACCGCGCTCGCTGCCCGCCTCACCGAGCTCAGGATGGACTGACTCCCCGACCGCATCCGCCATGCGGTCGGCATCCTCGGTACTCGGGACGACGAGCCCACGAGGGCTCGCCGCCCGCGAGGCCGAGGTTGGCGAGGACGTCAAGGGCGGGCGGAGGCGGCGCCGAGCAGGGCCGCCAGCCCGAGGGCGCTGCGCGGGTCGTAGGCCGAGCGCCACAGCCCGCCGTGTGCCGCGGCATACGCCTCGTCCTGCCACGGGTGGTCCTGGCGGGGCGACCCGACGGTGAGGTCGTGCACCAGCAGCGCCGCCATCAGGGTGTTCGCGGTGCCGGGCTCGAAGACCTCCACCCCGAAGCGGTGCGCCCCGGCATACGCAGCGGCGAGGGCCTTGTTCTTCACGACCGAGCGGGTGCGGGTCGGCGGGGCGATCTTGAAGGAGACCGTGGCGCCCTGGGCCCGGGCCGAGGTCGCCCGCCACCGCTGGATGCGCTTCGCGAGCAGGTAGTTCGGTCCCTGCTGCAGCACGACGGAGTCGTTGATGCCGGGGTCCTCGCCGGGCTGGTAGTTGCGGCGGAGCAGTCGCCCACCCGAGAGCGTGCGCAGCGGCACTCGCAGCACCTTCGAGGTGCGCCGTTGCGAGTACGACAGCGCCGACGCGTCGACGGCCTCCCCCGGCACCGCGAAGACGTCGGTGGGCGTGGCGAGGAAGGACAGCGCCGTGTCCGGTCGCGCGAGGCGCACGATGCGGGTCATCGCGTCGACGGCGGTGCTGACCCGCACGTTCGTCGCACCGTCGGCGTAGACGTAGTTGCCGAGGACCAGCTGACCGGGCAGCCCGCACACCCAGCCGGTGGCCGTCGGGAGGCCTCCGATGAGGTCGACCCCCGCCCGCTCGGCCAGCGGCGAGGTGCCGTGAGTCGCCGGAACGAGCACCCGCCCGGCACTGGATGCCGTGTCGTCGAGCAGTCGGGTCCACAGCTCGGGTCGGGGCAGGTCGACCGCCGCGACGGTGGCGCCCCACCGCAGCAGCGACCGCAGCGGGCCCATCTCCGCGGCCGCGCCGAGCACGACGACGGTTCGGCCCTCGAGCCGCAACCAGTCGGGATTGTCGAGCACGGCGCCCACGGCCTCACGCAGGCTCGGCTCGACGATGCCGTCGGCCACCCACGCATCGAGCCGACGCCGCAGGTCGTCGCCCGCGAGGCGGGTGCCGCGGTAGGGAACGGTCAGGGCCGTGTCGGGCTCGCCGCCACCGCCGTGGCTCTCGGTGGTGAGGTTGTCGGCGGGGCTGCCCACGACACCGCCCAGCGCTGCGTCCAGGCGGCACTCGCCGCCGTCGGGGTCACGCCAGCGCATCCGGTCGTGCACGGAGGCCAGGCCCGCGTCGGCGATGGCGACGGCATCCTGCGGTGTGGCCAGACCTGCCTCGACGAGCCGGCGGAAGTGGGTGAGGTACCCACTGCGCCAGTTGGTCTCGCGCTGGGCGGCAGCGGCACCGACCGCGTCGACGGGGCGCAGGGCGTCGGCCACGACACCACGCCCGGTGGCGCTGGTCGAGCGGCGCCCCTCGACCTCGGGGAACACGACTCCGATCGGGTCACTCATGGGCGGTCCTCTCGTCGCGGCCTGTCTCGTCGGCTCGGCGCGTCTCGTCGGCCTGGTCACGGACCCACACCGCGAGCGTGCCACGCGTCGGCAGGTCGAGCTTGTGAAGCAGATGGGAGACGTGGTTCTCGACGGTGCGCTCCGAGAGCACCAGGCGCTGGGCGATGGCACCGTTCGTGAGACCCTGCCGCAACCAGGTTGGCGATCTCGGTCTCCCGAGGTGTCACCCTCGCATCCAGGACCCTTGCCGTCCCACCGAGAACGGCGACCCGGTCGGCGAGGTAGGGGGAACCCAGCCGTTCAGCGAGTGCCCTCGCTGCCGCCGTGTGCTCAGCGCGCGCCCGGGTCCCCGGGGTGTACGTGGCGGCAAGTGCCGCGTGGGCCAGGCCGACGTACGGGGGCGACTGGAGCTGCTCCGCCGCGGCGAGGCCGGTCGTGAGGTGCGCCCTGGCGCGGTCGGGCCGACCCAGCACCAGGGCGAGGCGACCGAGGGCCACTGCGATGGGTCCGTGGTGAGGTGCGTGGGCGGCGCCTATCGCGTGGCGTCCCTCGAACGGCAGGAGCTGGTCGTACAGCACCTGCGCGACCACCGTGTCGGAGAAGGCCTCGCACAGGTCGACGCGACTGACCGCGCCGATGACCCATTCCGATGCGTCCTCGGGCATCTTCTCGACGTGCCCTCGCACCGCTCGCCACACATCGAGGGCACGGTCACGTTCGCCGGCAGCCAGCCACGCGATCGCCAGCCAGCTGCGGGCGAGAAACGGCAGGTGTTCGATGATGCCGGCCAGCTCGGCTGCGGCATCCTGCGCTCCGGCGCCGGTCCACACCGCCACCTCGGAGGCGAAGACGAGGTGGAAGAAGTCGGCGAGGCCGCCCACCCCACCCAGGATGCGCGCCTCGTCAGCGAGGTGAAGGGCGGTCGAGAAGTCTCCCTCGAGCAACTTGTCGGAGGCCCGGGTGAGGACGAGCCACGAACGCCACTCCGTTCCGAGCCGCTCGGTCAGTGGCGCGACTGCCGCGCGCTCGGACGCCAGATCCAGCCGAAGCCCCAGCTCCGCGAAGGCATCCATGCGCCAGCGCCTTCCCCAGGCCTCGTACTCAGATCACCGCCGTCGCCGCGCCGAGTGCCATCGCACGGGTCGCGAGGGTGAGGCGTTCCTCCGCGTGCGCCACGTTCTGCAACTCGGCGACCCTTGCCTGGAGGGCGAGGAAGCTTCCCTCCGGATCGCGAAGGTCGGCCGGGTCGAGCTGTGCGGGCGCGACCTGGAACGCGTCGCTGCCGAACGGATCCCGCGTTGCGGCCACCTGGGAGGCGAGTCGTCTGGCGAGCAGGGCGGTGACCTGGTCCGGCTCGCTCTCGCGCGCGTGGAGCGCCTCGACTCGGGTCAGTGCCTCGCGCGCCAGCGCGTGCACCCGAGCCCGGACCACGCGGTCACCCGGCTGTCGGATGACGAGCGCGGCGCGCGCCAGGGTGGTCGGGTCCTCGGCTTGCCTGGCGTGTGCCGAAAGGTCGCTCACGGCTGCCCACGCCGCATCGACGTCGCCCTCCGCGTGGTGCCGGCGGGCGATGTCGAGCAGGTGCTCGGCGTCGAACCCATCCGGCAGACCCGGCCCGTCCTCCATGCCGACCGACCCTACTCGTGGGCGATCGACACTCAGGGGTGGGCACTTGAGTGGATCCACGGATGTGCCCCCGGGTGTCGCGGTCCTACTTTTCTCGACATGACGACCACCACCATCGCGACCCATCCCGACGAGGAGGAGTCGTGATGGACCGAGCACGCACGCCCGCCAACCCGCGCCTCACCCAAGGCGCCGTTCTCGGCGCCATTGTCGGCCTCACCTGGGCCGCAGCGCTCCGAGCGTGGATGAGCCAGCTCGCGGGGGACGCAACGGCCTCGACCTGGACGACCGTTCTCCTGGTCCTCCTGCCGGGCGCGGCGGTGGGCGCACTGCTGGGGTTGGCCGGGGCCCGGCGGTCGATGGGCCTGCCGCACCGTCGAGCCCTCGTGTGGGCACCGGTGCTCTTCGCGACAGCCCTGCTCGACCCGGCGATCTTCAGGCTGCTCATCACCACGGGGGAGGGCTCGGGTGCGCTCATGGTCGTCGCCACGGCCCTGACGGGTGGGGTCGTCCTCTCCCGAGGTCGGTGGACCTTCGGCCGTGTCCTCTGCGCCGTCGTCTGGTCGATGGGGATGCTGCTGCTGTTCTTCATCGGGACGATGCCGGCACCGCTGTCCACCCCGCTGGGTGCGTGGGTGTGCCTGTTCGGTGCGTCCCTGATGGCTGTCCTGAGCTTCGGAGCCGCGCTTGCCCACCCGCACGGGATCCGCGGTGGCGATGCCCTGCTGCCGTGGGTCGGCGCCGTGACGGGACTGGCATGGGCTGCGGGCCTGCGTGGCTTCATGGCAGCGGTCATGGGGGACGAGTCGGCCGTGTCCTGGATCGGAACGTTCGGCTATGTCCTCGTGCCCGGCACGGCCATCGGGGCACTGCTCGGCTGGGCCGAGCTCGAACGACGCCGCGGCCGGCCTCGCCGGTTCCTGGTGTGGTCGCCGCTGCTCTTCGGAGCCGTCCTCGTGCCCGGGCTGGCGGATCCGTCCACCCTGTTCGAGGTGGCGTGGGCGGTGGAGCGATCGGCGTTCCCCTGATCTCGGTGATCGGGGCGTACGCCCTCGCGGGCCGACGTCCGGTCGTGCGGCGGGTTGGCGCGGTGGTCTTCATCGCCGCCCTCGCCGTGTGGGCCGTGACGGCCACGACCGTCGGCGGACCCGACTTCGCCCTCGACACTCCCTACGGTGTGTGGACGACCACCCTCTACTACGGCCTGCTGGTCACGGCCGCCCTCGCCACCTCGATTCCGCTCCGTGGTCAGCCCCGGACGAGTCCGCGGGAGGGGTCCGCACGGGTCGCCGCGACGTCGGCGAGGTGACGATCAGAACGAGCGACCGACGGCCAACCCGATCAGTGCGAGAACCACGCCGACCACGAGCATGCCCGCGGCGTTGACGGCTGCCCGGCTCCACGCCTCCTGACGGAGCAGGTGCACGGTGTCGACCATCGCGGTGCTGAAGGTCGTGTACCCGCCCATGACCCCAGCGCTGAGGATGAACAGCCAGGCGCTGTCGTCCACGGACGAGTCGGACAGCCCGGTGAGGAACCCGAGGAGGAACGATCCGCTGGCGTTGATGAGGAAGATCCCGAGCGGGAAGCCGCTGGGCACGCGCCTCATGACCAACGCGTCGACGACGAAGCGCAGGCACGCGCCGATGCCACCGCCGAGGCACGCGAGGAGGAAGACCGGGGCACTCACGCGTGGCCGCCCCGGGTGCGGGACAGGACGGTTCCGAACCTGATGCCGACGCCCGCGGCGATGATGCCGAACAGCACGCTCGCCACGGCATACGTGATTGCCGTTCCCGGTCGGGAGTCGAGGAGCACGGCCGTGTCCGTCGCCAACGAGCTGTAGGTCGTGAAGCCGCCCAGCACCCCCGTGCCCGCGAACAGTCGGATGTCGCGGTGGGTCTGCGTCTGCCGCTTGCGGGACACGAGGACGGTGAGCAGGCACCCGAGCAGGGCCGCCCCGACGACGTTGACGATGAACACGGACCACGGGATGCCGCCCTGCGCGGGCATCGCGAGGGAGAGACCTTCGCGGCCCGCCGCGCCGATCATGCCGCCGAGCAACACCAGCGCGATGGTCCGGGGTTCCAGGGGCACCACCCGCGGAGGGGCCTCGCGAGACGGTGTCGCCTCGGTGGGCTCGGGCGGTCCAGGCACAGGGTCACCCTAGTGAGCCCGGACCGCCACGAAGGACGCCGCACCTACCCCCAGACGAGGGCGCGGCCCGGGTCTGCCAGCAGGGCAGCCACGTCGGCGAGGTACCGGCTGCCCAGCTCGCCGTCGACGAGCCGGTGGTCGAAGCTCAGCGCGAGGGTGGTCACCCAGCGCGGCTCGATGCTCTCGGTGCCGTCGGCCGCCGCGACCACCCACGGACGTCGTGACACCGTGCCGAACGCGAGGATCGCCGACTCACCCGGGTTGAGGATCGGCGTTCCGGCATCGATCCCGAACACCCCGACGTTGGTGATGGTGATCGTGCCGCCGCTCATGTCGGCGGGCTGGGTGCGGCCTTCGCGCGCCGTCGCCGTCAGCGCACCGATGGCCTCGGCGAGCTCGCGCATCGACATCGCGTCGGCGTCCTTGATGTTGGGGACGAGCAGCCCGCGCGGGGTCGCCGCGGCGATGCCGAGGTTGACGTAGCGCTTGAGCACGATCTCCTGGGCGGCCTCGTCCCAGCTCGCGTTGATGCCGGGGTTGCGCCGCACCGCGACACACATCGCCTTGGCGAGCACGAGCAGCGGGGTGACCTTGACGTCGCGGAACTCCCTGTCCCGCTTCAGTTTCTCGACGAGCTCCATCGTCGCGGTGACGTCGACCGTGACCCACTCGGTGACGTGCGGCGCGGTGAACGCCGACGTGACCATGGCCTGGGCGGTCATCTTGCGCACGCCCTTGACGGGCACCCGCTCCTCCCGGTCGCCGGATGCCGTGGGGCGGCCCCAGCGCGACGCGGCGGGAACGGCATCCGAGCTCTCCGGTGCGGATGCCGTGGCGGCACTCGCGCTTCCGGCCGCCGCTTCGACGTCGGCTCGCGTGACGACGCCTCCGGCCCCGGAGGGCTCGATGGAGGCGAGGTCGAGCCCGAGGTCCTTGGCGAGCTTGCGCACGGGCGGCTTCGCGAGCGCGCGCACCTGCTCCCCGCTGGCCGGCTGTCCCTGCGGTGACCTGTTGGTCGATTCCGGGACGCTGGCGGGGGCAGGGGCGGCGGCGGGCTGACCGGCGCGGGGGCGGCGCTTGGCCTCGGTCTGCTTGACCCCGTAGCCGACGAGCACGGCCGTGCGACCGGTCGAGGTCGTGCCACCGATCAGCCCCTCGGCGATCTCCTCGCCCGGCGCACCAGCGTCGGTTGCCGCCTCAGCAGGCGGTGCGGCGGCAGCGGGGGCCGGCGTGACGGCATCCGTCGATCCACCCACCCCGTCGTCGATGGTGATGATGACCGAGCCGACGTCGACGGTGTCGCCCTCAGCCGCGTGCAGCGAGGCCACGGTGCCGGCGAACGGCACGGGCAGCTCGACGAGCGACTTGGCCGTCTCGACCTCGACGACGATGTCGTTGACCTTGACCGTGTCACCAACGGCGACGTGCCACGTGACGAGGTCGGCCTCGGTCAGACCCTCACCCGGGTCGGGGAGCTTGAACTCACGAAGAGCCATCTGCGAGAACCCCTTTCAGTACGTGAGGGAGCGGTCGACGGCGTCGAGCACCCGGTCGAGGTCGGGGAGGAACTCCTCCTCGATGCGGCTGGGCGGGTAGGGCACGTTGTAGCCGCCGACCCGGAGCACCGGGGCCTCGAGGTGGTGGAAGGCCTGCTCGGTGATGAGCGCAGAGATCTCCGCGCCCATGCCGAGGAAGGTCGACGCCTCGTGGACCACGACGACCCGCCCCGTCTTGCGGGCGGAGGTGAGGATGGCGTCCTCGTCGAGCGGTGACAGCGAGCGCAGGTCGATGACCTCGAGGTTGCGCCCCTCCTCCTCGGCAGCCTGGGCGGCCTGGAGGCAGGTCTTGACCATCGGGCCGTAGGCGAGCAGCGTCACGTCGGTGCCCTCGCGCAGCACGCGCGCCGAGCTGAGCGGCCCGGAGGGCCCGTCACCGACCTCGCCCTTGTCCCAGTAGCGGCGCTTGGGCTCGTAGAAGACGACCGGGTCGTCGGTCTCGATGGCCTGCTGGATCATCCAGTGGGCGTCGTGCGGGTTGGAGACCGCGACGACCCGCAGGCCGGCGGTGTGCGCGAAGTAGGCCTCGTTGGACTCGCTGTGGTGCTCGACCGCCCCGATGCCGCCGCCGAACGGGATGCGGATGACGATCGGCATCTTCACGAAGCCGAGCGAGCGGGCGTGCAGCTTGGCGACCTGGCTGACGATGTGGTCGAACGCCGGGTAGACGAACCCGTCGAACTGGATCTCGACGACGGGCCGGTAGCCGCGCAGCGCCATCCCGATGGCCGTGCCGAGGATGCCGGCCTCGGCCAGCGGGGTGTCGATGACCCGCTCCTCGCCGAAGTCCTTCTGCAGCCCCTCGGTGACCCGGAAGACGCCGCCGAGCTTGCCGATGTCCTCACCCATGAGGACGACCTTGGGGTCGTTGTCCATGGCGGCGCGCAGGCCGCTCGTGATGCCCTTGGCGATGGTCGTGGTGCTCACGCCTGTGCTCCCTCGAACGACGCCTGGTAGGCGAGGAACTCGGCCCGCTCGCGCTCCATGACCGGGTGCGGGGTGGCGTAGACGTTGTCGAACATGTCGGTTCCGGGCGGCTCGGGCATCGACAGGCACCGTTCGCGCACCGAGGTGCCAAGGGTGTCGGACTCCGCCTCGATGGCGTCGAAGAACTCGGCGTCGGCCCGCCCGCTCGTGAGCAGCCAGCGCTTGAAGCGCTCGATGGGGTCGCGGTGCTTCCAGACCTCGACCTCGGCGCTCACGCGGTACTTCGTCGGGTCGTCGGAGGTCGTGTGGGCACCCATCCGGTAGGTGTAGGCCTCGATGAACGTCGGGCCCTGGCCGGTGCGGGCGGCGTCGAGCGCGGCCTTGGTCACGGCGTACACGGCCAGCACGTCGTTGCCGTCGACCCGGATGCCGGGGAAGCCGAACCCGCGCGCCCGGTGCCAGAGCGGCGCCCGGGTCTGCTTCTCGTTCGGCTCGGAGATGGCCCACTGGTTGTTCTGGCAGAAGAAGACGACGGGGCTGTTGTTGACGCCGGCGAAGACGAGCGCCTCGGAGACGTCGCCCTGGCTCGTCGCGCCGTCACCGAAGTAGGCGATGACGGCGGCGTCGCGGTCCTCGTCACCCGTGCCGACCGCGCCGTCGCGCTGGATGCCCATCGCGTAGCCGGTCGCGTGCAGCGTCTGCGCGCCGATGATGATCGTGTAGAGGTGGAAGTTCTTCTCGTTGGGGTCCCAGCCACCGTGGTTGACCCCGCGGAACATGCCGAGCAGGTTGACCGGGTCGACCCCGCGGCACCAGGCGACGCCGTGCTCGCGGTAGGTGGGGAAGGCGTAGTCCTGGGGGCGCATCGCGCGGCCGGAGCCGACCTGGGCGGCCTCCTGGCCGAGCAGGCTGGCCCACAGGCCCAGCTCGCCCTGGCGCTGCAGGGCGGTGGCCTCGGCGTCGAAGCGCCGGATGAGCACGAGGTCGCGGTAGAACCCGCGTACCTCCTCGTCGCTCAGGGCGTCGACGACGGCGTCGTGCTCGGGATGGGAGACACGCTCACCCTCGGGGTTGAGCAGCTGCACCATCTCCGGGCCGCCGTCCTGGGCGGGACGGTCGGGGGCTTCGGCGCGGGTGACGTGGTGGTCCACGCCGAACGCCGTCTCGAGCGGGGCGACCTCGTTGTCGCTCACAGGGCACTCCTTGTCCGGGCGTCCGTGGTGACGGATGCCGCGTCGAGCCGACCGTGCGCGTCGCCGGGTGTGCGTCGTCGCGGCCGACAGGGGTTGGGTGACCGCGATGCTGGGTGTGGCGGCGGGCACTGCCGATGTCGGGACCACCGTACCGGTGGCAGCCGCTCGGGTACCAAAGCGTGAGGTGACGGCGCACGGCATCCGGCGTCGACCGTGCCGGATCAGGCGTAGGCCTGCTCCCCCGGGGCCAGCACCCGCAGCCACTGCCCCCGGTGGCCGTCCACCCGCACCACGACCCGACCTCCCGGGTCGAGCGGCTGGTCCTCGCGCCCGTCCAGGACGTCGCGAAGCACGGCCCCCTCCGGCACCGGGCCCAGGTCCAGGGTCACCAGCGCGTCGTCGGCGCCGAGGTTGTGCAGGGCAAGGAGGCGCCAGTCCTCGGCCCGGCAGACGTGGGCCAGGACAGCCGGCGCGTCGTGGTCGAGGACCTCGACCTCGGACCAGCCGATCTGCGGCATCTGCCGGTAGCGCCGGATCAGGGTGCGCACGAAGGACCACAGCGAGTCCGGGTCCTGGCGCTGGGCGGCGGCGTTCACGTGGTCGGGCCCCCACAGGCCGGTCGGCTGGGGACGGGTGAGGCGCCGCTTCGGTGCGGTGGAGAAGCCACCATTGGGGCCGGCATCCCACTGCATGGGGGTGCGCACCGAGAGTCGTCCCTCGACGTCGAGGTTCTCGCCCATGCCGATCTCCTCGCCGTAGAACAGCGTCGGCGTGCCCGGGAGGGAGAACATCAGCGAGTAGACGAGGCGGATGCGGCGCTGGTCGCCGCCGAGCATCGTCGGGAGGCGGCGGCGCAGCCCGCGGTCATAGAGCTGCATGTCGGGGTCGGGACCGAATGCCGCGAAGACCTCCTTGCGCTCAGCGGTGCTCAGCTTGTCGAGGGTCAGCTCGTCGTGGTTGCGCACGAAGTTGGCCCACTGGCTCGTCACGTCGAGGTCGGGCCGCTCGCGCAGTGCGGAGCTGAGCGGGCCGGCATCCGCACGGGCGAGCGAGAGGAAGAGGCGCTGCATCCCGATGAAGTCGAACTGCATGTTGAGCCCGTCGCCGTCCGCGCCACCGAAGAACTCCTTCTGCTGGGGGTAGGGGAGGTTGACCTCGCCCAGGAGCGCGGCGTCCCCGAGGCGGCGGGTCACGAAGTCACGGACGTCCTTGAGGTAGTCCAGCGGGTTGAAGCCGCCGGGCTCGGACCCGGGGTAGGTGTCGTTGGCGAAGAGGAACGGGACGGCGTCGACACGGAAGCCGGCGACGCCGAGCTCGAGCCAGAAGCCCAGCGTGCGAGCGATCTCCTCCTGCACGGCGGGGTTGGCCACGTTGAGGTCGGGCTGGGTCTTGTAGAAGTGGTGCAGGAACCACTCGCCGGTCTTCTCGTCGAGCTCCCAGATGCTGTCCTCCACGTCGGGGAAGACGACCTCGGCCTTGCCGCTCGGCGGCTTGGTCGCCGACCACACGTAGTGCTGGCGGTAGGGGTCGTCGACGCTGCGGCGGGCGCTCTTGAACCACGGGTGCCTGTCCGAGGTGTGGTTCATGACGAAGTCGACGACGACGCGGATGCCGCGGCTGCGGGCGGTGCGCACGAGCTCGACGAAGTCGCCGAGGGTGCCCAGGCGCGGGTCGACGCCGAAGAAGTCGGTGATGTCGTAGCCGTCGTCACGCCCGGCCGTCGGGTAGATGGGCATGAGCCACAGGCAGGTGACACCGAGGTCGGCGAGGTACTCGATGCGCTCGGTCATCCCGCGCAGGTCGCCGATGCCGTCACCGTCGGAGTCCTGGAAGGTCTCGACGTCGGCGCAGTAGAACACCGCGGACTTCCACCACACGTCACCGGTCTGGCTGAGCCTCATCGGGTGGCCTCCTCGTGCTCGACGGCCGGGCGGCCGGTGGTGGCCGGAGCCGGCGGGCGGGGGTCGAGCTGCGGCAGCACGTGCTCGCCGAAGGTGTCGATGAAGGCCTCCTGCTCCTGACCGACGAAGTGGAGGTAGATCTCCTCCCAGCCCTGCTCGACGTACTCCTGGATCCACGCGGCGTGCCGTGCCGGGTCGCTCGAGACGTTGACGACCTGCGCGACCTGCTCGGGGGTCACGGTCTGCGCCATGACGTCGAAGGCCTCGACGGTCTCGGTGTCCCAGGACACCGGCGGGCCGTGGACGTTGCTGCGCCACTGGTCGTGTGCGATGGCGAGTGCCTC
This sequence comes from uncultured Actinomycetota bacterium, assembly GCA_963811825.1. Taxonomy (GTDB): domain Bacteria; phylum Actinomycetota; class Actinomycetes; order Actinomycetales; family Dermatophilaceae; genus Fodinibacter. The sequence goes on along the minus strand of CAWESS010000015.1, from coordinate 24,040 downwards.
GTCGTCGGTGGGGGCCCAGCTCACGTGCACCTGGAGGCGGGCGGCACCGCGGCCACCGGCATCGCGGTAGGCGTCGAGCACCTGGCGCAGGGTGTCGAGCGGCTGGTTGACGGTGACGAGCCCGTCAGCCCACGCCGCGTGGCGGGCGGCGGTCGCGGGCGTGACGGCCGGGCCGATGAGGGGCGGGACGGCATCCGGCAGGGTCCAGAGGCGACCACGGTTGACGGTGACGAGGCCGTCGTGGTCGACCACCTCGCCGGCCAGGAGCCGGCGGATGACGTCGACGCACTCGAGGAGGCGGGCGTCGCGGACGTCCTTGCGGGGCCAGACGTCGCCGGTGACGCGCTCGTTGCTGGCCTCGCCCGAACCGAGTGCGGCCCAGAAGCGGTCGGGGAACATGCTCGAGAGGGTGGCGATCGCCTGGGCCGTGATCGCGGGGTGGTAGCGCTGACCCGGGGCCGTCACGACGCCGAAGGGCAGGTTGGTCGTCGCGAGGGCGGCACCGAGGAACGACCACGCGAAACCCGACTCACCCTGGCGCTCGGACCACGGGGACAGGTGGTCGGAGGACATCGCCGCGGTGAAGCCCGCCTGCTCGGCGTGCTGGACGTCGCGAAGGAGGGTGCCGGGGGCGACCTGTTCGTGGGAGCAGTGGAATCCGATGACGGTCATCTCGTCCACGCAACCCCAGATCTGCCGCCGGGTCAACTCTGTGGGCGCGTGGTCGAGTGCACGGCATCCCGCGTCGGCCTTGCCGGACTCGCCGTCGGTGGCGAGACTGGACGGAACCGGCCGCGCGGAGGCTGCGGGGCCGCTCGAGGAGGAGCGCGGGAATGTCGGATGCGGGAATCCACCTGCTGGTGGGCACGACCAAGGGGGCCTTCGTCATCGACGGGGGCGCGGACCGAACGGGGTGGACGGTGCGGGGGCCGTTCTGTGGCGGGTGGACCATCAACCACGTCGTTGCCGACCCGGAGACGGGCACGATGTGGGCCGGCGGCGGCAACGACTGGACCGGGGCGGGGGTCTGGCGCTCGACCGACGGTGGCGCGACCTGGGAGCTGACGAAGCTGACGACCGGTCAGATGGACGCGTGGGCGGCGGACGACCCGGAGTTCGCCGAGTCGATCGGCTGGACCGGGGAGCCGGCGCCGTTCGGGGACCAGTTCGCCCAGGTGTGGTCGCTCGCTCGATCCGGGGACCGGGTCCACGCGGGCACCAAGCCGGCGGCCCTGCTCGAGAGCGACGACGACGGGGCCACCTTCTCGCAGGTCAAGGGCCTGACCGACCACCCGTCAGCGAGCGAGTGGGGGCCGGGTGCCGCCGGGCTGACGCTGCACACGATCATTCCCGACCCGGACGACCCCGAGCGGATGTGGGTCGGCATCTCGGCGGCCGGCGTGTTCGCGACGCACGACGGAGGGGTGACGTGGGAACGGCGCAACGACCTCGCGGACCCGGCCGATGGTGAGGGCCACACCCACCCGGGCGCGGCATCCGACGGGCACACCGGCCTGTGCGTGCACCACGTCGAGGTCGCGGCTCGTGGGAACGACGGGGCCGACGCAGTGCTCTACCAGCAGAACCACGTCGGGGTCTGGCGCTCCGACGACGGCGGGCTCACGTGGCACGACATCACGGCCGGGCTGCCGTCGACCTTCGGCTTCCCGTTGCACACACACCCCCGTGACGCCCAGACGATCTGGACCGTGCCGCTCAACGGCGACAGCGACGGCCGCTACCCGCCGGATGCCGCGGCGGCGGTCTGGCGGTCACGCGACGGTGGGGCGTCGTGGCAGGCACTGCGGGCCGGGCTGCCGCAGGAGTCGTGCTTCTTCACCGTGCTGCGCCAGAGCATGAGCGGTGACCGGCGCTCACCGGCCGGGGTCTACTTCGGGACGAACACCGGGTCGATCTTCGCCAGCAGCGACGAGGGCGAGACGTGGGACGAGATCGCCCGCCACCTGCCGACGGTCCTGTCCGTCGAGGTCCTCGACCGGGCCTGACGGCGAGCAGTCAGGGGTGGCGGGCGGCGAGGAAGGCTCCGGCCACCTCGATGAGCCGGTCGTTCGCCTCCCGCTCGGCGATGGTCGCCCGCGCGCCGTCGGCGCCGTACGGGCGGACGGTCAGCCCGGCATCCTGACAGGCCGCCGCGAACGCCGCCGTCTCCTCACCCAGCCCGAACCACACGAAGTTCGCCTGCGAGTCGCTGAGCTCCCAGCCCTGCTCGGCCAGCGCCTCGAGCACCCGCTCGCGCTCGGCCACGAGCTCCTTGACGCGCACCTCGAGCTCGTCGGATGCCGTGAGCGACGCCACCGCGGCGACCTGCGCCAACGCGTTCACGCCGAACGGGATCGCGGTCTTGCGCAGTGCTTCGGCGACGGGCTCGTGCGCCACGGCATACCCCACCCGCAGGCCGGCGAGCCCGTAGGCCTTGGAGAACGTGCGCAGCACGACGACATTGGGCCGCGACCGGTGCACGGCGAGGGCGTCGGGTGAGTCGGGGGCCGTCACGAACTCCAGGTAGGCCTCGTCGAGGACGACGAGCACGTGGCGGGGCACCCGTTCGAGGAAGAGCTCGAGCTCGCCGTCGGTGACGGTCGTGCCCGTCGGGTTGTTCGGCGAGCAGACGAGCACCACCCGGGTCCGCTCGGTGACCGCGTCGGCCATCGCCTCGAGGTCGTGCCGGTCGCCGGCCCCCAGCGGCACCATCACCGGCACGGCGCCGGCCAGCGTCACGAGGATCGGGTACGCCTCGAACGACCGCCATGCGAAGACGACCTCGTCGCCGGCGTCACACGTCGCCGCGATCAGCTGCCCGAGCACCCCGACCGACCCGGGCCCGAACGCCAGCCGCTCGCTCGGGACCTCGAGCCGATCGGCGAGCGCCTGCGTCAGCGACCCCGACGCCCATGTCGGGGTAGCGGTTCATCTCGCCCGCGGCCGAGCGCACGGCGTCGAGCACCGACGGCAGCGGCGGGTAGGGGTTCTCGTTGCTGCTGATCTTGTAGGCCGTGACACCGGGCGGCGCCGCGGCCGGCTTCCCCGGCGTGTAGGCGGGCAGCCTGCCCAGCGCGGACCGAAGCGTCACGGCATCCTCACTCATGCCGCTCACTGTATGCCGGGCCCACGAACCCCAGTTGAGTCGAACCCCGGGTGCACGGATCCACGAGCGACATCACCTCGACCGCGCGCCGAAAGCGGGTCACCCGGCATCCCACCTGTCAGACTGCGACCGTGAAGAACTTCCTGATCCGCGTAGCCGTCAACGGTGTCGCCCTGTGGGTGGCCGCCCTCGTCATCCCGGGGATCGACCTGGCCGAGAACGAGTCCACCTTCTCGACCAAGGTCCTGACGATCTTCCTCGTCGCGCTGATCTTCGGGCTGCTCAACGCCGTCATCAAGCCGATCGCGATGCTGCTCTCGCTGCCGTTCATCGTGCTGACGCTCGGCCTGTTCATCTTCCTCGTCAACGCGTTCATGCTCCAGGTCACCGAGTGGGTCAGCGACTGGCTGGACCTCTCCTTCACCATCGACGAGTTCTTCTGGGATGCCGTGTTCGGCGCCGTCATCATCACCCTCGTGTCGTGGTTGCTCAACGTCATCCTCCCGGAGGACGACTGACCCCGACGGTCAGCCCTCGGCGGCGTCCACGGCAGCCATGAGCGCGACGGATGCCTCCACGATCTGCTCCTGGGCCTCAGCTCGCGAGACCGTCGGCATGCCGTCTCCCGACTGCTCGCCGTAGTCGCCGAAGAACGCGTGCACGGCGCCCTCGATCGCGACGAAGGTCGTCGACGGCGGCAGGAGCGGGCGACTGGCCTCGATGTCCTCCGGCGTGCTGAGGCCGTCCAGCGTGCCCGACACCGAGGCCACGACGAGGTCCCGATCGGCGAGCGAATCCAGCGGGTACGACGCCCAGAACAGCAGCCCGACGACGGGGGTCGGCAGCCGCCCCGCGAAGGACCCGGCGGCGACCCCACCCAGGCTGTGGCCCCCGACCGCCCAGGAGGTGACCTCCGGGTGCGCGTCGATGATGACCTCCGGGGCGCCGGTCGCGAGGAACCCGACGTTGAACGGCTGCTTCACGACGACGACGAGGAACCCCTGTTCGGAGACGCTGCTGAGCAACGGCACGTACGCCCGCGGGTCGACCTTCGCCCCCGGCTGGAACACGAGCCCGGCCCGCACGGGCTGTCCGACGGGGGTGAGGGTGATCCGGGTGGTCGAGTCCGTGACACGCACGGAGGGCGACCCGGAGGCGGACGCCACGGCATCCGGGGTCGCGGGCAGCGGCACGAGGTAGACCAGCACCGCCACGAGCAGCAGGGCGGCGAGGACGCCGAGTCCGCGGCCGACGACCGGTAGCCACCCGGGCCGGCGTGGCCGGGTCGCCCCGCGCCAGCCGGCCACGACGAGCGCCACACCGGCCACGAGCACGACGAGCAGCATCACCGGGTACGCGGGGTGGCCCGCGAGGAGGGTGTCCAGGCGCAGCACGAGCACCGTGACCGACGTGAGCACCCAGAGCACACCGACCCCGACCCGCAGCGACCGCCACGGCGGACGGGCCGGCACATCGACACGGGGGCGTGGCACGGCATCCGCGGTCTCGTTCACGCGTGCATCCTGCCCGAGCGGTAGGTTCGACGCCATGCGCGTCCTCGTCTCCGGTGGTGCCGGGTACATCGGGTCCCACACGGTCGTCCAGCTCGTGGCTGCCGGCCACGACGTCGTCGTCGTCGACTCCTTCGCCAACGCCAAGCCCGCGGTCGTGGGCCGCCTCGAGGCCCTCACCGGGAAGCCGCTCGAGCTGCACTCGTTCGACCTCACCGACCACGACAAGACCGAACACCTCTTCGCCAACGACGAGATCGACGCGGTCATCCACTTCGCGGGGTTCAAGGCCGTCGGCGAGAGCGTGACCAAGCCGCTGGAGTACTACGAGAACAACCTCGGCAGCACGTTCTCCCTGGTGCGCGCGATGCGCCGGCACGGCGTGACCAAGCTCGTGTTCTCGTCGTCGGCCACCGTCTACGGCGCGGATGCCGCGGTACCGATGGGTGAGGACCTGCCCACGTCGGCGACCAACCCCTACGGCTGGACCAAGGTCATGCAGGAGCAGATCCTGCGCGACGTCGCCTTCTCCGACCCGAGCTGGCGGATCGCCCTGCTGCGCTACTTCAACCCCGTCGGCGCGCACGCCTCGGGGACGATCGGCGAGGACCCGTCCGACATCCCGAACAACCTCATGCCCTACCTCGCCCAGGTGGCGGTCGGGCGCCGCGACAAGCTGTCGGTGTTCGGCGGCGACTACCCCACGCCCGACGGCACGGGGGTGCGCGACTACATCCACGTCGAGGACCTCGCCGCCGGCCACATCGCCGCCCTCAACCGCCTGGATGCCGTGGACGCTGCGGTCTCGACGTGGAACCTCGGCACCGGCCACGGCACGTCGGTGCTCGAGCTGGTGGCCGCGTTCTCCCGGGCCTGCGGCCACGACCTGCCCTACGAGATCGTCGACCGGCGGCCCGGTGACGTGGCCGCGTCGTACGCCGACGCCACCCGCGCCGAGGCCGAGCTCGGCTGGCGCGCGACCCGCACCGTCGACGACATGTGCGTCGACACCTGGCGCTGGCAGAGCGCCAACCCGCACGGCTACCCGGACGCCTGAGGGGAGGTAGGGGGGGGGAGGGGGAGGACGGCGGTGCAGGGGCGGCGGAACGCGCGCCACGGCATCCGGCCGGGCCGTGAGGGTTGCCTGCGTGGTCGGCCTCACAGGCGCGAACCCTGAACACGGCTCGCGCGCGCCTCCTACGCCCGGTAGTTTCTGACCTACTACGTCTCGTCGTTTGACCCGCAGGAGAACGCATGGATGCCGTCGACGTCGCCAGGTGGCAGTTCGCCATCACGACCGTGTACCACTTCTTGTTCGTGCCGATCACGATCGGGATGTCGCTCGTCGTGGCGATCTTCCACACCCAGTGGCTGCGCACGCGCAACCCCGAGTACCTCCGGCTGACGAAGTTCTACGGCAAGCTCTTCATCATCAACTTCGCGCTCGGGCTGGTCACCGGCATCGTGCAGGAGTTCCAGTTCGGCATGAACTGGTCGGACTACTCGCGCTTCGTCGGTGACATCTTCGGCGCTCCGCTGGCGTTCGAGGCGCTGCTCGCGTTCTTCCTCGAGTCGACGTTCATCGGCATCTGGGTCTTCGGCTGGGGGCGCATCCCCGAGAAGCTGCACGCGGCCTGCATGTGGCTGGTCCACATCGGCACGGTGTTGTCCGCCTACTTCATCCTCGCGGCGAACTCGTTCATGCAGAACCCGGTCGGCTTCCGGTTCAACCCGGAGACCGGCCGCGCCGAGATGGCCGACTTCATGGCCGTGCTCACGAACAAGGTCCAGCTCGTGACCTTCCCGCACGTCATCTTCTCGGCCTACATGGTCGGTGGCGCCGTCGTCATGGGCGTCGGCCTGTGGCTGATGCGCAAGCACGCGACCACCGCCGACGAGTCGATGTACCGCAAGGCCACCCGCTTCGGCGCGATCTTCGCGCTCGTCGCCTCGCTCGGTGTCATCGTCACCGGCGACATCCAGGGCAAGATCATGACCGAGGTGCAGCCCATGAAGATGGCCGCGGCCGAGGGGTTGTACGAGACCACCACGAGCGCACCGTTCTCCGTGTTGTCGATCGGCTCGCTCGACGGCAGCGAGGCCACCCGCATCATCGAGATCCCGGGGCTGCTCTCCTTCCTGGCCACCGGCACCTGGGACGGCGAGGTCGAGGGCATCAACGAGCTGCGGGTCAGCGAGCGCGCGATGGCCGAGAAGGTCGCCGCGCAGTACGGCCCCGACGTGGCCGCCCTCGTGCTCGTGGAGGACTACACCCCGAACATCCCGCTGGCGTACTGGTCCTTCCGGTTCATGATGGGTCTGGGCTTTGCCACCATGGCAGCCGCCGCAGCGACGTTGTGGGCCACCCGCAAGAACCTCGTGCCCCAGTCGGCGCTGTGGACCTGGGTGGCCATCCTCACCCCGCTGATGCCGGTCTTCGCCAACAGCTGGGGCTGGATCTTCACCGAGACCGGCCGGCAGCCGTGGATCGTCTACGGCCTCATGACGACGGGCACCGGCGTCTCGCCGTCGGTGAGCGTCACCGAGGTGTGGATCTCGATGATCGCCTACACCCTCGTCTACGCGGTGCTCGCCGTCATCGAGATCAAGCTCTTCCTCACCTACGTCCGCCGCGGCGCCGATCCCTTCGAGGACCCGGCCGACCACGCGGACAAGGACGAGGACGCCCCGCTCCAGTTCGCCTACTGACTCGACGAGGACTCACCATGGACTACGCACTCATCTGGTTCGGACTCATCGGACTCCTCTGGGCCGGCTACCTCGTGCTCGAGGGCTTCGACTTCGGGGTCGGCGCGCTGCTGCCCGTGCTCGGCAAGGGCAACAGCCCGCAGGACACCGAGAAGCGCCGTCGCGTCATGCTCAACACCATCGGGCCCCACTGGGACGGCAACGAGGTCTGGCTGCTCACCGCCGGCGGCGCGACCTTCGCCGCCTTCCCCGAGTGGTACGCGACGATGTTCTCCGCGTTCTACCTCCCGCTGCTCATCCTGCTCGTGGCCCTCATCGTGCGGAACATGGGCTTCGAGTACCGCGGCAAGCGCAACGACGAGACGTGGCGCAAGCGCTGGGACCTGGCGATCATCGGCGGCTCGATCGTCGCTCCGCTCCTCGTCGGCGTCGCCCTGACCAACGTCGTGCGCGGCCTGCCGATCGACGACGACCTGGAGTTCACCGGCAACCTGTTCACCCTGCTCAACCCCATGAGCCTGCTCGGCGGCCTGGTCATCCTCGGCCTCAGCCTCACGCACGGCGCGTTCTTCCTCGCGCTGAAGACCACCGGTGACATCCGCCGTGACGCCCGCGCGCTGGGCACCACGCTCGGCCTGGTCTCCGCGGTCCTCGCGGTCGTGCTGCTGCTCTGGCTCGGCCTCACCCGGGGAACGACCTGGTCGTGGATCACCACCGCCATCGCCGCGGTGTCCCTGCTCGCGGCGATCTACGCCAACGTCAGGGAGCGCGAGGGCTGGGCCTTCTTCGGCACCGCCGTCACCTTCGCGAGCGCCGTCGCGACCTACTTCCTGACGCTCTACCCGAACGTCATGCCGACCACGCTCCCCGGTGGCAGCTCGCTCACCCTCGAGAACGCCGCCAGCAGCGAGCTGACGCTGAAGATCATGACCGTCGCGGCCCTGGTGTTCACCCCGATCGTGCTGCTCTACACGGCGTGGACCTACTGGACGTTCCGCAAGCGCCTCGGCACGCAGCACATGCCTGCGCCCGTCTCGGTGACGTGAGGCTCACGGCATCCCCATGAGGCCCTTCGACCCACGACTGCTCCAGGCGGCACCGGCGGCTCGCCGCCCGGTGGCCGTCCTGGCCGTCGTCGGTGTCCTCCAGGGTCTCGCGACCATCGGGTTGGCGGTGGCGCTCACCGCGCTCGTCGTCGCCCTCGTCGAGGGGATGCCGTTGCGCGAGCCCGCGCTGTGGCTGGCGGGCCTGTTCGTGCTCCGGGCCGGGCTGGCCTGGGTCTCCGAGCGGGTCGCGGCCTGGGCCGGGGTCGAGGTGAGCGCCCAGCTGCGCGAGGGACTGCTCGCCCACTGGCTCGCCTCACCGGCCGAGCGCCGCCCCGACCCCGACCGCGCCGTCACGCTCGCGGCCCAGGGCGCGGCCAGTGTCGAGCCGTATGCCGCGCGCTTCCTCCCAGCGCTCGTCGCCGGGGTCGTCGTGCCGGTGCTGGCGCTCGTGACGCTGGTGTGGGTCGACTGGATCAGCGCGCTCATCGTCGTGCTGACCCTGCCGCTGCTGCCGTTCTTCGCGGCCCTGATCGGCAAGACCACCCAGGCCGACACCGAGAAGCGCTGGGCGGCGCTGTCGGCACTGTCCGGGCACTTCCTCGACGTCATGCGCGGCCTGCCGACCCTCGTCGGCTACGGGAGGGCGCAGCGCCAGGTCGAGGTCATCGGCGAGGTCAGCCAGCAGCACCGGCGGGCCACGATGGCCACGCTCAAGCTGGCGTTCATGTCGCTCGGCGGCGCTCGAGCTGCTCGCCTCGATCTCGGTCGCCATCGTCGCGGTCAGCGTCGGCATCCGGCTCACCCACGGGTCGATGCCGCTGGAGGCCGGGCTGCTCGCCATCCTGCTGGCCCCGGAGGCCTACTGGCCGATCCGCAAGGTCGGCGCCGAGTTCCACGCGGCGGCCGACGGCGCCGAGGCGATCGACGGCATCCTCGCCGAGACTGGCCTGCCGACACCGGCTCGCCTCGAGTGCGCAAGCGGTCGCTGGAGCACCCACTTCCGGCGGACGGCGAGAAGAGCTGGGGGTGGTGCTGCACGGCATCCACTACACCTACCCCGGCGCCGAGGATGCCGTGCTGGCGGGCGTCTCGCTCGACGCGGGCCCCGGCCTGACGGCGATCACCGGGCCGTCGGGCGTCGGCAAGTCCACCCTCCTCGAACTCGCGGCCGGGCTGCGCACGCCCACTGCCGGTACCGTGCGCGCCGGCCGCGCCCACCTCGTGACCCAGCGGCCGTTCCTGCCGGCCGGCACGCTGCGCGAAGCCCTCACCCTCGGCAACGACGCCGACGACCAGGCCCTCTGGGACGCCCTGCGCCTCGTCGGCCTCGAGGGGTTCGTGGCCTCGCTGCCCCTGGCCCTGTCGACACCGCTCGGTGACGACGGGTTCGGGCTCTCCGCCGGGCAGCGCGCCCGCGTGGCGCTGGCCCGGGCCACCCTGTCGACCGCCCCCGTGCTGCTCGTCGACGAGCCCACGGCGCACCTCGACGCGGCCTCCGCGGCCCTGGTCCACGACCTGCTCGTCGACCTCGGCGAGCGCCGCACCGTCATCGCGGTGACCCACCGGCCCGAGCTCGTCGCCCGCGCCGACCGACACGTCGCGCTGACCCGTGAGGGCGCGGAGGTGCTGGCATGACCCTTCGACCATCTCGGGCGACGATCCTCGGCGGGCTGCTCGGTGGCGCCGCGACGGCATCCGGCATCGCCCTGACGGCGACGTCCGGATGGCTCATCGTGCGGGCCAGCGAACAGCCGGTCATCCTCACCCTGCTCACGGCGATCGTCGGGGTGCGGGCGTTCGGCATCGCCCGGCCGTTCTTCCGCTACCAGGAGCGGCTCGTGTCGCACGACGGCGCCCTCGACGACCTCGCCCGGCGCCGCACCGAGGTGTATGCCGCCCTCGTGCCGCTCACGCCGGCCCGGCTCGGGCGCCGGTCGCGATCGAGCGTGCTCGCAGGTGTCGTCGACGACCTCACCGATGTCGTCGAGGCGCAGGTGCGGGTCACCGTGCCGGTGCTCTCGAGCATCATCGCCGGGCTCGCGGCCACCCTGCTCGTGGCGTGGTTCTCCCCGGCCGTGGGGCTCGTGCTCGCCGCGCTGCTGCTCGCGGTCGCCGTCACCTGCTGCGCTCGCGTGGCTGCTGGAGTCGCGCTCTCGCGACGAGCTGCTCGAGGCCAGGGCCGAGGTGCTGCGGGTCAGCGACCTCGTGGCCCGCCAGGCCGGAGAGCTGCAGGCGATCGGGGCGGAGGCCACGGCATCCGGGTGGTTGCGCGACGCCCACGAGACGCTGCGGGATGCCGTGCAGCGCCAGAGCCGTGGGCGCGCCCTCGTCGCCGCGACCCTGATGCTCGCGACGGCCGCGGCGACGACCGCCGCCGCCTTCCTCGCCGACCCCGCCGTCACGGGGGCACCCGTCGCGGCGCTGCTCGTCGTCGTGCCGGTGGCCGTCGGTGACGCCCTGGCCCCGCTCGTCGACACCATGCGGGCACTGGCCCGCGCCCAGGGCAGTGCATCCCGGCTCGACGCCCTGCTCGACCAGGAGCCCGCGGTCGTTGACCCCGACTCGCCCGCTGAGGGGGTCGAGACCACCGGGCGGCAGGTCGCCCTCGACGGTGTCGCGGCGTCCTGGACGGGCACGGGTGAGCAGCTCGCGCCGACCGACCTCACCCTCGAACCCGGCCAGCGGGTCGCCGTCGTCGGGCCCAACGGCTCGGGCAAGAGCACCCTGCTCGCGGTGCTGGCCCGCCACCTCGACGCCAGCCGTGGTCGGCACACCGTCGACGGGACGGACGTGCGCGACCTCAGCCTGGAAGCGGTCCGGCGCCACGTCGCCGTCGTCGACGACGAGCCCCACGTCTTCGCGGCGACGGTCGCGGCGAACCTGCGCCTGGCGGCACCCGACGCGAGCGAGGACGGCATCCGGACCGCCCTTGATCGTGCGGGGCTGGGACCGTGGCTCCACGCCCTGCCCGACGGGCTCGAGACCCGGCTCGGCAACGGAGGGCGCGGGGTGTCCGGCGGGGAGCGAACGCGGCTCGGCGTCGCCCGCGCGCTGCTCGCCGACCGACCGCTCGTGCTCCTCGACGAGCCCACCGCACACCTCGACCACGCCACCGCGACGGCCGTGCTCGACGACGTGCTCGAGGCCACCGACGACCGCGCGGTGGTGCTCGTGAGCCACCGCACGGAGGCCACCGACCGTTTTCACGTTCTGCTCGACCTCGGCGTAGCCTTGAAGGCTGCCCCTACCCCGAAGGAGTAGTCATGCCGCACTCGACCTCCGCACCCCGCCTCGGCGACCTCGAGCGGGTCGTCATGGAGCACCTGTGGGAGGCCGCCACCCGCGGGGGCAAGGATTTCGAGGGTGCCACCGTGCGTGAGGTGCTCGACCGCTTCGAGGGTGAGCGCGAGATCGCGTACACCACCGTGATGACCGTGCTCGACCGCCTGTCCAAGAAGGACCTCGTCACCCGCGAGCGCGACGGCCGGGCCTGGCGCTACCTGCCGGCCGACACCCGTGAGGCCATGACGGCCCAGACGATGCGGCGCACCATGGACGACATGGACCTCACCGACCGGCGCACCGCGCTGCTGCACTTCCTCGACGGGGCGACCACCGACGAGATCGCCGACCTGAAGGCCGCCCTCGCCGAGATCGAGGGTCGGGCCGAGGGTGAGGGGCCGCCTGCGTCGCGGCGCCGCGGCCTGCGCAGCGTCTGACACCTCCCGACCCCGCGGCACCCGACCCCGTCGCGGGGGTGGCTGCGGCATCTTCGCCCGCCTGTCACCATGGAGCCCGTGATCCCGCTCGTCCTCGCGGGGCTGGCCGTGCTCCTCGCGTGGGTGGCCCCAGCCCTCATGGCCCGCCAGAAGCTGTTCCGGCGTGCGCCGAGGGCCTCGCTCGTCGCGTGGCAGGCGGTGACCCTCGGCGGCATCATCGCGGCCGTCGCGGTGCCGCTGGCAGCCCTGCCCCTGGTGCTCGACGGGGCCAGCCCGACCGACCAGCTCGACCTCGTCGTCCCGGCCGTGCTCGCGAGCACCGCGGTGCTCGGCCGACTGCTGTATGCCGGGCACGACGTCGGGAGCAAGCTGCGTCGAGTGCGCCGCGACCACCGCCAGCTCGTCGACATCATCGCGGCCCAGGACGGCACCCACGCACGGGTGCGGGTGCTCGCCCACCCGACGCCCACCGCCTACTGCATCCCCGGGCGGCAGTCGCGCGTCGTGCTGTCGCAGGGGGTGCTCGACGAGCTGCCCGACGACCAGCTCGAGGCGGTCATCGCCCACGAGGACGCCCACCTCGCGGGCCGGCACGACCTGCTGCTGGAGTTCTTCGCGGTCGTCCACCGGGCGGTCCCCGGGCCGCTGCGGTCGGAGGCCGCCCTGGCCGAGGTGCGCCTGCTGGTCGAGGCGCTCGCCGACCGGGCCGCCGTGCGCCGCAGCGGCGAGGTGGCGACCGCCCGGGCCCTGGTCGCGCTCGCCGGGAGCCGGACACCCGACGCTGCGCTCGGCGCCGGGACCACGGCGCCGGTGCGCCTGCGCCTGCTGGCCGACGGGCCGCCGCACCCTGCGGTGCCTGTCGTCGCCTACACGTATGCCGTGGGTGCCGGCACGCTGCCCGTGCTGCTGTTGGTGGCGGCATGGACCTGACGACATCGCTTCGCGACCTCCTCAGCACTGCCCTGCGGGCGGCGATGAAGGCGCGCGACAAGGAGGCGGTGTCCGCGCTGCGCTCGGCCCTGGCCCGGATCGCCAACGCCGAGGCCGTGCCCATCGACACGATGCCTGCGGCCGGGGCGATCGGCGAGGGCCCGGTCGGGCACGGTTCCGCCGACGCGCCGCGGCGCGAGCTCGACGAGTCGGAGATCCGGGCGCTCGTGGAGGCCGAGGTCACCGAGCACGAGCAGGCGGCCGATCTGCTCGCGGCCTCGGGCCAGGTGGCCGTCGCTGAGGGCCTGCGGGCCCAGGCCGCGGTGCTGCGCGCCCACCTGGGGTAGGAACTTCTCCGCCATCCCAGTGACGTCGGAGAAGTTCAGTCACGGCGGAGAAATATGTCCGCCAACATCCAACAACTCCGCCGCCGGTGGGGTTTGCGCTTGGGGTCCTGGCGGCTAGGCCCAGCTGGGCGGGGGCGGCGGTGGGGTCGACCCCGGTGGCGTCGGCTCCGGGCCCGGCTGGCGGAGGTGGGGGTGGCGGCGGGGGCGGGCTCCCGGCATCCGAGCTCGGGGGTGGTGGGGGTGGCGCAGCGGCCGCTGCTGCTCCGGGAGGCGGAGGTGGGCCGCCGTAGGCCGCAGGAGGCGGGGGTGGGGTCGGCGTGAGGGTCAGCGGGCCGAGACGGCCGGACGACTCGAGGTCGCGCAGGTACGCGAGGACGCGGTCACGGTCCTGCGCGGATACCGGGCGGCCCGTCGCCTCGAGGTAGGCCAGGACGCCGAGGTCCCGCAGCGCGCGGTCGCCGACACCGCCGCCTCCCCCGGCCGAGCCGGCACCACCGGGGGAACCCCCACCGACGGGGCTGCCCGGCGTGTTGATGCCGGCCTTCTTCATCTCCGCGTCCGCCTTGGCCGCGAGGTCGTTGGCCGCTGCCTTGGCGCGCTCGAAGAAGCTCATGAGGGACCTCCCTGACGTGGACCTGAATCCTGCCCTGAACACTATGTCCGCGGCGTCGTTCGCGCATAGCGTGGGGGTGATCCCGAGCGAGGGGCTGGGACGCCGAGCACGAAGGGTGGCAGCGACGATGACGATTCACGGGTCCTTGTTCCAGGAGTTCAAGGAGAAGGAGACCCAGGACCCCTTCGCCCTGCAGAACAAGAAGCTGCTGCGCATCGACATGCGCTACGGCGAGGTGTGGGCACGCACGGGGTCGATGGTGGCCTACCAGGGGGACGTGCGCTTCGTGAACAAGGGGTCCGGCGGGTTCGGCAAGATGCTCAAGGCCGCGGCGACGGGCGAGGGCGTGAAGATGATGCAGTGCTCGGGCAGCGGTGAGCTGTTCGTCGCGGACGAGGCCTCCGAGATCCAGGTGATGTACCTCGAGAACGACAGCCTCTCGGTCAACGGTGCCAACGTGCTGGCCTTCTCGAACTCGATCGCGTGGGACATCCACCGCATCCAGGCCCGCGGGGCGACGATGACGGGTGGCCTGTACAACGTCTCGCTGCGCGGCACCGGGTACGTCGCGGTGACGACCAAGGGTGACCCGATCGCGCTCGACGTCGCGTCGTCGCCGACGTTCGCCGACGCGCAGGCCGTGGTGCTGTGGACGTCCGGGGTGTCGATGGACATCCGGGTCGACACCGGCGGCATCGGGTCGATGATGCGCGGCGGCACGGGCGAGCTGTTGCAGATGGCGTTCGGCGGACAGGGGTACGTGCTCGTCCAGCCGAGCGAGTCGGTGCCGCAGGGTGGGCACCAGAGCGGCGGCCAGACGCCCGGCGGCATGCTCGGCCAGTTCATGCAGTGACGCCTCCTTCGGGCCTGCTTCGGCCTGGCTTCGGCCCTGCTTCGGCCCGGCGCCGAGCGCGCGGTGACGGTGCGGCGGAAGGCGCGCGGACGGCATACGGAACAATCGTCGCCATGACCGCACAGGTGACCGGGACCGACATCCTCGACGTGGCACGCGAGCAGGTGCTCGAACGCGGGGTGCCGCTCACCCAGGAGCAGGTCGAGGCGGTGCTGCGCACGGGCGACGACCAGCTGCAGGACCTGCTCGCGCTGGCCCACGAGGTGCGCCTGAAGTACCAGGGGCCGTCGGTCGAGGTCGAGGGCATCGTGTCGCTGAAGACCGGCGGCTGCCCCGAGGACTGCCACTTCTGTTCCCAGAGTGGGCAGTTCACGAGCCCGGTGCGCTCGGTGTGGCTGAACATCCCCGAGCTGGTGCGCGCGGCCAAGCAGACGGCCGCGACCGGTGCGAGCGAGTTCTGCATCGTCGCCGCGGTGCGCGGGCCCGACGACAAGCTGATGCAGCAGATGCGCGAGGGGGTCGCGGCGATCCGGGCGGCGGTCGACATCAACGTCGCCGCGTCACTCGGGATGTTGTCGCGTGAGCAGGTGGCCGACCTCGTCGACATGGGCGTGCACCGCTACAACCACAACCTCGAGGCGGGGCGCTCGTACTTCCCCAACGTCGTGACGACGCACTCGTTCGAGGAGCGCTGGGACACCTGCCTCATGGTCAAGGAGTCGGGCATGGAGCTGTGCTGCGGCGGGCTCGTCGGCATGGGCGAGAGCCTCGAGCAGCGGGCCGAGCTCGCCGCCCAGCTGAGCGAGCTCGAGCCGCACGAGGTGCCGCTGAACTTCCTCAACCCGCGGCCGGGCACGCCGTTCGGCGACCTCGAGCCGATGGAGTCCGGTGACGCACTGCGCACCATCGCCGCCTTCCGCCTCGCCCTGCCCCGCACGATCCTGCGCTACGCCGGCGGCCGCGAGCTGACGCTGGGTGACCTCGGCACCCGCGAGGGCCTGCTCGGCGGCATCAACGCCGTCATCGTCGGCAACTACCTCACGACGCTCGGGCGCGACCCGCGCGAGGACCTCGCCCTGCTCGACGAGCTCGAGATGCCGATCAAGGCGCTCAACGAGACGTTCTGACTCAGGTGGTGTTCGTGCTCGGTGAGGATGCCGTGGGGCCGGTTTCCAGCACCGGCGCGGTCGGCCTGTGGTGCGGGCAGTGCGGGGAGTCGGTCGCCGAGGGCAGCCACGCGCGGTGCGTGCGGCGGGCCGAGCTCGAGCCGCCGCGGTTCTGCGCGCACTGCCGGCGGCGGATGAAGGTGCAGGTCACGCCGGGTGCGTGGACGGCGACGTGTGTGCAGCACGGCACCGTCGAGCAGCCCACCTGGTCCGCGTAGGAGTTCGTCCGGCACGCAGGAGTTCGACTGCCGTCCGGTCATTGCTGCGTGCGATCCGACGTGCTGCGTGTCGAGACCTTCGCGCGCCGGGAATGCCACGCAATAGTTGATGGTTCAACGGAATGGTCAGCGTCGATCGCCTGCTCGATCCGCTCGATCAACCCTCGCTTCCCATGACCCACCCAAGGAGCACCCATGAACGTCCTCGTCCTCGTCGGCAGCCTGCGCGCCGGCTCCACGAACGCCCAGCTCGCCGACGCCGCGATCGCCCACCTCCCCGCCGAGGTCGACGGCACGGTCTTCAGCCGCCTGGCCGACCTGCCGCACTACAGCGAGGACCTCGACCACGACGACGCGCTCCCCGAGGTCGCCCGCGACCTGCGTGAGGCCGTCGCCGACGCGGATGCCGTGCTCCTGGTCTCGCCCGAGTACAACGGTTCGCTGCCCGGAGTCCTCAAGAACGCCGTCGACTGGGTCTCGCGCCCGCGCGGCTCCGCGGCCATCGTCGGGAAGCCCGCCGCCGTCATCGGCGCGAGCGGCTCGCCCCGTGGCGCCCTCTGGGCCCGCGAGGACGGCATCAAGGTCCTCAAGGTCGCCGGCGCGATCCCCCTCGAGGACACCGTGGGCGTCGGCTCTGCCTTCCAGGCCTTCGCCGAGGGCCGCCTCGCCGACGACGAGCTGGACACCCAGCTCCGCTCGCTCGTGAACAACCTCGTGGATGCCGTCGGGCAGGGCTCCCGCTCCGCCGCCTGACCGCGCTGCTCCGCTTAGTGGGACGTGTGGCGACACCGCCCGCCTACGCGGCGGGCGGCCACAATGGGCGGCATGGCGGATGACGCTCCACCCCACCCCACCACGCTGGAGTTGGGTGCCCAGACGGCTGCCCTGACCACCACTTGAGCACCCAACTCGGGGAGGCCGAGGTGGGGAGCTGCTGGCGTTCGACCGTGCCCACGTGTGGCACCCGTACTCGTCCGCGCTGACGCCCCAGGATCCGTACCTCGTGGAGTCCGCGCACGGCATCCGACTGCGGTTGCGCGACCGGGACGGTGAGCCACGTGAGGTCATCGACGCCATGTCCTCGTGGTGGTGCGCCATCCACGGGTACGCCGTGCCCGAGCTCGACGCCGCGGCGCACGCCCAGCTCGGGGCGATGTCGCACGTGATGTTCGGCGGGCTGACCCACGAGCCGGCGATCGGGCTCGCGCGGCGGCTCGTCGACCTCGCCCCGGACGGGCTGGAGCACGTGTTCCTCGCTGACTCCGGCTCGGTGTCGGTCGAGGTCGCGATGAAGATGGCCCTGCAGTGGCACCTCGCCGCAGGCCGCCGACGCACCCGGTTCTTCACGATCCGCGGCGGGTACCACGGCGACACGTTCTCCCCGATGTCGGTCACCGACCCCGTCGGCGGGATGCACTCGCTGTTCCGCGGGGTGCTGCCCGAGCACGTCTTCGCGCCGCGCCCCCCTGGTGGCCTCGACCGGATGCCGGACGACCCCGAGCTGGTCGCGTGGGAGCGCGAGACCCGGGCCCTGTATGCCGTGCACGCGGACTCCGTGGCCGCCGTCATCGTCGAGCCGGTGCTGCAGGGCGCTGGTGGCATGCACGTGTACAGCCCCCACGTGCTGGCGGTGCTGCACGAGCTGGCCCGGGAGCACGGGGCGCTCGTCATCCACGACGAGATCGCGACCGGGTTCCACCGGACCGGGCCGCTCTGGGCCGGTTCCGGGCGGGGCAGAAGTGACCAACTGGTCGGATCTGCCCCGGACATCCTGTGCGTCGGCAAGGCCCTGACCGGCGGCTACCTCTCGCTGGCTGCCGTGCTGTGCACCCGTGCGGTCGCCGAGGGCGTCAGTGCCGGCGAGGCCGGGGGGCTCATGCACGGCCCGACGTTCATGGGCAACCCGCTGGCCTGCGCCATCGCCTCGGCGAACCTCGACCTGCTCGCGTCGCGCGACACCCGGGCAGAGGTGACCCGCATCGAGGGTGGGCTGGCAGCGGGGCTGGAGCGGGCGGCATCCCTGACCTCCGTCGCGGAGGTGCGCGTGCTGGGAGCGGTCGGTGTCGTGCAGCTGCGGGAGCCGGTGCGCGTGGCCGAGGTGACGGCGGCCGCCCTCGAGCGGGGCGTGTGGGTGCGGCCGTTCCGCGACCTCGTCTACACGATGCCGCCGTACGTCACGGGTGACGACGACCTGGCCACGCTCACGGCCGGGCTGGTCGGGGCGGTCGAGGACGTCCACGGCTGAGCGACCCACACCCACCCACCGAGCCCGGTCGGTGACCGGCTCAAACGGCCCGGCGAACTGCCTCGAGCGCCGCCTCGGCCGAGACCCCCAGCACCCGGGCGCGGTCGAGGTAGGCCCGGGCCGCCTCCTCCAAGGCACGCTCGGGCGTCACGGCCGCCGGAGGGGCGGGCGCCACCCGAGTCCCGCCGCCCCGGCGAGAACGCACGAAGCCGCCGTGCTCGAGCTCGCGATAGGTGCGGGCCACCGTGCCTGCGGCCAGCCCGAGGTCGACCGCAAGTTGGCGCACCGGCGGCAGCCGGTCTCCCGGCGACAGCACCCCCGACCCGATGAGGTCGGCGAGCTGGCGGCGCAGCTGCTCATACGGCGGTGTCGGGTCGAGCACGTCGACCGTGACGGTGGACAGGGTCATCGGACCGGCGCCCCCACCGGCAGCGGCATCGCCCGGCAGCGGCCGGGGCAGGTCGTCGACCCGGATCGTCGGGGGAAGCACCAGCCCGGCGAGCAGTCCGAACGCCGCGCCCATGGCGAGCGGCCCGACGACCGCAGCCGTCACGGTGACGAGGGTCTGCACCACGCCGCCATCGCACTGCATCCCGCTCAGCGCCGACACCATGAGCAGGGCGACCGGGCCCAGGGTGCCCAGGACGGTGACCGTGGCCGCGGTCAGGACGTTGCCCACCGACCAGCGGCGCAACATGGTGTCCAGGCCCCTGCTGTCGAGCTCGGGGCGCGGCCGGTTGACGATCGCGCGCAGCGCGAAGGCGACGAGCCCCGCCGTCACGAGCAGGCCGATGGCGAGCGGCACGCCGTAGAACGACCCCGGCCACGGTCCGCGACTGCCTCCCACCACGACGGCGCCGAGGTCCGGGTCGACCACCCTGCACTGCTCGCTGAGCACCCTCCCGGCGCGTCCCAGGTCGTCGGCAGACCCCCAGGCGGCGCCGATCGCGAGCGCCCCGACGAGCAGGGCCGTCGACACCCCGAGGACCACGGCCCTCGCGCGCGGCAGGATCGCTCCCAGGGTCCGCGTCTCCACGGCAGCCGAGCGGCGGATGCCGTGCGCGGGCCTCGCGGTCAGCTCGCCGACGATGGTGCCGAGCAGGACACCTGCTCCCAGCGCCATCGGCGCCAGCGCCGTGGCACGGCCGAGCGCGTCGACCCGCTGCCCGAGCGCGAGGAGCAGGACGGCCGTAACCCCTCCGAGCACCAGCCCGAGCACCCGCCAGCGCCGGGTGTGCCGGGCGATCTGCACCGCCCCCGGGTGCTCGTTGACCCCGACCGTCACGACGACGCGGCGCAGCAGGGCCACCATGAGCCCGACACCGGCGATCGGGATGGCGAGGAGGAGGGAGAACAGACCCATGACGGCCCCTTTTTGTGTCGAATGCTTGATACAAGGACCAGCATGCCGTTCGCCGAGAACTTGTGTCAAGCACCTGCAACAAGTGGCTGTTCTCCAGCCACCTCGGCGAGCGCGCACGGCATCCGAGACCGGATGCCGTTGCCGTTGCCGCCTTCGGCGAGCGCCCTCACATCCGTTCGAGGCGCCGTACCCAGATCGGCGTGCAAGGATCGGGCAGGTGAACAGCCCTCTCGAGTGGATCCGCGCCGCGGCCGCGTCCCGGGAAGCCGCAGGCCTGACCCGGCGCCTCACGACGACGAAGTTCGGCGACGGGCTCGACCTCGCGGGCAACGACTACCTCGGGCTGCGCACCCACCCGGCCGTCATCGCCGGGGCGGTCGCCGCGGCCGAGACCTACGGCGGCGGCGCGGGCGCGTCCCGCCTCGTGAGCGGCACGCTGGACATCCACGAAGAGCTCGAGGCAGCCCTCGCCGCCCTCACCGGAGCCCCGTCCGCCCTGGTCCTCTCGACCGGGTACGCGGCCAACCTCGCGGCCCTGACCACGCTCGCGGACGCGGGCACCCTCATCGTCAGCGACGAGCACACCCACGCCAGCCTCATCGACGGCTGCCGACTGTCCCGGGCCGCGGTCGCCGTGTCCCGCCACAACGACCTCGACCACGTCGCCGACCTGCTCTCCCGCCGGGACGCACCGCGCGCCGTCGTGGTCGCCGAGTCCATCTACTCGGTGCTCGGCGACGCCGCCCCCGTCGAGGACCTCATCGCCCTCACCGCCGAGGTCGGCGCGCTGCTCGTCATCGACGAGGCCCATGCCCTCGGGGTCGTCGGCCCCCTCGGTGGCGGACTCGTCGCCGCGGCCGGGCAGTCGGGCGCCGAGCACGTCGTCGTCACCGCCACCCTCTCGAAGTCCTTCGGCGCCCAGGGCGGCGCGGTGCTCGCGTCGGCGGACATCCGGGAGCACCTCGTCAACACGGCACGGCCCTTCATCTACGACACGGGCCTCGCTCCGGCAGCCGCCGGTGCCGCCCTCGCAGCCATCGGCGTGCTCGCCGACCACCCCGAGCTCCTCGAGCGCGTCCACGCCACCGCCGCGCGCCTCGCCGAGGCCTGTGGGGTTCCGGCGCCGGCAGGCGCCGTCATGTCGGTGCGGATGCCGGGGCCTCACGAGGCGGTGGAGGCCGTCGAGCGGGCGCGCGCGCACGGCATCCGGATCGGGTGTTTCCGGCCACCGTCGACGCCCGACGGGTCCTCGCGGCTGCGGCTCACGGCACACGCCGACCTCGGTGAGGCCGATCTCGACCGGGCCTGCACGGTGCTCGCCTCGCTCGTCCCGACGCGCGGCTGACCCGTGGCTGACCCGCGCTCGCTGACGTCCGTCGTCGTCGTCACGGGCACCGGGACCGAGGTCGGCAAGACGATCGCGACGGCGGCCCTGGCGGCCGTGGTCCGCGAGCGCGGGAGCAGCGTCGCCGTCGTCAAGCCCGCCCAGACCGGGCTGCTGCCGGGCGAGCCGGGGGACGTCGACGAGGTGCGCCGGCTCGTCGGTGACGACGTCGCGACGCACGAGCTCGTGCGGCTGCGCGACCCGCTCTCGCCGGAGGCCGCCGCGCGGCGAGAGGGCATCACGCTGCCGCCGGTCGCCGCCCACGCGAAACGGATCGGCGAGATCGCTGCCGAGTCGGAGGTCGTCTTCGTCGAGGGGGCCGGCGGGCTGCTCGTGCGGCTCGACAGCCGTGGCGGCACGCTCGCCGACCTCGCCACGGGGCTGCGCTACAAGGGCATCGGAGCCGGCGTGGTGCTCGTGGCGAGCGCCGGCCTGGGCACGCTCAACACCGCGGCGCTGACGGCCGAGGCCCTGGCTGCCCGGTCGCTGCCCCTGCTCGGCGTCATCATCGGCTCGTGGCCGGCCGACCCGGGGCTCGCGGAGGAGAGCAACCTCGTCGACCTGCCGCGGGTGACCGGGGCGCCGCTGTGGGGACGCATCCCCGAGGGGGCCGGGCGGATGCCGCGCGCCGAGTTCCTCGCGGCGGTCCCGGGTTGGTTCGACCTCGACGAGGTCCGGCCTCGTGACGGTCGGTTGAGAGGATGGGGGGATGAGCGAGCGCACTCGGCCGACCAGCGCGAGGCGTCCGAGCCGTACCGGGTGTGCGTCGTGTGCTGGGGCAACATCTGCCGCTCCCCCATGGGCGAGTTCCTGCTGCGCGAGGCGTTCGCGGATGCCGGGTTGGCCGACCGCGTCGTCGTCGACTCCGCGGGCACCTCGGCGGAGGAGTCGGGCAACGGCATGCACCCCCGCACCGCCGCGGTGATGCGCCGCAACGGTCACCGCGACTCCGGCTGGGGCGAGCACGTCGCCCGCCGCTTCGAGCGCTCGTGGTTCGACCGCTACGACCTCGTGCTGCCCGTCGACCACATCCACGTGGAGCGCCTCGAGGGCCTGGCCCGCGACGACGCCGACCGCGCCACCGTGCGCCTCTTCCGCTCCTTCGACCCGGATGCCGTGGCGTCGGGTGAGGTGGGCATGGACGACCCCTGGTACGGCACCGACCCCGCCTACGACCAGACGTACGCCGAGATCACGGCGGCCATCCCGGGCATCGTCGAGCACGTCCGCGCCGCTCTGGGAGACTGAGGCCATGAGCAGCCTCGCCGCCTCGACCCGTCTCGCCGACGCGCAGCCGTCGATCGCCCTCGGCGCGCTCGACGGGCGCTACCGCGGGGTCGTCGCCCCGCTGGTCGACCACCTGTCCGAGCCTGCGCTCAACCGGGCCCGGGTCCACGTCGAGGTCGAGTGGCTCATCCACCTCACCGAGCGCGAGGTGGTGCCGGGCGTGCGGAGGCTCACGGCATCCGAGATCGAGGCGCTGCGCGAGGTGGTGCGCACCTTCGGCGCGGCCGAGATCGACGAGATGGCCGCCACCGAGCGGGTGACGCAGCACGACGTCAAGGCGGTGGAGTACTTCGTCAAGAAGCGGCTCACCGAGATCGCGCCGGATGCGGGCGACCGTGGGCTGGCCGAGCTGATCCACTTCGCGTGCACGAGTGAGGACGTCAACAACCTCTCGTACGCCGTGATGGTCAAGGGTGCGGTGCACGAGGTCTGGCTGCCCCGGGCGACCGCGCTCGTCGAGGCCGTGGCCACGATGGCGTCCGACCTGCGCGACGTGCCGCTGCTCGCGCACACCCACGGCCAGCCCGCGACGCCGACGACGATGGGCAAGGAGCTCGCCGTGCTCGCGTGGCGGCTCCAGCGCCAGCTCGCGCGCATCGAGGACGCCGAGTTCCTCGGCAAGCTCAACGGCGCGACCGGCACCTACGGGGCGCACGTGGCTGCGGTGCCCGGGGCCGACTGGCAGTCGGTGAGCCGCGAGTTCGTCGAGCACCTCGGCCTCACGTGGAACCCGCTGACGACCCAGATCGAGAGCCACGACTGGCAGAGCGAGCTCTACGCCGACATCGCGCGGTTCAACCGCGTGCTGCACAACCTCTGCACCGACGTGTGGACCTACATCTCGATGGGCTACTTCGCCCAGGTGCGCGGCCAGGGCACCGTCGGGTCGTCGACGATGCCGCACAAGGTCAACCCGATCCGCTTCGAGAACGCCGAGGCCAACCTCGAGGTCAGCAACGCCCTGTTCGACGTGCTCGGCGCGACGTTGGTGCAGAGCCGCCTGCAGCGCGACCTCACCGACTCCTCGATGCAGCGCAACATCGGGTCGGCCTTCGGGCACAGCCTGCTCGCCATCGACAACGCCGCACGAGGGCTCGCGGGCCTGGATGCCGTGCCCGCCGCCATGGCCGCCGACCTCGACGCGAACTGGGAGGTGCTCGGCGAGCCGATCCAGTCGGCGATGAGAGCCCTGGGGGCACAGGGGGTTCCGGGCATGGAGGAGCCGTACGAGCGGCTCAAGGAGCTCACCCGCGGTCGGCGGATCGGGCAGGCCGAGCTCGTCGAGTTCGTCCGTGGGCTGGGGCTGCCGGCCGAGGTCGAGTCCCGTCTTGCGGCGATGACGCCGGCCACCTACGTGGGGCTGGCGCCCGAGCTGGTCGACCACCTGCGGTGAGCGTGGCTGGCGTCGCGAGCCCTTCGGCGCCTACCGCCCAGACCGACACAGCGCTGTCCTCACGCTCGTGTTCTGAGGGAACGCAGCCCTTCGGAGGCCACGCGGATTGCTGCACGCCGTCCGAACGTGTGCGGTGGCGAGAACGACGAC
>CAWESS010000014.1:0-15665 GCA_963811825.1 uncultured Actinomycetota bacterium | reverse complement strand
CCGCGAGTACCTCGCCTCGCTCGGTCTCGGTCTCGCCTGAAAGGCACGACGACATGACTGTCCGTATCGGAATGATCGGCCCCGGCGGCATGGGCCAGGCGCACATCGACCGCATCCACACCGTCATTGCCGGGGGCCGCGTCGTGGCCGTCAGCGACGTCAACCCCGACAACGCGACGGCTGTCGCCGAGCGCATCGGCGGCACGGCCCATGCGACGTCCGCCGAGCTGATCGCCAGCCCCGACGTCGACGCCGTCATGATCTGCAGCTACGGACCGGCCCACGAGGTCGACGTGCTGGCCTGCATCGCCGCTGGCAAACCGGTGTTCTGCGAGAAGCCGCTCACCCCCACGGCGGATGCCGCCCTGCGCATCATGGAGGCCGAGCAGGCAGCCGGCCGCCAGCTCGTCACGGTCGGTTTCATGCGCCGGTTCGACGCCAGCTACCGCCAGATGAAAGCGCTGCTCGACTCGGGCGACCTCGGCGAGACCCTCCTGGTGCACTGCGCCCACCGCAACCCAACGGTCCCCGAGATCTACACCTGGGACATGGCGATCAACGACACCGCCATCCACGAGGTCGACACGATGCGTTGGCTGCTCGGTGAGGAGTTCGTCTCGGCCAGGGTCGACAAGCCGAAGAAGACCTCGCTGCGCTTCCCGCACCTCCAGGACCCGCTGGTGCTCATCCTCACGAGTGAGTCGGGTGTGCGGGTGGACGACGAGATCTTCGTCAACTGCCAGTTCGGCTATGACATCCGCTGCGAGGCGGTCGCCGAGAAGGGTGTCGTGAGCCTGGCCGACCAGAACGTCATCGACGTCCGCACCGGCTTCCGGGCCTCGAACTCGATCACCCGCGACCACAACGAGCGGTTCTGGGGCGCCTTCGTCACCGAGGTCCAGGAGTGGATCTCGGCCGTGTCCAGGGGCGAGCACACGGGCTCGACGTCGTGGGACGGCTATGCCGCAGCCTGCGTGTGCGACGCCGGCGTCAAGGCCCTCACCGAGGACGGCGA
Organism: uncultured Actinomycetota bacterium; assembly: GCA_963811825.1. Lineage (GTDB taxonomy): Bacteria > Actinomycetota > Actinomycetes > Actinomycetales > Dermatophilaceae > Fodinibacter. The sequence continues at coordinate 14,650 of CAWESS010000014.1, read as the reverse complement.
GGTCGCCGTCGAGATGATTGCTCGCCCAGCGTTCTACGCCTGACCTGCATGCCGTCGCCCCGCCCGGGGGCGGCGACGACGAAAGGAAGATCCGATGACCATCGCCGTCGCCCACCAGGGACTGACCGACAGTGACCACGTCCTCGTGGAGGCGATCCTCGAGGCCCACCACCGGGACGCCGACCTCGTCGTGATCCACGTGCGCAGCGCCCTCGACGAGGACCTCGAGGCGGCGGTCGAGGCCGGCGTCGCGGATGCCGTGGAGCGTGCCACCGCGCAGGCCGGCGTGGCCGCCGTCCCCTACCGGGTCCATTTCGCCGCAGGCACGACCGACGATGTCGCCGCCGCTGTCCTGGACGCCGCGGATGCCGTGTCGGCGACCGTTCTCGTCATCGGCGCCCGGCACCGCTCGCCCGTGGGCAAGGCCTTCCTGGGCTCGGTGTCGCAGACGCTCATCCTCGAGGCCGACGTGCCGGTGCTCGTGGTCAAGCCCCGCCGCTGAGCTGCTCTGCCAGCCGGCCACCTCGGACGCCGAGGCCCCGCACCGACAGTGGGTGCGGGGCCTCGTGCTGTCCGGCCACCGTGAGGGAGGGCCGCCACGGCGCACCTGGCATCCGGTCGGTGGCGGTGGGAGCGCTGAACGGGGTGGCGACTGAAGGGGACAGCGAAGCGGCCCGGCCCCCGAGTGGGGACCGGGCCGCTTCGACCGGACCGGCTCAGTGGCCAGCCGTCAGCCGCGACCGATCTCGTGGGAGAGCTCGGTCAGCTCGTCGCCGCCAGCCATCTGCCGGGTCAGCTCGTCGAGGCCCACTTCACTTCGCTTCTTGTCGAGCACGGTGGCACCGAGCTTCAGGATGATGAAGTGGTCGCCCACGAGGTACGCGTGGTGCGGGTTGTGCGTGATGAAGACGACGCCCAGGCCGGCGTCGCGTGCCGCGGCGGTGTACTTGAGCACCACGCCGGACTGCTTGACGCCGAGGGCCGCCGTGGGCTCGTCGAGGATGAGGACCCGTGCACCGAAGTACACGGCCCGGGCGATCGCCACACACTGGCGCTGACCGCCGGAGAGCTCGCCGATGGGCTGGTCGATGTCCTTCACGACGATGCCCATCTTGCGCAGCTCCTCGTCGGCGATGCGCTTCATCTCCTTGATCTTCATCGGCGCGAGCGGCCAGTTGCCCGACTTCATCTCCGACCCGAGGAAGAAGTTGCGCCACACGGGCATGAGCGCCACGACGGCGAGGTCCTGGTAGACCGTCGCGATGCCGTGCGCCAGGGCCTCGCGCGGGTTGCTGAACTCCACCTCGTTTCCGTCGACCTTCATGACACCCTCGTTGTGAGGGTGCAGGCCGGAGATGATCTTGATGAGGGTTGACTTGCCCGCGCCGTTGTCGCCGAGGACACACGTGACCTCGCCGGCTCGAACGGTGAGGTTGACGCCGCGAAGGGCCCGGATGGCGCCGTACGCCTTGCCGACCTCCTCCATCTCGACGAGGGCTTCCCCGTCGCGCAGGGTCTCGTCGGCGTGCTCGGTGATCGTGTCGGTCATGGTCTCAGCCCACCTTTCGCATGGTCGAGAGGTTCTTGACGTAGAGGTTGACGATGACGGCGAGCAGGAGCATCACTCCGAGGAACGCCTTGAACCAGTTGTTGTCCCAGCCCGCGTAGACGATGCACAGGCTCGTCATGCCGAAGATGAACGCACCGATGGCCACGCCGATCGCGTTGCCGTAGCCGCCGGTGAGCAGCGTGCCACCGACGACGGCCGCGACGATGTAGAGGAACTCGTTGCCGATGCCGTTGCTGGCCTGGAGGGTGTTGAAGTTGTAGAGCGTGTGCATGCCCATGAACCACGCGAGGAACGCGACGCCCATGAACAGTCCGATCTTGACCTTGCGCACGGGGACACCGACGGCGCGGGCGCTGGCGACGTTGCCGCCGACGGCGTAGATCCAGTTGCCGATTCGCGTCCGGGTGAGGATCCAGTGCGCCAGGGCGACGAAAGCCAACCACCACAGGACGGTGATGTTGAGGCTCACGCCACCGACGGTGAAGGTGTGCGCGAAGATCGCCTTGAGTGAGGCGTAGCCGTCCATCTGGTTGATGTTCTGGGTCGAGACCGACCCGGTGACGAGCTTGGTGACACCGAGGTTGGCACCCTGGAGGATGAAGAACGTTCCCAGGGTGATGAGGAAGCTCGGGATGCCGGTCTTCATCACCATGTAGCCGTTGGCCCATCCGATGATCAACGTGAAGACCAGGGCGGTGATCGCTCCGACCCACAGGTTGATGCCGAGCTGGTACGAGAACATCGCGTTGAGCAGGCCGGCGCTGTAGACGAGGACTCCGGCCGACAGGTCGAACTCGCCACCGATCATGAGCAGGCCGACGGCGACGGCGACGATGCCGATGGTCGAGGACTGGTAGAGCACCGTCGCGAACGAGTCGACCGAGCGGAAGGCCGGGGCCACCGCGAGGAAGAAGACGAAGAGGATGGCGGCGGCGACGAGGGCCCCGATCTCGGGACGGGCGAGCAACCGGTTCGACCATCCCAGCTGGACGCGGTTGGATGCTTCGGCGTGGGCACCGTGCGGCGCGGCCGTGGAGGTGGCGGCCGCGGGGGCCGGCGTGCCGGCAGGTGGTTCCGCCGGTGGGGCACCCGCGGGTGCCGACGTGGGTTCTTGACTCATGCGTGTCTCCTCTACGTCGTCTGGCGCCGGGTGCCCGCCGGGCGGGCACCCGGCGCCAGAGTGGTCGGCTGGATCAGCGGGTGTTGTTCTGGGTGAACGGGAGGATGACGTCGATGTTCGTCGAGTCGACGAACGACGGTCCGGTGAGCACGGGCAAGCCACCGCCCATGTCGTTGCCGTTCTTGATGTTGAGGTAGAGCGAGGTCACGGCGAGGTAGCCCTGGACGTAGGGCTGCTGGTCGATCGAGAACTGGATCTTGCCGTCCTTGATCTGCTGCGCGGCCTCGGCGTTGAGGTCGAACGTGACGAGCTTGGCGGTGCTGCCCGACTGCTCCATCGACTTCAGGGCGTTGAGGGCGATCGGCGCACCGAGGGTGACGATGTAGTCGATCGAACTGTCAGCCGCGAGCTTGGCCTGCAGGGCCGAGACGACCGAGGCGTCGTCGGCGCCGTTGACCTGGATGTTCTCGGTGCCGGGGACCTTGCTCTTGACACCGGCACAGCGGGCCTCGAGCGCCACCGAGCCGGCGGCCTGGATGACGCAGAGCGGGTGCTTGCCACCGTCGGCGGCGATGCGCTCACCGGCCGAGGCGCCAGCGAGGTTCTCGTCGGAGCCGAAGTACATCAGGGCCCCGGTCTCCTTGTACTGGTCGATGCCCGAGTTGAAGGCGACGGCCGGGATACCGGCGGCGCCCGCTGCCTTGACCGAGGCGGCGAGGGCGTCCGGCGTGGCGAGCGTGGTGGCGATGCCCTGGACCTTGGAGTCGATCGCGTTCTGGATCAGGGTGGCCTGCTTGGCCGGATCCGGGTCGTTGGAGTACTTCAGGGTGCTGCCGGTGTCCTTGGCGGCCTGCTCGGCACCCGCCTTGATCTTGTCCCAGAAGGTGTCACCGGGCGTCTCGTGGGTGACCATCGCGATGGTGTAGCCGGAGTCGCCTCCGCCGCCCGCGGACCCGGTGCCCTCGTCAGTGGTGTTCTCGGCGCCGCCACCGCTGCACGCGGCGAGGACGACTGCGGCGGAGGCGGCGATCGCCATCGCGGTCGTTGCCTTCCGGAATCGGCTCTGATTCATGATGGTCGGAGTCCTTTCGAGGTGCTGTCCCGCGGCTCTGCGGGATCAGGGGTGCCGCACGGCACCTCCCGTGGGAGAGGTATCGGTGGTGCGTGCCTGGTGGCGACTGCGGCTGCCGGTGGGGACCGGGACAGACTGTTCAGTTGTGAGGCGTGCTGCGGGCTGGTTCAGCCCCTGTGCTCATTCCAGCGTGTCCGCTACTGTCATGTCAAGCATTTGTCCTAACATTCCGTCAATAAACATAACGGTCCGGTCACGGTCGCCGCTGGATCGCAGGGCCGGCGGTCGGTGCCTCATAGGTAGGCGCGTTGCCCGCGCTGGGACTCGAGGTGCTCGGCATACGCCTGCTGGGTCGACGCCAGCGTCGACACCTGCGACACCGGGACGTCCCACCAGGCCGAGCCGGGCGGGTTCGGGCCGAGGAGGTCGGTCTCGATGTAGAGAACCGTCGTGTGGTCGGATGCCGCGGCGATCGCGTAGTTCTCGCGGAACTGCGCCATCGAAGCGCACTTGAGCACGTCGGCACCCCACGAAGCGGCGTTGGCCGCCAGGTCGAAGGGCACCATGTCGCCGTCGAGTCGACCGCTGTCGGAGGAGCGCATCCGGTACTTCGTCCCGAAGCGCTGGGAACCGCGCGACTCCGAGAGCGCGCCGATGGATGCGTACCCGTGGTTCTGGAGCAGGACGATGATGACCTTGATGCCCTCGGAGACGATCGTGGCGATCTCCATCGGGAGCATCTGGTAGGTGCCGTCGCCCACGATGGCCACCACCTCGTGGTCGTCACCGAGCGCCATCTTCACGCCGAGCGAGGCCGGGATCTCGTAGCCCATGCAGGAGAAGGCGTACTCCACGTGGTACTGCACCGGGGTCGAGGCCCGCCACAGGCACTGCAGGTCGCCGGGCATCGATCCGGCTGCGTTGATGACGACGTCCTCGGGGCCCATGAGCTCGTTGAGCGCCCCGAAGACCTCGGTCTGGGCCGGTAGCGGCGTCTGGTCGCGGTGGTAGCACTCCTCGACGACCTGCTGCCACGCGGCATCGGCGTCGATCACCTCGTGGCGGTAGGCGGTGTCGACCGACCAGCCCTCGAGCTCTCTCGTGAGGGCGCGCAGTGCCTCTCGCGCGTCGGCGACGAGCATCGTGGCACCGTGCTTGGCGGCATCGAAGCCCAGGACGTTGATGTTGACGAACCGCACGTCCTCGGACGCGAAGATCGTGTGGCTGGCCGTCGTGAAGTCGGAGTAGCGCGTGCCGATGCCGATGACGACGTCGGCCTCGCGGGCCAGCCCGTTGGCAGCAGCCGACCCCGTGGATCCGACCCCCCCGACGGCACTCGGGTGATCCCAGTTGATGGCGCCCTTGCCGGCGTGCGTGTCACAGACCGGGATGCCGGTCGCGCTCGCGAACGCGCGCAGCTCCTCGCAGGCCTCGGAGTAGACGACGCCACCACCGGCGACGATGAGTGGCCGCTTCGCGGCACGGATGACCTCGAGCGCGCGGGACAGGGCGGCGGGCTCGGGCAGAGGGCGGCCGATGTGCCACACCCGCTTCGTGAAGAAGGCCACGGGCCAGTCGAAGGCCTCGGCCTGGACGTCCTGGGGGAGGGCGATCGTCACGGCACCGGTGTCGGCCGGGTCGGTGAGCACGCGCATCGCGTTCATCAGCGAGGGGATGAGCTGTTCGGGCCGGTTGATCCGGTCGAAGAAGCGCGAGATCGGTCGGAAGACGTCGTTGACGGTGACATCGAGGGTGCCCGGGTCCTCGAGCTGCTGGAGCACCGGGTCGGGCACCCGGTTGGCGAACTGGTCGGAGGGGAAGAGCAGCACGGGGATGCGGTTGGTCGTGGCCAGGGCCGCGCCCGTGACCATGTTCGTCGCGCCGGGCCCGATGCTGGTCGTGACCGCCATGACCTGTCGGCGGTTGCGCGCCCGGCTGAAGGCGGTCGCGGCGTGCACCGCACCCTGCTCGTTTCGCGCGAGGTAGTAGGGCAGCTCGCCGAGGGAGTCCTTCCCTGCCGCGCCCTCCTCGGACTCCACCTGGGCCTGGAGCAGGGCCTGACCCATGCCGGCCACGTTGCCGTGACCGAAGATGCCGAACATGCCGGTGACGAGTCGCTCCTCGATGCCGTCTCGCTCGGAGTACTGGTTGGCCAGGAACTTCACGATCGCCTGGGCGGTCGTGAGCCGCACGGTCGAGGTCATGTCAGGTGTCCTTCGTCGTCGTCGTTGAGGACGGGCTGGTGCCCAGTGTGGGTGAGGTGCGGATGAGCCGCAGGTCAGGGAGCGGGGATGAGCACGTCGCGAACGATGCGGTCGAGCTCTGCATTGGCCTCGAGGAACTGGCGCAGGGTCTTGCGGGTGGCCCCGAAGTCGTCGAACTCGGCTGGCGTCATGCCGTCGGGGTCGTAGGCGCGCACGAAGTCCGGGATGGTGTTCAGCGACGCGAGGATGGCCTCGTCGACGGGCTCGTCGATCCGTGGCTGTGGGTCGTGTCCGCTGGCCTCGAACTGCTCGCCCCAGCCGAACGGCGGTGAGAGCACGATGTCGCCACCGACGAGCTCGGTCCACTGGAGCTGGTTGCGGTAGGCCGCGGCGAGCAGCCGGGCACGCAGACCGCGTTCGTTGAACACCGAGTAGGCCTTCTTGAAGGCGGCGACCCCGCCCCACTCCAGGTGCGCCGGGTCGACGTCGAGACCGTCGCGGGCGACGACCTCCTTGAGCCAGTCGTCGAGGCGGCCGACCATGATCGTCACGACCGGCCCCATCGTGGAGACGTCCTTGCCCTCCGCCTCGCGACGGGTGAGCCCACGCTCGATGGCCTCACCGGCGGCCACGGCCTGGGGCACGGTGAAGGACACCGTGACGTTCATGCTCACCCCGCGGTAGGTGGCCTCCTCGATGGCCTCGATCCCCACCCTGGTCGCGGGGATCTTGACGATGATGTTGGGCGCGAGGGAGGAGAAGTGCTCCGCCTGGTCGGCGAGGGCACCGGCATCCCGGTTCAGGCGGGGGTCGGTCTGCATCGACAGGCGGCCGTTGCGGCCGTTGTGCTCCTCGAACGCAGGCTCGAGGAGCGTGGCCGCCTCGATGGAGACCTCTTCCACGACCTGCCAGCCGATCTGGGACTCGTTCGCCGTCGGGCGGTCAGCGGCGATCTCGGCGATCCGGGCCTGCCAGCGTGGCAGGTCGGAGCGGATGGCCGCCAGCGCGATGACGGGGTTGCACGTCGCGCCGACGGCCCCCCAGCTGATCGCGGTCCTCAGCTCGGACAGGGTGGAGGAGTCGTTCCAGAGGGCGGTGGGCGTCGTCTGCGTCATGGTGAGCAGTGGTGAGGTGGTCACGGGATTCCCCTTGCGGTTCGGGTGCGGTGTCGGGTGCGGGTCTGGCGAACGGATCTATGCGGTGGAGTGGGCCGCGACGTACTCGTGCATGGTGCTCAGCTGGAATCGGGCCATCGCTGCGGCGTTCTCGTCCTCGGCGAAGACGGAGTTGCACATGACGGCATCCGGGTTGTCGAGGAAGCCGATCTCGGCGAGGCCGCCGAAGAAGTCGTCCCAGTCGACGTCGCCGGCCCCGATGCGCAGGTGCTGGTGGACGCGGGCGGCATTCCCCGGGGGGTTGGAGATGTAGCGCAGGCCGTGGGAGGCGTGGTGGTCCATGGTGTCGGCGACGTGCACCAGCCGGATGAGGTCCTTGCCGGCGCGCATGATCTCGCGCATCGGGTGGCCCATGTGGAAGGTGTGGCACGCGACGTAGACCATGCCGACGTTGGGGCTGTTGAGGCCGCGGATGACGCGCACCGCCTCGAGGCCGTCCTCGACGAAGTCGTCGGGGTGCGGGTCGATGAGCACGTCGAGGCCCTCGCGCTCGATGATCGGCAGGAGCTCATCCATCGAGCGGTAGAACGCCGCCTCGGACTCCTCCTGGCGCTCGGGGCGCCCCGAGAACTCGGTGCCGATGACCTTCACCTCGAGGTCGACGGCGATCTGGATGAGGCGCTTCCAGTTGCGCACCGCCGCCTCTCGGGCCCACTCGTCCGGGCCGGACCAGCGCTGCACGGGCAGCAGGGACGCGATGCCCACGCCGGCGTCGTCGCAGGCCTTCTTGAGGGAGCGCACGAGGGCGTCGTCGGCCTTCGGGTGGCGGAAGAAGGGGACCAGGTCGCGGTGCGGGGTGAGCTGGATGTGCTCGTAGCCCAGCTCGGCGACGACGCGGGGGAAGTCGAGCAGCTCGTGGTCGTGGTGGAACGGTGTGGGGTCCTGCGCGATCTTCACGGGGGATCCTCCTCGACCCTGGCACGGCGTCGTGCGGGTTCGTCTGAGCGATGGGCAAATGTTAGGACATTAGGACTCTAACGCCTTTTGCCGACGAAGGGAAGAGGAGGGTGTCAGTGGTCGCGACGGACGGCATCCGGATGCCGTCCGCGACTCAGCGGTCGTGGACGGTGACGTCGAAGGCGTACTGGTCGTAGCGGTAGCAGTGGTCGCCGTACTCCACGGCAGAGCCGTTCCCGGCGTAGGCCCGGCGAGTCATCGTGAGCAGGGGGTCGCCCGCCGCCAGGGCGAGCAGCTTGCGCTCGCGGGGGGCCGGCCGACGGGCGCCAATGGTCTGGTGGGCGATGACCGGTCGCACCCCACGCGTTCGCAACAGGGCATACAGGCTCTCGCCGGCGAGGTCCTCGGCAGTGAGGTCGGCGAACTGTGGCGGCAGCCAGTTGTGCATCAGCGCTGTCGGGGTGTCGCCGACGTAGCGCAGCCGCTCGACGCTGAGCAAAGGAGTGTCCAGCGGCAGGCCGAGCGCCGCCGCGGCCTTCTCGTCGACCGCACCCGAGGTGAACGAGAGCACCTCGGTGCGCGGCGTCTGGCCCCGGCGGACCATGTCGTCGTACAAGCTGGTCAGCTCGTCGCGTCGGTGGATGACCTGGCTGGCGACCGTGGTGCCGACGCCACGACGTCGGACGAGCAGCCCGCGACCGACCAGCTCGGCGATCGCTCGCCGCACGGTGGGGCGCGACAGGTCGAGGCGCTCGGCCAGGGCGAGCTCGTTCTCGAAGGGGTCGCCTGGCTGGAGGCGCCCGTCCTCGATCGATGCCGTCAGCTGCTCCGCGAGCTGGTGGTAGAGCGGCACGGGGCTGGTTCGATCGATGACGACGGGGATCGGGATCACAAAGGCCAGTCTATGTCAGGTATACGTACGCGTCATGAGAATCAAATGTCCTAACAAAGGTTGACACGGGTCGGCGGGGTGGTGCAGCCTGAGTGCATCACCCCAGCAGCGCCCGGCCGCAGTGCCCGTCGCACCACTCCACAGGAGGAGCCCGTGCCCACGACACCGTCGTTCGAGGTGCTCGCCATCGGCAGGGTGGGTGTCGACCTCTACCCGATGCAGACGGGCGTCGGTCTCGAGGACGTCTCGACCTTCGGCAAGTTCCTCGGCGGCAGCGCGGGCAACGTCGCCGTCGCTGCGGCCCGGCTGGGCCACACCGCAGCCCTGGTGAGCCGCACCGGCAACGACCCCTTCGGGCGGTTCGTGCGGCGTGAGCTGCGCGACCTCGGCGTCGACCCCGCGTACGTGTCCATCGACCCGTCGCTGCCCACGCCGGTCACCTTCTGCGAGATCTTCCCGCCCGACGACTTCCCCCTCTACTTCTACCGCTACCCCCAGGCCCCCGACCTGCGGGTCAGCCCCGAGGAGATCCCGCCCGTCGCCGCCCGCGAGAGCCGGCTGTTCTGGGCCACCCTCACCGGGTTGTCCGCCGAGCCCAGCCGTACCGCCCACGCGACGGCCTGGTCGCTGCGCGGCCGCACCACGCACACCGTCATCGACCTCGACTACCGACCGCAGTTCTGGCGGGCCGAGGCCGAGGCCACCCGCGCGGCAGCCGAGGCGATCGAGGCGAGCACCGTGGCCATCGGCAACCTCGAGGAGTGCCGGGTCGCGGTGGGCACCGACGACCCCGAGGATGCCGCTCGCGCCCTGCTCGACCGCGGCGTCACCCTCGCGGTGGTCAAGCAGGGCCCCAAGGGCGTCCTCGCCCTCACTGCCGACGGTGAGCGCGTCGTCGTGCCTCCGACCCCGATCGAGGTCGCGAACGGCCTCGGCGCGGGCGACGCCTTCGGTGGTGCCATCTGCCACGCCCTGCTCGAGGGCTGGGACCTCGAACGCACGATCCGCTTCGCGAGCACGGCCGGGGCGATCGTCGCCTCCAGGCTCGAGTGCTCGACGGCCATGCCCTACGAGCACGAGGTGCTCGACGTGCTCGGCGGAGCCCCGATCCCCGTGGGGCGGCAGTCATGAGCCGCCTCGTCGACACCGCCGCCATCACCGCCCAGCGGCTGCGCGACCCGGGAGCGGTCGCCCGTGCCTGGGCCGCCCGCCGCCCGGCCGCCGGGCTGCCCGCGGACGGCCGCCTGCTCCTCATCGCCGCCGACCACCCCGCTCGGGGTGCGCTCGCCGTGCGAGACCAGCCCCGGGCGATGGCCAGCCGGCCCGATCTGCTCGAGCGGCTCGCCGTCGCGCTCCAGCGGCCCGGCGTCGACGGCGTGCTCGGCACTCCGGACGTCCTCGAGGACCTCCTGCTCGCCGGGCTGCTCGACGACCACCTCGTCATCGGTTCGATGAACCGCGGCGGCCTGCAGGGGGCGACCTTCGAGCTCGACGACCGCTTCACGGCCTACGACGCGGCCACCATCGCCGCGCACGGCCTCGACGGCGGCAAGATGCTCACCCGCATCTGCCTCGAGGATGCCGGGACGGCCGACACCCTGGAGGCGTCCGGTGCCGCCGTGAGCGGCCTCGCAGCCCACGGGCTGATGGCGATGGTCGAGCCGTTCCTCACCGTGCGCCGGTCCCCGACCCGCGTGGAGAACCTGCTCGACCCGGACTCCGTGATCTCCTCCATGGCCATCGCGTCCGGCCTGGGAGCCACCAGTGCCCACACCTGGCTCAAGCTGCCCGTCGTCGACGAGATGGAACGAGTCCTCGAGACCACCACGCTGCCCTGTCTGCTGCTCGGGGGGGACCCCACCGGGCACCCGGACGAGACCTACCGCACGTGGGGTGCGGCCCTGACCTGCCCGTCCGCCGCCGGCCTCGTCGTGGGCCGTGCCCTGCTCTACCCCAACGACGGCGACGTCGCCCGCGCCGTCGACACCGCCGCCGACCTCGTCCACGGAGGGTCCCGATGAGCCCGGTCCCGGGTCGCGGCCTCGACAACAGCCACTACGTCCGCGCGCTCGGCAGCTCCGACGACGGCGAGTTCCAGGTTGCGGTGACTCCCACCGCCACCAACCCTGTCCCCGGGTGGCAGCACACCAGCCTGCGTGTCGCCACGATCATGGCAGGTGAGCACGTCGAACACGACGCCGGTCGCGAGGAGATCCTCGTCGTACCGCTCGCCGGCTCCTACCGCGTCGAGGTTGGCGAGGCCGACGGCTCCTCCCACGTGGCCGACCTTCCCGGCCGGTCCAGCGTCTTCGACGGCCCCACCGACGTCGTCTACGCGGGTCGCGGCTCCCGGGTGCGCGTCACGAACACCGGGCCGGATGCCGGTCGCGTCGCCCTCTGCGGTGCCCCCGCGACCAAGGCGGACGCTCCGAAGCCCTACCGGCACCTCACGGCATCCGAGGTCCCGGTCGAGCTGCGGGGGGCCGGGCTGGCCAGTCGCGAGGTGCGCAACATGGGCCTTCCCGACGTGCTCGACGCCGACTCCTTCCTCGTGTGCGAGGTGATCACACCGGCCGGCAACTGGAGCTCGTGGCCGCCGCACAAGCACGACGAGGAGCGGCCCGGCGAGGAGACCGCGCTCGAGGAGATCTACTACGTCGAGACCCGCTCCACCGACCCGCGCGGCACCGACCCGGTCGGGTACCTGCGGGTCTACGAGTCCTCGCCGCTGCGGCCCGTCGACGTCGTCGCCGAGGTGCGCACCGGGGACGTCGTCCTCGTGCCGCACGGCTGGCACGGCCCGGCGGTCGCCGCACCGGACGCCGACCTGTACTACCTCAACATCATGGCCGGCCCCGGCCCGGAACGCGCCTGGCGGATCTGCGACGACCCCGCGCACGGCTGGGTGCGCGAGACCTGGGCCGACCTGCCCGTCGACCCGCGGCTCCCGCTCTCGCCGCCGCATGCCTGACCTGACACGACCTGCCGCACCTGTTCCTTCGACCAACTCTCGAAAGGCCCACCACACCATGCGCATCGGACTCGCCGGCACCGGCCGGATCGGAGCCTTCCACGCGAAGACGCTCACCTCGCTGCCCGGGGTCGACGACCTCGTCCTGGCCGACCTCGACGCGGGTCGTGCTGCTCAGGTGGCCGACGAGCTGGGAGTCAGGTCAGCCGCGAGCATCGACGAGCTGCTCGGCTCCGACCTCGACGGCTTCGTCATCACCGCCGGCACCGACGCCCACGCCGACCTCATCGAGGCGGCGGTCGAACGCGGCATCCCGACGTTCTGCGAGAAGCCCGTGGCGCTGGACCTCGGTCGCACCCTCGCCCTGGCCGAGCTCGAGCGCACCAGCGGGGTGCCGGTGCACATCGGCTTCCAGCGCCGCTTCGATGCCGGGTACCGACGCACCAGGGATGCCGTGGCGGCAGGCGAGATCGGCTTCGTCCACACCATCCGCGCAGCGACGATGGACCAGGCGCCGCCGCCGGCGGTCTACCTGCCGACGTCGGGTGGGCTCTTTCGTGACTGCAGCGTCCACGACTTCGACATCATCCGCTTCGTCACCGGCCAGGAGGCGCGCACCGTGTGGGCCGTCGGCGCGAACAAGGGCGAGCCGTTCTTCACGGAACAGGGTGACGTCGACACCGCCGCCGCGACCATCGTCCTGGATGACGACACCCTCGTCTCCGTGACAGCCACCCGGTACAACGGGGCCGGCCACGACGTGCGGATGGAGGTGCACGGCTCGAAGGGAACCCTCGGGGTCGGGCACGACACGGCCCTGGCCATCACCTCGGCCGAAGCGGGTGTCGAGTGGCCTCCCGGCCCGCGGCACTGGTCGTTCATGGAGCGGTTCCTGCCGGCGTACGTCGCCGAGCTCACCGCCTTCGTCGAGGTGGCCCGCGGCTCGGCACCGAGCCCCTGCACCGTCGCCGATGCCCTCGAGGCCTTCCGCACGGCCGAGGCCTGTGCCCGATCGATGGCGACCGGGCAACCCGTCCAGCTCGCCGACATCCCGGGGTTGAGTCTCGTGAACCACTGATCCCGTGCAATGAGCGGTCTTCAGGCCGCACTTTTCATCAGTCGCACCGACCTGACACACTTCAATCCACCGCATTTTCAGGACAAGGACCGATACCCGTGAGCACGACCCCGACCCGCATCACCCACCTCATCAACGGCGCTGCCTGGGAGGGCACCGCCGAGCGCACCAGCCCGGTGTTCAACCCGGCGACCGGTGTCCAGAGCGGCGAGCTCGACCTCGCCTCGGCCGACCTCGTCGGCGACGTCGTCGACGCGGCCCACGAGGCATGGGCATCGGGCTGGGGCAGCATCTCGCTGGCCAAGCGCACCCAGGTGCTCTTCAAGTTCCGCGAGCTGCTCAACGAGCGCAAGGAGGACATCGCCGCGCTCATCACCGCCGAGCACGGCAAGGTGCTCTCCGACGCGCTGGGCGAGGTCACCCGTGGCCTCGAGGTCGCCGAGTTCGCGTGCGGCATCCCCCACCTGATGAAGGGTGGGTTCACCGAGAACGCCTCGACCAAGGTCGACGTCTACTCGATCCGCCAGAGCCTGGGCGTCGTGGCCGTCATCAGCCCGTTCAACTTCCCCGCGATGGTGCCGCTGTGGTTCGTGCCCGTCGCGATCGCGTGCGGCAACGCCGTGGTCATCAAGCCCAGCGAGAAGGACCCGTCGGCCGTCAACGCCGTCGCGGCCCTGTGGAAGGAGGCCGGTCTTCCCGACGGTGTCCTGTCCGTGGTGCACGGTGACAAGGAGGCCGTCGACGCGCTGCTGACCCACCCCAAGGTCAAGGCCGTCTCGTTCGTGGGGTCCACCCCCATCGCGAAGTACGTCTACGAGACCGGCACCGCGCACGGCAAGCGCGTGCAGGCCCTGGGCGGCGCGAAGAACCACATGCTCGTCCTCCCGGATGCCGACCTCGACCTCGCGGCGGACGCTGCGGTCAACGCCGGGTTCGGTTCCGCGGGTGAGCGCTGCATGGCGATCTCGGCCCTGCTCGCGGTCGAGAGCATCGCCGACGAGCTCGTGCAGAAGATCCAGGACCGGGTCGGCAAGCTCGTCACCGGCGACGGCACCCGCGGCTGCGACATGGGCCCGCTCGTCACCGCGCAGCACCGCGACAAGGTGACGTCCTACCTCGACGCCGGCACCGACGCGGGCGCCACGCTCGTCATCGACGGCCGCGACGGTGACATCAACTCCGACGGCGAGGGCTACTTCCTCAAGCCGACGCTGTTCGACAACGTCACGAAGGACATGTCGATCTACCAGGACGAGATCTTCGGCCCGGTGCTGTCGGTGCTGCGGGTGAAGTCCTACGACGAGGCCCTGGAGCTCATCAACTCCAACGCCTACGGCAACGGCACCGCGATCTTCACCAACGACGGTGGCGCCGCCCGCCGCTTCCAGAACGAGGTCGAGGTCGGGATGATCGGCGTCAACGTGCCGATCCCCGTGCCGATGGCGTACTACTCCTTCGGCGGGTGGAAGAACAGCCTGTTCGGCGACACCCACGCCCACGGCATGGAGGGTGTGCACTTCTACACCCGCGGCAAGGTCGTCACCTCGCGCTGGCTCGACCCCAGCCACGGTGGCATCGAGCTGGGCTTCCCCCAGAACGTCTGACCGGGCCCCCTGACCAGCGCCCCCTGAGCCGTCCAGCGGCACGGGGGGCGCTGCCGTCCCGACCAGC
>CAWESS010000013.1:0-18470 GCA_963811825.1 uncultured Actinomycetota bacterium | reverse complement strand
TGACTGAAGGCCCGGCGAAAAGCCGCCGGGCCTTCAGTCTTTCGGTGGAGCTGAGGGGATTCGAACCCCTGGCCTTCTCATTGCGAACGAGACGCGCTACCAACTGCGCCACAGCCCCGAGAGCGGAGCAACGATAACACCGGGGACAGGCGACCTCGAAACCATGTCCCGACGTAGCATCGCGGCATGCGCCTTCGCCGTCCCGTCCCCCGCCAGATCGGGGCGAGCCCCGGCGAACCCCAGCCCCCAACCACCCCGTCCCCTGCGTGGCTGACGCACACGGACCCCCGCCGGCCAGCCGAGTGGTCAGTGCCCCGCGGCGTGCGCACGGCAAGCGAGTGGGCCTGGCGCGGCCTCGTCCTCGGCGCGGCCACCGCAGCAGCGCTCTACCTCATCAGCATCCTCTCCGAGGTCGTCATCCCGCTGCTCGTGGCCCTGCTGCTGACTGCCCTGCTGCAGCCGGTCTACCAGGGACTGGACCGGTTCATGCCGCGCGGCCTGGCTGCCGGCTTCACGGTGATCGGCACCCTGGCGGTCGTCTTCGGGATGTTGTCCTTCGTCGGTTCCCAGCTCACGAGCCAGCTCGACGACATGACGACCAAGGTCACCGAGGGCATCGACCAGATCCGTCGGTGGCTCAACGCAACCTTCGGTGTCACCGACACCCAGCTCGAGGGCTACATCGACCAGGCCCGTGACTGGCTGAGCTCGGGCAACCTCGCCGACACCGCCACCTCGGCCGGGCTGACGGCGACGCACATCGTCGCCGGCTTCTTCCTGGCCCTGTTCGCCCTGTACTTCTTCCTGTACGACGGTCCGGTGATCTGGCGGTGGGTCGTCCGGCTCTTCCCGAGTGGCGCGCGGGCCAAGGTGCACTCCTCCGGTGTGATCGCCTGGGCCCAGCTGTCCTCCTTCACCCGGGCGACGCTGCTCGTCGCCGCCGTGGATGCCGCGGGCATCGGCCTCGGGGCCGCCATCCTCGGCGTGCCGTTCGCCTCGGGCATCGCCCTGCTCGTCTTCTTCGGTGCGTTCATCCCCGTCGTCGGTGCCGCCATCTCCGGCACCGTCGCCGTGCTCCTGGCACTGGTGGCCCTCGGCCCCGTGCAGGCCCTGATCATGCTCGGCATCGTCATCGGGGTGCAGCAGATCGAGAGCCACGTCCTGCAGCCGTTCCTCGTCGGGCGCGTGATGCGCATCCACCCCCTCGCGGTGATCTTCGCGATCGCGGCCGGCATCGTCCTCGCGGGCATCATCGGCGGCCTCATCGCAGTGCCGACCGTCGCGGTGATCAATGCCGTGGGCCACCACCTGCTCGACGACCCCGACGACGAGTCAGCTCAGCCCGAAGCCGCACAGGCCGAAGAGTCGCACGTGCTGTCCGAAGACGAGGCCCAGGGCGTCTCCGATGCCGAGTCGGCGTCAGAACCCTCGGGCCCGGGCGAGTAGTTCTCCGAGCCGTCAGGCGCCGGCGGCCCGGCGGCCGTCGTAGGCCGGCTCGTCCGACTCCGAACGGCGCTCCACCGGTGTCGGCGTGGGCGTGACCTCGGCCGGCTCGACCTCGGCGCGCGGCGCCATGGCCTTCATCGTGTAGGTCGGGCGCGGGACGGGCACCGGGTCCCAGGTCAGCGGGATGTCGTCCTCGTCGAGGATCGGCACCATGACCTCGGCCGCCGGCGCGGGTGCAGCCGGTGCAACGTCCACCAGGGGGGCGGCGGCCGCAGCCACCACGGCGCTCGTGTCGGTCGCCGGGCTGGTCGGTGCGGCCACCACGAGCGGGTCAGCGGATGCCGTCGCCGTCACCGACGGTGCGGATGCCGTGGCACCGGTCCGCGTGTCCGTTGCGGTGCCGCTGCGGCGCGCCACCGGGGCCGTGACCGGCGCGGACGTGCGCAGGCGGGCCAGCTCGGCCTGCCGACGACGGTGTGCGCGGGTGAGGGACGCCTGCGCCCGGACGCCGGAGCGCACCCAGGCCAGCGAGGCACCGAGCAGCACGAGCGCCACGGCCGGCGCCCACATCGGCAAGAGGGACAGCAGCACGAGGGGCAGCGAGATGAGCAGGGCGGCAGCAGCGGCCAGGAGGGTGATGCCGCGCACCCGGCGGCTCGGACGGACCTGCGGCCGACGGGCGCGAGCCGGCGCGACCCGTTCCGTCACGACGGGTGAGCCGGTCGTGCGAGGCGGGTGGACGGCATACGCCCGAGGGCTCGCCTTCGCGGAGGCGGCAGCAGTGACGGGGTCAGCCGACTCGACCGAGTCGCGACGCTCGAGGACCCGCATGGCCGCGCTGAACTGGTCGACGGAGCGCGCCGTGGACAGGTGGTCACGGCGGCGGACCCAGTACTGCACGAAGAAGGCAGCCCAGATCCCGAGGAGGAGGACGAAGATCAGACTCGACGGGGACTGCACGACTAGAACGGTAGGTGCGCTCCCCCGCCGGGGCCCGGACCCCTCTCGGTGTGTCGCGCAAGTGACTGCTGTGACGACTGGTGCGACGAGTCCGCGGCGAGCCGGACGAGCCGGTCCATGAGCCGCTCACCGGCAAGGTCCTCGGTCGTCAGGGCGAAGGACAGGTGGTCGCGCCAGGCCCCCGCGATGTGGAGGTAGTTGGGCCGCAGGCCCTCCTCCCGGAACCCCAGCTTGCGCACCACGGCCAGGCTCGCGGCGTTCTCCGGGCGGATGTTCACCTCGATCCGGTGCAGCCCGAGCGTGTCGAGCACGTGGTCGCCGGCCATCGCGAGCGCCGTGGGGATGACCATCCTCCCGGCGACCGAGCGGCTCACCCAGTAGCCCACGAGGCACGAGCGGAAGGACCCGAGCATGATGCCGCCGATGGACAGCTGGCCCACGAGGCGACGGTCGACCTCCACGACGAGCGGCAGCGCCCGCCCGGCCCGCGCATCGCGGTCGTAGTGCGCGACGAGCTCGGCGAAGCCCCGCACCGGCGCTGACGGGTCGGGGGAGGTCGCGTCCCACGGCTCGAGCCAGGCCGCGTTGGCCCGCCGCACCGAGTGGAAGACGGCCTCGTCGTCGACGGTCAGCGGCCGCAGGGTCACCTCGGTGCCGCGCGGCGTGCACCCGGTGAGCCGCAGCGGCCACGGGGACGCGGGCCGCGACCCCGGCCCACCCCACGTGCCGTCGTCCGTCCCGGACGCGCCCGCGTCACCACCCCCGGATCCCGAGACCCACGACGCTCGGCGCCGCACGGCATCCCACATCAGTGGTCGCCACCGCGGGCCTGGCTGAGCGCGTGCGGCAGCACCTCGGCCAGCACGGCGAGCGCGTCCCGCACCCCACCCGTGGAGCCGGGGAGGTTGATGACGAGGGTGTGTCCGGCCACGCCGGCGAGCCCGCGCGACAACACGGCGGTGGGGATGCCCTTGGCCACTCCGCGCGCCCGGATCGCCTCTGCCAGACCGGGGACCTCACGGTCGAGGAGGGGCCGGGTCGCTTCCGGCGTCCCGTCGGTCGGGGTGAGCCCGGTGCCGCCCGTGGTGACGAGCAGGTCAGGGGTGCTCGCGAGGGCGGAGGCCAGCGCCCGCGCGACCGACGGGCCATCCGGCACGACGAGCGCGTCGGGCACCTCGGCCCCCCACGAGCGCAGGGTCTCGACGAGCAGCGCCCCACCGCGATCGGGGTAGACCCCGGCGGCAGCCCGCGTCGAGCACGTGACGACGACGGCCCGGGCCCCGACGAGCGAGGGCGTGACCTCGCGCGGCGCGTGGCGAGCCGCCCTCGACCCGGTCGCGACGGCATCCACCACGCCTGGCTCCTCCCAGTCGCCGGAGCGCCCGCCGGACTTCGCGGTGACGCGGACGTCGGTGATCCGGGCGTGTTTGTCGACCGCCTTGACCATGTCGACGAGCGCGAGGGCCGCGACGCTGACCGCGGTCAGGGCCTCCATCTCGATGCCCGTGCGGTCGGCGGTGCGCACGGCCGAGCTGATGCGCACGCCCTCGTCGACCACCTCGAGGTCGACCTCGACGGCGTGCACCGCCACCGGGTGGGCGAGCGGGATGAGGTCGGGAGTGCGCTTGACGGCCTGGATGCCGGCCACGCGAGCCACCCCGAGGGCGTCACCCTTGGGCACCGACCCGCCGCGCAGCGCCGCGACCGCCGCGGGCGAGAGGAGCACCATGCCGGATGCCGTGGCGCGCCGGGCCGTCACCGCCTTGCCCGAGACGTCGACCATGTGCGCCGTACCGTCGGCCCGCACGTGGGTGAGCCCGCTCTGCGGACCCTGGGTGTCAGTCACGCGAGCGATCATGCCCGAGGAGGGGGATGCAGCGCACGAGGCTCCCCGGCGCGACGTGCTCGACGTCCGCGGGGACCAGCGCGAGCGCCGTCGCCCCGGCCAGTGCGCCGAGCACGTGCGAGCCCTGCCCGCCGGACGGTGCGACCCGGCCGTCGGTCTCCACGACCCGCGTGAGCTCGACCTTCCCGGGCACCGTGCCCCACCCGACCGCAGCCTCCGACTCGAAGGCCCCGTCGGCGTCCGGGTCGAGCCCGGCCAGCTTCCGGAGCACCGGAAGCACGAAGACGTGGAACGAGGCGAACGAGCTGACCGGGTTGCCGGGCAGGGTGATCACGGGGGTGCGGTGCGACCCGAGCAGCCCGCAGCCCTGCGGCATCCCCGGACGCATGGCGACCTTGACGAACTCGACCCCGCCGTCTGCCGACAACACCTCCTTGACGGTGTCGTAGACCCCCATCGAGACGCCGCCGCTCGTGATGACGAGGTCGGGCGCACCGGGAGGGTCGTCGACGAGGGCGCGCACGGCAGCCGCCTCGTCGCGCAGGTGCGTCCCGGCCGCGACCTCGGCCCCGGCGGCCTCGACGAGGGCACAGAGCATGACGTGGTTGGAGTTGACGATCTGGCCGTGTTCCAGCACGGAGCCGGGCGCGACGAGCTCGTCACCCGTGGTGACGACGGTGACCCGGGGTCGCGGGCGCACGGAGAGCTCGGCGACGTTGGCCGCCGCCGCGAGGGCGAGGTGACCGGGGCCGAGCCGGGTGCCCGCGCGCAGGACGACCGCCCCGGCGGTGATGTCCTCACCCCGGCGTCGGACGTGGCGCCCGGCATCCGGCTCGAGGAACATCGCGACGAGCGCCGAGCCCCCGTCGGTGAGCTCGACCGGCACGACCGCGTCGGTGCCCTCGGGCAGCGGGGCACCGGTCATGATCCGCATGGTGTGGCCGACCGGCAGGGCGTGCCGCGTCGTGTCGCCGGCGGCGATGTCGCCGGTGACCGGCAGCACCACCGGGTGCTCGCGGGTGGCGCCGGCGAGCTCGGCGGCGCGCACGGCATACCCGTCCATGGCCGAGTTGTCGAAGCCGGGCAGGTCGACGACGGCGGTGACGTCCTGCGCCAGGACCAGGCCCAGCGCCCGCCCGACCGGCACCCGCACCGCCGGCAACGGCGCGACGAGCCCGAGGACCGCGTCACGGTGCTGCGCGACGGTGCGCATCACACCACCCCCTCGAGGTGCGCGCCGTCTGCGATGGTGCGCACCCCACCGGTGACCCGCACGTCCCCGGTGCACACGACCCCCGCGCCGAAGGTCGCGTCCGCCTCGACACGAAGGCTCGAGCACGCGCGGATCGACGGCACCCCGCGCGGGAACCGCTCCTCGAAGCCGGTGATGTGGCGGTAGGCCCGGCCGAGGTCGATGAACGGCTCGGCGTGCTCGATGAGGGACTCGACCTCGCAGTCGGGCGTGAGGCCGTACAGGTCGGAGCGGATGAGGAGCAGCTCGTTGGTCGTCTTCACCGGGCGGAACCGGGTGCGGTCGACCGCCAGGGCGCGCGAGCCCTCGAACACCTCGACCGCGGCACCCATCGACGACTCGATCTGGACGATGGGAGTGCTGTCCGGGCGGGTCGGGTCGACGGGCTTCCGGTTGACGATGATGGGCAGACCGAGGATGCCGCCGCGCTCGTCGAGTCGCTGCGCGAGGACGTCGAGGTCGATCCACAGGTTGTTGGCGTGGAACCAGTGGTGCCGCTCGGTGTCCTGGAAGTAGCCCTCCTCGCCGGGGACGACGGCCGCGCTGTCGCGCAGCACGAGCCGCCCGTCGCTGCGCCGGATCGCGAGGTGGCCGCCCTTGCGGTCGTTCCGTGTGCGCGGGCAGACCTCGGTGACGTAGGGGATGCCGTGCGCCGCCATCCACGCGGGGACCGCCCCCTCGCAGGTGGCTCCGAGGTTGTCGGCGTTGGACAGGAACGCGTAGCGGTACCCGCGTTCGCGGAGGGTGTCGAGCAGGCCGGAGGTGTACAGCGCCACGTAGAGGTCACCGTGGCCCGGAGGGCACCACTCGAGCTCGGGGTCGTCGGGCCAGCTGACGGGGCCGAGGTCGTCTGCGCGCAGCTTGGGCTCCATGGTCTGCAGGAAGTCCAGCGGCAGGTCGTCGACGGCGAGCCCGGGGTGGCGTCCGAGGATCTCCAGGGACTCCTCCCGGGTGCGGAACGAGTTCATCAGCAGCAGCGGGGTCTGCACGTCGTGCCGCCGACGCAGTGCGAGCACCTGGCGGGCGATGATGTCGAGGAAGGTCAGGCCGTCGCGCACGGGCAGGGCCGACTTGGGGCCGCGGATCCCCATGCTCGTGCCCAGGCCACCGTTGAGCTTGATGATGACCGTGCGGGCGAGGGCATCGCGCACCGCACCCTCGTCCGCGCGCACGTCGTCGAGGTGCGACCACCTGCGTCAGCGGGTCGATGCTCTCCTCGGGGATGGTTCCGGTCGCCTGCGAGCGGAGCTGGTCGTGGAAGCCGCTGAAGACGTCGATGGCCACCTCGGGGACCCCTGCCGAACGCATCTTGTCGGTGGCCGCCTGGAGGCCATGCGTCGTCATGGCCGCCAGCCTACGATGCCTGACATGGCGCGCGACCCGGTGAAGACCGCTCGGCGGGCGACCCTGCGCGCGCGCCGTCGCGACCTCGCCGCGGCGCGCGACACCGGGCAGGACGACCACGCCCTCGCCGCCCACGTCCGCACGCTCGTCGACGGGCTGGCGCTGCGCCCCGGGTCGGTCGTGACGTCGTATGCCGCGATCGCCGGCGAGCCGCCCACGGCGGCGGTCAACGCGTTCCTGACGGCGCACGGCATCCGCGTGCTGTTGCCGATCACCCTGGCCGACTTCGACCTGGACTGGCACGACGCCGCCGATGCCCTCGAGCGGCCGCTCGGCCCCGAGGCGGTGTCGGCGGCCGACCTCGTGCTCGCGCCGGGGCTGGCCGTCGATCGCACCGGCACCCGGATGGGCCAGGGTGGAGGGTGCTACGACCGGGTGCTGCCACGACGACGGACCGGGGTGCCGGTCATCGTGCTGCTCCACCCGGGAGAGCTCGTGGCCGACGACGAGCCGCCGCTGCCGCGCGAGGCGCACGACCAGCCGGTCGATGCGGTCCTCACGGCCGAGGGTGTGGTCGACCTCGGGCTCAGCCCGTGGCGGAGCCCTCCGGCCGCAGGGTGAGCACGTCGGGGTCCTGGGCGCGCACGGCATCCTCGGAGAACGGCCACGGTCGCTGCGTGCCGGCGACCCAGTCGTCGACCTGGTCGGTGTAGCGCTGGTCGGTGGGGTGGCCGCTGACGCCGGTGGCGTTGATCCACGTCGAGCCGTCGAGGTTCGCGAGGTCGATGACCATGCGCATGGACGGACCTGCGGTCACCTCGTAGCCCAGGCTCGCGTTCCACGCATTGGCGTTGACGATCGCCGAACCACCCGGGAGGTCGAACGGGCCCTCGTTGACCAGCCAGCGGACCGCCGCCGGGGAGGACTCACCCCCGAGCACCGGGTGCTCGAGGTTCAGGCGGTGCAGCTTGCCCCACTGCCACTGGCCGGGGTCCTTGCCGAGCTCACGGGTCAGCTCGAGCCGGGCCTGCACGAGGGACTGGCGCAGGATCTCGTCCTTGCCCTCGGTGATGTTCGGGGTGAGCTTGTTGTCCCACCAGGCGCTCTCGGGGTTGGTGAGCAGCGCCTGGACGGCGGCGCGCCAGCGGGCACCTCCGTCGGCCTTCAACCCCACCGGGAGCTCGTCGTCGAAGAGCAGCTCGACGAGGTTGCGCCAGACCGCGTTGAAGTACGCGGCTGACGCGGCGGCGTCGGAGTCGCCCGCCGGGGTCGTGTAGTCCCAGCCACGCAGCAGCTCCCGGGCCTCGAGGGTGAAGTCGAGCAGCTCCTGGCCGTCGGGGTCACCCTCCGAGGCCTCCAGCGGCACCCCGAGCAACGTCGGGACGAGCACCTTGGCGAACGGGTCCTGGTCGTCGAGCTGGATCGCCGCCATCTCGACCGGGGAGACCTGGTCCAGCCCGCCCAGGCGCTCGCCGATCCGCGTCGAGCGCCACCCGCGGTCCCAGTCGGTGGTCAGGAAGGGCGTCTCGCTCTGCGACACGGGCTGGTTCGCGGTGACGATCACCCCGTCGGACGGGTCGAACGACCACGGCAGGTCCTCGAACGGCACGAAACCCGTCCAGTCGTAGGCCGAGTCCCATCCCGGCGCCGGCCAGTAACCCGGCACCGACCGGGGCAGCGCGGACCGGCGTACCGGCACCTGGCCGGGCGCCTGGTAGCCGATGTGGCCCTCGGCGTCGGCGTAGACGAGGTTCTGCGACGGCACCGCGAACTCGCGGGCCGCCTCGCGGAACTCGTCGAAGTCCGTCGCGAGGCTGAGGTCGAGGATCGCGTCCGCGGTGCGGCTGGGGATCAGCCCCGTCCAGGCGAGGGACACGGCATACGACTCGTTCTCGTCGCCCTCCTGCTGGGTCGGGGCGCGACCGCCGGCATCGTTGACACCCTCGACGACGTCGGACATCACCGGGCCGTGGATGGTGCTGCGCACGGTGATCCGCTGGTCGGCCCCGCCGGCGATCTTGATGACCTCCTCGCGCGTCGTGATCGGCTCCCAGCCGCCGTCGCGCAGGTAGGTGTCGCCGACGACCCGCTCGAGGTAGAAGTCGGTGACGTCGGGCTTGAGGTTGGTCATGCCCCACGCGATGTCGGCGTTGTGGCCGATGATCACGCCCGGCACGCCCGAGAACGAGAAGCCGCTGACGTCGAGCGGGCAGGCGGGCGAGACCGTGCGGCAGTGCAGGCTGTTCTGGATCCACACCCCCGGCTGGCCGACGGCCAGGTGGGGGTCGTTCGCGAGGAGCGGCTCGCCCGTGGTCGTGCGCGACCCGGAGACCACCCACGCGTTGGAGCCGATGCCCTCGCCCCGGCCGAGCAGCTGTGGCACGGCGTCGAGGGCGCCCTGCACCACGGCATACGCCTGCTGGGCCGACGCGGACAGGAGCGGGTCGCTCGAGCGGGGATCGTCCGCGGCCGCGGGTGCGGCCGCGGCGGCAGGAGCGAGGCCGGATGCCGTGGCGGTGGTGAGCGCGGACGGCACCGCAGAGCTCGAGGGACGGTCGGGTTGCTCGGGTGACCACTCCTGCTCCGTGAGCACCGGGGGTCGGCTCGCGTAGTCGTAGGCGGGGTAGATCTCGTTGATCTGCGCCAGGGAGAGCCGCCCGCTGAGCCGCGCCCTGGACAGCTCGTCCTCGTAGTTGCCGCGCAGGTCCCAGGCCATCGCCTTCAGCCACGAGATGCTGTCGACCGGCGTCCACTCCTCGATGTCCGCCTCGGGCAGGCGCAGGCCGAGCAGGGTGTACTCGACCGCGACATCGCCCGGGCTGCGGCCGCGCAGGTAGGTGTTGACGCCCTCGGCGTAGGCCTGCAACATCTGGCGCGTCTGCGGCTTGAGGGTGGGCAGCTCCTCCTCCGCGATCCGGCGCCACCCCATGGTGCGGATCACCTTGTCGGACTCGAGCCCGTCCGGCCCGACGAGCTCGGCGAGCCGCCCCGCGGTGACGTGCCGGCGCAGGTCCATCTCGAAGAAGCGCTCCTGGGCGTGCACGTAGCCCTGTGCCCGGGCGAGGTCGGTGAGGCTGTCGCCGTAGATGTGCGGGATGCCGCTGTCGTCACGCAGCACCGAGACCTCGGCGCCCAGCCCGGGAAGGTCGGCCGTGCCCGAGGTCTTGGGCAGCGGGGCACGCACCGCCGAGACCACCACCACGCCGGCCACGACCGCGGCGACGACCACGACGGCGATGAGTCCCAAAAGGACACGACGGGCGACGACGACTCGACTCACCCTGCGAGACTAGGACACCGCAACACGACGACACGAGGACGGGCCGTGCGACAGACCTGGACGTTGCCGATCGCGGACGGGGGTGCGGCCACGGGATTCGACCTCCACGACCTCACGCTGGCCCTGCTCGTCGGCAGCATCGTCCTCGTCGTGTCCGTGGCCGCAGTGCGCCTGTCCGTGCGATCGGGCCTGCCCTCGCTGCTCATCTACCTGGGCATCGGCCTGCTGCTCGGGGAGAGCGGGTTCGGCATCAACTACGACTCCCAGCAGCTGACCCAGGTACTCGGGTACGCCGCCCTCGTGCTCATCCTCGTCGAGGGCGGGCTCACGACGCGGTGGTCCGGCATCCGACGATCCGTGGCACCGGCAGCGGTGCTCGCGACGGTGGGCGTCGCCGTGTCGGTCGTCGTCGTGGGGGTCGCGGCCAGGGTGCTGCTGGGCTGGTCCTGGGAGATCGCCTTCCTCGTGGCTGCCGTGCTCGCGTCCACGGATGCCGCGGCGGTGTTCTCGGTGCTGCGCCGGGTTCCGCTCCCCCGCCGCATCTCGGGGATGCTCGAGGCGGAGTCGGGGTTCAACGACGCCCCGGTCGTGCTCCTCGTGACGGCCCTCGCGGCATCCCTTGCTCCCGGAGCGACACCGGAACCGTGGTGGCAGGTCGGGGTCATCGCCGTCCTCGAGCTCATCGGGGGCAGCCTCATCGGCCTGGCGATCGGGTACGGCGGCGCCCGCATGCTGCGGCTCGTCGCGACCACGTCGTCGGCGCTGTTCGCGATCGGGGTCATCGCGGTGGCCGTGCTGGCCTACGCGGCCGCCGACGTCGTCCACGCATCGGGGTTCATCGCCTGCTACCTGGCCGCCCTCGTGCTCGGGAACCTGCGGCTGCCACACGGTCCGGCGGTGACGGGTCTGGCGACCGCCATCGGGTGGCTCGCCCAGATCGGCCTGTTCGTGCTCCTGGGGCTGCTCGCGTCGCCGAGCGGGTTCGACGACGTGCTCGTCCCTGCGCTCGTCGTCGGCACCGCACTGCTCCTGCTCGGCCGGCCGCTGTCGGTCATCGTGTCGTGCGCACCGTTCGGCATGTCGTGGCAGACCCAGGCGTTCTTGTCGTGGGCGGGTCTGCGCGGGGCGGTACCCGTCGTGCTGGCGACCGTGCCCGTCACGGTCGGGGCCGTCGGTGTCGAGTGGATCTTCGACCTCGTGTTCGTCCTCGTCGTCGTCTTCACCATCATCCAGGCGCCGACCCTGCCCTGGGTGGCCCGCCAGCTCGGGATCGACGCCGCCCACCACCGGGTCGACCTCGGGGTGGAGACCACGCCGCTCAGCGAGCTGGGGGCCGACCTGCTGGAGATCGACGTCGGCCCGCGCTCCAAGGTGGCCGGGGTACGCGTGTTCGAGCTGCGCCTGCCCGTCGGCGCCAACGTCGCCCTCGTCGTGCGCGAGGGGAAGTCGTTCGTCCCGCGAGAGAGTGACGTGCTGCGGCACGGCGACCAGCTGCTCGTCGTCACGCCCCAGTCGGTGCGCGACCAGACCGAGAAGCGCCTGTACGCCGTGAGCCGGGGCGGGCGCCTCGCGGACTGGTCCGACACCTGACCGGACCTCCCGTATCCTTGGGGTCCGCTGGCCGTGCCGGGTCGGCGCCCCCACCGCTGTTGTTCAGGAGGACCACCGTGCCCACGTACGCCTACGCGTGCACCGAGTGCGACCACCGTTTCGAGGCCGTGCAGTCGTTCAGCGACAACTCCCTCACCGTGTGCCCCGAGTGCGAGGGCCGCCTGCGCAAGGTCTTCAACGCCGTCGGCATCGTCTTCAAGGGCGGTGGCTTCTACCGCACCGACTCCCGCTCCGGGTCGTCCGTGACGGCCGGCTCGTCGTCGAACGGGTCGTCGTCCAACGGGTCGAGCTCGAGCGACTCCGGCTCCTCGTCCACCTCTGCGGGGTCCGGTGGGTCCTCGTCGGACGGCAAGAGCGCGTCGACATCCGGCGGCTCGTCCACAGGCAGCCCGGCCAAGACCGCCTCGTCCACAGCCTCGGCCTGACGCGTCGGATGCCGGCCCGACGCACCTAGCGTCGTGGCATGGCCCGACTCCCCCGCCCGCTGCCGTCCGTGACCGGCGCCGGCCGCCGTGCCCGGTGGCGACGTGGCGTGCTGCGCCGGGTGCTCTCCGCCGCGCTGGCCGCGAGCGCCGTCGTCGTGGCGACGACCGTGGCACGCCCACCACCGCCCCCGATGGTCAGCGTGGTCGTGGCGGCGCACGCGGTGCCGAGCGGCACGGTGCTCTCCGAGGGTGACCTGCGAGGTGCGCGCGTGCGGGCGGACGCCGCCCAGCCGGCTGCCCTGACCACCGTCTCGGATGCCGTGGGCCGTCGCCTGGCCGCTGCCCTCGCCGCCGGGGAGGCCCTCACCGCCGGTCGGCTCGTGCCCCGTGGTGCCGCCGACGGCCTTGCGGCTGGGCGGGTCGCCCTTCACGTGGTGGCGGCGGACCCCGCCTCGGTCGACCTGCTCGCCCCGGGCGTCGGCGCCCGCGTCTACCCGGTGGCCGGTGGGCCGCCCCTGGCGGTGGCTGCCGAGGTGCTCTCTGCTGATCCACCCAGTGACGGTGGTGACCCGCTCCTCGGGGGCACGGCGTCCCGTCGTGGTGTCGTCCTCTCCCTGACGCTGGCCGAGGCCGATGCCGTGCTGCGAGGCCACGGCGCCCTCGACGGGCCCGTCACCGTGTCGCTCGTCGCTGTCCCCTGACCGGTCCGGGGTTCCGGATGGAGCCGCAGAGCCGGCGCGATCCACCTAAGGTTGCTCCCGGGGCACCCCCTGGCACTGCACCGTCCGCCACAGGCATCGCAGCACCACCACACCCGTTCAGCTTCCCTAGGAGTGACCCATGAAGGGTTTCAAGGACTTCATCCTGCGCGGCAACCTCATCGAGCTTGCCGTCGCGTTCATCATCGGCGCGGCCTTCGCCGCTCTCGTCACGGCGTTCACCAAGGTCATCCTGGAACTCCTGGCCAAGGCCGGCGGTGCGCCGAACTTCGACGAGTGGCAGCCCTGGGGGATGACCACCATCGGGCCGTTCCTCACCGCGGTCTTCGCCTTCCTCATCATGGCCTTCGTCGTCTACTTCTTCATCGTCAAGCCCTATGAGCTGGCCAAGGAGAAGTTCGTCAGGAGCGAGGAAGAGGACGCGGCCCCCAACGCCGACACCGTGCTGCTCACCGAGATCCGCGACGCCCTGGTGCGCGACCGCACCTGACCAGCGGTCCCCCCGCCGCCCGCCTCACTCCCAGTGGGGCGGGCGCTGCTCTCGCAGCCAGCGGTCGTGCGGGCTGTCCCCGGCCGCGGACTCGTCGCGCGGCGGCACGACGTCCGGCAGGTCCTCGGCCGACGGGTTCGTCCCGCTGCGCTCGGCCCGGCGACGACGTCGCACCTTCTTGCCGCTCTGCTCGCGCTTCTCGCGCTCGGGCTGCCCCGGCACCTGCCAGTCCTCAGTCTCCGGAGGCATCACGCACTCCCACGGCCTTGAGGATGCGCGAGACGTCACGCGCCGGGTCCCGGAAGACGTCGGTCGACCACACCCGCACGTGACGCCAGCCCAGCCGCTCGAGCTGCTCGGCGCGCAGCCGGTCGCGGTCACGGGTCGTGCGCATCGCCGCGTACTGCGGCCCGTCGGACTCCACGGCCAGCACGAGCCGCCCCGGCCGGCGGGGGTCCTCGACGGCCAGGTCGACCGGGTCGGCCGACGAGCCGACTCCCTCGTGGACGACGAGCCCGTGTCCGCGCAGCTGCCGCGCCAGGTCGGCCAGCACGACCGACCGCGACCCGGCCGCAGCGAGAGGTGAGCCGGCATCCGCGGCCGGGAGCGACGGCATCCGACGCTCGTGAGACCGTGCCGGGCAGCACCCCGTCGGCCGCGTACGCGAGGAAGTCGCGCAGCATCAGTGCTCCGCGCGCCTTGAGCCGGGCCGGGTCGAGGTCTCCGGCGGCGATCGACGACACGACGGTCATCGACCGGCGGGCTCGGGTGATCGCCACGTTGAGCCGGCGTTCGCCGCCCTCGGTGTTGAGGGGGCCGAAGCGGTGCAGCACCCGGCCGTGCGGGGTCTTGCCGTACCCCACGGTGAGGATCACGTCGTCGCGCTCGTCGCCCTGGACCCGCTCGAGGTTCTTGACGAAGAACGCCTCGGGACGGTCCTCGTCGAAGAACGTGAGCACGTCGTCGTCGAGGCCACCGAGGGCGCGGCGCACGGCATCCTCGACGCGGGTGGCGTGGGTGATGCCGAGGGCGATGACGCCGAGCGAGCGGTCGGGGCGGGTACGGGCGTGCTCGAGCACGAGCTCGACGACCCGGTCGACCTCCGTGGTCGTGGTCTCGACCGCGCCCTCCCCCTCGGCCACCATGCCGACGCCGTCGACGAGCTCGTGGTGCACGACCGGGTCGACGCCGGTGCCCGGGAAGGTGACGAGCGACCCCTCGTAGACCTCGGCGTTGGCGAACGCGATGAGGCGCTCGTCGAGGGAGCGGTAGTGCCAGCTGAGGCGCCGGCTCGGCAGGGCGGCGGCCAGCACGTCGAGGATCGACTCGGCGCCCTCGGTGATGGCCTCGTCGGCCCCCACCGCGCCGGGGTCACCCTCGCTGACCGTCGTGAAGAACGAGGTCGGTGGCAGCTGGCGCGAGTCACCCGCGACGACGACCTGGCGCGCCCGCGAGATGGCCGACACCGCCTCGGCCGGGGGGATCTGGGACGCCTCGTCGAAGACGACGACGTCGAACCACTGCCCCGGCGGGAGCACGGAGGCGACGACCAGCGGGCTCATCACCCAGCACGGCCGCACGGCCATGAGCAGGTCGGGGCAGCGCGGCACGAGGTCGCGCAGCGGGGCGAGCCGGCGCGCCCTGGCGCCCTCGGCCCGCAGCAGGGTCTCCTGCTCGGGGTGCTCGCGCAGCACCTGCGCGACCCGGTCGGCCACGGCGGCGGTCACCCGCTCGGCGTTGCCCACGACCACGGCGCGGTCGCTCTCGGCGAACTCCCCCACCGTGCGGGTCAGGGCCCGCCCGTCGTGCGCCGCCACCCGCGGGTCGCGCGTCGCGATCTCCTCGGCGAGCGAGGACCACCAGACCCACTCGACCTCGGTGGCGACCTGCTCGGCGGGCACGGCCCGTGAGCGCAGGTCGTCGACGAGCGGTCGCAGGCCGGATGCCGTGAGCTGGTCGAGCGCGGCCGTCACCGTGGGCACGACCGCGAGGCGGTCGAGCCGCGCGGCGAGGGAGTCGGCCCGGGCCTGGAGCGACGCGAGGTCGAGATCCGCGAGTGGCGTGGCCGGGGGCGGCAGCCGCTCGTCGAGCCAGGCCAGGTCGTCGACGAGCGCGGCGTGGGCCACCCGGGCCCGGTCGAGCTCGACCGGGATCTCGGGGCGGCCGCCGGAGCCGGCGAGCTCGCGCCAGGCGATGCGCTGCCTGCTCGCGGCGGCCAGGGCGGTGTGCAGGTCAGCCGGCGGACGGCCGGGCCGCAGCAGGGCTCGCGCCTGACGCCGCAGCCTCCACCGCTCGAGCCAGCCGAGGTCCGAGCCGACCGAACGCCGGTAGGTCTTGTTGCCGGTGGCGGTCACGAGGTCGTCGAGCGGGATGTCGAAGACCTCGGGGCGGAAGGCCTCGAGGGTGTCGCGGACCGCCCCGACCGTGTCGAGGACCCTGGCCCAGTCCCCGCTCGTGGGCGTCACGGGCAGCCGGACGCCACGGAACACGTCCGCGAGGATGCCCGCCGTGGCGTCGACACCCCCACCGGCGAGCCGCTGGACCCGGGTGCGAGCCTCGTCGGCCTCGTCGGCGTTGCGGATGCCGGCGCCGAACCACGGGTCGTCCGCGCCGGGACCGTCCCAGTCGGCAAGCGACGCGAGCGTGGCCGTGGTCACGGCGACCGCGGCCACCTCGGCGCGGTCGAGCCCCGCGAGGTCCGCGCCGTGCAGGCGCACCCTGGATCGGGGTGGGGTGGGCTTGCTCGCGAAGGCGCAGACGGCCTCCTGCACCTCGTGGAGCGAGACCCCCCACGGCTCCCGGGCGTCGTGCAGCACCCCGACGTGCTCGGTCAGGGCCGCGGCCGAGGTGCGGCGCGTGGTGGCGGGGTCGAAGACGCGGGAGGCCACGGCATCCGGCGTGGGTTTCGTGGTGGGGGTGGTGGGCCGGCTCGGTGCGGAGTGCTGGTCGAGGGCGCCCACGAGGTCTCGGGCCAGGCGGCGACGGCCGTGGGCGCCGGCGTGCAGGTCGAGGACGAGGCCACCGAGCCCCACGCGGTCGAGGCGGCCGACGACGGCGTCGATGGCGGCGCGCTTCTCGGCGACGAAGAGCACGCGCTTGCCGTCGGCGGCCAGGGTCGCGATGAGGTTGGAGATGGTCTGCGACTTGCCGGTGCCGGGCGGCCCGTGGATGACGAGGTGCGACCCGGTGCGCACGGCCTCGATGGCCTCCTGCTGGCTGCTGTCGGCATCGAGCACGAGGACGTCGCGGCCGGTGGCGTCGAGGTCGAGGCGGTGGGTGTCGAGCTCGGAGCGCACCGAGCGCAGGGCGTCGGGGTCACCCGCGAGGGCGGCGACGACGTCGTGGTCGGCGAGGGTCTCGGCCTGGGCCGCGAGGTCGGCGACCATGGGCAGCTTGGCGTACGAGAAGGTGCCCACCACGAGGCGCGGTGTCACCGCGAAGTCGGGCACCGAGGCGCACGCCTGGGCGAGGGCCGAGTAGATCGGGTACGGGTCGAAGGTCTGCCCGGGGGTGGCGAGCGCCTCGATCGCGTCGGCGTCGAGCGTGATGCCCTGCTCGGAGGCCAGGTAGTGCACGAGCACGGGGTTGAGCTCGAGGTCGCCGTCGAGGTCGAGGGTGTAGTCACCCTGGGCGGCGCCGGTGGCCCGCAGGGTGCAGGCGCGCAGGAGCACGGGCGCGGCCGGTTCGCGCGGGGCGGTGCGACCGTCGGGCAGGCGAACGGCCCACGAGGCCATGCCGATGGCGAGGAACCCGGTGAGGATGCCGCGCTCCTGGGCGAGCTCGCGCGTCTTGGCGGCGATGGCGCGGGAGCGACGGCGGGCCTCGTCGAGGGCAGCAGGTTCGCGCACGAGGTCGGAGAGCTTGGTGGGTTTGCCCGCGAGCAGCATCGCGACGCCGCCGGGGTGGGCCGTCGTGAGGTCGAGGGTTCCGGTGGGCAGGTCGCGGTACCAGAGCAGGGTGTTGCGCCCGCCGAGGTCGACGAGGTGGCGGGTCCATGCGGCGCGGGCGGCCTTGACCCGGGCGCTGCGGGGGTCGGCCTCTTCGCCGGTCTGGCCGGGGGCTGGGTCGGCGGCGGTGGCGCCCTCGACGGGGCTCGCCACGTCGCTCGTCGGGGGCTGGTCAGTCACCCGTGCAGGCTAACAACGTCGGGGTCGCGGGGCGCTCAGGCAGCGGGGTGGTTCGGCCGGGTGCTGGACAGGGCAGCGGCCAGGCCGATCGAGACCGCGACGGCGAGGGCGGCCAGCGCGAGCGCCTCGAAGCTCACCTGGTGCACGACGACGCCGGCGAGGGCTCCGCCGCCCGCGGCCATGAGGCCCATGAGCAGGTCGGACGCGCCCTGCGCCCCGGGTCGCTCGTCCGCCGGGACGGCAGCGGTGAGCAGCGTCGAGCCGGCGACGAGGGTGCACGACCAGCCGAGTCCCAGGAGGAAGAGCCCGAGGAGCAGGGTGAAGGACTCACCCTCGGGTGAGACCGAGGCGAGCAGGGTCGCGGCCGACAGGATGACCGAGCCGAGCACCGCCACCGCCCGGCCACCGAAGCGGTCGACGGCCAGCCCCGTGAGTGGGGAGAACGCGAACATGCCGAGGACGTGGATGCTGATGACGAACCCGATGACCTCGAGATCGGCGCCGCCGTGGTTCATGTGGAGCGGGGTCATCACCATGACGCTCACCATGACGACGTGCCCGAGGGCCAGGGTGAGGATGCCGAGGCGGGCAGCGGGTATGGCGGCCGCGACGCGCAGTCCGCGCGTCACCGAGCCGTGCGCCGGGCCGGAGTCGTCGCCGTCGGCGATGCGGCGCCGCCTCGCCTCGATGAGCGGGTCAGGACGCAGGCGCCACACGATGACGGCGATGGCGAGCACGAGGCCGAGCAGGGAGAACAGGAACAGACCGGTGAGCACCGGCAGGCCCAGGGCCTCGGCGACCGCGGTGCTCGGGCCGACGAGATTGGGGCCGATGACACTGCCGACGGTCGTCGCCCAGACGACGATGCTCAGGTCGCGCGCACGGTGCTGGGGCAGCGCGAGGTCTGCGCCGGCATACCGGGCCTGGCTGTTGGATGCCGTGGCGCCCCCGAACAGGACGCTCGCCACGA
>CAWESS010000012.1:0-35102 GCA_963811825.1 uncultured Actinomycetota bacterium | reverse complement strand
CGCGCCCTGTGAGACCCCCACGCTAGATTGGCCATCCGCCCACGGGGAGGCGGGCCGTGCACCGACGCAGATCGAGGAAGAGGGACCACGATGTCCGACGCAACGCCGCAGCCGCTCGCGCCACCCGAGGCCCCCTGACCCTCACCGCACCGGAGCCCCCGAAGGTGGTCGCGGCGACGGCCGCCCCGAAGATGGCCCCCGCCGTCGAGGCCGCGGCCCTGCCGGGCCTGGACGCCAAGGTCGACGGCTACCTGCAGACCCTGTTGGCGGCTGCCCCTCGGTCGCCCGAGTTCGCGGCCAAGGCCACCGACGTGCGCACCATGGGCGACGGCGACATCCGCCAGGCCGCCGAGACCTCCAACCGGTTGCTCAAGTCGCCGGTGAAGGCCCTCCAGGAAGGTGGTCTCAGCCAGGGGTCCAAGGTGGGGGCGACCCTGCTCGAGCTGCGCCGCACGGTCGAGGACCTCGACCCCAAGGAGGCCACCGGCACCAAGAAGCTCCTCGGCATGCTGCCCTTCGGGGACAAGGTCACCGACTACTTCCGCAAGTACCAGTCCGCGCAGAGCCACCTCGACGGCATCCTGCACGCCCTGCGCGACGGGCAGGACGAGCTCGCCAAGGACAACGCGGCGCTCAACCTCGAGAAGCAGCAGCTGTGGAACGCCATGGGCCGCCTCAACCAGTACGTCTACGTCGCCGAGCGCCTCGACGCCAGGCTCGCGGCCAGCGTCGCCGAGCTCGAGGCCACCGACCCCGACAAGGCCCGGGCGCTGCGCGACGACGTGCTCTTCTACGTGCGGCAGAAGCACCAGGACCTACTCACCCAGCTGGCCGTCTCGATCCAGAACTACCTCGCGATCGACATCGTCATCAAGAACAACATCGAGCTGATCAAGGGGGTCGACCGGGCCTCCACGACGACGGTCTCGGCCCTGCGCACCGCTGTCATCGTCGCCCAGGCCCTGGGCAACCAGAAGCTCGTCCTCGACCAGATCACCGCCCTGAACACCACGACGAGCGGGATGATCGAGCGCACGAGCGAGATGCTCCGGGACAACTCGGTCCAGATCCAGCAGCAGGCGGCCAGCGCGACGATCGGGCTGCCCCAGCTGCAGGCGGCGTTCGCGAACATCTACGCCACGATGGACGCCATCGACGCCTTCAAGGTGCAGGCGCTGGACACCATGGCCGCCACGATCGGCACCCTGGAGACCGAGGTCACGAAGTCCCAGGCCTACCTCGAGCGGGTCGAGCGCCAGCACCAGCCGGTCGTGCACGGCTCCCTCGACATCGGCGACCAGGACAGGGGTGCACGCTGAGCACCCGCTCAGGGCATAGTGAGCACATGTCGGGTGGTTTCTTCGGCCGCCTCTTCGGCCGTGACGAGCAGGGTGCTGATGGCGACCGCCTCGTCGTGCCCGCCGTCCCGACGAGCGCCGACCTGCTCGCGTCCCTCGACCGCGTCGAGGCGATGGTCACGGGTGGTGCCGTCCCGGCCCCCGTCGCCTCACGCGTGCGCCGCATCGACCGGGTCGTGCGGGACACCATCCCGAGGCTCTCCCGGTTGGGCGCCGGCAGCCCTCGCGCCTACACGGTGATGGCCACCGCGACGAACTACCTGCCCGAGGCGATCGGTGGGTACCTCAGGCTGCCGCGCCAGTTCGCCGACAACAGACCGGTCGACCGGGGCAAGTCCTCGCTCATGGTGCTCATCGACCAGCTCGACCTGCTCGCCGCGACGATGGACCAGGTCTTCGACGCCGTGTGCCGCGAGGACGCCGACGCCCTCGTCGCGCACGGTCGCTTCCTCGCCGAGAAGTTCGGCTCGGCCGGCACCGGGGGTTCCCTGAACGTCGGGAGCGCACCGCTGCCCGCGATGCCGCTGCCGGATGCCGGCGCCCCCGACGGCCAGCGGCTCCAGCCACCGTCCGGGCCGGGTGCGGCATGACCCCCGAGGACCCGCAGGCCACCCCGTCGCTCATCGACGCCGTGGATGCCGTCGCGGCGCTGGCTTCCAGCGCCGGCGTCGACGTACCCACCGCTCGCCGCGAGGCGCTCGAGCTGGCCGCAGCCGTGGCGGAGTCGGCACCAGGCGCAGCACCCGACTGGGCCCAGGCCGCGGGTGCCACCGGCACCCAGGCCTTCTTCGACGCCGCCAGCCGCGGGCGCCGGTGGCGGGGGTCGCCGACCGCGACGCTGACCGCGCTGACGGCCTCCGCCTCACCCGTCGCCGCGCCCTACGCGCAGGCGCTGGCCCGCGTCGCATCGGCGGCCTGCTCGCTCGGCGAGCCCACGATGCGGGTCATCGGCAACGCCTCGGTGGCGGCGGCCGCCCAGCTGGCGGCGGTGACGCCGCGCCGCGACCCGGCATCCGATGGCGCCGTCCGGCACCGGCGGGACAGCCCGAACCGCCGGCCGCACCCGCCGAGCCGTCGGACGAGCCGACGAGCTGGCTCCGGCACGCAGTCTCGACGAGCTGCTCGCCGAGCTGGACGCCCTCATCGGGCTCGAGCGCGTCAAGCGCGAGATCCACCGGCAGGTCGCGGTGCTGCGGGTCGAGAAGCTGCGCGTCGAGGCGGGCCTGAAGGCCCCGACGATGACCAGGCACCTCGTGTTCACCGGCAACCCCGGCACCGGCAAGACCACCGTGGCACGGCTCGTCGGAGGCATCTACCAGGCGCTCGAGCTGTTGTCCAAGGGCCATCTCGTCGAGGTCGACCGCTCCGAGCTCGTCGCCGGCTACCTCGGGCAGACCGCGACCAAGACCGCCGAGGTCGTCGCCTCGGCCGCCGGGGGAGTCCTCTTCATCGACGAGGCGTACAGCCTGACGAGCAGCGGACCGCACGGCGACCAGTACGGCCGCGAGGCCGTCGACACGCTCGTCAAGGAGATGGAGGACCGGCGCGACGACCTCGTCGTCATCGTCGCCGGCTACCCGGCGCCCATGGAGGTCTTCATCGGCGCCAACCCCGGGCTGGCCAGCCGTTTCCGCACGACGATCGAGTTCGAGGACTACACCGACGACGAGCTCGTCGCGATCCTCGAGCACCTGGCGATGGGCGCCGACTACGAGGTGCTCCCCGAGGCCGTCGACCGCTTCCGGGAGGTGCTCGGCCGCACGGCGCGCGGCGACGGGTTCGGCAACGGCCGGTTCTCCCGCAACGCGCTCGAGGCAGCCATCGGCCACCACGCCTGGCGACTGCGGCAGGTCGACGCCCCCAGCGTCGAACAGCTGCGCCAGCTCGTCGCGAAGGACTTCGACGCCGACCCGATGGACGAGGTGACTGCGAGGCACCGGTCGACGAGACATCGAACGGGGTGACACCGGCCGCCCACACCACGCGATGGAGCCGACACCCGCACCCCTGCGTCACATGAGCCCACGTCATCTGGAGGCACCCCGTGACGACCCCGACCTCGGCGATGGCCACACCGCCGCCCCACCCTCCGTCGCAGCGGCGCCCGCAGCGGCCCAGTCCGCGCCCTCCGCGCCGGTGACTGCCGCGCCCCCACCGGCGCCGCAGTCCGCGAGCCGCGCCGCCCTGCAGGGCGCCCTCGCCGGGACCCCGGGTCGGCTGCGCGCACTCGCGGTCCTCACGGTGCTCGCGACGCTCGTGTTCGGGCTGGCCGCGGGGCAGGCCTTCCGGTCCGCGAACGGGGCCCTGGACCGGGCCGCCGCGAACTCCGACCAGGTCGTGCGGATCCAGGCGATCCAGACCAACGTCGTCCAGGCCGATGCGGTGGCCACGAACGCGTTCCTCGTCGGCGGGCTCGAGCCGGCCACCCAACGCGAGGCGTACACGACGGCGATCGCCACGGCATCCGGGCTGATCGCCGAGGCCGCGCAGCACCAGCCCGCCGACGGGGCAGCGCTGGCGGCCCTCAACACCGCGCTCGTGTCGTACGTCGGCCAGATCGAGCTGGCCCGGGCCAACAACCGGCAGGGGCTGCCCATCGGGTCGCAGTACCTGCGGGCCGCCAGCGCCGACCTGCGCGCCGAGGCGCTCCCCCTGCTCACCAACCTCGGCGAGGCCAACGACGCGCGCGTCTCGCAGGAGTTCTCCCGTGCGGGGCAGGCCCTGTGGTGGCTCGTCGTGCCGGGCCTGCTCACGCTGATCGTGCTCGGGCTCGCGCTCGCGTGGGTCGCCCGCCGCACCCGGCGCTACGTCAACGTGGGTCTCGCCGGTGCCGCGCTCGTCGTGCTCACCACCCTCGTCGCGGGGACGGCCGGCCTGCTCGCCGTCAAGGGGGACGTCGACTCCACGCGTGACGGCGTGTACGCCGCCACGCGCTCGACCGCCACCGTGCGCACCGCCGGGTTCGACGCCAAGGCCAACGAGAGCCTCACCCTCATCGCCCGAGGGTCCGGGGCCGCCTTCCAGGAGGCGTGGCTGGCCTCCTCGGAGGTGGTCGGTGCCGAGCTGACGAACCTCGAGGACAACCCTGCTGGTGGAGACCTCGATCCACAGCTGTGGGGTGACTACGTCGCGGTCCACGAGGAGATCCGGGCCCTGGACGACTCCGGCGACTGGGACGGCGCCGTCGCGCTCGCGACGGGCACCGGCGACGGCACCGGCAACACGACCTTCGCCGCCTTCGACGAGGACTCCGCCGACGCCCTGGACTCCCTCAGCAGGCAGACTGCCGACCAGCTCGCCGAGACGGGTGGGTGGCTGCCCGTGGCCGGGGTGCTGGGCGTGCTCGTGGGCCTGCTCGCCGCGGGGCTGTCCTGGTGGGGAGTCTCCCAGCGACTCGAGGAGTACCGATGAGCGCCCGACTGACCAGCCGCGGCCCGCGAGCCCGCGGCGCGGTGGCCGTGCTCGCCGCAGCCGGCCTGCTCGCGGCCTGCTCGACCGCGGGGGAGTACGACCCGACCCCGCTGCACACGCCGTCGGCGGCCCCGGCGCCGTCAGCGAGCCCTTCGCCGTCGACCAGCCCGTCAGCGGCCCCGACCGGCACCGACGTCGTCACGGCGAACTGCCTGCAGTCCTATGCGCCGCTCGACCCGATGCCCGCTCCCAAGGCGATGCCCTCCGGCACCACGATGCGCGAGATCCAGGACCGCGGGCGCCTCATCGCCGGCGTCTCGGCCGACACCCTGAAGCTGGCCTCCCGCAACCCCATCACGGGGCGCATCGAGGGGTTCGACATCGACATGCTGCGCGCCGTCTCGCAGGCCATCTTCGGCAGCCCCGACAAGATCGAGCTGCGGGTCATCACCGCCGCCCAGCGGCTGCCCTCGCTCCAGGACGGCAGCGTCGACATCGTGGCGCGCAACATGACGATCACGTGCGCTCGCTGGGAGGACATCGCCTTCTCCAGCGAGTACTACCGCTCGGGCCAGAAGGTCATGGTGCGCCTCGGGGCCCGCACCGAGAGCGGTGGCGAGATCACCGGCATCCAGGACCTGACGGGGCAGAAGGTCTGCGCGCCCAACGGGTCGACGAGCATGGACAAGCTGCGCACCTTCGAGGGTGTCGAGGCGGTCGGGGCCAGCACGCACACCGGGTGCCTCGTGCTCTTCCAGCAGGGGGCCGTCGACGCGATCACGGGAGATGACACCGTGCTCGCGGGCCTCGCCGCGCAGGACCCCTTCGTCGAGGTCGTCCAGGGCCCGGCGTTCACGGCGGAGCCGTACGGCCTCGGGGTCAACCAGGACGACGTCGACTTCGCGCGCTTCGTCAACGGGGTCCTGGCCGACATGCGGGCCGACGGCCGCTGGAAGGCGAGCTACGACACGTGGCTGGCCGAGGCCCTCGGCCCGGCGCCCAAGCCACCGGCCGCGGTCTACGGGCGGACGCCGTGATCTCCATGGCCAACACCACCGCCGCCCCCGCGGCACCCGGTCGGCTCGGGCAGCCGCTGGTCGCGCAGGACGCCCTGCACTACCTCGCTGCCCTCGGGTCCTGGCGTGACGAGCGCAAGCGCGAGCTCGACCTCATCGACGAGGCGGCCCTGGCCGCCCGCGACGGCGCGGCGCACACCGGTGACCTGCTGCTGTCGATGGCCCTGTGGAAGGCCGTGGCCGACCGCCACGACCTGTTGGTCGCCACGTGGGACTCCGGCCGGGTCGGGCCGGCCGAGCTCGAGCGCCTGTCCACCCTCGTGTGGGGCCGCCTGGACACGACCGGGTCGCGCAACCCCGCGGCAGCGGGTGGAGCGCTGGCGGTCTCCCTGCCCGAGGCCTGCCGCCTCAGCGACGCCCTGGCGGCCTCCCTGCGGGCACGCCTGGGCATCGACGCCTCCGAGGCCGACGTGCAGGCGCGCCTGCGGTCGCTGCGCGCCTCGGTGGAGCGGGTGCGCGACCTCGTCGACCGGGAGCCGGCCCAGGTGCGGGACGACGCTGCGGCGACCCTGGCCCGGCTCGACACCAGGGTCGCGGACGTCGCGACCAGGGCCCAGCGGGGTGCGGACGTCGGCGGGCTCGTCGGTCCCCTGGAGCAGGAGTGCGCCCGGGTCGAGCGCGACCTCATCGTCGGAGCCTCCACCCGCCGGGCTCGCGCCCACGACGAGGCCCGGGCCGCCGCCCTGCGCACCGAGCTCGAGGCCCGCGGCGCGGCTGTTCGTGCCCTCGCGGCGCGCTGCGTGGCCCAGGTCGTGCCCGCCCCCCGCTTCGCCGTGCCCGACGTCTCGGCCCTGGGCCCGGTACCGAGGGACCCGTCGGCCGTGGACGCCTACCTCGTGCGCCTGGACGCCGTCGGCCGAGCCCTGACGATCGCCCAAGGCGCTTACGCCGGAGCCCTGGCAGAGCGCGACGAGCTGAGGGGGCGACTCGGGGCGTACGCCGCCAAGGCCGCCGTGATCGGCGCCAGCGGAGGGGCGGGCCGGCGCCCAGGACCTCGCCGAGCTCGAGCGGCGCGCCGCAAGCACCCTGGACGAGCTGCCGGCCGACCTCGTGCGGGCCCGCGCTCTCGTCGCCGCGTACCAGGCCTACCTCGACAGCTCCGCGGCGCGCCCCGGTGGCGCGACCCACCCGACCGGGGGAGGAACCCCATGACCACCACGGCCTGCGCCGAGCCCGGCTGCACCGGAACGATCCTCGACGGGTACTGCGACGTCTGCGGGTCACCTGCACCCAAGGCGACGGCGGCCGAGGGTTCGGCGAGTGCCCCCTCGATCGCGACGATGCCGGCCGGGGTGGCGCAGAGCCCCTCCACGGTGTCGCGCGCCTCGAACCGGCTCGCGTCCACGGCGCTGGGGTCGGCCCGCGCAGCCACCGCCGGAAGCTCGGTCACCCGCCGCGTCGGCACGTCCTCGACCCGGCTGCGCGGGGCACGCCTCGGCGCCGGCCTCACCTCGATCCCCTCGGTCGCCGCCGTGGATGCCGCGAAGGCCGTGCTGGAGAACCCGATGGTGCCCGAGGAGCGCCGCAGCTGCCCCTCGTGCGACGCGCCGGTCGGCCGGTCGCGCGACGGCCAGCCCGGGCGCACCGAGGGTTTCTGCCCGAACTGCCGCAACCCGTTCTCCTTCACCCCCAAGCTGAAGGCCGGCGACGTCGTCGGTGGCCAGTACGTCGTCGCGGGGGCGATCGCCCACGGCGGTCTCGGCTGGATCTACGCCGCCCAGGACCGCAACGTCTCCGACCGGTGGGTCGTGCTCAAGGGCCTGCTCAACTCCGGCGACCCCGACGCGCTCGCCGCGGCCATCGCCGAGCGCCAGTTCCTCGCCCAGGTCGAGCACCCGCTCATCGTCGAGATCTACAACTTCGTGACGCACGAGGGCGCCGGCTACATCGTCATGGAGTACGTGGGCGGCACCTCGCTCAAGCAGATCCTCAAGGAGCGGATGAAGGTCGCGGGCGGGCGCTACGACCCGCTCCCGGTCGACCAGGCGATCGCGTTCGTCCTCGAGGTCCTGCCCGCCTTCTCGTACCTGCACGACCTCGACCTCGTCTACTGCGACTTCAAGCCCGACAACGTGATCCAGGTCGGCGACGCCGTGCGGCTCATCGACCTCGGTGGCGTGCGGCGCATCGACGACCCCGACTCCGCCATCTACGGCACCACGGGCTACCAGGCGCCCGAGGTGGCCGAGGTCGGCCCCTCGGTGGCATCGGACATCTACACCATCGGGCGCACGCTCATCGTCCTCGCGATGGAGTTCCGGGGCTACCAGAGCACCTACGTCACGACGCTGCCCCCACTCGCCGACACGCCCCTGTTCCAGGAGTACGACTCGTTCTACCGGCTGCTGCTCAAGGCGTGCGCCCCCGACCCGGCTGACCGGTTCGCGTCGGCCGACGAGCTGCGCGTGCAGCTGCTCGGCGTGCTGCGCGAGGTCGTGGCCCAGCACCGCAAGGGGGCGGCCGAGCACTCCACGTCCTCGCTGCTGTTCGACATCCCGACCGTCGCCGACGACTGGCTCGGCTGGCAGGACCTGCCGGGGCTGCGGGCCGACGAGGGTGACCCCCAGCTGTCGTGGTTGCGCACGGTGAGCATCGACGACCCGGTCCAGCGCCTGACGGCCCTCGAGAGCGCCCCCGAGGCCAGCCCCGAGGTGCTGCTGGCCCGGGCCCGCGCCGCGCTCGAGGCGGGCCAGGCGGACCGCGTCGAGGATGCCGTGCACACCCTTCTCGTCGACGACCCGTGGGAGTGGCGGGCCGTGTGGATGTCCGGCCTGCTCGCCCTGGCCCGCGGCCGGACGGCAGACGCGCAGAGCGCCTTCAACGCCGTCTACGGCCAGGTGCCGGGTGAGCTGGCACCCAAGCTCGCCCTGGCGTTCGCGTGCGAGAGCGGCGGCGAGCACGACGTCGCGGAGTCGCTGTACACGGTGTGCGCGCGCACCGACGCCAACTACATCGCCCCGGCCGCCTTCGGCCTCGCCCGCATCCGGGCGGCCCGGGGCGACGTCGCCGGTGCCGTCCGGGCCCTGGACCTGGTGCCCGGGACGAGCCGGGCGTTCATCCGGGCCCGCCGCCGCCGTGCCGGCCTGCTCGCCGCCTCCGGGGGCGGCCTGCCCGCGCTCGCCCAGGCCCTGGACAGCATCGACAACCTGACCATCGACGCGGCCGACCGCGCGCGCTTCCGGGTCGACGTGTTGTCCGAGGCACTCACCGTGGTGCAGGCCGATGGCGGCGACCCGACGGTGCGACTCGGGGGCCACCCGGCATCCGAGCCCGCCCTGCGCGACGGGCTCGAGGCGGCGTTGCGCGAGCTCGCCGGGCACGCGGACAGCCGCGAGGAGAAGGTCGCCCTCGTCGACCGGGCCAACGGCGTGCGCCGGTGGACGCTGCGATGACGGTGGCCACGGAAGCGGACCCGACCTGCCCGTCGTGCGGTGGGCACGTGACACCGGGGGAGCGGTTCTGCGAGGCCTGCGGGGCCGACCTCGGTGAACCCGCGCCCGCGCCACCTGCGACGCCAATGGTTCCTGCTGCGGCGACGCCACCTGCGGCGGCGACGCCCACCGGTGCCTGCCGGTCCTGCGGCGGCGAGGTCGCCGACGACGGCTACTGCACCCGGTGCGGCACGGCCGCGGCCAAGCCGCGTGACCACTTCACCGAGCAGCCGGCGCCGTGGGTGGCGGCCGTGTGCGACCGGGGCATCCGCCACCACCGCAACGAGGATGCCGTGGCGCTCGCC
This sequence comes from uncultured Actinomycetota bacterium, assembly GCA_963811825.1. GTDB lineage: Bacteria > Actinomycetota > Actinomycetes > Actinomycetales > Dermatophilaceae > Fodinibacter. The sequence continues at coordinate 25,521 of CAWESS010000012.1, read as the reverse complement.
GCCGCCCCGCCCCCGGCGGCCCGGGCCGTGCTCGTGGTCTGCGACGGGGTGTCGACCTCGACCGACTCCGACGTCGCCAGCCTGGCAGCCGCCCGGGCCGCCCGGGACGTGCTCGCGACGTCGCAGCCTCGCGGACTGGGAACGGCAGCGAGCAGCGTGGCCGCCACGGCCCAGGCGCTCTCGAACGCCGTGGATGCCGCCAACGACGCCGTCATCGCGAACACCGCCCCGGGTGCCGGCAACCCGGCATCCTGCACGTTCGTGGCCGCCGTGGTCGACGGGCCGGTGCTCGTCGTCGGCTGGGTCGGTGACAGCCGGGCCTACTGGTTGCCCGACGCCGGAGGTGCGCTGCTCCTCACGACCGACGACTCGTTCGCCGCCGAGCAGATCGCGGCCGGTGTCGACCGTGCGGTCGCGGAGAACGGCCCCCACGCGCACGCGATCACCCGGTGGCTCGGCACTGACGCGCCGGACCACACCCCGCGCACCGTCTCGGTCGACCTCGACACCCCGGGGTGGGTACTCGTGTGTTCCGACGGGCTGTGGAACTACTGCTCCGCGCCGCAGGACCTCGCGGGCCTGCTCGGTGCGACGATGGACACCGTCGGCGCGCAGCCCCTGCCGCTCGCCGCCGCACTCGTCGAGTGGGCCAACGCCCAGGGCGGCCGGGACAACATCACGGTGGCCCTGGCCCGCATCGACCCGACCACCACCGCGACGGCCGGACCGTCCGCGGACCACCGAGAGGAAGTCTCCCCAGATGGCAACGTTCTCAGCTGACGTCTACCAGAACGAGTTCCTGCCCGACGGGGGCACCGACGTCCATGCCATCGTCACCGTCGTGTGTTCCGGCGCAGGGGCCGTCGGGCAGACCGGCGCCGGGGACGCCGCCGAGCTCGTCATCGTCGACACCTCGGGGTCCATGGACGGCCAGAACATCGTCGCGGCCCGGACGGCGGCCGCCGCGGCGCTGGACCAGGTCAACGACGGGGTGTGGTTCGCGGTGATCGCCGGGAGCCACGAGGCCAAGCTGGCGTACCCGTACGGCCGCGAGCTCGGGATGGTGCGGATGGACCCGCAGACCCGCGCCCAGGCCAAGGCCGCCGTGGCCGGGTTCCAGGCCGACGGTGGCACGGCCATGGGCACCTGGCTCACGCTGGCCACCCGGGTGCTGGCCTCGGTGCCCTCTGCCGTCCAGCGCCACGCGATCCTGCTCACCGACGGCATCAACCAGCACGAGACGCCCGAGCAGCTCACTGCGGCCATCGAAGGGGCCCGTGGGCACTTCCAGGCCGACTGCCGTGGCGTCGGCGCGGCGTGGCAGGTCGCCGAGGTGCGCCGCATCGCCACGGCACTGCTCGGCACCGTGGACCTCATCGCGCGGCCCGAGGACATGGCGGCCGACTTCGAGGGCATCATGCGCCAGGCCATGGGCCGCGGCGTCGCCGATGCGGCCATCCGCGTGTGGGCGCCGCAGGGGTCGCAGGTGTTGTTCGTGCGGCAGGTCGCGCCCACGGTCGAGGACCTCACCTCGCGCCGCCAGGAGGTCAACCCGCTGACCGGGGCCTACCCGACCGGTTCGTGGGGGGACGAGTCGCGCGACTACCACGTCGCCGTGCGGCTGCCGGCGAAGGTCATCGGGCAGGAGCAGCTGGCCGCCCGGGTGCAGGTCGCCATCGGGGACGAGGTGCTCGCGCAGGGGCTCGTGAAGGCGATGTGGTCCAACGACGACACCCTCACCGCCCGCATCGACCCGGCGGTCGCGCACTACACCGGCCAGACCGAGCTGGCCGAGGTCATCCAGGACGGGCTCGCCGCCAAGGCCGCCGGAGACACCGACACGGCCACCGCCAAGCTCGGGCGAGCCGTCCAGCTCGCCGCCGAGACCGGCAACGAGGAGGCGACCACCCGCCTGCGCAAGATCGTGGAGATCGAGGACGCCGACACCGGCACGGTCCGGCTCAAGCGCAGCGTCGACAAGCTCGACGAGATGGCTCTCGACACGGCATCCACCAAGACGACCCGGGTGAAGAAGTGAGCGCGGTCGCCACCTGTCCCAACGGTCACGAGTCGCAGGCTCCCGACTACTGCGACACGTGCGGTGCCCCCATCGCCGAGGGCGGCGGCGCGCAGGCCGCGGAGGCGACGCCGGCCGCGTCCGGTGGCTCGACGGCATCCGAGCCCGTGACGGAACCCGAGGTCTGCCCGAGCTGCGGAGTGGCCAAGGCTGCCGCGGCGCTGTTCTGCGAGGCCTGCGGCTACGACTTCACGACCGGCACGATGCCGCGGCCGGCGGCGCCGGTGTCCTCCCTCGACCTCGGCGTCAGCAGCCCGTCGGCACCCGAGCCGCTCGCCGCGGCCATCCCCGTCGAGTGGGTCGTCGAGGTCTGGGTCGACCCCGACTGGTACGCCTCACAGGCCAGCGAGGACCCCTGCCCGTCCCCGGGGCTGCCGGCCGTCGTGCCGCTGACGGCGAAGAGCGTCCTCGTCGGGCGGCCCTCGACGAGCCGCAACATCCACCCCGAGGTCGACTGCACCGGCGACCCCGGCGTCAGCCGGCGGCAGGCGCAGCTGAGCACGGACGGGCAGCGGTGGTGGGTCGAGGACCTCCAGTCGTCCAACGGCACCTACGTCGGACCGGCCAGTGGCCCGCTACCCGCCGACCCGATTGCCCCCGGCGCACGGCGGGAGCTCTCCGAGGACGACCGGGTCTACGTGGGCGCCTGGACGCGCCTGGTCGTGCGCCGGGCCACGCCGGAGGAGCAGTAGGCCGGCGGCGGAGCAGGCCGCCACGGCCTCCCTCAGATCGCCGACGCCATCCGGTGCACGGCCTCCTCGATGATGCCCGGGGAGGTCGCGAGGTTGAGGCGGGCAAACCCGCGCCCGCTCTCGTGCCCGTAGTGGGGCCCCGACCCCAGGGCGACGAGGGCGCGGTCGCGGAACGCGAGCGCCGGGTCGTCGCCGAGCCCGAGGTCCCGGCAGTCCAGCCACGCGAGGTAGGTCGCGTCCGGCATGCGCCACCGGACCCCGGGCAGGTGCTGGGTCAGCAGCCTGCCGAGCAGCGCCCGGTTGGCGTCGAGCTCGGTCGTGAGCTGGGCCAGCCAGCCGCGGCCGTCGTCCATCGCGGCCACGTGGGCGATCGCCCCGAGGTGGGACGAGCCGTGGGTGTGCACCTCGTGGAGGCGGGCGAGGTCGTCCAGCGAGCTCGAGCCGGCCATCACGAGGGCCGACTTCAGCCCGGCGAGGTTCCAGCCCTTGGACGGTGAGAACACCGAGAACGCCCGCTCGCCCCCCGGGACGGTGAGGAAGGGGGTGAAACCCGGGCCCCCGGCATACGTGATCGGTGCGTGGATCTCGTCGGCGACGACCCGCACCCCGAACTCGTTCGCCAGCGCGGCGAGCTGGGCCAGCTCGGCGGGGGAGTGGACGGTGCCGGTGGGGTTCTGGGGGTTGCACAGCAGGTATGCCGCCCGCTCGCCGCGCGCCGTCGCCTCGCGGAACGCCGTGCGCAGGGCATCGGGGTCCAGGCGCCCGTCGGGGCCGAGGGGAGCGTCGACGGTGCGGCGGCCGATGGCGTCCAGGAAGCCGAAGAAGGCGTTGTAGGTCGGGGAGGAGATGACGACCGGCCCGCCCTCGTCGGTCAGCAGGCGCAGCAGCTCGGTGGCGCCGATCATGACGTCCGGCACGATCATCGCTGCGTCGGTGTCGACCTCCCAGCCCCAGCTGTCGTGGGCGTAGCGGGCGACCGCGGCCGCGTAGCGAGGGCCCCAGCCGTAGCCGGTGTCGCCGCGGCGCATGGCCTCGGAGACGGCCTCGACGACGGCCGGGCAGGGGTCGACGTCCATCTCGGCCACCCACAGCGGGAGGACCGCCGGTGGGTAGGCCACCCACTTCACGCTGGTGCGGTCGCGGCGGAGCTCGGCCTCGGGGGCGCGCAGGAGGGGGACGGCCATGGCGACACCCTAGAGGCGAGTGCGGCGCGGGCCCACACCACGACATACAGTTGCGTCCATGTCGACGGGCGGGCCCGATGAGCAGGTGAGCGATCGGGTGCTCACCCTGCCGAACGCGCTCTCCGCGCTGCGGCTGGTCGGGGTTCCGGTCTTCCTCTGGGCCATCCTCTCCGAGCGCGACGGCCTGGCCATCGTGCTGCTGATGGCCTCGGGCCTCACCGACTACCTCGACGGGAAGATCGCCCGCAGCTACGGGCTCGTCACGCGCGTGGGCCAGCTGCTCGACCCGATCGCCGACCGCCTCTACATCGTCTCCACGCTCATCGGCCTGGCCTGGCGCGAGATCATCCCGTGGTGGCTCGTCGCCGTGCTGTTCGCCCGCGAGGCGTTCATGGCGGTCGTGGTGCTCATCGCGAAGCGGCACGGCTGGGTGGGGCTGCCGGTGCACTTCGCCGGCAAGGCGGCCACGTTCAACCTGCTCTACGCCTTCCCGCTGCTCCTGCTGGCCGACGGTGACAGCACGTTGTCGCGCATCGCCGAGCCGGTCGGGTGGGCGTTCGCGTGGTGGGGGACCGCGCTGTACTGGGTGGCCGGCATCCTCTACGCCCTCCAGCTGCGCCAGCTGCTCGCCTCGCGTCGGGTGGTCGTACCGTGAGCAGTCCGCCCACCGAGTCACCTGCCGCGCCGCCGCCGGCGCGACCCGCCCGCCGGCCCGACGAGTCGATGACCCTGCTGACGACCATGCTGCAGCGTCCGCTCGACCCGGGCTACGCGGCCGCGGCGGAGCGCCGCGAGGCCGAGGGCGAGCCTCGCGCGACGTCGCTGCGTGCCCCGCGCCTCATCTTCGCCATGGTCGGTCTCGGGCTCCTCGTCGGCGTCGCCGCGTCCAACCTGACCGCCGACGACTCGCCGCGGGCCCAGGCCCGCCAGGACCTCATCACCCAGATCGAGGACCGACGCGCAGAGGTCGACGAGCTCACGGCCCTGGCCACCAGCCTGCAGTCGGAGGTCACGGCGCTCGAGGCCGGGCAGCTGGGCGCCGTCGGTGACCTCGCCCGCAGCCGAGACCTCGCGGCGACGGTGGGGGCGATCCCCCTGCAGGGCCCCGGCTTCACGATCACGATGGATGACGCCCCCGGGTCCGGGGCCGACGAGGTCGACAGCAGCACGCCCGAGGCCGAGCAGGGCCGCGTCTACGCCAAGGACCTGCGCTTCGTCGTGAACTCGCTCTGGGAGTCCGGCGCGGAGGCGGTCAGCATCAACGGCAAGCGCCTCACCTCGCTGTCGGCCATCCGCTTCGCGGGCTCGGCCGTCATCGTCGACAACCGGCCGCTGACGCGTCCCTACGTCATCACCGCCCTCGGCGACCCGGCCCGTTTCCCCGCCGACTTCGCGGACGGGGAGGGTGGCACGTACCTGTCCACCCTCAAGGGGTCCTTCGGCATCCGGGTCGACACCGAGGTGTCCAAGCTGCTCACCGTCCCGGCTGCGGTGGGTCTGAACCTCCGCTACGCCACGACGGGGGATACTGGAGACACCGAACCGTCGACCTCTACCCCCGAGAGGAGCCCGTCGTGATCCCGGCCATCGGTCTGGCCCTCGGCATCATCATCGGGCTGCTCCTGCAGCCTGCCGTGCCGGTGTGGCTGCAGCCGTACCTCCCGATCGCCGTCATCGCCGCGCTCGACGCGGTCTTCGGCGCCGTGCGGGCGATCCTCGACGGCATCTTCGACGACAAGGTGTTCGTCGTCTCGTTCCTCTCCAACGTCGTCGTCGCGGCGTTCATCGTCTTCCTCGGGGACAAGCTCGGCGTGGGCGCGCAGCTGTCGACCGGAGTGGTCGTCGTCCTCGGTGTGCGCATCTTCTCCAACGTCGCGGCGATCCGACGCCACCTCTTCGACGCATGAGCGGCGACGACCCCGTCACTGGGCCGGATGCGCCGCCGCCTCTTCGACGCATGAGCGGCGACGACCCCGTCACTGGCGATGAACCCGTCAACGGGCCCACCGGCCGGCCTGCGGAGAACCCGCCGCGTGCGTGGCGTCGGCTCCTGCGCGCCGGGTCCCCGCGAGCCACCCGGGCCAACGTGCTCGCGATGGTCCTCGCCGGAGCCCTGGGGTTCGCGATCATCGCGCAGGTGCGCCAGACCTCGATCCAGGGCCTGGAGAACCTGCGCGAGGACGAGCTCGTGCGCATCTTCGCCGGGGTCGACCAGGACGGCGACCGGCTGGCCGACGAGATCCGCGGCCTCGAGAACTCCCTCGAGCTGCTGCAGAGCCAGTCGACGAACGGGGCCGAGGCCCAGCGAGCCGCCCAGGAGCGGCTCGACGCGCTCGGCATCCTCGCGGGCACGGCTCCGGCCACCGGGCCGGGCATCGTCCTCACGATCACCGGGGTCGACGGCGGCGTCGCCGCGCCCATCATCCTGGACACCATCCAGGAGCTGCGGGCCGCGGGCGCGGAGGCCATCCAGATCGGTGACCAGCGCGTCGTGGCCAACACCTGGATCAGCGAGCGCGACGGGGACCTCGTCGTCTCCGGCGAGACGGTGGCACCGCCGTACACGATCCGGGCCATCGGGGACGCCAACACCCTCGCCGGGGCGATGGAGATCCCCGGAGGGGTCACCGCCACCGTTCGCCGGGCGGAGGGCACGTCTGACACCGAGATCCGCGACGAGGTCGTGATCGATGCGTTGCTGAGTCTCACTCCGCCTCAGTACGCTCGGCCCGTACCCACCACCACGCCCTGACGGTTCCCGCTGCCGGGCCACACCAAGGAGAGTCATGAGCGACCTCGAGTACCCCGCCGGACTGCGTTACACCGCCGAGCACGAGTGGGTCAGCAGCCAGGGTGAGACCCTGCGGGTCGGCATCACCTCGTTCGCCCAGGAGGCCCTGGGCGACGTCGTGTACGTCAGCCTCCCGGCCGTCGGGGAAGCGGTGTCCGCCGGTGGCACGTGCGGTGAGGTGGAGTCGACCAAGTCGGTCAGCGACCTCTACGCACCCGTGTCCGGTGAGATCACCGCGGTCAACGACCTGCTCGACGGGACACCCGAGCTGGTGAACTCCGACCCCTACGGCGAGGGGTGGATGTACGAACTGCGTCCGAGCGACCCGGCAGCAGCCGACGCCCTCATGGATGTGGAGACCTACACCGCCCAGCTCTCCTGAGAGGTTGGTGACCCCCGGGGGTGTGCATCGGTCAGGACCCTGATCTAGGGTGTGACATTCCGCAAGGACTGACGACGAGAGGCTTGATGGCCAATGAGTGACGAGCCGGTGGGTGCCCGCGGGCCTGTGCCCGAGTCGACGACGATGCGGCTCAAGGCGGTGCAGCCGGCCGATGGGGCGAGGTCCGACGAGCCGGTCCACGAGAGCGAGCACGTCCTCACCAAGGCCGACCTCGCGACGGTCGAGGCGCTGCGCCCCGGCACGGCGCTGCTCGTCGTGCTGCGGGGGCCGAACACCGGCGCACGCTTCCTCCTCGACGACGACGAGGTGATCTCCGGCCGGCACCCGGACAGCGACATCTTCCTCGACGACGTCACCGTCTCCCGCCGCCACGCGATCTTCCGGCGCACCCCCGAGGGGTTCGTCGTGCGCGACGTCGGCTCGCTCAACGGCACCTACGTCAACCGCGAGCTCGTCGAGGAAGCCACCCTCAGCACGGGCGACGAGGTGCAGATCGGCAAGTTCCGGCTCGTCTTCTACGCGAGCCAGGCCTGACGCACCCGTGTCGCCGACGGCACCTGCGCGCCACCTCACGGTCGGTGCGGTCGTGCGGGCCCTGTCCGAGGAGTTCCCCGACGTCACGATCTCCAAGGTGCGGTTCCTCGAGGCCGAGGGGCTGGTCACGCCGGCTCGCACGGCGTCGGGGTACCGCCAGTTCACCGACGCCGACGTCGAGCGGCTGCGCTACGTGCTGCGGGCCCAACGCGACCGCTTCTGGCCGCTGCGCGTCATCAAGGACACCCTGGAGGCGCTGGACCGGGGGCTCACGCCCGGACAGGGGCCGGACGGTCGCCCCGCCGCTCCCGAACCCACACCGGACCCCGACGTGCCGGATGCCGTGGACCTCGCCTCGGTCGGCTCGCTTCGCCTCACGGCCGCCGAGCTGGCCAGCGCGAGTGGGCTCGCGCCGGCATCCGTGGCCGACCTGGTGACCCACGGGCTGCTGCGTCCCGGCCCGAGCGGGCTGCACGACGAGTCAGACCTCACCGTCGCCCACGCCGCTGCCGCCCTGGCCGCCTACGGCGTGGAGCCCCGGCACCTGCGGGGGTTCCGGGCGGCTGCCGACCGGGAGGTGGGCCTGGTGGAGCAGGTCGTCGGCACGCGACGGGGTGATGACGCCACGCGTCACGCCGCCGAGGTGGCGCACCTGCTGCCTGCGGCTGCACGCCGGCCTCGTGCGTGGCGGGCTGTCGGCGGGTCAGGGCTGACCCGACCCCTGCCCGACGTGGGGCGTCCTTGGCGCGCCCTGCTCACGGAGCGGGGTACGGTGGCGTCGTGAAGGTGTTGGACGTGCTCGGGGTCCGGGTCGAGATGCCCACCAACCAGCCGATCGTGCTCCTGCGAGAGCGCGACGGTGACCGCTACCTGCCGATCTGGATCGGCGCGGCCGAGGCGACGGCGATCGCCTACGCGCAGCAGGGTGTGGTGCCACCCCGCCCGCTCACCCATGACCTGCTGCGCAACGTCATCGACGAGCTGGGCCACACGCTGACCCGGGTGCGCATCGTCGCGCTCAAGGACGGGGTCTTCCACGCCGTGCTCGACCTCGACGGCGGGGCGGAAGCAGGCGGCACGGACATCGAGTCGCGATCGTCGGACGCCATTGCCCTGGCCCTGCGCGCAGGCGCCGAGATCGTCGCCGAGGAGTCGCTCCTCGACGAGGCCGGCGTCGAGATGGCGCAGACCGAGGACGACGAGGTCGAGAAGTTCAAGGCCTTCCTCGACCACGTGTCGGCCGACGACTTCGACACCGAGGCCGAGAGCTGACGCGCAGCTCGCGACACGCCCGGTGAGCGCTGCGGCTGTGCGGTCGTTGACCTGAGTCACACCTGCCCCTAGCGTCACACCTGTCACACCCGTGGCAGCCAGAGTGACGTCGTTGTCATTCGGGCGCGTACAGTCGTCTGAGAAGACGAGTCGAGGAGGTAAGGCGTGGTCTCCACTGGAGAAGCGCGAGAGTCCGGGGCCAGTCCCGTCCCTGCGCAGGGCGTGCTGTTCACCGACGACCTTCCCGAGCTCGACGAGGAGGTCGGCTACCGCGGCCCCACCGCGTGCCGTGCGGCGGGCATCACCTACCGCCAGCTCGACTACTGGGCCCGCACCGGCCTGCTCGAGCCCTCGGTCCGCGCCGCCGGGGGATCCGGCACCCAGCGCCTCTACGGGTTCCGCGACATCCTCGTCCTGAAGATCGTCAAGCGGCTGCTGGACACCGGGGTCTCGTTGCAGCAGATCCGCATCGCGATCAGCGTGCTGCGCTCTCGCGGCGTCGACGACCTTGCCCAGATCACCCTGATGAGCGACGGTGCCTCGGTCTACGAGTGCACGTCCGATGACGAGGTCATCGACCTGCTGCAGGGCGGCCAGGGCGTCTTCGGCATCGCTGTCGGCAAGGTCTGGCGCGAGGTCGAGGGCGAGCTCGCGAGCCTGCCGAGCGAGCGGGCCGAGCACGACGTGTCCGCCGAGCCGAGCCCCGGGGACGAGCTGGGCGCACGTCGCGCCCAGCGCCTGGCCTGACGTTTCCCCACGTTCTCCTGCCAGGAGCCGCGCCACAGTGGCGTGTCACCGCGTGTTGCCCGGCTCCTCGTAGGGAAGGTCGGGGGATGCTAGATTTGCGGTGCCGCTCACACCATGTGGGAGAGTCCCCGGTCGTAGTTCGCCGGGGCGCCGAAGGGGCAAACCTCCCCGGAACCTCTCAGGCGCAAGGGACCACACGGGACAGGCACCTCTGGAGCCCCCGGCCACCGGCCGGTCGCGACAGAGGGGGAGACGTCGTTGTCGTCTGCCCCTCAGGAGCGTCATGAGCACCACCTCCGCCGACCTGCCCGCTTTCGTCGCCCGCCACATCGGCCCGCGTGACGAGGACGTCGCCGCCATGCTCACCGTCGTCGGGAGGGACTCGCTCGACGACCTCATGGACGCGGCGGTGCCGGACGGCATCCGCGCGCTCGAGGCCCTGGACATCGAGCCGGCCGCCTCGGAGGCCGCTGTCGTCCAGGAGCTGCGCGAGGTCGCGGCACGCAACCGGCGGATCACCTCGATGATCGGGTTGGGGTACTACGGGACGCACACCCCGGCCGTCATCTCGCGCAACGTGCTCGAGAACCCCGCGTGGTACACGGCCTACACCCCCTACCAGCCGGAGATCTCCCAGGGCCGGCTCGAAGCCCTGCTGAACTTCCAGACCGTCGTCAGTGACCTCACCGGGCTGCCGATCGCCGGCGCCTCCCTGCTCGACGAGGCGACCGCCGCGGCCGAGGCGATGACCCTGATGCGCCGCTCGTCCAAGGCCTCCGCGCAGGCCGTGCTGCTCGTCGACACGGAGGTCTTCCCGCAGACCCTGGGTGTCGTGCGCACCCGGGCGCTGCCGCTGCAGATACCCGTCGTGGTGGCCGACCTCGCCGGGGTGGACAGCGTCGATGGCCTGCGCGCCGCCGCCGGGGGCGCCGACGTCTTCGGCGTCCTGGTCCAGTACCCCGCGATGGACGGGGTGCTGCACGACCTGTCCGCCTTGACCGCCGCGGCCCACGAGGCAGGCGCGCTCGTCACGGCCAGCGCCGACCTCCTCGCACTGACCCTGGCGACGCCACCGGGGGAGTGGGGTGCCGATGTCGCCGTCGGCACGAGCCAGCGCTTCGGGGTGGCGATGGGTTTCGGTGGCCCGCACGCCGGCTACATGAGCGTGCGGCCCGGTCTCGAGCGCACGATGCCCGGGCGGCTCGTCGGCGTCTCCGTCGATGCCGTGGGCGCCCCGGCGTACCGCCTGGCACTGCAGACGCGAGAGCAGCACATCCGCCGTGAGAAGGCGACGTCCAACATCTGCACCGCACAGGTGCTGCTCGCCGTGATGGCCAGCATGTACGCCGTCTACCACGGACCCGCGGGTCTGCGGGCCATCGCGTTGGGTGTGCACGCACACGCCGAGGCGCTGCGCCGGGCCCTGCAGGCCGGCGGTGTCGAGGTGAGCGAGGGGCCGGTCTTCGACACCCTGCGGGTCCGGGTGCCCGGTCGTGCTCGCGAGGTGGTCGACGCGGCCCTGGCCGCGGGGGTCAACCTCTGGCAGCACGACGCCGACACGGTCCAGCTGAGCGTGGACGAGACGACGGGCCTGGTCGACCTGCACCGGGTGGCGAAGGCCTTCGGCGTCGCGGCGCCCGATCAGGTGGACATCGCGAACCCGCAGTGGGACGACGCGCTCGTGCGCACGAGCAGCTACCTCACGCACCCGGTGTTCTCGACGCACCACAGCGAGACCTCGATGTTGCGGTACCTGCGACGCCTCGCAGATCGCGACTTCGCGCTCGACCGGGGGATGATCCCCCTGGGCTCGTGCACGATGAAGCTCAACGCGACCACCGAGATGGTGGCGGTGACCTGGCCCGAGTTCGCCGAGGTCCACCCCTTCGCCCCGCACGAGCAGACGCGCGGCATCCGCGGCCTGATCGACGAGCTGAGCGGGTGGCTGTGCGACATCACCGGCTACGACGCGGTGTCCCTGCAGCCGAACGCCGGTTCGCAGGGGGAGCTGTCCGGTCTGCTCGCGATCGCCGCCTACCACCGGTCGCGGGGTGACGACCAGCGCACCGTGTGCCTCATCCCCTCCAGCGCGCACGGCACGAACGCGGCCAGCGCGGTCATGGCCGGCCTCAAGGTCGTCGTCGTCAAGACCGACCCGATCACCGGCAACGTCGACATGGACGACCTCAAGGCCAAGGTCGAGGACCACCGCGACACCCTCGCCGCGATCATGGTGACCTACCCCTCGACCCACGGCGTCTTCGAGGACACCATCACCGACCTCTGCGCGATGGTCCACGACGCCGGCGGTCAGGTCTACGTCGACGGCGCGAACCTCAACGCCCTCGTCGGTATCGCCCGTCCCGGGAAGTTCGGTGCCGACGTCTCGCACCTGAACCTGCACAAGACGTTCTGCATCCCGCACGGCGGGGGCGGCCCCGGTGTCGGGCCGGTCGCCTGCCGGGCGCACCTCGCCCCCCACCTGCCGAACCACCCGCTCGATGACCTCGCGGGCCCGGAGGGCGGCGTCGGCCCGGTCTCGGCGGCACCGTACGGCTCGGCCAGCATCCTGCCCATCTCCTGGGCCTACGTCCGGCTCATGGGCGGCGCGGGCCTGCGCCGGGCAACCGAGGTGGCCGTGCTCAACGCGAACTACGTCGCCGCCCGCCTGCGCGAGCACTACCCGGTGCTGTACTCCGGGCAGGACGGACTGGTCGCCCACGAGTGCATCCTCGACCTGCGCGGCATCACCAAGGACACCGGCGTGAGCGTCGACGACGTCGCCAAGCGCCTCATCGACTACGGGTTCCACTCCCCGACGATGTCCTTCCCCGTGGCCGGCACCCTCATGGTCGAGCCGACCGAGAGCGAGGACAAGGCCGAGCTGGACCGGTTCTGCGACACGATGATCGAGATCCGCCGGGAGATCGACGAGGTCGGGTCGGGAGCCGTCTCCGCCGCCGACAGCGTGCTGCGGTCCGCGCCGCACACCGCCGAGTCCCTCGCAGGGGAGTGGGAGCACTCCTACGACCGTCGCACCGCCGTGTTCCCGGCGGGCGTGGACCCCACCGCCAAGTACTGGCCGCCGGTGCGGCGCATCGACGGCGCCTACGGCGATCGCCACCTCGTGTGCTCGTGCCCCCCGCCGGAGGCCTTCGAGGACTGAGCCGCAGTCAGGCCTTCCGACGTCGGGGCTCAGGCGGCTGGTTGGTCGCTGCGGGCTCCGGCCCGGACCTCGACGGTGCTGCCGGATGCACCCTTGTGGACCACGGCCTGGTGGGTGATGCGGGTGCGCAGGTCGGCGACGTGGCTCACGACGCCGACCGCGCGCCCGCCCTCGCGCAGCCCGTCGAGCACCGTGAGCACCTGCTCGAGGCTGTCGTCGTCGAGGCTGCCGAAGCCCTCGTCGATGAACAACGTGCCGAGGTCGAACCCGCCGGACTCCTCGCGCACGGCATCGGCCAGCCCGAGGGCGAGGGCCAGGGACGCCATGAAGGACTCGCCGCCCGAGAGGGTCGCGGTGTCGCGCACCCGCCCGGTCCACTGGTCGAGGACCCGCAGACCGAGCCCTGAGCGGGCGCCGCGGGCAGCGCGCTCGTCGGAGTGCTCGAGGACGAAGCGACCACCGCCCATGACGGCGAGCCGCTCGTTGGCCAGACCCGCGACCTTCTCCAACCGAGCGGCCAGCACGTAGGCGGTGAGCCGCATCCGGAGCGTGTTGTCCGGGCCGGTGCCGCTCGTGGTGTCGGCGAGGTCACGAACGCGCGCGTCATGCAGCTCGGCGGCGGCCACCTCAGCGCATGCCGCCTCGACGTCGGGCACGAGCCGCTCGAGGAGACGCAACGCTCGGGCTGCGTCGTCCCTGGTCGCCTGGGCGGCCAACATCGCGGCTCGAGCCTGCGACCTCCACCTGCCTGCAACGCCTCGAGGTCGACCGGGTCCGCGGCCAGGGCCGAGGAGACGTCCGGATCGGCGAGGACGGCCCGAGCGGCGGCACCGTCCTCCTCGTGGGCCGTGACCTGGGACCGCAGGAGGGCGACCTCGCCCGGAGTGCGGAGGGCGGCCCGCGCCTGCTCCCTCCCGGAGAACCCGGCACCGGCCACGGCTTCGTCGAGGGCCCGGGCGGAGTCCTCGGCGCGCAGGGTGGCTCCGGCAAGGGCATCGAGGGCTGACCGGTGCTCACCGAGCAGGTGGGCCAGCCGACCGTGGCCCGCGGCGTCCTCGGTGGCGCACGGGCAGCTCGCGTGGGCGGCACACAGGTCGTCCACGCGCAGCGCAGCAGCCTCGTGCTGCGCATCGAGCTCGCCGAGCAGGGCCGTGGTGGTCTCGTGCTGGGCGATCGTCGACGTGAGCCGGGCCCGCTGGGCCTCCAGTGCGGCAGCCACGTCGACGAGCCTGCTGGTGATCAGCGCGTGCGCCTGCGCATCGGCGCGGGCGGCCGAGAGCTCGTCGGTGCGGGCGGACACCTCGGCTTCGAGCGTGTCGCGGTTGGCCCCACCGACGGTCGCGAGACGCGTGGTGGCCGACGCCGTCAGGGTCTCGATCTCGACCTCGACGTCGCGCAGGCGCGTGGTCACCTCGTCGACGCGGTGCTCGGCCGCGACGAGCTGCTCCGCCGACACGGGGTCGATGGCGCTGGCCGGGTGGGGGTGCTCGACGCCACCGCACACGGGGCAGGGGTCGCCGTCCGTGAGGGCGAGGGCGAGCTCGGCGGACATGTCGTCGAGCCGGCGCTGACGCAGGTCGAGCAGCTCGGTGCGAGCGTCGACCACGGCCTCACGCAAGGTGGTACGTCGGGGTGCCAGACCCGCGGCACGCCGCAGGTCGAGGTCGGCGGCATCGAGCAGGGCGAGGCGGTCGTGGGCGCCGGCGACCAGCAGCTCGAGCTCGGCGATCCGACCTGCACCAGCAGCCCGCTGACGACCCTGCTCCGTCAGGTCGTCTCGCTCGACCTCGGCGGCAGCCACGAGGTCAGCGGCGACCTCCCGCGCGGTCGCGAGCTCACGCAGTCGCGAGGTGAGGGATTCTCGGCGCTGCGAGCGCGCTGCGGCCTCCTGGGTGTGCCGCACGATGTCGGCCACGGTGGCATCGAGGTCGTGCAGCCGGTCCAGGGCCTCGTCGACCTCGTGGTCGGAGGCCGAGGCGAGCGGGCTCGGGGCCAGGGCCCGCCGGCTGTGCTCGGCCGCTGCCCGGACCGTGGCCTCGTCGGCCGCCGCGCGGTCGTGGGCTGCCACATGACCAGCCAGGCTCGCGGCTCGCTCGGCCTCGGCGAGGACACGGGCGCGCAGCTGGTGCTCGGACTCACTGGCCGCGAGCACGTCGAGCCGGGACAGCGCTCGGGCCCCCCTCGCGCGCAGGACGTCGACCGCCTTGCCGTCGGCCAGTGACTCGGCAGCGGCCCGCTCGGCGATCGAGGCGGCGTCGAAGGCCGCCATCGTGGTGCTCACCCGATGGTCGAGGGTCTGCAGGATCTCGGTGAGCAGCGGCCCCACCGAAGGGTCGCAGGGCAGCGCCTCGACCGGGTGCGGGGTGAGGGGGTCGGCGAGGTCGGCGAGGACGTCCTCGACCCGGGCCAGCCCGCTCGTGAGCCGGCCACGGGCGCGCTCGAGGTCACCCCCGGCATCCCGACGGGCCTGCGCGAGCCAGGCCTCGACATCGCTGAAGGCGCTGATGTCGAAGAGCCGCTCGAGCACCTCCCTGCGGTCGTCGGGCGTCGAGCGCAGGAACGCCGCGAACTCGCCCTGGGGGAGCAGGACCACCTTGGCGAACTGCGACATCCCCATGCCGAGGACGTCCTTGACGACATCGGCCACCTCGTCGTGGCGCGTGCTCACCCCGACCCACCTGCCGTCGAGGTGCTCCTCGAGGCTCACCTGGGCCTGCACCGACAACAGGCCGGTGCCGCGCTTCTTGGGACGGGAGAACTCCGGGGAGCGAGTCAGGCGCAGGCGCCGCAGACCAGCGGTGAGCTCGAGGGTGACCCGGGGCACGGCATCCTGCGCGGCGTGGTCGCTGCGCAGCCCCCGCTTGGAACGGGCACCCGGTACGTCGGCGTACAGCGCGAAGCAGATGGCGTCGAGCAGGCTCGTCTTGCCCGAGCCCGTCGGGCCGTGGATGAGGAAGAGCCCTTCGGCGGACAGCGCGTCCACGTCGATGGTGACCCGCTCGGCGAACGGACCGATGGCCTCGATCTCGAGACGATGGACCCTCATGCGGCCCCTGCCTCGCTGACCCTGGGATCACCGGCAGTCGCACCGCGGTGCACGACGCCCTCGTCGTCGCCGACCTGGCGGGCGACGCGGGACTGCTCCACCGCGGTCGCGAGCAGGTCGCGCTCCTCGGCACTGGGGCCTCGACCTGCCCTGACGTGTTCGAGGAAGTCGCAGCAGACGTCGAGGTCGGAGCGGGCGGCGACGCGGGCGGCATACGGCCGCAACGGCACTGCCCGCCCCTGTGGGTCGAAGCGCAGCTCGAGCGTGTGCGGGAAGCGCCGCCGCACCTGGTCCATGGCACCGAGGGGGCGCAGCGCGTCGGTGAGCGTCACCTGGCACCACGCACTCTCCGCCCCCTGGTGGCGGGGGTCGGAGAGCACCTCCTCGAGGGTGCCCCGCAGCACGGCGAGCGGGCGAGCCACCGGAGCCGCGAGGGGTTCGACCACGGGCTCGGGGCCGCTGAGGTCGACGAGCAGGCTGACCTTGCGCTGCGTGACCTCGGAGAAGGACATCGCGACCGGCGACCCGCTGTACCGGACGCCCGGCGCGACCTGCTGCGCGCCGTGGAGGTGGCCGAGCGCCGTGTAGTCGGCGCCGGCGAACACTCGGGGCGGCACCGCCGAGACCCCGCCGACCGAGATGTCCCGCTCCGACTCGCTCGTGACGCCGCCGGTGACGAAGGCGTGGGCCATGACCACGACGCGCGAACCGGCACGCTGCGCGGCATCCGCCCGCACGCGCTCCATGGCGGCCCGCAGGACGCCCGCGTGGGTGCGTTCGCTCGCGCCCAACGCGTCGGCGGCCAGGGCGGGCTCGAGGTAGGGCAGCGGGTGCACGGCGGTGTCACCGAGCAGCACGGGGCGACCGACGTCGGCGAGCGACGTCCGCAGGTGGACCCCGGCGCGCTCCATGAGCCCGGCGCCGAAGCCCAGACGCACGGCCGAGTCGTGGTTGCCGCTGCTGACGATGACCTGGGCTCCGGCATCCACGAGGCGGACGAGGGTCTGCGAGAGCAGGGCGACGGTGTCGGGTGCCGGCATCGCCCGGTCGTAGACGTCGCCGCTCACGAGCACCGCGTCGACCTGCTCGGAGCGCACGACCTCGACGAGGTGGTCGAGGTAGGCGGCCTGGGCACCGAGGAGCCCCACCTGGTGGAACGAGCGCCCCAGGTGCCAGTCGGAGGTGTGGATCAGCCGCATGGCTCCCACGTTAGGAGGTGGGTCCGACAGCCCGGGTGACCGAAACGCGAGTTCCGGGTACCGCGTGGGGTCAGGACATGGTTGGGTGACGCCATGGGAGCAGAGGTTCAGTCGCAGAGCTACAGTCGCGAGGAGCGCCAGCGCTACCGGGAGAAGGTGCGCCAGAACCTCGACGTGTTCGAGCGGATGCTCAACACGAGCTCGTTCGAGTTCGACAAGCCGATGACCGGTCTCGAGATCGAGCTCAACCTCGTCGACGCCGACATGCAGCCGCACTTCCACAACGCCGAGGTGCTCGCGGCGATCGCCGACGAGGACTACCAGACCGAGCTCGCGCAGTACAACATCGAGCTCAACGTCCCGCCGCGACCGCTGCCCGGCGACTCGGCCCTCGAGCTCGAGACCGAGCTGCGCGCGAGCCTGAACCGGGCCGCCCGCAAGGCCCAGGAGGTGGGCTCGAAGATCATCGCCATCGGCATCCTGCCGACGATCATGCCCGAGCACTACGAGGGCGAGTGGATCAGCCGCAACAACCGGTACACGGCCCTCAACGACTCGATCTTCGTCGCCCGCGGCGAGGACATCTACCTCGACATCGAGGGCCCGTCGGGGGAGCGGGTCGCGACCTACTGCGACTCCATCGCCCCGGAGTCCGCGTGCACCTCGGTGCAGCTGCACCTGCAGGTCGCCCCCTCGGAGTTCGCGGCGCACTGGAACGCCGCCCAGGCACTGTCGGCCCCGCAGGTCGCGCTCGCGGCGAACTCACCGTTCTTCTACGGCAAGCGGCTGCACGCCGAGACCCGCATCGAGCTCTTCAAGCAGGCCACCGACACCCGCCCCATCGAGCTGAAGAACCAGGGCGTGCGACCCCGCGTGTTCTTCGGCGAGCGCTGGATCACCTCGATCTTCGACCTGTTCGAGGAGAACGTCCGCTACTTCCCGACGCTGCTCGCGGAGACCACCGACGAGGACCCGATGGCCAAGCTCGAGGCCGGGCTCGCGCCCGACCTCGCCGAGCTGCGCCTGCACAACGGCACGGTCTACCGGTGGAACCGGCCGATCTACGACATCCCCGGCGGCACCCCGCACCTGCGGGTCGAGAACCGGGTCCTGCCCGCAGGCCCCACGATCGTCGACGTCCTGGCCAACGCCGCGTTCTACTACGGTGCGATCCGCATGCTGGCGCACGAGGACCGCCCGGTGTGGACGAAGATGAGCTTCGCTGCGTGCGAGGAGAACTTCAACCGGGCGGCGCGCGACGGCATCGACGCCAACCTCTACTGGCCCGGCTTCGGCGAGCTGTCCGCCGACGAGCTGATGCTGCGCCACCTCCTGCCGCTCGCCCACGAGGGGCTGCGTCAGTGGGGCGTCTCGGATGCCGTGCGCGAGCGTTTCCTCGGCGTCATCGAGGGGCGCTGCAAGACCGGCGTCAACGGCGCGGTGTGGTCGACCCGGGCGGTGGAGTCCTTCGAGGCCTCCGGGTGCGACCGTCGTGAGGCGCTGCGCCGGATGCTCGAGCTCTATGCCGTGCACATGGACTCCAACGAGCCGGTGCACACCTGGCCCCTGCCCTGACCCCTCGGATGCCGTGACACACCGGATGCCGTGAGTCCCGGCCCGTCGTGGTGCCGCCTCAGGCGGGCGTCTGGTTCCACGTGCGGATGGCCGGCACCCCGCGCTCGTACTCCAGGACGCACAGCGCGCCGGCGTCCAGCAGGAGGCTCGCACCGAAGCGGGGCGGCTGCCGCAGCCACGTCGCGGTGAGGATGCGCAGCAGGTGCCCGTGGGCGACCAGGGCGACGTCGCCGGTGGCCAGCGACGGGGTGACCCGCGCCAGCACGCGCGAGGCCCGGGCCGCGACCTCCTCGACCGTCTCGCCGGGCGTCTCGCCAGGGGCGACGCCGTGGTCGAACACCGTCCAGGACGGGTCGCCGAGGTCCTCGCGGATCTGCACCGTGGTGCGTCCCTCGTAGCGCGCCGTAGTCCCACTCGGCGAGGTCGGCGTCGATGGTCGGGGTCAGCCCGGCGAGCTCGGCCGTCCGCCGTGCCCGCACGAGCGGCGAGGAGAGCACGTGCACGAGGTCGAAGCGGCCCAGCAGCGGCTGGAGGGCGCGGGCGTCGTGCTCGCCGTCGGCGGTGAGCTCGAGGTCGGTGCGGCCGGTGTGCTGACCGCTTCGGCTCCAGGCGGTCTCGCCATGGCGCACGAGGACGATGCGACCCTCCGGCTCGGGTGATGGAGGCATGCGCACCACTGTCCCATCTCGGTGCGAGGATGAGGCGCATGCCGACCTACATCGCCTTCCTGCGCGCCGTGAACGTCGGGGGGCGCTACCTGAAGATGGCGGACCTGCGTGATGCGCTGACGCAGGCGGGGTTCGGCGACGTGCAGACCCACATCCAGTCCGGCAACGTGCTCGTCCGCAGCGCTCGACGCACGGCCGGCCCGGTGGCCGTCGAGGTGTCCCGGGTGCTCACCGCCCACTGCGGGTTCGACGTGCCGGCGATCGTGCGCACGCCGGCGCAGCTGCGAGCCACCCTGGCCGCCGTCGACGCTCGTCCCGCCGCTGCTCGACGAGGAGTCCAAGCGCTACGTGGCGTTCGCCGACGCCCCGGTGCCCGGCGAGGCCGCCGCGGTGCTCGACGCCTGGGACAAGCCGGGCGAGCGCGTTCGAGTGCTCGACTGCGAGGTGCTGGCGGAGATGAGCCGCGGCTTCCACAAGACCACCCTCACCAACACACGCCTCGAGCGGCTCACGGGGCGGGCCACCACGTGGCGCGACCTGTCCGTGGTTCGCGCCATCGACGAGAAATGGGGTGCCTGATGGCACAGCAGGACCAGCCCGCGACCGGGGGCACCGGCCTCGGGCACCGCAGTGTGACGATGACCCGCTCCGAGAAGGGCACGTACCTCGTGACCAACGCCCGCGGCGGGACGCTCTCCGTCGGCGGGGGAGGGGAGTCGGCCGACTTCACCCCGGTCGAGCTCTTCCTGACCTCGATGGCGGCGTGCAGCGCCACCGACGTCGACTACATCACGAGCCGCCTCGCCGAACCCGTGTCGTTCGACGTGATCGCCGAGGGCGAGAAGCTGCGTGACGGGGTCGAGAACCACCTCGGCGACATCGAGATCACCTTCACGGTGCGCTTCCCGGCGGGCGAGGAGGGCGACCGGGCCCGCGAACGGCTTCCCAAGGCGATCGCCCA
The DNA here is from genome assembly GCA_963811825.1 of uncultured Actinomycetota bacterium. Classification (GTDB taxonomy): domain Bacteria; phylum Actinomycetota; class Actinomycetes; order Actinomycetales; family Dermatophilaceae; genus Fodinibacter. Next base: position 5,206 of record CAWESS010000012.1, on the reverse strand, counting down.
GAGCCGTGACCGGCTGTGCACGGTCTCGCGGACCGTGCAGCGCGGAGCGGCCGTGGAGATGCACGAGGGCTGAGCGGTATCGGGGGGCGACCACGCCCCTCCTTGCAGGTGAAGGGAGTGATCGTCATGGAGCCGGACCCCGCCCTCGCGGCCGTCAAGACCTACAGGTACCTGCGCATCGCCCTCACGGCGCTGGTGGTGCTGCTCTTCGCGTCGATCGCCCTCGAGTGGTGGGCCGCCGACCGCTGCGTGCTGCCGTCGATCAGCGCCTACTACTTCACGCCGGTGCAGGCGGTGTTCATCGGCGTCCTCGTGACGATGGGTGCCTCGCTGCTGGCCCTGAAGGGCAACACCGACGGCGAGGACGTCCTGATGAACCTCGCCGGCATGCTCGCACCGGGGGTGGCCTTCATCCCGACGGTGGCGTCGGGCGTCCTGCGGATCGAGCGCCGCCGGTGACGGCATCGCGGATGCCGTGGCCAACAACATGCGTGCCCTCTTCGTCACCGGCATCGCCGTCGGCATCGCCGTGCTGTGGATCGCCCGCCACGAGAACCGGGCGAATGACACCACTGGCGATGACACCAACCGCGAGTCGCTCAGCCCGCAGAGCCGTCTGGGGTCTGGCCGTCTCCGTCGCCGTTCTCGGCGGCGGCATCGTCTGGTTCTTCGCCGACCGGGACAGCTTCATCGCCCGGGGACACGACGCCGCGGCCATCCCGATGTTCCTCGCGATCATCGCGGTGGTGTGGCTCAACGCGCGTGACGTGCGGCGAGGAATGCAGCAGGGGTCGCTGTCCGCGGACCGCACTCGCTACGTCACGATGTACCGCGTCGTCGCGGTCTCGATGCTGGCCGCCCTCGCCGCCACCGTCGGGCTCAGCCTCCTCACCGGGTCGACCTCGCTCGTCTTCTGGGTGGAGGTCGCGCTGCTCGTCCTCTTCGCGGTCTTCTGGGTCATCCAGACCGTCGAGCTGTGGGAGCGCGGGCTGCGCCGCCCGTGAACGACCCGCGGCACGGCATCCGGGGTGTGTCCGGGCCTATCGTTGCGGCATGGCCCGCTACCTCGACGTCCACCCGGTCGACCCCCAGCCGCGCGCCATCGCCCAGGCCGTGGCGGTGCTGCGCGAGGGCGGGCTGATCGCCTACCCCACCGACTCCGGCTACGCGCTCGGGGCGATGATGGGCAACCAGCACGCCAAGGAGCGCATCGTGTCGATCCGACGGCTGGACGACAAGCACCACTTCACGCTCATCTGCCGCGACTTCGCCCAGCTCGGTCAGCTCGTGCACGTCGACAACGCGGTCTTCCGGGCGGTCAAGGCCTCGACGCCGGGCCCCTACACGTTCATCCTGCCCGCGACGCACGAGGTGCCGCGCCGGCTCCTGCACCCCAAGAAGCGCACCGTCGGCGTGCGCATCCCGGAACACCCGGTCGTGCGCAGCCTGCTCGCGGAGCTCGGCGAGCCCCTGCTCTCGTCGACCCTGATCCTGCCGGGTGAGAGCGACCCCATGACCGACGGCTGGAGTGTCAAGGAGGAGCTCGACCACGTCGTGGACGTCGTCATCGACTCGGGGGAGTGCGGCACCGAGCCGACGACCGTCATCGACCTGTCCACCGGGGCGGCCGAGGTCGTGCGGGTCGGAGCGGGCGACCCGGCGCGCTTCGAGTGAGGCGCGCCGGGTCGGTCGCGTGAGTTGCCGTGCGCTCAGCTGCCGTAGAGGGCCACGACGCCGGCACGGTCGGCTGACGTCATGCTGAGGTTGCTCGAGGTCCCGTTGCACTGGGGGTAGTGCATGATCGACGACGAGTCGTAGGGGGTCAGGGGACGCCAGTTGTTGTCCTCGAAGCACGTGCCGGCCTCGGGGCGGGTGTGCTCGTGGCGGAAGCCGAGGACGTGACCGAGCTCGTGGGCCATGATGTTGCTCGGGGTCCACGACCCGGAGGAGTACAGGCTCCTGGCGTTGACGAGCACGTTGCGTGAGGACTTGCTCGAGCTCGGGAAGAACGCGCGGGCGATGTACTGGTTGGTCTTCGTGGGCTCGACGGAGAAGACCACGCTGGTGTTGCGCGTCGTGCACGAGCTGTCCTGAGCCGGCACGTAGACGAAGTTCACCTTGCTCGACGCGGCCTCCCACTGCCCGGCGCCGGCGGCCATGGCCGTCATGACCCGCGCGTAGTCCGCGTTGAACTTCGTGCTGACGCAGTAGGTGAGGTTGAGCGCCTGGCTGGCCGACCACTTGTCGTCCTGGCCGTTGACCCGGTTGACGATGAGCCCGTCGATGGGGGTGGCCGGCTCGGCGACGAGACCGTCGTAGAACTGGCGCAGGTCGCCGGTGGTCGTGGCCGGCTCGTCGCCGTTGACGATGAAGCCCCGGTCCTCGTCCTGGAAGGTCGAGGCGACGAACTCCTTGAACGTCGGGACGCCGTCGCCCGGGCTCGGCGCGGCGGCGGCGCTGCCGGCGATGGCGGTGCTGACGGCGAGGGTGGTGCCCGCGACCGCGGCGGCGGTGCGCACGAGGGTTCGACTCATGATCGCTCTCCTGGGGTTCGGCCCGCATCGGATGGACGCGGGCAACTCGGCCTCACGGTAGTGCGCGACGGATGCCGGCGTGCCGGAGTCGACGTCAGGACCTGGTCAGGAATCGGTCAGGAGCGGGTCAAGGCGAGGAGCCGCGTCCGGAGTGGCCGTCGACGCGCTCGAGGAGGAGCATCACCTCGGTGTGCGGGGTCTGCGGGAACATGTCGAAGACGCGCCCGGTGACCGCCTGCAGTGACGGCATGGCCGCGAGGTCGCGGGCGAGGGAGACCACGTTGCAGCTGGAGTAGATGACGTGGCGTGCTGCGGAGGCGTCGAGCCAGGCGGCGAGCTCGGGCCCGATGCCGCGCCGCGGAGGGTTCACGACCACGAGCTGCGGGGCGTGGGCCGGTGTCGTGCCCGTGGCGTCGCCGACGACGAACTCGACGGACCCGGCATCCGGCATGGCGGCGAGGGACGCGCGGGCGGCCGCCACGGCATCCGAGGAGGTCTCGACCCCGACGACGCGTGCGGCCGGGTGCGGCGGCGTGGAGCGCGAAACCGCCGACCCCGCAGTAGAGGTCCCAGAGCACGGCCGGGTCGGTGGCGTCGATCCAGTCGCGCGCCTGCCGGTAGAGCGCGGCTGCGACGGTGGTGTTGGTCTGGAAGAAGGACCGGGGTCCGAGCTGGAGGGTGACGTCGCCGACGTGCATGGGCAGCATGGTCTGCGCGGTCAGGGGGATCTCGGTGTCACCCTCGAGCACGGCCTTGTGCTCGGGGTGGAGGTTGGCCGTGACCACCCGCACGGACGGCAGGTCGGCGAGGAGTCGCGGGACCGCCGCCCGCAGGTCGGCGAGGCGACGCTCGGAGCGGAGCACGAAGCGCACGAGCTGCTCGCCGTCGGGGGAGTGGGTGACGAGGACGTACTTCAGCTCGCCGCGTCGGGTGGGCACGTCGTAGGGCTCCAGGCCCAGGTCGGCCGACGAGGCGGTGCAGCGGGTCGAAGGTCGCGGCCAGACCCGGCTCGTAGAGGCCGCAGCTGCGCAGGTCGACGCCCCGACCCCGCTCGTCGAGGATGCCCAGGGTGGGGTGCCCGGGTCGTCCACCGACGACGAGCTTGGCCTTGTTGCGGTACTGCGCTTCCGGGCTGCGCGCGGGGTCCAGCCACACCAGCTCGGGGGCGACGGGGGCGAGCTGCTCGGCCGCGCGACGCCGCTTGTCGTCGAGCTGGTCGGCGTAGGGCGTTCCCATGAGGGTGCACGAGCGACAGCGTCCGGCATCGAAGTGGTCGCACTGCATGGTGTCGTCAGCGTATGCCGTGTCGGTGCCCGGCCCTAGCGCCTACGGCGACTCGTTCGAGGTACACGTCGTCGCTCGAGGGCGTCGTCACCGCCGAGCGTGACGTTCGCCTCGGCGAGTGATCCAGCCGGTGTCGGTACCGGGGGTCTGTCGTGTGGGAGGCGGCCGAATCCGAAGGTATGTATCGTGGTGCGCCGTGGGATCAGTAGGTCGTCGGCCTTGTCCGAGGGCTAGGCTGACTCGCACACCGTGACCATGAGCCCACCCGAACGGTGGGGGAGGAGACACCCGATGACCGAGCACTCGCAGGCTGCAGCCGCGCCGACGCTGCCCCAGCACGACCCGGCGACCTACCGTCGCCTCCCGGCGCGGACCCGGCCCGTGGACCCCTCGGTCGTCGAGCGACTGCTCGCGGCGGAGTGGGAGCGCTTCGCGACCTGGTCGGCCGGCTCCGGCGAGCACAACAAGCGCGCCAGCGAGTCCCTCCCGCTCGGGGTCACGAGCTCGTTCCAGCACTGGGACCCGTACCCGATCAGTGTCGCGTCCGCGCGCGGCGCGTGGCTGACCGACGTCGACGGCAACCGGATGCTCGACCTGTCCATGGGCTTCGGCGCCATGCTCGTCGGCCACCTGAACCCGACCGTCGTCGCCGCGGTGACCGAGGCACTCACCGAGACGGGCACGCTCTTCGTCACGCCCTCGCCGCAGGCCACCGAGATGAGCGAGCGGTTCTGTGAGCGCTTCCAGCTCGACATGATCCGGTTCACGAACTCCGGCACCGAGTCGCTCATGTACGCGATCCGCTGTGCTCGCGCCTACACCGGCCGCAAGGCCATCGTGAAGGTCGAGGGTGGCTACCACGGCGGCTACGACGGCCTGCAGATCTCGGTCAAGCCCGGGCTCGACGAGATCGGGCCCGCTGACGCGCCGACGCCCCAGGTGCCCTTCGACGTCGAGGCCGGCACGGTCCACGTGGTCGCCTACAACGACCTCGGCCAGCTCAACCGCGTCCTCGAGGAGCACGGCAGCGAGATCGCCGCGTTCGTCGTCGAGCCCGTGATCGAGAACCTGTCGATCGTCGTGCCCGACGAGGGCTACCTCGCCGGGGTGCGTGCCGCGTGCGACGCACACGGCGTCGTCCTCATCTTCGACGAGGTCAAGACCGGGCTCACGGCCGGCGCCGCCGGGGCTGCCCAGCGGCTCGGGGTCACCCCCGACCTCATCACCCTCGCGAAGTCGATCGGTGGCGGCCTGCCGCTGGCCGCCTTCGGTGGCAGGCGCGAGGTCATGGAGGTCGTCGTCGACGGTCGGATGGCCCACTTCGGCACCTACAACGGCAACCCCCTCGTCATGGCGGCCGCCAAGGCCGTCGACGAGATCTGCACCCC
>CAWESS010000011.1:0-28936 GCA_963811825.1 uncultured Actinomycetota bacterium | reverse complement strand
CGAGGCGCTGGCCGCAGCGGAGGCCGTCAACGTGCGGGCGCTGCAGGCGATCGACGCGATCATCGACGAGTACGAGCTGCCGGCACACACCGTGGGGCTCGGCGTGAAGGGCTGCGTCACCTGGTCGACCACCCCGGTGCGCAACTACCGCGACTACAAGGCCACCGACTTCGGCCTGGCCGAGCTGTCCTGGCTGTGGGGCGTCAACCGCGGCATCCTCACCCCGCCCGGGCTCGACGAGCAGTGGCTCGTCTCGCTCGTCACCACGGACGAGGACATGTCCACGTTGGTCGAGGACTTCCGCCAGCTCGCGCAGGCGTTGCGGGCCTGAGCCGGCCCGGCGAGGAGCGCAGTCGGGGAGCGGGGTGACGGGGCAGAGCCCTCGGGCGGCGTAATGACATAATGTTGATTATCGGCGTTTCGACCTCCTGCGTGGCAGGGCTCTCGAGCACCCCGGGCCCGGTGGTCCACTCCCTTTCCATCTCGGGTGACAATGGACGCTCGTTGTGACCACATGGCAGTCAAAGGAGCAGCAGGGTGAGCGCGTCGTCCAAGGGCAAGGGTGGTGCCCGGGCAGGCCGGGCCAAGGTCGATGAGCTGCGTCAGGCGCAGCAGGCCAAGGAACGCCGATCCCGGATCATCCTCATCGCCGCCGTCGCGTCGGTGGTCGGCCTCATCGCCGGGATCGTCGGGTTCGCCGTGTGGCGTGACGTCTCGACGCGACCCTCGCTGGATGCCGTCGAGACCTTCGAGGTGACGAGCGAGCACACCACCGAGCCCGTCACCTACGAGCAGAGCCCTCCGGTCGGTGGCGACCACCACCCGACGTGGCTCAACTGCGGTGTGTACACCGCCCCCGTCCCCGACGAGCTGGCCGTGCACTCCCTCGAGCACGGCGCCGTCTGGGTGACCTACAGCCCCGACCTGCCGGCGGACCAGGTCAAGGCGCTGGAGGACGCGATCCCTGACACCTACATGGTGCTCTCCCCCCGCGAGGGCCTCCCCGCGCCCGTCGTCGCCAGCGCCTGGAGCAAGCAGATCCAGCTCACCGGCGCTGACGACCCGCGCCTCGAGGTGTTCATCAAGGAGTACCGACAGGGTCCGCTGACTCCGGAACCGGGTGCGGCCTGCACGGGTGGTAGCGACGGCGAGCTGCCCACCACGACCGGGTGACGACCGCGGTGACCGGGCACCGTGGGCGGGCCCGCCTCGTGGCCATCGCCCTCGTGGCTGCCCTGGTGGGTGCCCTCGGCGCGCTGTGGTTCGCCCATGCTCGCAACTCGGCCCCGTCGGACTTCGGCGCCGACGCCGGCTTCTCCAGGGACATGCAGACCCATCACGCGCAGGCGGTCGAGATGGCGCTGCTCGTGCGCGACCGCTCGACCGATGAGGAGCTGCGCACCGTCGCCTACGACATCCTGACGAGCCAGCAGCACCAGGCGGGCCAGATGTACGGGTGGCTCGTGCAGTGGGGCCTTCCGCAGACGGGAAGTCGCGAGCCGATGGCCTGGGTCGGCGACGAACACGCCGCGGCCCACACCCGGGCCGACGGGACCATGCCCGGGATGGCGACGCCTGAGCAGATCGACGAGCTGAGAGCGGCCGACGGGCTGGCCGCCGAGCGACTCTTCCTGACCCTGATGATCGCGCACCACGAAGGTGGTGTCGCGATGGCCGACGCCGCGATCGCGCAGGCCCGCACGACCGAGGTGCAGCGACTGGCGAGCGCGATCTCAGGCTGCCCAGGCGACAGAGATCACCCTGCTCCAGCGGATGCTCGACGACCGCTCCTGACGCATCTCACGGTGCGGCACGGCGGCGCAGCGTGCTGGCCTCCACCTCGTACCGGCTCGCGACGGCGGCCCCTGCGCGGAAGAACCGTCGCCTGAGGGCGCCATCGACCTCGACGTGGTCACCGACGGCACACCGAGCAGCCGCGCGGCGCGCCTTCGCCGACCAGCAGGCGACGTCGATGGTGTCGACGGTCGCACCCTTCGTGGCGCCCTTGCCCGCGTCGGGCCGCCCGCGGCACGACCACTCTCACCATGACCACGACGTCGCCGCTGGGAAGCTCGCGTGGCTCCCCCGCGGCGGACACCCGTCCGACCAGGTGCACCGTGTTGACCTCGTCCATCCGTCCCACTCCCCCGTCGATGCCCGACCACCTCCGAAGCAACTGGCCCCGGCAGGAGCCACCCTGCCCTGACCTCCGGTGAGTCAGCTGCCCGCCTCGACATCGTGTGGATGACGGGCGCGAGCGCAGGTCCCTGTGGACAACTCCCCCAGAGCCGTTGCTGAATTGGTTCACCGAAGCCGTGGTCGACCACCCTGCGAGCGCCTACTCTTGGTCAGGTCGGACAGCAGGGGCGCCGACGTGGTGCCCTTGGACGCCACGATTCGTCATGGGAAGAGACATTCACGTGCTCTGGGCACACAGGATCGGGACCGCGGTGGGCGCGGCCGCGCTCTCCGTTGCCCTGGTGGGGGCGGTGACCACGACGGCATCCGGCTCGACGGCGTCCGCCCTGCTACCCGCGGTGGCCGCCACCGACCCGACCGATCCGCCTCCCACGGACGAACCGACGGCCACGCCCACCCCCACGGACGAGCCGACGCCGACGCCCACGCCGACGCCGACCCCCAGCGAGGACCCGACGCCCACGCCCACGCCGTCGCCCCCGTCCCCTCCCAAGCCCACGGCCACGCCCATCCCGAAGCCCACGCCGATTCCGCCCGCGAACCCGGTGCGGCCGCCGTCCACCTCAGGTGGCTCTGGCGACTCGCACGACTACCACCAACCGGACGACTACCACGGGCCGCTCACCGGCGTGTACCTGTCCTCGCAGATCGCGGAAGCCGACCGGATCACGGCGGCCCTGTCGGCGAGCACCTCGAAGGTGGCGGTGGCCACGCGGAAGATGGACCTTCTCGCTGAGAAGTCCAACGTCCTGCTGGAGTCCCTCGCCGCGGCCAAGGAGAGCGAGCGCGGGGCCACGCAGGAGGCGACCAGGGCCCGAGCCGACCTCGCCGCGCTCGACACCAAGCTCGAGAGCGCTCGAGCGGTCGTGCGCGAGTGGGTCTTCCTCGTGTACTCCGGCGGCGCCGGCGGTTCCGACATCGCGTTCATGATCGAGGCGATGGCCTCGCGTGCCGAGGACGTCGGCGACCCCCTGGGTGACCTGTCCTACCTGACCGAGCAGCGCACCCGAGCCCTGCAGGAGGTGCGAGAGCTCACGGCCGAGCAGGTTCGCCTGACCGCCGCCTCCGAAGCGGCCGTGGCGGAAGCGGCCGCTGCCACCGTCAAGATCGCGGCAGACAGCTCAGCCCTCGGCAAGGTCGTCGCCGCTCAGCGTGAGCTGGTCGGCGAACTGCGTACTCTCCAGATCGAGGAGGTCGAGAAGGCCGGTCCGATCGCCGCCGTTCTCGTCGGCGCACGCACCCCGAAGGCCAAGGAGGCCGCCCAGCGCCTGCGTGACGCCCTCGTGGCGGTGACGGGCAAGGCCACCGACATCGGCGAGCCCTGCAGCGACGACGCCGGCCTGTACCCGAACGGGCTGTACCCGCCGAGCGCCCTCTGCCCGCTCTGGGGAGCCCCCGGCGAGAGCCTGAGCCCCTCGGCTGCAGCTGCCTTCAACTCCCTGAGCAAGAGCTACGCAGCGCAGACGGGTGAGCCGCTGTGCGTCACCGACTCCTACCGCTCGCTCGGCGACCAGATATCGATCAAGGCCAAGCGCGGCCACTTCGCCGCGACCCCGGGAACCAGCCGTCACGGACTGGGGCACGCCCTCGACCTGTGCGGCGGCGTCCAGGACTTCAGCTCTCCGGCGCACCGCTGGATGAAGCAGAACGGTCCGCTGTTCGGCTGGTTCCACCCGTCGTGGGCGGCTGCGGGTGGCTCCAAGCCCGAGCCCTGGCACTTCGAGTTCGCCGGCTGACCGGCCTCCGAACCCTCAGCTCACGCTGTGCTCGGTGTGTTCCTTCACCGGCAACATGACCGCGAACCCTGCGGCGAGGATGAGCACGATGCCCAGGATGCCCCAGTACTGGGTGTTCTCCTCGCCGGTCACGGCGGCACCGATCGCGATGAACACGCCGAAGGCCACCGGTGACATGAAGGACACCACGCGTCCGGTCGTCGCGTAGAGGCCGAAGATCTCGCCGTTCTTGCCCTCGGGGATGAGGCGCGCGAGGAAGCTGCGAGACGCGGCCTGGGCCGGTCCGACGAAGACCGTCATGAGCAGGCCCAGCACCCAGAACGTCGACGGTCCACCGTCGTGCAGGACGAAGATCGCGATCCCGAGCACGACGAGGGACCCGAGCGAGATGAGGATGACCCGCTTCGGGCCGACCCGGTCATCGAGCATGCCGAACAACATCGTCGCGAAGCCCGCGACGATGTTGGCCGCCGCGCCGAAGACGATGACGTCTCCTGCGGACAGCCCGAACGTGCCGGCCGCGAGGATCGCGCCGAAGGCGAAGACACCCGCCAGCCCGTCGCGGAAGAGGGCCGAGGCGAGCAGGAAGTAGACGGTGTGGCGCGAGGTGGCCCACAGGCCGCGGATCGACGCCCACACCAAGCGGTACGACGCGGCCACGCCGACCCGTGGTGCCTGGGGTCGTGGACGGTCCTTCAGCACGAGGAACGCCGGGATGGTGAACACCAGCGTCCACAGCCCACAGAGCAACATCGAGACACGGATGTCCATGCCGTCGGTGTCCGTCACGCCGAACAGGCCCACGTCGGGCTGGATGAGCAGGAAGTACAACGCCAGCAGCACGAAGATGCCGCCGAGGTAGCCCATCCCCCAGCCGAACCCGGACACCCGGCCCACGGTGCTGCCCGTGGCGACCTGGTCGATGGTCGCGTTGTAGTTGACGCCGGCGATCTCCGAGACCACGGAGCCGATCCCGAGCAGCGCCAGACCCACCCAGAGGAAGGCCGGCTCCGGCTTGACGACGTACAGGGAAGCCGACAGCCCGGCCAGCAGCCACGTCTGGTAGCGCAGGTTGCGCACGGTGCGCCCGGACCGGTCGGAGTTCTGACCCAGCACCGGTGCCAGCAGCGCGACGAACAGGCCGGCGATCGCGGTGGAGATCGCCAGCGCGGTCGACGTGGCGTTCGTCGCACCGAAGCTCTCGCTCGTGATGTACACGGAGAACACGAACGTCGTGATGACGGTGTTGAACGGCTGGCTGCCCCAGTCCCACATTCCCCACGCGAGGATCTTGCGCCGCGAGGTGGGGCCAGCCACGTCGAGTGCGGTGGGGCCGGCGGCATCCATGGCCTCGGCGGGGGCTCCGGGAGTCGTCACAGCGCTGACGGTAGCGATATGGTGGGCTCCGGGGAACGTACAACACGGGAATTGAGCACCCGTACCCACTGTCGGGCAACTTCTGCCCGTTCAGCCGAAGGCCAGGGCGTGACTGTGAGTGCCGTCACGACAAACCTTCGACAGCACCTGCTCACGGCGGAACAACGCCCAGCAGCCGGGCGTTGGACGCGCTAGACCCGGTCGGGGCGAACTGCCGATCGGGACACCACAGACTCGGGAGTTACCCATGGCAGAACGTAGCCTGCGCGGCAGCCGTCTCGGCGCCCTGAGCATGGAGACCGACCACAACGTCGTCCCCAGCGAGCGCAACATCACCACCTACCTGTGCCCCAACGGGCACTCCATCGAGCTCCCCTTCTCCGTGGAGGCCGACGTGCCCCACACCTGGGAGTGCCGTTGCGGCGCCGACGCGAAGCTCCAGGGCGGTGGCCCGCCCCCCGAGCTCAAGCCCGTCAAGCACGTGCGCACCCACTGGGACATGTTGCTCGAGCGCCGGTCGATCCCCGAGCTCGAGGAGCTCCTCGAGGAGAGGCTGACGCTCCTGCGCGAGTCGCGCGGCGAGCGTCCCCGCAAGCGCAAGTCCGCCTGAGCGCCAACGCCTGACAAGCAACCCCCGGATGCCGGGCACCCACCACGGGTGCCCGGCATCCGCCATGTCACGGGTCAGCGCGTCAGGTGTCGTCCGGGTCGACGATGCGACCCTCGACGACCTCACCCTCGACGACGTCCGGCCGACTCCGGCGTGGTGGCGCACCGCCCCCCGCACCGGGCCACTCCCCCATCGGTCCGAGCAGGCGCCGGGCCACGACGGCCTCGAGCCACGCCCGGGTGATGGGGCGGGTGAACGGCAGGATGAAGAAGAACCCCACGAAGTCGGTGACGAAACCGGGGGTGAGCAGCAGCGTCCCGCCGATGAGGACGAGCGCGGCATCCGCGAGCTGGCGGCTCGGCATCCGGCCGCTGCTCAGGGCCTCCTGCAGGGCCAGCCACGTTCGGGCACCCTCGCGCTTGACGATCCAGGCCCCGAGCATCGACTCGAGCACGAGCAGGATCAGGGTCTGCCAGCCACCGATGACCCGGCCCACCGCGATGATCGCCGCGATCTCGACGATCGGGACGATGAGCAGGGCGAGGAAGACCCAGCGCACCATCCGCGGGCGCCGGCGTCCACTGGCGGCGTACGGGGTCGCGCCCGGGCGACTCACAGGGAGTGCCACCTCGGCTCGCGGCGGCCCCCGACGAGGTCGCGCACCTGGTCGGCGCGGTGGCGCACGCCCCAGCCGGTGATCCGACGCAGCGACTCGGTCATGACGTCGCGACTCATCTTGGAGTCGCCGACCTCACGCTCCACGAACGTGATCGGCACCTCGACGACGGTCAGCCCTGCCCGCACCGCCCGCCAGGTCAGGTCGGTCTGGAAGCAGTACCCCTGCGAGGCGACGTCCTCGAGCCCCATCACCCGCAGTGCGTCGGCCCGGTAGACCCGAAAGCCTGCCGTCGCGTCGTTGACCGGCATCCCCAGCAGGGCCTTGACGTAGAGGTTCCCGCCGAGGGACAAGGCCTTGCGGTGCAGGGGCCAGTTGACGACCGCGCCGCCCTTGACCCAGCGCGAGCCGATCACGGCATCCGCGTCCGCCGCTGCGGCGAGCAGGAACGGCAGGTGCTCGGGCCGGTGCGACCCGTCGGCGTCGATCTCGACGATGGCGTCGTAGCCCCGCTCGAGGGCCCACTCGAAGCCCGCGAGGTAGGCGGCGCCCAGCCCTTCCTTGCCGGCCCGGTGCAGCACGCTGACCTGCGGGTCGGATGCCGCCAGCGCGTCGGCGACCGCTCCGGTGCCGTCGGGTGAGTTGTCGTCGAGCACGACGAGGTCGGCGTCCGGCACGACCTCCCGCAGGCGGGCGACGATGACCGGCAGGGTGTCACGCTCGTTGTAGGTCGGGATGAGGACGGCGACGCGCGTGATCGGAGGTCGGGCGGTCTCAGGCAACGGTGTGGTCCTCGCGGGGTCGGATCGGGGGTGCAAGAACCCTAACGCTCCGTGGCCGGCGTGCGCTCCCGACGACGAGCGCCAGCAGCAGGGCGGCGGCGAGCCACTCGGGCACGGGGCCCAGCCGGTCCGACGGGCTCAGCGCGGCGCGCACCACCGGTCGCCCGATCCCCTGCTCGGCGGTGAAGAGACCGGTCTTGTTCGTCACGGTGCCGTCGGGCGCGACGAAACCGGAGACCCCCACGGTGGACACGTGCACGACCGAGCGGCCGTGCTCGATGGCCCGGATGCGCGAGATCGCGAACTGCTGCTCGGACTCCGCGGTGTAGCCGAAGGTGGCGTTGTTGGTCTGGACCACGAGCAGGCTCTCCTCACCGTCCGCGGCCAGGACGCTGTCGCGCATGAGGCCGTCGTAGGCCACCTCGAAGCAGATCGTCGGGAGCGCGACGTAGTCACCCCCCGGGGCGGGCACCGTGAACGCGCCGATCTCGGTCCCTGCGACGAAGTTGCCCGCGAGGTCGACCGCCGGGGAGAACCGGCGGAAGAAGTCACGGCTGGGCATGTACTCGGCGAACGGCACCGGGTGCAGCTTCGTGTAGCGCTCGGGCTCGGCCCCGGCCTCGGTGTAGAACAGCGAGACGTTCGAGCTGGCCCCGACCGGCTCGTTCAGGACCGCACCGATGAGCAGCGGCACCCCGACGGCGGCGCGTGCCCGTTCGACCTGGGCGGCGGCGTCCGCGTTGCGCAGCGGGTCGATGTCCGAGGCGTTCTCCGGCCAGACGACGAGGGTCAGGTCGTCGGGGGCGCGGGCGGCCAGCAGCTCGGTCCCGCGGACGTGGTTGTCGAGCACGGCCCGACGCTCGGAGTTGAAGTCCAGCCCGGCCTTCGGCACGTTGCCCTGCACGAAGCCCACGGACACCGCCCTGCCCTCCGTCGGCAGCGGCAGGAGGCCCGCGAGCCAGGGCAGCACGGCCACGAGCAGTCCGGCCACCACCGCACGCCCGCGTCGCTCGCGGGCCGCGGATGCCGTCGCGAGCAGTCCCACGCCCACGATCGCCACCGCGAGGCCCACCCCCGGGGCCCCGAGCCAGCGGGCCACGTGGGCGAGGGGGCTGTCGGCCTGGCTGAAGGCGAGCCGGGCCCACGGGAAGCCGCCGTACGGGGTGTTCCCGCGGGCCCACTCCTGCACGACCCAGCCGAGCGGGACGACGGCGAGCGCGAGGGTGCGGTGCCCGGCATCCGTCAGGCGTCGGCCCGAGAAGCCGACGACACCCGACATCGCGGCGATGTAGAGCGACTGCAGGATCGCGAGCGCCAACCACGGCAGGGCACCGACGTAGACGCCTGACCACGACAGCGTGGGGACGAAGAAGGCCATCCCCGCGAGCATGCCGAGAGCGGCGCCGCGGCGGCCTCCGGCCGTCAGGGTCGCCGCGCCGAGCAGCGCCACCCCGACCGGTGCGAGGAACCACAGGTCGGCCTCGGGGAAGGCCAGCCACAGGCAGAGCCCGGCGGCGACGGCGGCAGCCGGGCGCGCGGCATACCGAAGGGGGGTGGGCACGCGCCCACGGTAATTCACGTCGCTGGTGGGACCACCACGACCCCGCGGGCCGTCGTGGCGACCACCGGCGGGTCGAGCACGTCGGCAGCGGACTCGCCGCGGTCGGGGGCGCCGCGACCGACCACCCGCACCTCGAAGTCCATCTCGCGAGACCGGCTCCCGACGCGCACGAGCGTCGCCGAGATCTCGATGACGTCGCCCGCGCGCACCGGTGCACGGAACTGCACGTCGGAGTAGGAGGCGAACAGTCCCTCGTCGCCGTCGGTGCGGATGCACATCTCCGTGGCCACGTCGCCGAAGGCAGCCAGTGAGTAGGCCCCGTCGACGAGGTTGCCCGGCGTAGTGGGCGTGCGAGGAGGGAACGTAGCGGCGGTGCGTGACCACCAGGCCGACCTCGGCGCGGCTGCTCGTGGGGTCGCTGACGGGGCTCATCGCTGGCTTCCTCTCGGGTCGGGCTCGGTGCGGGGGGTGACGAGGGCGTGCACGAGGTAGGAGGCCACCTCGCCCGGGGTCGTGCCGCGGCCGAAGATGCGGTCCACCCCCAGGGTGGCCGCCGAGCCCTCCTCGAACCGTGGGCCGCCCACGACGAGCAGCGGGACCTGCCCCTCCGGGAAGGCCTCGCGGAACGCGGCGGACATCGCCTGCGTGTTGTGGATGTGCGCATCCTTCTGGGTGACGACCTGCGAGACGAGCACGGCATCCGCGCGCACCTCACGCGCCGTGTTGACCAGCTCGGGGACGAGCACCTGGGCGCCGAGGTTGTGCACGGTCATCTCCCGGTAGTACTCCAGCCCCTTCTCCCCCGCGAAGCCCTTGATGTTGAGGATGGCGTCGATCCCCACGGTGTGGGCGTCGGTGCCGATGCACGCGCCGACGACGACGAGCTTGCGGCGCAGCCGCTTGCGGATCTCGGCATTGGTGTCGCGGGCCGAGAGCAGGGGGAACTCCCGCTCGTGGACGACGACGTCGCGCACGTCGACGAGGTGCGTGACCGAGCCGTAGACGACGAAGAACGTGAAGTCCGGGCCCATCGGCTTGGCGTGCACGAGCAGCGCCGGCTCGAGCCCCATCTTGGCCGCGAGCTGCAGGGCGGCACCCTCGGCGCGCTTGTCGTGCGGCAGCGGCAGGGTGAAGGACACCTGCACCATGCCGTCGCCGGTGGTGTCCCCGTAGGGGCGCACGATCGAGGCGTCGGCCAGGCTCGGCTCGCCGGGCAGGGCGTCCTCCATGCGGCGCTCGGCGCCGTGGCGGCGGCTGCGGCTGCGGGCCTCCTGGGCCTCGGTCAGTCATCGGGTCTCCCCCGTCTCGAGCAGGTCGGTGGCCGGGTTGAGGTAGCCGTCGGCCTTGCGGACCACGCCGTCGAGCCCCTTGCCCTTGGTGGGCGGGCGCTTCATCGAGCCGAAGGTGCCGTCGGCGATCGCGGCGAGCAGTGGCGGGTCGCCGGCCGAGTCGCTGTCGCTGACGATGGTGTCGAGCAGCTCGACGGCCTCGCCGAGCACCTGCCGGGCGCGGGTCTGGATGAGGCCGTCGCGCGGCGGGTGGAAGTCCTCGCTGAGGCCGCCCGCGGCATCCATGACGTAGCGCACGTTCTGCAGGGCGAGGTCGCGGTCGGAGATCCACGGGGTGACGACCGCCTCGGTCATCATGCCGACGAGCAGGATGCCCTGGCCCGTCATCGCCCCCGCGAGGTTGAAGAAGCCGTCGAGCAGGTAGCCGCGGAAGATGTCCCCGGTCATGTGCTTGGTCGGAGGCATCCACTTCAGCGGCGCCTTCGGGAAGAGCTGGCGGGCGAGCAGCGCGTGCGCGAGCTCGAGGCGGAAGCTGTCCGGCACGGTGGGGTCGATCTCGAAGGCGTGCCCGAGACCGAGCTGCCAGTCCTCGAGCCCCGCCTCCTTGGCGAAGTACTCGTTGAGCAGCTGGCTGACGGTGACCGTGTGGGCGGCGTCCACGGCATCCGCGGTCGTGAGGTAGTTGTCCTCGCCGGTGTTGATGATGATCCCGGCGCGGGCGTGCACCTGGCGGCTGAAGCGCTGGTCGACGAACGTGCGGATCGGGTTGATGTCGCGAAAGAGGATGCCGTACATCGAGTCGTTGAGCATCATGTCGAGGCGCTCGAGCCCGGCGAGGGCGGCGATCTCGGGCATGCACAGGCCGCTCGCGTAGTTCGTGAGCCGCACGTACCGGCCGAGCTCCTTGCTCGTCTCGTCCAGCGCGGCCCGCATGAGGCGGAAGTTCTCCTGGGTCGCGTAGGTGCCGGCGTACCCCTCGCGCGTCGCGCCCTCGGGCACGAAGTCGAGCAGGCTCTGGCCGGTGGACCGGATCACCGCGATGATGTCCGCGCCCTCACGGGCGGCGGCCTGGGCCTGCGGGATGTCCTCGTAGATGTCGCCGGTGGCCACGATGAGGTAGATCCAGGGCTTGCGCGGCGGGTCGCCGTGCCGCCGGATCAGCCGCTCGCGCGCCGCTCGCTGACGGTCGATCGTGCGGATGCCGTGGGCAACGGCCGAGCGCCCGGCCTTGGCCGCCGCCGTGGCCGCCTTGCCCTGCGGGACCTCGAAGCGAACCGCCCCACTGGCGGCCTTCTGGGCCAGGGTCAGCAGGTCCGGCGCCTCACCCCGACGCAGGGCGTCCCAGACGGGCAGGGTGACGCCGTGCTCGAGCCCGGCTCCCCCACGCACGGCGTCGACGAGGTGGTTCACCCACGGCACGTTCTCGTGGTCGGCCCCGGCCAGCCCGGCGAGGCGCAGCGTGGCGCGCTCCACGGAGACGGTCGTGTGGCTGCGGGCGAGGTCGACCACGGGCTTTCCGGCCCGTCGGGCGAGGGTGCGCGCCCGCCTGACGGTGGCCGGGTCGAGGTCGAGGATCTGGCGAGGGCGTGAAGACACGAGGCCAATCTAGCAAGTCAGGCGCAAGTATTGCGGCGCCACCGGCGTGAGGCGACAGTATCTGTGGCCAAGGGGGGCGCTGGGGTCATGTTCGGCTCAGGCGCGGTGCAGCACGACACCGTCGCGCAGCGTGAGCCGGCACGAGGGGTGTGGGGCACCCACGGTGACGCGGGGCAGGCCGTCGGCACCGGCATCCGGCACGTCCCACACGGCCAGCGTCGCAGGGGCACCGACCCGCAGCACTCCTCCCCCGTCCTCGCGGGCCGCTGCCCACCCTCCGGCCGTGTGCGCCGTCAGCGCGTCCGCGACGTCGAGACGTGCGCCGGCCTCGTGATGGTGCACGGCGCCCCACACCCCGCCCCACGGGTCGAAGGGGGTGACCGGGGAGTCCGACCCCAGCGCGAGCAGCACGCCCTGCGCCACCATCGTCGCGAAGGGGTTGGTGCCGGGCACCCGGTGCGCCCCGAGCCGTTCGGCGTACATGCCGTGCGGGCCACCCCAGGCCGCGTCGAACGAGGGCTGCACACTCGCGACGAGACCGAGGCGGGCCATCCGCGCCACCCCCTGCGCGTCGACCATCTCGGCGTGCTCCAGCCGCGGGCGGGTGGCGCGCACGACGTCGAGGCCGACGAGGTCGGCGGCCGCCTCGTAGCCGTCGAGCACGGTGTCCATCCCGGCGTCGCCGATGACGTGGAACCCGCTCTGCACCCCGGCGGCGGCGCACGCCGCGACGTGGTCGCGCACGTCGGCGGACGACCGGTAGGCCGTGCCGGTGCACCCCGGGTCGTCCGCATAGGGCCGGCGCAGGTGTGCGGTGCGCGAGCCGATCGAGCCGTCGATGTTGAGGTCACCCGCGAGGCCCGCGGCACCGTGCAGGGCGACGAGGGCCAGGGCCTGCTCGGGCTCGGTGACCGCCTCCGCCCAGTAGCCGACCGTGCGCACCAGGTCGGGACGCCTGCCGAGGTCGAGGACGTCGGCGAAGTCGTCGGCGCTCGTGAGGAGTGGCCCCCCGCACTCGTGGACCACGGCGATGCCCGCCGCAGCGGCCTGCCGGAGGGCCGCCTCGATGTCGCCGCGGCGCTGCGCGCTGGTGCCGGCGCCGTCGAAGGCGGCCCGGGCGGCGTTCTTGGAGTCCCGGGTGACGAAACCCTCGTCGCTCCAGCCGTCGAACCGCTGCGCCCCCGACATCATGGCGAGCGCGCTGGAGACCACCGCCGAGTGCCCGTCGACCCGCGACGCGTAGACCACTCCCCCGTAGCTCGCCCGGTCCAGCTCGGCCGCGGTCATCCTCCGGCCCTCGGCCCACGACTGTTCCTGCCAGCCGAACGCGAAGACGGGGCGGCCACCGTGGCGGCGCGCGGCATCCTCGATCCTGCGCAGGGCCTGCGCCACCGACGTGGTGGGACCGAGGTCGACCCCTCGCAGGCCCATGCCGGTGTGCGACAGGTGGACGTGGGCATCGACGAAGGCCGGCAGGACGAGCCCGCCCTCGAGGTCGACGACAGCGTCGACGGCGTCGCGGTGCACCTCGGCACCGGCCTCGTCACCGACCCAGGCCACCCGCCCGTCGGCACCCACGACGAGGGCGGTCGCGCCACGGTGGTCGGGGGTGTGGACCCGGCCGCGACGGTAGAGCGTCGTCCCCGTCACAGCGCGTGTGGCAGGCCGAGGACCTCGAGGGTGGCGCGCGCGATCTCGCGCTCCTCATCGGTCGGGACGACCCAGACCTGCGCGGCGCTCGCGTCGTCGGACACGCGGCGCTCGGCCGGGCCGGCGTCGTTGGCGTCCGGGTCGAGCCGGAGCCCGAGGACGCCGAGCCCGTCGACGACCGCCGCACGCACGACAGGGCTGTGCTCGCCGATGCCACCGGTGAAGACGAGCGCGTCGAGGCGGCCGAGCACGGCGGCGTAGGCGCCGACGTACTTGCGCAGGCGGTGCACGGTGACGTCGAAGGCGAGCGCGGCATCCGGGTCGCCGCCGGCACGACGCTCGACCAGGGTGCGGAAGTCCGAGACCCCGGACAGCCCGAGCAGCCCGCTCTCGCGGTTCAGTGCCCGGTCGTACTCGGATGCCGTGAGGCCGGCCACGCGCTCGAGGTACCCACCGAGCGCCGGGTCGACATCGCCCGAGCGGGTCCCCATGACCAGACCCTCGACCGGCGAGAGCCCCATGGACGTGTCGACACTGCGCCCGCCGTCGACCGCGCAGGCACTCGCCCCGTTGCCGAGGTGCAGGACGACCATCCGCAGGTCGGCAGCCGGGCGTCCGAGGAGCGCGGCGGTGCGCCGAGCCACCCAGGCGTACGAGCTGCCGTGGAAGCCGTAGCGGCGCACGTGGTGTTCCTCGCGCCACGTCGCCGGCACGGCGTAGGTGTGGGCGGCCGGGGGCAGCGTCGCGTGGAAGCCGGTGTCGAAGACCGCCACGTGCGGCAGCGTGGGGAACGACTCCTGCGCGCGCACGATGCCCTCGACGTTCGCGGGGTTGTGCAACGGCGCCAGCGGGGCGAGCACGCGCAGGGCGTCGAGCACCTCGTCGTCGACGAGCACGGGTTGGGTGAATCGACGTCCGCCGTGCACGACCCGGTGACCGACCGCGACGAGGTCGTCGTCGGCCAGCCCCGGCCCGTGCTCGCGCAGTGCCGACCGGGCCAGGCCGAAGGCCGCGGTGTGGGTCGGGCAGTCGACGTCCGCCTCGTGGCGGTACTCGGCTCCGTCGGTGGCCAGGCTGTCGTGCCGGTGCCGGCTGGCACCGCCGATCTCCGAGACCAGCCCGACCGCGACGGTCCGGCCGGTCGTCGCGTCGATGACCTGGTACTTCAGGGACGAGGACCCCGCGTTGACGACGAAGACGTGCGGGTGGGCGCTCACGTCGTCTGCCCCTGCACGGCGGTGATGGCCACGGTGTTGACGATGTCGCGGACCAGCGCTCCGCGGGACAGGTCGTTGACCGGACGGTTCAGGCCCTGCAGGACCGGTCCGATGGCCACGGCATCCGCACTGCGCTGCACGGCCTTGTAGGTGTTGTTGCCGGTGTTGAGGTCCGGGAAGATGAGCACCGTCGCCCGGCCCGCGACCGGGCTGTCCTTGAGCTTCGTGCGCGCGACGTGCGGGTCGACCGCGGCGTCGTACTGGATGGGGCCCTCGACGAGCAGGTCGGGCGCCAGCTCTCGCACGATGGCGGTCGCGGCGCGCACCTTCTCGACGTCGGCTCCGGTGCCGGACTCGCCGGTGGAGTAGGACAACATCGCCACGCGGGGCTCGATGCCGAAGGCGGCCGCCGTGCGGGCCGAGGAGATCGCGATGTCCGCCAGCTGCCCGGCATTCGGGTCGGGGTTGACGGCGCAGTCGCCGTAGACGAGCACGCGGTCGGCCAGGCACATGAGGAAGACGCTGGAGACGACCGAGACGCCCGGTGCCGTGCGAACCACCTCGAGTGCCGGACGGATGGTGTGCGCCGTCGTCGTGATGCACCCCGACACCATTCCGTCGGCCAGGCCGGCATGCACCATCATCGTCCCGAAGTACGACGGGTCGACGACCCGGTCGAAGGCCTGGTCGTGGGTGACGCCCTTGTGGGCACGCAGCGAGGCGTAGGTCGCCGCGAACGCCTCCCGCAGGGCGCTGGTCGCCGGGTCGATGACGGCCGCCCTGGAGATGTCGGCACCGAGCACGCGTGCCCGCGAGCGGATCTCGTCCTCGTCGCCGAGGAGGGTGAGCCCGGCGATCCCCCGCGAGAGCACCTGGTCGGCCGCCATGATGATGCGTTCCTCGGCACCCTCGGGCAGGACGATGTGGGCCTGCGCGACCCGGGCGCGCTCGACGAGGTCGTGTTCGAACATCAGCGGGGTGACGGCCCGCTCGCCGCCCGAGCTGTCGTCGCTCATCAGCGCGTCGAGGGTCTCGATGCCCGGGGTGCGGTCGAGCAGGTCCGCCGCGGCGAGGACCTTGCGCGCCGAGGTGGCGGTGATGCGCCCCTCGACCCGACCGAGCGCCGTCGCCGTGTCCATCGTGCCGAGGCGACAGGAGACGATCGGCAGGCGCATGTCGAGCCCGGCGATGAGGCGGTCGATCTGCGGTGAGAGCGCGAACCCGCCGTTCAGCACCATCCCCGAGAGGGTGGGCAGGGTGCGGGAGTGGTGCGCGAGCAGCACCCCGAGCACGACGTCGTCACGGTCGCCGGGGACGATGACGACCGACCCCTCGATGAGCCTGTCGATGACGTGCGGCATCGACATGGCAGCGACGACCAGGCCCAGGCTCTCGCGGTCGAGCAGTTCGGCGTCGCCGTGGACGAGGGTTCCGTCGCAGGCGGCCATGAGGTCGGCGACCGTGGGCGCCCGGAGCAGGGGGGTCTCGGTGAGGGCCCACACGGGAAGCGCCCCGAGCCGCTCCTGCAGCACCGCCAGCGTGGGCGCGCGTTCCCCGGCGGGGGTCTGGTTGAGGACGAGTCCCCCGACGTGGGCGTGGACGGCCCGGGCAGCGGTGACCGCCGCGGCAGCACTGGCAGCCAGCTCGAGCTGGTCGCGGTCGCGCGCGGGGGCGACGAGCACCAACGGGGTGCCGAGGTCGGCGGCGATCCGCGCGTTGGTGGCGAACTCGGTGGGTGCGGCGACGTCGGAGAAGTCGGAGCCGACGACCAGGACGACGTCGTGCCCTTGCGCCATGGCGTGGAACCGGTCGACGACGGTGCCGAGGGCGCGGTCGTGGTCGTGGTGCAGCACGTCGTGGGTCACCCCCCAGGCCCGGTCGGGCGAGAGGTCGGTGTGGGCCTCCTGGAGGAGCACGCGCAACAGGTCGTCCTGGTCGCCGGCCTGGACGACCGGCCGGAAGACCCCCACCCTCCCGTGGCGTCGGGCGAGCCGGCTGACGAGCCCGACCGCGACGGCCGACTTGCCCGAGCGTGCCTCGGTCCCTGCGAGGTAGAGGCCCTTCACGGAGTCGGGGCGGTGCGGGCCGGGGTGTGGGCCGGGGTCACGCGGCGGGTCGGGGTCATGCGCCCAGCCAACTAGTCCGGGCAGGGTTTGGGCAAGCCCTGCCCACGCCGAGCTGGGGAGAGGGTCGTCGGCACCCGGATCTCCGGGGCTCAGCCGGCCGGGCAGACGGCCTCGGCCTTGGCGGAGACGTCGTCGAAGGCGGTGGTGAGCTCCTCCTGGGCGGCCGTGATCTTCGGACCGATGTCCTCCTGGCCCTCGGCCACCGCCAGGGTCAGCGACTCGCTGAGCGCGTCAGCCTTCATGTTCATCTCACCGACGGCTTCGCCCAGCGGCCCGTCCGAGAGCGCCGACACCTTGCCCAGGTTGTCCTTGACCGTGGCAGCCCTCACCCCGAGGGCAGCCACCTTGGCGGCCACCTCCTCGGGCGTGCCCGTGAGGTCGAGCGGCTCGGCCTTGAGGTCGTCCACGGACTTCTGGAGATCCGAGACGCTGCTGCAGAGCTCACCGCTGCCGCTCGCTGCCGCGCTCGGGGTCTCCTCGGCGGAGTCCCCCGAACATCCACCGACGACGAGCGCGAGGGCGAGGGCGACCAGAGCGGGTGCAGTGCGACGGGCAGTGGTGCGGTTCATCTGAGGTCCTGTTCTCCCGGGGCGCCGGCTGACGATGACTTCGACGGTAGGGCGCTCACCCGCAGGGTACGTCACCCGCGGCGGGTGACGTGTAGGCGGCGGGCCTACTCGGCGAGGCGGCCCTCGAACAGCGCCCGCACCGCGGGGTTGCTGCGGACGAGCTCCAGGGCGAGGTCGGCGTGGCCCGGGACGTAGCCGTTGCCGACGAGCATGCGAACGTCCGCGGCCAGTCCTTCGGCACCCAGCGCCGCCGCGGAGAAGCTCGTCGCCATGGAGAAGTAGATGATCGTCCCGCCCTGCGCCGTCGACAGGATCGCGGGCTGCTCGCACCCGGGGACGTCGACGCACACGACGGTGACGTCCGCCGGTCCACCGGCGGCCATGACGGCATCCGAGAGGCCCAGTGGTGAGCGGGCATCCGCGATGACGACCTCGTCGGCCAGGCCGCTCGCCCTCAGCAGGTCGGCTTCGCGCTCGACCGGTACGACGCCGATGCACCGCCGGGCGCCGGCCGCCCGGGCCGCTGCCAGTGAGAGCGAACCGGACTTCCCGGCAGCCCCGAGAACCGCGACGGTCGGTGCCTGCCCGGCTCCGGCGTACTCCTGCACCACGCGCGTCACGAGGGCCGGGGCGCCGCAGACGTCCATGACCATGAGGGCGAGCTCGGGCGACAGGTCGTCGGGCAGGCGCGCGGCGATGGAGCGGCCGAACAACACGGCCGTGCCCGCGGCGGGGACCCGCTCGCTGCGACCGTCCCAGCGCTCGAGGTGGTCGGTGATCACGAGGGGGGTCAGGGAGAGCGAGACGAGGGTCGCCACGCGGTCGCCGGCCGACAACCCGAGGGGTGAGTCCGGCCCCACCTCGGCCACGGTGCCGATGAGCATGCCGCCCGAGCCGGTCACCGGGTTCTGCATCTTGCCGCGCGTGGCGACGATGTCGAGGACCTCCGCGCGCACGGCATCCCCGTCTCCCCCGTGCTTCTCGCTCAGCTGGCGAAAGGATGCCGCGTCGAGGTTGAGCGTGTCGACGTCGATGCGCACCTCGTCGGGCCACAGCTGCGGCCCGGCATCCAGGACGCGGGCGGCCTGGGGCAGGGCGGCGCCGGCCGGGTCGAGGACCCGGTGCATCCCGACCGGGGACGAAGGGCTGGTGCGCACAAGAATCTCCTTGCTGACCGACACGCAGCCGCAGTATTTGCGGTCTGACGTGACTTTGACGGCATCCATTGCGTATCCTGCCACGTATGACGATGAACATCGACCAGCCGTACGCCTACCGTCGTCGCGAGCTGGTCGAACCCGACTGGACCCGGCTCCCGGGGTGGCGCGACGTCACCGCGGCGCAGTGGGCGGACGTGCAGTGGCAGCGGGTGCACTGCATCAAGAACCTCGCGCAGCTGCGGGCGCTCATGGGTGACCTCCTCGACGAGCGGTTCTACGCCGACCTCGAGCGCGACCAGGCCGAGCGCGCGACGATGTCGATGCTCGTGACCCCGCAGATGATGAACACGATGGTCCCGGCCACGGACGCGCCGATGCCGGCCGCGGGCGCGGCGTTCACCGAGGCCTTCTACGCCGACCCGGTGCGCCTGTACATGCTGCCGGTGTTCAGCGACCGCCGCACCGACTGGCCGAGCCACCCGTTCTCCACGCGCGACAGCCTGCACGAGCACGACATGTGGGCCGTCGAGGGGCTGACGCACCGCTACCCGACCAAGGTGCTCGCCGAGATGCTGCCGACGTGTCCGCAGTACTGCGGGCACTGCACCCGGATGGACCTCGTCGGCAACTCCACGCCGCAGTTCACCAAGCTCAAGCTCGCCGGCAAGCCGGTCGACCGCTATGCCGCGATGCTCGACTACCTCCAGCGCACCCCCGGTGTGCGGGACGTCGTGGTCTCCGGTGGGGACGTCGCGAACATGCCGTGGAAGAACCTCGAGGGCTTCCTCGACAAGCTGCTCGAGGTCGACACGATCCGCGACATCCGGCTCGCGACGAAGGCACTCATGGGCCTGCCCCAGCACTGGCTGCAGGACGACGTCGTCGAGGGCGTGGCGCGCGTCTCGGCCAAGGCGCGTTCGCGTGGGGTCTCCGTGGCCATCCACACGCACGTCAACAGCGTGCAGTCGGTGACGCCCCTCGTCGCCCAGGCCGCCCAGGCCATGCTCGACGCAGGCGTGCGCAACGTGCGCAACCAGGGGGTGCTCATGCGTGGGGTCAACGACTCCACCGAGGCGCTGCTCGACCTGTGCTTCGCCCTCCAGGACGAGGCGATGATCACGCCGTACTACTTCTACATGTGCGACATGATCCCCTTCGCCGAGCACTGGCGCCTCTCGCTCAAGGAGGCCCAGGAGCTGCAGCACGCGATCATGGGCTACCTCCCGGGGTTCGCCACGCCGCGCATCGTCTGCGACGTGCCGTTCGTCGGCAAGCGCTGGGTCCACCAGGTCGAGAACTACGAGCGCGAGCACGGGATGTCGTTCTGGCGCAAGCACTACCGCACCTCCATCGAGGCCGGTGACGAGCAGGCGCTCTCGCGCGAGTACGTCTACTACGACCCGATCTACACCCTGCCGCAGGCCGGGCAGGACTGGTGGCGCTCGACCACCGACCTCGAGGCGACCCACGCGGCCGCCCTCGTCGGTGCGAGCGCCAGCCGCGCGGCATCCGTCGCCGACCTCGCGTAGGTCGCCCTCTCGAGGGTGGGTCACCGGCATACGCTGCGTCGTATGCCGCGTCGAGACCCCTCCGGCACGCCCGCCGGGCGCAGGAGGGGCGAGGCGCTCGGCCTGCCCGCCGAGCAGATGTTCAAGACATTGCTGGTCGACACCGGTGGCGGGCTCGCGGTGGGCGTCGTGCCGGTCTCCGGGTCATTGGACCTGAAGGCCATGGCGACCGCCCTCGGTGTCAAGCGGGTCGCGATGGCGGACCCGGCTGCGGCACAGCGGTCCTCGGGCTACGTGCTGGGTGGCATCTCGCCGGTCGGGCAGAAGCGTCTGCTGCCGACCGTCGTCGACGAGAGCGCCGACCTCTTCGACGTCGTCTACGTCTCCGGAGGCCGCCGCGGGCTCGACCTCGGCCTGTCCCCCGCCGATCTGGTGCGCGTCACCGGGGCGCTGCTCGCCGACATCGCGCGCTGACGACCCTGCTCGCTCAGGTCGTGGTGCCGGCCTTCTTGGGGCGGGCGCGCACGTGCATGCGCTCGCCCTGCGGTCCGATGATGGAGAGCAGCTCGACCGGGCGGTCGTCGGCGCAGCCGAACCAGTGCGGGGTCCGGGTGTCGAACTCGGCGACCTCGCCGGGTCCCATGACGATGTCGTGCTCACCGAGCACGAGCCGCAGCCGGCCGTCGAGCACGTAGACCCAGTCGTAGCCCTCGTGGCTGCGGGGTTCGGGCACGCTTCGGGCCTCGGGCCGCAGCACGTGCTTGAACGCGCGCTGGCCGCCCTGGCGCGTGGTGAGGGGGATGATCGTCGCTCCCCAGGTCTCGATCGGCTTGGCGTGCACGCGCGGGTCGCCGGTCGCCGGGGCGTCGACGAGCTCGTCGAGGGTCACCCGATAGGTCCGGGCCAGTGGCACGAGCAGCTCGAGGGTGGCGCGCCGGCTGCCCGACTCCAGGCGCGAGAGCGTGCTGACCGAGATCTCGGTCTCCGCGGCCACGTCGGAGAGGGTGAGGTCGCGGCGCGTGCGCAGGTCACGCAGGCGGCGACCGACGACATGCGGGTCGAGGTTTGCCATACCGGCAACTTACCTTGCTCTCTGGAGCGGTCGTGCCGCACGGTGGACCCATGAGTGATCACCCGGCCCCATCGGCCCCCGCCCCCGTCCCTGCCCACTCGTCCGAGCCCACTGACGTCGACGTGCTCGTCGTCGGCGGCGGCCCGGCCGGCCTGTCCGCCGCGACCGTCCTGGCCAGGTCGCGTCGGTCCGTCGTCGTCATCGACGCCGGGGAACCGCGAAACGCGGCCGCCGAGGGCGTCCACGCCTTCCTCGGCCACGACGGGCTCCCCCCGGGCGAGCTCCTGGCCCGCGGCCGCGACGAACTCGCCTCCTACGGTGGTCGGTTCGTCCACGGCACCGCGGTGGATGCCGTGGCACCGGAGGGCGGCGACCGCGTCACCGTGACCTGCGCCGACGGCTCGCAGTGGTCGGCCCGCCACGTCGTCGTGACGTCGGGGGCGCTCGACGGCCTGCCGGACGTCCCCGGCCTGGCCGAGCACTGGGGCCGCGGTGTCGTCCACTGCCCCTACTGCCACGGGTGGGAGGTGCGTGACCAGCGGATCGTCGTGCTCGCGACCTCGCCGGCGGCGATGCACCAGGCAGCCCTGTTCAGCCAGCTGACCGACGCCCTCACGGTGGTGACCCACGACCCGCAGGCCCTCTCGTCCGATGACGTGTCACGGCTTCAGGCGCTCGGCATCGACGTCATCGAGGGACCGGTGGCACGTGTCCTCGGGCTCTGCCGGTCAGCTCACGGGAGTCGAGGTGCCCGGCCGCATGGTGGACGCGGATGCCGTCGTCGTCGCGTCGTTCGTCGAGGCCACCTCACCGGTGCTCACCGCCCTCGGGCTGGAGCCCGAGGACCTCGAGATGATGGGTCGGGTGGTGGCCCGGTCGATGCCCGCGGATGCCGTGGGCCGCACCACGGTGCCCCGGGTCTGGGCCGCGGGCAACGTCACGGACCCCATGGCGCAGGTCGTCATGGCCGCTGCCGCGGGAACCCGCACCGGGGCGATGGTCAACGCCGAGATGGTGATGGAGGACCAGGCGCGGCGGCTGGCCGGCTGAGGCTCACTCCCAGGGAGTGGACAGGACGACGGTCGTGCGCGTGGAGACGTTGGCGACGCCGCGCACGCTCGCGATGAGCTCCTCGAGCTCGGACGGGGTGGCCACCCGCACCTTGAGGATGTAGTTCTCGTCACCGGCCACCGAGTGGCACTCCTCGATCTGCGGCAGCTCGTGCAGTCGCTCCGGGATGTCGTCCGGTGCGGCGGGGTCGAGGGGGGTGATCGAGATGAAGGCCGTGATCTGGCGGCCCATGGCCTGGTGGTCGATCTTGGCCGTGTAGCCCTTGACGACACCGCGCTGCTCGAGTCGACGCACCCGCTGGTGCACCGCCGAGGTCGACATTCCCAGCGACTTGCCGAGGTCGGTGTAGCTGATGCGACCATCTTTGGCAAGGAGCTCGACGATGCGCCGATCAAGGTCTTCCACGCGCTCAGGGTAGTGCTCCCACGACGGCGCGGCCTCCAGGACTCACCCTCTGGGCCCTTCCGGCCTGCCTCGACCGACGCACGGGCCAACTCCTTGTCCACCGAGGGAGACTGCGCGGATGATTGGTGCATGCCTGACCAGGAGCGCCAGAGCAGCGCCTCGGAGAGCTATCTCGCCCTCGTGGCGTCGCGGACGGGACAGCTTGCGGAGCGCATGCGGACGGGTGAGCCACCCGATGTTGGCGGCGTTGTCGGGCTGGGAGTGGCGAGGCGCGAACATGCCCGCGACGTCGCGCCTCTTGGGGATCCGGCGCTTCGTCAAGGGGTTCGTCCGAGGTCGAGGGGCGGCTCGAGGGGTACAACGTCTCCGTCACCGGCAGCGACCTGCTCGCGCCGTGGACCGAGCGCCCACAACGGGACGGTCGCCGGGAGTGGGCACGCTTCGGCGTCGCGCCGGTGGACCCGCTCGCGACCGACAACCGGCACCCTCGTGCGGTCTTGCTCGACTACGGGGCGGTTGGCCGATCCGGAGAGAGGACTCGCCCGGCGACTCCGGGACTACCTCGTGCGGGCCTCGCCCGGCTCGGACGACCTGCTGCTCGGGCAGGCGTTCCTCGCCGTCGGCAGTGGACGCGTGCCCGTGGGATGGTTCGCCCTGGAGCGGCTGCGGCCGATCCGGACGGACTGAGTCGCGCGCTCGGTCCGGGCGTGGTGAGGACCTCGCCACCCCACCGATCGCGTCTACCCTCGACGCATGCCCCACGATCACCGGCTGCTGCTGCTGGACTCCGCGTCGCTGTACTTCCGTGCCTTCTTCGGTGTCCCCGACCAGCGCAGCACGCGCGACGAGCCGCCGACGAACGCGCTGCGTGGCTTCCTCGACATGATCGCCACCCTCGTCACGGCGCACCGTCCGACGCACCTCGTCGCGTGCTGGGACGACGACTGGCGCCCCCAGTGGCGGGTCGACCTCATCCCGACGTACAAGACCCACCGGCTCGTCGAGGGCTCCCCGGTCGCCGAGGAGTCCCCCGACGACCTCACCCCCCAGGTGCCGCTCATCCGCGAGGCGCTGCGTGCGGTCGGCATCGCCCGACTCGGCTCACCCGGGTTCGAGGCCGACGACGTCATCGGCACGCTCGCGCACCGGCACCGGGGTGTCATGCCCGTCGACGTCGTCACCGGCGACCGCGACCTGCTCCAGCTCGTCGACGACGCGAACGGCATCCGGGTCCTGTACACGGGCAAGGGAGGGGTGCGTGACCCCGACATCGCCACCCAGTCCTACCTCCGGGAGCGGTATGCCGTGCCGACCGGCGAGGCCTACCTCGAGATGTCGGTGCTGCGCGGGGACACCAGCGACGGACTGCCCGGCGTCAAGGGCATCGGCGACAAGACCGCGGCCCAGCTCATCGAGCAGTACGGCTCGTTGGCGGCCCTGCGCGCCGCGGTCGACGGCGGCGACCCCGCGATCAAGGGCGCACGCCGGGTCAACCTCGAGGCCGCCTCGGCCTACCTCGACGTGGCACCCACCGTGGTCCGGGTGGCGCACGACGCCGCCCTCGCCGACGTCGACCTGGCCCTGCCACGCGCCGCGGCCGACCCGGCGGCCCTCGAGAGGCTCGCCACGGCATACGGCGTGGGCAACCCCGTCGACCGCCTGCTCACCGCCCTGGCACTCCCCCGCTGACCACGGCCCCTGCCGGGCGGTGCTCAGCCCTGGGTCCGGGCTGATTCCCCGCCGGCGCCGCGCCGCGCGCCGGCCGGGCGGGTCCACCGCATCCGGAAGGCGGTGGGGACGAAACCGGTCGCCGGGTCCGCGCCGGCGCGGAAGTCCGAAGGCGAGGTGCCGACGATGTCGCGGAACGTGCGGCTGAACGTGCCGAGGCTGGAGAACCCCACCTCCATGCACACGTCGGTGACGCTGGTGTCCGTGGTGCGCAGCAGCGTCATCGCACGTTCGATCCGTCGCCGTTGCAGGTGGCGGTGGGGCGTCTCGCCGAAGGTCGCCCGGAACTCACGGATGAAGTGCGCCCGCCCCATGTGCGCTGTCGCCGCGAGCAGGTCGACGTCGAGCGGCTCGGTACTGCGTCGGTCGATCAGGTCGCGAGCGCGCAGCAGCCGTCGGTTCCGGTCCTCCTCCGCGGCGCCCACGACGCCCACCGTAGGTCGCCGCCCGCAGGAGAAGCGCACTTTCGGAGAAGCGGCGCACACCCGCCCGCTCTAGCGTCGTCAGGACAGACCACCCGCGAAGGAAGGAACGCCAGTCATGCTGACCCGCAACAACATCTCGTCGATCTTCGTCCTCGACCAGGACGAGGCCCTGCGCTTCTACACCGAGGTGCTCGGGCTCGAGGTCGCGCAGGACATGAACTTCGGACCCATGCGGTGGCTCACCGTTCGTGTCCCAGGAGATGAGAAGTCCATCCTGCTCGAGCAGCCCGGCCTCCCCGCCCACGACGAGGCCACCGCCGAGCAGATCCGGGCGCTCGTGACCAAGGGCGCCGGCGGCGGTTGGCTCGCCTTCACCACCGACGACGTGGAAGGCGCCTTCGAGAAGGTCAAGGCGTCCGGCGCCGACATCACCCAGGACGTCGTCAGCCAGCCCTACGGTCGCGACTTCGCCCTGCGCGACCCGTTCGGCAACCAGATCCGGATCGGCGAGATCTACTGACGCGACCTCAGCGAAGTCGGGATCTTCAGTTGAGGCGGTCGGCGGCGACGACGCCGCGGAGCACGGCATCCACGGCAGCGCGTGCCGTGCGCCGCACCACGGCATCCGTGCTCGCCTTGGCGACCTGGTCGAGGAGGTCGACGAGCTGCTTGCAGCGGCGCACGAAGTCGCCGGCAGCCATGTCCTGCCCGCGCAGCACCGCGTCGAGCCGGTCCCCCGACGCCCACCGGTGCACCATCCACGCCATGCCACCATCTGGCATCGACGTCGACGGCAGGTCGTGCTCGGTCTCGAGATCCTCGATCTCCGACCACAGCCGCACCATGTCGGTGAGGGCCTTCGCGACCTCGTCGTTCGGCATCCGTGGCGAGACCTCGGCCTCCTCGTGGCGCGGCTCGTGCACCAGTGCCGACACCGCGGCGGCCAGGGACGGCGCGTCGAGCCGCTTCCAGACGTCGTGGCGCAGGCACTGCGCCGCGAGGAGGTCCTTCTCGGTGTAGAGCCGGCGCAGCCGTTCGCCCCGCTCGGTGACGACCGTGCCCGCCTCGGCGAGGTAGCCCAGCGCCTCGAGGGCGTCACAGATGCGGTCGAAGGTGCGCGCCACGGTGTTCGTGCGACCCTCGACCTTGCGCTGGATGCCGACGGTCTCGCGCTTGAGGCGCCACCACCGCTCGGCCCACCGAGCGTGCGCCTCGCGATCAGGGCACTGGTGGCAGGGGTGCGCCCGCAGCTGGTCGCGCAACAGCCGGACCCGCTCGGACTCCGCGGCGCCCGCGCCACCGGCATCCCGAGATCGGCGCCCCGGGTGGTCCTCGGAGCCGCGAGGCACCGCGATCCGCAGCGACGTCGCGAGGTCGCGCCGAGACTTCGGTGACTTCGGGTTGAAGTGGACGGGGACGGTCATCCGCGCCATCGCCTCGACCGGTTCGGGGACGTCGACGGTCGTCAGCCGGCGGAACTGCTTGTCCTCGGTGACCACACTCGGCCCGGTCGGCGCGCCCCGGCCCGTGCGTGCCGGCTGCACCACGACGGCCCACCCGGCACGCCGCCCGGCGGGGATGCGGATGACGTCGCCGATCTTCAGCACCTCGAGCGAGAGGGCCGCCTCGGCCCGGCGGGACGCCGACCGGGACCGGACCCCGTCCTTCTCCGCGTCGACGAGGGAGCGGCGCAGCGCGGCGTACTCGCGGAAGTCACCGAGGTGACAGTGCATCGCCTCGTCGTAGTCGTGCATCCCCTCCTCGTTGCGGCGGACCTTGGTGGCCATGCCGACGACGGCCCGGTCTGCCTGGAACTGCGCGAACGAGGTCTCGAGGATCTCGCGGGCCACCTCGCGGCCGACCTGGCCGACGAGGTTGACGGCCATGTTGTAGGTCGGCCGGAAGCTCGAGCGCAGGGGGTAGGTGCGGGCCGAGGCCAGCCCGCCGACGGCCAGCGGGTCGACGCCCCGGGCCCACTGCACGACGGCGTGGCCCTCGATGTCGATGCCGCGGCGACCCGCCCGCCCGGTGAGCTGGGTGTACTCGGCCGGGGTGATGTCGACGTGCGCCTCGCCGTTGAACTTCACGAGCTTCTCGAGCACCACGGTGCGCGCCGGCATGTTGATGCCGAGCGCGAGGGTCTCGGTCGCGAACACGGCCCGGATGCGACCGGCCGTGAAGAGCTCTTCGACGATCTCGCGGAAGAGCGGCAGCATCCCGGCGTGGTGGGCGGCGAAGCCGCGAGAGAGTCCCTCGACGAAGTCGAAGTAGCCGAGCACCGTGAGGTCCTCGGTGGCGAGCGAGTCGACGCGCTCCTCCACGAACCGGCGGATCCGCAGCCCTTCGCGCTCGGGGACGAGCCGGGTGCCGGCCGCGAGCAGCTGGCCCACGGACGCCTCGCAGCCCACGCGGCTGAAGATGAACGTGATCGCGGGCAGCAGGCCGTCGCGGTCGAGCTCGTCGATGACCTCGGCGCGGGTCGCTCCCCCACCGGGCCGGCCGCCGCGAGCGAAGCCCCGTCCCCCGGCGCCGCCGCCGGGACCACGCCCGCCACCCCGGGGCCCGCGGCCGCGTGCGCCACCGCCGCCGCCACTTCCTCCGCGCCGCGGCTCGTCCTGCCAGCGGCCCCGTTCCTCGGCGTTGCGGATCGCGGTCAGCAGGTCGGGGTTGACCCGGTTGCCGGCGAACAGGTCGAACATCGTCGTGCCGACGAGCACGTGCTGGTAGAGCGGGACGGGGCGGTGCTCGGAGACGACCACCTCGTGGTTGCCGCGCACCTCGGCCAGCCAGTCGCCGAACTCCTCGGCGTTGCTCACCGTCGCCGAGAGCGAGACGACCTGCACGTGCTCGGGGAGGTGGATGATGACCTCTTCCCACACCGCGCCCCGGAACCGGTCGGCCAGGTAGTGCACCTCGTCCATGACGACGAAGCCGAGCCCGTCCAGGGTGCGCGACCCGGCATACATCATGTTGCGCAGCACCTCGGTCGTCATGACGACGACGGGCGCCTCACCGTTGACCGACGAGTCACCCGTCAGCAGACCGACGTTCGCCGCACCGTGCACCCGCACGAGGTCGTGGAACTTCTGGTTCGACAGGGCCTTGATCGGGGTCGTGTAGAACGCCTTGCGGCCGGTGGCCAGGGCGAGGTGCACCGCGAACTCACCGACGATGGTCTTGCCCGCCCCGGTGGGTGCCGCGACGAGCACCCCCTTGCCGAGCTCGACGGCCTCACACGCCTGCCGCTGGAAGTCGTCGAGCGGGAACTCCAGGGATGCCGTGAACCGCGCGAGCTCGCTGCGCTCCCGTCGGTTCCGAGCAGCAGCAGCGGCGTACTTCTCGGCGGGGCTGGACATGCGCTCAGGCTACGTCAGCACCTACGCCAGGACGGTGAGCGCGCCGGGCACGACCTCCATCGTCATCGGCAGCGGGGCGAAGCGCTCGCCATCGGCGTAGGACACGATGCCGCTCGCCTCGAGCCGCACCGACCTGGCCTGCAGGATCTGCACGGCGCGATGGCTCACGTGGCTGCCCTTGAACACCTGCGGGAAGACCCGGAGGAACTCGAAGGTGGAGATCTTGCCGAGGATGAGGACGTCGAGCAGGCCGTCGTCGAAGGAGGCGCCGGGGGTGACCCGCATGCCACCGCCGTAGGCCGGCCCGTTGCCGACCGCGACGAGCATCGCCTCGGTGTCGATGCGCTCGCCGTCGAGCACGAGGCCGTAGGGGATGGCACGAAAGACCGGCAGCTCGCGCAGGATGGCGAGGTTGTAGCGCATCGGCCCCTTGGGCCACGTCAGCTGGTTGGCCCGCTCGTTGACGACGGCGTCGAAGCCGGCGGCGAGGACCCCGAGGAACCACTTGTCCTCGCCGGTCGCGGTCGTGTGCCGCACGACGTCGACCACCCGCGTGCCCCCGGACAGGATGCGCTCGACCGACTTCGCCGCGTCGCGCACCGGAAGGCCGAGCTCGCGCGCGATGTCGTTGCCCGTGCCTGCGGCGATGACACCGAGCGGAACCCCGGTGCCGGCGCACAGGTTGGCGCCGAGGTGCACCATGCCGTCACCGCCCGCGACGACGATCCGGTCGACCGCCCCCGAGGCGATCGCCGCGCGGCCCTGTTCCATCGCACTGCGGGCGTCTGCGGCGCTCAGGTCGAGGATGTCGACGCCCGCGGCGCGCAGCAGCGTCAGGGCCTCGATGCCGACCCTGGCTCCCGGTGTTCTTGCCCGAGGTCGG
>CAWESS010000010.1:0-13806 GCA_963811825.1 uncultured Actinomycetota bacterium | reverse complement strand
TCCCCCCAGTGTGCCGCCATTCGGGCCCGGTGGCCCGGCATCCGCCATGCCAGACCCCTGGCGCGATCGGTGTCTGACATGGCACCCGCCGGGAGGCTGGCCGGATGAGGCGATCGGGAGCAGAATCGAACTGGGTGCCGTGGTCGTCGCCACCGCCCCGGGACCCTCACGGCACGGTGACGACTCACGTGAGGAGCAGCCATGAGAGCCAAGGCCGGTGACCGGATCATCCTGGCCGGCGAGCTGGTCGACCAGCCGACACGAGCCGGCGAGGTGCTGGAGTCGCGCGGCGCGGACGGCGGCCCGCCCTACGTCGTGCGGTGGGAGGACGGGCACACCAGCATGTTGTTCCCCGGCCCCGGCGCGGTGCTGAGGGTGTCCGAGGGCGAGCCCGTGCACCACACGGACCTCGTGGCCGGGCCCGAGAACGGGACGCTGCGGGAGTGGAGCGTGCGGGTGACGATCTTCGAGAAGGGAGATGACACCACCGCGACGGTCGCGCTGCTCGCCGACTCTCCCGAGTCGCTCACCGCCAGGGGCACGAGCCATCGCAGCGGTGCGGACCCCGAGGTGACGCGCATCGGTGACGAGATCGCTGTGGCCCGGGCCCTGCACCGCCTCGCCGACCACCTCATCGCTGCGGCGGAGCACGACATCGAGGGGGTGACGGGCGAGGTCGACGTCGTCGTGAGCACCCGCTGACCACCGTCGTGGCCGCCTGCGTCCCTGCCTGCGTGCTAGGGCTCGGTGAGGCTGTCGAGCCAGTCCAGGACCAGCGCGGAGGCGACCTGCGCGGAGTAGATGCTGCCGTGGTCCTCACCAGCAAGGACGTTCACTGTCGTGTCGTGCCCGCTCGCCTGAAGCGCGGTGCCGAACTCGGTGCTGAACACCGGGGGGACGACGTCGTCGGCGTCCCCGTGGAGGAGCAGGAAGTCGACCTCGGGCCGCAGCCCGGCCCGCAGCAGGGGGTTGGCCGCAGCCCACTGCGCGGGGTCCGCCCCGTCCCCGAACAGTGCCGCAGCGGCATCCTCGAAGTCCCGGATGTCGTACGGCCCGGCCAGCCCCACGACGGCGTCGGGGGTGACGATCGGGTCCTCGCACCGAGGGTCGTGGTCGTCGAGCGTCAGGGCCGCCAGCGCCGAGAGGTGGGCGCCCGAGGAGTGCCCGAGCAGGACCAGCCGCTCTGGCTCCAGTCCCGAGGCCCGCGCGGTCGCCGCGCCGTCTGCGAGAGCACACAGCACGTCCTCGACGGGGGTCGGGTAGACGACGCCGTCGTCGGCCGCTCGGATCACGACGGGCATCGCGAAGACGCCGCGATCGGCGAGGGACTGCGCGAGCGGCTCCAGCCCGGTGGGGTCCGCGGAGCGCCAGCCTCCCCCCGGCACCAGCACGACGACGGGCGCGGAGTTCACGCCCGTGGGGACGTGCGGGAATGCCGCCAGGCCCGGGAGGTAGTCGTGGGATGCCGTGTCGGCACCGTTCGGTTCCGGTTCGGGCCCGCCACCGCCTGCAGAGCACGCGCTGACGAGGAGGAGCGCGCCCGCTGCCACAGCGGCCAGGGACCGGGGTGCAGGCAGGACGCGACCTCTGCGGAGGCCGGCCCGCGTCATCGCGCGCTCCGGGTGGCTGGCAAGGTCCGGGTGTCGGCCCAGCGGGCCGGGTGGTCGAGCACTGACGACAGCTCGAGCATCGCGGCGCCGGTCGCACCAGACGCGGCGTCGGCCGGCGCGGCGACGATCTGGGGGGTCACCCACCGCCCCGACAGCACCCTGGACCTCAGTTGGCTCTCCAGGTCGGGGCGCAGGAGGCTGGCGACCTGACCGAGGTGGCCGCCGAGCACGACGGCCGGGATGTCGAGCACGTTGACCACGCCGGCCAGGGCGATGCCGAGGGCCCGGGCCGCGCGGGCGATTGCCTGACGGGCCCGCTCGTCGCCCTGCACCGCCCGGTGGGCGAGCTCCGCGGGGGGAGCCGTGTGCGAGAGCCCGGCTGCGTCGAGGATGGCGTGCTTCCCGGCGTAGCGCTCGAGGCACCCGGTGGACCCGCACGGGCACGACGGCCCGTCGGGGTCGACACTCACGTGGCCGATCTCCCCGGCCCAACCGTGCCGCCCGGTCCAGATCCGGCCGTCGACGACGATCGCGCCGCCGATACCGATCTCGCCGGAGAGGTAGATGAAGTCGGACAGCGCGCCTGGACGGCCGGGGACCACCTCGGCGACCGTTCGCGACGCGAGGTCCGCCTCGTTGCCGACCCGCAGGCGATGGCCCTGCACCGACCCCGGGTCGAGGACGTCGCCGGGCCGGACGTCGGTCCAGCCGAGGTTGGGGGCGAGCAACAGGGTTCCCGTTCCCGTCGACACGATGCCCGGAAGCGCGAGGCCCGCTCCGACGAGGCGGGACGCGGCCGGCATCCGGTTCAGTGCGTCGGCGGCCAGCACGGCCAGGCGGCGCAGGGCGGGCTGCGGCTCGGAGGCCACGAAGTCGCCGACCTCGACCTGTTCCGCGACCACGCGCCCGCGAAGGTCCACGACCCGCGCGGCCAGGAATCCGGCGTTGACCTGAAGGCCCAACGCGACCAGCTTCTCGCCGGCGACGAGCGGCGTCGCCGGACGGCCGGGCCCCGTGGTTCCCACCGGCTCCAGCTCGTCGAGCACCCCCAGGGCCACGAGGTCGTCGACCAGCCGGGATGCCGTGGAGCGCGTCATCGAGGTGCGCACCGCCACCCCGGCACGGGAGATCGGCTCGGGTGAGGCGCACACGGTGCGAGCGACGAGGCCGAGGTTGCTCGCGCGCAGCGAGGACTGCCGGGCACTTGATGTGCCCTCGACGTCGCGACGGTGATCGTTCGGCGGCACGGCTTGACCCTACTCCCCTCTCGTAATATGTTTCATGAAACAACAAACATGCGTCGAAGGAGCCATCATGCACCGTCAGCCCACCCCGGAAGACAAGTTCTCGTTCGGCCTGTGGACCGTCGGCTGGCTCGGGGTGGACCCCTTCGGGTCCGCCAGCCGGCCCGCCCTGGACCCGTGGGAGTACAGCGACAAGCTGGCCGAGCTGGGCGCGTGGGGCGTCACCTTCCACGACAACGACGTCTTTCCCTTCGGCGCCGACGAGGCGACCAAGCGCGGCATCCTCACGCGTTTCAAGGAGGCGACCGACGCGTCGGGCCTGGTCATCGAGATGGTCACGACGAACACCTTCAGCCACCCGGTGTTCAAGGACGGCGGGCTGACCTCCAACGACCGCGGTGTGCGCCGGTTCGGGCTGCGCAAGATCCTCTCCGCGGTCGACCTCGCGGCCGAGCTGGGCGCGACCACCTTCGTCATGTGGGGTGGGCGTGAGGGCAGTGAGTACGACGGGTCCAAGGACGTGCACAGCGCGATGGACCGGTACAAGGAGGGCCTGGACACCGTCGCCGGGCACATCAAGGCCCAGGGCTACGACCTGCGCATCGCGTTGGAGCCCAAGCCCAACGAGCCCCGCGGTGACATCTTCCTGCCCACCGCCGGCCACGCACTGGCGCTGATCGCCGAGCTCGAGCACGGCGACATCGTCGGCCTCAACCCCGAGACCGGGCACGAGCAGATGGCCGGCCTGAACTACACCCACGGCATCGGGCAGGCCCTGTGGAGCGACAAGCTCTTCCACATCGACCTCAACGGCCAGCGCGGCCTGAAGTACGACCAGGACCTCGTCTTCGGCCACGGCGACCTCACCTCCGCCTTCTTCACCGTCGACCTGCTCGAGAACGGCTTCCCGAACCACCCCGACGGCCCGCGCTACACCGGGCCCCGGCACTTCGACTACAAGCCCTCGCGCACCGAGTACATGGACGGCGTGTGGGAGTCGGCTCGGGCCTGCATGTCGACCTACCTCATGCTCGCCGACAAGGCCCGCGCCTTCCGCGCCGACCCCCGCGTGCAGGAAGCCATGGCCTACGCCGGGGTGATGGAGCTCGCGCAGCCGACCCTTGACGCCGGCGAGAGCGTCGCCGACTTCCTCGCCACCGACGACGGTTTCGACCCGGACAAGGCCGCGGAGCGCGACTTCGGCTTCGTCGCCCTCCAGCACCTGGCGATGGAGCACCTCATCGGCTGAAGCCACCACAGCAGGAGGCGCGTCGGCTAGCGTGGGCCGATCGGAGTGCGATGTGGCACCGGTACGGTCCGCGCGCCTCCTGTCGGAAGGCTGACGATGGCGTCGAGCAGTGCCGAGGTGGCCGCCGCGCTCAGGCTCGGCTGGGCCGTTGCCGAGGTGCGAGGACGCGCCTGGCCGGACGGTCCGCGCCCCGCCAGCAGCGCCGCGGTGCTCGACCCTCCCGACGTGCTGCCGCTGCGCTCGCAGCGGCGCCCGGCCGATGCCCGCCGCGAGGCCCTGCGAGGGCTCGTCGCCTCGGCCACCGCGCTCGGGGTCAGCCGCGATGGCGCCCTCGCCGACGAGCTGCGGGTGGCGCTGCCCACCGAGGAAGCCCACGACGCGGCCACCGTGGAGCGTCACCGCGGCGTTCTTCCTCGAGTGGGACGCGTGGTTCCAGGACGAGCTGGCCCAGCGCGACGAGGCACTGGCCAACGCCTACCTTCTCGGCCGGGGCCTGGCCGAGTGCTACTGGGGCCTGGGGCCGCAGGCCGCATGGGACGCAACCGGAGAACCATCCGCCGTGTCGCCGGCGTTCCTCCTGGGCCGCGACCGGCGTCTCGAGCTGAGCCGGATGCTCGGACGCCTCGATCCTCGCGATCACCCACGAGACCTCACCGGCAGCCATCTCCGGCAGCCTCGAGGCGTGGGGTGCCGTCGCCGAGGACGCGCAGTGGCTGCAGTCCCCCGACCTGCGCCCGTCGCTCTACGAGCAGGTGCGCCGGTGGTACCAGCTGGTGATCCTCGGCCAGGACCCCACCACCCTGATCCGGCCCTATGCCAAGCTCACCGGGCTGCGCGGGATCGGGCGGGCAGCCCGGCTGTTCTGGCCCCAGCTGGTGCTGTTCGTCACCGCCTTCGGCCTCGCCACGGCCTACTTCATCGTCGTCGGTGGGTCGGCACCGGACTGGGTCTCCTCTCTCCTCGCGACGAGTGGGTTCGGGGTGTTCGTGGCCGCCGGGGTGCTGGCACGCGGGCAGAGCGCCGCCCAGCGCCTGCTCACCCGGCTGCGCCAGGACGCCTACACCGACCTGGTCGCCGTGAGCCTGACCGCCGTTCCAGAGCGACCGCCGGCACCCGGACGGTCGATGCGGCACAACGCCCGTTCAGCACGCAGCCGGCTCGAGACGCTCGTGCGCCTCCGGTCACTCACCACTCCGACCCGACCACCACCCGACCGCCAGGTGCGTTGACCCCCCGAAGCGGACGCCGGGACGTGGTGCGCGAACGCGCCCGGGCTGGCACGCTGGGGCCCCATCCCTGCGACGACGGAGGCGTGATGCCGGCGGCCCTGCTCGACCTGCTCCCACCCGGGACCACCGTGGATGCCGACGGCGTGGCTCGCGTGGGCGGCTGCCGCCTCGACGACATCGCGGCGGATGCCGGCACGCCCGTCATCGTCGTCGCCGAGGACGCGCTGCGCGCACGAGCCAGGGCCTATGCCGACGGGCTGGCGGAGCGCTGGCCGCGCAGCAGGGTGGTGTTCGCGTCGAAGTCGTTCCCCTGCACCGCAGTTCAGCGGGTCATGCTGCAGGAGGGTCTGGGTCTCGACGTCGCGGGCGGCGGCGAGATCATCACCGCACTCAAGGCCGGCGCCGACCCGGCATCCCTGGTGCTGCACGGCAACGCCAAGCTCGACGAGGAGATCTCGCTCGCTGTCGAGCACGGCCTGGGCCTCGTCGTCGTCGACAACGCCGACGACGTCGACCGCCTCGAGGCGACGATCCCGCGCGGGCAGACGATGGACGTGCTCGTGCGGGTCATCCCCGGGGTGACTGCCGATACCCACGCGAGCGTGCTCACGGGGCACGACGGCAGCAAGTTCGGGCTCGCCCCCGCGCAGGCCCTCCCCCTCATCGCCCGGATCGAGGCCTCACCGGTGCTGCGCATGCGCGGGCTGCACCTGCACGTCGGGTCGCAGATCATGCAGACCGAGCCGTTCGCGCAGGCCGTCGAAGCGGTGGCGGCCGTCGCGGGCCTCGGCGAGTTCCCCGTCTACGACCTCGGCGGCGGTCTCGGCGCGCGCTACACGTGGGCCGACGAACCGGCGAGCATCCCGGCCTACCTCGATGCCCTGGTCGGTGCCGCGCGCGCCCACCTGCCCGCCGAGGCCGAGCTGATCATCGAGCCGGGGCGCAGCATGGTGGCCGAGGCCGCGTGCACGCTCTACCGCGTGGTCACGGTCAAGCGCGGGGCACGCACGTTCGTGGCCGTCGACGGTGGCATGGGCGACAACCTCGAGGTGGCGCTCTACGACCAACGCTTCGAGGCGGGGGTGGTGGGACGTTTCGACGCTGCCGACGAGATGTGCGACGTCGTCGGGCGGCACTGCGAGAGCGGGGACGTGCTCGTGGCGGGCGTCCCGCTGGCCGACCCGACCGTCGGCGACCTGCTCGTCGTCCCCGCGACGGGGGCCTACTGCTACACGATGGCCAACAACTACAACGGCAACAGGCGGATCCCCGTCGT
Source organism: uncultured Actinomycetota bacterium (assembly GCA_963811825.1). GTDB lineage: Bacteria > Actinomycetota > Actinomycetes > Actinomycetales > Dermatophilaceae > Fodinibacter. The sequence continues at coordinate 7,198 of CAWESS010000010.1, read as the reverse complement.
GTTCGCCGCTGACGGCGCCTGGCGCGTCGTCGTGCGCCGCGAGACGTGGGATGACCTCCTGCGTCGCGACGTGGACTGAAACGTTGTGCAGTGAACAGTGTCGGGTGACCCGCACACCGACGACGAACAGGAGCAGCGCATGGACCACATCAGCCTGATCGGGGCGCCGACCGACGTCGGCGCGAGCGTGCTCGGATGCCGGATGGGGCCGGCCGCGCTGCGGCTGGCCGGGCTGCAGACCTCGCTCGAGAAGTTCGGCTCGGAGGTTCGCGACTGCGGCGACGTGAGCGGGCCGGAGAACCCGATGGCGCCGCCGGTCGACGGGTACCGCCACCTGCCGGAGGTCACCGCCTGGAACCAGGCGGTGTTCGACGCGGTCTACGCCGAGCTCGCCGAGGGCCGTCTGCCGGTGATGCTCGGAGGTGACCACTGCCTGGCGATCGGGTCGATCTCGGCGGCGGCCCGGCACTGCCGTGACACGGGGAAGACGTTGCGGGTCCTGTGGTTCGACGCGCACGCCGACTACAACACCTCCTCCATCACGCCCTCGGGGAACATGCACGGGATGCCGGTCGCCGTCCTCACGGGCACGGGTCCCGAGGCGCTGGTGGGGCTCTCCGGGGCGGTGCCGGCGGTGGACCCGAAGAACGTCAAGGAGATCGGGCTGCGTGACGTCGACCTCGGCGAGAAGCACCTGCTGCACGAGCACCGGGTCGAGGTCTTCGACATGCGCTACCTCGACGAGATCGGGGTCCGGCACGCCATGGAGATGGCCCTGGAGGGGGTGGACGAGAACACCCACCTGCACGTCAGCCTCGACCTCGACTTCCTCGACGACACGATCGCCCCCGGCGTCGGCACGCCGGTGCGCGGCGGGCCGACGTACCGCGAGGCACACCTGTGCATGGAGATGATCGCCGACACCGGGCGCCTCAGCAGCCTGGACATCGTCGAGCTCAACCCGGCCCTCGACGTGCGCAGCCAGACCTCCGAGCTCGCCGTCGACCTCGTCGAGAGCCTGTTCGGCAAGAGCACCCTGCTGCGGGTGCACCGCCGCTGACCGTCAGCGCGGCGAGAGGAAGCCATGGGATGGTTGGCCCATGTCCCTGCGCCGCGTCGACCGAGCCGTCGCGGACTACGTCGAGCTGCGTGAGCAGCTGCTGCCCATCACCGACGAGTTCGTCGCGCTGGTCACGGGCATCATCGACGACGCGGGCATCAACTACCTCACGGTCACCGGGCGCACGAAGTCGGTCGGCTCGTTCGCGGCGAAGGCTCGCGGCATCCTCGCGACGGATGCCGGGGTCGACCCGCTCCTCAAGGTCACCGACCAGGTCGGCGTGCGGGTGATCACCTACGTGCAGCGCGACATCGACGCCGTCGCCGACCTGCTGTCCGAGCAGTTCACCGTGCTCGACGACCGCGACCTCGGCGAGGAGACCGCAGCGGCCGGCCGGTTCGGCTACGCGAGCCGGCACCTGCTGGTGTCTCGCGCCGTGGGCGCGGCGGGCGATGCAGTGGTGGGCGACCCCACGGCATACGAGCCGTTGACCTGCGCCTCGATCCAGCTGCGGACGGTGCTGCAACACGCGTGGGCGGAGTTCGAGCACGACATCCGCTACAAGGGGACGGTGCCGCCCGAGCAGGTGCCCGACCTCGACCGGCGGTTCACGCTCGCGGCCGGGCTCATCGAGCTCGCCGACCGCGAGTTCGGGGCGATCCGCGACCGGCTCCAGGCCGGGCTGGGCGACAGCAGCGTCGGTGCTGCGGACGCGCTCGACCCGCGGATCAGCGCCCAGGAGCTCGCCACGTTCCTCGCCGGGCGCTACTCGAGCGCCGGCTGGTCGCGCACCGACCACTACGAGTGGATCTCGGGGCTGCTCCTCGAGCTCGGGATCGCCTCGCTCGACGAGCTGAGCGCCACACTCCGCGACGTCGACAGCGCGGCGGTCACCGCCGCCATGGGCTACCGCTACCCGCCGGGGGCGGTGCGACGGCTCGACGACGACCTGCTCTCACGGTTCGGAGACGGCTACGTCGCGCTGCACGGCAACGCCCACCGCCGGGAGGCGCTGGAAGCCCGCCGCGCCCACCTGACCTCCTGAGGCGCACCCTTCCTCTCGGACTGGGAGTCGAGAGGAGGCAACACGCAGGGGTGGCAGCGCCACCGGTCTGCGTGTTGCCTCCTCTCGAGTTCCTGGAGGGCTGGGCGTCAGCGCTCGGTCACTTGACTTCGGCGCGGCGGACGATGACGAGGCCGATCGCGAGCGGGATGAGGAACCAGATCGTGCCGGACACGGCCAGCTGCTGCCACTGCTCGCTGGTCAACCCACCCTCGAAGAGCGCCGTCTGCGCGTAGCTGTAGTCGACCCACGGCTGGAGGTCGGCGAACCACTGCTGGCTCATCGCGAGCAGGCCGAGGAGCGGGGGAAGCACGAGGGTGTAGACGAAGTAGGCGACGATCGCGCCGGCGGAGTTGCGGATGACGACGCCGAGCATGAACCCGAACATCATGCTGAGCACGCTGCCCAGGACGATGTGGCCGAACTCGCTGACCGAGCTGTTCCAGACCGGGTCCAGGCCGGTGATCGCGCTGCCGAGGAGGGTGCCGAGGCTGCCGACCACGAGAGCGACGAACATCGCGACGATGCCGACCCCGACCGCGGCGATGAACTTCGCCCCCATGATGCGCCCGCGGTGCGGCACGAGGGTGAAGGTCGTGAGTCCGCTGCGCTGGCTCCACTCGCTCGTCACGGCGAGGATGCCGATGATCGGCAGGATGACCGTCATCGGCGCCCCGATCGCGGCGGCGAAGTTGTCGAAGGTCAACTGGTCGTCAGGGGCGAAGACGATGAGTGCTGCGGTGGCGAGCACGCTCGTGATGACGATGCTGGCCATCAGCCAGAACCCGGAACGGGTGTCGAACATCTTGCGCAGCTCGACCCCGATGAGGCGGGTGAGTGGAATGCCCTTGGATGCCGTGCGCTGGCGGGTCGCTCGGCTCACCGTGTCGGTGGTCGCGGCCGGGTCGAGGACGGTGGTGCTCATGCTGCTGCTCCTTCGCGCTGGGTGTCTGCGGTGAGCTCGAGGAACATCTCCTCGAGCCCGGCGCCGTCGGCGGCGCGGAGCTCGGTCAGGACCAGGCCTGCCGCGAGCGCAGCCTCCCCGACCTGCTCGGTGGTGGCCTCGGTGTGGATGCTGCCGTCGGCGTGGGCCTTCACGACGTGGCCGCCGCGTTCCACCGCTGCTGCGAGTGCGGCGCCGTCACGGGCCCGGGCCACGGTGCCGGCGGAGGCCAGCAGGTCGGCCTTGGTTCCCTGGGCGACGATCTTGCCGTTGCCGATGACGACGAGGTCGTCGGCGATGACCTCGATCTCGTGCAACAGGTGCGAGGACAGGAGCACGGTGCCCCCGCGGTCGGCGTAGCCGCGCAGGAGGTCACGCATCCAGCGGATGCCGGCCGGGTCCAGGCCGTTGGCCGGCTCGTCGAGGATCAGGACGTGGGGGTCGCCGAGCAGGGCGGTGCCGATGCCGAGGCGCTGGCGCATGCCGAGCGAGTAGTTGCGCACCCGCCGGTCGGCCTCCTCGTCGGTGAGGCTGACGAGCTCGAGCATCTCCTTGACGCGGTTGCGCGGCAGACCCATGGTGCGCTGGGCGATGGTGAGGATCTCGCGGCCGGTGCGACCGGCGTGCTGTGCCGACGCGTCGAGCAGCACACCGACCTCGGTGCCGGGGTTGGGCAGGTCGACGAAGCGGCGGCCGTCGATGTGCGCGGTGCCGGACGAGGCGGGAGTGAGGCCGACCATGATCCGCATGGTGGTGGACTTGCCGGCACCGTTCGGGCCGAGGAAGCCGGTGACGCGGCCGGTCGCCGCGGAGAAGGAGACGTCGTCGACGGCGGTGAAGCCGCCGTAGGTCTTGCTGAGGGAGCTGACAGTGATCATGAGGAGAATCGTGCCGGGGTCAGTGGGTACCCGGCATCGGGGTCGCACCTGAGACCGACCCTGAGTCGACCCTGAGATCCCTCAGGACGCGGATGTGAAGGCGACGCTCAGGAGGTGCCGTCCGTCGGGTCGATGGCCGTGAGGGTCCCTGGGTACTGGAGACGTTGAGCAGGCCGGGTGCCGCGATTTGTGCCATCGACCCACACCGCTGCTGCCTCACCCAGCGAGCGTTCGCGGCCGAACAGGTCGCTCAGGTCGCGGCATCCGGGGGTGGGTAGGGGCTGCGGAGGTCGAAGGCGAAGGCGGTGGGGCCGTGGGCGCGACGGTGACGGACCCGCTCCTCCGCCTCGTCGGTGGTCGGCCGGTGGCCGGCTTCGACCCACCAGCAGACGGCATACGCGTCGGTCATCTGCACGAACCACTCACGCCGGCGACGGAGGTACGCCACGTGGTCGCCCGCGAAGACGAAGGCCCGCAGCGACACGGCATCCACCCAGGTCGACAGGTTGACGATGACGCCCGCATCGCCGTCGGTGTGGTCCCACTCGAAGGCGACGACGTCCGTGGCGTTGCCGCTCTCGCTCTGCAGCCGCCACCGGAAACCGGGTGACGCCTCCGCCTCGGCGTTGACGTGGTCGAGGGCGTCGACGAACGGCTGCAGCTGCTCGCTCTCGATGGGCGCGGAGAGGCGCGCGACGTTGACCTGGGCCAGCTCGAAGCTCATCGGACACCGGCCACGCCAGCCACACCCTCTGCGCCCACCGAGCCCACGACGGACAGCAGCTCGAGCTTGTCGTAGCTCTCGCTGCCCGGCACGGCCGTGTAGACGAGCAGGGCGTGCGACTGCTCGGGGTCGAGCAGGATCTGGCAGGTCAGCTCGAGCAGCCCGACGGTGGGGTGCCGGTAGCGCTTGACCGCCCGGGGGCGCAGGCCGACCTCGTGCTCAGCCCAGAGCGCCCGGAACTCGGCGCTGCGGGCCGTGAGGTGCTCGACGTACCGGGCGGCCGTGGAGTCGGGGCCGCGCTCGGCGAGCACCCCGCGCAGACCGGAGGCGTACAGGCGTGAGTAGAACTCGTGGTCCTCCGGGAGGTAGAGGTCACGCGTGCCCGACTCGGTGAACCACCGCACGATGAGCGACCGTTCCGGCCCGGTGAAGCGGGTCAGGTCACCGACGAGCGCGACACCCAGCGGGGTCTGGCGCAGCGTCTCACCGAGCTCGGTCACGACCTCGGCAGGAGTGTCCGTGAGGCGGTCGAAGATGCGCAGGACGCCGGGGCTGATGTGGTCGCTCCCACTCCCCCGAGCAGGGGGCTGGTGCCCGGCGAGCCGGAAGAGGTGGTCGCGCTCTTCGCGCGAGAGGTGCAACCCCTGGGCGATGGAGGCGAGCATCTGCACCGACGGCTGCGGTCCACGTTCGCGCTCGAGCCGCGAGTAGTAGTCGGTCGACATGTGGCACAGCGCCGCGACCTCTTCACGACGCAACCCGGAGGTGCGACGGCGCTGGCCGCGCGGCATCCCCACGTCTTCGGGCTGCAACGCGTTGCGGCGGGTGCGCAGGAACCCGGCCAGCCCGGAGCGATCGATCATGGGCCCATCCTCCCCGAGGGGGGAGTCGGGAGCCACGGATCGTCAGGCCGTGGATAGGTCTCGTGACATCGGGGAGGCTGGTCGAACGGCCGCCCGGCATGGCGCGGTCTCGAAGAACTTTGGAGGAACTCGGATGCTGCGCAGGCAGTTTGACATCACCGTCCCCGACCAGACCGGGCGGCGCTTCGTCGTCACCGGGGCGAGCGACGGCGTCGGTCTGGGCATCGCCACCCGGCTCGCGGCGGCTGGGGCCGAGGTGGTGATGCCCGTGCGCAACCCTGCCAAGGGCGAGGCCGCCGTGGCGACCATTCGGCGGCAGCACCCGCAGGCCCGCCTGACCCTGGAGAGCCTGGACCTGTCGTCGCTGGCCTCGGTCGCGGCGCTCGGGGAGAAGCTGCAGGCGGAGGGTGCGCCGATCCACGGGCTGGTCAACAACGCCGGGGTGATGACACCGCCGGAGCGGCAGAGCACCCAGGACGGGTTCGAGCTGCAGTTCGGGACGAACCACCTGGGGCACTTCGCGCTGACCGGGGCGTTGTTGCCGTTGCTCCGGGCCGGGCGGGCGCGGGTGACGTCGCAGGCGAGCATTGCTGCGCGCAGCGGGACGATCAACTGGGACGACCTCAACTTCGAGCGCTCGTACGACGGCATGGCGGCCTACCGCCAGTCCAAGATCGCCGTCGGGCTGTTCGCGCTCGAGCTGAGCCGGCGCAGCGCGGCCGCGGGTTGGGGCATCACGAGCAACCTCGCGCACCCGGGGGTGGCCCCGACCAGCCTGCTGGCAGCACGTCCCGAGGTGGGTCGCGCCGAGCAGACCCGGGCGCGGGCGATGATCCAGTGGCTGTCCGAGCACGGCATCCTCGTCGGAACAGTGGAGAGCGCAGCGATGCCGGCCCTCATGGCGGCGACCTCCCCCGAGTCGCGCGACGGCGGGTTCTACGGGCCGAAGGGGCCGGGTGGAGCGGGCGGCCGTCCCGGGGAGACGTCGCTGTGGAAGCCGTTGCGCTCCGAGGAGGGCGGGCGACTCTGGACGCGCCTCGTGAGGAGAGCTGACCGGCGTCACGTTCGCCTGACCGGTTGCGCTCACTCGTTCTGGCTGGTTCGTCCGTAGCGGTCCGGCCGCTTCCACGGCCAGTCGGTTGCGATCCATGACGAGACGGCATCCGCGAGTGGTGTGTCGAGCTCCGCGCGGTCAGCCCGCACCCAGGACTGGACCGAGACGTCGTGGCCCTCGGACTCAGGTGGGTACAGGTAGACGCAGCCGATGACGTCCGCGTCGGTCGTGTCCAGGACGGTGAACGTGAACCCGGTGCGGGCCTCGAAGTCGGCCGCGTGGCGAGACAGGTCGGCACGGTTCGCGTCCGGTGTCATCCCGTCGATGGGTGGCCAGTCACCGTCGGGGTAGCCCGGGGTGGCGCGGATGTGGTCGATGCTCGATGTCCACGCGGCCAGGTCCGCCTCGTTGTGCCTCGTGCCGAGCGGTTCGAGGCGGAACACGTCGGTGACGAGCGATGTCGGCGGCTCGAAGCCGTCCGGGACGAACGGGTCCGTTGTCATCCAGCGATCGTAAGGCGGTTCGCGGGCCCGATGGCCGCCCCTGACACGTTGCCAGCGCCGTCGATCTGCTCCTGCTCGCGCGTTGGCCCGAGGGGCGTTACGACCCCTGG
>CAWESS010000009.1:0-38099 GCA_963811825.1 uncultured Actinomycetota bacterium | reverse complement strand
GTCACAGCGCCCACATTGACGCACCTCTTGGCGGAGTCCGGATCCCAGCCCCGAGGTGCTTGCCGTGATGAGTGGTCGCGTGATCGCCCGATCAATGAGACTCAGCTCGAAGGGGGTGAGGGGGGCGTCGATGACCCGGGTCACAGGGATGGCCAATCCTGCCAAGTCGGCGAGGGCGACGACGGGCCGCTGAGCCACGCGAACACAAGACGCGACCGCGAAGGAGGCCGTGAGCCATCGGGGCCGTCGCCTCCTCCGGAAGGGAGTCACAGAACTCGACGGTCTGCCGCCGCGCCGCAGGCCGGCTCGGGCTCACGCCCCGGGAGGAGCCGGTTCCACTCCTGCACGGTGAGCTGGCGGGCAGCCAGCCGGCACGCGGCCTGGCGCCACGCCGACTCTCGCAGGTCGACCAGGGCCACCTCGCTCTGGCTGGCGAGGACCATCACGGCCTCGTCGGGGGCCTGCGCCAGGAACACGGCGTCGTTGGTACCGTCGCCCCGCACCGACAGCCGCGGGGCCAACCGGCTCAGCGCCGCGGCATCCCACACCGCGACGTCCTCGGCGCTCGCGATGAACGCCAGCCGACCGCTCGGCTCCACGAGCAGGTGGGCATACCCGGAGGCCAGGCTGTCGAACCGTTCCTGCTCCTCCCACGTGTCGGTGGAGAACACCCGCCCGTGCCCCACGAAGTCCAGCACGATGAGCTGCTCGCCGCCGGGGCTGAACGCGAGCGCCGAGGCCCCACCCTCCAGCGTGCGCACGACCCGTCGTGCGGCGAGGTCGACGACGTCGATGCCGTCGTCGAAGAACGACACGACGGCCACGCTGGAGCCGGGGGCCATCGCCACGGCCCGCGGCTTGCGCCCTCCGGCGTCAAGGTCGGCCAGCACTTCTCCGGATGCAAGGTCCCACAGCCGGATCCGCGACGACTCCGGGACCCCGTCGGGTGAGGGATCGCCATCCGCCAGGATCAGCTCGGCGGTCAGTAGAGTGCGCCCGTCGGGACTCAGGCCGAGAAACGCCGCAGGCGCGTCGTCACGGGTCCACTGCACCGTGCGTTCCGGCCACGACCACACGGTCAGCCGCCCGCTTCGGTCCCCCGCGACCACCGAGCCCCCCTCGACCGCGACGGCGAGAGCAGTCACCCGCCGCCGAGGAGCCGCCGCGCCCGCAGGCGCCTCGAGCCGGCCGGGCTGGAGCACCAGCTCGCCGTCGCGCGCCAGGTCAGCGCGCTCGTACACGGCGACCACGCCACCCTCCTCCCCGACGAGCACCTCGCCGCCCTCCGGAAGGATCGCCGCTGCGTGGGGCCGAGCCACCGGCCGGCGCGCCCCCAATGCCGTCGACGGCCCGAGCGTGCGCACGATCACCGCCCCCGAGTCGTCGAGGGACACCAGGCCGGGGCCATCGGGGAGCGCCACCTCACCCACCGTGGCCACCGAAACCCCGTGACCGATGAGGCTGCGCCTCACGGATGCCGTCGCCACGTCGACCACGTCAACACGCCCGTTGCCGCGGCCTACGTGCAGAGCTGCGCCGTCCGGGGACCACGCGAGGGACGACACCCACGACTGGCCACCGCCGGCGAGCAGAGCCACGGTCGTGGCGGTGACCGACCGCACGGTCACGGACCCGTCGAACCCTCCGACGGCCACCCGCAGGCCGTCCGGGGAGATTACCGCCCGGGATGCCGCAGGGCCGACGACCACGGGCCCGAGCACGCGACCGGCCACGAGGTCCACGACGACCGGTACGTGGTGGTGTCGGTACCACGGCGCTGCCTGAGCCACCTCGACGAGCACGACCGCGGTCCGGCCGTCGTCGCTGATCGTGATGTCGCGAGGGACAGGGGTGCCCGCGTCGACGCCCGCGACCCGCACGGTGCGCGGCCCGCGCCACGCGGCATCCGCATCGGCCTCGCCGGCTTCGTCGGTCACAGCCGGGCCCACGCGCTCCCACCACCGCACCGTGTCCCCGGACATCGACAGGAGCACGGTGCCGTCACGTGACACTCGCATCCGGTCCATCGCGAAGAAGTCACCGCATGACGACCCGGGTACCCCCTCCGCCGGCCCGGCCGGGGTGCCCGTCTCGGCATCCAGCCTGCGTAACTCGCAGCCGCGGTCGGGACCCTCCGGTCCCACCCCGGCGGTGACCAAGGCGGTTCGTCCGTCGTCGATGAAGCCCACGCCGTACAGGCCCGCCGGCAGCTCACCGGGCACCACCGGACCCCCGGTGACGTGCTCACCGGTAGCCGGCTCGACCAGGTGGACCCCGTCCATCTGCAGCGTGAGGAGGCGAGACCCGTCGGGCGAGACCTGCGGCTGGGCACCGACGAACCCGAGGATGCCGGTGTCGTGCACCGACCGGATGTCGGACCGCTCGTCGACCGCCCGGAGCAGGTCGGCCGAGGTCTGGGGTGTCGCGGCGAGCTCGACGGCCTGACGGGCGGCGAGCAGCGCAGTGTCAGCCCGTGGTTCTCGAACAGCCAGGTCGCTGAGCCGGGCGGCTGCGACCTCGCGCGCGGCTTGGGCCGATTCGCGTCGTGACGACAGCGCCACTGCCCCCGCGGCGAGAGCAACGACGAGGAGGCCGGCGACCGCCGTGAGCAGCATCCGAAGGCGGCGGTTGCGTCGCTGCTGCTCGCGCAGCGCCTCCCGTTCGGCGCGGCGCTCGTCCGCGTCATGGACGATCGACGCGTCGAGGAAGTCCTCCTCCTCAGCGGTCAGCGCGGGCGTGGACGACTCGCGCCATTCCAGGGCCGCGGCCAGGCGGGCTCCACGGTAGAGCTCCGCTGCGGGGCGACCCGTGCTCGACCACCCTGCCGCGGCCACTGCGATGTGCTCGAGCACCGTACGGCCCCGCACGTCGTCGTCGAGCCAGGTGCGCAGCCGTGGCCAGGCCTGGGCGAGTGCCTCGTGGGAGAGCGAGACCGAACCATCCTGAACGGTGACCAGTCGGTGCGTCGCGAGCCTGTCGATGACGAGGAGCAGTCCTGGGTCGGTTCGAGGGCCGGTTGCGAGCCTCGTGCCGACCGGAGCCCCGTCGGGGGTGATCGACACCAGCCGTAGCATCAGGGAGCGCAGGGCCCGCTGGTGGTCGGCGTCGAGGTCGGTCCACACGCTGTCCGCGGTCTGCGCGACGGCACCGGCGATCCCACCCGTCGCGGTGTACCCGTCGACCGTCAACACGTCGCCCTCGCGGTGCAGCCAGGTCTGCCGCAACGCGTGCGAGAGCAGCGGCAGGGCTCCCGGCCGATCGCCTACGTCACGCAGCAGCACGTCGACGAGTCCGGGCTCGACCAGTAGCCCCACCCGGTCGGCGGGCTCGACGACGACCCGTCGCAACTCGGGTCCTGCCAAGGGCGGGAGCAGGTACAGCCCGCGGTTGGCAGCTTGGCCAGTCGCGGGGATGCCGTGAGCACGTCGAGGCGGTCGGAGCGCAGCGTGAGCACCACCAAACCCGTCTCGGCCCAGTCGGCGACGAGCTCGAGGTACGCCGTGCGCTCGCCGGGGTCGGCTCCCGCGAGCTCTTCGAGCTGGTCGACGACGAGCACCGCCCCGGCTGGTGTCAACGATCGCTCGGCAGCCAGGTCGGCCACCGCCTCACCGGAGGGCACGACGACGACGACCTCCCGGTCGCCGCGACGCAGGGCGGGGACGATCCCGCGCGCGCGAGGGAGGACTTGCCCGACCCGGACGAGCCCACGACGAGGAGCAGTGGGTGCTCGTCCAGGCGGCGCAGGCAGGCGACGACATCGCTCTCGCGACCCACGAAGAGGTCCTGGTGCTCGGGCTGGAACGCCGTGAGTCCCTGGTACGGGCAGACCTCGGACGACCGCGGCGCTCGACCCTGGGGCAAGGCGGGGTCGTGGCCGAGGATGGCGCGCTGGAGGTCGTCCAGCTCGTCACCGGCGTCGAGCCCGAGGTCCTCGCGCAGTGTCTGCCGGGCGCGACCGATCGCGTCCAGGGCCTCGGCCTGGCGACCGCTGGCGTAGAGCGCTAGGGCCAGCAACTGCCATCGGCGCTCGCGGTATGGCGACTCGCGCACGAGCCGTTGGGCGACCGCCACCGACTCCGGGGCCCGGCCGGTCGACACCGCGACGGCGAGGCGCTCCTCGTCCAGCTCCGCTCGCAGTGACTCCAGGCGGCGTACCTCATCCTGTCCCGCAGGCCAGTCGTCGAGGTCGGGGAACGGGCGGCCCCGCCACAGGGCTAGCGCGTCATCGTAGGCGGCGATCGCCCGGGCCGGCTCGCCGACGTCCGCCAGGCGCCGGCCCCGGGCGAAGAGCTTCTCGAACACCGTGACGTCCAGCTCGGCGTCAGCGAGCCTCAGCCAGTAGCCGTCCGGCCCCAGGTCGACGGCGTCACGGCCCAGGGCCTGCCGGAGCCTGACCACCGAGCCCTGGATAACCTTCGTCCACGTTGCCGGAGGGTGCCCGCCCCACAGGGCCTCGGCGATGTCGTCCCGGGAAAGCGGGACTCCCGGCCGGGCCGCGAGCGCCGCAAGCACCACCCGGTCGCGTCGCGACAAGGTGGACGGGGGGTCCCCGACGAGCAACGGGCCGAGCGCACGGACCTGCACGGTGTCGAGTCTGGGTCCGGGGCTCCGTGCCGGTCAACGGCCCCGTTACCCCGGCGTTACCATCACCCGCCCGCCGGACCGCAAGGCGTTACCGGCGCGTGACCGCTCTGCAGGACGGTGTTGACAGCGGCGGCCACGCACGGCCGTCCGGACGAAGGAGAACCTGATGGACGCACACCCCCGCAGGCGGAAGGTCATGACCCGACGGGTCATCGCTGCCGGTGCCTGTGCCACCGCAGCGGCGACGCTCGGGGCCGGCACGGCATCCGCGAGCCCGGACGTCACGACTACGACCACCCAGATGACGGCGCGGATCATCGACGACGAGAACGGCCTGCTGCTCTTCATCAACAAGTCGCGGGCGGACCTGTGCACGGCCGCGCGCATCGCCTTCGAGGTCGAGCTCGAGGCGTGGTTCGACGGTGGACTGGTCGGTGACCCGCCGGTGGAGCCGGCCGACAGCCAGCAGGGAGTGGAGGAGATGGTGCAGACGAACCGGCTCGTCGACGGCCGCGAGATCTTCACCATGGACGGCGAGGTTCCCGTGGAGGTCTGGCGGCTCGACGGCGAGGACGGCGGGATCGACTGCACCGCCACCGACGGCGCCGGCGCCGAACTGTTCGCCGCCGGGACGATGACGTTCGCGAGCACGCGCCGGTCCACGGACGCGACGGTGAGCGGGAGCACCCGTGTCGCCGGCGTGGTCATCGACGCCGACGCCGGCCGTTGGAACTACGACGTGCGCTACCTGCTGAAGAACAGGGGCGGGCACGACCTCTACGTGCAGCCGGTCATCCGGCTCGTCGCGCTGGGCTGACTCGGGAAGGAGGCCCCGTTGCTCCCCGACCGGGCGGCGCTGGCTCAAGGTCGTACTGAGGTCTCGGCTAGATGGCGAGGAGCACCAGGAATTAGATGGCTGCCAGGGCAGGCTGCTGGCTGACATCGCCAAGGACATCACCCTCGTCGGCCCCTACAAGGGCTGAGCCACAACTCCCAGGGGCCCCGTTGCTTGTGCAGCGGGGCCCCAGGACGCACTCTCACTAATGCACGCCAGAGCCCGCGACGCGTCTGCGCACAGCGGGGCAGGTCCGGGCGCGAGACGTCCATAACTGAGTCACGCGGGAGCTGGCACGGGATGCGCGCTCGACCTCGGAGGGGTCAGCTGTAGTCGGCCCAGACCTTCTGGCTGGCGCCGTCGACGGTGACCTCCCGCCGTAGGGGAGGATCCACTGCGGACGGGTGTGGCCGAAGGGCACCCCCACGCAGACCACCGCGTCGCGGGTTGTACCGCTGAACGATCTCGATGGCGGTGTCCCGCTGGGCCTGCCGGTGCGCCGCCCGCCCGGCCGCGTCCGGCATCCGGGTGAAGCTGGATGCCGGTGGGCGGGCGACGAGCACCGCATCGACGGCGTCGAGGACGCCCCGCTCGCCCAGCGAGCGCAGGATGAACCCGAACTCGCGGGCCGGGATCAGCTCCTCGCTGGACTCGAGCAGCAGGACACCACCGTCGAGCACGGACGGGTCCTGCGGGAAGCGGCCCGCGGTCAGGATCCACGGATGACGTCGATGCACCCGCCCCAGGTGCGGCCGGTGACCGAGCGTGCCGGTCCGGCCCACGTCCATGGTTCGGTGGGTTCGCGGTCGCCGTAGTCGGTCAGGGCCGCGGGGTCGGCCCAGTCCTTGCCGAAGTCCTCCGACTCGCCCGGGTCGGTGACCTCGAGCCGTTCGCCGGTGAGCAGCGCAGCCCGCAGCGCCAGCGCATGGCAGGCGTCGACGGCGGGCCCGGGTCCGAGCTGCACCTGGGTGGAGCCGCCGTAGAAGCCGGCCACGCCCTGCGTCCACAGCCACGACAGGATGTTGGTGTTGTCGCTGTACCCCAGGAAGGGCTTCGGATCCGCTCGGACCACGTCGGCGTCCAGGTGTGGGACGACCGTGATCTGGTCCTCACCGCCGATCGTGGCGAGGACGGCGCGGATCTCGGGATCGCCGAACGCCGCGTTCAGGTCGGCCGCCCGTTCCTCGGCCGACGCCCCGACCTTGCGGGTGGTCGGGTACTCCACGGGCACCAGACCGGTGAGCTCGGTCAGGCGGCGCATCGCCTGCTCGTGAACGGCCGGCGCCTCCCCGGGCGCAGCAAACGAGGGGGACACGACCGCGACCTTGTCACCGGGCCGGGCCTTGGCCGGGCGCCTGAACTCCATACAGAATCCGACCACGCGCGTGCGCCCCCCAGCAAGTCCGGGAATGCGAAGGGTCCGCGCCAGACGTCCAGCCGTGCCAAGACGAATCGTGGTAGGTCTCGACGCAGGTTTCGGCGGCGTGTCATACGAGCGACATACCCGATCCCTCAGGCCGCCGCGCCTGCCGAAGCCCCTCTCCGCCGGGTCTTCCGGCCGGGGTCGGGAGCTGCACTCTTCTGCGGGTACAACGACCTCAGTCGTGGTGTGCTGTGGCCTACGGGCACCTGTGGCCCGACAATGACGAAAGCACTCGAAACGCGATCGCGTCAGCACTGCGTTGTGTCCCCGTTGTGTCCCAGAACGGGCCCTGACCCGCGTTTGCGCAGGTCAGGGCCCATGTGAGGATCAGATGTCGAAGTACATCTCGAACTCGTGCGGGTGCGGGCGGAAGCGGATCGGGTCGACCTCGTTCTTGCGCTTCCACTCGATCCAGGTGGCGATGAGGTCCTCGGTGAAGACGTCGCCCTGGAGCAGGAACTCGTGGTCGGCCTCGAGGGCGTCGAGCACCTCGGGAAGCGAGCCCGGCACCTGCGCGATGGCGTCGTGCTCCTCCGGGGGGAGCTCGTAGAGGTCCTTGTCCACCGGCTCGGGGGGCTCGATCCGGTTCTTGATGCCGTCCAGGCCCGCCATCAGCTGCGCCGCGAAGCACAGGTAGGGGTTGGAGGACGGGTCGGGGATGCGGAACTCGATGCGCTTGGCCTTGGGGCTGTCGCCGGCGATCGGGATGCGCACGCAGGCGGAGCGGTTGCGGGCCGAGTAGACGAGGTTGACCGGAGCCTCGTAGCCGGGGACGAGACGGTGGTAGGAGTTCACCGTGGGGTTGGTGAACGCCAGCAGCGCCGGCGCGTGCTTGAGCAGGCCGCCGATGTACCAACGCGCGATGTCCGAGAGGCCGCCGTAGCCGCGCTCGTCGTAGAACAGCGGCTCGCCGTCCGCCCACAGGGACTGGTGGGTGTGCATGCCCGAACCGTTGTCGCCGAAGATCGGCTTCGGCATGAAGGTGGCGGTCTTGCCCTCTTCCCACACGGTGTTCTTGACGACGTACTTGAACTTCATCATGTCGTCGCCGGACTGCAGCAACGTGTTGAAGCGGTAGTTGATCTCCTGCTGGCCGGCGGTGCCGACCTCGTGGTGGCTGCGCTCGACCTCGAGGCCGACCTGCTCGAGCTTGAGGCAGATCTTGTCGCGGGTGTCGGCGAAGTGGTCGACCGGCGGGACCGGGAAGTAGCCGCCCTTGTAGCGCGTCTTGTACCCGCGGTTGCCGCCCTCCTCGACGCGCCCGGTGTTCCAGGCCGCCTCGACGGAGTCGATGAAGTAGTAGCTCGCGTTGGCCTTGGTCTCGAAGCGCACGTCGTCGAAGACGTAGAACTCGGCCTCGGCGCCGAAGTACGCGGTGTCGGCGATGCCCGTGGACTTCAGGTACGCCTCGGCCTTGGCGGCGATGTTGCGCGGGTCGCGGCTGTAGGCCTCACCCGTGAACGGGTCGACGATCGAGAAGTTCATGATGAGCGTCTTCTCGATCCGGAAGGGGTCGACGTACGCGCTCTTGGGGTCCGGCACGAGCTTCATGTCGGACTCGTGGATGGCCTGGAAGCCGCGGATCGACGACCCGTCGAACATCTGGCCGTTGGTGAAGAAGTCGATGTCGACGGTCTTGGCCGGCACGTTGAAGTGCTGCATGACCCCTGGCAGGTCGCAGAACCGGACGTCGACGAACTTGATGTCCTCGGCCTTGATGAAGTCGAGGACCTCCTCGGCGGAGCTGAACACTATGAACCTCCTGGGTTCGGGCAGGTTGGGCTTGGAGCGCCAGCCCTAGGGCGTTGTGACGACATTAGGCAGGCGCGGTTTCCCGTCCATGACCCTCGTGTTTCGCGGGTGTAACGCGGGCCAACGTATCAAGAGGTGAGATGCGTCGCCCGACAGGCGGACGGCATACAGTGGGCGTCGTGTCGCAGGCAGAGGAGCAGGGAGCGCCGAGGGCCGCCTCGCTGCTGCGGCGGTTCGCGGCGTGGGGCGTGGACTGGGCGCTCTGCCTCGTCATCGTCTTCGGGCTCATGCCGTACGACGTCAGCCTCGAGCCGGGCGTCGAGCCCCCGCTGCTGCTGGGGGTGCCCGAGAGCTCGTGGGTGCTCATGGGGGTGTTCGCCGCGCTCAACATCGTCCTCGTGGGTCTCACCGGGTCCACGGTGGGCCACCGGCTGCTCGGGCTGCAGGTCTGGCAGGTGCGGCCCGGCACCTTCGCGCTCCAGGTCATCGTGCGCACGGCGCTGCTCTGCCTGTTCGTGCCGGCGGTCGTGACCCGTGCCGATGGTCGAGGCTGGCACGACAGCCTGGCCGGCACCCGGATCGTGCGGCTCTGAGCGATAGCCGTGGGACTGCCGGAGTTCCTCGTCCGGAGAGGCCGGCCACCGGTCACACCGGCATGTGACGCGCCAGACACGCTTGTAAATTGCTCAACTACTACGTTGTGTAGGAGAATGGCGGTGCCGGAAGAGAAGCAGCCGGTAACACCACTAGGGCAGGAGCGGACATGACCACCACCACAAGCCAGACAGAAGCGGTCGTCACGAGCAGCGGCGGATTCGTGAAGATCTCGGGCATCATCATCGCGGTCATCGGCGCGATCATGTTCGTCGGCGGAGCAAGCACCTGGATGCTCGTCCAGACCTCCTTGGCCGACGAGCGCATCACCGTCGCCGAGGACGCCGACTGGTTCGCCGGTCAGGACGTCAACGGCCCCTTCACCGCCTACGCCGAGGCCATGATCATCGAGCAGCACGCCCTCGAGGGCTCCGACGGCAAGACCTACGCCGAGCTCGACCGCGAGGACCCCGCCCGCGCCTCCGTCATGAACGGCTCCTTCCTCCGCGCCTCGCTCTTCACCAGCGTCCTCGCCTTCGGCGTCAGCGCGATGGCGATGGGCCTCGGACTCGTCCAGGTGCTCGGCGGCCTGGCCCTGACCAAGGTCGGCAAGAAGATCGACGCCTGAGCACGAACACTGCGAACGGCCCCGGCTCCGATGAGAGCCGGGGCCGTTCGCCGTCGTGGCTACTTGCCGCGCATGGCCTTGCGGTCGACGCGGGCCCGGGTCGGGTCGACACCCTTGGGGATCGGGGGGCGCATGCCGCCGAGCGACTTCAGCCGCTTGTTGACCACGGCGGTCTCGGCCTTGGTCAACACCGGACGCATCCGGGTCAGCTTGCTCGCCACCTTCTTCACGGGCACCTGCCCCTCGCCGGGGCCGACCACCCACAGGTGCACCGGCACGCCGGGGGCCACCCGGGCGACCTTCTTCTCCTCCTGCTTGAGCAGCTTGTTCACGCGGGCGGGCGGGCCCTCGCCGAGCAGGACGACGCCGGGGCGACCGAGCGCACGGAAGACCATCGCGGCATCCACCATGTCGCTCTGCCGCGTGCCGCGCGCGCCCTCGAGCGCCACCGGCTCCTGGGCGGCGTACCAGCCACGCCGACCCAGGCCCGTCAGGGTGGCGCCCGTGGCGCCGATCTGGCCGTCGAGGGCCTTGTACATGGCGGTGTTGCCTCGCCGGTTCATGACGATGACGGCAGCGAGCAGGCCAGAGGGGATGGCGGTCAGGGCCGCGTACCAGACCCACCAGCCTCCGATGAGGAAGCCGATGCCGAGCAGCACGGCGGCCGTGCCGACCGCGGCCAGCAGCATCCACCAGCCCAGCTTGGGGTCGAGGCTCTTGATCGCGCTGTAGGCCTGCCGGGCCTGGGCGATGCGGCCGGTCTTCTTCTCGGGCTGTTCGGACACGGGAGGTCGAGCTCCTGGATCAGTCAAAGGGCGGGAGACCGCGGGATGCCGCGGACGTCGCTGATCAGGATACGGTGCGCGCCGCTGCGGCGACCAACGATGCCGCCTCCTGACGCGCCGGGTCCGCGGTGGCCGCGTCCAGGTGGGACAGGTGCTCGGGGATGGGGCGGCCCCACCGGTGCATCGCGGTGGCCCACAGCCGGCCCGCGCGGTACGAGCTGCGCACGAGTGGCCCGGCCATGACCCCCTTGAACCCGAGCTCGGTCGCGACGTCGGACCAGTGGACGAACTCCTCCGGCTTGACCCAGCGGTCGATCGGGTGGTGCTTGGGGGAGGGACGCAGGTACTGGGTGATCGTGAGGATGTCGCAGCCGGCGTCGTGCAGGTCGCGGATGGCCTCCTCGATCTCGTGGTCCTCCTCACCCATGCCCAGGATGAGGTTGGACTTGGTCACGAGGTCGGCCTCGCGCGCCATCGACAGCACGCGCAGCGACTTGTCATAGGTGAACGCCGGGCGAATGCGCTTGAAGATCCGCGGGACCGTCTCGAGGTTGTGCGCGAACACCTCGGGGCGTGCGTCGAAGACCTGGCCGACGAGCTCGGGCACGGCACCGAAGTCGGGCGGGAGGATCTCGACACCGGTCGTGGGGTTGAGCGCGTGGATCTGGCGGATCGTCTCGGCGTAGAGGCCGGCGGCGCCGTCGGGCTGGTCGTCGCGAGCGACGCCGGTGACGGTGGAGTAGCGCAGGCCCATCGTGCGCACCGACTCCGCGACCCGTCGCGGCTCGTCGAGGTCGAGCGCCTGCGGGCGGCCCGTGGCGATGTCGCAGAAGTCGCAGCGCCGGGTGCAGGTGTCCCCTCCGATGAGGAAGGTGGCCTCGCGGTCCTCCCAGCACTCGAAGATGTTGGGGCACCCGGCTTCCTGGCAGACGGTGTGCAGGCCCTCGCTCTTCACCAGGGAGTGGATCGCCGTGTACTCCGGCCCCATCCGGGCCGTCGTGCGGATCCACTCGGGCTTGCGCTCGATCGGGGTCTGGGCGTTGCGCGCCTCGACCCGCAGCATGCGGCGTCCCTCTGGTGCGACAGTCACGCGCTCCACCCTACGTCGCGGCCGGGGCTCCCGAGGACCTCGCTCAGGTGCTTCTCGGCATAGGGCAGGACGTCCTGCACGGTCACGGTCTGCCCGGTCTCGAGGCTGAGGGAGGACACCCCGGCATCCGGGATGCCGCAGGGGATGATCGCGTCGGCCCACGAGAGGTCGGCGTCGCAGTTGAGCGCGAAGCCGTGCATCGTCACCCGCCGGCTCACGCGCACGCCGATCGCCCCGAGCTTGCGGTCGGGTCCGCGCTCGTCGGCGAGCACCCACACCCCGCTGCGACCCTCGACCCGCACCGTCTCGACGCCGAAGTCGCGGCAGATCCGGATCATCACCTCCTCGAGGCGACGCACGTGGGCGACGACGTCGATGGGCACTTCCGGGAGCTTCACGATCGGGTAGCCGACGAGCTGGCCCGGCCCGTGCCAGGTGATCTTGCCGCCGCGATCGACGTCGATGACCGGGGTGCCGTCGACCGGCCGCTCGTGCGGTTGGGTGCGCTTCCCCGCGGTGTAGACGGCCGCGTGCTCGAGCAGGAGCGTGGTGTCGGGGAGGGCGCCCTCGACGACCTGTGCGTGAACGTCGCGCTGGGTCTGCCAGCCCTGTTCGTAGTCGACGAGGTCGGGGGAGAAGCCGAGGTGCACGATCTGCATGACACCACCGTATGCCGGACGCCTAGCCTTGCGGTATGTCCACCGACTCGCGTCGCCCCCGCCCGGTCATCCTCGGTGCCGTTCTCGTCCTCCTCGTCTGGCTGGTCGTCGCCGCCCTCGGCGGCGCTGCGCAGGGCAAGCTGACGGGAGTCCAGACCAACGACAACTCCACCTTCCTGCCCGAGGGAGCCGAGTCGACCCTGGTCAGCGAGGCGGTCGCGGCGCTCAACAGCAGCGACACCCTGCCCTACCTCGTCGTGGTGCAGCGCGCCGACGGCGGGCCGCTCACCCCGCAGGACCTGCAGGCCGTCGGCCAGTTCGCCGCGGGGATTCCGGCCCTCGCGCTGCCCGAGCTCGGCGAGGGCGTGGTGCTCGGTGACTACCTCGTGGGCGACGAGGCGCCCTTCCCGATCCCGTCCGAGGACGGCGAGGCGGTCCTGCTCAGCGTGCCGCTCGACGGCGTCACGGGCACCGCAGCCAGCGGCGAGACCTCCGCCCTGGTCGAGGGGGCCGAGGCGCTGCGTGCCGGGATGGAGTCGTCCCTGGCCCCGGTCGGCCTCGAGGGGCACGTCGGCGGACCCGGCGGGCTGATCGCCGACTTCGCCGAGGCCTTCGCCGGTATCGACGGCATCCTGCTCGGGGTCGCGCTGCTCGTCGTCCTCGTGATCCTGCTCATCGTCTACCGCAGCCCGATCCTGCCGTTCGCCGTCCTGCTGAGCGCCGTGTTCGGGCTCAGTGCGGCCTCGCTCGTCGTCTACCAGCTCGCGGTGAACGACGTCATCACGCTGTCGGGCCAGTCGCAGGGCATCCTGTTCATCCTCGTCGTCGGCGCCGCGACCGACTACGCGCTGCTGCTGGTCAGCCGGTTCAAGGAGGCCCTGCACGACGAGCCGAACTCGTGGGTCGCGCTGAAGCGGGCGTGGCTCGGGTCGGTCGAGCCGATCGTCGCGTCGGCCACGACCGTCATCCTCGGCCTGCTCTGCCTGCTCCTCGCCGAGCTGCGCAGCACCTCGGGGCTCGGGCCCGTGGGTGCCCTCGGCATCGCCGGGGCACTGCTCGCCTCGCTGACGTTCCTGCCGGCCGTCCTGCTGCTGTTCGGGCGCAAGGTGTTCTGGCCCTTCGCCCCCAAGCTCGACCACGTCCACGCCGAGGATGCCGTCGGCACCCGAGGAGTCTGGGGCCGGGTCGCGGACCTCGTCGGCAACCACCCCCGACGCACCTGGGTGGTCACGCTGGCTGCCCTGCTCGTGGCGGCCGCCTTCGCCCCGACGTTCTCGGCCAGCGGGTCCACCATCGAGGAGACCTTCCTCGACGACACCGACGCCATCGTCGCCCAGCGCGTCATCGGTGAGCACTTCCCGGCGGGCTCGGCGAACCCGGTGCAGGTCATCGTGCCGGAGGCGGATGCCGAGGCGGCCCTGGCCGTCGTGACCGCCGACGAGGGTGTCGAGAGTGCCTTCATCGGGCTGGTTCCCCCGGTTCCCGGCGCGCCCGCCGTTCCTCCCGCCGTCGTCGACGGCAACGTCCTCATCCAGGCCACGACGACGGCGGCCGCCGACACCACAGAGGCCCAGGACACCGTGCAGCGGCTGCGCGACGACCTCGACGCCGTGAGCACCGAAGCGCTCGTCGGTGGCAATGCCGCGACGAACCTCGATGTGCTGCAGGCGAGCTCGCGCGACCTCAAGGTGATCGTCCCCACGATCCTCGTGGTGATCTTCCTCGTCCTGTCCCTGCTGCTGCGCTCGATCGTCGCCCCGCTGCTGCTCGTGGCCGCCAACGTCGTGTCCTTCGCCGCGACGATCGGCATCGCGGCGCTGGTGTTCGAGCACGGCTTCGGCTTCACCGGGGGAGACCCTGCGATCCCGCTCTACGGCTTCGTCTTCCTCGTGGCGCTCGGCATCGACTACTCGATCTTCCTCATGACGCGGGTGCGTGAGGAGGCCAAGGTGCGGGGGACCCGACCCGGCATCCTCGTCGGTCTCGCCGTGACCGGGGGCGTCATCACGAGTGCGGGCATCGTGCTCGCCGCGACGTTCTCGGCCCTGGCCGTGCTGCCGCTCGTCTTCCTCGTCCAGATCGCGTTCATCGTCGGGTTCGGCGTGCTGCTCGACACCTTCGTCGTCCGCTCGCTGCTCGTGCCGGCGGCGGCCTACGACATCGGGCCGTCGGTGTGGTGGCCGAGGCACCTCCCGGCGGACGGTGCGAAGACGGAGGACGAAGTTTCTCCAACTCGCTGACAACGGCGGGCTGGGGGAGGACCGTGGTGGGACGTGAGGCGGCTCACATTCCGGGTGGGCCGGGCAGGGGTGGCGCCGTCTCAGCGGAGGAAGTCATGAGCGCTCGACGGTCCATGTCTCTCGGCCTCGCAGCTGTGCTGCTGCTCAGCCTCGCAGCCCCCGTCGCGACGGCTGTCGCGGCACCGGACGGGAAGGGTCGAGCGTCGTCCTCGTCCCCTCCGGGCGACGAACAGCTCGTGCGTCGCGATGCGTCGGGGCGAGTCGCCTCCGTGTCCGCCGGCGCGACGGGACTGACGAAGCCGTCGAAGGCGGCTCCGGCCGACGTGGCGCTGGCCTATGCCAAGGCCTCGGGCAGCGACTTCGGCCTGGGGGCCGGGCAGGCCCGCACGCTCGCCGTCGCCAAGGAGCAGGCCTCACCACCGGCGCCACCGCCGTGCACCTCGGCCAGCGCGTCGAGGGCTTGCGGGTCACGGATGCCGTGCTCACCGTCGTCGTCGGCACCGACGGTCGCGTCGTGTCGGCCGCCGGACGCCTCACCAAGGGGGCCGGCGGCAAGAGCGTGTCCCCGGACCTGACCGCACGCCAAGCGCTGGACGCGGCTGCCGCCGAGCAGGGCGCGACGGCCAAGCGCCCGCTGCGCGAGGGCGACGTGCGCACCACGGGGAAGAAGAAGTTCCCGAACGTCTACGCCCAGGGTTCGTCGAGCGACCGCCCGGTGACGGCCGAGCTCGCGTGGTTCCCCAGCGCTGACGGCCAGTCACTCCGGCTCGCCTGGGTGACCGACATCGAGTCCGCCGGCGACCAGTGGTGGGAGAGCGTCGTGGACGCCAGCACCGGCGACGTGCTCGAGCAGACGAGCCGCTATGCGCACGCCGGCCCGGAGGGGACCGTCTTCACCGACCAGCACCCCGAGGCGGGCAGCGCGACGCGGCAGGTCGTGCCGTTCATCGGGCTCGACGGCTCCTGGGTCAGCGGCACGACGACGAGCGGTAACAACGTCAACGCCTACCTCGACCGCAACGACGACGACGCGAACAACGAGTACCAGCCGACCACCGCGGCGATGGGCGACCCCGAGTACCAGCACTTCAACTACGCCTTCGGTGACACGTGGCGCACGACAGCGGACGTGGACTCTCTCGTGGCCCTCGATGCCGACCGGGACGCCGCGGTCACCCAGCTCTTCTACTACACCAACGTCCTGCACGACTGGCTGTACGGGCACGGGTTCGACGAGGCCAGTGGCAACTTCCAGGTCGACAACTTCGGCCGCGGCGGCTCGGGCGGTGACCCGGTGCTGGCCGAGGCCCAGGACGGCTGGGACTTCGGGTGCGTCGACGACAAGGACACCGCCGACACCGGTGACGACGAGGACATCCGCTGCCTCAACAACGCCAACTTCGGCACCCCTGCCGACGGGTCCAGCCCGCGGATGCAGATGTACATGTGGGCACCGACCCGCCCCTATCGTGAGGGCTCGATGGACGGGGACGTCATCGCCCACGAGTACGGGCATGGCGTGTCCAGCAGGCTCGTCGGCGCCGGCGACCTCGGCTACAACGGCGACGACCAGCGCGGTGCTCTCGGCGAGGGCTGGAGCGACGTCATCTCGTACCTCAAGTGGGGCGATGCGGTCATCGCCGAGTACGACACCGGCAACGCGTCGACCGGCATCCGGTCGGTGGCCTACGACACCTCGACCCTGGACTTCCAGGACTACGACACCGGAGCCGGCAGCGGGCACGGACCCGGCCAGATCTGGGCCACCGCGCTGTACGACATCCGCGACCAGCTGCCGGGCGGCGTCGAGGCGATGGCCTCGCTCGTGCTGGACGGCATGAAGGCCACCACGGCCAACCCGACGTTCCTCGACGCTCGTGACGGGCTGCTCTCGGCGGGAGTCGCGAACCGGTGCCTCATCTGGTCGGCGTTCGCCGGCCGGGGCCTCGGGACGGGGTCGACCGGAAGTCTGGACACGGTGCCGACCTTCAGCGATGACATCCCGGCCGAGTGCCTGCCCACGGCAGACGCGGGCGGCCCGTACGTGACCCCCGAGGGCACCGATGTCGTGCTCGACGGAACCGGCTCGGCACCCGGCTCCGACCCGTCCGCAGGCGCGCTCACGGCCTACGAGTGGGACCTCGACAACGACGGCGCCTACGACGACGCGACCGGAGCCACGCCGACCTTCAGCACCGTCGGCCAGGACGGGGTCTTCCCGATCGGCCTGCGGGTCACCGACGCCTTCGGCAACACCGCGACCGCGACCTCGCAGGTGACGGTCACCAACGTCGCCCCCGTCGTCAGCGTCAACGCGATCACCCCGATCGCCGAGGGCGGCACGGTCACGGTCTCCGGCACGGTCACCGACCCCGGGTGGCTCGACCCGCTCACCGCGACGATCACCTTCGACGACGGCGCAGCGCCCGTGGCGCTGGCCGGAGTCCTGGAGAACGTCCGCCCGAACGCGACGCTGACCTTCTCGGTCAACCACCAGTACGGCGACAACGGCGCCTTCACCGTGCAGGTGTGCGCCGCTGACGACGACACGAGCGGCAACTGTGACAGCGAGGTCGCGGCCGTCAGCAACGTCGACCCGACCGCGGTCATCGACACCTCGGGCGAGCAGGTCTACGACGGCGTCTCGGCGTTCATCGTCGAGGCCGGCGAGGACCTCACGGTGCCGGTCGGCTCGGTGGACCCGGGCAGCGACGACCTCACGGCCGAGTGGGCGTGGGGCGATGGCACGCACCGACACGCAGACCTCGCTGGTCAACCCGCCGGGGACCGACCCGGCGAAGAGCCCGAGCAACCAGCCGCGCGACGTGGACTTCAGCGAGACCCACGCCTACGTCGACGCGTGCGCCTACACCCTGGACGTCACCGTGACCGATGACGACCTCGGCTCGGCGGCAGACAGCGCGCTGGTGCTCATCACCGGCAACGCTGATGTCTCCAAGGGCCACGGGTGGTGGCTCAACCAGTACCGGACCAAGCCGCCGAACGACTTCACCCCGGCGCAGCTGCAGTGCTACCTCGACATCGTGGGCGCGCTGAGCATGGTCTTCGACGAGCACAAGGACGCGTCCACGCGATCGAAGGCGACCGCCGTGCTCAACGCACCGGCCAAGGCACCGGCGGACGTGATCTTCGACCAGCACCTCCTCGGGGCCTGGCTGAACTTCGCCAACGGCTCGGTCAAGCTCGCGACGCCGGTGGACACCGACGGCAACGGGAGCCTGAACAGCACCTTCGGCGCGGCGATGTTCACGGCCGAGTCGGTGCGCATCAACCCGGCATCGTCCAGCGCGCAGATCAAGGCGCAGAAGGACATCGTCGAGCGGGTCGCGCTGCAGAGCGGCAACTGAAGGCCGGGGCAGACGGGTGCTCCCGGTGACGGTGGTGAGGGCCGTCACCGGGACGCTCCCTGTCCTGGTGCTCCTCACCCTCGTGGTGGGGTGCAGCACGGGGGAGTCGGCGCCCACGGGTTCGCCGACGGCGAGCGGCGCGGCGTCGGAAACCGGCGCCACGGCATCCGGGATGCCGTCCTCCTCGCCCTCGCTGCCCCCGGCGCCCCGGCGACTCACGCCCGGAGGCGGACGGGAGCCACTACTCGATGACCGTGGGGTCGACGACGGCCCTCGTCGTGCGGGGCCAGGGCGTCGACCAGCCCGCGGTCGACGGGACGTCGGTGATCCTCGTGCCCGTCGTCAACGTCACCGACAGCGGTGTGAGGGAGTGGGAGGTCCGTGGTGTCGAGGTCGGCACGAGCACGGTCACGAGCGGCACGCCCGCCTTCACGATCACGCTCACCGTCGGCTGACCCCTAGGGTGAGCGCCATGATGCGCGTCGCCCTCGCCGGGTTCGGGTCATCCGGACAGACCATCCACGCCCCGCTGCTGCACGAGGCCGGCTGCGAGGTCGTCGCCGTGTCGACCCGCGATGCCGAGCGGGCTGCCGCGGCGCGCGCCGAGTTCCCGGGAACGACGGTGGTGCCGGGGCTCACCGAGCTGCTCGCCGTCCCGGGTGTCGACCTCGTCGTGCTGGCCACCCCGAGCGGTGCCCACGCCGCGCAGGTCCGCACCGTCATCGACGCCGGCATCGCCTGCCTGGTCGACAAGCCCCTGGCGGTCGACGCGGAGTCGGCGGCCGACGTCGTGCGGCACGCCGCGGCATCCGGGGTGCCGCTCACCGTCTTCCACAACCGCAGGTTCGACCCCGAGCACGCCACCGTCGCGCGGGTCGTGGCCGACGGCCTCGTCGGCACGCCGTTCCGCTACGAGATGCGGTGGGAGCGGTGGCGGCCCGTGCCCAAGGACCGCTGGCGCGAGAACGCGAGCGCGGCCGACGGCGGCGGCATCCTGCTCGACCTGCACAGTCACCTCGTGGATGCCGCGGTGCAGCTGTTCGGCCCGGTGGCAACGGTTTTCGCGACTGTGGCCGCCCACACGACCCTGGCCGAGGACGACGCGTTCCTCGTGTGCCGCCACGAGTCGGGAGTCGTGTCACACCTCGGGGCGACGGCGCTCTCCGGGGCCCCCGGCCCGCGGGTGCGGCTGCTCGGGACGTCCGCGGCCTACGTCATGGCCGACTTCACCGGGGAGACGCACGTGTGGAGCGGGCAGGCCGATGCGGACGCCGGGCAGAGTGGCTGGCTGTACCGCGGTGACGAGCGCGAGCCCGTGGCTCGTGGCACGAGCACGCAGGCCGACCTC
Organism: uncultured Actinomycetota bacterium; assembly: GCA_963811825.1. Lineage (GTDB taxonomy): Bacteria > Actinomycetota > Actinomycetes > Actinomycetales > Dermatophilaceae > Fodinibacter. The sequence goes on along the minus strand of CAWESS010000009.1, from coordinate 18,793 downwards.
TACCGCGCGGTGGCGGCGGCGCTGGAGTCCGCGGACCCGCAGGCCGCGATGCCGGTTGACCCCTGGGATGCCGTGCACACCCTCGCGGTCATCGACGCGGCCCGCGAGTCCGCGGCGCAGGAGCGCGTCGTGACGGTTCGGACGCCGGCGCGCTGACGGCATCCGACTGCTGGGTCAGGGCGTCGGGAGGCGGCGCGGCTCGAGGCGCTCCTCTCGGATGCCGGTGCCCTCACCTGCGCCCTCAGCGCCGCCCTCGCGCGAGACGATGTAGGCGCCCTTGCCGTCGACCTCGCTGACCGCCTCGACGAGCTCGGTGCCGCGGTAGACCAGCCCCACCCCGTCGTCGGTGCAGTGCGTCGTCGGGAGGGTGCCGTCGCCGACGAGCCGGTGGATCGTCGGTCGGCGGCTCTCCTCGGAGTCGTAGTGCACGCCGCTGCCGTACGGGAGCAGGCCGAGCCCGTTGGTCACCGCGCGCAGCTCGGGACCGAAGGAGTCGGTGCAGCCACCCTCGTACCAGCAGATCGACCCGGCCGAGACGCCGGACAGGACGACTCCGGCCTCCCACGCGGCGCGCATGGCGGGCCGCAGGTCATGCACGTCCCACACCGCGAGCAGGTTCGCGACCGAGCCGCCGTTGACCCACACGACGTCAGCCTCGAGCAGGTGGCCCGGCAGGTCGTCGAGGTTGGGCATGGGGAACAGGTCCAGGCACGTGACGTCGAAGCCCGCGACGCGACCTGCCTCGATCGCTGCGTAGTTCGTCGGTCGGGGGTCACCTGACGCCGTGCCCACGAAGGTCACCCGCGGGCGGCGGCCGTGGGCGCCGGAGAGGTCGACCGCGTGGTGCACGAGGCCGTTGAACTCCAGCTGGGTGCGGCGGCCGTAGCGGTAGCCACCCGAGGTGGCCAGGATCGTCGGGGCGTCAGCAGGCATGGGCACGACCGTAGTACGCGGCGACGGGCTGCCTGTGGATAACTTCCCGTCGCCTCGGCGGGGAGGGGGCAGGGTGGTGCCATGGACGACATGGGGATGCCGGGTGGCGGGTTCACGAGCGGTGGGGTCACGGGCGGTGGGGTGGTGGGGGAGCCGCCGGTGGTGCCCGGGTTCGAGCTCGGTGAGCTGCTGGCCCGGGGAGGGACGAGCGAGGTCTGGGCGGGGGTCTCACTCGGTGAGGGTCGCCGCGTGGCGGTCAAGGTCGTGCACGCGAGTGTCGAATCCGTCGAGGCGGCGGCCCGGGAGGCGGCCGTGTCGTCGCGAGCGGCATCCGCCCACGTCGTGGCGATCGACGCGTGCGTGGCACTGGGCGACGGTCGGGTGGCCCTGGTCATGCCGCACCTGCGGGGCGGTTCCCTCGATGCCCTCGTCCGGGCGCGCGGTCACCTGAGCCCGGGGGAGGTCGTCACCGTCCTGGCACCCGTGGCCTCGGCGCTGGGGCGCCTGCACGACCTCGCGGTCGTCCACGGCGACGTGTCCCCGGGCAACGTGCTGCTCGACCTCGACGGTCGTCCCGTGCTCGGCGACCTGGGGTTGGGGCACGTCCTGGGCGACATCTCACCGGGTGTGTGGGGCACCGACGGGTACGTCGCGCCCGAGGTGGTCCTCGGAGGTGACCCGTCCCCGGCATCCGACGTCTACGGGCTCGGGGCCCTGGGCTGGCTGTGCCTCACCGGCTCGGTGCCCGGCGCTCCCGGGCTGCGGCCGGCGCTGGCAGACCTCAGCCGTGCGGGGGAGGCGGCGGTGCCGGTCGTCCGCGTGCTCGAGTCGGCGTTGTCCCCGGACCCCGGCGAACGCCCCGATGCCCATGAGTTCGCCTGGCTGCTGTTCCAGGCGGCCGCCGCGAAGCCGCTCGACCTCGTTCGCGATGGTGACGAGATCAGCGCCGTCACCTACCGGCTGCGTGCGGCGGCCGAAGCGGACGAGGGCGTGCAGGGCACCCCGAGGCGGTGGCTGGGATGGTCGCCAGCGGCGCTGGCGGCTCGGTCGGCGTGCCGCGAAGGAGGGGGCGGCACACCCGGGCGGGGTCTCGCGGGGCGTCGTCGTTGGTGCGGGTCGTGGCTTCTGCCGTCGGCGCCGTGGCCCTGGCCGCCGCGCTCGTCCTCGCCGTCACGGTGCTCGGGCGCGATGGCGGTTCGGCGGTGGCAGGAGGGGTGCTGCCCGACACGGTCGCCGTGGATCGGCAGCGCAGCGCCCAAGCCCACGCCGACACCGGCACCCACGTCGACGACCCGGGCCCGGAGCGACCCTCGGCACGACCCCGACGCTCCCTCTCAGCGCCCGGCAGAGCTGCTCACGGCCCTGGCCGATGCCCGGGCGGCCGCCTGGCGCGAGGCGACCCCGGCGATGCTGCACGGCGCCGACGCACCGGGATCGCCGGCCTTGGCGCGGGACACTGCCGCGGTCGCGGAGGTGGCCAGGTCCGGGCTGCGGTACGCCGGCCTTCGGTACACGGTGGCCGACGCCCGAGCGGTGTCGGCCACCCGTGATGAAGCCGTCGTCCGAGCCCGGATCGACGCCGGTGCCTACACGGTGCTGGGGCGTTCGGGCTCGCAGTCGAGACCGGCCAGTGCCGGCGAGGTGGTGCTCGTGGACCTCGTGCGCACCGATGAGGGGTGGCGGGTCCGGGACGTGCGACCGGCGGAGGGGTAGCCGCCCCCATCGGGTGATGCCGGGGTGGGCGCAGGTCCTACCTTCGAAAGCGGGCCGAACGCCGCACGCGTGCGGCCACGGTGCCGCAGGCGCCTTTCCGCGTGACCGAGCCGGAGGTCTGGACATGGGTGACGAGTTCGCTGGGCGACGGAGTGTCCTGCCGATTCCTGACCGGCCCTATCGCGGGTTGCTCACCTACGACGCCAAGGACCCGGACACCTCGTTCCCGCCCATCCTCCCGGTGCTCCCACCAACGAGTGCACCGAACGTCCTGATCGTGTTGCTCGACGATGTCGGCTTCGGCGCCTCGAGTGCCTTCGGTGGTCCGGTGGCCATGCCGACCGCTGAGCGGTTGCAGCGAAACGGCCTGACGTACAACCGTTTCCACACGACGGCTCTGTGTGCGCCGACGCGAGCCGCCCTGCTCAGTGGTCGCAACCACCACTCGGTCGGCATGGGCCTGATCACCGAGACCGCGACGTCGGCCCCCGGGTCGAGCGGGCTCCGTCCGAACTCCAAGGCCGCGCTCGCGACCACGCTGAAGCTCAACGGCTACTCGACGTCCCAGTTCGGCAAGTGCCACGAGGTCCCGCCCTGGCAGACCTCCCCGGTGGGCCCGTTCGACGCCTGGCCCTCCGGTGGCGGCGGCTTCGAGTACTTCTACGGCTTCATCGGGGGCGAGAACAACCAGTTCTATCCGGCGCTGTACGAAGGAACCATCCCCGGTCGAGCCCGAGCACGACGCCGGAGGAGGGGTACCACCTGACCGAGGACCTCGCCGACCGGGCGATCGGGTGGGTCAAGACGCAGAAGGCGCTCGCGCCCGGACAAGCCGTTCTTCATGTACTTCGCGCCGGGCGCAACCCATGCGCCGCACCACGTGCCGCTGGAGTGGGCCGACAAGTACGCAGGGCGTTTTGCCGGCGGCTGGGACGCGCTCCGGGAGGAGACCATCGAGCGTCAGCGCGAGCGCGGCATCGTCTCGCCGGATGCCGACCTGACGGCCCGGCCGGAGGTGATTCCGGCCTGGGACGAGATGGACGACGCAGCTGCAGCCCGGTGCTCGAGCGCCAGATGGAGGTCTACGCCGGGTTCCTGGAGCACACCGACCACCACGTGGGTCGCCTCGTCGACGCCATCGAGGAGCTCGGAGCCCTCGAGAACACCCTCGTCTACTACATCATCGGCGACAACGGAGCCTCGGCCGAGGGCACCGTCAACGGCGCCTTCAACGAGATGGCCAACTTCAACGGGCTGGCCGCCATCGAGACGCCCGAGTTCATGGCGGCGATGAAGGACAAGCTGGGTACGGTCGACGCCTACAACCACTACTCCGTCGGCTGGGCATGGGCGATGTGCGCGCCCTACCAGTGGACCAAGCAGGTGGCCTCCCACTGGGGCGGCACCCGCAACGGCACGATCGTGCACTGGCCGGCCGGCTTCGAGAGCCGGGGCGAGGTGCGGTCGCAGTTCAGCCACGTCATCGACGTCGCGCCGACGGTGCTCGAGGCTGCGGGGCTACCGGAGCCGACCTTCGTGAACGGGGTCCAGCAGTCGCCGATCGAGGGCACCAGCATGCTCTACAGCTTCGACGACGGGGATGCCGCCGAACGCCACGACCTGCAGTACTTCGAGATGGCCGGGAACCGGGGGATCTACTTCAAGGGCTGGAGCGCCGTCACCCGGCACAGCACGCCCTGGCTACCCCACGAGCAGCTTCCGGCGCTCGACGACGACGTCTGGGAGCTGTACGACGGCAACTCCGACTGGACCCAGGCCCACGACCTCGCTGCCTCGGACCCCGAGCGGCTCGCGCGCCTGCAACGGCTGTGGCTGATCGAGGCCGTGCGGTACAACGTCCTGCCGATCGACGACCGTCGCTTCGAACGGCTGAACGCGACCATCGCCGGCCGCCCTCAGCTGATCACCGGCACGACGCAGGTGCTCTTCCCCGGGATGAAGCGGCTCAGTGAGAACAGTGTCATCGATGTGAAGAACCGATCCTTCAGCGTGACGGCTGCCTCTGACGACCGCGTCGCACGGGGCCACGAACGGTGTCCTCATCGCCCAGGGCGGTCAGGCCACCAACCAGCGCGCCGCACCCTCAAGGCCGGGGTGGGTGAACTCGTACCCGCTCGTGACCAGGACGTCGCCGACGATGCGCTGGCTCCCGAGGACGTCGTTGCCGAACTCGCCGAGGATGACGCGCAGTGCGAAGCCGGGCGCCGGGAGGAACGCGGGCCGGTGCAGTGCGTCGCCGATGGCCGAGATGATCTCCCGCTGGCGAGCGGGCTCGGGGGCCGCAAGGTTGACGGGCCCGGTGATGTCGGGGTGGTCGAGCAGGTGCAACAGGGCACCGACCTCGTCGACCATCGTGATCCACGGCCAGAACTGCTTCCCGGACCCGAGTGGACCGGCCAGACCGAAGCGAGCGAGCTGGAGGAGGCGCTCCATCGCGCCGCCCTCGCGGGCCAGCACGATTCCGGTGCGTGCCAGCGCGACGGACGCACCGGCATCCACGGCGGGTTGAGCACTTGCCTCCCACGCGAGGACGACGTCCGTGAGGAACCCCTCGCCCGGCGCGCTCGCCTCGGTCAGGGGCTCGTCGCCGCGGTTGCCGTAGTAGCCGACCGCCGACCCCGAGACCAGGCGCACGGGGTGGTCCGAGGCCGCCACGGCGGTCGCGACGGCATGGGTGCCGTCGGTGCGCGAGGCGAGGATCTCGCGCTTGTAGGCCGGGGACCACCGCTTGTCACCCAGGCCGGCGCCGGCGAGGTGCACGACGCCGTCGACCCCTTCCAGGGATCGGGGGTCGAGGGTGCGGCTGTCCGGGGCCCACTGCACCTCGTCCCGCCCGCGGGCAGGGTGGCGCACGAGACGCACCACCTCGTCGCCGCGCTCACGCAGCGCGGCGACGAGGGCGGTGCCGATCAGGCCGGAGGATCCGGTGACGGCGATGCGGCTCACGTGGTGCTCCGGTCCGTGGTGCTCCGGTTCGGGTGCTCCGGTTATGGTGCTCCGACGAGCCCACATCACAGACCCAGGTCGGCCTCGAAGGCGCCTTCCTCGAGACGCGACTTCATCGTCGTGAGGAAGCGGGCGGCATCCGCCCCGTCGACGATGCGGTGGTCGTAGGAGAGCGCGAGGTAGACCATCGAGCGGATCGCGATCGTCTCGCCGCCGTCGTCGGTCATCGCGACGATCGGCCGACGGACCACGGCGCCGGTGCCGAGGATGGCGACCTGCGGCTGGTTGATGATCGGGGTGTCGAACAGCGCCCCGCGCGACCCGGTGTTGGTGATCGTGAAGGTCCCGCCGGAGAGGTCGTCGGGCATGATCTTGTTGCTCCGGGTGCGGTCCGCGACGTCGGCGATGCCACGAGCCAGCCCGGCGATGTTGAGGTCGCCGGCGTTCTTCAGCACCGGGACGAGCAGGCCCTTCTCGGTGTCGACGGCGATGCCGAGGTGCTCGGCGCCGTAGTACGTCACCTGGTCGCCGTCGAGGCTCGCGTTGACCGTCGGGTGGGCCTTGAGGGCCTCGACCGCGGCGAGCGCGAAGAAGGGCAGGAAGCTCAGCTTGGTGCCCTCGCGGGCCGCGAAGTCGCCCTTGGCACGGTCACGCAGCCGTGCGATGCGGGTGACGTCGACCTCGACCACCGTCGTGAGCTGGGCCGAGACCTGGAGCGACTCGACCATGCGGCGCGCGATCGTCTGGCGAAGGCGTGTCATCTTCTCGGTCGTGCCACGTCGGGAGTCCGAGGCGGGCGCGGCCGGTGCGGATGCGGGGGGAGTGGCGGCAGGCGCTGCAGCGGCGGGTGCGGGCTCGGGTGCCTTCTTCGCCTCGGCAGCGGCCACGACGTCCTGCTTGCGGATGCGGCCGCCGATACCGGTGCCGGTCAGCGTCGCGAGGTCGATGCCCTGGTCAGCCGCCAGCTTGCGCACGAGCGGGGTGACGTAGGCAGCAGCGTCGCGGTCGTCGGATCCATTGGCAGCCGGTGCGGCCGGGGCAGGAGCCGCGGCGGGGGCCGGAGCAGGGGCAGCAGGGGCTGGAGCGGGGGCAGCAGGTGCCGGAGCCGCAGGGCGCAGGGGCAGGTGCCGGAGCGGCGGGCGCCGGAGCGGCAGCAGCGGGGGCGGGGGCAGCCGGTGCGGGGGCCGCTGCCTCCGGTGCGGCGGGAGCCTCCTCGGCCGCCGCGGGAGCAGCGCCACCACCGGAGCCACCGGAGCCGCCGATGACCGCGAGGTCACCGCCCACGGGCACGGTGTCGTCCTCCTGGACGAGGATCTTGGTCAGGGTTCCCGCCACGGGGGAGGGGATCTCGGTGTCGACCTTGTCGGTGGAGACCTCCAGGAGCGGCTCGTCGACCGCGACCTCGTCGCCCTCCTGCTTGAGCCAGCGGGTGACGGTTCCCTCCGTCACGGACTCGCCGAGTGCGGGCATCGTCACGGTGGTGCCGTCATCCGAGCCGGCCGGTGCCGCGTCTGCCTGCGGGGCTGCGGGCTCCTCGGCGGGGGCATGCGGTTTCCTCGGCGGGGGCAGCCTCAGCAGGTGCCTCCTCGGCGGCGTGCCGCGGGCTCCTCGGCCGGTGCCGCGGGCTCTTCAGCCGGTGCGGCCTCCTCGGTGCTGGCTGCCGGCGCGTCGCCGTCGCCGATGACCGCGAGGTCGGCGCCGACGGGCACCGTGTCGTCCTCCTGGACGAGGATCTCCTGAAGCGTGCCGGAGACGGGCGAGGGGATCTCGGTGTCGACCTTGTCGGTCGAGACCTCGAGCAGTGGCTCGTCGACCTCGACGCTGTCTCCGACCCCCTTGAGCCAGCGCGTCACGGTCCCTTCGGTGACGGACTCGCCGAGCGCAGGCATCTTCACGCGTTCTGACATCGGGACAGCTCTCCTTCGTGGGCGGTGACGTTGACCACTCTAGTTGTGTGCGTGCAGGGGTTTCCCGGCGAGCGCCAGGTGCGCCTCTCCGAGCGCCTCGTTCTGGGTGGGATGGGCGTGCAGCAGGGCGGCGACGTCCTCGGCATGGGCCTCCCAGGAGACGATCAGCTGGGCCTCGCCGATCTGCTCACCCATGCGCGAGCCGACCATGTGGATGCCGACGACCGGACCGTCCTTGACCCGCACGAGCTTGACGAAACCCTGGGTGCGCAGGATCTGGGACTTGCCGTTGCCGCCGAGGTTGTACTCGTAGGTCTCGACCCGGTCGCCGTGCACCGCGGCGGCCTGCTCCTGGGTGAGCCCCACCGATGCGATCTCGGGCTCGCAGTAGGTGACCCGCGGGATGCTCGACTCGACGAGGGGCAGGGGGTTCAGCCCGGCGATGTCCTCGGCGACGAAGATGCCCTGCGCGAACCCGCGGTGCGCGAGCTGGAGCCCGGGGACGATGTCGCCCACGGCATACACCCCGTCGACCGAGGTGCGGCAGCGGTCATCGGTGACGACGAACCCGCGGTCGAGCGTGACCCCGGCCTCCTCGAATCCCATTGCGGCAGTCGAGGGTCCGCGCCCGACCGCCACGAGGAGCACGTCGGCGGTCAGCTCCTCGCCGCCCTCGAGGCGAATGGTGACGCCATCGTCGGAGGGCGTGGCCGACTCGAAGCGGACCCCGGTGCGGAAGGCGATGCCGCGCTTCTTGAAGGCGCGTTCGAGGGCGGTGCTGATGGCAGGGTCCTCAGCGGCCACGAGCCGGGGGAGGGCCTCGACGATCGTCACCTCGGCACCGAACGAGCGCATGACGGAGGCGAACTCGACGCCGATGACACCGCCGCCGAGGACGACCACCCGGTCGGGGACCGACTCGAGGGCAAGGGCACCGTCGCTCGTCATGATCGGGCCGCCGAGGTCGAGCCCGGGCAGGGTGCGTGCGTACGACCCGGTCGCGAGAACGACGTTCCGCCCGACGAGGCGCCGGTCGCCGACGACGACGGTGCGTCCCTCGAGGCGACCCTCGCCCTGCACGTAGTCCACCTTGCGCGACGAGACGAGTCCCTGGAGCCCCTTGTGCAGTCGGCTCACGACACCCTCTCGGTATGCCGTCACGCCGGGGAGGTCGACCCCCTCCAGCGTCGCTCGCACCCCGAAGCGGGAGGCCTCACGGGCCGAGTCGGCGACCTCGGCCGCGTGCAGCAGGGCCTTGGTCGGGATGCATCCCCGGTGCAGGCAGGTGCCGCCCAGGAGGTCCTTCTCGACGAGGGCGACGGTCAGTCCCAGCTCGGCCGCGCGCAACGCGCAGGCGTAACCGCCACTCCCGCCCCCGAGAACGACGACGTCGTGGGTGGTTTCGGCGGTGGTCGGCATCCGATGCTCCTTCGCACGTGGTGGGGCGCCTCGGAGCATCCTGTCACTCCCGGACCGTTTATCGTGTCCGCATGGCGTGGTGGAAACGCGGTCGCGGTCAGCAGGCACCGCACGGTGGTGGAGACGTCTCGGGCGCGCGCGCCCACATGCAGGAGTTCGTCGGCACCCGGCGCGGGGTCGAGGCCTACGTCGAGCCGGCCACCAACGTCACCTCCACCACGGTGGTGCTCATCGCCCACGACGGGGAGTGGACGCGCAGGGCGCTGCCGTCGCGCCCGGTCGCCTTCGACGTGGCGCGTTCCCTCGGCATCCCCGTCTACGACGTCAACCAGACCGGCTATCCCGCACGGATGCGCCAGTGGACCTCCCGGCAGCGTCGTCCGAAGCAACGCTGACCGAAGCACCGCGGACAAATCTGGTCGATCGGGGGCCCACCGTCTGCGAAGGTTGGGGTGATACGTCCCGCCCAGGAAGAGGAACACCATGTCAGCCTCGAAGAAGCCGCGCCCCACCGTCGATGAGGACGTGAAGGCCAAGTTCCGCGCAGCGCTGGACGCGAAGAAGTCGCACGGGGGCGCCGACGTCTCCGACCAGTCGGAGCACTCCAAGGTCGACCACGCACACGGCCCGGAGTCCAGCGCGACGCAGCAGATGTTCCGCCGCAAGAGCGGCGGCTGACGCCGAAGCGACTCGGTCAGCCGGCCGACGCCTCCACGAGGGCGAGGAGCGTGCCGACCCCGAACCCCGTGCCGCCCTTGGGGGTGTGACCCTTCGGACCCTTGTCGTTGAACGCCGGCCCGGCGATGTCGACGTGGGCCCACGGGATCCCCTCGCCGACGAACTCCTTGAGGAAGAGCCCGGCGGTGAGCATGCCGCCGTCGCGGTCGCCCTTGTGCGCGAGGTCGGCGGTCGGCGTGTCGAGCTTGGCGCGCAGCTCGACGGGCAGCGGCATCGGCCACGCGCCCTCGCCGGCGGCACCGGCCGCGTCGACCACCCGTGACCGGAAGGCGTCGTCGTTGGCCATGACACCCGCGATGTCGGTGCCGAGGGCGACCACCTGCGCGCCCGTGAGGGTCGCGATGTCGACGACCCAGTCGGGGTGCTTCTCGCTGGCCAGGCACAGCCCGTCGCCGAGCACCATGCGCCCTTCGGCGTCGGTGTCCAGGATCTCCACGCTCGTGCCGTTGCGCATGACCACGACGTCCGAGGGTCGCTGGGCGGTGCCGCTCGGCATGTTCTCGGCCAGGCACAGGTACCCGGTGACGGCCACGGGGAGTGCGAGCTCGGCTGCGGCGAGCACTGCCGCCGCGACCGCAGCCGCTCCGGCCATGTCGCACTTCATCGTCACCATGCCCGACGACGGCTTGATGTTCAGCCCGCCCGAGTCGAAGGTGATGCCCTTGCCCACGAGCGCCACCGACGCCTTCGGGGATGCCGGGGCGTACGACATCGTGACGATGCGCGGCAGGTGGGCCGACCCCTGGCCGACACCGACGATGCCGCCGAACCCGCCCTTGACGAGAGCCTTGTCGTCGAGCACCGAGACCGTGACCCGGGCGCTCGACGCGGCGACGCGCTTCTTGACCGCGTCGGCGAAGGACTGCGGGTAGAGGTAGTTCGGTGGGGTGTTGACCAGGTCTCGCGCCCAGTCGCGAGCCGAACCGAGGATGCCGGCGCGCGCCACGGCATCCTTGGCGGCTCGCCCCTGCCCGGCACCTGAGACCACCAGCACCCGCGGGCCGGATGCCGTCGCGGCGGTCGTCGTGGCCGTCTTCACCCCCCGCACGGCAACCGCGCGGCGGGCCGGCGTCACCACGGTGAGGGGTGCCGCCTTGTCGTACAGGTAGCACCCGGCATACGCCCCGTCGGCGACGGCAGACAGGCTCTCGACGTCCGGGGTGGGCAGGGCGACGGCGATGGCGCGCTTGCCGCGCACGGAGCGCAGGGCTGCCCCGGCCGCTGACCGCAGTGCGGGGTGCGGGTAGGTGGCTCGCCGGGACGTGCCCTCACCGAGGCCGGTGACGACGACGGACGTGGCCTTCACGCCCGGCACGGCGACGACACGGACGACCTCGTCGGCCTTGCCGGTGGCCTCGAGGTCGGAGAGCACGGCCTGCAGGTGCACGACGGCCTTGCGCGGCAGGCCGTGACCCGTTGCGAGGTCGGCGCCGTCGGGCGTGCGGACCGAGCCGATGACGAGGCAGTCGACGGCGAGCTCGGCGGGGGTACGGGTGGTGAGCGACACGGAAGTCATATCGGCACCCTAGCGACCGGGTCTGCCACGGGTGCGCACGCGGTAACGTGCCGATCATGACCGAGCTGCTGCACTCCCCCCTCCATGACCGGCACGTCGCCCTCGGCGCCAAGATGGCCGATTTCGGCGGCTGGTCGATGCCCATCGAGTACCCGGGCGGTGGGGTGGTGGCCGAGCATGCGGCGGTGCGCGAACGTGTCGGCATCTTCGACGTGTCGCACCTGGGCAAGGCCCGCGTGTCCGGCCCCGGTGCAGCCGACTTCGTCAACTCGTGCCTCACCAACGACCTGCGCCGCATCGCGCCGGGGCAGGCGCAGTACACGATGTGCTGCACCGAGACGGGCGGGGTCGTCGACGACCTCATCCAGTACCTGCGATCCGACGACGACGTCTTCCTCATCCCCAACGCCGCGAACACGGCCGCGGTGGTCGAGCTGCTCGCCGCGGCCGCGCCCGAGGGCATCACGGTCGAGAACCTCCACGACCGTTACGGCGTCATCGCCGTGCAGGGGCCGCGGTCCGACGAGGTGCTGAGCGGGCTGGGCCTGCCCGTCGACCACGACTACATGAGCTTCGTCGAGACCGACTGGGAGGGCCTGCCGGTCATCGTGTGCCGCACCGGGTACACGGGGGAGCGTGGCTACGAGATCGTGCCCGCGTGGGACGTCGCCGCCTCCGTCTGGGACGCGCTCGCGGCCGCGGTGGCAGCACAGGACGGGATGCCGTGCGGCCTCGGCGCGCGCGACACCCTGCGCACCGAGATGGGTTACCCACTGCACGGCAACGACCTCTCGCTCGACATCACGCCCGTCATGGCCGGGGCTGCGTGGGCCGTCGGCTGGGACAAGCCCGAGTTCTGGGGTCGCGAGGCGCTCACGGCGCAGCGGGCCGCCAAGGAGTCGCGACTCATGCGCGGTCTCGTGGTGACCGGGCGCGGCATCCCCCGTTCGCACTGCGAGGTCAAGGACAGCACCGGTGCCGTCGTCGGCGAGGTGACCTCCGGGACGTTCTCGCCCACCCGTCGTCAGGGCATCGCCCTCGCGCTGCTCGACCGGTCGGTGACGCTCGGCGACGACGTCGTCATCGACGTGCGCGGCCGCGAGGTGGCCGCGACGGTGTCGAAGCCGCCGTTCGTCGAGGTCGGGGTGCGCTCGTCATGAGTGAGCGGTGGACCTGGTCCTACGAGGATGCCGCCGGCGCGGCGATGGACGCCGCTGGCCTCGGCGAGACGGCGTTCCCGACCCAGTCGGACGCCGAGTCCTGGTTCGGTGAGGTCTGGCAGGACCTCACGGATGCCGGGGTCGCGGCGGTCACGCTGTGGCGCGACGGCGAGAAGGCCTACGGGCCGATGAGCCTCGAGGCTGCTCCCTGAGCGCGAGCTGACCGAGCGGGTCAGATCCTCGGTCGGGTCACCCCCACCGACTGTGACCGTCATGGCTCAGGCGTGTCCGTGAACGACAGGCTGATGTTGTTCCACTGGTAGCCGTCTCGCCACGTGCGATCGCCGTCACCGCTGTGCTCATCGAGCCAACCGGAGAAGGCAGCGGCGACCCGTTCGCGAACCGAGGACCTGGTCTGTACGTGGGTCTCGACGGAGCCGTCCCTCAGCTCGAGCTGGTATGTCCCCTCCGGACGCAACCACACCTGGATGTAGACCTCAGGTACGTCCATGCTTGCCAGCAGGACGTGCCCGTCACGAGGGAGCGATTCAATGACTCCGAGGACGTCGTCTGGTCGGGGTGCGCGCATGACCCGACGCCCCGGAGTGGTCAGGCGGAACCGGTGTTGAGCAGCGCGACTCATGGGTCTCATTGTGCGTGGCAGCCCTGGTCGAGTGGCCTTGACCCAACGACCCGATTCATCTGCTTCTCAACGTCGCCTGCCGACCTCTCGAGCCGCCGCGACGGTGGGCGCCCGTCGTCCCGAGTTCACGCTTGGCGCACGTTGGAGCCTGGAGAGGTGAAAGGCTCCGAGATACTGGCAGCCGGGCCACGCCGTGGGCATGACGGCGCGGGCTGGTCACCCCACGAAACGGAGCGCCCATGAGCGACACCGCGGGTGGTGTGGCTGTGCTGGCTGTCATCGCGGTCCTGCTGGCGACACCGATCGCGTTGGCGCTGCACCGTCGATCGCCGCAGGACGTCGTGACGACGGGGTCGGCGCGCGGCCGCCCGGGGATGGCCATCCACCCGTGGCGTGGCCACCGATTCACCGTGGTCCTCGCGTGGGTCCTGACCGTCGGGGTCACGATCCTGGGGATCTCCTACGTGGGCTCGTCCGTGTACGCCGCGGTGTCGTTCATCGCTGCCGGCCTGTTCTTCGCCTACCTCGGGTGGGCCCGCGCCACCGGCCGCGCCGGCGACGGGACCGTGACCTTGACACCGCAGGGAATCCACCAGCTGTGGGCCGGGTCCGAGGTGTTCGTCCCCTGGGACGACGTGCGCGGCGTGGTGACCACCCGGACCGACCTCATCGTCGAGACCACCCGGCCAGTCGTTCCGGTCCACCACATGCCACCGTTCCTCAGCCCGCGCAGCATCGTGACCGAGGGCGCGGTGAGCCTGCCCCGACGCAACCTTCCCCCGCTCCCGTTCCACGAGATGATTCAGCAGTACTCAGCACACGCCGCGGCCCGCGACGAGCTGGCCACCAGCGAAGCGATCGAGCGGGCCAGGGCCATCTTGACCCGCGTCCCCTGAGCTCGGCCCTGGCCGTGGCCGTGGCCGTGGCCGTGGGTCAGTCGGCTGCGAGCCAGTCGACCGCGGCGTCACGCTCCGCACCCGGGAAGGCGCGAACCTCGCCGGGCACGGCCCAGGCGAACATGGACAGCCCGTCGCGCATCCACGCGTGATCGGTCACCAGGGCGATCCGCTCCCACGCGCTCCACTCGCGAACGCCCACCTGCAGGTCCTGCCACGCCGCGCCGGCCTCCATGCCCTCGAACTCGCCGCCGACGTCGAGCAGCACCCGGATCTTGCCGCCGTCGGCGCCTGCAGCGGCCAGCGCTGGCTCGAGGACCCCGGTGTAGTCCTCGGCGGTGAGCTTGCCGCTGGCCTGGAACCCGACCACCCCGGTGGGCAAGCCGGTCAGGACCGTGATCATGGTGCCTCCTGTGACGTCCGAGACCTCAACGGCATGAAGGTCGATCTCAACTCGGCCTCCCGACCACGGTACTGCGGGTCGAGGCGCCGGGCTCGTCGAGGTGCGTTCAGAGGTCTTCGTGTTCTCCGGCGCGCACCAGGCCTGTTTCGTAGGCCGCGACCACTGCTTGCACTCGATCGCGCAGTCCGAGTTTCGCGAGCACCCGCGCCACGTGGGTCTTCACGGTCTCCATGGCCACGAACAGTTCGGCTGCGATCTCGGCGTTGGACCGACCGCGCGCGATGAGGACGAGCACCTCACGCTCTCGCTCGGTCAGCCGGTCGTACCCCGGTGGGGGCGCGGTGCGGCCCGTGCGGGTGAACTGCTCGATGAGTCGGCGCGTGATGCTCGGGGCGAGCAGTTCCTCGCCCCGAGCGGCGGCCCGGACGCCACCGACGAGCTGGGCGCGGGGGGCGTCCTTGAGCAGGAACCCGCTGGCCCCGGCGAGCAGGGAGTCGTACACCAGCTGGGACCGGTCAAACGTCGTGAGCATCACCACCCGGGTCGGCCCGCCGGCGGTGATCAGGCGGGTGGCGGCGATACCGTCGAGCACCGGCATCCGGATGTCCATGAGCACCACGTCGGGTGCCAGCCGGCGAACCAGGTCGACCGCATCGGCTCCGTCCGTCGCCTCCCCGACGACCTGGATGTCGTCCTCGACCTCGAGGATCGCGCGCAGCCCGGTGCGAACCAGTTCCTGATCGTCCGCGAGCACCACCGTGGTCATGCCAGTACCCCGATCCCGGGAAGCGTTGCACTCACGTGGAAGCCCTCCCCGGACGGGCCCCACGACATGGTGCCTCCCCGGCGGGACACCTCCTGAGCCAAGGTGGCCAACCCGGTGCCGCTGCCCAGGCCGCGCTCGGGTGGGGTATCGGGGCCCTCGTCGAGCACCGACAGGCGCAGGACATCGCTGGCAGCCACCTCGATCCGCACCGAGGATGAAGGGGCGTAGCGGCCGGCGTTGGTCAGCGCCTCGCGCAGTACCCGGGCGGCCATGCTGCGGGTCTCCGGAGGCAGGTCGTCCATCCTGCCGATCACCCGCACCTGGGGGCGCAGCCCCGCTCGCCGTGCCTGCGCGCTGAGCCCGGCGACCCCCAGCTCGCCGTCCTCGACCAGGTGACCCAACCCGTCGCGAAGCTCGTGCAGGCCGCTGCGGGCTGCGTCGAGGAGCGTGTCGAGCGTGTGCGGGCCGGGTCGCACCTGACCGGCTGAGGCCTGCAGGCAGATCACGGTCATCGCGTGCGCCACGGTGTCGTGCAGCTCGGCCGCCAGCCGGTTGCGCTGCTCGGCGACGGCAAGGCCCACCTCCACCTCGCGGCCGCGCTCCAGCTCCGCAACCGTGGCGACCAGTTCGGCCGCGCGCTGACTCCATCCGGCCGAGACCACACCCACGCCGACAGCGATCGCCGTGAACGCCAGCATGGGCGCGAGCGCGGCCGGGTCGGCCAGGCCACGGGGGTCGGTCCATGCGAGGAGCACCAAGGCGCCCAGGACCAAGGCCGCGCCGACAATGCGTTGCCCGCCGCGCCCGTGGGCGCCAACCACGTACCCACAGGTCAACACCGCAAGGATCGAGGTGACCATGACCGTGGGCGGGGTCAGCCACACGGCCATCACGGTCAACCCGCTCAGCGTGAGGGCGCACGAGGTCACAGGGTGCTGCCGCCGGATGACGAGCGGGGCGGCTGCGAGCAGGGCGACCAGGACGTTGAGCAGGGCAGGCCCGTGCGCCTGTGGGGAGACCACCGACTCCACGGCGAGCAGTGCACCGATCACTGACCCAAGCGCGATGTCTGCGCGCCCCACTGGCGCCGGAGGGGCGACCGGTGTCCGCGCCGGTTCCGCCCGGTTCGTCTCGGACTCGTCCCGCAGCGAGCCGAGCACTCCCCGCAGCTCATCGAGGCTCGCGCGCGCCGCGCCCTCGATGTCCGCGAGTGCCCGGCGCATCTCCACATCCTCTGCCCCCACCGCGCTCTCGGCCCGCACTGCGATCGCAGCCATCTGCTCGCTGAAGCCCCGGTACAGCAGCACCTGCAGTCGGTTGCGCTCCTCCAGTCGCGCACGGCGCACCTCCGCCCCGCGCTGCGCCTCGAGCAGGGCGGCGACACGTCGCAACTCCCGAACCTGGTCGGATCGCCCCTGCACCACTGCGCCCGCAAGCGCCGGAGCCCCCACGCACAAGAGGGAGAAGACGAAGTCGTCCGGTACCGGGTGGACCCCTGGGTCCGCGAGCTGGTGAGCCCACGTGAGAACCGAGGCCGCCGACAGCCCAGCGCCCAGGGTGACCGGCCACCGACAGGTCAGGCCGACGAGGTAGCCGGCCACAGCGGACCCGAGGATGAGAATCGGTGTACCCGCGAGAACACCACCGCGCAGCGCGTCAGCGAGCTGCAGCGCGACCACACTCAGCAGCAGAACGACAGCGGCGACAGCCCGGGGCATGTTCTGAGGCTAGGCGAGCGAGGATCACCGGGCATCCCTCTGGCGAGGGACGCCCGCACCACCGGGCGGCCGCAAGGCTGGTGACATGGACACAACACGCATCGCCGTCATCGCTGCTACCAGCGCCGTCGTCTCCTGGGCCCTGAAAGGTGTGGCCATCTGGTCCGCCGGAGGCCCGGGCACCAGCCCCCTCGAAGGGCCACTCTTCCTCATCGGGCTCGTGTGCTTCGTCGTCGCGGTCTGTTCGTTCGCGCTCTCCGTCGTCGGTCGACCTGAGTGGTGGGCCAAGGGCGCCACCGTCGCCGGAGCAGTCGTCAGCCGTCGCCGTCTTCGCAGCGGTCTCAGGTCTCGCAGTGGACCAGCTCGCGACGACGGCCCACTGGGCGTGGGGCGAGATCACCCTCTGGCTACCTGCGCTGGCCGTCCTCGCCGGCAGCACCTGGTACGCCTCCCGGCAGTCGATGAGGACCGCCTGACCGGGTCGCGCCCCGGTCAGCGGGCTTCACGTCCGCAGGCCTACGCGGGGTACTCGCCGCGCTTGACCAGCGCCCGCGGCATCCGCGACCGGCGCAGCTGGAAGGCGCGCATCGCGGCGTACATGGCGTTGCCCTTGGCCTTGGCGGTCTCCTCGCCGAACTTCTCGGTGAGCCGCTTGCGCAGGCCGCGCCACATGATGAAGGTGTCGGCGACGGCCGTGAGCAGGATCGAGTAGGTCAGCAGAGTGACGAAGAACAGGATCTGGCTCGTGCGCAGGAAGCTCAGGGCCAGCACGATGAGCATGACCGGCAGCATGAACTCGGCGAGGTTGCGCCGGGCGTCGATGTAGTCACGCATGTAGCGGCGCACCGGGCCCTTGTCGCGCGGCGGGAGGCCGGAGTCGTCGCCGGTCATCATCGCCTGGCGCGTCTTGTGCATCTGCTCGTTGCGCTTGGCGCGGTCCTGCTTCTTCGCCTGCTTGCGGTCGGCGACGACGAGCGGCTGGCGCCGCGCGGCTTCCTGGTCCTTGCGCTTGGGCGTGGGCCGGTTCTTGGCCCCGTCGCGCGCGGGGTGGAGCGCCTCGTCGGTGAGCTGCTCATTGGTCGTCTTGTTGCGTCCGAACACGGGCACCACTGTAGGTGCTCTGAGACGGATGCCGTGCCACGGCATCGATGGTCGTCACCCATCAGCGTGGGTAGGGTCGGCACGGTGACCGACGTGCTGCCTGCTGACCAGATCCACGACCTGCGCGAGCGGGTCCACGCCCTGATGCCGCAGGTGCGCGCCGACCTCGAGGCGCTGACCCGCATCCCGAGCGTCAGCCTCGACGCCTTCGACCAGGCCCACGTCGAGGCCAGTGCGAACGCGACGGCCGACCTGCTGCGGGCCGAAGGGCTCGAGGTCGAGATCGTGCGCGAGGGCGGTCGGCCGGCGGTGATCGGGCACCTCGCGGGTCCGCCCGGGTCGCGCACCGTCATGCTCTACGCCCACCACGACGTGCAGCCCCCCGGCGCCGACGACTCTCTGGGACAGCCCGCCGTTCGAGCCCACCGAGCGCGACGGGCGTCTCTACGGTCGCGGCGCGGCCGACGACAAGGCCGGTGTCATGGCGCACGTCGCGGCCCTTCGAGCCCACTCGGGTGCGCTGCCCGTGGGGGTGACCGTCTTCGTCGAGGGTGAGGAGGAGATCGGGTCCGAGTCGCTGCCGACGATCCTCGAGCGGCACGGTGAGCGGCTGCGGGCCGACGCGATCGTCCTGGCCGACTCCACGAACTGGGCCATCGGTGAGCCGGCGCTCACGACGACCCTGCGCGGCATGATCCGCGTCGTCGTCACGGTGAGCACCCTCGACCACGGCATCCACTCGGGGATGTTCGGGGGAGCGGTGCCCGACGCGATCACCGCCCTCGTCCGGCTGCTCGCGAGCCTGCACGACGACGCCGGGGAGGTCGCCGTCGCGGGCCTGCGCTCCGGCCGAGGCCGCTGACCTGGCCTTCGACGAGAAGCGGTTGCGCGAGGAGTCCGGGCTGCTCGACGG
>CAWESS010000008.1:0-77547 GCA_963811825.1 uncultured Actinomycetota bacterium | reverse complement strand
CTGCGAGCACCTCGTCGACGAGCAGGATGTCGGGGTCGACGTTGATCGCGACCGAGAAGCCCGAGCCGCACGTACATGCCCGACGAGTAGTTCTTCACCGGCGTGTCGATGAACTGCTCGAGGCCGGCGAAGCTCGACGATCTCGTCGAAGCGCGCGGTCGATCTGCTTCTTGCGACGAGCCCGAGGATCGCGCCGTTGAGGTAGACGTTGTCGCGGCCGGACAGCTCGGGGTGGAAGCCGGCGCCGAGCTCGAGCAGCGCCGAGATCTTGCCGTCGGCCGCGATCGTGCCCGTGCTCGGGCCGCAGGATCCGCGCGATGCACTTGAGCAGCGTGCTCTTGCCCGAGCCGTTCTCGCCGATGAGCCCGAACGTCTTGCCCTCGGCGACCTCGAACGAGACGTCGTCGAGCGCCCAGAACTCCTCGTAGCGCGGCCCGGCGGCCGCGCATCACGGCGGCCTTCAGGCTGGTTGCGCTCGTGGTAGAGCCGGAACCCTTCGAGACGTCGTCGACCGAGATGGCGGCGGCCGTCGCTCACAGCTCCTCGGCCAGCCGGCGGCTCGAGCTGCTGGAACACCGCAGCAGCCCGACGACGAGCAGCGCCGACCGACCAGCGCGATCGAGGTAGAGCGACGTCGACCGAGCGGCGGGAACCGCAGGTCGTACAGCACGTCGCGGTAGCACTCGACGAACTGCGACCATCGGGTTGAGCTTGTAGATCGTGCGCACCGGGATCGTCACGCCGGCACGCTCGTCGTGCTTCGGCACGAGGCTGATCGGGTACACGATCGGCGTCGGCGTAGAACCAGCAGCTGCAGCGACGATCGCCGACGAGGTGCTGCATGTCGCGGAAGTAGACGTTGAGCACGCGACAGCAGCAGCGCCGACGCCGAGCACGAAGACGGTCTGGATCGCGACGAGCACGAGCACGCACCGGGATCCACGGCAGCACCATGTTGCCCGACGACAGCAGGAGCACGACGAGCACGCCGATCTCGATGAGGAACGATGACGAGCAGCGACGCCGATCGGCGACGACCACGAGCGACCTCGCGCGGGAAGTACACCTTCTTGATCAGGTTGGCGTTGCCGACGAGCGACGCCATCGCCGCCGTTGATGCCGTTCGACGAAGAAGTTCCACGGCAGCAGGCCGCACAGCAGGAACGACGGCGAAGTCTTCGAGCCCGCTCGGGTCGCCCGTGGGCGGCTTGATCTTCAGGAAGACGCGCGAAGACGATCGAGTAGACGATCACCGACGAGAGCGGGTTCAGCAGCGACCAGGTCCAGCCGAGGACCGACCGCTTGTACCGGCCGCGCAGCTCCCGCAGCGTCAGGTTGACCGTCAGATCCCCGAGCTCGATGTACTCGGCGAGCTTCGTCTTCAACATGATCTCCGGGAGGGCCGGGCGGGGTGCCGGGCGGCAGCGCCTCCGCTCGAGCCGAGGTCCCCGTTACCGCCGCGCGACCCTGGTCCCGGGAGCCGGACCACGTCCCGTGCGGACAGATCGGCCTAGTTCGCCGCGGCGCCGCAGGGTCGCGGGGACCGTCATCAGCAGGATCTTGAGGTCGGTGAGCGGGCCCCATCGTCTCGATGTACTCGAGGTCGATGTCGGTGTGCAGGTGCATCATCCCCGCGCCGCGGCTCGAGACCTGCCACAGCCCGGTGAGCCCGGGCTTCACGACGTGGCGCTGGTGCTGCCACGGCTCGTAGCGGGCGACGATCTCGACCAGCTCGGGCCGCGGCCCGACCAGGCTCATGTCACCGCGCACCACGTTCCAGAACTGGGGCAGCTCGTCCAGGCTCCACTTGCGCAGGAACCGCCCGACGCGCGTGTGGCGCGGGTCGTCCGCGCTCTTGTGGGTCTGGCGCCGGTCCGCTCGCACGGGCGCCTGGCTGGCGCCGCCGGTCCTGGCGCCATGGTGCGGAACTTGTAGACGTCGAACTCCTGGCCGTTGCGCCCGACCCGGCGCTGGCGGAAGATCACCGGCGAGCCGAGCGAGACCCGCACCGCGACCGCGACGACGGCGGTCAGCGGGAGGAGCACGACGAAGATGCAGAAGCCCACGACGCGGTCGAACACCGGCTTGACCAGCCGCACGTAGAGCCCGTGCGGCGGCGTCGAGACCGCGTGCGTCGGACGCGTCGGGCCGGCGACGGTCAGCCGGCGCTCGCTCGCGCGCCGCGGCGCGACCGGAGAGCGCATGACCGCTGCTCGTCATGTTGGCCACGTCGTTCTCGACCGGACGATGCGCACCCAGCCATCCCCGCTCCCGCCCGCCGCATGGGGTGATTCAGCCCCGCGCGGCCGTCGAACTTCAGCCGAGCCGGCTGCCCGTTCACGGCCGACTGACACGGATGCGGTCATGCCGGGCCACGCGAGAAGCGCTCGCGGGCCTCGGTGAGGACGTCGAGCAGCTGCGCGGGTCGTGACCCGGGCGTCGTAGACGCGCCTCGAAGCGGGCTCCGGCCGGCGGCGCCCATCGCCGTCAGCCCGCGGCCGGGTCGTCGAGCAGCGACGCCGATCGCGGGCCGAGCGTCGACGTCGTCGTGGGCGACGAGCAGCCCGGTCACGCCGTCCTCGACCATCTCGGGCAGCGCGCCGACGCGGGTCGCCACGACCGGCACGCCGGCCCGCATCGCCTCGAGCACCGAGTACGGCGAGTTGTCCATCTCGGTCGGGAACGCGAACACCGACGGTGCGGGCGAGCAGCTCGGGCAGGCGCGGGTCGCCGGGCTCGAAGTCCGAGTGGCACCCGCACGCCCGGCTCGGGCTCGACCGGGTCGCGGGTCACGAGGTTCAGGACGCAGCGGCCGCGGAGGTGCTCGCGGAACACCCGCAGGAGCCGCGCCCCGCCCTTGCGGTCGAGCGTCGCGCCCGACGAACGTGATCTCGGGCAGGCCGTCGGGCTCCGCGGCGGACCGGCGGCGGCCCGAGCGTCAGCCCGAACGGGATGACCCGGATCCGGTCGTCGGTCGATGCCGTAGGCGCGCTCGCAGGCAGTCGGCGACCCACTCGGACTGCGCGACGACGCAGCGTCGCGGCGGCGTAGACCCGGCGCTCGAACCGCTGCGCGACCCGCACCGCGCGACGACGTGAAGCGGGTCGGGCGGCGGTGGGGCAGGTGGTACGCGCCCTGGAGGAACGTGGCGTCGGTGGAGACGACGGACGGCAGCGACCGCGAGCAGGTCCACGCTGCAGCAACGCGATGCTCTGCGTGTACACGTGCAGGACGTCGGGCGCGACCGCGCTCGGCGACGCGGCGCGGCGGAGCGAGCCGGCGGGCCACCTCGCTCTGGGCGAGCTGGAAGCGCAGCGGGTGCAGGTCGAGGTCGAGCGGCCCGAGCACCGGGCAGCTGCGCCGGCGAGCGCGCGGCGGACGTGCCGGAGCCGGGGACGTCGATGAACTCGCGCGTCGAGCCCGGGATGCACCTCGGGCAGCGCCTCGCGCAGGAAGAGGTGCATCGAGGCGTGCCCGCCGAGGTTCTCGTTGACGAACAACACCGCGCCCGGGATCCACGGCGTCCACCTCCCCCTCGTGGCTCGTGCGAGGGCACGTCGGCCCGGGCAGCGTGCCCCGTCGACGCGCTGCTTCAACCCCGCTCAGCACGCGACGTTGCGGCCGGCAGAGCCGGCCGCAACGCTGTCGAGTCTTGTGTTCGAGCCTGCGCTCAGGCGGTGGCGCGGGTCCGCTTGCGAGTGGCGCACCATGACCACACCGGCGAGCGCCGCACCGGCGCCGATGGCCGCCATGCCGGCGACGTCGGAGCCGGTGAAGGGCAGCGTGCTCGAGTTGGTGGCCGTGTTGGCCGCCACCTGCGAGCCCGGGTCGCCCGGGGTCCCGGTGGTCACCGTTCGGGTAGTCCGCCGCGAACGCGGCAGTCGGCGCGAGCACGCCGAGCACGATCCCGCCCGCTGCGGCGACCCGCAGCGCACGCCCGGTCGATTGAGTGCTTCTTCACGACTTCCTCCCACAACCCCTGCAGCCCACCACGCCGAGTGGTGAATGTTCACGCAGTGTAGTCAGGTGACCGAGGGCGGCAAGGGGCGTTTCGGCCCATATCGCAGCAGGTCGCCGCCCCGGACCCGGCTGCCCGGCGCCCACCGACGGTCACGTGAGCGTCGGCCGGGCCAGCGGCTACCAGCGTGATCGTGCGGGCGCTGTTGTCCTGCCAGGTCTGGCCGCCGGCGGTCCAGGTGACCGCCGGGTACCGGGCCGACGGCTCGATCGTCACGTGCTCGTAGCCCTCCGGGAGCCGTGAACTTGCAGGACGTAGTCCTTCTTCTCGCCCCGGAGCAGCCGCATCTCGGTGGCCGATCACCCGGGTCGGGCCGTCGGGCCCGGCGGCCACGATCTTCGTCCCGCCCTCGAGGCTGATCGTCCCGGGCGACCCCGGGGATGTTGACCGACAGGATCCCCCGGTACTCCCCCGCCACGAAGTCCGAGAACGGGTACGGGCCCTCGACGTAGCTCGTTCAGGCCCTCGGTCGGGGTCTGGTTCTCGATGTGGATGCCGACCGTGACCTCGCTGCCGCCCGCGCACCGGGCGGTGCTCGAGGCGCGGCCTGGACCGGCAGGAACTGGTCCAGCTTGTTGCCGGCCCGGTTCTGGACGCGCCAGGAGCAGCGAGTCCGGGCGCAGCCGGCCCGGAGACCCCGGCGGCCTCCCAGCCCCGCTGCTGCTCGGGCTTCGAGGACCAGGCCAGCACGTGGCGGCCCTGGGCCGCGTGCTGGAGGTCCTCGACGAGCGTCGCGACGTCCCAGCCCTTCGGTCGAGCTGGTCGATCACGGCGCGGGCGATGTCGCTCGGCCGCTCGCGGCGCGCCGCGTCGGCGTCGCGCCGGGCTCGGGTCGTCGGGTCGCGCCTCGTAGTCGAGGTACGGCTGGAGGAGGCATCTCGCGGACCACGTTGTCCTTGGTGATCAGCTTGCCGTCGACCACGACCGGACCCGACACCTCGATCAGCGCCTGGAGCCCGATCGGGTCGATCGCGATCACGCCGTCGACGGCCTCGCCGGTCTTCGCCTTCCACATCTGGGCCGCGAGCGCCGGCGTTCGGCGGGAAGCTCGGCGACATCGCGAGGTTGCGCCACTCCTGGCTCGGGTCGGTCCAGCCCCAGCGGTCGGCGAAGTCGCCCGGTCGACCGGCACCGCGCCGGCCGGCACCATGAGCAGGCCCGGTGTCGGTCATCGGCCCGAGGTCGAACTGGCCGTTCTGCATCGTCATGACGCCCGCGCTCAGCAGCATCCCGGAGCCGGCGCGCATCTCGGCGTTGTTGGCCGCGAGCACCAGGTACTTCGACGGGCCCTGCGGCCATCTGGGCGATGCCCTTCGACGCGTCGTCGACGTCGATCATCGAGCGTGCGGACCTTGCCGAGCTGGCGGGCGAACTTCGTCGCGCGCGTCGGCGAGCGGGCCGACGAGCGCCTGGCTCGGGCCGAGGTCGACGCCGCGCAGCTCGCCGCGGGCCTTCGCCGCGATCGCGCCGAGCTCGCGCGACGCAGCGCGACCCGGTCGGGGCCGGCGGCGGTCGGCTGCCTGCAGCCGGGTCGTGGACGCCTCCATCGCCTCGACCCCGACGCCGGACGACCTTCGCGGCCGCCGAGCTGGTGAGCGAGTCGACCGACCGGACCTGGCGGCCCGACGACCGGCACGCACCATGAACGGCTTGAGGAAGAACGAGTCGCCGGCGTCGGCGGCCTGGTCGAACTCGGCGCTGCGCGGCCTCGCATGCCGGTCCAGGCCCTTGCCCCGGATCAGCTGCGGCCGGGCCGAGGTCGTGCTGGGCGGCCTCGAGCTGGTCGAGGCCCGTCTGCGCGTGCCGGCGGGCCTGGACCAGCTGGAGCGCGGCCACCGCGCGACCAGGCCACGACGACCACGACGACGCCGAGCGATGATCAGCCGGCGCCGGGTCCGGCGTCGGGCCGCGGCCGCGCGGTCGGTCGGCGCGGTCGGCGCGGCTCCGGGAATCAGACATGGGCAGTCGATTCTACGGGCCGGCGGGCCGCGATTCCGGCCACGCCTCCTGTATCGCCGACCCGGCCGTCGCCGCCGGCGGAGCCCGTGACGTCACCCGGTCGCTACGGTCGCTGCGATGCCCGACGACCAGCCGGCCAAGGTGACGCTCGGCGCACCTGACGCGGGCCGAGCGGATCTGCGCGCGCCGGCTGAGCTCGGAGCACGCCAACACCAGGGCGAACTTCGCGGCGCAACGGCCGCTGGCGGGTCTCGAACCGGGTCACCGAGGAGGTCCGGCTCGCCCACACCGAGCTCGCGGCCCCGCGGCCGCGACCGCTTCGACGCGCGACCCCGGCGACCTCGACCCCCGAGCAGCGCGCGGTCTACGAGCTCGCGACCCGCTGGTACGTGACGCTGTTCGACCCGGCCGGTCCGGGTGGTGGACGAGGACCCGTGGGGCACCGACCTCCCCGGCGACCTGCGGCTCGTCGGGCCGGCGCGGGCTCGGGTTCACCGACGCGGACGGCGCGCCGGAGATCCGGCTGCTCGCGTTCGGCGGCCGCGCCCGGGCCGCCGCCGCGCTGGTCGAGTCGCCGGCCGTCCGCTTCGCGCTGCTCGCGCCGCGCCGGACTGGCTCGACGGCGGACCGTGCGGGTCGCGGTCGCCGACCTCGTGCGCGGCACCTACGAGGAGGACGACATCGACACCGCCGCCGTCGATGCCCGAGATCGACGACTGGCTCGCGGACCGCGCTCGAGGTGATCCGCGAGCGCGTCGCGACGCCGAAGGCGGAGCCGGGGCTCGAGTGCGCATGGTGCCCGTACATCGCCGGCGTGCCCGCCGATGACCGGGCGCGGGTGAGCGGCGATGAGCCCGAGGAGCGGCTGCTGCCCGACATCGTCGCCGCATCAGCGCGAGCTCGCTCGAGATGTGGCGCCGCTGCCCGCGCGAGTACCTCAACAAGTACGTGCTCGGCGCTGCCCGAGAGCGACGCGGGCTCGTCGCCGGACTTCGGCAACCTCGTGCACGCGATGCTCGAGCAGATCCACCGCGACGGGTCGTGCCGCGACACCGCGCACGTCGACGAGGTGCTCGCGCTGCACGGCATCGACGCCGACGGCGCGCTCGCCGGGCATCGTCGCCCGGCACGCCGACGCGCTGCCCGTCGCCGGCCGAGCACGCGACGCACGAGCTCGAGCTGGCCGCGCTTCCACCGGCTGCCGCCGCCGATGTTCATGGCGACCGGCCGGCTCGACGCGGTGTGGCAGCACGACGGCCTGCTCGACGTCCGCGACTACAAGACCGGCTGCGGTCGTGACCGAGCGGATCGCCGACGACCCGCGCGCCCGGCTCCAGGCGTGGCTCGCCGCGCCGATCGCGCAGCGGCTCGGCCTGCGGCTCCGCATCCGGTACGAGCACCTCGCGCGCCGAGGTCGGCGACGACCCGGAGCCGTTCGAGCCCGACGCCGACGACCTCGACGCGATCGACGAGGAGCTGCGCGCGACCGCGGCGCGATCCAGGCCGCGGCGGCCGACGCACGACGTTCCCCGGCGTCGCCGACGCCGAGGTCTGCGGCACCTGCCGCTACCGCTCGATCTGCCCCGACAGCGCGGCGCCGGGCGATCCCGACGTGGCCGACGCCGCCGGACCCCGACCTCGACGACGAGTCGACGCCGGCGTCGCGTCGCTAGGGTGCCCGCCCATGCCGATCGACCCCCGCACCCCGGTCCTCGTCGGCGTCGGCCAGGCCCAGCAGCGCGTCGAGGACCCGACCGCCGCGCTCGAGCCGATCGACCTGCTCGCCGACGCCGCGCGCGCCGCCGACGCCGACACCGGCGCCGCGCGGTCGCTGCTCGCGCGGTCGACACCGTCGCGGTCGTCGACATGCTCTCGTGGCAGCTACCCCGACCCGGGCGCGCTGCTCGCCCGCCGCGTCGGCGTCGACGCCGCGCACGACGATCGCGCACGACCGTCGGCGGCAACAGCCCGCAGATGCTGGTGAACCGGCTCGCGCGCGGCGATCGCGCGCGGCGAGCACGACGTCGTGCTGCTCGGCGGCGCCGAGTGCGTGTACACGCCGTGGCGGGCCCGGCGCGCCGAGCCGAAGGCGTGGCTCGACTGGACCAAGGCCGACGACCCGCCGTGCCCGGACGTCGTGCGGCGACGACCGGCCGGGCTCGAGCCAGTACGAGATGGCGCACCTCGCGCTCGCGCCGACCCAGGTGTACCCGCTGTTCGAGACCGCGCTGCGCGCCGCGCGCGGGCCGCGGCGTCGACGAGCACCAGCGCGCACGTCGCCGACGCTCTGGGCGCGCTTCGCCGCGGTCGCGGCCGGCGAACCCGCACGCGTGGTCGCGCGACGCCGTACACCGCCGGACGAGATCCGCACCGTCTCGCGCCGACAACCGCATGGTGACCTTCCCGTACACGAAGCGGATGTGCGCCAACATCGACGTCGACCAGGCCGCGGCGCTGCTGCTCTGCTCGTACGAGGCGGCGCGCGGCCGCGGGCGTGCCCGACGACCGGCTGGTGTTCCCGCTCGCCGGCGCCGACGCGCACGACCACTACTTCTTCACCGAGCGGGCGTCGCTCGCCGACGTCGCCGGCGATCGGCGATCGCCGGGCGCGCCGCGCTCGGCGCCGCGGGGCATCGGCCTCGACGACGTCGCCCGCTTCGACCTCTACTCGTGCTTCCCGGCCGCGGTGCAGATCGCGATGCGCGTCGCTCGGGCTCGCCGGCCCGGCCGGCGGCGACGCCCGCCCGCTCACGCGTCACCGGCGGGCTCGGCTTCGCCGGCGGGCCGGGCAACAACTACTCGACCCACTCGATCGCGGCGATGGTCGACGCGTGCCGGCAGCGACCCGGGCTCGGTCGGCGCTCGTGACCGCGCTCGGCTGGTACGTCGACCAAGCACTCGGTCGGGCTCTACTCGACCGACGCCGCCCGCCGACGGGTTCCGTCGCGGTCGACCCGGCGGCGACGCAGGCGCGCGGTCGACGCGCTGCCCGCGCCGCGAGCCCGCCGGGCTGACGTCGACGGCGACGGCGACCGTCGAAGCGACGTCGGTCGTCGTTCGAGCGCGACGGCGACGCCGACGCATCGGCGATCCTCACCGCGCTGACTCGCGCGACGGCCGCCGCGCGCTCGCGAACTCGCACGCGACGCCGGACGCGATGCGCGTCGATGTGCGACGAGCCGTGGGAGGGCACGCACGGTCGCGCTCCGCGACGACGGCGGCACGCAACGTCGCTCGTCGTGAGCCCGCGTCAGCCGCGTCGGGCTGCTTCCAGCCGTTCCAGTAGGTGATCTCCTCGACCGGCCGCCGCTTCGCGGGCTTGAAGTCGTCGCCGGTGAAGTACGCGACCGGGATCGAGCGCGGTCTGGATGCACGCCGTCGGGGATGCCGAGCAGCTCGGCGGCCTCGTCGCGCGTGCGGCAGGTGCAGCGTCGTGAACGCCGAGCCGAGCCCGCGGCTGCGCAGCGCGAGCTGGAAGCTCCACACCGCGGGGAGGATCGAGCCGAACACGCCGGCCGCGTCGACCAGCTCGGCTGCCCCCGAGGTCGCGCCGTAGATGCACGGGATGACGTGCACCGGCACCTCGTGGAGGTGCTCCGCGAGGTAGCTCGCCGAGTCGATGCACCCGCTGCTGCTGCGCGTCGGCGTCGGCGCCGGCCGCGCGGCTCGCCGCGATGTACGGGTCCCAGATCTCGCGGTAGAGCTCGGCGAGCGCGGCGCGCTTGTCCGGCGTCGGTGACGACGATCCAGCGCCAGCCCTGCGAGTTGCCGCCGGTCGGCGCCTGGATCGCGAGCCGCAGGCACTCCTCGATCACCTCGGGCTCGACCGGTCGGTCGAGGTCGAGGCGCTTGCGCACCGCGCGCGTGGTGGTCAGCAGGTGATCGACGGTGGCGAGGTCGAGCGTCGGTCATGCGGATGCCTCCGGCGATCGGGTCGGGGCTAGCGTCGGCCGCTATGTTGACCGCATCGTGATCGAGCCACCGCGCCGAGCCGCGCCGAGATCCTCTGGTGGGGCTTCACGCGGCGGTGCGCGCGCTGCGGGTCGGGCCACCTGTTCCGCCACTACTTCACGATGGTGCCCGACTGCCCGCGCTGCGGGCTGCACTTCGAGCGCGAGCACGGGCTACTGGGCCGGCGCGCTCGCGATCAACATCATGGCGGTCGGCGGGCTGTTCGCGGTCGTGTTCGTCGCGCTGCTCGTCGCGACGATCCCCGACGTCCCGGTGGTCGCCGCTGCTCATCGTGCTCGTCCCGATCGCGGTGCTTCGGGCCGATCGTCTTCTACCCGTTCTCGAAGACGGTGTGGGTCGCGGTCGACCGCGCGTTCCTCCAACGCCTCGACCCGCAACGAACGCATCGACTGAACGCGCTGACGGCCGGTCGGCTCCGATCGGGCAGGCGGCTCGAGCAGCTCCATCACCGCGGTCGTGGTTCCCGACCTGGGTCGAGAGCCGGTCGAAGTCGGTGCGCAGGTCGTCGGGCAGCGACTCGGTCCGCCGTCGGCGCAGGATCGCCGGCGAGCTGCTCGAGCGCGGGCCGAACTCGTCGTCGTCGATCAGCTCGTCGCGCGGCGCGCGACTGCTCGATGGTGATCTTGTCGTCGAGCATGATCGCCAGACCGCGGATCCGGCCGGTGAGGTCGGCCTGGGTCAGGAAGTCCACGGGTCGCCACGCTCAGCCGGTCAGGTCGACGCGCAGCGTGAGGATGCCGTCCTCGAACGTCCAGGTCGCGTCGCCGACGATCGCGTAGTC
Organism: uncultured Actinomycetota bacterium; assembly: GCA_963811825.1. Taxonomy (GTDB): domain Bacteria; phylum Actinomycetota; class Actinomycetes; order Actinomycetales; family Dermatophilaceae; genus Fodinibacter. The sequence goes on along the minus strand of CAWESS010000008.1, from coordinate 66,817 downwards.
CTGGAAGTCGAGCTGCGGCCTGCTCGCAGGAACCGCTCGCGCTCGGGGCCCGGCGACCGGCGGCATGCGGCCGGTCCTTCACCGCGTGCGGCACGATCGCGGAACCGGGCGAGCATCGCGTCGACGTCGAGCTCGTCGGCCATGCCGCGCAATCTACGCCAGTACCGGTCGGCCGGCGGCGGGCGACGAGCACGCGGTCGCGGCCGGCGAGGTCGTGGCGCACCTCGACCGTCGGCGAACCCGGCCGCCGGGCCAGGTCGCGTGCCGCGGCTCGGCCTGGTGCGGGCGCGAGCTCGAGCACGAGCGTGCCCGCCGGGTCGAGCCACTCGGGCGCCTCGGCGACGATCGCCTCGATCGCCTCGAGCCCGGTCGGGCCCGCTGACCAGCGCGCCGGCCGGCTCCCAGTCGCGCGACCTCGGCCGGGCAGGTCGGCGAGCTCGTCGGCTCGGCGATGTACGGCGGGTTCGCCACGACGAGCGAGCAGCCGGCCGCGCAGCTCGTCGGGCAGCGCGTCGAACCACGAGCCCGGCGCGAGCCGGACCCGCGCGCCGGCGTGCCCGACGCCGGCGACGTTCGCGCGCGCGACGGCGAGCGCGTCGTCGCTCGACGTCGGTCGCCCACACCTCGGCGTCGGGCAGCGCGGACGCCGAGCGCGAGCGCGAGCGCGCCGGAGCCGGTCCCGAGGTCGGCGACCGCGTAGGCGGTGATCGCGCCGGCCCACGGGTCGGCCTGCCCGACCCGCTCGCCGAGCCGCGCCGACCTCCGCGATCGCGACCTGCGCGACGACCTCGGTCTCGGGCCGCGGGATCAGCACCCGCCGGTCGACGAGCAGGTCGAGGCCGCAGAAGCTCCACGAGCCGAGCACGTACTGCAGCGGCTCGCCGCGCGACGCGCCGGTCGACGCAGCGTCGTCGAGCGTGCGCGGCGCGCGCGCCGGTCGCCGGCCGCGTCGGCCTCGAGCGACCTGCTCGGCCGCGTCGAGCCCGACGACCTCCTCGAGCATCCAGCGCGCCTCGATCGCCGGGTCGCTCGACGCCGCGCCGTCGCGAGCCGCTCGCTCGGCCGCGTCGCGCAGCGTCGGCCCAGGTCGTCGCGCGCTCGGCGTCAGGCCCCGTCCTCGAGCTGGCGGCGCCGCTCGTCGGCCATGAGCGCGTCGACGATCTCGTCGAGGTCGCCCGGCGAGCACCTGCGTCGAGGTTGTGCAGCGGTGAGCCCGATGCGGTGGTCGGTGACCCGGTTCTCCTTGTAGTTGTAGGTGCGGATCTTCTCGGAGCGGCCGCCGCCGCCCACCTGGCTGCGCCGCGCGTCGGCGACGCTCCGGCGGCCTGGCGCTCCTGCTCGACCTGCAGCAGCCGCGACCGCAGGATCCGCATCGCCTTGTCCTTGTTCTGGAGCTGGCTCTTCTCGTCCTGGCAGGTGACGACGAGCCCGGTCGGCTTGTGCGTGATCCGCACCGCGGAGTCGGTCGTGTTCACCGACTGCCCGCCCGGGCCCGGTCGAGCGGTACACGTCGATCTCGAGGTCGTTGGGGTCGATCGTCGACGTCGACCTCCTCGGCCTCGGGCAGCACCGCGACCGTCGCCGCGCTGGTGTGCACGCGGCCCTGGCTCTCGGTCACCGGCACCCGCTGCACGCGGTGCGGCCCGGCCTCGTGCTTGAGGCGCGACCACGCGTCCTTCGCCCTTGCACCACGAACGTGACCTCGCGGAAGCCGCCCATGTCCGACGGCTGGCTCGACGAGCAGCTCGATCTTCCAGCGGTGCCGCTCGGCGTAGTGCTCGTACATCCGGTAGAGGTCGCCGGCCCAGATGTTCGCCTCCTCGCCGCCCTCGGCGCCGCGGATCTCGACGATCACGTTCTTGCCGTCGTTCGGGTCCTTCGGGACGAGCAGCTCCTTGAGCTCGCGCCTCGAGCTCGGCGCGCCGGCGCTCCTTCTCGTCGACCTCGGCCCGGAGGTAGTCGCTGCATCTCGGCGTCGGTCTCGGCCGCGAGCATCTCGCGTGGCCTCGGCGAGGTCGGCCTCGGCGGCCGGTACTCGCGGTACGCCTCGACGACCGGCCTGCAGCTCGGCGATGCCGGCGGCCCGGCGTCGCGCGGCCGCGGTCTGGTCACCGGACGCGTAGAGCTCGGCCAGCTGCGACTCGAGCTTCTCCAGCTCGGCCTCGAGGTCGGCCAGGCGTTCGAACACGGGATCAGGCTACACGATGGCCCTCTCAGCCCTCGGTGGGAGGACCGTTCCAGGCCAGTGCTCGGGCGTCGTCGATCGACCATTCGGGTTCGATCTCCGGCATGGCCCACGTCGCCCCTGCAGCGGCGAGCGCCTGTGGGTCGGGGTGCTCACCGCCGACGAGCACGAGGTCGAAGCACGCGGGTGCGCATCGGGCCCGCCCACGGCTTCGAGCACGCGTGACATCGTCGGCCTGCCACTGCTCGGCGCCGACGGGCGCGACGCCTTCGAGCCCGTGCCGGGTCGCACGGAGCGGCCCGGCACGCTTGTCGTGGCGCCCGGCAGCCAGATCGGGAGCCTCGGCTCCTGCACGCCACGCCGGGTCGTCCATCGTCCCCCGGCCTGCGGGACAGGCTTCCCTGCGAGTGCCGGGAGGAGCAGCTCGATGCCGCGATCGACGCGGCCGCACGGAGACGGTCGTCCGTCATCGGCTCGCCGAACGCGGTGAACTCTCCGTAGCTGTCGACGCCGAGACCCAGTCCGAGGGTGAACCGGCCCTCAGAGAGCCGGTCGAGCGTCGTGGCCTGCTCCGCGACGACCTGCGGTCGACGCCTCGGCAACGGCGTGATCATCGTCCCGATGCGCACCCGCTCCGTCGCGACACCGTCACCTTCACCGCGAACTGCCCGAGCAACCCCATCGTGACCGACTTCGCGGGCACGACCGTGACGGTGACCGGGTTCGCCTTCATCTTCCCGTTGCCGGTCACGGACCCTGACCCCAGTGCCCAAGCACGGATGAGGTGTGGCGGATGAGTTCGCAACGCAACGAACGCGGAGCCGTGGGCACGATCATCGCCGTGCTCCTGAGCATGGGGCTTGTCTTCGGATTCTTGACGATCTCGGTGGATGTGGGTGGGCTGCTGTGGGAGCGCCGACAGCTGCAGAATGCTGCCGACGCCGCGGCGCTGTCGCTTGCTCAAGAGTGCGGCAAGGACACCAACTGCACTTCGGCGGGTCAGCTGGAGGCGTACGCGAATGCCAACTCCAAGGACGGCCTGAGCACGGTGCTCTCCAAGTGCGCTGTCAACCTGCCATCCTCAGGGCTTCCGGCGTGTCCCGCGCCGGCGAACACCTCGCTCACGCAGTGCCCAGCGCTGCCGCCGGCCATGGCGGCCATGTCGGGTCTGCCCTACGTGGAGGTGCGCACGCAGTCGTTGTCGCACGAGCGGCGGGGTGGTCAGGAACTGGTTCGCCGGGATCTCCGGGGGGTCTGACTCGGCGACGTCCACCGTGCAGGCCTGCTCCCGAGCCGCCGTCGGGTCGCCGGGGAGCGGCAGCGGCGAGCTGCCCCTCACGTCAGCGCGTGCGAGTGGCAGCGGGCGACCGGTGGGACCACCGGGGGGGGGGTGGGGCCTACGTGACTCCACCCGTTGTACAACGGAGCCACCAGCCCGGACTACGGCTACGGGGGGACGGGCCAGCCGGCATGGCCGACCGGTGCGCCCCCAGCCCCCACAGCGAATCCCGGGGGTGAAGTCGTTCTGCTGGTGCAGAACCCGCCCGGTGGGCAGACACCCCCGAGCCCGTGCCCGAACTGGCAGGGTCACGCACTTCCCGGTGGCTTCGGGTCCTCGAGACGAGGCCGGGAACCCGTGCAAGGCCCGGGAGTACCCGTTCTCCTGGATGCACACCCAGCCGGGAAACAACACGTCCTGCAACCTCGAGACTCTACATCGGCAAGGTGGTCTCGGTGCCGGTCTTCGACTGCACCCTCGACACGCTGCGTGGCCCGCCACCCGATCCTCGGGGTGGGGGGCGACCCGTGCAACACCGGCAACGGCTCCAACGCGTGGTACCACCGCGTCGGGTACGCCGCCTTCTACCTCTCCGGGCTACAGCATCACGACCACGGGAAGCATCGCCAACAGCGTGAACAGCATCAACCCGAACACCACGATGCCAGCGCCGAACACCCTGCCGAACAACGCCAATCCGTGTGACAACAGCGCCAGCTGCATCTCGGGTTGGTTCACCACGGACTCACTGAACGCCACGTCGATCAGCGGCCCGCCGTCCGGCGGAGGCTTCTTCGGAACGTACGCCGTCGTGCCCGCCGGCTAGAGACCACAGCCAGCTCCAAACCTTGACCGCTACCGACTTGACGAAGGGCTGACTGACTGTGGGTCGCCGCATCCTTGCCATCCTCGCCGCCACCGTGATCGCGCTGATCGGCGCCCTCCTCGTGTTGTTCTACGCGCGGGGCGCCGACGAGCGAGCCGTCGCGGCCGCCAGCCCGACCACCGTGTACGTCACGGCCCTGCCCGTGCCGGCCGGCACCTCCCTCAAGGAGGCCATCCGTCTCGAGCAGATCATCCAGACGCAGACCGCCGCGAGCGCCGTCCCGGCGGGAGCGCTCACCACGGTCGACGCCTCCAACAGCGCGCTGCTGGCCCTCACCGACATCCCGCCGGGGCAGTACGTCCTGGCGGCATCCTTCGGTGAGACCCCGGTCGGGGACCAAGCTCATCCAGGTGCCAGCCGGCCAGCTGGCCGTGTCGCTGGCCCTCAGCGACCCCGCTCGCGTCGGCAACTTCGTGACGGCCGGCAGCTACCTCACGATCTTCGCCACGCACACCCTGCCCGCCGCCGGCCGCCACGACGGCGACGACGAGGAGGAGGCGCGCCGGCCGAGGCAGCCGAAGGCGCCCAGGCGACCTCGGTGCTGCTCGACAACCTCCAGGTCATCGCCATGGGCAGCGACGTGCTCACCCAGACCCAGCCCACCACCCCCCAGGAGGGCGAGGTGCCCCCGCCGGCGACCGCGGCCTTCCTCGTCACCCTGGCCGTGACCCCGGAGCAGGCCGCCGAACTCGTCCACGGCATCAACAACTACACGCTGTACGCCGGCCTGCGCGGCGCCGAGGTCACGGTCAACCCCGACCTCTCCGTCACCGACGAGACGATCTTCCAGGGTCGTCCGGTGAACATCCTCTGGGACGCGGACCCCGAGGCGATCGAGCGCTACCGCTTCGCCCTGGGTGGGGACACCCAGTCGCTGGAGTCGGCGGCCATGGTCGCCCGCGTGCTCCACGACAACCGCAACGTCGAGCAGGTCGTCATCGGGCCGGATGTGCTCCTCGACCCGGCGTGCGAGCTCTCCGAGGCCGCCCGCCTCGACCGCCCTGAGCTCGGGGTCATCCTCCTGCGCCACCGGGTCGACGTCACCACCCTCAGCCAGGCCCTGCGCAGCGGGGTGCGCGAGGTCATCACGGCCGACGACCACTCCGCGCTCGCCGACGCGCTGCGGCGCAGCCGCGAGCTCACCTCGCGCATCCTCGGACGCCAGGGCGGCGGCGGTGCCGGGCGCGACGGCCACATCATCACGGTCTTCTCGGCCAAGGGCGGCGTGGGCAAGACCACGTTGTCGACCAATGTCGCGACCCACCTCGCGAGCACCCACAAGACGCTGCTGCTCGACTTCGACCTCGCCTTCGGTGACGTCGCCATCAGCATGCAGCTCATCCCCACGGTGTCCGTCTTCGACGCCGTCGCCATGAGCGGTCACCTCGACGAGCAGGGGCTGGCGTCCCTGGTGACCAAGCACGAGGCCAGCGGGCTCGACGTCATCTGCGCCCCCAACGACCCGAGCGACGCCGACCGCATCCCCGTCAACGTCGTCACCGAGCTGCTCAAGGTGGCTCGGCAGCACTACGACTACATCGTCGTCGACACCCCGCCGTCGTTCACCGAGCACGTCCTGGCCGCCTGCGACCTCAGCTCCGCGCTGATCCTCATCGCCACCCTCGACATCCCGGCGGTGAAGAACCTCCGGGTCGCCATCGACACGCTCGACATCCTCGGCAGCCCCAAGGACGCCCGGATCATCGTGCTCAACCGGGCCGACACCAAGGTCGGCCTGCGTGCTGACGACGTCGTCTCGGCGATCAAGACGCCGATCGCCATCAGCATCCCGAACTCGCTCACCGTCCCGGCCTCCGTCAACCGGGGCATCCCCGTGCTGCTCGACGACCCGCGGGGCCCGGTGAGCATCGCCATCCGCGAGCTCGCGGATGTCCACATCAGGGCGCGCTTCGGGGAGGACGTCGAGGCGTCCACCCAGCGCAAGAGCTTGTTCAGGGGGCGTCGATGAGTCTCGCCGACCGGCTCGACAGCGTCCGCCGCGGTCAGTCACCCGCCGCGCCCACCGTGGGTGGCGGCCACCAGTCGCAGTCCAGGCGGGGCCGCGCCAACGACCCGTTCGCGGGCGTCAAGGGCCGCGTCCACCAGGCGCTCATCGAGAGCCTCGGCCCGCGCCTGTACGACCCGCACCTGCCCGAGTCCGAGCTCGCGGCGCAGGTGCGTGCCACCCTGCAGGAGACGATCGACGCCGAGCAGACGGCGCTCTCGCAGTCCGACCGCACGAAGATCGCCCAGGAGGTCTCCGACGAGATCCTCGGGCACGGCCCGCTCGAGCCGCTGCTGCGCGACCCGGAGATCACCGAGATCATGGTCAACGGCGCCGACTCGATCTACGTCGAGCGCGCCGGGAAGATCTACCCGATCGACACCCACTTCACCAACGAGGCCCACCTCCGGCGGGTCATCGACAAGATCGTGGGCCGGGTCGGTCGCCGGATCGACGAGGCCAGCCCGCTCGTCGACGCTCGCCTGCCTGACGGCTCGCGTGTCAACGCCGTCATCTCGCCGGTGGCGCTCGACGGGGCCGCGCTGACCATCCGCAAGTTCTCGGCCGACCCGTTCACCGACGCCGACCTCATCGCCTTCGGCACCCTGACCGTCCCCGTCAGGGACTTCATCAAGGCCTGCGTCGTCGGGCGTCGCAACATCATCATCTCCGGCGGCACCGGCTCGGGGAAGACGACCACGCTCAACGTCATCTCGTCCTACCTCCCGGAGGACGAGCGGATCGTCACCATCGAGGATGCCGCCGAGCTCCAGCTGCACCAGGACCACGTGCTGCGGCTGGAGTCGCGCCCGGCGAACATCGAGGGGCGTGGCTCGATCTCCATCCGCGACCTCGTCCGCAACGCCCTGCGCATGCGCCCCGACCGCATCGTCGTCGGCGAGGTCCGCGACGGCGCGGCGCTCGACATGCTCCAGGCCATGAACACCGGCCACGACGGGTCGATCACCACCGTTCACGCCAACAGCCCGCGCGACTCGCTGTCCCGCCTGGAGACCATGGTGCTCATGGCGGGCATCGACCTGCCCGTCCGCGCCATCCGTGAGCAGGTCGCCGGCGCCCTCGACCTCATCATCCAGCAGGCCCGGCTCAAGGACGGCTCACGCCGCATCGTCGCGATCACCGAGGTCATCGGCATGGAGGGTGAGGTCATCACCCTCCAGGACCTGTTCACCTTCGACTTCGCGGCCGGCCGCGACGAGACCGGCCGCTTCCGTGGCCAGCTCGTGAGCACCGGCCTGCGCCCGCACTTCACCCAGGACCTCTCGGACCTCGGCATCGACCTGCACCCGTCGATGTTCACGTTCGGGGCCCGGTGACCGCGATGTCCCACGTGCCTCCTCGCGCACCGCCGGCGTCGCTCGGATGCCGGTCGGCGCCTCGTCGCGGTGCTCGCCGCGCTCGCGCTCGCTGCTCGGCGGCGCGTCGGCGCTGGGCTGCGGCGGCGGTCGACGCCTCGCTGAGCGACCTGCGGTCCGGGCGACGCGACGGTCGAGGGCGACGCTCATCGTCCGCGGCGACGACGAGCTCGTCGTGGACCCGGCATCCGTCACAGGGAACCCTCGGCGGCGAGACGGTCGCCGTCACCGTCACCCCGGGGGCCGAGCGCCCGCGATCGACGATGCTCGTCATCGACACGAGCGGGTCGATGGGGACCGTCGGGCATGGCGACCATGCGCGCGGCCGTGGACGAGTTCCTCGACGGAGTGCCGAAGGACGTCAAGGTCGGAGTCGTGTCGTTCGCCAACACCGCCGGTGTCGACGTCAAGCCGACGACCGACCACGACGCGGTGCGCGAGGAGGTCGCGCAGCTTCGTCGCGCGGGGCGAGACCGCCCTGTACGCCGGGGTGACGAAGGCCGTGGTCGGGCTCGGGACCGAGGGCGAGCGCAGCATCGTCCTGCTGAGCGACGGCGGTGACACCGTGGCGAAGATCGCGGGCGGTGCGGCCGCCGAGCGCAAGGCCAGGGCCGCGGCCCTGTCCGCCGTGACCAAGGCCAAGGTGCGCGCCGAGGTCGTGGCGTTCAAGAGCCCGGAGTCGAACAACCGCGTGCTTGCAGAGCTTCGCGGAGGCCGGTGGCGGCAGTGTCGTGCCCGCCGAGGACCGCGCGGCCGTCGCCCAGGCCTTCGACGCCGCCGCCCGCGCCCTGGAGTCCCAGGTGGCCCTGTCGATCGCCCGACCCGCCGGGCTGACCGGGGTGCAGGAGCTCGTCGTCACGGGCACGGCCAGTGGCCAGGCCTTCACCGCCCGCTCGAACGTCGACCTCGGCTCGAGCGCGCCCACCCTGCCGCCCACGCCGCACCTCCGATCGGCCGTCGTCGCTCCCGGTGCCGGCTCGGGCGGCCAGGAGGAGTCGCGGCTGGGCGATCTCCGGCAAGGTCATGCTCCCGCTCGCCATCCTCGCCCTGTTCCTCGGGGTCTTCCTCCTCGTGGCGGCGATCCTCTCCCCGGTCTTCCGGTCCAAGCGCAAGGAGCGGGTCGCCACGATCGACCAGTACGGGCTGGGCTCGTTGCGGCCGACGCCGCGCAAGCAGGCCTCGCCGAGCGCGCTCAGCGAGCAGCTGATCCAGATGGGCGACCGGGTCATGGAGGGGCGGGAGTCGACGACGAAGACGATGCGCCTGCTCGACCGCGCCGACCTCCCGTGGCGTGCGGGGGAGTGGTTCGTCCTGCGCATCCTCGCCGTGATCGTCGGGCGCCGCCGTGGGCCTCCTCCTGCTCGGGGGACGGTCGTGGATCCTCGGCCTCGTCGTGGGAGTCGTCGCCGGCCTCGTTGCTGCCGGCCATGATCCTGCGCCACCTCGCTCGCAAGCGGGCCCGGGCCTTCGAGTTCGTGCTCCCCGACGTGCTGATGCTCGTCGCGACCAGCCTCGCCAGCGGCTTCAGCCTCCTCCAGGCCCTGGATGCCGTGGCCAAGGACGCCCCCGAGCCGGCGGCCAAGGAGTTCTCGCGGGCGCTGGCCGAGACCCGGATCGGCGCCGACGTCTCCGACGCGCTCGAGCACATGGCCGACCGGATGGACTCGCGAGAACATGCGCTGGGCGACCATGGCGATCCGCATCCAGCGCGAGGTCGGTGGCAACCTCGCCGAGACGCTGCGCACGACGGCGGCGACCCTGCGCGAGCGCGAGGGGCTGCGGCGGCACGTCCGGGCGCTGTCCGCCGAGGGGCGCTTCTCCGCCTACATCCTCATCGCCCTTCCCATCGTCCTGCTGCTGTGGACGACGTGGACCAACTACGAGTACGTGAGCCTGCTGTGGACCACGCTGCTCGGCATCCTGATGTCGCATCGCCGGCATCATCGCCATGATCATCGGCATCTTCTGGATGCGCAAAGTCGTGCAGATCGAGGTGTGAGCGATGGCTCCTGTGGGTCGGTATCTCGCTGTTCGTCGTGGCGGTCGTCGTCGCCGTGCTGGCCACCACCTTGGGGGCCGAGAAGACCACGGGGGTGGCTCGCTCGCTCGAGCTCATCAACTACCGGCCGGCGCGCAGCACGGTGGCCAAGAACGAGCTGGCGGCCCGCGACCGGCTCCTCGACCCGCTCCTCGTCGCGCCTCACGCGGCTCGCCAACCGCCTGTCACCCAGCGGCACCGGCGACCGCATCGCCCGGTCCCTCGACAAGGCCGGCAACCCCGCGACGTGGACCGTCGAGCGGATCATGGGGCTCAAGGGCATCGGGCTCGTCTTCGGGGTCGTGCTCGGGCTCGTGCTCTTCGGCCTGACCTTCCTCGGGTTCCTCATGGCCGCTCTGTTCGCGGCCTCTGGTTTCTTCCTCCCCGACCTGCTGGTCTACAACGCAGGGCTGAAGCGACAGCAGGAGATGCGCCGGGGTCTGGCCGACGCGCTCGACATGCTCACCGTCTGCGTCGAGGCCGGCCAGGGCTTCGACGCCGCCATCCTCCAGGTCGCGCGCACCGTCACCGGCCCCATCGGTGGCGAGTTCGCCCGGGTGCTCTCCGAGATCCAGATCGGCAAGAGCCGGGCCGATGCCTTCGCCTCGCTCGGCGAGCGCACCACGGCGCCCGAGGTCAAGACCTTCGTCAGCGCGCTCGTGCAGGCCGACCGGATGGGCCTGCCGATCGCCGCGGTGCTGCGCGAGCAGACCAAGGAGATGCGCATCGCCCGCCGTCAGCGCGCGGAGGAGCAGGCCCAGAAGGTCACGGTGAAGATCCTCTTCCCGCTGCTGCTGTGCATCTTCCCGGCCGCTGTTCATCGTCATCATCGGGCCGGGTGCCATCCGCATCGTCGAGCTCTTCGACCAGCTCTGACGGCAGCGCCGGCGAACTCTGCGGCCGTCGCTCAGGTCCCGGGCGGCCCGTCGGCGACGAGGCCGAGCCGCACGGCGGCGATGACCGCGCTCGCCCGGTTGTGCGCCCCGAGCTTCTCGTAGATCTTCCCGATGTGGGTCTTCACGGTCGACGGGCTCATGAACAGCGCCCTGCCGACCTGGGCCACCGACGCACCCTCGACGAGCAGCTTGAGCACCTCGCTCTCGCGCGCGGTCAGCGTCATCTGCGGTGCCTCGCTGCGCCGCCGCATCGCCTCCGCCAGCCCGCTCGCCGAGAACTCCAGCGGCATCTCGGCGGCCCGGCGCACCGCCGAGATCACCTGCTCCGACGGTGAGCTCTTGCGCACGAGCGCCGAGGCACCGGCATCCAGCGCCTCGAGCAGGCTCGAGTCGTCGCTGAGCATCGTCAGCACGACGAGCCCGATGTCCTTCGACCGCTCCCGCGCCGACCGCACGAGCGACAGGCCGCTGCCGTCGGGCATCGTGACGTCGATGATCGCCACGAGGCGCCCGTTCGCCGGCCGGCGGCGAGCGCCCGGTCGAGCAGCGACTGACCCTCCGCGAGCGACCCCGCCTGCCCCACGACCTCCATGTCGTCCTGGGCGCCCAGCATCGCGGCCACCCCCTCGCGCACGACCGCGTGGTCGTCGACGAGCAGGACCTTGAGCATCACGGGTCCACCCTCCCTCAGGTCTGTCGTCGAGCCCCGCCCACCACTGGGGCCGACTCCTCGACCCTCAGGGTAACCGTCAGGCGGCCCGGGGTGTCCGAGCCCACCGTGAGAACTGCGTCGACGCCCTCGACCTCGGGTTTCGCGTACTTCTGGCGGGCCACCCGGGGGTCCCCGTCGTGCTCCACCACCACGCTCACCGGCCCGATGACGGATGCCGTGAGCGTCACCCACGCGTTGCGGGCGCCGCTGGCCTGCGCGTCGGCGAGCACGTCCATGACGAGTCGGTGGACGAGGATCTCGATGCGGGGGTCCAGGCGTCGCTGGCGCTCGCTGACCGTCACCGTCGTGCGCATGCCCGTGACGCTGCCGAAGCTCTGCACGGCGGCGCCGAGCACGGCGCCGAGCCCGCCGCCCGGCCGTTCGGCGACCCTCAGGTCGGTGATGTTCAGGCGCAGGTCGGCCATGACCCCGCTCAGCTGCACCCGGAACGTGTCGAGGCTGTCGCGCAGGGGAACCCCGGGGGGGCCGGCCTTCGCCCGCAGGGCATCGACCCCGTAGCCGAGCGCGGCGAGCTCCTGGGCGATGCCGTCGTGGATGTCACGGGCGATGCGGTCGCGCTCCTCGATGCTCGCCACCTGGCGCAGCTCACCGAAGAGCAGCCCGGCCTGGATGGTGGGGGCGACACGGCGGGTGACCTCACCGGCGACACGTCGCTCCTGCGCGCTGAACGGCTGGGATGCCGCCCGCTCCGCCACCAGCACCGTCGTCGACCCGTTGCCGAGGGCACAGGGCACGACGAGGGCCCGGCGCTCGCCGAGGTCGTCGGTGAAGGTCACCTCCGTCGGGGCGAACCTCGCCGAGCCGACCGACAGCACCCTGGCTGATCTCGTCCGAGACGGCCCACGGCGCGCGCGTCGACCCTCGCAGCGCCACGGGCACGAGGTGGCGCGAGTCCGGCCGTCACGAGCACGGCGCTGCGCGTCGACGGCACGTCGGCCGCGAGCAGGTCGAGGGCCAGGGTGGCGCTCGCGAGCGCGTCGAGGCCGGTCGACATCTGCCCGGAGAGGTCCTGGAGCCGGGCGATGAGCTCGATGGCCTCGCGGGCGGCCGGGTCCGACTCCTCGCTCGCCTGATCGGCAGCCAGCCGCTGGTTCCACGCGCCGAGCAGGCCGAGCATCGACGCCGCCGCGAGCCAGAGGAGCATCGTCGGGGCGATCCCCTCCTCGGCGTCGCTGACCGCGACGGTCAGGAGGTAGGCGATCCCGCCCGTGGCGGACGTGAGGAGGAAGCCGAAGCGCCCGAAGCGCGTGCCGGCGTGGTAGGCGGGTACGAGGATCAGCAGCGCCGCAGCCGTGTGCTCGAGCGCGTAGGCCGCCCCCGCAGCGGCGGCGGACGTCGCGAGGAGACCCACGACGAGGTTGTCGACGCCGCCCCGGCGCGCGACCGGCATCCGGTCGAGGGTGTCGATCACGAGGTCGGGCACGGCGACGAGGAGCAACCACGGGAGCACGTCGAGGAACCGTGAGTTCGTCGCTCTCCACCGCGACGAAGGCGGCGAGCGCCACGAAGGTCATGCGGATGACGACCGAGGCGTCGAGCCATCGGAGCCAGCGCAGTCGGGTCACCTCAGCAGGGTAGTCGTGGGGGCGCCTCCGGGGGCCTGACCGGCGGGTTTGCATGCAGGGAACTCCCAGCCTGCTGTGCGAGACTGGCTCATCGCTGTGCCCCCCGGAAAGGAACCGACGACGTGAAAGGTCGTGTGCTCGTCGTCGATGACGACCTGGCGCTGGCGGAGATGCTCGGCATCGTCCTGCGCAACGAAGGCCTCGAGGTCAACCACGTCGCCGACGGCCCGTCCGCGATCGGTGCGTTCCGCGAACACCGCCCCGACCTCGTCCTGCTCGACGTCATGCTGCCCGGCATCGACGGCCTCGAGGTGTGCCGCCAGATCCGCGCCGAGTCCGGCGTGCCGATCGTCATGCTCACCGCACGCACCGACACCGTCGACGTCGTCGTCGGGCTGGAGTCCGGCGCCGACGACTACGTCGTGAAGCCCTTCAAGCCGCAAGAGCTCATCGCCCGGGTGCGGGCCCGGCTGCGCAGCGGCAACGAGCCCGAGCCCGAGCGCCTCACCATCGGCGACCTCGCCATCGACGTCGCCGGCCACTCGGTGACCCGCGGCGACGAGCGGCTCTCCCTCACCCCGCTCGAGTTCGACCTCCTCGTCGCCCTCGCCCGCAAGCCCTGGCAGGTCTTCACCCGCGAGGTGCTGCTCGAGCAGGTCTGGGGCTACCGGCACGCCGGCGACACCCGCCTGGTCAACGTCCACGTCCAGCGCCTGCGGTCGAAGATCGAGCACGACCCCGAGCGGCCCGAGATCGTCGTCACGGTGCGCGGCGTCGGGTACAAGGCGGGCCAGGCCTGAGCGCTATGCGCGACGCGCTCGCCCACCTCCGCCGACGGTGGAGGCAGTCCCTGCAGCTGAGGGTCGTCACGACGACGATGCTCCTCGGCCTGCTCGTCGTCTCCGCGCTCGGCGGCGTGCTCTACCAGCAGATCGCCCGCGGCCTCGAGGGCGACAAGGTCGTCATCTCGCAGTCCGAGGCGCTCGCCCTGACCGCGCAGGCCCAGACGACGTGGGACAACTCGACCTCGACCTCCGTCGACGACCTCGACCAGGCGGCGCGCGACATCATGACGCGCATCCTGGCCGCCCCCGGCTCCGACCCCAGCCGCTACGTCGTCATGAGCCGCTCCGCCGGCAACGACAGCGACATCGTGCTCGCGACCCTGCGCAGCGGAGCCCTCGACCTCTCCGAGGTGAGCCCCGAGCTCCAGGCGGCCGTCGCGGCCAACCCGGGGCGTCAGCAGACCCAGATGAGCGAGGTCACCGTCGGTGGCCAGGACCTGCCGGCGGTCATCATCGGCAGCGTCGTCGAGGTGCCCAACGCCGGCGCCTACGACCTGTACTTCATGTACCCCCTGGGGCAGGAGGTCGCGACGATGGACCTCATCACCAACGCGTTCGCGATCGCCGGCCTCACCCTGACCCTGCTCGTCGGCGCCGTCGCCTGGGTCGTGACGCGCCAGGTCGTCGCCCCCGTGCGTCGCGCCAGCGTGGTCGCCCAGCGACTGTCGGCCGGCAAGCTCAACGAACGGATGCCGTCGCGCGGCGAGGACGACCTCGCCCTCCTCGCGAACTCCTTCAACGCGATGGCCGACAGCCTCCAGTCGCAGATCCGCCAGCTCGAGGGGTTGTCGGCGGTGCAGCAGCGCTTCGTCTCCGACGTCTCCCACGAGCTGCGCACCCCGCTCACGACGATCCGCATGGCCGTCGACGTCATCCACGAGTCGCGCACCGGCTTCGACCCCTCGGTCGCCCGCTCGGCCGAGCTGCTCGCCGGTGAGCTCGACCGCTTCGAGGAGCTCCTGGCCGACCTGCTCGAGATCAGCCGCTTCGACGCCGGCGCGGCGGACGCTGGACGTCGAGCCCGTCGACCTGCGCAGCCCGCTCGCGCGGGTCGTCGAGGCGACCAGGCCCTTGGCCGACCGCCGGGGGAGCGTGGTCACCCTCCACCTGCCCACCGAGCCCGCCGAGGCCGAGGTCGACGAGCGCCGCGTCGAGCGCATCCTGCGCAACCTCGTCGTCAACGCGATCGAGCACGGCGAGGGCCGCCCCGTCGACATCCACGTCGCGATGGGTTCGGATGCCGTCGCCGTCGTCGTCGAGGACCACGGCGTCGGTCTTCGGCCGGGTGAGGCGGCCAACGTCTTCACCCGGTTCTGGCGTGCCGATCCGGCTCGTGCCCGCACCACGGGGGGCACCGGCCTCGGTCTGTCGATCTCCCTCGAGGACGCCCGCCTGCACAACGGCTGGCTCCAGGCCTGGGGGGAGCGCGGCGTCGGGTCGCGGTTCCGCCTGACCCTGCCCCAGCGTGCCGGCGAGACCCTGCACGGGTCGCCGCTGGCACTCAGCCCGAGCGAGGAGACATGAGCCGCCTCCTGCGCGCCGCCCTCGTGCTGCTCGTCGCGCTGCTCCTCGGTGGCTGCGGAGGGCTCGCCCGCGAGGGGCCGGTGCAGCCGGGTCGCGAGGTCGGCAGCGGCCGCCCCGCAGACCTGCGGGTGACCTTCCCGGGCCCCGCCCCCGACGCCAGCCAGGAGAGCATCGTGCGCGGGTTCGTGCGCGCCGGCGCGGCCAGCGACGCGGCATACGACAACGCCCGTGCCTTCCTCACCACCCGGGTGAGCGAGACGTGGAACCCCGACGACTCCCTCGTGCTGCTCGCCGAGGCCGCGCCTCCCGCCGCCGTGCTCGTCGACCCGGCGACCGTGCGGATCACCGCCAAGCTGGCCGGCACCGTCGACGCGGAGGGCCGCCACACCGCAGCCCGGCCCGGCAGCACGGTGACCGCCGACATCAAGCTCGAGAGCGTCAACGGCCAGTGGCGGATCGCCGCGCTCCCTGAGGGTTTCGGCCGCTGGATCGCGAGCACCGAGGTCAACCGGCTCGTGCGGCCCTACGCCGTGCACTACGTCTCGACGAGCCGGCGAGCCCTGATCCCCGACGTGCGGTGGTTCCCCGTCGACCGGCTGGCGACCCGGCTCGCGCGCGCGCAGATCCTGCCGTTGCCCGAGCACCTGACCGGTGCGGCCGTGACCGCGGTGCCGAACGGTGCCCGGCTGCTCGGTGACGCGGTCTCGATCGACGCCGGCGTTGCGACCGTCAACCTCATCTCCAGCAAGCTCGCACCGGGGCAGACGACGCGGCAGAACCTCTGGGCACAGTTCGTCGCCACGCTCTTGCAGGACCCGTCCGTCACGCGAGTGGCGCTCTCGGTGGACGACGTCCCGGTCAACCTGCTCACTCTCGACGGGTCCGCGGGCACGCTCGCCGAGGTCGGGTTCACCCCGCTGCCGCCCGTGGCGCTCGCGGCCCCGGTGGTGCGCCGTGGCGACGAGGTCGTCGTGTTCGACCCCAACAGCCTCGGCGAACAGGAGCCGCGCCAGCCTGCTGGCCAGCGCGCCTATCCGAGCGTGCCGGTCGGGTTCTCCCGACTCGCACTGTCCGCCGACGGCAGCGAGCTGGCGGCGGTCGACCCCGGCGGCGCCGGCATCTCCCGGTGGCGCGACGCGAACCGCTACGAGGTGCCGCTCGACGGCGGCGCCGTGGGCAGCCCGTCCTACGACGGCCGCGGCTACCTGTGGATGGGGGCGATCGGGTCGCAGGGCGCCCAGGCGCCTCGACTGTTCGTCGTCGGCACCGCGGCCGACCCCGCGGGTGCCGAGGCGGCTGCCGTCCCGGTCGAGGCCCCGTGGCTCGACGGGCGCAGGGTGCTCGAAGCGCGCGTCGCCCCGGACGGTGACCGGATCGCGGTGTTGTCCACGCTCGTCGGCGGCACCGACCCGCGTGTCGACCTCGCGGGCATCGTCCGCTCCCGCGCCGGTCAGCCGCAGAGCCTGGCCCCGCCGTTGCGTCTTGGCGCGTCCCTGGCGCGGGCCACGAGCCTGGCCTGGCTCGACGACCGCACCCTGGCCACCCTCGGGGTCATCGAGGGCACCACCCTCCAGCCGATCATCCTCACGGTCGGGGGCGGTGTGCGGGGCCTGACGGCCGTGCCGGGTGCCGTGACGATCACGTCCACCGGTGGCGAGCGTGACCTGTGGGTCACCACGTCCGCCGGCCGACTGCTCGGGCGGGCGGGGTCGCAGTGGGTCGACAGCGGCCCGGCGACCGATCTCGCCGTCGCCTCCGGCTGACACTTGTCCACAGGGCCAGGACGCCCCGTCGGTCACGAGGCGGCTTCTCGGGTGATGCTTGACCGGGGGTGGTCATGGGGGAGCGGCTGTGGGATCGAGTGGTGCGCGGCGCCGGCGCCGCGGGCGACCTCGTGCTGCCGGCCCGCTGTGCCTCCTGCCACGGACCCGGCCCACCGCTCTGCCGCGCCTGCACGGATGCCGTGCGCACGGCATCCGGAGTCTGGCCCGCGCCCGTGCGGCTCGACCCGGCTCCGAGCGGGATGCCGGACTGCTGGGCCGCAGCGAGCTTCGACGGGGCGCTGCGGCTGGCCGTCACGGCCTACAAGGACGAGGGGCGGCGCGACCTGCGGCCTGCCCTCGGGCGTCTGCTGGCCGCTGCGCTCGCGACCGCGGTGACGGCGGACCCAGTCGCTGCGACAGCGGGTTTCGGCAGGTGAGCCGGTGCTCGTCGTGCCACTGCCGACGTCGCGGGCGTCGCGTCGGCGCCGGGGCGACGACCCGGTGGGGGACCTCGCGCGGTTCGCCACGGCATCCGACCCGGGGCGTGGTCTGGTGGCGTCCCCCGCCCTGGCCCACACGCGACGGGTCGCCGACCAGGCCCACCTCGACCGGGCGCAGCGCGCCGCCAACCTCGCCGGTGCCATCGAGGTCGCGGGGCGGTGGCACCCGGTGGTCCGCGGATCGGCGTGCGTGGTCGTCGACGACGTCGTGACCACCGGCGCCACGCTGGCGGAGGCCGCGCGGGCGCTGCGGCGGGCGGGTGCCGGGCACGTCGTGGCGGCCACGGTGGCCGCCACTCCTCGACGGCTGTGACCCCCGCCCTTGTGGCCCATCGGGCTGCCGACTAGCGTCAGTGCATGAGCCCCGATTGCGCGGAGGTGGTGCCGAGTTTCGCCGTAGAGCACTGAGCACCGACACCCCCCAGCAAGAGGAGGACCACGTGGACATTTCCGTCACCGGACGGCACCTGACCGTCTCCGATCGATTCCGTGCGCACATCGAGGAGAAGCTGGCGAAGATCACCCAGCTCGAGCCCCGCACACGTCGAGTGGAGGTTCTGATCAGCCACGAGCCCAACCGCCGGCAGGCCAAGGTCTGCGACAAGGTGGAGATCACCTGTTACGCCAAGGGGCCCGTGGTGCGGGCCGAGGCGTGCGAAGAGGACAAGTACGCGGCCCTCGACGTGGCGATCGACAAGCTGATGGAACGGCTCAGGCGCCAGCACGACCGGCGACAGGTCCACCGGGGTCGTCGGACCCCCGAGTCGGTGGCTGCGGCGACCGCCCGCATCGTGCCGCCGGCCGAAGCGGCCGCGCAGGAGAGCGAGGTCGACGCGAACGTCGGCCCGTTCGGCGACTCCCCGGTCGAGGTCCGCGAGAAGGTCCACCGCTCCTCGCCGATGAACCTGGCCGATGCGCTGCGCGAGATGGAGCTCGTCGGCCACGACTTCTACCTCTTCCACGACACGGAGACCGACCGCGCGAGCGTGGTCTACCGGCGCCGCGGCTGGAGCTACGGGGTGCTGCACCTCGACCTCGACGGCACCCTCGAGGACAGCGCGCCGTCGGACCCCGAAGCCGTCGAGGCTGCCGCTTCCTGAGGTGAAATGGTCCGGGTGGTGGGCAACGCCGCCCGGACCTGCCACCATTACCTCGTGCAGGGTGACGCAGTGGGCGTGAACGGCAACAGCGTGCAGGGAGTGGCCGCGGGGACCCCGATCCGCGTGGTCATCGCCGACGACCACGCGCCCTACCGTCGCGGCATGCAGATCGTCGTCGAGATCGAGGGCACCGCCCGGGTCGTCGGCGAGGCCTCCAACGGCGACGAGGCGCTGGCCGTCTGCACCCGGGTGCGCCCCGACGTCGTGCTCATGGACGTGCGGATGCCGGGTGTCGGGGGCATCGAGGCCTGTCGCCGCATCCGCTGGGCGGTGCCCGACGCGCGCATCATCATGCTCACGATGTCCGACGAGGAGGTCGACCTCTTCGAGGCGGTCAAGGCCGGCGCCAGCGGGTACCTGCTCAAGGACGTGCCCGGTGAAGAGGTGCTCGCAGCCATCGGGCTGGTCAACGAGGGGCAGGCGATCATCCCGCCGAGCATGGCCGCGACGCTGCTCACCGAGTTCACGAGGCTCAGCCGCGACCCGGAACCGCTGCAGCGCACGCTGCCCCCGCTCACCGACCGCGAGGTCGAGGTACTGCGCCTGGTGGCGCGCGGGCTGCCCAACCGCGAGATCGCCGACCAGCTCGTCATCTCCGAGAACACCGTGAAGAACCACGTCCGCAACATCCTCGAGAAGCTCCACCTGCACTCGCGGGTCGAGGCAGCCGTCTACGCGCACCAGCAGCACCTGCTCGCGACGAATGACTGAGGGGGCCACGAGCGTTCGGCTGTCCCAGCGAGCCGCGCGTCGGGTGGCGCTGGCTGCCCAGGGCTTCGGTCGCCCGCGCCCCGAGCGGCCCGGCATCCGTGACGTGCAGCGGGTCATCGACACCGTCGCCGTCGTGCAGATCGACAGCGTCAACGTCGTGAGCCGCAGCCACTACCTGCCGTTCTTCTCGCGGCTCGGGCCCTACGACCGGTCCCTCGTCGACGGCGCCCGCGACCGCGCACCTCGACGGGTCGTCGAGTACTGGGCGCACGAGGCCTCGCTCGTCGCGCCGTCGACCTGGCCGCTGCTCGACTTCCGCATGCGGCGGGCCAAGGAGGACGCCTGGGGCGGCATGCAGCGGGTCGCCCGTGATCGCCCCGACCTCGTCGAGGCGGTGCTGGACGAGGTCGCTCGGCGCGGGCCGATGACCAGCCGCGAGGTCGAGGCAGCCCTGGCCCACGACCTGCCGCGCGAGCGGGACAACTGGGGATGGAACTGGTCGCTGGTCAAGAACGCCCTCGAGCAGCTCTTCTGGGCGGGGGAGGTGTCGAGCGCCGGGCGCTCGGTGCAGTTCGAGCGTCGCTACGCCGTGCCGGAGCGGGTGCTGCCGCCGGCGCTGCGGGCGCTGGCCCTCGACCCGGACTTGCGCCCGTCGGAGGCGGAGGGCTTCCGCCGCCTCATCGAGATCTCGGCCCGCGCCCACGGCGTCGGCACCGAGCAGTGCCTGCGCGACTACTTCCGGTTGCGCCCCGAGCAGGCCCGACCGGCCATCGCCGCGCTGGTCGACGAGGGCATCCTGCTGCCGGCCACGATCGACGGTTGGCGACGACCCGCCTACCTGCACCGCGACGCGCGGCGACCACGCGGCATCCGAGCGCGTGCCCTGCTCTCGCCGTTCGACTCGCTGATCTGGCAGCGCGACCGCACGAGTGCCCTCTTCGGGTTCGACTACCGGCTCGAGATCTACGTGCCCGAGCACCTGCGGGTGCACGGCTACTACGTGCTGCCGTTCCTGCTCGGCGAGGACCTCGTCGCACGGCTGGACCTCAAGGCCGACCGGGCCGCCGGGGTGCTGCGGGTGCGGCGGTGCACCTGGGAGCCGGGCCGTGGCGGGGTCGAGGACCAGGCCGAGCTCGACGCCGAACTGGCCCAGCTGGCCACCTTCCTCGACCTCGCGCCTACCCCCGTGGAAGATTCGACCAATAGGTCACATCTGCCCCAGTGATCGTGGGCAGGTCAGCTCGGCGGGACCAGAAGCACGAAGCCCTCGTCCTCGCCCTCGGATGTCCACCCCAGGCTGGTCCTCAGTGCCTCGGCCAGAGGGCTCTCCGACGGAAGGACGTGCCGCCGTGGCACCTGATTCGCGGATCGTGTCCTGCCACCCCTGGTGGCACGGCGTAGGCGTTCATCGTCCGGTCGAAGTAGTCGACGTCGTACACGTCGGCCCGGCCATCGATCACCGGGTCCAAGCGCGGGTGAGCCCACAGCAGCCAACCACCCAGGCCGTAGTCGTTGAAGACCACTGCTCCCTGCGGGCAGGCCCTTGCAGCGCTGGGCTCGAGGGCGACGCGGCACCCCGCTGGGCCTGGGACACGTCGGCCGCGCGACCAGTGCGGGGCCGATCGCGATCAGCACGGCGATCGTCCCCAGTGTCACCACCAGCGCCTCGAGGCGCCGCGACGGCACCCGGTGCCTCGCCCACGGTGACACGGCTGGGCGAGCACTGACGCCGCCAGGATGCGACATGATGATCGATCCCAGAGCAATGGTGCGGACGTACATCAGCGATGAGCGCCGAGCCCCGAACCCCAGAGGCCGAGCTCAGTCCATGGCACCTTGGCTCGTGAGCGCGGTCCACAGCAGCAACACGACTCGCTGCCAGCGCCGAGCGCGACGAGCGACTGCTGGAGCGAAGATCGAGGGTGGTTGCCACTCGCGCGACGTGGCTGGTGTAGTCGCTCATCGCGCCGGCCGTCAGGAGCAGGCGTGGGCCGACCGGGCGTCAGCGCGGCAGCGGCCACACCCAGCAGGGGCACCAGCGACAGGCGCGCCGCGGCCCGCAGCCCGATCGTCCTGTCCAGCGAGCATTCCGACGATGACGAGGAGTGCCGATCCCCGGGCCTGATGAACCACATGCCGTGGCTGCACGCCCACACCCAGGTCAGCGGCACCAGCCACCACCTGACGCGCCCGTCGCGCGCGGTCGCACATCCAGGCGGTGGTGAAGACCGCCAGCAGGACGAAGGTCACCATCTGGGGCCGAGCGGACACCGAGCCCGAGCGCTCCCGACGAAGCCGGCGACCGCTGTGAGCGCCGCGATCAGCGGCGGGTGCGAAGCGTCCTCGCGCACGCGTAGAGGGTCAGGAAGAGGACGACGGCGCCCAGCGGCCTGGAGCCACGCCACGGCGGCGTACCCACCCGACGCGGAAGGCCGCGATGTACGCCAACTGGGGTGCCCACTCGTGGAACACCAGCGGGCCTTCGGCCGAGCGAGCTCCACGGCTCTGGGCCGGAGAACGTTCCAGGTCGTCGACAGGTAGTCGCCGAGCCGCAGGTGCCAGAAGGTGTCCGGGTCCGAGATCGGCCGGAACAGCCACACGAAGATGACGAGGCTCGCCAGAGGGACCAGCAGCGACGGTGAGGACACGGAAAACGCGGTCGAGCCCGGTCGAGACAGCGTCGCGACGTCCTCTACGCTGCTCGACGTCGCTCGAGCTGCTGGACCGGAAGTGGTCATGCGCACCACTATCGCAAGTCCGACCGCGTGCTGAGGCGTGATCGACCGGTACGCCGCGACAGTTCGAGCCCGTCGCCGGGGTCAGGGCTGGCGGAGGAGCTCCCAGTGGAGGGCGTCGATGGCGCGCCCACCGGGCAGCACGTCAGCCGCCGTCTCGCGCCCCCAGATGGTGAAGCCCAGCCGGTCGAGCACCGTGTTGCTCGCGACGTTGTCCTCGGCGGTCTGGGCCACGAGCCGGCGCATCCCCAGCCCGCCCTCGCGACGGGCGGTGAACGCGTGCTCCACCGCGGCCTGCGCCGCCGCGCTCGCGACCCCGCGCCCGCGGGCGCTCGGCAGCACCTGGTAGCCGAGCTCGGCGGTGTCGTCGTCGAGCGTGCCCTCGGTGACGAAGACGAGCACCTCGCCCAGCGCGGCATCCGAGTCGGCATCGGCGACGCACCAGCTGAGGGCCACGCCGAGCGACATCCGCTCGCGGCGCAAGAGCAGCCACTCGGGGAACGTGTCGGCGTCGAGCACCCCGCGCGCGGGCATGTAGTGCTCGGGCTGGTCGCGACCCTCGAGGTGCTCGACGTCCTCGTCGCGCCACGGCCGCAGCAGGATGCCGCCGCCACCGTCGGCGGTGATCAGCGGCGCTTCGGCCCACGGCGTGCGCGGCTCCATGACCTCGTCGGCGCCCAGGCTCGCGCGCCAGACGTCGACCGCGGTGCCGCCCTCGGGGTCGGGCAGGGCCTGCGGGGTCGTGCCGTGGTGGGTGAAGCCACACGCCCACGCCACGCGCCACGACGCGAAGTTGCCGCGCTCGGCATCCCAGTGCACGCGAATGCCGGCCTCGCGGAACCACAGGAGCGACACCAGTCGCAGCGCCCCGGCCATCAGGCCCTGCCCCCGACCGGCCGGGTGCAGCCCGAAGCCGACGCCCGCCGCGCCCCCGCCGCGCGGCCGCAGGTCGATGGTGCCGAGGTAGCGCGCGTCGGGGTCCGCGGCATCCGTCACCGCCCAGTGCCGGATGCCGTCCTCCTCACCCCACGCCGCCTCGATGTGGGCCAGGAACTCGTGGGCCTGCTCGAGGGCATAGGGGCGGGGGACCGTGGTCCACCGCTTGCTCTCGGGGTCGTTGGACTGCTCGACGATGCGCTCGGCATCCTCGGGGCGGTGGGCGCGAAGGCGCACGGCACCGTCGGTGAGCTCGGGCACACAGCCCGGGAACGGCATCCTCGTCATGCCCCCCAGCCAACCACCGAGGTGGGCCGCGAGGGAACTCACCCCGCCGTCCGCCGCGTTGGCCGGACAGGGATCACCGCAGTCGTCGGTGACCCCGTGTCGCTCGACTACCCTAGGCAGGTCCGGTCGAGCGACCTCGATCGGCCGTCATGCTGTCACGCCAAGGGAGTCCCACTCGTGAAGATCGTCGAGAAGCTGCTGCGCGCCGGTGAGGGCCGCATCCTCAAGAAGCTCGACAACCTCGCGGCCCAGGTCAACGCCATCGAGGAGGACTTCGAGAAGCTGACCGATGCCGAGCTGCGCGGCGAGACCGAGGTGTTCAAGAAGCGGCTGGCCGACGGCGAGACGCTCGACGACATCCTCCCCGAGGCGTTCGCGGCCGTGCGCGAGGCGAGCAAGCGCACCCTGGGCAAGCGGCACTTCGACGTGCAGCTCATGGGTGGGGCCGCGCTGCACCTCGGGAACGTCGCCGAGATGCGCACCGGTGAGGGCAAGACCCTCGTCGCCACGCTGCCGTCCTACCTCAACGCCCTCACGGGCAAGGGCGTGCACGTCATCACGGTCAACGACTACCTCGCCGAGTACCAGTCCGAGCTCATGGGCCGCGTGCACCGCTTCCTCGGGCTCGAGACCGGGTGCATCCTCGCGTCGATGACGCCCGAGGAGCGCCGCGCGGAGTACGCGAAGGACATCACGTACGGCACGAACAACGAGTTCGGCTTCGACTACCTGCGCGACAACATGGCCTGGTCGGTCGACGAGCTCGTGCAGCGCGAGCACCACTTCGCCATCGTCGACGAGGTCGACTCGATCCTCATCGACGAGGCCCGCACGCCGCTCATCATCTCCGGCCCGGCCGACGCCCCCGCCAAGTGGTACGTCGAGTTCGCGAAGATCGTCGCCCGCCTCGACCGCGGCGAGCTGGAGTCGGGCCGCGGCGACTACGAGGTCGACGAGAAGAAGCGCACCGTCGGCGTGCTCGAGAGCGGCATCGAGAAGGTCGAGGACCACCTCGGCATCGAGAACCTCTACGAGTCGGCCAACACCCCGCTCATCGGCTACCTCAACAACGCGATCAAGGCCAAGGAGCTGTTCCAGCGCGACAAGGACTACGTCGTGCTGAACGGCGAGGTGCTCATCGTCGACGAGCACACCGGGCGCATGCTCGCCGGCCGCCGCTACAACGAGGGCATGCACCAGGCGATCGAGGCCAAGGAGGGGGTCGAGATCAAGAACGAGAACCAGACCCTGGCCACGATCACCCTCCAGAACTACTTCCGCATGTACGACAAGCTCTCGGGCATGACCGGCACGGCCATGACCGAGGCCTCCGAGCTCAACTCGATCTACAACCTCGGTGTGGTGCCGATCCCGACCAACCGGTCGATGATCCGCCGCGACGAGGCCGACCTCGTCTACCGCACCGAGGAGGCGAAGTACAAGGCCGTCGTCGACGACATCGTCGAGCGCCACGAGCACGGCCAGCCGGTGCTCGTCGGCACCGTCTCGGTCGAGAAGTCCGAGTACCTGTCCGAGCAGCTGCGCCGCCGGGGGGTGCCCCACGAGGTGCTCAACGCCAAGCACCACGAGCGCGAGGCCACGATCGTCGCGGATGCCGGTCGCAAGGGTGCCGTGACCGTCGCCACCAACATGGCCGGTCGAGGAACCGACATCATGCTCGGTGGCAACCCCGAGTTCCGCGCCGTCGCCGCCCTCAAGGCGAGCGGGCTCGACCCCCACGAGACGCCCGAGGAGTACGAGGCGGCCTGGGACGACGCGCTCGCCGCGGCCGAGGGTCGCGTGGCCACCGAGCACGAGGAGGTCACCGAGCTCGGTGGGCTGTACGTGCTCGGCACCGAGCGCCACGAGTCGCGCCGCATCGACAACCAGCTGCGTGGCCGGTCGGGCCGTCAGGGTGACCCGGGTGAGTCGCGGTTCTACCTCTCGCTCGAGGACCACCTCATGCGGCTGTTCAACGCGGGGCTGGTCGACCGGGTCATGACGACCGCCAAGCTCGACGACGACCAGCCGATCGAGTCCAAGATGGTGTCGCGCTCGATCCAGTCGGCGCAGGCGCAGGTCGAGGCGCAGAACTTCGAGATCCGCAAGAACGTCCTCAAGTACGACGACGTCCTCAACCGCCAGCGCACGGTCATCTACGACGAGCGTCGCCGCGTGCTCGAGGGCGAGGACCTGCACGAGCAGCTGCGCTTCTTCGTCAACGACGTCATCGAGGGCTACGTCGACTCCGAGACCGCCGCGGGCTTCCCCGAGGACTGGAACCTCGAGCGGCTGTGGACGGCCCTGCGTGCGCTCTACCCGATCACGGTCGACCACGCCCAGCTCGCCGAGGCCGCGGGTGGGCTCAGTGGCCTGACGAACGAGCGCCTCAAGGAGGAGATCCTCTCCGACGCGCACCACGCCTACGACCAGCGCGAGGAGACCCTGGGCTCCGAGGTCATGCGCGAGGTCGAGCGGCGCGTCATGCTCTCGGTGCTCGACCGCAAGTGGCGTGAGCACCTCTACGAGATGGACTACCTCAAGGAGGGCATCGGCCTGCGGGCGATGGCCCAGCGCGACCCGCTCGTGGAGTACCAGCGCGAGGGCTTCGCCCTGTGGAACACCATGAACGAGGCGGTCAAGGAGGAGTCGGTCGGGCTGCTCTTCCACGTCGACGTCCAGGTCGACCAGCCCGCGACTGCTGCTCCGGCGGTGGCGCCGGTGCACGTGTCCGAGATGTTCGGCGGGCTGGCGAGCGGCTCGAACGGGTCGGGCTCGGGTGACGAGCCCTCGGATGCCGTGACGACGCCGGTGCAGGACACGCCGGCGGATGCCGTGGCGAGCCCCGTGCAGGACGCTCCGGCCCCCGCGGTGCGCGACACCCCTGCCGCGCCGGCCGCCGAGGTCGCCAAGAAGGTCGAGGTCTCCGGGGTCGGTGTCGGACGGCCGCGCACCGGGGCGCTGCACTACACGGCGCCGAGCGAGAGCGGTGGCGTCGAGGAGCGCGACGAAGGTGCGTCCGCGGCATCCGCGGTCCTCACCGACGACCAGCTGGCGAACACCCCGAGGAACGGGCCCTGCCCGTGCGGCTCGGGCAAGAAGTTCAAGATGTGCCACGGGCGCCGCTGACGGGGAGGTCCCACCCGCGCAAGGTGATTCCGCGCGGTTCGGTGCCCGAGTACCGTGCCGTGAACAGGATTCCCTAGAGACGGGTTCGGGCGATGGCGACGGACGTGGCGAAGGTCCGGCGCCAGCCCGCGCCCGTGCTCACGCGCGAGGCCCAGCTCGCGGTGGATGTGGCCCTCGGGGTCGCCGGCCTGACCGTGGGCGCCACCATCGTCGCGGTGCGAACGGCCCACCGCCTGACAGCCCCCGTGACCCGGCTGCTGTGGCACCCCCCGCTGCTTCCCCGGCGCCTGCATCCGGGGACGATCGTCGACCAGGTGGCGCGCACGGGTCGGTCCGAGCAGGACCTCCTGCGGGCCAGGGCCGAGGTGCTCCTCGATGCGTGGGCCCCTGTTCTCGTGGAGGCCATCGTCGAGAGGATCGACCTCAACCGGCTCGTCGTGGAGCACGTCGACCTCGACGGGCTCGTCGCGACGGTCGACCTCGATGCCGCGGTGGCGCGGGTCGACCTGGATGCCGCGGTGGCGCGGGTTGACCTGGATGCCGCGGTGGCGCGGGTGGACCTGGATGCCGCGGTGGCGCGGGTTGATCTGGACGCGCCGTCGCGCTGGTGGACATCGCGGCGATCATCGACCGGGTGGACCTCGACGCCGTGGCCGCACGCCTGGACGTGGATGCCGTCGTGGCCCGCGCCGACCTGGACGCCGCGGTGCGGCGGGTCGACATCGATGCGGTGCTCGACCGGGTCGACCTGGATGCCGTGGCCGCGCGCCTCGACGTGGATGCCGTCGTGGCCCGCGCCGACCTCGACCGGGTGATCGGTCGGGTCGACCTCGTGGGCATCGTCGAGGAGGTCCTGGAAGCCATCGACCTGCCGGCCATCATCCGCGACTCCACCGGCTCGATGGCCTCGGAGACGGTACGTGGCGTGCGGATGACCGGCGTCTCGGCCGACGACGCCCTCAGCAAGGTCGTCGACCGGGCGCTGTTCCGCAGGCGGCGCACCGACGTTCCGGACAGCACGACATGAACGGGCAGGGCGAGGGACCGGAGCTCTCAGCGATCCCGAAGGAGGCTCGGCCGTTCCAGGGTGAGTCGGCCGGAATCGTCACGCGCTTCGTCGCGAACACGATCGACGCAGTCGTGGTCGGGGTGGCGCTGGGAAGCCTCTACCTCGGATACAGCGCAGTGATCTTCATGCTCGACCCCCGGGCCTTCGAGTTCCCCGCGGTCACCTTCCTCGCGTGCCTGACGACCGCCCTCGTTCATGGCGACGTTCTACCTGTGGATCGCCTGGTGGGTGGTGGGTCGCTCGTACGGCGCGCACATCATGGGCCTGCGCGTGTCCGGTCGCCGCGGCCGAAAGCTCGGACCGCTGCGGGCCCTGGCCCGCGCCGGCTTCTGCGTGTTCTTCCCCATCGGCCTCTTCTGGTGCGTCATCAGCCCCAAGCGACGCTCGGTCCAGGACGTCCTGCTGTTCACCAAGGTCGTCTACGACTGGTCGCCGCGCCCGGGTGCTGGGCCGCAGCCACCCGTGGGCGGGCGGGGCGAGGGCCACCCGTGGTGGGCGAGTCGAAACCGGCGGGCGACCCGGCATCCTCGGCTCGCTCATGATCACCGGGGGCAAGATCGGGGGCATCATCGGGCGCAAGAAGGCCTTCGCGCTGGGCTGTGTCATCTACGGCACCGGCTCGCTCATCACCGCCCTGGCCCCCAACCTCCCGGTGCTGCTCTTCGGTTGGTCCCTGCTCGAGGGCATCGGTGCCGCGCTCATCATGCCGGCGATCGTCGCTCTCGTCGCGACGAACTTCGCCCGGCCCGACCGGCCCAAGGCCTACGGGCTCGTGGCTGCCGCCGGCGCGGTCGCCGTCGCGGCGGGCCCGCTCATCGGTGGGTTCCTCACGACCTACGCCTCCTGGCGCTGGGTCTTCGCCGGGGAGGTCGTCATCGTCATCATCATCCTCGCGATGACCGGCCGAATCGCCGACGGTGAGGCTCGACCGTGAGGCGCGGCTCGACCTCGTCGGCACGGCGCTGTCGGCGCTCGGGCTCGGGCTCGTGGTCTTCGGCATCCTCAAGGCCGGGGCCTGGGGCTTCGTCATCCCCAAGCCCGGCGCGCCGGCCTGGCTCGGGCTGTCGCCGACGATCTGGCTCATGCTCGGCGGTGGGTTGGTGCTGCTCGTCTTCGCGACGTGGGAGCAACGCCGCGATGAAGGCGGGGCAGTCGGTGCTCCTCGACCCGACGATGCTGCGCAACCCGCTGCTCCGAGGTGGACTGATCGCCTTCCTCTTCCAGTTCCTGCTGCAGGCCGGGCTCTTCTTCTGCGTCCCGCTCTACCTGTCCGTGGCTCTCGGCCTCAGCGCCGTCGAGACCGGCGTGCGCATCCTCCCGCTCTCGGTCACGCTGATGCTCGCCGCCGTCGGCATCCCCAAGGTGTGGCCGCACGCATCGCCGCGTCTCGTCTCGCGCCTGGGGTTCTTCGCCCTGCTGGCCGGCATCGTCAGCCTCATGGGGGCTCTCGAGATCGGGGCCGGCCCGGAGGTCGTCACCGTGCCTCTGCTCCTGGCCGGGCTCGGGATCGGCGCGCTCGCCTCGCAGCTCGGCGCTGTCACCGTGAGGCTCCGGCGGTTCTCACGATCACGACGCCACCGCCGGCGTGGGCCTCCGGCGCAGGGCCGGCTCAGCCGATCTGGAGGGCGCTGATGCGCCACTTGCCGTCCTGACCCTCCAGCCGGATGGCGACGGCCCGCACCCGGTCGCCGTGGTGGACGACGATCGCCGCCTCGGCGACGCCGTCGGCAGGCTCGCACACCCGCACCCTGAGCACCCGCAGGCGTTCCCGCTTGCGTGGCACCCTCCCGGCCGCGGAGCGCCGGGCCGCGAGCGCGCTGCGCCTGGCGATCACGGCGTAGACCTCAGGGGTGGTCCACCGCACCACCTGCGGTGCGGGACGTAGTCCTGTCATCACCTCGAGCAGGGCGTGGGTGATGCGGCCGGCCCACACGGCCGGGTCCGGAAGGTCCTCGCGGACGGTGCGCTGGGGCCCGAAGAGGCTCTCGTCGGACGCGGCCGCGAAGTCGACCGCGAGGGTGCCCTGGACGTATCCGGAACGACCCTCGCGCTCCTCGCGGGCCAGTCGCGAGCGACGCACCGCCTCGGCGAGGGAGATCGGCTCGGGCAGCGGGCGCGTCCGCGGCGTCGCGTGGAGCAGCCCTGAGGTCATGAGGTCACCACCTGCGGGGGCCGCAGGACCTGACCGGGCAGGATCAGGTCCGGGTCGTCGCCGACGACGTCGCGGTTCTCGGCGAACCACGCGGGCCACGCCCGCGCGATCTCCGCGTCCGAGGCGCCCGGGCCGAGGTGGCGCGCCGCGATGCTCCACAGGCTGTCACCCCGGTGCACGACCACCTCGACGGGTGTTGCCGCCGTGGTCGCAGGTGCCCTGCTGAGGACACTGACGTCGGCCTGGGGGCGAACCGTCGGTGCATCCGGAAGCCACCGGGGGTCCGGAAGGGAGCGAAAGCCCGGGTCGGGCGGGGGAGTCGCCACGGCATCCGGCTGTGCGCTGGTCACCATGACGACGAGTCGCGGGCGAGGGTGCGGCCACCGAAGCCCCCGGTGCCACGCCGGCGACGACGCCCACCCCGAGGACGAAGGCAGCGGTGCGGCGCATCAGCCGCGGCGTCACGACGTCGGCGACGGCCACTGCTGCCCTGCCCAGCGAGCCGGGCACCCGCGCGAGCAGGGCGAGGGTCAGGCCGAGCGCGAGCCACGCGACCAGGAGCAGGGCGGCCGAGGCGGCCAGGGCCGCGAGCAGCTCATCGGGGCGCGCCGGCCGGCCCGACCCCCACGCCGTGCCCGTGCGCGCGACCACACCCCACAGCCATGACCCGACGATGGCCGCGGCGGCGAGGCCCGCGACTCCGCGAGCCAGCCACGACCACGTGTTTGATGCCGTTTGATGACGTTTGCATGTGAATGACGCTAGATGCAGTCAGCCGTTGTCGCAACCGGGGCGCGGACGGCTGTGGACATCCCTAGGCTGGCGCCATGAGGTGGGAGGGGCTCTTTGCGGACCTCGAGGGGCAGCTGGCGGCCGAGGAACGGCGCGAGCTCGACGACGAGGTGGCCGAGCGCACCCGTCGCGAGCGGGCGCTCGTGACGTTGGCCGACCGCCTCGCCGGGGCGGCGGGGTCCTCGGTTCGGCTCGAGCTCGACACGGGCACCCGGGTGCAGGGCGAGCTCGCCGACCTCGGCGACGGCTGGGTGCTGCTGCGTGCCCACGGCAGCGGCCGCGAGCAACTGGTGCCGACGGCATCCGTCCTGACCGTCGACGCGCTCGGCGCGCACGCCGGGGCGGCGCGTTCGGCGCGCAGGTTCGGGCTGGGCTATGCCCTGCGGGCGCTCTCGCGCGACCGGGCCACCGTCGCACTGAGCCTCACGGGGCGGGGTGCGGCGCCGGGAGCGGCGCTCGTCGGCACGATCGACGCCGTCGGTGCAGACCACCTCGACCTCGCCGAGCACCCCGCGGGTGTCCCGCGCCGTCGCGAGAACGTCACGGCGCTGACGACGGTGCCGTTCTCGGCGCTGGTCCTCGTGGAGTCGAGGCGCTGAGGGGTGCCAGGCGCGCGCTCAGCCGCGCGAACGGCATCCCACATGGGGCTTTGACGTGCCAGGAGGGCCCTCAGGCGTGCTCGTCGCCGTCGCTCGAGCCATCGGTGCGCGTCGACACGAGGTCACGGGTCTCGGCGTACATGCGCTGGATGTAGGCCTCGAGCTCGACGGTCTCCACGCGCCACTGACCTCGCCCGCCGACCTTGATGGCGGGCAGGTCGCCGGTGCGCACGAGGGCATAGGCCTGGGCTGCCGAGATGTCGAGGATCTCGGACACCTCGGTCAACGGGAGGAAGCGGCGGGCCACGTCGTCAGTGTGCCATCCACAGGGTGGACGCCCACCGAGGTTGTCCACAGGCGGCTCGAACTCGGCAGGCGAAAACCGACACCGTCCACCACAATCGGTCCCCATGACCGACCTCCCGACTCCCACCGCCACCCGGTTGCGTCCACCGTCGTGGCGTGACTCGCGCCTGCTCGTCGGAGTGCTGCTCGTGCTGCTGTCGACCGTGCTGGGCTCGGTGGTCGTCGCCCGCGCTGACGACCGGGTGCCCGTGTACGCGGCGAAGGGCCAGGTCGCGCCGGGGCAACGGCTCACGGCCGCCGACGTCGTGCGGGTCGACGTGCTCCTCGGTGACGGTGCCGCGGGCTACCTGTCGGCCGACGGCCCCCTGCCCGACGACACCTGGGCCGTGCGTGACCTCCACCCCGGTGAGCTCATCCCGCAGGCAGCCGTCGGACGGTCGGATGCCGTGACCGTCCAGCTCGTCGCGCTCCTCGTCGACTCGACCTCGGCGTCGGCGTTGTCGGCGGGCTCGGTCGTCGACGTCTACGTCAACCGCCCGAAGGAGGGGACCACGATCGGGCTCCCGACGTATGCCGGCCCCGAGCGGGTGCTCGAGTCGATCTCCGTGGTGCGGGTCGCGGGGGAGGACGACGTGCTCGGGGGCGCCACGGCATCCCGCGCGGTGCAGGTGATGGTGCCCCGTGAGTCGGTGCGTGACCTCGTGGCCGACGTCGACCTCGGAGCCAGGATCACGCTCGTCCCCGTGCCCGGTGGCGCCGTGGCAGCCGCGCCGTGACGAGCGTCCTGGCTGCTCTCACCGACCGGTACGAGGCGGAGTTCGTTCGCGCCCTCGAGGCGGCGCCGCAGCTCGAGCTCGTGCGCCGGTGCGCTGATGTCGCCGAGCTGCTGTCGGCGGGGGCTGCCGGGGCCGCCCGCGTCGCCGTGGTGTCGCCCGACCTGCGTGGCCTCGACCGTGATGCCCTCCGGCACCTCGCGGGGCACGGGGTCCGTGTCGCAGGGCTGGTCGCCCCGGGCGACGAGGGGGGCGAGCGGCGGCTGCGCCAGCTCGGCGTCACGACGATCCTCGGGCCGGGGGACGGGCCGGATGCCGTGTCCGCGGCCCTCACCGACCTGGCCGGGGAAGGGGGCCAGGGCTCCGCGGGCGGACAGGGCGGCATCGAGGGACGGGCCAACGGGGTGCAGGGCCACCCACCCGACGCCGCGGGTCGGTTCGCCGGGCCGGATGGCTTCGATGACGACGAGGGCGGCGGGTCCGACCTCGCGCCGGAGGTGCCGACCCCGGTCACCGTGGTGTGGGGCCCGACGGGGGCACCTGGCCGCACGACGGTCGCCGTCACCCTCGCGGCGCACCTGGCCGCCGGCGGCGTGCGCACCCTGCTCGTCGACCTCGACACGTGGGGCGCCAGCATCGCCCAGGTGCTGGGCCTGATCGACGAGGCACCCGGGGTGGCCGCGGCGGCGCGGGCCTCGGAGCAGGGGAGCCTGGACGTCATCGGCCTCGCCCGGATGGCACCCGAGGTGGTTCCCGGGCTGCGCGTGCTCACCGGTCTGCCGAGGGCCGAGCGCTGGCCGGAGCTGCGGTCGGCTGCCGTCGAGGACATGCTGCGCCTGGCCCGCCGCGTCGTCGACCACGTCGTCGTCGACGTGGGTTTCGCGGTCGAGGACGACGAAGAGCTCAGCTACGACACGGCGGCCCCTCGACGAAACGCGACGACCCTGACGGCGCTGGAGCAGGCCGACCACCTCGTCGTCGTCGGGGCCGCTGACCCGGTGGGGCTCCAACGGCTCGTTCGGGCCGTGCAGGAGGTCGCCGTGGTGCCGTCCCCGCGTCCGGTCATCGTGGTCAACAAGGTTCGCGCCTCCGTGGCCGGGCCTCGGCCGGAGCGGTCCATCGCCGACGTGCTCGGTCGCTTCGCCGGGATGGAGTCGGTCCGGTTCCTGCCGTGGTCCCCGGACGACTGCGACGCCGCCCTGCTGGCCGGCCGGGCACTGCCCGAGGTCGCGCCGCAGGGAGCGCTCACGCTCGCGCTCGGGCACCTCGCCGCCGACCTCGAGCCTCGGATGCCGTCCGCCGCTCGCTCCCGCGGACGCCGACGAGCCCCGGGCCGGGGGCTGCTCGCCTCCGTCGGCACGGCCGGTGCCGCGGCCCTGCCGGGGCGGCGCCGGTCGGTCTGACACGATAGGCGCGTGGTAGACCGGCTCAGCTCCCTGGACACCTCGTTCCTGCACCTCGAGGACGCGGCGACGCCGATGCACGTCGGCTCGGTGATGGTGTTCGACGCGCCCGAGGGCGGCTTCGACTACGAGAGCCTCGTGACGCTGATCAGCGAGCGCATCGCCCACGTCCCGCGCTACCGCCAGAAGATCAAGTCCGTTCCCGGTGGCCTCGCGAACCCGGTGTGGGTGGACGACAAGCAGTTCGACATGAGCTACCACGTGCGGCGCAGCGCCCTGCCGCGACCGGGCTCCGACGAGCAGCTCGAAGAGCTCGTCGCCCGCATCCAGCCCCGGCCGCTGGACCGCACGCGTCCGCTCTGGGAGGTCTACCTCGTCGAAGGTCTGGCCGAGGACCGCTTCGCGATCATCACCAAGACCCACCACAGCCTCGTCGACGGCATCAGCGCGGTCGACATCGGCAACGTCCTGGTCGACGGCAACCCCACCGCCAGCGACGGCATCCTCACCACGTGGCGGGCGCGGGCCGAGCCGGGCGGTCTCGAGCTCGTCGTCGGAGCCCTCACCGAGGCGGTCCGCACCCCGAGCCAGGTGGTCGAGACCGTGCAGCACGGCATCGCCGACGTCGGCAAGACGCTGGGCAAGGTGGCCTCCGTGGCCGGCGAGGTGGTCTCGACCCTCGCGCGCGTCTCGGCGCGGCCGGCGCCCGAGTCGCCGCTCAACGCCTCGGTCGGCCGGGCCCGCCGCTACGTCATGATCGGCACCGACCTCGACGACTACCGCAAGGTCCGCACGCGGCTGGGGCAGGGCGCCTTCGCCGACGAGGTCACCATCAACGACGTCATCCTCGCGACCATCGCGGGTGCCTTCCGCTCGTGGCTGCTCACGCGTGGCGAAGCCGTCTACGGCGGCACGACCATCCGGGCGATGGTCCCCGTCTCGGTCCACGAGGGCCCGGACGCCCCCACCGGCGCGCAGATGACGGCGTGTTTCGTCGACCTGCCCGTCGGCGAACCCGGCCCGTCGATGCGGCTTGCACCAGATCGCCTTCTCGATGCGCCAGCAGATGGAGGGCGGCTCGGGCCGGGCCGTGTCGGCCGACACGCTCTCCGGGCTCGGCGGCTTCGCGCCCCCGACGATGCACGCGCTCGGGGCGCGCCTCGGCGGCATGGTGTCCAAGCGCCTCTACAACGTCGTCATCACCAACGTCCCCGGCCCCCAGACACCGCTCTATGCCGCGGGTGCCCAGATGGTCTCGACCTACCCGGTCACCCCGCTCGGCCGCGGGCAGGCGCTGTCGATCGGCCTGACGTCCTACGACGGCGGGGTCTACTACGGCCTCTACGCCGACCGTGACGCGATGCCCGACGCCGATGTCCTCGGTCGCGGCGTCATCGACTCGCTCAACGAGCTGCTCGAAGCCCCCCGCGCCAGGACCCGCTGACCGAGCGCACCACCACCTCACCGCACCGGACCGCCACAGGAGCCCGTATGCCGCTCGCCCGGATCTACCTTCCGCTCACCTCCGCGGACCTCGCCGACCTGGCGGACGGACGTCCGGTCGGGCCGGCGCCGCTGGACGCGCACGCCGTCACGCCCTCGCTCGGCCGCACGGGACTGGTCGTCGACGAGGAGGAGCTGGAGCACGCGGCGTGGGTGGCGGCCACTCGTGAGGCGAGCGGGCTGACCCGAGGTGGTGCCGTGCGCCGGGTCGTGGCCGCCGCTGACGTGGACGCCGCCCTCGTGCTGCACCCGACGGCGGCGGACGTGCCGTCGCGGGTGCAGGTCTCGGCGCCGATCGAGCGTCGCCGGATCGTGTCGTTCCACGTCGACGAGGAGGCGGGGGACACCGAACCCACCGACCTGCTCTGGTACGACGTCACCGAGCTCGCCGACGTCCGGGCCCTCGTCGACGAGACCTGACCCCCTTCCCGAGACGTCGGGAAGGCGCGAGGTTGCACGGAACATCGTCGGGGGACAGAGTTGCGGGGTGAGCCCCACATCGGGGACCTGACGCCTGCGCCGACCCGAGGAGAGCCACCACCGATGGACGCCGTGACCCACGTCCCCGCCCCGATCAACGAGACGGTGCTCGACTACGCACCGGGCAGCGCCGAGCGAGCCGCCGTCGAGGTGGCCCTCGTCGAGCTGGCCGGCACCAGGCACGACCTGCCGCACACCATCGGGGGAGTGCGCGTCACCGGCAAGGGGCCGAAGATCGAGGTCCGCCAGCCACACGCCCACGCCAAGGTGCTCGGCGTGACCCGCGGCGCCACGAAGACCGAGGCGGCTGCTGCCGTCGACGCCGCCGTCGCCGCAGCGCCCGCCTGGCGTGAGCTCTCCTTCGACGACCGCGCCGCGATCCTGCTCAAGGCCGCTGACCTCCTGGCCGGCCCGTGGCGCGCGAAGATCAACGCCGCGACGATGCTGGGACAGAGCAAGACGGCATACCAGGCCGAGATCGACGCAGCGTGCGAGCTCATCGACTTCTGGCGGTTCAACGTGCACTTCGCGCGCCAGATCATCGAGGAGCAGCCGCCGGCGAACTCGCGGGGCCTGTGGAACCGCAGCGACTACCGCTCGCTCGAGGGCTTCGTCTACGCCGTGACCCCGTTCAACTTCACGGCCATCGCCGGCAACCTGCCCACCGCCCCGGCGCTCATGGGCAACACCGTCGTGTGGAAGCCGTCGCACAACCAGCAGCTCGCGGCGCAGCTGACCATGGAGCTCCTCGAAGAGGCCGGGATGCCGCCCGGCGTCATCAACATGGTCACCGGCCACGGACGCGAGGTGTCCGAGGTCGCCCTGGCCCACCCCGAGTTCGCCGGCCTGCACTTCACCGGCTCGACGGCCGTCTTCCAGGGCCTGTGGCAGCAGATCGGCGCCAACCTCACGAACTACCGGCACTACCCGCGCATCGTCGGCGAGACCGGCGGCAAGGACTTCGTGCTCGCCCACCCCAGCGCCGACCCCGACGTGCTGCGCACGGCGATGATCCGCGGCGCCTTCGAGTACCAGGGCCAGAAGTGCTCTGCCGCCTCGCGGGCCTACGTGCCGCGCTCGCTGTGGAAGGTCATCAAGAAGGACCTCGTCGAGATCACCAACGGTCTGGCGATGGGGGACGTCACGGACCTGTCCAACTTCATGGGCGCCGTCATCGACGACCGGGCGTTCGCCAAGCACAAGGCGGCCATCGACCGGGCCCACGCGACGAGCCACCTCGACGTCGTCGCCGGCGGAACCTATGACGACTCCGTCGGCTACTTCGTGCGGCCCACGGTCGTGGAGAGCAGCGACCCCACCGACGAGATGTTCTCCACCGAGTACTTCGGCCCCATCCTCGCCGTGCACGTCTACCCCGACCGGCAGTACGGCAAGGTGCTCGACCAGATGGAGTCCTTCGCCCCCTACGCCCTCACCGGCGCGGTCATCGCGCAGGACCGGGCCGTGGTCGCCGATGCCCTGCACCGGCTGCGCTTCGCGGCGGGCAACTTCTACATCAACGACAAGCCCACGGGTGCCGTCGTCGGCCAGCAGCCCTTCGGTGGCGGTCGCGCCTCGGGCACCAACGACAAGGCCGGGTCAGCGGCGAACCTGCTGCGCTGGACGTCGGTGCGCTCCATCAAGGAGAACTTCGTGCCGCCGACCGAGCACGCCTACCCCCACATGGGCTGACCTGCCCCCTCATTCGCCTTGAGTGCGGAAGTGGTCGCCCTGGCCACCACTTCCGCACTCACGGCAGGTCAGCGGGCGAGCCACTCCCGCAGCAGGCCGGTCTCGATCTCGATGGCGCCCTGGATCGGCTCGGCGGCGGCCCGCTCGATCTTCCCGCCGATGAACGGGACGTTCGCCTTCAGCTCGGCGTCCAGCACCTGCACGGCGCCACCTCGCGAGGGCTCGAGGCGCAGGGTGCCCTTGAGGGTCAGGGGCGCTCCCTTGACGTGCAGGTCGAGCGCCGACTCCCGCGAGCCGTCGGGGCCGGGCAGCGACCACGTGTGGACCTCGATGATCGTCAGGTGCTCGCCGACGAACGACTTCGCGACGTCGGGCAGCGTCTCCGACGGCAGGTGCCTCTCCGTGCGGACCCGGGCGGTACCCGGGCTGCCCGTCACGTCGACGGTGTACTGGTGCGAGTCGTCGGTGGTCGCCACACACTTGGCCTCCTGGAAGCCAGGGTCGGTGAGCAGGGCGTAGACCTCGTCGACGGTCCCCTTCAGTTCCTCACGCGTCGTCAGTCGCACCCTCACGTCCCCTTCCTCGGCATTGTCGGCAGTCCGGCGATCCTCTCATCCAGTGCGCAGGTCGTGCGAGATCTCGGCCAGTGCCGTCGTGGACTCGCGCAACACCCCGAGCACCCAGTCACGCCGCCGCCGGTGCTGGGCCAGGACGAGGTCGAGGTCGGCCTGGAGGGTGGCCTGCGCCTGCGTGCGCTGGCGGTCACCCGCCGCGTCAGCCGTTCCCGTGACTCCCCAGGCGAGCTCGACCCGTCCGTCGCGCACCTCGAGGCCCGCCGCCCGCGCGCGCTCCTCGAGCCGTCGTCCCCGGGCCACGAGGTCGGCCAGGTCGCTCGCGTGGTCCTGCAGCACCCGCCCCACCCGGTCGAGCTCGGTGGCCGCGGTGTCGGTCGCCTCGGCGAGGCCGTTCGCACGGGCCCGCACCCCCGCCGAGGCTCGGCCGGTCCACCCCTCCGCCACGAGTCGGGATGCCGCACGCACGCCGGTCGCGCGCCGGCCCAGGTGGCCCCCGACCGCTCGTGCGGTCGCCGCACACGCCGACAGGGATGCCGGGTCGCCGGGGACGACGCTCACGTCCGAGCCTTCGGCTGGATGCCGGTCACGTCGACCTCGGCGGGCTCGTCGGCGGGCTGGTCGGCGTATCGGGTCAGGACGGGGGAGATGTCGGCTGCGGTCTCCCCGAGCGCCCGCAGCGTGTCAGCCACCTGGTCGAGCCAGTCGTCGAGCACCCGCTGTGGCCCGGGCTCACCGGTGACGACGAGGCAGGCGAGGACGTCGTCCTCGGCGTCCGCGACGCTGTCGCGCAGGGCGAGCAGGCTCTCGACGGCCGCACGGGCGAGCGTCGGGTCAGGACCAAGGGGCACCCCTTCACTGTAGGCGTCGGCGCGACGGACTCCCGGAGTTACCCACAGGCAGCGGCGGCTCGCCGCGTA
This sequence comes from uncultured Actinomycetota bacterium, assembly GCA_963811825.1. Classification (GTDB taxonomy): domain Bacteria; phylum Actinomycetota; class Actinomycetes; order Actinomycetales; family Dermatophilaceae; genus Fodinibacter. The sequence goes on along the minus strand of CAWESS010000008.1, from coordinate 28,002 downwards.
GGGTCTCCGGCATGGCGACCCACGACGCTCCGGGAGGGCGGACGGCATCCGAGGTCGGTGCGCGTCCGGCCGCTGCCCTCGGCGAGGATGCCGTGGCCCTCACCAAGGCGCTCGTCGCCATCGACTCGGTCAACCCGGGCCTCGTGCCGGGTGGCGCGGGCGAGTCCGCCATCATCGATCACCTACGAATCAGGTTGTCGCACAGTGGATTCGAGACCCATGTCATCACCCCGAGCGGTCGTGACGGCCGGCCGAGCCTCGTCGCGATCGGCCCGATGGCCGCGCCCGGCCCCACCGTCGTCCTGACCGGGCACGTCGACACGGTGGGGGTCGCGGGGATGGTCGACCCCTTCGTGCCGCGCATCGACGGCGACCGGCTCGAAGGGCGCGGCGCGTGCGACATGAAGGGCGGGGTGGCGGCGATGGTCGTCGCCGCCGAAGAGCTCGTGCGCCGCGGGATGCCGGGCACGGTGGTGCTCGCTCTCGTCGCCGACGAGGAGGACGAGAGCCTCGGCACGCTGGCCGTTCTCGAGGCACTGCCGGGGCTGGGCGTCGAGGCCGACGTCGCAGTCATCGGTGAGCCGACGTGGCTCGCCCTCGCCCAGTCGCTGCGCGGGTACGCGCTCGTCGAGGTCACCCTCACCGGCCGGGCTGCGCACTCCTCGCAGCCCGACCTCGGCGTCAACGCCGTGACCCACCTCGGCCGGCTGCTCGCCGCCGTCGAGTCGCGGGGCAGTGAGATCGCGGAGGGCGGCGGGTCCCTCATGGTCACCCTCGCCTCGGGCGGGGAGTCGCCGTTCGTGCTGGCCCGCACGGCCACGGCGCTCGTGGAGCGGCGCACCGTGCCGGGGGAGCGCTCCGACGCGGCGCTCGCCGAGGTCGAGCACCTGCTCGTGCACCTGCGGCTGCAGGACGACACGGTGACCTCCCACGCCCGACTCGTCGTCGCCCGGGAGCCGTGGCGGCTCGACGACACCGGGCCGGCCGCGTCCCTCGCCCGCGACCTCGAGCGGGCCCTCGGCGACGACGCCGTGGCCGAACCGTTCCATGCGCCCTACTGGATGGAGGCGCCGCTGTGGCAGGCGGCCGGCATCCCGACGCTGGTGTGCGGCCCCGCGGGGGGCGGCTTGCACGCCGCCGACGAGTGGGTCGACCTGCACCAGGTGCGCCGGTATGCCGTGGCCCTCACCGACGCCGTCGCGAGCTGGGCGGCGGCACCATGACGACCTTCGCCCGCCGCGCCGAGCGCGTGCAGCCGTCGGCGATCCGCGAGTTCCTCGCGCTCGCCGGGGACCCGAAGATCACCTCCTTCGCCGGCGGGTACCCCGACCCCACCCTCTTCCCGATGAACGAGCTGCACGGCATCTACGACGAGCTGCTCTCGGCGGGCAACGCGTCGGCGCTGCAGTACACGGCATCCGAGGGTCTGCCCGAGCTGCGCGCGCTCGTCGCGGCGCGGCTGTCCGCAGACGGGATGCCGTGCACCGCCGACGACGTGCTCATCACCCAGGGCGGGCAGCAGGGCCTGGACCTCACGGCCAAGCTCTTCATCGATGCCGGCGACGTCATCGTCACCGAGCGGCCGACCTTCCTCGGGGCGCTCATCGCCTTCAACCCGTGCGAGCCCGACTACCGGTCGGTGCCGATGGACGACGAGGGCATGGACACCGAGGCGCTGGAGGAGGTGCTGCGAACCACCGATCGGGTCAAGCTGGTCTACACGGTGCCCGACTACCAGAACCCGACCGGCCGCACGATGAGCCTGGCGCGGCGCCGCCGGCTCGTCGAGCTGGCGCAGGAGCACGACGTCGTCATCCTCGAGGACACGCCCTACCGCGAGCTGCGCTACGAAGGGGAGCGACTGCCGACGATCAAGAGCCTGGACACGACCGGGCACGTCGTGCACCTGGGCAGCTTCTCGAAGATCCTCGCCCCCGGGCTGCGGCTCGGCTGGGCGCTCGCGACACCCGAGATCCGCGAGAAGCTCGCGCTGCTCAAGCTCGCTGCCGACACCCAGAACGGCACCCTCAACATGCGCGCGGCGGCGGCGTTCCTCAGCCGCTTCGACATCGAGGCGCACATCGCCGGCATGCTCCCGACGTACCGCCACCAGCGGGACCTCATGCTCGCGACGATGCAGGAGCACTTCCCTGCCGGGATCACGTGGACCCGGGCCAACGGTGGCCTGTTCACCTGGGCGACCTTCCCGGCGGGCCTGGACATGGCGACGTTCCAGCGTGACGTGCTCATCCCGCGCGCCGGGGTCATCGTCGTGCCGGGTACGCCGTTCTTCGCCGACCGCCCCGAGGCCAACCACGCCCGGATGAGCTACTCCGGGGTGCCGGACGACCGGCTCGTCGCCGGGGTGCGGCGCATGGGCGAGCTGCTCACGGAAGCCCTGGCCTGAGCCAGAATCACTCGGCCAGTCGGCCAGTCGAGTGAGCGCAACACGCCGATCCGCCCGAATCGCCACCGGCGTGTTGCGCTCACTCGATCGGGCTCCAGGTCCGGTGGCTCACGGGGAAACCCGCAACCACACGGCGGAGCGCCCGGTGCCCTGCGGCTTGAGGAGGCCTTCGCCCTTCAGGGCATTGAGCACGAGTCGGATGGTCGGATCGCTGATTCCGGGCAGCGCGGCGCGGACCTCGGAGATCGCAAAGACGGGCGCACCGTGCCTCAAGACGTGCTCACGGACGCGTTCCGCCTTCGTGCCTCCAGTCCGATCGGCGGCGACGCCGTCAGCGAACCGTGCGTAGCCGCGAGCCAGCAGTTGGCTGAAGTAATGCAGCCAGGGCCACGGGTCGTTGGCGTGGTCGTTCCAGTCATGTGTTGAGTCGAGCAGCGCCTGGTAGTAGTCGTCGGCAGATTCGGCGATGAGCTGTTCGAGTGACACGTACCGGCCGACCCCATAGCCCGCCTCGGCGAGGAGGGCGTTCGTCAGCGCACGCGCCACGCGACCGTTGCCGTCGTCGAACGGATGGATGACGAGCAGGTCGAGGACGAACAGCCCCACGAGGAGCACTGGATGGTGTTGGTGTGCCTTGACGGCATCGGTGTAGCGGTCGATGAGGTCGGCGGTGTAGTACTCGGTGTGAGCGGCCGGGACCGGTTCGAACCGGATGGTCAGGACACCGTCGGGAGACCGATCGACGACAAGGTTGTCGCTCTCCTTGAAGGCTGCCACCGGTGCCTTTGGTTTCCGCGAACAGCAGCCGGTGCACGTGAAGGAGCAGGCCGACGTTCAGGGGGCGCCAGTCCTCGGCGAACAGGTAGTCGAGGGCAGCACGGTAGCCGGCGAACTCCTGCTCGCCACGGGTGCGCAGCACGATGTCCTTGTTGGCGATGATGGCGGCCGCCCGGCTGCGGTTCCTGACCACGACGCCCTCGAGGGCAGACGACGCGGTGATGCTCGCGACCCGTGCGCGGTGGGCCAGCTCGGTGAGCAGATCGGGCACCTGGTTGAGGTACAGACCCTCGCTGCCCTGGCCGCGGTCGACGTCGCGCAGCGTCATCACCACAGGCGCTGGCACTGCGCCGAGGAGTCGATCAAGATCGACGAAGGAGTGCATCGGAAGCCCTCATGGATGGTCTAAACTAGATAAAAGTACCGGTACTTATATTAGTTTAGACTATGTCTGGAGGGTTCGTCCTTGCTTCGAGGGGGCGCAAGGTGCACGTCCCCTCCATGCGCGGTCGCCGGGGGGCATTCCTGTGCGGATCCACCTGGGGGTCCAGTCGGGCGGAGACCAGCCTTCCTCGGCCAGTCGAGTGAGCGCAACACGCCGATCCCCGCATCGGCTGCACCAGCGTGTTGCGCTCACTCGATCGGGCTGCTGATGGCCCGCTCGGTTGCTCGGACGATCGCGGCGGGTGATCCGGGCACACTGTGACCCATGCCCACCGACCCCCGCGGCCTGCGCGGCGACGCACCGCTGCTCGACGCGTGGTTGCGGTTCCACGACGCCGCGCCGACACCCTTCACGATCCCGGGGCACAAGCAGCGCCACGACCTCGTCGGGGACGTCGTCGCCGGTGACGTGCCCCTGTATGCCGGGCTCGACACGATGAAGCTCTCGCGCGGGGTCGTCGCGGAGGCCGAGGCGCACGCCGCCCATCTGTGGGGCGCCGACCTGTGCCGCTTCTCCGTCGGGGGCTCCACCCACGGCAACCAGGCGCTCGCGCTGGCCGTCGGCCGTCCCGGCGACCGGGTCGTCGTCGCCCGCACCCTGCACCGCTCGATGCTGCTCGGGCTCGTGCTCGCCGGGCTGGAGCCGGTGTGGGTGCGCCCTGAGGTCGACCCGACCCACGGGCTCCCGCTCGGTGTCACCGCGACGGCGCTCGAGGCAGCCCTCGCCACGGCCCCCGACGCCAAGGCGGTCTTCATCGGCGACCCGTCGTACGTGGGCACGGTCGGCGACGTGCGGGCGCTCGCGACGGTGGCGCACCGACACGGCATCCCGCTCGTCGTCGACGCCGCCTGGGGCGCACACCTCGGCTTCCACCCGCGGCTGCCGCCCCATGCGCTGCAGGCCGGGGCCGACGCCCTCGTCACGAGCGCCCACAAGGCGCTGCCGGCGTGGTCGCAGGGGGCCCTCGTCCTGGCCCGCACCGGCCGCATCGGCAGAGCACAGTTCGACGCCGGCATCGAGGCCACCGCCACGACGAGCCCGTCGGGCGCCATCCTCGCGAGCATCGATGCCGCCCGCGCGCTGCTCCAGCGCGACGGCGAGGCACTGCTCGGGCCCGTCATCGATGCCGTGGCCACCGCCCGCGCCCGCCTGGCGATGGTGCCGGGCCTCACGGTGCTCGACGGCCCCACCGTCGACCCCACCCGCCTCGTGCTCGTGCTGCCCGGCACCGGAGCGGACGGCAACGCGGTCGAGGCCGACCTCCTCGCCCGGGGGATGCCGGTCGAGATGGCCGACCGCGACACGATCGTCGCGATGGTGACCATGGCCGACCGGCCGGAGGTGATCGAGGAGCTCGCCGTGGCCCTGGCCGAGTCGATCCAGACCCGCCGCGCCACGCCGAGGCCGGTCGTCGTCTCCGGGGTGTGGGCGGTGGACCCGGTGACCGTGCTGAGCCCGCGCGACGCGTTCTTCGCGCAGCGCGAGAGTGTGCCCGTCGAGCGCGCCGTCGGACGAGTCAGCGCCGAGCTGGTTGCGCCCTACCCGCCCGGCATCCCCGTGCTCGCACCCGGCGAGGAGGTCACCCTCGACGTCGTCGAGGCCCTGCGGGCCGCCCGCGCGGCGGGCAGCCGCATCGCGTACGCCGCCGACCCGACGCTGAAGACCGTCGACGTCGTCATCGAGTGACTGCGCGGGGGCCGGGCGCGTCAGGCCTTCGGCGTGAAGTCCCGAGCGAGCTCGGCGAGCAGTCGGGCGCCATAGCCCGTCGCACCCTTGGACCGCCAGGCGTCGTCGGCATCGGTCTGCATCGTGCCGGCGATGTCGAGGTGCGCCCACGGGACCTCGCCCACGAACTCGGCGAGGAACAGTGCGGCGGTCGTCGAGCCCGCGTGCGGCCCACCGAGGTTGGAGATGTCGGCGACCTCGGAGTCGAGCTGCTTGCGGTACTTCTTCTCCAGCGGCAGCTGCCACACCGGCTCGTCGACCGCGGCACCCGCGGCCTGCACCTGGCCGATGATGCCGGGCTCGTTGCCGAACAGCCCGGCCGTCGCACCGCCGAGCGCGACGAGCACCGCCCCGGTCAGGGTGGCGATGTCCACGACGGCGTCGACCCCCTCTTCCACGGCGAGCGCGAGGGCGTCCATCATGACGAGGCGACCCTCGGCATCCGTGTTCTTGACCTCGACCGTCGTGCCGTTGCGCGCCGTGAGGACGTCACCGAGCTTGACGGCAGAACCCGAGGGCATGTTGTCGGTGCACATCAGCCAGCCGGTGACGGTGGTCGGCACGCCGAGGTCGCGCAGGGCGGTGAACGCGCCGAGCACCGCCGCAGCACCACCCATGTCCATCTTCATGAGCAGGTGCATCGGGTCGGACGGCTTGATGCTGATGCCACCGGAGTCGTACATGATGCCCTTGCCGACCAGGCCCAGGTGGCCCGTGGCCTCACCCTCGGGGGTGTAGCGGAGCACGAGCATGCGCGGCTCCTCGGTGCTGCCGGCGTTGACGCCGAGCAGGCCGCCACAGCGCAGCTCGATGAGCTGCTCCCGGTCGAACGACTCCACGGCGAAGCCGTGCGCCTCGCCGAGCGCGGTGGCGACGTCACCCATCGCGGTCGCCGTGAGGTGGGCGGGCGGGCTGTTCGCGAGGTCGCGGGCGATCGAGGTCGCCCTCGTGGTGACCAGACCGGTGCGGATGCCGTCCGTCACCGCACCGCTGTCGGCGCCGGTCACCGCCACGGACAAGGCGGTGAGCGGCTTCTCCGGGTGCTCGGTGCGCAGCGCGGTGTAGCGGTACCGCGCGAGCAGCGCGCCCTCGGTGAGCACCTGTCCGGCGACAGCCGCGTCGACACCCGTCTGGGGGACCCGGATGCCGAGGCGCCCGCCGAGCTTGGCGCTGGACCGTGAGGCGGCGGCCGCGGCATCCCGCAGGGCGTTGGCGTCGACCTCGTCGGCGGCAGCAGCACCGACGAGCAGCAGCGCGGGGGAGCCGGAGCGGGGCAGGAAGAACGTCGAGCCCGGCTTGCCGTCGAAGCCGACCGCGGCCAGAGCCTCGCGGTCGAGGTCGCCCAGCTCAGCGGGCAGGTCGCCGTCGGCGGGCAGCACGACCGCGAGGACGTCGAGCGCGGACTCGTCCAGGGCATCGGTCGCCGTGACCTCGGTGGTCACCTTCGTGGACGGCACCGGCGAGAAGTCATCGGGGACGGGCAGGTTCGGGTTCGGGCTCATGCGTGGGCTCCTCGCTGTCGACTGTCTGGACCTTAGCGCGGTGACCTGACACGGCATCCGAGCGACTCCGTGAGGCCGACCGCAGCGCACGGTTAGGCTCTCGCGCATGAGCCCGGTGACGATGACGTTGATCATCCTCGTCGTTGCCGTCATCGCCTTCATGTCGAACCGGATCCCGCTCGGGGTCGTCGCCATCGGTGTGTCGGTCTCGTTGTGGCTGACCGGCATCCTCGACCTCGACGACGCGCTCGCCGGGTTCGGCGACCCGACCGTCATCTTCATCGCGACGCTGTTCGTCGTCGGCGAGGCACTGGACTCCACGGGGGTCACGGCGTGGGCGGGGCAACAGCTGCTCGCCCGCGGAGGGGAGAGCCGCGGCAGGCTGCTGCTCGTCGTCTGCCTGCTCGTCGCCGTGCTCACCGCGCTCATCAGCGTCAACGGCGCGGTGGCGGCGCTCATCCCGGTCGTCGTCGTCGTGGCGACGCGGGCAGGCCTGCCGCCGTCGCAGATGCTCATGCCGCTGGCGTTCTCGGCGCACGCGGGGTCGATGCTCGCCCTCACCGGAACGCCCGTCAACATCATCGTCAGCAACGCCGCCGAGGATGCCGGTGCCCGCCAGTTCGCGTTCTTCGAGTTCGCGCTCGCCGGGGTTCCACTGCTCCTCGGAACGCTGTTCGTGATCGTCGTCTTCGGGCGCCGACTCCTGCCCGACCGGATGCCGGCCAACCTGCCGCAGGACCTCGGCGACCTCACCGATGCCCTGCGCGAGCACTACGACCTGGGTGACGGCGACCTCGTCGGCTCGGGTCGGGGCGTCACCGAGGTCGTGGTCGCACCGCGCTCACCGCTCATCGGCCAGCACCTGTTCACGGGCATGGCCACGCCGAGCGGGGACCTCGTCGTGCTCGCCGTGCAGCGCGCGGGGGACGACCTCGAGGGACCCGACGAGACCCTGCGCGCGGGTGACACCCTGCTGCTCAGCGGGACGTGGGAGAAGCTGCAGGAGCACACCTCCGGCGGCGACGAGGTGCTCGTGGTCGACGACCCGGCCCGCCTGCGCCGCGGGGTGCCGCTCGGCCGCGGGGCGCGACGGGCGATCGTGATCCTCATCGGGATGGTCGTGCTCCTCGCGACCGGCATCGTGCCCGCCGCCATCGCCGGGCTCCTGGCGGCGTGCGCGGCCGTGCTGTCGGGGGTGCTGACGTCGCAGCAGGCCTACCGCTCGGTCTCGTGGACCACGGTCGTGCTCGTCGGCGGCATGATCCCGCTGTCCACGGCCTTCGTCACGACCGGCACCGCCGACCTCATCGCCAGCCGGCTGCTCGACGTCGTGGGGTCGGCGTCCCCGAGGCTGGCCCTGCTCGCGATCTGCCTGCTGACGATGGCGCTCGGGCAGCTCATCAGCAACACGGCGACGGTGCTCATCATGGCCCCGATCGCCTCGGTCGTGGCGCTCGACCTCGGCGCCTCGCCGCTGCCGTTCCTCATGGCCCTCGGCATCTCGGGGGCGGCGTCGTTCCTCACGCCCGTGGCCACGCCGGCGAACACGATGATCCTCGAACCCGGCGGCTACCGGTTCGCTGACTACTGGAAGCTCGGGCTGCCCCTGCTCCTGCTCTTCCTCGCGGTGGCGGTCTTCTGGGTGCCGTTCGTCTGGTCCTTCTGACCCCCCATGTGGGGTGCCGGGGGTGGGGCACGTGCCTGCGGCGGCCGCCACGGACCGGTCTTCGCCAAGGTCATGGGGGGTGCCCGAGCGTGGTTGGATCGTCCCAGCCAATTCCTGAGGAGCTGACATGAACTCGACGAACCCGATCGTCGCCTTTGTGGTCGTCATGGCGGTCTGGACGGTCAGCGAGTACGTCGCCCGCAAGACCAAGTCGCTGCTGTCCTCGCTGTTCGTGGCGTCGCTGATCTTCCTCGTCGGGTTCCTGTCCGGGATCTTCCCGGAGGACCTCCTGGCCAGCTCGTCACTGCTCGCCCTGGCGGGCGTCGTCGTCGGGTTCATCATCGTCCACCTCGGCACGGTGATCAGCCTCGACGACTTCAAGAAGCAGTGGAAGACCTTCCTCATCGGGTTCTCCACCGTCATCGGCATCGGCATCGCGCTCTGGATCGCCAGCCTGATCTTCGGTGGCCGCATCTCGGGGGCGGCTGAGGACGGCTACGCCCAGGCCCTGGACTTCGTCGTCGCCGGTACCGGCGCCCTGAGCGGCGGGACCATCTCGGTGATCATCGTCCAGGAGGCGGCGCTCGGTGCCGCGCTCACGAGCATCGCGGTGTTCCCCGTGCTCATCGCCGCGCTCCAGGGACTCGTGGGCTTCCCGCTCACCTCGCTCATCCTGCGCAAGGAGGCCGCCCGGCTGCGCGACGAGTACCGGGCCGGCAACCTCGAGGCACCCGAGGCCCCCGACGAGCAGGCAGCATCCTCCACGCTCCTGCCGGCCGCCTTCCAGAACACGCCGGGCACGCTCTTCGTCGTCGGCCTCGTCGTGCTGGCGGCGCTCGGCATCAACAACCTCACCGACGGCATCCTCAACACCTTCGTCGTCGCGCTGATCTTCGGCATCCTGCTGCGCGCCTTCAAGGTCTTCAAGCCCTCCGTGCTGGCAGGCATCGACTCGTTCGGCCTGATGATGCTCGCGATCATGATCCTCGTCTTCGGCCCGCTGGCCACCGTCGAGCCGGCGGACGTCAAGGCGCTGGCGTTCCCGCTGTTCCTCGCCTTCCTCTTCGGCATCGCGGGCATCGTGGGGTCCTCGGCGCTCGTCGGCAAGCTGCTCGGCTACAGCATCCCCATGTCCGTGGCGATCGGGCTGACCTCGCTCTACGGATTCCCGGGCACGATGATCCTGTCGCAGGAGGCGGCCAAGGGGGCCGGCGAGACCCCGGAGGAGATCGCCGCCATCGAGAACTCGATCCTGCCCAAGATGATCGTCGCCGGGTTCTCCACGGTGACGATCACGTCGGTCGTCGTCACGAGCATCATCGCGGGCCGCATCGGCGGCGGCTGACGCTCCGGTGCTGGCCCTGGGTCGAATCCCAGGTGCACGGATCGGCGAGCGGTATCACCTCGACCCGGCTGGTCGCCTGCTGGGTCGAATCCCGAGGTGCACGGATCGGCGAGCGGTATCACCTCGACCCGATGACTCCGAGCCCGGATGCCGCGTGGCCGGCATCCGGTGCGGTTCTCGTCGGTGAGACACGTTGGGTCGGGAGCCGGGTCGGCACGGAGGCGCGAAGTGGATAGGCTCGCGGCAGGACACGACGAGGTGTCCCACCGCACCCGGTGAGTCGCGACCAAGGAGTGCCACCGCACCATGTCGAGCGCCCAGGACCGCACCCGCGAGGACGTCCTCGCCCGCATCGCAACAGCGTTCGAGGCGGTCGCCCCGGATGGTGGGGGAGCCGAGTTCATCACCCGGTACTTCCGCCACGTGCCGATCGACGAACTGACCTCGCGAGAGCCGGAGATCTACGCGGGTGCGGCCGCCGGCCACCTCGCCCTGGCGAGGGAACGGCATCCCGGCGTCGCGAACGTGCGGGTCTACAACCCGACCACCGAGGTCGACGGGTGGTCCAACGCCCGCACGGTCATCCAGGTGGTGACCGATGACATGCCGTTCCTCGTGGACTCCGTGACGGGTGCCCTCGTCGGGGCAGGCATCGACATCCACCTCATCGTCCACCCCCAGCTCGTCGTGAGCCGCGATGCCGTCGGGCACCTCGAGGCGGTGCTCGACCGGGATGCCACGGGCAAGGTGGCCAAGGGCGCCGTCGGCGAGGTCGCCGAGTCGTGGATGCTGCTCGCCGTCGACCGCGAGAGCGACGAGGAGCGCCGCGCCGAGCTCGAGCGCACCGTGCGTGACGTGCTCGAGGACGTCCGTCAGTCCGTCGAGGACTGGCCGAAGATGCGCACCAAGGCCCTCGTCGTCGCCGCCGAGCTGGAGGGTGCCCCGCCCGAGGGCGTCGACGCCGACGAGACGGCGCTCGCCATCCGGTTCCTGCGGTGGATGGCCGACAACCACTTCACCTTCCTCGGCTACCGCGACTACACCCTGCGGACGACCGGGGACGGCGAGGTGATCGAGCCCGTCACGGGGTCGGGCCTGGGCATGCTGCGCTCGGACCCACCGCTCAGCAAGGAGCCCGACCTGCTCAGCCCCGAGGCGTCGGCCAAGGCCCACGAGGCCAACATCCTCGTGCTCACCAAGGCCAACTCGCGCTCGACGGTGCACCGGGTCGCCCACCTGGACTACGTCGGGGTCAAGGCCTACGACGACGACGGCACCGTGATCGGCGAGCGTCGCTTCCTCGGTCTCTACGCCTCGACGGCGTACACCGAGTCGGTGCTGCGCGTGCCCCTGGTCGCCGAGAAGGTGCAGGCCGTGCTCGACCGCTCCGGCGTGGCCCACGACAGCCACACCGGCAAGGACCTCCTCGGGGTCCTCGAGAGCTACCCGCGTGACGAGCTGATCCAGGCCAGCATCGAGCAGCTCTACGAGACGACGATGGCGGTGACCCAGCTGCAGGAGCGGCGCCGCACCAAGCTGTTCATCCGCGAGGACGACTTCAGCCGTTTCGTCTCCTGCCTGGTCTACATCCCGCGAGACCGCTACAACACCGCCGTCCGCCTGAAGATGGCTGAGCTCGCTCAAGGACACCTTCGGCGGGGAGTCCGTCGAGTTCTCGGCCCGCGTCAGCGAATCGGCCCTGTCCCGACTGCAGTTCGTCGTCCGGGTGGCCAAGGGCAAGCGCGTGCGCCGGCTCGACCGGGCCGAGCAGGACATCCTCGAACAGCGCCTCGTCGAGGTGAGCCGCACCTGGACCGACCGGCTCGGAGACGCCCTGCGCGCCGAGCACGGCGAGGAGGACGGCGACCGTCTCCTCGACCGCTTCGGTCGGGCGTTCCCCACGGCCTACGAGGAGACCTTCACGGTTCGTCAGGGCGTCGCCGACCTCGCGCACCTCGACCGCCTCGGCGGCCCGCTCGGCACGAGCGTGGCCCTGTACCGACCGGCCGATGCGCCGGACACCGATCCGTCGCTTCAAGCTGTTCCGCGTCGACCCGTTGTCGCTGACCGACGTGTTGCCGATCTTCACCGACATGGGCGTCGAGGTCGTCGACGAGCAGCCGTTCGAGGTCTCGCGCGCCGACGGGGCGCTGCTGCACGTGTACGACTTCGGGCTGCGCGTCCACGACGCCGCCGTGTGGGAGGAGTGCCCGCACGAGCGGCTGCGCGAGCTCTTCGAGGGCGCGGTGGCGGCCGTCTGGGACGGCCGCGCCGAGTCCGACGGGTTCAACCGTCTCGTCCTCGCGGCCCAGCTGACCTGGCGACAGGTCGTCATCCTGCGCACCGTGGCGAAGTACCTGCGCCAGACGCGCGCGACCTACTCGCAGGACTACCTCGAGGACGCCCTCGTCTCCCACCCGGCCATCGCCCGCGACCTCGTCGAGCTCTGGCAGGCCCGCTTCGACCCCGCGCGCTATGCCGGCGTGCCGGGGACGGATGCCGGTGACGCGGCATCCGCTTCAGGTTCCGCGCCCGTCACCGCCGGTCCCGAACCCACCGCCGAGGAGGCCGCGGTCGCGGCTCGGGTGCTCGACGCCCTCGACGACGTCTCGTCGCTCGACCACGACCGCATCATCCGGGCCTTCCTCGGGGTCATCCGGGCCGGGCTGCGCACGAACTTCTACCAGGCCGGTGACGGCGACGACGAGCACAAGCCCTACGTCTCGCTCAAGCTCAACCCCAAGGCCGTCCCCGACCTCCCGGCCCCGCGGCCGCAGTTCGAGATCTGGGTGTACAGCCCGAGGGTCGAGGGCGTCCACCTGCGCTTCGGCCCGGTCGCCCGGGGTGGCCTGCGCTGGTCGGACCGCCGCGAGGACTTCCGCACCGAGGTGCTCGGGCTGGTCAAGGCGCAGATGGTCAAGAACGCCGTCATCGTGCCCACCGGTTCCAAGGGCGGCTTCTACGCGAAGGAGCTCCCCGACCCCGCGGTCGACCGCGAGGCGTGGCTGGAGGAGGGCAAGGCGGCCTACCGCCTGTTCATCTCCGGTCTGCTCGACCTCACCGACAACCGGCTGTCGGGTGGAACGATCGTTCCCCCCGACCTCGTGGTGCGCCACGACGGCAACGACCCCTACCTCGTCGTCGCGGCCGACAAGGGCACGGCGACCTTCTCCGACATCGCCAACGGGGTGGCGCAGTCCTACGGCTTCTGGCTCGACGACGGCTTCGCCTCGGGTGGGTCGGTCGGCTACGACCACAAGGCGATGGGCATCACGGCCCGCGGCGCCTGGGAGTCGGTCAAGCGCCATTTCCGCGAGATGGGGATCGACACCCAGAGCCAGGACTTCACCGCCGTCGGTATCGGCGACATGAGTGGCGACGTCTTCGGCAACGGGATGCTGCTGTCCGAACACATCCGGCTCGTCGCGGCCTTCGACCACCGCCACGTCTTCATCGACCCCGATCCCGTTGCGGCCCAGTCGTTCACCGAGCGCCAGCGCCTCTTCGAGCTGCCCCGCTCCTCGTGGGACGACTACGACAGGTCGCTGATCTCGGCGGGAGGCGGCGTCTTCCCCCGCTCCCTGAAGTCGATCGACGTCACGCCGGAGATGGTTGCCGCGCTCGGGCTGCCCAAGGGCACCACGGCGATGACCCCGGCCGAGCTGATCCACGCGATCCTGCTCGCGCCCGTCGACCTGCTCTGGAACGGCGGCATCGGCACCTACGTCAAGGCCGCCAGCGAGGACCACCTCTCCGTCGGCGACCGGGCCAACGACGCGATCCGGGTCGACGGCAGCCAGCTGCGTGCCAAGGTCGTCGGCGAGGGCGGCAACCTCGGCCTGTCGCAGCTGGGTCGGATCGAGGCGGCGCTGAACGGCGTGCGGGTCAACACCGACGCCATCGACAACTCCGCGGGCGTCGACACCTCCGACCACGAGGTCAACATCAAGATCCTGCTCGGGGAGGTCGTGCGTGCCGGCGGCCTCACGACGGAGGAGCGCAACGAGCTGCTCGCCTCGATGACCGACGACGTCGCCGCCCACGTGCTGCGCGACAACTACGAGCAGAACGTCCTGCTGGGCAACGCCCGCGCGCAGGAGCTGTCGATGGCCAGTGTCCACGAGCGCCTCATCCACTGGCTCGAGGACCGCGGAGACCTCGACCGTGGGCTCGAGTTCCTGCCCACCGACGCCGAGATCGAGAAGCGGGTCCACGACCGAATCGGCCTGAAGTCGCCGGAGTTCTCGGTGCTCGTCGCCTACGCGAAGCTCGCGCTGAAGCAGGACATCCTGTCGAGCTCGATCCCGGACGACCCGTACTTCGCCCGCACCCTGGCGGAGTACTTCCCCCCGGCGCTTCGCGAGCGCTACGCCGACGAGCTCACCGAGCACCCGCTGCGTCGCGAGATCATCACCAACGCGGTCGTGAACTCGATGGTCAACCGGGGCGGCATCACGTTCGCCTTCCGGGCCCAGGAGGAGGCTGGAGCCACTCCCGAGCAGGTGACCCGGGCGTTCGTCGTGTGCCGCGAGGTGTTCGGCCTGGCCGACTTCGTCCGACAGGTCGAGGCGCTCGACAACGTCGTGCCGACGACCGCCCAGACCGCCCTCTACCTCGAGTTCCGTCGGCTCATGGACCGGGCCGTGCGGTGGTTCCTCACCTCCCGCCCGACGACGCTCGACATCGGTGCCGAGATCGAGCGCTTCGCCGGCACCATCGGCGACCTCGGCCCGCGCGTGGGAACCCTCCTGCGCGGCGACGAGAAGAAGCGCCTCGAGCGCAAGGCGACCGAGTTCCGCAAGGCGGGCGTGCCCGAGGACCTGGCGCTGCACGCGGCATCCCTGCTCGACTGGTACTCCCTGCTCGACATCGTCGACATCGCCGCCGACACGGGCCGCGAGCCGGATGCCGTGGCGCCGCTGTACTACCTCGTCTCCGAGCGCTTCGGCATCGACACCATGCTCGGCAAGGTCACCCGCCTGCCGCGTGACGACCGGTGGGACGCGCTGGCGCGTGGAGCGCTGCGCGACGACCTCTACTCCGTGCTGGAGTCGCTGACCCGGGCGGTCATCGAGGTCGGTGGCGGGGCGGACGCGCAGCCGGCTGAGCAGTGGAAGGCCTGGGAGGACGCGAACGCGGCGGCGGTCACCCGCAGCACGACCGCCCTGGCGGCCATCCGACGCCTGGACAACCCCAACATCGCCGCGCTGTCGGTGGCCCTGCGGACCCTGCGCTCGGTCGTCCGGTCGGGGGCCGCCTCCTGACGCCTGGGCGGTGACCTAGGGTTCTGCGCGTGAGCACCCTGGCCGACATGCTGCGCGACACGACCGACCTGGAGCCTGCCCAGTCGGAGTGGCTGCACCTGCTGGCCGGCGACTGGCAGCTGATCGCCGACCTGTCCTTCGCGGACCTCGTGCTGTGGGTGCGTGGCGGGATCGCCGGCTGGCGGGCCGTGGCGCACGTGCGACCGAACACCGGGCCGATGGTCTTCTACGACGACATCGTCGGCACCACGTCGAGCAGTTCGCGGGCGGCCATGCTCGACGAGGCCGCGCGGTCACGACGGCTCGTCGCCAAGCGGGTCCCCAGCGTGCGCGACGACATGTCCATTCGTGAGGATGCCGTGCCTGTCGTCCACGCCGGCCGCACCATCGCCGTGGTCACCCGCCACGCGAACCTCACGGGGGGGCGCACCCCGAGCCGGCTCGAGCTGACCTACCGCAGCCTCGCGGACTCGCTGATGCAGATGATCGCCGCGGGGGAGTTCCCCTCGGTGTCGGCGCCGACCGGGATGCGTCGTGGTGCGCCGCGGGTGGGTGACGGTGTCATCCACCTCGATCCCGAGGGTGTGGTGCGCTACGCCAGCCCCAATGCCGTGTCGGCCGTCCACCGCACGGGCCACGTCGGCAACGTCGTCGGCGAGGTGCTGGCGCAGGTGGTGGCTGATGTCGCCGCCCGGGGAGGGTCCACCGTGGACGAGTCCCTGGCCGTCGTGGCGATGGGCCGTGCGGCGTGGCGCTCCGAGGTCGAGACGGCCAGCGCCACCATCACCCTGCGGGCGATCCCGCTCACCGTCGGCGGGGTGCGCACGGGGGCCATGGTGCTGTTGCGCGACGTGTCCGAGCTGCGGCGCCGCGAGCAGGAGCTGCTCACCAAGGACGCGACGATCCGCGAGATCCACCACCGGGTGAAGAACAACCTGCAGACCGTGGCGGCCCTGTTGCGGCTGCAGTCGAGGCGGGTGACCGACGAGGCAGCCCGCGCCGCGCTCGACGAGGCGGTGCGCCGGGTGGGCACGATCGCCCTGGTCCACGAGACGCTCAGCCAGGGAATCGACGAGTCGGTGAACTTCGACGACATCGCCGTGCGGGGGCTGCGGGCGATCGTCGAGGTCGCGACCCGCGAGTACCGCGTCGAGTCGACGTTCACGGGCAGCTTCGGCCGGATGCGTGCCGAGGACGCCACCGCCATGGCGATGATCATCTCCGAGCTCGTCCAGAATGCCGTCGAGCACGGCTTCCCGGACCGGTCCGGCACGGTCGACGTCGCGGTGACGCGCGAGACCCTCGAGGACGGCGAGGAGCAGCTCACCGTGGTGATCACCGATGACGGAGTGGGGCTTCCCGCAGGTTTCCGGCCGGTGCTCGCCGGGCTCGGGACCCGGATCGTCACGTCCCTGGCGTCCGACCTGCGCGGACGGATCAGGTGGTCCACCAACGAGCCGCACGGCACACGCGTCGAGTTCGTCGCGCGGCTGAGGCCGCTCAGCCGGTGAACTCAGCCAGCCGCGGGCCCGGTCGGGCGCTCCAGCGCTCAGCCGGCGCGGCGGGCGCGGGCGTTCCGACGCTTGAGGGCGCGGCGCTCGTCCTCGGACATGCCGCCCCACACGCCGGCATCCTGGCCGGACTCGATGGCCCACTTCAGGCAGGTGTCAACGACCTCGCACCGACGGCAGACGACTTTGGCCTCCTCGATCTGAGCGATCGCCGGGCCGGTGTTCCCGATCGGGAAGAACAGCTCGGGGTCCTCGTCGAGGCAGGCAGCGCGGTCGCGCCAGTCCATGAAGGGTGCTCCTTGTCGCGGGTGTAGCAATCGGTCGAGCGCCTGAGGGGGTGGTGCAGACGCCCGCTGGGTGCGTCGTCGCAACCAAGACGGACGCCCACAGCACAGACGTCCGTGAGGCAACACTACCCCGGCCAACCGAATTCCGGGGAGATTTGCCGCTTCAACTATTTCAGGTTCGGGGCCAGTGTGCACGGTGAGGGAGGAGGCAAGAGGTTCGCCGTTCCCATCGGTGTGATCTTGTGTCGTGCTCAACGACCGTGGGGGTGGCGCCGGTTCCATCCTCCCGCTCACTACGCTGGATGCCGTGCCCGTCGACTCCACACCAGGCGCCCGCCGCCTCGCTGCACTGCTGCTCGGTAGCCAGGCGATCGTGCTCGTGGGCTTTGCCATCTTCTACCTCTACGAGCTGGTGATCGGCAACGGCAGCGACTCGGTGCGGGTCATCATGTCGGCGCTCGTCATCGCGCTCGGAGGGCTGGGCCTGGGCCTGGTCACCCGCGGGTGGCTCGGCGACGGCTGGTGGCCTCGCACCCCGACGATCGTGTGGAGCGCGCTTCTCCTGCCGGTCGGGTGGGGCCTCATCCAGGGCGCCCAGACCCTGGTGGGGTGGCTCGTGATCGCCGTCGCGCTCGTCACGGGGCTCGCCGCCATCTCGGCCAAGGAGCCCGAGACAGAGGTCGAGCCCGGCGAACCCTCAGCCTGACTCGTCGGCGAGGAACACCTGCAGCTCCGTGGCCTCGCCGCGCACGATCACGACGCCACGACCCGGCATCCGAGGTGGCGTGCCCTGAAGGCGCGCGCCCAGGAGGTCGCCATCGGGCCGTTCGGGGCTGAGCAGGATGCCCACACGGTGCCGGGCGACGTCGACGTCGACCCCCCGGAAGCGGGTCCCGAGCGAGGAGGGGGTCGTGGCGACGGCGACGAGGCCCCGGTCGCGGTCCACGAGGTCGACCACCTCGCGCAGGACGGGCAGCACGAAGGCGTCGTCCCCGATCCGGTCGGCATCGTCGACGAGCACCACGAGGTCTGGGTGCCGTCGCCGCAGGGCGACGAGCGCGTCGACGTCGCCCGACGCCAGGAGGGGCACCTGCCCGAACCGGGAGGGCTGGCGGTCGACACCGGCCCCGAGGACGACTGCGACAGGGAGCCCCGCGGCGACCGCGGAGGCCGCGATCGTCGCGAGGGTGTTGGAGCGGCCGGACCCGGCGGGCCCGGCCACGAGCAGGCGGCGCCCGACCACCGAACCGTCCCACTCCCACACGTCCCGGCGCGGAGCGACGAGCCCCACGGCGATCGGGGGCGTCGTTGGCGCGGTGGTGTCGTGGTCCCGCCGATCCTGTACGGACGCCCGGGTCGCGTCGCGTGGGCGTCGAGCCAGGGCCGGAAGCTCCTGCCACCGCCATGCACCACCACCGCTTCCGGGCTGTCCGGGACGAGTGACAGCGAGCGCCGCGATCAGCTCCTGGGAGTCCTGCGGTGTCGACAGGGCGATCTGGGCCTCCCGGCGGTCGAGCGGTCGGACGGCCCGCCCGGCAGGCGGGTCCCGCGGTACGTCGGCCAGTCGCAGGCCGGCCAGGGCCGCGTCGAGGGGGTCGATGGCGCCGAGCAGGAGGGCACGACCGCCGATGCCGGACCACCGCGGCTGGAGCAGGCTCCGCCCCCCGGACACGATGCCGACCACCCCGACCGACGGGCCGTCGCGCAGGATCGCGTACAGCGCGTCGACGACCCCATCGGCGTCCAGCGACCCCTGCGCCTCGGTCAGTTGCTCCCACCCGTCGATGACCACGAGGACCAGTGGCGCCGCCACTGAGCCGGGAGGTGAGGATCGCCGGGTCTCGATCTCTCCCCGCAGGTGGTCGAGCAGGCCGGGCAACCCTCGCTGGTGGGTGGGGCCGACGTGGGTGCCCAGGTGCGGCAGGTGCTCGAGGTCGGCCAGCGCCCCCACCGGGTCGATGAGGTGCACGTGCAGGCGCTGCGGCGGCAGGCGACCAGTGAGGCCCAGGACCAGCGTGCGCAGGGCTGTCGTCCGGCCGCTGCCGGGGCGCCCCGACAGCAGCCAGGTGCCGTCTGCCGGCGTCCAGAGCAGGGGGGAGACCCGCTGGAGCTCGGGCTCGTCGAGCAGCCCGACCGCCACGCTGATCGCCGCGTCGTCGTCCGGGATCGGCGCCGCGCTGGGCGGGTCGAGACGGCTCGGGAGAGGCGGCAGCCACGGTGGTCGTGGCTGCGGACCACCGAGCGCGCGGTGGGCCGCACACACCGCGGCGACCGCCGGGGCGACGGCGGTCACGCCGTCGTCGCCCGTCACGGCATCCGACGTGATCGAGGCCAGCGGCCGCGGGCCCGGCTGGCGCACGGTGAGGTGCGGTGCCGGGTCGGGCGCACCGCCGCTCACGGTGGCGGCCTGGAACATCACGAGCGACCCGTCGCCACCGCGGCACAGCGCTCGCCCCGGTGTGCTCGAGCGGATGCCGGCCGCGGCCGGGTCCTCGAGGATGTCGACGGAGTCGGCCCGGTCCCGCACGCGGAAGGCGATCCGCAGGTTGACGTTGGCCTGGATCTCGGCGGTGACCGCGCCGGCGGGCCGCTGCGTCGCGAGGACCAGGTGGACACCGAGGGAGCGGCCGAGAGCCGCGAGGCGCACCAGGCCGCTCACGAAGTCGGGCACCTCGTCGACCAGCGCCTTCAGCTCGTCGATGACGACGACCAGGCGCGGCACGCTCTCGGCACCCGGGGCCTTGACCCGGCGATAGCCCTCGAGGTCACTCGACCCCGCTGCCGCGAAGATGCGCTCGCGCCGACGCAGCTCGGCGCCGAGGGAGCGCAGTGCCCGGGACACGAGGTGCTCGTCGAGGTCGGTGACCAGCCCGACGACGTGGGGCAAGGCCGCACAGGGCCCGAAGGCGGCACCCCCCTTGAAGTCGATCAGCACGAACGTCAGCTCGTCGGGCGGGCACGAGACCGCGAGGGAGGTGACGAGGGTGCGCAGGAACTCGGACTTGCCCGACCCCGTCGTTCCGCCCACGAGGACGTGCGGGCCGTCGCGGACGAGGTCGATCGAGAAGGGACCGTCGGGTGTCATGCCGACCACGGCCTCGGGGGTCGACGGTCGCCCGGCCCGGCCGCGCCACCGGGCTGCGACCTCCGTCGACGAGATGTCGGTGAGGCCGTGCGCCTGCGAGAGCGAGATCGCCTCCGGGAAGCCGCCGGGGATGCCGTCGCGGGTCCGCAGCGGGGCCAGCGCCCGCGCGATGCGCTCGGCCCACCACTCCCCGACGAGGTCGAGGCTCAGCACGCTGCGCGTGGCCGAGCCTGCCGTCTCGAGGACGTGTCGGCCATTCGCACCCGGCGTGACCACGGTGGTGACGCCACCCGGCACGCGCGAGCGGTCGGTGGCGGCGACGATCACGTGCGCCCCGGCATCCAACGCTCGGGTGACGAGCGCCGAGGTTGCGCCGTCGCTGTCCGCAGACGCCGGCACGACGAGGACCCGGTGGCGGGTGGCGCCGTGACCCGGCACCTCCGGCGCGAGGAGGTCGGGGAGGTCGGTGGTGTGGGGCAGGAGCCCGACCCAGGCCCATGAGGGGTCGGGGTGCGCGACGGCGAGCGCCAGTCGGTGCGGAGCCTGGCTGGCGCAGAGCTGACCGACGAGCACGCGAAGGTGGCCCGCCGTCACGTCCGGCGGCCCGATCACCGCCAGCCCACGGACCCTGGCGAGGTCCACCACCACGGGGGCATCACCGACCGCCGGGTGGGTGCGGTCCGAGCCGTCGACCCAGACCACCCGGGTCGCCACCTCGCCCGTGCCCAGGCGGAGCAGGAGCCCCCCACCTCCGTCGCTCCACCGCGCGCCACCCGCGGCCCAGAGGCCGGGCAGCGCGCGCTCCACGGTCGTGAGCACCAGGTGGGGGTCGGGGTGGGCCTGACGCAGCCGGGCGCCCTCTTCCGCGAGTGCCACGCCCAGCCGTTGGCGCGCCGCCTCGACGGCGAGCGCATGGGCGGCAAGGGCGCTGCGGTGGGATCGACCTGAGCCCCACCGGTCGCCGAGGGCGCTCGCGAGCAGGACGAGGGGACCCATCAGCGCAAAGACGAGGAGGTAGGGACCGAGGAAGAAGGCGAGCCCCACGCCGATGGGCACGGGCACCAGAGCCGCGATCCACGGGATCCGGACGCGGTGCCGCTCGGCGGGTGCGGGTGGGCACACGACCTCGACGGGCCCGAGGTCGGGAGCTGACCAGGTCGACGGCTGCACCAGGACGGTGCCGTCGCCGGGGTGGTCGAGGGGGAGCCCTCGACCGGCGACCCGACGGATGCGCAGCGTCGACGCACCGAGGACGATCGTCGAGCTGGCGTCCACCGCGGTCGGCTTCGACACGGGGGAGCCGTCGACGAGCACGCCGTTCGTCGACCCCGCATCGCTCACGCTGATGCCCGTCGTGCCCACGTCGAACCGCGCATGGACCCGACTGAGGGCGTCGTCTGCCAGGGCGAGCCCGGCTGCTGGAGCCCGGCCGACGCACACACCCGGGGGGAGCAACGGATGCGAGCGGCCGGCATCCGGACCACCTGTGACGACGAGGTCGAGGAGGCCCTGTCCCGGCACCGCCTTGCTCGGTGCGTGCGTTGTTGAGGGGGTCACGACGACCGAGGCCCCGTGGACGAGCGGAGGCATCCCCACCGGGGCGTCCGGTTCGATGGCCCGCCCGTGGCTCGTCAGGCCCGGAACGGCCTCGCCGAGGTGGTCGCCGAGCGCGCGGAAGAGGTCGGCGGCGCGGTGGTCCCCGGCCCAGTCGACGACGACGTCGACGGGCAGCGGCCGGCGCCGCGGCACATGCACTGTCAGCGTCATCTCCACGCGACACCTCCCTTCCCCCGATGCGGTGACACCCCAGCCACCGGACCCACCCCTGAAGCACCGTAGTCAGAAGGGCTGACTGCCCTGCGGACTTGTCCACAGGTCCGGGGACAGCGCCGGTCGGGCCATACTCGGGACATGAGGGGGCGACCGGGTCGTGGGATGTTGGTCGGATTCGTCGTGGGGCTGGTCCTGGTCGCTCTGCTGATCTGGATCCCGCAGTCCCGCCAGATCGACTTCAGGTGGATCACCGACGCGTTCGTCTTCATGGGCGTGCCGATCATCATCATCTGCAGCGCAGTGGGCGCCCTCGTCGGCGCTCTCTCGTCCACGGCAGACGTATCGCCGGATGCCGTCGGGCCGGCTGTCGCGGCCGGCTCACCTCAGCCGTCGTCGCGGCTCCGGGCGCTCGTCACACTGGGCGCGGTCGCGGCGATCGTGCTCGCGATCTGGGTCTTCCTCGGCGCCACGGGCATGGTCAGCGTGTCACCACTCGACCTGCCCTGGCCGCACGGCTGACGCGTCCCGCGCTGTGTCCCGGCCCTCGCGCGCTGCGGTCGTGATCTCCGGCTGCGGTCCTGCTGACATGCAATGCCCTTCCCGACCGACCTCGCAAGCACGGAACCGGGCCGGTCAGCGCGCTGGTGGCGCTCCTGCACGTCCGGGGGTCCGCCCGTCGACCGGATCACTGCCCGACGGCGCGGTTGGTGAGGCTCCCGGCATCCCGTAGTTGTCCACAGGCTGTCACTCTCGGGATGCGGAAGGCGTGTGGGACAGCGTCGCGGGCTACGGGCCGTTGCAGCAGTGTTTCGACGACCCGAGCGTCGGGGAGATCTGGGTCAACGGTCGACTGACCCTGGGTCCAGGCGGGCGGTGACTGGGACGGCCGACGGTGCGAGCACTCGAGCCTTCGAAACATGTTGCCCGGATTTCTGCGTCTTGGCGGAAATGCACGGACCGCTCCGTACACTCGGTCACCGATGGGAGAGAGAGCGGAGCAGGTGCGGGGCGGCGCGCGGCGTCTCGTCTCGGTGTTGTTCGCTGACCTCACAGGCTTCACCTCCCTCTCGGAGCGGCTTGATGCCGAGGACGTGGCGACGATCCAACAGGCGTACTTCCAGCGCGCTCGCCACGCCATCGAGGAGCGCGGCGGCACGGTCGAGAAGTTCATCGGTGACGCGGTGGTGGGGACCTTCGGCCTGCCCCACGGTCGTGACGACGACTCCTGGCGCGCCGTCGGCGCCGGTCTCGCTGTCATCGAGGGCGTGCGCTGCGTGGCCGACGAGCTGGGGTTGGGGGCTGACGCCCTCGCCGTGCGGGTCGGCGTCGATACCGGTGAGGTAGCCGTGACCTTCGCCGCCGATGGGACCTGGCAGCTCACCGGCAACGTCATGAACGTTGCGGCCCGACTGCAGGCCGCCGCCGAACCCGGAACCGTGCTCGTCGGCGCCGGGACCGCGCTGGCCGCCGAAGCGGCCTACGTGCTGCAGCCACGAGGGGGGTTGTCACTCAAGGGCAAGGCCAAGCCGGTGCCGGCCTGGCAGGTCGAAGCACCTCGGGACCAGCCTTCGCGCACCTGGGCGCTGGCGGGGCTGACGGCTCCCACCATCGGACGCGACGATGAGATCGCAGAGTTGCTCGAGTCGCTGTCCGCTCCGGCCCGCCCCGCCGCCGGATGGCTTGTCAACGCCCCGCCCGGCGCCGGCAAGACCCGGCTGCTCGACGAGCTGGGGGCACGGGCGCTGGCGGCAGGTCATCCGGTGTGGCGCAGCGATGTGGGGGACGGGCTCGACCGCGGCTTCGCCGTCATCGCCCGACTCGTCCGGGCGGCTCTCGACCAGAGCGAGGGACGTGGCACGACGCCCGAGCGACTGCTCGAACGGCTGCACGGCAGGGGCCTGACCGGAAGGCGTGCAGAGGTCGCCGTCGATCACACCGTGGCACTGCTCGAGGGCTCCGCGATGGACGCCGAACCGCACGATCGCTACGCCTCGTGGATCGCCGTCCTCGACGCGCTCGGCCCGACGGATCGTCGGGTCCTTTGGCTGATCGAGGACGTCCACGACTGCATTGCCGACGTGCGCGACTTCTTGAGCATGGCGCTCCGCGCGCCGAGCGCCGTGAACCGGCTGGTGATCGCTACCTGCCGTCCCTCGCTCATCGCCGGCGCGGGCCCGGATCCGCTTCCCGGGGCGCAGTTGCTGCAGCTGGCACCTCTCGACCCGGCGCGGGTGCGAGAGCTGATCGACGCGTTGGTGGGCCCGGGCGTGGTGCCCGACTCCGTAGCCGGCGCAGTCGCGGCAAGCGCACGTGGGAACCCGCTGTTCGTGGAGGAGCTGTTGAGGACGTGGGTGCAGGCCCACGTCCTACGGCGGGCGGGCGATGGGCACTGGCACTTGACGGACGGGCAGAACATGACGCTGCCCTCGACTGTGCATGGCGTGTACCAGGGCCAGCTCGACGAGCTCAGCGACGAAGCGCGCAGCGTGGCCACATCGGGCTCCATCCCGGGGCGCAGTTTCCCGGCCGGAGCGTTGCCGGTGCTGGGAATTGACCAGCCCGGCGGCGGCCTCGGTGAGCTCGGCAGCCTCGGCCTGCTCTTCGGACCTCACGACGGTTTCGGTTCTCCCGACGCGTACACCTACCGGCACGCGCTTCTGCGCGATGTCGCCTACGTCACCCTGCCCCGCAAGGTCCGCGCCCAGTTGCACCTGCGCTTTGCTCGCTGGATGGCGGCGTCAGCCGAATCGGCGCAGGTTGACGAGCTCGTGGGCACCCATCTCGCCGCCGCCCACGCCAGCCTGCCGGCGTTCGTCGGCGATCGGGACGGCATCGACCGTGACGATGTAGCCGAGGAAGCGGCTCGGCGACTGACGCAGGCGGCGGAAACTCGCCTGGCGGGGGAACCGCACCGCGCCGCCGAGTTGTTGAATCAGGCACTGGGGTTACAGCCGGTCTCCCGCGCCAACGCCGTCACCACTGCTCAGCGACAGGTGCGGCGAGGGGAGGCGCTGCGTCGGGCCGGCGTGCTCGACGAAGCCATGCGGGCCTTCGCCGCGGCCTGCGCCGAGCTCGCCGAGCTCGACGATGACGCCGTCGACGACGCCCAAGGGGCAACGACCAGCCACCGTGCACCGTTGCTGGTCGCCGCCGCCCTCGGCTACGAGGACGCCTTGCTGGCCAGTCGGCTGCCGCGCGACATCTGGGGCGCGGACGGCCTCGCGCTGTTGGCTCGGGCAGAGAAGACGGTGCCCAGCGACGATGTCGCGACCCACTCCCGCCTCTCGGCGGCTCGCGGACAGGCCCACGCCTACGGCGGCGACCGGGCGACCGGGTCGGCTCGGCTGGCGCAGGCCATCGCCCTGGCCCGCCAGGGAGACGATCCCGGGACCCTGGCCGCCGCCTTGGTGGCGGCACGCGCCGGCCAGACCGAGCCCGGCCGTCTCGACGCCAGACTGGACGCCTCCGCAGAGGCGGTCGACGCGGCCCGGCGCTCTGGGGATGCCGAGCTGCTCATCGGGAGTGTCCGGCTGCGTTACGTCGACCTGCTCGAAGCCGGGCGCATGCAGGAAGCGGATACCGCCCGCCGGGACGCCGAGAACGCCATCGCCGACCTCGGCCGCCCCCTGTACCTGTGGTACCCCGCCATGTGGAGGGCCATGGAGGCACTGCGCACGGGCGATTCGGCCGCCGCGCGGCTCATCGAGCAGTTCCGGATCGAGGGCACGCGCTGGGGATACCAGGACGCTGGCCTCGTCCACATCGCGCAGGCACTGGCGTTGGGAGTCGTCCAAGGCACGAGCGCGGAGGTCCTCGCCGCGAACGAACCAGCGCTGCTCCCCATTGCGGAGCGGTTCGCCCTGGTGCTTGCCTACGCCAACGTCGCCGCGGGCAATGTCGAGGAGGCCCGCCGCCACCTGACCCGGCCCGCTTCGGACGGGTTCGAGTCGTTGCCGCGAGATCTCAGCCTCCTCTACAACCTTGCCTACGCGGCAGAAGCGGCCGCCATGCTGGGGCATCGCGACGCGTCGCGCCGGTTGGCCGAGTTGCTGACGCCCTCGGCCGCACAGACCATCGTGCTGGGCTCGGGCGCGCTGTGCCTCGGCTCTACGGCGCACTTCGCCGGCGTGGCCCATGCCGGGGCCGGGCAGACCGACGCGGCGGTCACGTTGTTGCGCCAGGCGGTGTCGGCCAACGACGAGCAGGGGAGCGGGCCGGCTGCGGCGCGCTCGCGCGCAGTGTTGGAGGCAGTGCGCTCCGGCAGACCGGTACCGCGGCCGGCACCCTGGTCCACGAGCTCGACGGTCGCACATCATCGGTCGGGGGTACGACTCAGCGGTGAAGTCAGGCTGGAGGAGGGCTACGCCGATGCGTGAGCGAATCAAACGATCGTGGGGGACGTTCGTCGAGCGGTTGACCGAGCACCCCGAGCTCTGGCGGGCGTCCACCCGCCTCACAGGGTGGACCGTGTCGGACCTGGCCGTTCACACCTGTTGGGGGACATCACTCGAGGCCGATGCGGTGGAACGAGGGTTGCGCGGGGTCAGCGAGCCTGCGGAGGGCCACTCTCCCCGGCAGGGCGCCTCACGCAACGAGGTGCTCGACGTGTTGCGGAGCAGCTGTGCCCGCCTCGTCGCTGCTCTCGATGCGCTCGAGGAGCGGGCCGCGACGGATCCGACCGGAGTCCCGGCGACCCTGCCGATGCCGTATGGCGACGTCTCCGTCCCGTTGGCCGTCGCCATCTTCATGATGGAAGCCGGCGTCCACGGCAGTGACCTGGCCGCCGCGGTGGGCGAGGACGACACCCTCGCCCCCGAGGTCTGTCGAGCGACGTTCACGGCGCTTCGCGTGTTCGGTCCCGTACTCGCCGACGCCGCCGGCACGGTGCCGCCGCCGGGGGTCGTCATCGAGGTTCTCGGCGACGGCGACACCCTGCGCTTTGGGCACGACGATCGCGGGCGTTGGACCTCGGCGGCCACGGGCCCGGTCAGTACGACGATCACCGGTGCACCCTCTGATGTGACCCTGTTCCTGCTCGGCCGGAGAGGCGTTGCCGCTGTCACCGTGCATGGCGACACCGCGCCGGCAGTGCGGTTCAAGGACTACATCCCGGGGCCCTGACCGGTCCCGGGTCATCCCACGGCGGGCGTAAATCCCCCCGTCCATGCCGAACCCTTGAGGAGGAACACACCATGGAACACACCGCCGGCGCCACCACCGTCAGCTGGATACCGTCCGAGTCCATCGAGGACGCACCCCTGCTGCGGGCCCCTTTCCAGCTCGGCTTCACGCACTACGACAAGCCCCCACCGGACGACATCGGCCCGAGCGCCGCGCTGGAACAGTTGGCGGCCGATGACGTGTTCCGCTTCGCACACCGGTTGTCGGGAGTGATCGAGGTCGACAACGGCCGAATCATGGCGGCGCGGTACGACGATTCCAGCCGTGGTCTCATGGGCGGCACGACGGTGCGCGTCGGAAGCTTGTCGACGCGGCTGGCGGGCATCGAGCTCGACCTGTTGCGCGACGAGCCGACGATCACCGAGACGACGGCAACCTTCCGCCAGACCTTCGGGGGACGCACAGGGTTGCCTGCACCCCGGCGGGTAGCGGGCCATCCTTTCGCGCGGTTGGCGGCGCCCGTGGTGTGGACGACTCTCGCGCTCACGTTGCATGCCGACGGAAGGGCCGAGTTCGACCTGGCCGGCGCCAGTGCCTTCCCCCGGCATTGGCTGTTCGGGCCCGATGGCAAGCTCACGGCCAAGAGTGGGGCGACGAGGTTCCGACGGTGGTATCGCGGCGCGCACGGCACGCATACGCCGTGGGGGCACGAGGATGCCCCAGCGCTGGTCGCCCAGGCGGAGAGTGCGTTGGAGCGGCGGCTGGCGACGACCATCATGCGAGGCGGTGAGCGACCCGAGGTGCGGCGGATGCGAGAAGGTGACGTGGTCATCGAGCAGGGAACGCCGGCCGGGGAGGTGTACCTGCTGCTCGACGGTCTGTTGGCAGTCGAGGTCGACGGCGCCGAGCTCGGCGTGCTGGGGCCGGGTGCGGTCGTCGGAGAACGTGCCCACGTGGAAGGCGACGCTCGGACGGCGACCTTGCGCGCCCGGACCGGGGTGCGCCTGGCGGTGGCGCGGCCGGAGCAGCTCGACCCGTCGGTATTGGCCGAGTTGACCACCTTGCACCGCCGAGAGGAGCGGCAGCCTCCGCCC
>CAWESS010000007.1:0-143157 GCA_963811825.1 uncultured Actinomycetota bacterium | reverse complement strand
TCGGGTCGTCGAGGGGCGGCCTGGGGTGACTGTGGGGGAGGGCTGTCATGGATGCCGTCCGCACGCTCGAGAACGAGGTGCGCGAGCTCATCCGTCGATCCGGGCTGGACCCGGCGCGCGACGAGGTGGCCGTGCGCCGGCTCGTCGGCGAGGCGGTCTCGGACTACGACGAGCGCTCCCTCTCGGGTGGGATGCCGGTGCTCCCGGACCTCGATGCGGCCTCTCGCTCGGTGTGGGACAGCGTCGCGGGCTACGGGCCGTTGCAGCAGTACTTCGACGACCCGAGCGTCGAAGAGATCTGGGTGAACGAGCCCTCGAAGGTCTTCATCGCGCGAAGTGGCGTCGCCGAACTGACGACCACCCTGCTCAGCCATGACCAGGTGCGTGACCTCGTCGAACGGATGCTGAAGTCGTCCGGTCGCCGGGTGGATCTGTCCACTCCCTTCGTGGATGCCGTTCTCCCCGACGGCAGTCGGCTGCATGTCGTCATCCCTGACATCACCCGCGAACACTGGTTCGTCAACGTGCGGAAGTTCGTCATCAAGGCCGACTCGATGGACGACCTCGTTCGCCTGGGCACCCTGACCCGGCAGGCCGCACAGTTCCTCGAGGCGGCGGTGGTGGCCGGCCTCAACATCCTCGTCGCCGGCGGGACGCAGGCAGGGAAGACGACCTTCCTCAATTGCCTGGGTGCAGCGGTCCCGCCGCGTGAACGGATCGTCACCTGCGAGGAGGTCTTCGAGCTGCGCATCCCGCATCGTGACGTCGCGGCGATGCAGTGTCGCCAGCCGTCGCTCGAAGGCACCGGCGAGATCCCGCTGCGGCGGCTCGTCAAGGAGGCCCTGCGCATGCGCCCCTCGCGCATCGTCGTCGGTGAGGTGCGCCAGGCCGAGAGCCTCGATCTGCTCATCGCCCTGAACTCCGGGCTTCCCGGCATGTGCACCATCCACGCGAACAGCGCCCGCGAAGCGGTGACCAAGATGTGCACTCTTCCCCTGCTCGCCGGTGAGAACGTGTCGGCGCGGTTCGTCGTCCCCACCGTCGCATCCTCGATCGACCTCGTCATCCACGCCGCCCTCGAACGCGACGGCCGGCGCGTGGTGCGTGAGATCGCAGCCGTCCCCGGCCGCGTCGAGGGTGACGTCGTGGAGATCGCCGACCTGTTCGTGAGGCGCGGCGGCGACCTGCGACGTGCCGAAGGGTTCCCGCCGCACGAGGACCGCTTCGAGCGTGCCGGCTACGACTTGTCCGCGCTCCTCGCGCCGGGTGTGCCATGACCGGTCTGCTGCTCGGGCTGCTCCTGGGTCTGGGGCTCTTCCTCATCTGGTGGAGCTTCTGGGTGCCGGCCCCGCGCAGCCCGCGCACGGCCAAGCGCATCGGGCCCCTGGGGCGGCTGTCCGACGAGATCGTCCAGGCAGGTTTCGCCGGGCTCTCGGTGCGCACGCTGTTGGCTTCCTGCGTCATCGCGTTCGTGCTCGTGCTGGCGTTCGTGCAGGCGGCCATCGGTGTCCTGCCGATCGCCGCGTGCTTCGCGTTGATGGCGTCGTTCATCCCGATCGCCGTGGTGCGCAGGCGCGCTCGCGCGCGCCGGGCCAAGTTGCGGGACCTGTGGCCGGATGCCGTCGACAACATCACGTCCGCGGTGCGGGCCGGCATGGCGCTGCCAGAGGCACTGTCCCAGCTGGGAACTCGTGGTCCTGACGAGCTGCGCGAGCCGTTCCTCGCCTTTGCGGACGACTACAGACTCAGCGGTCGTTTCCACGACTCGCTCGACCATCTCAAGGAACGCCTCAGCGACCCGGTCGGCGACCGGCTCGTGGAGAGCCTGCGGATCGCCCGCGAGGTGGGGGGCACCGACCTCGGACACCTCCTGCGTACCTTGTCCGGGTTCCTGCGCGAGGATGCGCGGACGCGTGCCGAGCTCGAGACCCGGCAGTCGTGGACCGTCAACGCCGCGCGACTGGCCGTTGCGGCACCGTGGCTCGTGTTGGCGATGCTCTCGACCAACCCGCAGTCGGTGCGTGCGTACGCCAGTGGTCTCGGATTCGTGGTCCTCGCCGTGGGCGGGGTTCTCACCGCCGTCGCGTACTGGTCCATGCTCCGCATCGGCCGTCTGCCCGAGGACGAGCGGGTGCTGCGATGAGCTCGCTGGCACGCTCGGGCGCGCTCCTCGGCTTCCTCCTGGGCTGCGGCCTCATGCTGGTGTGGGTCGGGATGCCGCGCCACCGCCGGCAGGGGTTGGCCGGGCGAGTTGTCCCCTACCTGCGTGACACCCCTCGACCGTCGCGTCTGCTCGACCCCGAGCGACCACGGGGAGGCGCGCTCGCGGTGGTGGCTGCGCCGGTGGTCCGCGACCTCGGGGCGTTGGTGGAGCGGGTGATGGGTGGTGCCGAATCCGTCCGGCGGCGCCAGCAGCGGGCCGGACTGGCCGCGGACGTCGACCGATTCCGGGCCGAGCAGGTCCTGTGGGGCGGCCTCGGCGCAGCCGCGGGTGGTCTGCTCGGAACCACGGCACTCATCCTGCGGGATTCCGGTGCCGTCGCCGTCGTCATGATGACGCTCATCGGCGCGGGGCTCGGCGTCACGGGCGCCGACTACAACCTGTCCCGTCGAGCCGACCGTCGTGAGGCGCGGATGCTCATGGAGTTCCCCACTGTCGCAGAGCTGTTGGCGCTCGCAGTGGCTGCCGGAGAAGGGGCGGTGGGTGCCCTCGACCGCGTCTGCCGGCTGTCCGGCGGCGAGCTTGCCGGCGAGCTCCGCAGGTGCCTGGCCGATGCCCGGGCGGGTGCAAACCTCCCGACGGCCCTCCAGGGTCTCGCCGACCGCACCGGGCTACCCAGCCTGCGCCGCTTCGTCGACGGCGTCGTCATCGCCGTCCAACGAGGCACCCCGCTGGCGGAGGTGTTGCGGGCGCAGGCGCAGGACGTCCGTGAGGAGGGCCGCCGAGGCCTCATGGAGGCGGGTGGACGCAAGGAGATCGCCATGATGGTTCCGGTCGTCTTCCTCATCCTTCCGGTCACCGTGCTCTTCGCCGTCTTCCCCGGCTTCAGCTACTTCCAGTTCACGCTCTGACCCCAACGGAAAGGACCGACCCATGTCGATCACCCGCAGCCTGCCCGCACGACTGTTCGTCCCGACCCGTCAACTCCTCACCCGGGGTGTCCGCAGATCCGAGCGCGGCGACGTCCCGGGCTGGGTCCTCATCACCCTGATGACCGCCGGCCTCGTGACCGCGCTGTGGGTCGTGGCCAAGGGCCAGCTCATCTCGATGTTCCAGAACGCGCTGTCCTCCGTGACGGGCTGACGACCCACGATGCGGAACCACGACGAGCGGGGCGCTGCCGTGGCGGACTTCGTCATGGTCTCCGTCCTCGTGGTCGTGCTCTTCCTCGCGGTCTTCCAGCTGGGCCTGACGCTGCACACGCGCAACACGCTGATCTCCTGCGCCTCCGAGGGTGCGCGACTGGGAGCCAGGCTGGATGCCGTGCCCGGTCAGGGCGTCGCCCGCACCCAGTCGCTCATCAGCCAGTCGCTCTCGCCGGAGTACGCCCGCAAGGTCAGCGCCAGAGAGAGCGTCGTCGACGGGGTGCGAGTCGTGGAGGTGCGGGTGGTGGCGCCGATTCCCGTCATCGGTCTCCTCGGCCCCAGCGACCAGCTCGACATCGTCGGCCGGGCGTTCCTGGAGGCACAGTGAGCCACCGGGTCGCCGTGGAGCGGGTGCCGCGCGACGAACGGGGAACCGCTGTCGTCGAGTTCGTCGTGCTGGCGGTTCTCATGCTCATCCCGCTCATCTACCTCGTGATGATGATGGCCAGGCTGCAGGCAGGGTCGTTCGCCGTGAGCCAGGCAGCCCGCGAGGCCGGCCGCGCCTACGTCACGGCGGAGAGTGGGGAGGCTGCCCCGGGTCGCGCGCAGGCCGCCGCGCGGATCGCCTTCCTCGACCACTCGTTCGAGGACAACGGGCGGCTGAGCATCGCGTGCGACGGCAGCCCGTGCCTGCGGCCCGACGGTCGGGTCGAGACCACGGCCACCGTCCGCGTGCCGCTCCCACTCATCCCGGCATTCGTGCGCGAGGTGGTGCCCATGTCGCTGCCCGTCTCCGCGAGCCACCTGTCCACGGTCGACCGGTTCCGGGGCCTGCCATGACCAGTGCTCGAAACCTCCACGACGAGCGGGGGTCGATCAGCATCTTCATCGTCGGGCTCACGGTCATCGCGATCCTCCTCATCGCCGGGACGATCGCCGTCACCTCGGCCCACCTGTCGCGCATGCGACTGCTGGACGTGGCCGACGGAGCCGCCCTGAGCGCGGCCAACGGACTGGACGACTCGGCCTACACCAGGGGAGTGAAGACCTCCGTGCCCTTGTCGAACGCCACGGTGCGCGAGCGAGCGGCGGACTACGTCGGCAGCCGCCCGCGGCCGGGCAGCATCCTCGCGTGGAGGCTCGGTCCCGGCACCGGCACCCCGGACGGGCGAACGGCCGTCGTGGCGCTGACCGGGGAGGCTGAGCTGCCGATGATCGGGTCGGCCCTGCGTGAGCTCGGGGTGAGCATCCGCATCTCCGTGGAGTCCAGCGCCCGCGCCGACCTCGAACCCTGAGGCCCCCGCATGGCCCCGCGGTCCGAGCGACCGTCGGAACTTCTCCGCCGTCACTGTGGTGTCGGAGAAGTTGGATGGTGGCGGACATATTTCTCCGCCCGCGGGGAAGTTCCCCGCCGTCACTGGTGTGACGGAGAACTTCAGGCAGAGGCAGAGGCAGAGGCAAAAAGAGGCAGAGGTGGCGCCGGAAGCCAGCCGCCGCGCACTCGCGTAGGCTTGACCCTCGTGGCTGTCGACTTCTCCCAGGAGATCAAGGACCTCCGCACGACCATGTCGTCCGTGCGTGAGGTGACCGACCTGTCCAAGCTCGAGGCGACCATCGCCGACTTCGAGCAGCAGGCGTCCGACCCACACATCTGGGACGACCAGGAGAAGGCCCAGGTCGTGACCTCCGGGCTCTCCCGCGCCAAGGCCGAGCACGAGCGCGTCACGAGCATGGACTCCCGCATCGACGACCTCGAGGCGCTGGTCGAGATGGGCCAGGAGGAGAACGACGCCGAGACCCTGCAAGAGGCCGAGCGCGAGCTCGTCGTCGTCAAGAAGGCCGTCGGAGAGCTCGAGGTCCGCACGCTGCTCGGGGGCGAGTACGACCAGCGGGCCGCCGTCGTGACGATCCGCGCCGGCGCCGGGGGCGTCGATGCCGCCGACTTCGCCGAGATGCTCATGCGGATGTACCTGCGCTGGGCCGAGCGCCACCACTACCCCGTGAAGGTCCTGGACACCTCCTACGCCGAGGAGGCCGGCCTGAAGTCGGCCACCTTCGAGGTCGACGTGCCCTACGCCTACGGCAACCTCAGCGTCGAGGGCGGCACCCACCGCCTCGTGCGGATCAGCCCGTTCGACAACCAGGGCCGCCGCCAGACGAGCTTCGCCGCGGTCGAGGTCGTGCCGCTCATCGAGCAGACCGACACCATCGAGATCCCCGAGAACGAGCTCAAGATCGACGTCTTCCGCTCCAGCGGCCCCGGTGGACAGTCGGTCAACACCACCGACTCCGCCGTGCGCATGACGCACATCCCCACCGGCACCGTCGTGTCGATGCAGAACGAGAAGTCCCAGATCCAGAACCGCGCCGCCGCCCTGCGGGTCATGCAGTCGCGCCTGCTGCTGCTCAAGAAGGCCGAGGAGGCCGCCGAGCGCAAGGAGCTCGCGGGCGACGTCAAGGCCAGCTGGGGTGAGCAGATGCGCTCGTACGTGCTGCACCCGTACCAGATGGTCAAGGACCTGCGAACCGGCTTCGAGGTCGGCAACACCTCGGGCGTCTTCGACGGGGACATCGACGGGTTCATCGAGGCCGGCATCCGGTGGCAGATCGGCCAGGACAAGGCCGCCGCCGAGGGCTGACCATGAGCGAGCTCCTCTGGCCGGATGCCGGTCGCGGCCTCCTCGAGCGGGTGCTCGCTCTCGCTGACGGCGAGTCGGTGACGCTCACGGCATCCGAGGAGCACGCCCGGCCGACGCTGGTGCGCAAGGGCAGGTTCGGGGGCTTCATCCCCGCCCGGCACGAGGTCGTCGCCCCGTGGGTGCGCCTCGAGCGGGTCGAGGACCACCTGCGCGGGCAGTGCGTCGGTGCCGAGGCGCTGGGCGGCACCTTCCCGCTCTCGCCGGACGAGGATGCCGTGCTCCTCGCCCTCGGGTGGCGCCACCCCGGCCCAGGGGACGGCGACCACTACGTCCGCTTCTGGCCCGACGACGTCGCGCAGGGTCCGTTCCTCCCGCGCGACGACGCCGAGCGAGCCGTCGAGATGGTCACCGCCACGTTTCGTCGAAGTGCTCGCGCCGACCCCCGAGTCGGGTGCCGGCGTGGCTGCTCGAGCAACCACCTGAGCACCCGATCTCCCGACAGCGAGCAGCGAAGGTGACCCGCCGAACGGTGGGCAACTGTCCGGCATCCTCACGGTGGCGACCTATCCTGTCTGGGGTGCCGCGTGTGTTCGGCACCCCCAGTGCGTCGTCCCCGTCGTCCGCCCCCGTGAGGCCACACCCCCGACATGATCCGCTTCGAGAAGGTCACCAAGGTCTACCCTCGGTCCACCCGGGCAGCCCTCGACGACGTCAGTGTCGACATCGACCGCGGCGAGTTCGTGTTCGTCGTCGGGCCGTCCGGCTCCGGCAAGTCCACGATGCTGCGCCTGGCGCTGCGCGAGGAGGCCGCGACCGAGGGCAAGGTCCTCGTCGCGGGGCACGACCTCAACACGATGGCGATGCGCCAGGTGCCCCGGCTGCGCCGGGAGATGGGTGCGGTCTTCCAGGACTTCCGCCTGCTGCCGAACAAGACGGTCCACGAGAACGTCGCCTACGCCCTGCAGGTGATCGGCAAGCCGGGTCACGTCATCCGCCAGCTCGTGCCCGAGACCCTGGAGATGGTGGGCCTGGCCGGCAAGGAGAAGCGCTTCCCCCACCAGCTCTCCGGTGGCGAGCAGCAGCGGGTGGCCATCGCCCGCGCCGTCGTCAACCGCCCGCAGATCCTGCTGTGCGACGAGCCGACGGGCAACCTCGACCGGGCGATCAGCCTCGACATCGTGCGCCTGCTCGACCGCATCAACCGCACCGGCACGACGATCGTCATGGCCACCCACGACGCCGACATCGTCAACGACCTGCGGCGCCGCGTCATCCAGCTCGAGGACGGCATCGTCGTGCGCGACGAGCAGGAAGCCTCCTACTACCCCACCGCGGAGGTGTGAGCCGTGCAGCCCCGCTTCCTGCTCTCCGAGGTGCGTTCCGGCCTCCGGCGCAACCTGTCCATGGCGATCTCGGTCGTGCTCGTCACGATGGTCTCGATGTTCCTGCTCGGGCTCGGCCTGCTCGCCCAGCGCCAGGCCGACACCATGAAGGGCTACTGGTACGACCGCATCCAGGTGTCGATCTACCTCTGCACGGCCGACTCGCTGCAGCCCAACTGCGAGGGCCGGGCCGTCACCGAGGCCCAGAAGACCGCGATCCAGGACCAGCTCGAGGCGCTGCCCGAGGTCAAGGAGGTCTTCTACGAGTCGGAGCAGGAGGCCTACGACCGCTTCAAGGAGCAGTTCCGCAACAGCCCCATCGCCGGGAACGTCCAGGTCGGTGACATCCCGCAGAGCCTGCGCGTGCAGCTCGCGGACCCGACGAAGTATGCCGTCGTGACCAGTCAGTTCGAGGGCGCGCCGGGGGTCGCGACCGTCCAGGACCAGGAGAAGGTCCTGTCCAAGTTCTTCACGATCATCAACTACATCACCGCGTTCGCGGTGCTGCTCGCCGCGTTGATGGTCGCGTGCGCGGCTCTGCTCATGGCCACGACCATCCGACAAGCGGCGTTCATCAGACGTCGAGAGATCGGCATCATGAGACTCGTCGGAGCCTCGAACTGGACGATCCGGATGCCGTTCCTCGCCGAGATGGTCATCGTCTCGGTGCTCGGGGTCTCGTTGGCGGTCGGGCTGCTCGTCGCCCTCATGCAGTTCGTCTTCAACGAGGGAGCCAGCCAGATCGCGCTCAGCCAGGCGTTCATCGGCACCACCGACGTGTGGCTGCTCGCGCCCTGGATGCTGCTCGGAGTGACCGCCGTCGCGGTGCTCACGAGCCTGGCCACCCTTCGCCGATACCTGCGCGTGTGACGGGTTCGCCGGTCTGGTCGCCTCGACCGTCCACCGATTGTTCGTGGCGAGTTTCCACCCGGACCGTGTGAAACGTGTTACCAATGGTGATCATGGGACGACAGGACCGCGAGGCGATCAGCCGCGCCCACCCCCGGGCGATCGCTGTGGGGACGGCGCTGCTCTGCGCCGCAGCCCTGGGGGTCACCTCGGCCACAGCGGTTCCGACGACGACGCTCGCCGGTGCGCCGACGGCATCCGACCCGGGGGCCGAGAAGCGCAAGGTCGACTCCCAGATCGAGAAGCTGCGCGAAGTGCTCGAGGACTCCTCGGCTGAGCTCTCCAACGCCTACATCGCCCTGCAGACCACGAAGAGCCAGCTGCCGGCAGCCCAGGCGGCGCTCGCGAAGGCCGAGTCGGCGGCCCTGGCCGCAGACCGGGCCAACACCGTGGCGGCGCAGGAGCTCGAGGCCGCCCGCGCCAGCGAGGAGAAGGCCCAGGCGCAGCTCGACGCGACGGTCAAGGAGGTCTCGGCCGGCCGGGCCCGGGTGGCCCAGTTCGCCGCGCAGATCTACCAGGAGCAGGGCTTCGGTCAGCTCGACATGGCGCTGTCGAGCACCAACCCGCAGCAGTTCGCCGACCGCATCGCCCTCGTCGACACCGTCATGGACGTGCAGGGCGAGACCCTCGACCGCCTGGCCACGGAGCAGGCCAGCCTGACGGCGCTCGAGGACCACCTGTCCGCGCTGCGCGCCGACTCCGCCGAGAAGAAGAAGCGTGCCGAGGCCGCGCTCGCCGCCGCCGAGAGCGCCCGCGACTCCGCGGCCCGTGCGAAGGCCGAGCTGGACGCCCTGGCCGCTCAGCAGGCCAGCCAGGCAGCCGCCGTCGAGTCGGAGATCGCTGCCGACAAGGCCCGTCTCGGTGCGATGCAGGCCGAGCAGGCACGCTTGAAGGCCATCCTCGTGAAGCGCGCGGCGGAGGCCCGCCGCAAGGCCGCGGCTGCTGCCAAGGCCGAGGCCGCGCGGCGAGCCGCTGCGGCCAAGGCCGGTCGACCCGTCTCGCCCGGGGGCTCGAGCTCCTCCGACGGTGACAGCGGTGGCTCCTCAGCCGGCCGATGAGCGGCCGCGTCAGCTCTGAGTTCGGCATGCGCTTCCACCCCATCGACCGCGTGTGGCGGCTGCACGCCGGCCGCGACTACGCGGCACCGTGCGGGACGCCGGTCCGCGCTGCCGCCCCGGGCGAGATCATCATCGCCGGCTACGCACCTGGCGCCGGCAACCGAATCGTGATCGACCACGGCATCGTCGAGCGGCGAGCACCTCGCGACGGTGTACAAGCACCTGGAGGGCTACGCCCAGCGCAGCGGCAAGGTCTCGCGCGGCGAGATCATCGGCTACGAGGGCAGCACCGGCCTCTCCACCGGCTGCCACCTGCACTTCGAGACGCATCAGAACGGCGACCCCGTCGACCCCCGCCGCTGGCTCTGACACCGCGCGCTTCGGGTATTGGGTGGGGTCTGCCCCCTCGCGGACGGTAACCTCGCTCCCGTGGCCAAGGAGACCGGACGAAAGCTCGTCGCGAGCAACCGCAAGGCCCGTCACGACTACCTCATCGAGGACACGTACGAGGCGGGCCTCGTGCTGATGGGCACCGAGGTCAAGGCACTGCGGATGGGGCGGGCCTCGCTCGTGGACGGCTGGGCGGGGTTCGACCGCGACGACGACCTCTGGCTCGAGGGCGTGCACATCCCCGAGTACTTCAACGGCACCTGGAACAACCACACCCCGCGCCGCCGACGCAAGCTCCTGCTGCACCGCCGCGAGCTGAACAAGATCCTCCAGGCGACGCGAGAGACCGGGCACACGGTGGTGCCCCTGTCGCTCTACTTCAAGGACGGCCGGGCCAAGGTCGAGCTCGCGGTGGCCAAGGGCAAGAAGAACTACGACAAGCGACAGGCTCTGCGCGAGCGCCAGGACAACCGCGAGGCCGACCGGGCCATGTCCGCACGCACCCGCGGCGAGGACTGAGTGACCGGCAGCCGCGGCCGCCGCGGGAGCCGACGCCCTGTCGTGCTGTCCGTGCTCTGGGCGGCTGCGTATGCCGTGATCGCGGCCGTGCTCGTCGCGCCCCTCGCACTCGCAGCACCAACCGCGTCGCCCATGGCCGAGCCCGCCCCGCTGCCGGCGCTGCAGGCCTGGGCTCCGGCTGCGGCCCTGCCGGCCGAGGAGCAGGCCGACTCGCTCTCCACGCAGTTCGACGTCGACCCCGACGGCTCGGTGCTGGTCACCGAGACGATCCGCTGGCGGTTCCCCGACGGCGAGGAGCGCCACGGCATCCTGCGCAACGTCAAGGTCCGCGCCGGCTACCAGGACAGTGACACGCAGTACCGCTACTACGAGCTCTCCGGGGTGTCGGTCACCTCGCCGTCCGGAGCGCCGACGGACATCTCGATCTCCGACATGGGGGCCTTCCGCCAGATCAGGATCGGCAGCCCGTCGCAGACCATCACGGGAAGTGCCGACTACGTCGTGCGGTTCCGGCTCGCCCACATCGTCAACGACATCGGTGACGGCACGGCGGAGTTCTACTACAACGTCGTCGACGCCTCCAACGGGTTTCCGCAGAAGGCGGTCCGCGCCTCGATCACGGGGCCGGTCCCCGCCACCCGGGCAGCGTGCTTCTACGGCGAGTTCGGCTCGACGACCCCGTGCGACGCGCAGGCCGGGGACACCTCGACGTTCAGCGCACCTGACCTCGCCGCTCGCGAGGGCATGAGCGTGCTCACGTCCTACCCGCGTGACGCCTTCGGGGACCTGGCGCCCGACCTGCGCGACGGGGACGCGGAGGCCGAGGCAGGTTCGCCCGTCTCGCCCGACCAGGCGCGAGCCCTGGGGTGGCTGGCCATGGGGCTCGGGGTCCTCGGGCCCTTGCTGGCCGGATCGCTCATGGGGCTGCTCGTGTGGACCCGGGGGCGCGACGAGCAGTACGCCGGCCTCACCCCGGGGCTGACCCCCGGGGTCGGCGACGGCGTCCCCGTCGTCGTCGGCGGGCGCGCTCCCACCGTGGCGGTGCAGTTCACGCCGCCCGAGGGGGTCCAGCCGGGCATGGCCGGCACGATCCTCGACGAGGAGGTCAACCTCGTCGACATCACCGCCACCCTCGTCGACCTTGCCGTACGCGGCCACCTGACGATCTCCCGCGACGACCGCGGTGTCTTCCGCACGGACGACTGGGTGCTCACCCGCACCGCCCCACCGGCATCCGCCGTTCCGCTGGCCCCCTACGAGCAGGTGCTGCTCGACTCCATCTTCGCCGGTGGCACTCGGGTGGCCCTGTCGCAGCTGAAGAACCGCTTCAAGCCCACGCTGGATGCCGTCGAGCGACTCATGTACGAAGAGGTCGTCGAGCGTGGCTGGTTCCGTCGCAGCCCCGAGCGAGCCCGCGCCGGCTGGATGGGGTTGGGGTCGCTGTTGATCTTCGGGTCGGTCTTCTTCGGGCTCTTCATCGCCCGCCCGATGTCCGCGGTGTTCGCGGACTCGGGGTTCCCGCTCTCCCCGGCCTGGTTCCTCGTCGGTGGCGGGGTGGTGACCGGGTTCCTCGTCCGTGCGATGGGCAAGCGGATGGCGGCTCGCACCGCACGGGGCTCGGCGATGCTGGCGCAGTCCCGCGGGTTCGAGCGGTACATCGCGACCGCCGAGGCCAACCAGATCAGGTGGGAGGAGGCACAGGACGTCTTCAGCCGCTTCCTGCCCTACGCCATCGTGTTCGGTCTGGCCGACCGGTGGGCCACAACCTTCGAGCAGGTGGCAGCGGCGGCGGCTGCGGCGGGCCACGTCGTCGCGAGCCCGACCTGGTACGTCGGCGACTGGGGGGCCGGCGGCTTCTCGGACGTCGCGTCGAGCATGGACTCGTTCTCCACGGTTGCGGCCGGCACGTTCGTCTCGACCCCGGGGTCGTCGGGGTCCAGCGGGTTCAGCGGCGGCGGTGGCTTCAGCGGTGGCGGTGGCGGCGGCTCGTCCGGCGGCAGCTGGTAGCTGGTAGCGCACAGGGTTCCGGCGAGCGTCCGGCATCCGGGGACTGGCGTGGGTCGCGCTGGATCGAGGTGATGTCGCTCGGGAATCCGTGCACCTGGGGGTCGACTCCGTAAATGGATGTACCCACATCGACCTATTGGTCGATGTGGGTACAGGTTCCCTTGGGGCGGAGCCCCGGAGGGGGTCAGTTCTTGAAGGCGTCCTTGACCTTCTCGCCGGCCTGCTTGATGTCGGCTTCGGACTGCTGCGCACGACCCTCGGCCTCGAGGCGCTCGTTGTCGGTCACCTTGCCGGCGCCCTCCTTGCCCTTGCCCATCAGGTCATCCTTGGTGTTCTCGATCTTGTCGCCGATTCCCATGGTGTTCTCCTCGTTGGTGGTGTGGAGCCCCGAGCCACTGTGTAGACCGGGATGCGGTCCCACGACCGTACGAAACTGATCGCGCAAACGGGGCTTTGCTGCCACACGACCTCAGGCGGGGGTGACGACGACGATGAGGTCGCCGCCCTCGACCTGCTGGTGGTGGCCGCTGAAGGCCAGCCGCTGCACCGTGCCACCCACGGGGCTCGTGATGTTGGCCTCCATCTTCATGGCCTCGATCGTCGCGACGACGCCACCGGGCTCGACGGTGTCGCCCTCGGCGACCGAGGGAGTCACGACCCCGGAGAACGGCGCCGGCACGTGACCCGGCACGGACAGGTCGGCCTTCTCCACGGCCTTGACGTCGGCGGTGACCGAGCGGTCGCGCACCGTCACGGGCCGGAACTGCCCGTTGAGGGTGCACATCACGGTGCGCATGCCCTGCCGGTCGGCCTCGCCGACCGAGCTGATGGCGAGGATGAGGCGTTTTCCGGCCTCGATCTCGGCCTCGTACTCCGCGCCCTGCTCCAGGCCGTGGAGGAACTCGATCGTGCCGAGCACCGACAGGTCGCCGAAGCTCTCTCGGCTGGCCTCGAACTCCTTGGTCGGACCGGGGAAGAGCAGCTGGTTGAGCGTGCGCCGGGGGTCGGTGCGCAGCGCCTCCTCCTGCTCGGCGGTCAGTTCGGTGTGGCGGGGCTTGGCCTGGCGGCCCTGGAGGGCCTTGGTGCGGAACGGCTCGGGCCAGCCACCGGGCGGGTCGCCGAGCTCGCCCTCGAGGAAGCCGATGACCGAGTCCGGGATGTCGTACTTCGTGGGGTTGGCCTCGAAGTCGGCCGGGTCGGCGCCGGCACCCACCAGCGCCAGGGCGAGGTCGCCCACCACCTTCGAGGAGGGGGTCACCTTGACGAGGTTTCCGAGGATGCCGTTCGCCGCGGCATACATGTCCTCGATGTCCTCGAAGCGGTCACCGAGACCGAGGGCGATCGCCTGCTGGCGCAGGTTCGACAGCTGACCACCGGGGATCTCGTGGAAGTACACGCGCCCGGTGGGCGAGGCCAGCCCCGACTCGAACGGCTTGTAGATCGTGCGCACGGCCTCCCAGTAGGGCTCGAGCGAGAACACCTTGTCGATGTCCAGGCCGGTGGGCCGCTCGGTGCCGTCCGTGGCGGCGACCAGCGCCGACAGGCTCGGCTGGCTCGTCGTGCCGGACATCGACGAACAGGCGGCGTCCACGGCATCCACGCCCGCGTCGATGGCCGCGAGGAGCGTGCCGATCTGGCCGCCCGCGGTGTCGTGCGTGTGCAGGTGCACCGGCAGGTCGAACCGTTCGCGCAGGGCCCGCACCAGGGTCGAGGCGGCCGGCGCGCGCAGCAGGCCGGCCATGTCCTTGATGGCCAGGACGTGGGCGCCGGTGTCGACGATCTGCTCGGCCAGGCGCAGGTAGTAGTCGAGGGTGTACAGCTTCTCGCGCGGGTCCAGCAGGTTGCCGGTGTAGCACAGCGCCACCTCGGCGACCGCGGAGTCGGTCGCGAGCACGGCCTCGACGGCCGGGCGCATCTGGGAGACGTCGTTGAGCGAGTCGAAGATGCGGAAGATGTCCAGGCCGGTGGTGGCGGCCTCGGCGACGAACGCGTCGGTGACCTTCGTGGGGTAGGGGGTGTAGCCGACGGTGTTGCGCCCCCGCAGCAGCATCTGCAGCGGGATGTTCGGCATCGCCTCGCGCAGCAGGGCCAGGCGCTCCCACGGGTCCTCGGACAGG
Organism: uncultured Actinomycetota bacterium; assembly: GCA_963811825.1. Lineage (GTDB taxonomy): Bacteria > Actinomycetota > Actinomycetes > Actinomycetales > Dermatophilaceae > Fodinibacter. Next base: position 128,830 of record CAWESS010000007.1, on the reverse strand, counting down.
AAGCGCAGCGCCACGTCGTAGGTCGCGCCGCCCCAGGCCTCCATCGACAGCAGCTCGGGGGTGAGGCGGGAGACGTGCCCGGCGACGTGGAGCAGGTCGCGGGTGCGCATCCGGGTGGCGAGCAGGCTCTGGTGGGCGTCGCGGAACGTCGTGTCGGTGACGGCCACGTCGGTGCGCTCGCGCAGCTGCCGGGCGAACTCGGCCGGGCCCACCTCGAGCAGGAGGTCGCGGCTCCCGCGCGGCAGTTCGGATGCCGTGTCGAGGGTCGGCAGCTTGGTGCGCGGCTTGAGGTGCGTGGTCGCCGGACCGTGGGGCAGGTTGACGCTGACATCGGCGAGGTAGGTCAGCAGCCGGGTGCCGCGGTCGCCACCCATGCGTGCCTCGAGGAGCTCGGGCCGCTGGTCGATGAAGCTCGTCGTCGCCTCGCCGGCCTGGAACACGGGGTCGGCGAGCACTGCCTCGAGGAAGGGGATGTTCGTCGACACCCCGCGGATGCGGAACTCCGCGAGCGCTCGCCGAGCCCGGCGCACCGCCATCGGGAAGTCGCGGCCGCGGCAGGTGAGCTTGACGAGCATCGAGTCGAAGTGCGGGCTGATCTGGGCACCGACGAAGACCGTGCCGCCGTCCAGGCGCACCCCGCCGCCGCCGGCGGACCGGTAGACGCTGATCTGACCGGCATCCGGCCGGAAGCCGTTGGAGGGGTCCTCGGTGGTGATGCGGCACTGCAACGCGGCCCCGCGCACGTAGATGTCCTCCTGCCGCATGTCGAGGTCGGCGAACGACTCGCCCGAGGCGATCCGCATCTGCGCCACGACGAGGTCGATGTCGGTGACCTCCTCGGTGACCGTGTGCTCGACCTGGATGCGCGGGTTCATCTCGATGAACACGTAGCGCCCGTCCTCGCCGAGGAGGAACTCCACGGTTCCCGCGTTGCGGTAGCCGATCGACTCGGCGAAGCGCACGGCATCCGCACACATCTGGTCGCGCAGGGCGGGGTCGAGGTTCGGCGCGGGCGCGATCTCGACGACCTTCTGGTGGCGTCGCTGCACGGAGCAGTCGCGTTCGTAGAGGTGCAGCACGGTGCCGGTGCCGTCGGCGAGCACCTGCACCTCGATGTGGCGAGGGTTGACCACGGCCTGCTCGAGGTAGAGCGTGGGGTCGCCGAACGCGGCGTCGGCCTCGCGCTGGGCGGCCTCGAGGGACTCGCGCAGGGTCGAGGGGTCGTCGACGCGCCGCATGCCGCGACCGCCGCCACCGGAGACGGCCTTGACGAAGACGGGGAAACCGATGCCCTCCGCAGCCGCGGCCAACGCATCGAGGTCCGTCGTCGCGTCGGCGCTGGCCAGGGTCGGCAGGCCGGCGGCCCGGGCTGCCGTGATGGCGCGTGCCTTGTTGCCGGTGAGGTGCAGCACGGACGCCGGGGGGCCGATGAACGCGATCCCGTTGGCCTCGCAGGCCTCGGCGAGCAGGGGGTTCTCGGACAGGAAGCCGTAGCCGGGGTAGACCGCGTCGGCGCCGCACTCGACCGCGACCCGCACGATGTTCTCGTGGTCGAGGTAGGCCCGCACCGGGTGGCCGGGCTCCCCGATCTGGTAGGACTCATCGGCCTTGAGGCGGTGCTCGGAGTTGCGGTCCTCGTGCGGGAAGACGGCGACCGTCTTCGCGCCGAGCTCGGTGGCCGCGCGGAACGCGCGGACCGCGATCTCCCCACGGTTGGCGACGAGGATCTTGGTGAACACGGGGACCTCCCGGTCGGGGTGGGCACGTCACCCGGCCGCCGGGGCCGGTGATGCGCAGCCTAGTGAGCACAGCCCGGATGCGCCTCCCGCGTCCCGCCCGCGGAGCTCCGGCGACGAGGGGCTCGCCCTCACCCGATCGAGCTATTCACGGGCCGACGCAGCCGGAGTACGGTCGTCGGATTGGGCCGCTCGCGTCCAGGGGGCGACCACGTGATTCGGGGAGTCCGCCATGCGCGCGATGTCAGGAATCGTCTCGTTGGTCGTCGGAGCTGCACTCATCGCTGCGCCGCTGCTGCCCGCTTCCGGGGCCGGGGTCGGTGCGCGCCCCGGCGACGACAGCGCGGGCGACGACTACGTCGGCAGGCTCGGCAACGGTGGCTACGACGTCAGCCACTACGAACTGGCGGTCAGGTACGACCCCGAGACCGACCTGCTCCGGGGCACCGCCACCATCGAGGCGGTCGCCACCCAGAACCTGTCGCGGTTCAACCTCGATCTCCAGGGACTGACCGTGCGTGTCGGTCAGCGTCGACGGTGCGGCGGCCAAGTGGCAGCACCTCAAGGGTGAGCTGCGCACGACACCCGGCGCCGCACTGCCGCAGGGAGCGTCGTTCACGACGGTCGTGACCTACGACGGCGTTCCCGCCACGCTGCCCGACGGTTCAGGCTTCGTGCACACCGACGACGGGGCGATGGTGATCGGCGAGCCCGAGGTGGCCGCCACGTGGTTCCCCGTCAACGACCACCCGAGCGACAAGGCCTCCTACCTCTTCCGCGTCACGGTGCCCGAGGGCCTCACGGCCGTCGCCAACGGCGCCCTGCTCGGCAGCGAGACCGTCGACGGGTGGAGCACCTTCACCTGGGATGCCGTGGAGCCGATGGCCTCCTATCTGGCGACGGTGACGATGGGACGCTTCGACCTGAGGAGCTACGAGCACGACGGCATCCTGCTGTGGGATGCCGTGGACCCCGTGCTCTACGAGCCGGTCAGCGCGCCGCGGACGGGCGAGGCCTTCGCCCTGTCGCAACAGGCAGACATGAGCTACAAGCGCCTGACCCGCACCATCGCGGTCCCGCCCGGTGGCGCGACGGTGTCCTTCTGGGTCACCCGCGCGACCGAGACGGACTGGGACCACGTCTTCGTCGAGGCCCGCACCGCGGCTGGCACCGACTGGACCACCCTGCCCGACGCCAACGGCCACACGAGCCCCGACCTGGGGTTCTCGTGCCCCTTCTGGCTCCCGATCCACCCGTTCCTCGCGCACTACCAGACCGACAACGGCGACGGCTCGTGCAGCCCGACCGGCACGACGGGCACGTGGAACGCGGCATCCGGCAGCAGTGACGGCTTCGAGCAGTGGAGCGTCGACCTCTCGGCGTATGCGGGGTCCGAGGTCGAGCTCTCGCTCGACCTACGCCAGCGACGACGTCATCCAGGGCTCCGGGACCTCTTCGTCGACGACATCACCGTGTCGACCGGGGTGGGCAGCACGTCCTTCGAGGACGACGGCGACACCATGGACGGCTGGGTCGCCACGGGACCGCCCGAGGGGAGTCCCGGCAACGACAACACCTGGGTCGTCGGCGGGGTCGCGGACGTGCCGCCCCCGGTCGGTGTCGCGGTCGACGCGTCGTTCGCCCAGCACGGCGAGGTCCTCGACTTCCTCTCGGCGACGTTCGGGCCCTATCCCTTCGCCACGTCCGGAGGCATCGTCGACGACGACCCCGACCTCGGGTTCGCCCTGGAGAACCAGACCCGGCCGATCTACTCGACGGCCTTCTTCGGACCCCCTGAGGGGAACGTCGGAGTCGTCGTGCACGAGCTCGCTCACCAGTGGTACGGCGACAGTGTCGCCGTCGAGCAGTGGCAGCACATCTGGCTCAACGAGGGCTTCGCGCGTACGCCGACCCGCGCCCCCTGGCCCCCCTGGGTGCCGGCCACCGGGCGCAGGTTGGGTGCCGGAGTGGGACGTCCGCACCATGTGCCCGAGCGGGTGCAGACCCCAGCCTTGGGGGCATGACATCCACACAGCAGCCCATCGCATCCAGCCCGCCCACCACCGCCGACGGCCCCCCACTCGCGCGCGCCGCCCAGCTCGTCGCGGGAGTCTCGCTCGTGCTCGCAGGGCTGCTCAACGGCGGTGCGCAGTACGTCGGGCACCTGGTCTCGGGTGAGTCCGACGACTGGACCCGCTGGGCTGCCGAGCACCCGTCCTGGGCCGCCGTGGAGCAGTCGGCGACCCTGGTCAGTCTCCTGTTCCTGCCGATCGGCATCCTGGGCATCGCCCAGGTCACCCGGTGGCACCGTCCGCGACTCACGGCGACCGCGACGGTGCTGTCCCTGTGGGGGATGTGGGGCTTCCACACGGTGCTGGGCCTCTGGTACGCGTCGGGTGGGGTGGCGCCCGACGCGCTGGGGGTCGAGGCGGCGGTGCGACTCGATGACGCCTACGGCACCGACGCGGGTGTCATCGCGCTGGCCCTCGTGCCGCACCTTCTGGGGTCCTTCGTCGGCCTGCTGCTGCTCTGCCTCGCCGCCCGAGGGTCCTTCCCCACGCCGGCGCTGGTCATGCTCGCGGGGTTCCTCGTGTGGGACTTCCTCGGGGTGCCCGTCGGCCCGCTCGAGGCGCACCTCCTCCTCGCGGTCTCCCTCGCGTGGCTGGGCGTGCACCTGCTGCGGATGCCGTCGGCCCAGTGGCGCGGGGGCCTCCCCGTGCGCCCCTGACAGCGGCATACTGCAGGAATGGCCACCGTGCCGGCCTCCGTGGTGGTGCCGCGGCCCGTCCGATCGGGCGGGCTGGCGTGGGCCCGCGCGCTCGCGTGCTGCCTGGCTGCTGTCGCCGTGACCGCGCCGATCATCGCGCTCACGGCTCCGGGCGGGACCTCGGACTGGAAATCGGTCCTCGCGCCCTGGCTGTTCGCCGTGCCGGGTGCCCTCGTGGCCTTCGGCCGGCCCCGTAACGTGCTGGGCTGGCTCATGCTGTCCGTCGCCCTCTGTTTCGCGGGGAGCGCGCTCGGGTCCTCGCTCCTCGGCACCGGACTGTCGGACACCACGGCCGCGTGGGCGGTCTGGTTCGTCGACCGGGCCAGCGCCCTCATCGTGCCCCTCACGCTGGCCGTTCTCCTGCTCCTGCCGGACGGGCGGATGCCGTCCCGCGCCTGGGGGTGGGTCGCCGGCCTGGCGCTCGCGCTCCAGACGGCGATCGTCGTGGCCTGGTCACTGACGTCAGGTCCGGCGGTCGCGCCGGATTCCGGGCTCGTCGGCGTCGGCCACCTCCCCAACCCCGTCGGGGTGCTCCCCGCGGGCACGGCCGACGTCGTCACTGCTCTCGAGCCCGTGCTCCAGGGACTGCTCCTCGTGGCCGCACCCGCGGTCGTGTGGCGCCTTCGGCGGGGATCGGCTGAGGACCGGCGGCGGCTGGCATCGGTCCTGGGCGCTGTGCTCGTGTTCGCCCTCCTCGTCGTCGTGGGTCGTCTCGTGTGGCCGGCCGTCGCCGACCTGCTCGACGTCGTCGGCTGCGCCCTGCTCGCCGCGGCACTCACGTCGGCCGTCCTTCGTCGACGTCTCCCGGGCGTCGAGGTCGTCGTCGGCCACGCCCTGGTCTACTCCGCGCTGACCGTCATGGTTGCCGGTGCGTACGTCCTCGCCGTGGCCGCGCTCGGACGGTTCGGGTCGGGGATGCCGCCCGCGGCCGTGGGCGTCTTCGCCGCCGTCGTCGCTCTCGCGTTGCTGCCGGTTCGCACAGCCCTGCAGCGGGCCGTCCATCGTGCGCTCTACGGGGACACCGCGGATGCCGCGACCGCGATCAGGAACCTGTCGGCCACCGCGGCCCGATCGACCACACTCGACGACCTCCTCGACACCGTGGCCCGCACGGTCCGCTCGTCGTTGCGTGCCTCCGGCGTCGTCGTGACCGCCGACGGGCGCAGCGCAGCATCCGGCCCGGGCCCGGGCCCGTACGGGCCAGTCCACCACCAGGAGCTCCTCGTGCGCGGTGAGCCCCGGGGCGAACTCACGGTGACCTACCCGCCGGGCCGGCGGTTCGGTCGCCGTGACCGAGATCTGCTGCAGGACTTCGCCGATCACGTGGGGCGGGTCGTCGAGAGTGTCCTGCTCGACCGACGAGGTGCGGGCCAGCCGTGAGGCGCTGGTGACGGCGCGGGAGGAGGAGCGGCTGCGCCTCCGCCGCGACCTGCACGACGAGCTCGGCCCGACACTCGCCGGGCTGAGCATGGAGCTCGCAGGGCTGGGGGAGGTCATCGCGCGTGACCCTGCGATGGCCACTCGACGGGTCGCGCACCTGCGGGAGTCAGCCGGTTCGGCGCTGGAACGCGTTCGGTCCGTGAGCCGTGGGTCTGCGTCCCGTGGCGCTGGACGACCTGGGGCTCGTCGGCGCGCTCGACGAGGTCGCTGCCCGGTGCGGGCTGGACCTGCGGGTGGACGCCATGCCGCTGCCCCCACCTCGGTGCGGCGGTCGAGGTGGCCGCCTACCGGATCGGGGCCGAGGCCCTCACCAACGTCCGGCGCCACGCAGGTGTGCGCGACGGCTGACCTCGTCCTGCGCACGAGCCCGCGCGACCTCACCGTGCTGGTCGTCGACCACGGTCGCGGTCGGGGTGAGGCCCGAGCCGGGGTCGGCTCCCTGTCGATGCGTGAGCGCGCCGAAGAGCTGGGCGGGACCCTCGACGTGATGGAGACGCCGGGTGGGGGAACGACGGTGCAGGCGCGGCTGCCCATCCCGGGTCACGCGGTACCACAGGGGAGGTGCGCGGTGATCCGGGTCCTGCTCGTCGACGACCACCCGCTGTTCCGGGAGGGCCTGCGCTTCACGTTGGAGCAGGCGGACGGCATCGAGGTGGTGGCCGAGGCGTCCGATGGGCACGAGGCACTCAGCATCGCGGAGGAGCACCGACCTGACGTCGTCGTCATGGACCTGGCGATGCCGCGGCTCGACGGCCTGGCCGCGACGGCACACCTCGCAGCGTCGGGGCTGCACGTGCTCGTGCTCACGTTCAGCGAGGAGGATGCGAGCGTCCTCGCGGCGATGCGTGCCGGGGCCCTCGGGTACCTGCGCAAGGGAGCCGACCCCGACCAGGTGGTCAGCGCCGTCCGTGCCACGGCTGCCGGGCACGCGGTCTTCGGACCGGGCATCGCCGGTCGGATGCTCGAGGTGTTCGCCGACCGGGGTGACCCGCGTCGTGACCGGTTTCCGGAGCTGTCCCCCCGCGAGCACGAGATCCTCCAGCACCTCGCCGATGGTGCCTCGAACAAGGAGATCGCCGCCGCGCTCGTCATCTCGCCGGTCACCGTGCGCAACCACGTCAGCAACATCCTCATGAAGCTGCACCTCACGAACCGGCGCGAGGCGATGGTCCAGTACCGCGATCGCTCCTGAGCAGTCCGCAGTGCCGACCCGGGTGGCACCGGGACATTCGTCCCGACCGAACGGGACAGTTCACCCTGTCGCTGGGGACGTCGGGCGGGCCACCGTGGAGACCCCAATCCCACGCACTACAGGAGCATCGATGTCCATCCTCCGCACCATCCGCAGGCCAGCCCTCGTCGCCACCGCCGCCCTCGCGGCCATCACCGTCGGGGCCGCTCCCGCGATGGCCCACCACTGCTTCATCCCGATGTACTCGCTCAACGAGCCGACGTCGACGAACTGGTTCCCCGTGAGCGCCGAGCTCGGTGCCTTCTTCGAGATCGGGTACGAGGCGCAGTGCCCTGCTGCCGTCGACGCGGGCTACGACGCCCTGCGGGCCGAAGGGCTGCCCGTCGGTATCAAGATCTTCGAGAAGATGACCATCGGTGACCCCAAGCACACAGGTCGGATGAACCCCAACGGCGCCGATGGCAGGGGCCTGGAGTACTTCGGCGCAGACTCGCCGGTCCCCGTGGCCATGGTCACGACCTGGGTCGAGGGTGCAGAGAGCGTCGACTGCGGCTGAGCCGACCACCAGGGGTGCCGATCGCGCGACAGATCGCGCGCTCGGCACCCCTGGTGCGTGGTGCTGCGGCGGAACGCCACGGATTCCGTAGGTCGACGCCCGACGCGCCCGGATGCAAAGAATGGCCCAAAGCCATACCAATTGAGCCTCGGGAGCCCTAGCATCGCCTCGTCGCACCACTATGTCGCCGGACACCTACGGGCCCGGCCGGACCCATGGGAGCAAACCGTGGCTGATGTGCACCTCAACGAGGACGAGCGCAAGCTCGCCGAGCTCGGCTACAAGCAGGAGCTGAACCGGACCTGGTCCGGCTTCTCCAACTTCGCCATCTCCTTCTCGATCATCTCGATCCTCGCCGGCTGTTTCACGACGTTCGGCCAGGCCTGGAACAACGGCGGCCCGATCGCGATCTCGATCGGCTGGCCGCTCATCTCCGTCTTCATCCTCATCATCGGGTTCTGCATGAGCGAGCTCGTGTCGGCCTACCCGACGTCGGGCGGCATCTACTGGTGGGCCTCCAAGCTCGGTGGCGCCAAGGCCGGCTACTACACCGGCTGGCTGAACCTGATCGGGCTGCTGGCCATCGACGCGTCGGTGGCCTACGGCTGCGCGACGTTCTTCGACCTCTCGTTCAGCACGATGAGCGAGTCGTGGGCCGAGGGCTACAGCCTCCAGCGCGTGTTCTGGATGTTCCTCATCGTGCTCGTGCTCACCGCGCTGTTGAACATCTTCGGCGGGCACCTGCTGGCGATGCTGAACAACATCTCCGTGTGGTGGCACGTTGCCGGTGCGGCGATCATCATCGCCATCCTCATCTTCCTGCCCGAGAAGCACATGAGTGTCGCCGACGTGTTCACCATGAGGGTCAACAACAGCGGCGGCCTCGCCGGAGGGGAGACCGGCGGCCTCGGCTTCTGGTTCTACGTCCTCCCGCTCGGCTTCCTGCTCACCCAGTACACGATCACCGGGTTCGACGCCTCGGCCCACCTCTCCGAGGAGACGCACGACGCCGCGGACGGCGCGGCCAAGGGCATCTGGCGCTCGATCTTCTACTCGGCCATCGGCGGCTGGGTCCTCCTGCTCGCCTTCCTCTTCGCCGTCCAGGACGCGGATGCCGTGACCGCCGGCGGTGGTGGTGTCGCCGTGATCTTCAACCAGGCGCTGTCGTCGGGCTGGGCCGGAACGGTGTTGCTCATCGCGAGCATCGGGCAGTTCTTCTGTACTGCCGCCTGCATGACCTCGACGAGCCGGATGCTCTTCGCGTTCAGCCGTGACGGTGCCGTGCCGGGCTCGAGCCTGTGGGCGAAGCTCAACTCCCGCAAGGTGCCGGCCAACGCGGTGCTCGTCTCCTCGGTCGTGGCGGCGATCATCACCCTGCCGGCCCTCGTCGAGGTCAACATCGGTACCGAGGAGGCACCGATCATCGTCCCGACCGCGTTCTACGCGGTCGTGTCGATCGGTGTCATCGGGCTGTACACGGCGTTCGCGATCCCGATCTACCTGCGCTGGCGGGCCGGTGACTCCTTCAAGCAGGGCTCGTGGAACCTCGGGAACAAGTGGCGGTGGATGGCACCGATCGCAGTGATCGAGATCGCGATCATCTCGGTCTACTTCATCCTGCCGTTCACCCCGGCGGCCAACCCGTTCAACGAGGACTTCAGCTGGAAGTTCGTCAACTACGCCCCCATCCTCACCGGCGGTGCGCTGATCGCCCTGTGGATCGGCTGGCACCTGTCGGCCAAGAAGTGGTTCACCGGGCCGAAGATGACGATCGACCTTCCCGAAGGTGTCACCTCCGCGGACGAGATCGCCCTCGAGCACCACGGCAAGACCGCCCACGGCGGACAGCAACACGACGGGAAGCCGGGCGACCCGCAGTCCTGACCGGCACCTCGCCGTGACGGATCTCGACACGCTGCTCGACGGCATCCCCGTCCTCACCGGGCAGGGGCGTCACGTGACGCCCCTGCCCGGCGGGCTGACCAACCTCAACTACCGGGTGCGCACCGACGACGGCCTCGACGTCGTCGTGCGGGTCTCCTCGCCCGACACCGGGCTCCTCGGGGTCGACCGCCACGCCGAGCACGCCAACACCCTGGCCGCCTCCGCCGCCGGGGTCGGCGCGCCGGTCGTCGACTACCTCGAGGGGCGCGGCGTGATGGTCGTCGGGTTCCTTCCCGGGCGCACCTGGGCTGACGCCGACGTCGCCGCGAACCCGGTGCGCCTGGCCGCCGCGCTGCGCCGGCTGCACGCCGGGCCGGCCTTCCTCGGCCGCTTCGACATGTTCGCGATGCGGGCGCAGTACCTGTCCGTCGTGCGTGACCGCGGATTCCGGATGCCGTCCGCCTACCTCGCGCTCGAGCCGCACCTCGAGCGCGTGCAGGCCACCTTCGCCCTGGATCCTGAGCCGCTCGTCCCCTGCCACAACGACCTGCTCGCCGCGAACGTCCTCGACGACGGCGGCGACCTGCGGATCATCGACTACGAGTACTCGGGGATGAACGAGCCGTCCTTCGAGCTGGGCAACACGGCGGCCGAGGCTCGCATCGGCCCCGACGGGCTCGCCGACCTGTGCATGGCCTACTACGGCCCCGCCGTCGACCCGGCGCGCCTCGACTCACTCGTCGCCCGGGCTGAGCTCTGGGGGTTCGTCGCCCGCTACGGCTGGACCCTCTGGGGGATGATCCAGGAGGGCATGAGCAGCATCGAGTTCGACTTCTGGGAGTGGTCCATGGACAAGTTCGAGCCGGCGCAGGCGTTCGCGACGAGCCCGCGTTTCGAGCAGCTGCTGGCCCGCGCCGCCGGAGTGGGCGGGCGGTGACGCAGCCGCCGACGGGTGCCACGGCATCCGGCTCGCGGTCTCGCACCGGGCTGCCCGAGCGGGCACGGATCGTCATCGTCGGTGGGGGAGTGGTGGGGGCGTCGACGGCGTACCACCTGGCCCACCTCGGCGAGACCGACGTGCTGCTGCTCGAGCAGGGGACGTTGTCGTGCGGCACGACGTGGCACGCGGCGGGGCTCGTCGGGCTGCTGCGAGCCAGCGAGAGCGGCACCCGGCTCGTCCAGCACTCGGCCGACCTCTACCAGCGGCTCGAGGCCGAGACCGGGCTGGCCACCGGCTACCGGCAGTGCGGTGGGCTCATCGTCGCGCGCACGCCGGAGCGCATGACGGCCCTGCGCCGCACGGCAGCCACGGCCGCGGCCTACGACCTCGACTGCGAGCTGCTCACCCCCCACCAGGCGGGGGAGCGCTACCCGCTGCTGCGCACCGAGGACCTCGAGGGGGCGATCTGGCTGCCGGGCGACGGCACGGCCAACCCGACCGACGTCACCCAGTCACTCGCCAAGGGCGCCCGCCAGCTCGGGGTCACGGTGCGGGAGCGGGTGCGGGTCACCGGCTTCGACGTCGTCGCGGACCCGAGCGCGCCCGGTGGTCGCCGGGTGCGTGGCGTGCGCACGGATGCCGGTGACGTCGCCTGCGAGGTGGTCATCAACTGCGCGGGCCAGTGGGCCAAGGCGCTCGGGGCGCTCGCCGGGGTCGGGGTGCCGCTGCACTCGGCCGAGCACTTCTACGTCGTCACCGACCAGATCGACGGGGTGGCCGCCGGGATGCCGATCCTGCGCGACCCGGACGGGTGGACCTACGTCAAGGAGGAGGTCGGCGGACTGGTCGTCGGTGGGTTCGAGCCCGAGGCCAAGCCGTGGGTGTCACCCGAGGAGATCCCGCACCCCTTCGAGTTCCAGCTGCTCGACGAGGACTGGGAGCACTTCGCGGTGCTCATGGACAGCGCGATCCACCGGCTCCCGGTCCTCGAGCACACCGGCATCCGCAGGTTCTACAACGGCCCGGAGAGCTTCACCCCCGACAACCAGTTCATCCTCGGGGAGTCCCCCGACGTGGCCGGGTTCTTCGTCGGTGCGGGGTTCAACTCGGTGGGCATCGCCTCGGCGGGAGGGGCCGGTCGGGCGCTCGCGGAGTGGGTCGTCGCGGGGGAGCCACAGGAGGACCTGGCGCTCGTCGACATCCGGCGGTTCGCGCCGTTCCACACGAGCACCCCGTGGCTGCGCGAGCGGGTCTCCGAGGTGCTGGGGCTGCACTACGCCGTGCCGTGGCCGAACCGTGAGCTGGACACCGCGCGTCCCTTCCGGTGCTCGCCGGTGCACGACCGGCTGGCGGCGGCGGGGGCGTGGTTCGGCTCGAAGATGGGCTGGGAGCGCCCCAACTACGTCGCCCCGCAGTCGGTTCCGGACCGGCAGGTCGGCCCGCGACCTACGGGTGGGGCCGCCAGCCCTGGCACGACTGGGTGGACGAGGAGCAGCGGGCCACTCGCGAGGCCGTCGCGCTCTTCGACCAGACCTCCTTCGGGAAGCTGCGGGTGCACGGGCCCGATGCCCTCGCCCTGTTGCACCTCGTGTGCACCGCCGACGTCGACCGGCCGGTGGGGTCGGCCGTGTACACGGCGATGCTCAATGCCCGGGCCGGCTACGAGGCCGACGTCACGGTGACGCGCGTGGGAGAGCAGGAGTGGTTGGTCGTCACGAGCTCGGCCTCGCCGGTGCGGGACGCCGACTGGCTGCGCCGGCACGTCGCCCCCGGTTGGCGGGTCGCCGTCGAGGACGTCACCACCGCGTATGCCGTGTTCGGGCTCATGGGGCCTCGCTCGCGTGAGCTGCTCGGGCGCGTGTCGGGCGCCGACGTCAGTGCCGACGCGTTCCCGTTCGCGACGAGCCAGGTGGTCGACGTCGGGCCGGCCCTCGTGCGAGCCACCCGGATGACGTACGTGGGCGAGCTCGGCTGGGAGCTCATGGTGCCGACCGAGCTCGCGGGCGGTGTGTGGGACCGGGTCGTGGATGCCGGTCGCGACCTCGGCCTTCGACTCGCCGGCTACTACGCCATCAACGCCCTGAGGCTCGACAAGGGATACCGGGCCTTCGGCGCCGAGCTCGGGCCGGACCGCACCCCCCTGGAGGCCGGGCTGACCTTCACCTGTGACCTGTCCGGGGACCGGGCCTTCGTCGGTCGCGAGGCACTGGAGGCCCAGCGGCTCGCGGGCCCGACCCGTCGACTGGCCTCCTTCGTCGTGGAGGACCCCGACGCGGTGCTCTGGGGCGGAGAACTGCTGGTGCGCGACGGCGTGCCCGTCGGGCAGGTGACGAGCGCAGCCCCGAGCGCCACCCTGGGGGCCGCGGTCGGTCTCGCCTGGGTGTGGGAGCCGAACGGTGGCCCGGTGGCCCGGGAGGTGCTCGACGCGGCAGGTTACGCGGTCGACGTGGCGGGGGCACGGCATCCGGTGCGGGTGTCCGCCCGTGCGCCGCACGACCCGATCAACGTGCACACCCGGGCCTGAACGGATCCCCCCGCGCACTACACTCACGGTCATGGCAAGCCATGCCGCGCGCCACCGCGCCCGGAGACCGACGGCAGCGGCCGCGAGCGTCTTCGAGTCGTTCGCGGTGGCTGCGGGAGCGCTGTCCGTCGTCGCCCTGATGACCTTCATCGCGGGAGGGCCGGCCAGCGTCGACGGCAGCATCACGGGTGACGGTGGTGGTCCGAAGGTCTCCTCCGGGACGCCATCGGCCGGTCTGGACCCGGTCACCAGTGGGCCCAGGGCACCGGGGGGCCCGATCTCCACGACGCCGGTCGACGTGCGCGCGGTGCTGCCCACGACCACTCCGGGGCCGCTGCAGGGCGTGGTGCCCGTCGTCCCGGCGGATGCGGCCGCCCCCGGTGCGCAGCCGACGACCCCGCCGGGCTCCGACGCATCGTCGGAGACACCGACGGTTCGGGTCAGGCCGACCACCGCGGTCCGGCCGACCAGGCCGGTCACGCCGACCCCTTCGGTCACCCGGGGCAAGCCCACGACATCGCCGAAACCCGTGCCGTCAGGGAAGCCGACCTCGCCGGGTGATCCGCCGGTCACTCCCGGCATCCCCCCGAGGTCACGGCCCGGGCCGACCCCCTGAGTCGCCAGCGACAGGAATGTCGTTTGGGGGTGTCGGCGTTGGACGGCATACTGGCAACTGCACGGCAACACAACTGCACAGCGTGGGAGTGAGCCCCCTCAGGGGGGTGATCGGTTTCGACATTGGTCGGCAGGCCATGGGGAAGCGGGTCGAGGACGCACGGTTATCTCGTTAACGATCTGTGCAAACCAATAGGTGCCAATTCCAAGCGCACCGACTTCGCCCTCGCTGCCTGAGCGAGCCTCGAAGTCCGTTGGCCTGAGTTTGATCCTGACTCAGTAACCAGCGTCATCTAGGGATCTTGCTGTGTCGTCATGTCGAGGGACGGCGCGGGACTCTTACTCGACTGGGCCTGTCAGCGGACGTGTGCGCGCGAGCGCTGGGGCCGAGAAATTCCATAGCGCACTGCACCCGGAGAAGCCCTGGTTTCCCGTCAGTGGACGCGGGTTCGATTCCCGCCACCTCCACCACGGTCTCACTCCCACGCCTGCATCGACGGCCCGGTCCCGCACTCGCGGGGCCGGGTCGTCTCCATGCCGAGATGCGGTGATTCAATGCCGTATGCCGTCCGCCCCCGCGTCCGTGCCTGACCCGTCCGCCCCGGCGAGCGAGGCGCCTGAGCTCGAGCGCATCGGCGACCGCGACCTCGCGGAGTGGTCCACGAAGGCGGGCCAGTGGCTCATCGTCGCGGTCACCAGACTGGTCGTCGCGCTGGGCCGGGTCTGGCGCTGGAGCCTGGCCAACCTCGCCCTGGTGCTCACGGTGGCCATCGGCGGTCTCGTCGTGCTGGGGGCGACCCTGGTGGCCGCGGAGGTCTACGAAGCCGTCGTCGAGAACGACGGGCTGGCCGGCCTCGACGAGCCCGTGCTCGAGGCGGCGGTCCGGAGCCGAACCCCGAGGAGCGAGGAGCTCGTCACCCACTTCACCGATCTCGGTGGCACCGTGGGGATGCCGCTCATCGCGGCCGTGATCGTCATCACCCTCGCGCTGCGGCGGCGCTCGTGGATGCCCGTCGTGCTCATGCTCATCGCGGCTGCCGGCTCGGTGCTGTTCACGGTCGTGGGCAAGGACCTCACGGGACGCGCGCGGCCGCCCGTGATCTACGCCGTGCCACCCCTGGAGACCTCGCCGTCCTTCCCCTCGGGGCACACCCTCAACGCGACCGTGGTGCTCGGGCTCTCGGCCTACCTCATCATGCTCGGTCGTCGGCACCTGCGCAGCAGGCTGCTCATCGCCTCGGTCGTCGTCGTGTTCGTCGTGGCGATGGGTCTGTCACGGGTGTGGCTGGGGCACCACTGGCTCACCGACGTCATCGCCGGGTGGCTCATCGGCCTCGCCTGGTTGGCGGCGGTCATCACGGGGCACCGGGTGAAGCTCACCCTCGACCGGGCCGAGCGCGCGAAGGCTCAGTCGGACGGTCCCGACAGCACGGCGCGCGCCGCCTCGAGCCGAGCCACCGGAACCCGGAACGGTGAGCAGGACACGTAGTCGAGACCGACCTCGGCGAAGAAGTGCACCGACGCGGGGTCACCTCCGTGCTCACCGCACACGCCGACCTTGAGGTGGGGTTTGGTGCGCCGCCCCTCGTGGGTGCCGATGCGCACGAGCTGCCCGACGCCGTCGGTGTCGATGTTCTCGAACGGTGACGAGGACAGGATGCCGGCTTCGAGGTACCGCGAGAAGAAGCTGGACTCGACGTCGTCGCGCGAGAACCCCCAGGTCATCTGGGTGAGGTCGTTGGTGCCGAAGGAGAAGAAGTCAGCCGCCTCGGCGATCTCGCCGGCGGTGAGCGCCGCCCGGGGGAGCTCGATCATCGTGCCGACGAGGTGCTCGAGGTGCACGCTGTGCTTGACCCGCGCATCATGGGCGGCCTCGTCGATCTCGACGCGGATGGCGCGCAGCTCCTCGACGGACCCGACCAGCGGGACCATGATCTCGGGGCGAGCGTGCCCGCCTCGCTCAGCGACGATGGCTGCGGCTTCGAGGATGGCCTGCGCCTGCATCTCGAACAGGCCGGGGAGCGAGATGCCCAGACGCACCCCGCGCAGCCCCAGCATCGGGTTCGACTCGTGCAGGCGGTGCACCGCCTGGAGCACCTTGGAGTCGATGGTGTGGTCCTGTCCCGTGGCTTCGGCGATGGCCACCTTGACCGAGAGGTCGGTGAAGTCCGGCAGGAACTCGTGCAGCGGCGGGTCGAGCAGACGCACCGTGACCGGGAGCCCGTCCATGGCCTCGAAGATCTCGATGAAGTCGGCGCGCTGCAGCGGCAGCAGCTCGTCGAACACCGCCTGCCTGGCCTCCGTGGTCTCGGCGAGGATCAGCCGCTCGACGATCTCGCGACGCGCACCGAGGAACATGTGCTCGGTGCGGCACAGCCCGATGCCCTGCGCGCCGAAGCGACGCGCGCGGGCGGCATCCTCGGCGGTGTCGGCGTTCGTGCGCACCTCCATCCGCCGGATCCGGTCCGCAGCGCTCATCAGCCGGTCGACAGCGGCGACGAGCGGGCCGCCCTCCTCCACGCTCATCGTGCCCTCGAAGTAGCGCACGACGGGGGAGGGGCGCACGGCCACCTCACCGGCGAACACCTCACCGGTGGCACCGTCGATGCTCAGGGTGTCGCCCTCGCGCACCACCGTGCCGTCGGACGTCGTGAACTGCCGCCCCTTGACGTCGACCTCGAGGGACTCGGCGCCGCAGACGCACGTGCGTCCCATGCCGCGGGCCACGACGGCCGCGTGTGAGGTCTTGCCGCCCCGACTGGTGAGGATGCCGGCCGCCGCCACCATGCCGTGCAGGTCGTCCGGGTTGGTCTCGCGGCGAACCAGGATGACCGGGGTGCCGGCTTCGGCGAGGCGCACCGCGGCATCCGAGTCGAACACCGCCACGCCGACGGCCGCTCCGGGGGAGGCGCTCATGCCCTTCGCGAGCAGCGAGCGAGCACCCTTGGGGTCGAAGTGCGGGAACATCAGCTGGGCGAGCTGGTCACCGGTGACCCGCAGGAGGGCCTCCTCCTCGGTGATCACCCCTTCGTCGATGAGGTCGACGGCGATGCGGAAGGCCGCCTCCGCGGTCCGCTTGCCGACGCGGGTCTGGAGCATCCAGAGCTTTCCGCGCTCGATGGTGAACTCGATGTCGCACACGTCGCGGTAGTGCGCCTCCAGGCGCGCCATGATGGCGAGCAGCTCGTCGTAGCTGCCCTTGTCGAGCCCCTCGAGGTCAGCCAGGGACAAGGTGTTGCGGATGCCGGCGACGACGTCCTCACCCTGGGCGTCGGCCAGGTAGTCGCCGTAGACCCCGACGGCCCCGGTGGAGGGGTCACGCGTGAACGCGACGCCCGAGCCGGAGTCGGCGCCCCGGTTCCCGAACGCCATGGCCTGGACGTTGACGGCCGTGCCGAGGTCCGTGGGGATCTGCTCGCGGCGGCGGTAGAGGATGGCTCGCGGCGAGTTCCAGGAGTTGAAGACGGCAAGCACCGCTCCGTGCAGCTGCGCCCGGGCGTCCTGGGGGAACGGTGACCCGGAGTCCTCCTCGACGATGGCCTTGAACCGCGCCACCAGGGCGCGCAGGTCGTCGGCGTCCAGGCCGAGGTCGTCGAGGACACCCTTGGCCTCCTTGGCCTCGTCGAGAGCGTCCTCGAAGCGGTGACCCTCGAGGTCGAGGACGGTCTTGCCGTACATCTGCACGAGGCGGCGGTAGGAGTCCCAGGCGAACCGGGGATTGTCGGTCTGCGCAGCCAGCCCCTCGACCGAGGTGTCGTTGAGCCCGATGTTGAGCACCGTCTCCATCATCCCGGGCATCGAGAACTTCGCGCCCGAGCGGACCGACACGAGCAGCGGGTCCGCCCCGTCACCGAGGCGCCGGCCCATCCGGGACTCGAGCAGCGCAAGGTGCTCATCCACCTCGGTGAACAGCTCGGGGGGCACGCTGCCCGACGCCAGGTAGGCGCGGCACGCTTCCGTGGTGATCGTGAAGCCCGGCGGCACCGGGATGCCGAGGCGGGTCATCTCCGCGAGGTTGGCGCCCTTGCCCCCCAGCAGGTCCTTGTCGGCCATCGTGCCGGCCTCGAAGTCGTGGACGAACTGGGACTCTGACATTGAGCGCCTCCTGCTGTCGGGACACTACGCATCGTAGGACCCCGACTGCAGAACCGCTCGCGGGGGTGTCCGGCAGTTCCGGTTTCCCGGCCCCAGCGGCCGACCGCTACGTGAGGGACAGGCGGAACCGGTCGCCGTCGCGGGTGAAGCCGACGCGCTCGTAGTACGGGCTGACCATCCCGGGCGGAGTGAGCACCTCCCGGAACCCGCGGTCACGGAACAGGCCCGACTGGCGGAAGACGAACTGGCCGGGGGCGAAGTCCCGCCACCGCGGGGTGACGTAGTCGAGCTCGACCTGCGCGGTGCCGTTTCCTGCGTCGCGCACGACGATCACGCCCGCGGTCTCGTCGCCGTGCTGCACGAGGTAGGTCAGCCGACCGTCCGGGACACCCCCGGTGAAGTGGGGGAAGAAGGTGTCGATGTCGGCCCGGTGGGCCGTGAGGAAGTGGTTGAGGTAGGCGTCGTCCTCACGCACCGGCAGCACCGCATAGGCCTGGTCATCCGTGCGCTCGCGCAGCAGCTTCTGGATGAAGTAGAGGTTGATCGCCGCCAGCACGACGTTCATCGCCACCATCGGCCACACCCCGATCATCGCGTTGAAGACGATGAGGATGAGGCAGGCGACGGTGTTGAGGATCCGCAGCCGAAGGATGCGCGCCTGGACCAGCGAGTAGATGAGCAGTGCCGACCCGAACCAGCCCAGCGCGTCGACCCAGCTCATCGGCTCAGCCCAACCCGAAGCGGACCATGACGCTCACGGTCACGCTGCTCTCGCCGGCCTCGACCGGCATGGCGCCGCCGGAGTCCATCGCCGCCATGGCCCGCATCTTCGGCGCCGGGCCGCTCCCGCCGCCGCCCTCGATGACCCGCACCGCCTGACCGAGGGGCCGGCCCGCGAGGCCGGCGTACTGCGTGGCGGTGCGCACGGCATCCTCGTATGCCGCGGCGCGGGCGCGCTCGAGGAGCGGCGCCTTCTCGGCCACCTCGAGTCGCACGCCGTCCAGCCCGAAGGAGTCGCCCGCGGCCTCGGCGAGGGCACTGATGAGGTCGCCGACGCGGTCGCGGTCACGCACCAGGAGGCGCATGGTCTGGTGCGCGGTGTAGCCGATGACGCCCCGCCCCTCGTGGTCCCAGCGGGAGCTGACCCCCATGCCCGTCGTCTGCCGGTCGGCGGCGGCGATCCCGGCCTCGGTGGCTGCCGCGAAGGCTGCTGAGACCCGCTCGGTCGCCTTGGCCAGGGCGCTGGCGACGTCGGCCGCGTCGCAGTTCACCCGCGCGTCGAGGACGACGACGTCGGGGACGGCACTCGCGGTGCCGGTGCCGGTGACATCCACGTGGTCGAACATGGCCGTCACTGTAGGCGCGCCCGTCGTGGATGGGCAGTGTTTTCGGCCTACCTGCCGGTAGGCGGTTCAATCATGGGTATGCCGTCATCACCGTCGATCGCCAACTCCGTCACCGTTCGCCTCACCCTTCCGGCGCGCGCGACCGCCGTGAGCGAGATGACGGGGGTGATCGAGGCGGCCGGCGGGGTGGTCACGGGGCTGGACGTCACGGCATCCGGGGCGACGAAGATCCGCATCGACATGACGATGCTCACGCACGACCCCGAGCACGCCGACCGCATCGTCGACGTCATGCGCGAGGTCGAGGGTGTCGAGATCGGCCGCGTCTCCGACCGCACGTTCCTGCTGCACCTCGGCGGGAAGCTGTCGGTGGAGTCCAAGGTGCCGATCCGCACCCGCGACGACCTGTCGATGGTCTACACGCCCGGCGTGGCCCGGGTGTGCCTGGCCATCGCCGAGAACCCGGCGGACGCCCGGCGGCTCACGATCAAGCGCAACACCGTCGCGGTCGTGACCGACGGCACCGCCGTGCTCGGGCTCGGCGACATCGGGCCGCTTGCGGCGCTGCCGGTCATGGAGGGCAAGGCGGCCCTGTTCAAGCGGTTCGCCGACATCGACGCGTTCCCGATCTGCCTGGACACCACCGACACCGAGGAGATCATCAGCATCGTCAAGGCGATCTCGCCGGTGTTCGCGGGCATCAACCTCGAGGACATCTCCGCGCCGCGCTGCTTCGAGATCGAGGCGAGGCTGCGTGCCGAGCTCGACATCCCGGTCTTCCACGACGACCAGCACGGCACGGCGATCGTTGCGCTGGCAGCGCTGCGCAACGCGCTGCGGGTCGTCGGCAAGCGGCTCGAGGACGTCCGGCTCGTCATGAGCGGGGCAGGCGCTGCCGGCACGGCGATCCTCAAGCTCTTCCTGCACGCCGGGGCCCGGCACGTCGTCGTCGCCGACGTCGACGGGGTGGTGCACCGCGGGCGGGCCGACGTGCTCTCGGGGGAGCACCCCAACCACGCCTGGATCGCGGAGCACACCAACCCCGACGACGTCACCGGCACGCTCTCCGACGCGATGCGCGGGGCGGACGTCTTCCTCGGTGTCTCGGCGCCGAACGTCCTCACCGAGGCCGACGTCGAGTCGATGGCGCCAGACAGCATCGTCTTCGCGATGGCCAACCCCGTGCCGGAGATCGACCCCGACATCGCTGCTCGGCACGCCGCCGTCGTCGCGACCGGCCGCTCTGACTTCGCGAACCAGATCAACAACGTGCTGGTCTTCCCGGGGGTGTTCCGCGGACTCATCGACTCCGGGGTCTCGCACGTCGACATCGACGTGCTGCTCGCGGCCGCCGATGCGCTCGCCGGCGTCGTGCTCGAGGGAGAGCTCAACGCGACCTACATCATCCCGAGCGTGTTCCACCCGGACGTCAGCACGGTCGTGGCCGAGGCCGTGCGCGCGGCGGTCGCCGCCCGCGAGGGTGCGTGAGCGAGCGCGTTGACGGGACCGCCGGCCGGCGGACCGCGCTGCTGGGGCTGCTCGGGCTGGCCGTCGTGGCCCAGCTCGCCGTGCTCTATGCACCGGCGCAGCCTGATGGTGTGCCGTCGTTCATCCACGCGGACAAGGTCGTGCACGTGCTCGTGTTCCTCGTGCCGACGGCGTTGGCACTGCTCGCCGGCTTCCGGCCGGCCGTCGTGGTGGGCGTCTTCGCGGGGCACGCCGTCGTGAGCGAGGTGGTGCAGGGTGGGCTGCTGCCCTCGCGTGCGGGCGATCCACTCGACGTCCTGGCTGATCTCACGGGCATCGCGCTCGGTGTGCTTCTCGCGCGGGCGGTTGCTGCGGCTGGACTTCTCCGTCGTCCCAGTGACGGCGCAGATGTTCCGTCGTGGCGCAGAAATATCTCCGACACGATCCAGCTTCTCCGCCGTCACGGTGACGGCGGAGAACTTCCGGTACTCGGGCGAGGGCTCTGGGGCTGAGGGCGCTGTCACGGCATCCGGCGTGGTCTTTCGGATGCCGTGGCGCTGGTAGGATTGTCGTTCCACCGAGGTGCTCGGACGCATGGCCGCGTCCGCCGAGATCGCAGAGTGCGATCGCGCCCCATTCCCACCCGGTGCCGCCGGTGACACTCAACGTCGATCCGGCCCCCACGGACACGGTGTTCAAGGACACCGGTTCGAGGCTCGTCTTGTTTCGCCGCTTTCGCCATCGGCTCGAAGACGTGTCTGTCTCCAGCCGTTCGACGACGAAACACAGGTGAATCACCCATGCCCAAGAAGGCATCAGGGCCCAAGAAGGCCCGCTGGACCACTGCCCAGAAGTCCGAGGCCAAGAAGGCCCCCAAGAAGGCCCACCACCGCGGCCAGCCCGACGGTCCGAAGAGCGCGCCCAAGCGGGCAGCCCGGTCCGAGTCCGGCGAGTACACCAAGCGTCCGCGTGCCGAGCGCTCGGCCCGCTGGGACCGTGACGACCCGCGCCGCCAGGCCGGTGCCGGGCGTCCCGACACGCGTGGTGGCGACACCCGCAACGACTCCCGTGGTGGCGACTCGCGTGGAAGCGACCGCCCCCACCGCCGCGACGACCGCGGCTACGGCTCCACCCGCGACGACCGCGGCTCCCGATACTCCTCCGGTCCGTCCGACCGGAGCCACACCTCGAACCGCGAAGACCGGAACGACCGACCGAAGCGCTGGGTCTCGGACTCGCGCGAGGAGCGACACGTGCACCGTCCCCATGATGAGCGTCCCCGACTCGAGCGCGGCGAGCGACCGGTCCGTGACCGCGCCCCCCGCGTGGCCGACCCGGTCCGTCGCGACCGGCACGAGGGTCGACGCGTCGACCGCGATGCCGACCGCGGCGGCTACCAGGGCCGCAACGACCGCAACGACCGTGGTGGGTACCAGGGCCAGCGTTCCGATGACCGTGGCGCGAGCCGTGGTGGGTACCAGGGTCAGCGCCCGGATGACCGTGGTGCGAGCCGTGGTGGGTACCAGGGTCGCGCCGATGACCGTGGTGCGAGCCGTGGTGGGTACCAGGGTCAGCGCCCGGATGACCGTGGTGCGAGCCGTGGTGGGTACCAGGGCCAGCGTCCCGATGACCGTGGCGCGAGCCGTGGTGGGTACCAGGGTCAGCGTTCCGATGACCGTGGCGCGAGCCGTGGTGGGTACCAGGGTCAGCGTTCCGATGACCGTGGTGCGAGCCGTGGTGGGTACCAGGGCCAGCGTTCCGACGACCGTGGCGGCTACCGCGGCGGCGCCCCCGTCGACGCCGACCGCCCGCTGTCCTTCGAGGAGGCCGAGGCGCAGCGCGCCGAGGCCGACACCTGGACGCACTACTCGTCGACTGCCGGCGACGCCAAGGAGGTGACCGAGGACAACGGCTTCGCCGCCCTCGGTGTGCCCGCGGTGCTCGTCGAGCGGCTCGCCCGCGACGGCATCGCCGACCCCTTCCCCATCCAGGAGGCGACGATCCCCGACGCCATCGCCGGTCGGGACGTGCTCGGCCGTGGCCGCACCGGCTCGGGCAAGACCCTGGCCTTCGGCCTGTCGATGATCACCCGCCTGGCCAACGGCACGCGCCCCCAGAGCAAGCGTCCGCGCTCGCTCATCCTCGTGCCCACCCGTGAGCTGGCCATGCAGGTGAGCGACGCCCTCGAGCCGTTCGTGCACGTGACCGGCCTGCGCCACAAGCTCGTGGCCGGCGGACTGTCGTACGAGCCGCAGATCAAGGCGCTCGCGAAGGGGCTCGACATCCTCGTCGCGACCCCCGGCCGCCTCGCGGACCTCATGGAGCGCGGTGCGGTCGACCTCGGCAACGTGGAGATCGCCGTCCTCGACGAGGCCGACCACATGGCCGACATGGGCTTCCTGCCCGAGGTCACCGCGATCCTCGACACCATCCCGCAGGGTGGTCAGCGACTGCTCTTCTCCGCGACCCTCGACAAGGGCATCGACACCCTCGTCGACCGCTACCTCGTCGACCCGGTCACGCACTCGACCGACGACGCGCAGGCGTCCGTGACGACGATGAGCCACCACGTGCTCCTCATCGACCCGCAGGACAAGAAGGCCATGACCGCAGAGCTCGCCGGTCGCGGCGGCCGGGTCATCGTCTTCGCCCGCACCCAGCTCGGCTCCGACCGCATCGCCGGTGAGCTGCGTGAGCGCGGTGTGCTCGCGGCATCCCTGCACGGTGGCCTGTCCCAGGCCGTCCGCAACCGGGTGCTCGGCGCCTTCCGTGACGGCTCCATGAACGTGCTCGTGGCGACGGACGTCGCGGCGCGCGGCATCCACGTCGACGACGTCGGCATGGTCGTGCAGGTCGACCCGCCGACCGACCACAAGGACTACCTGCACCGCGCCGGTCGTACCGCGCGCGCCGGCGAGGAGGGCGCGGTCGTCATGCTCGCGCTCCCGCACCAGCGCAAGATGGTCACCCGCATCATCGAGGGTGCCGGCGCCGAGGCGCAGGTCTCCAAGGTCGCCCCCGGTGACGCGACGGTCCAGGCCATGGGTGGGCGCGCCCCGAGTGGCGTCCCCGTGCCGGATGCCGTGTGGCGCCCGATCCTCGAGGGCGGCAAGAACGGTGGTCGCCGCGGTGGCGGTCGTCCCGGAGGCCGGCCTGCTGGTCGTCCCGGCGGTCGCCCGGGTGGGCGTCCCTCGCACTCCGGCGGACACTCCGGTGGCGGGCACTCCCGTCACGGATCCGGACGCCCGGCCGGTGGCCGGGGCAGAATGGACGGGTGAGCCTGACCCACACCACCGGGCAGCTCCTCGTCGCGACACCGCAGATCGAGGAGGGCGTGTTCGCACGCTCCGTCGTCCTCATGCTCCACCACGATGACGACGGCGCCCAGGGTCTGGTCCTGAACCGCCCGATCGACGCCGACATCGACGCGGTTCTTCCCGGGTGGGAGGAACACGCGAGCTCGCCGGCCAAGGTCTTCCAGGGCGGGCCGGTGCAGCTCGACTCCGCCCTCGGCCTCGTGGTGGTGCCCGGCGACTCGCCGGAGCCCACTGGGGTGCGCCGGCTGTTCGGGTCGGTGGCGCTCGTCGACCTCGATGTGCAGCCGCTGCTCGTCGTGCCGTCCGTGGCCGGGCTGCGGATCTTCGCCGGGTACGCCGGCTGGTCACCGGGACAGCTCGAGGACGAGATCGCGACCGGGTCGTGGTTCGTCGTCGACAGCGAGAGCGGTGACGTGTTCACCGACGAGCCCGACGGGCTGTGGCAGCGGGTGCTGCGGCGCCAGCCCGACCCGCTGCGCTGGGTCGCCTGGTACCCGTCCGACCCCTCCCTGAACTAGCGACCCTCGGGCGGAGGGCCGCCCGGCATAGAATCGCGGGATGAGCGAGCCGATGCCCCTCGATGACCCGAACGCACCCAGCGGGCAGCCAGCGACCCGCACCGCGCTGCTCGAGCGCACCGAGGCCGTGCCCCAGGTCGCCGAGCCCGGCGACCACGAGCGCTTCTCGCACTACGTGCGCAAGGAGAAGATCCTCGAGAGCGCACTGTCCGGCGAGCCGGTCACCGCGCTGTGCGGCAAGGTCTGGATCCCGGGTCGCGACCCGAAGAAGTTCCCGGTCTGCCCGACCTGCAAGGAGATCTACGAAGGACTCCGGGCGCCGGAAGACGGCGGCGAGTAGCCCGACAGGCGTCGTGGGTTGATGCCGGCGACGGGGGTCTCCAGCGGTTAGGGTTGCCGTCGCCCATGAGTACCTCAGCCGCCGGACACCTCTCACCCGCCTTCCCCGAGCGGGCTGCGTGGGGAACCGCCGCGAAGCTGCGCGCCTGGCAGGAAGAGGCCCTCGCTGCCTACCTCCGCAGCGGCAGCCGCGACTTCCTCGCCGTCGCGACCCCGGGCGCCGGCAAGACCACCTACGCCCTACGGGTCGCGACCGAGCTGCTCGACCGTGGCGTCATCCGGGCGGTCACCGTCGTCGCCCCCACCGAGCACCTGAAGACCCAGTGGGCGGATGCCGCGGCGCGCGTCGGCATCCACCTCAACCCCGCGTTCTCCAACTCCAGTGGGCAGCAGTCGCACGAGTACCACGGCGTCGCGCTCACCTACGCGCAGGTCGCCGCGAACCCGGCGCTGCACCGCCGTCGCACGACGGACACGCAGACCCTGGTGATCCTCGACGAGATCCACCACGGTGGCGACGCGAAGTCGTGGGGCGACGGCATCCGGGAGGCCTTCGAGCCGGCCACGCGGCGCCTGTCGCTGACCGGCACCCCGTTCCGTTCCGACACCAGCCCCATCCCGTTCGTGCGGTACGAGATGGGGGAGGACGGCATCCTGCGGTCCGCCTCCGACCACACCTACGGGTACGCCGAGGCGCTGCGCGACGGCGTCGTGCGCCCGGTGCTCTTCCTCGCCTACGGCGGCGCGATGCGCTGGCGCACCAAGGCCGGCGACGAGGTCGCCGCCCGCCTCGGCGAGCCGCTGACCAAGGACCTCACCGCCCAGGCCTGGCGCACCGCGCTCGACCCCAAGGGGGAGTGGGTGCCGTCGGTGCTGGCCGCCGCCGACAAGCGACTCAGCGAGGTGCGCCGCCACGTGCCGGATGCCGGGGGGCTGGTGATCGCGTCCAACCAGACTGCCGCTCGCGCGTACGCGAAGCTGCTGCAGGGCATCACCGGGGTGGCGCCGACGGTGGTGCTCTCGGACGACTCGGGTGCCAGCGCCCGCATCGAGAAGTTCGCGGGTGACACCTCGCGATGGATGGTCGCGGTGCGCATGGTCTCCGAGGGAGTGGACGTGCCCCGCCTCTGCGTCGGGGTCTACGCGACGTCGACGTCGACCCCGCTGTACTTCGCCCAGGCCGTCGGCCGCTTCGTGCGGGCCCGGCGTCGCGGTGAGACGGCGTCGGTGTTCCTGCCCTCGGTGCCGGTCATCCTCAGCCACGCCGCCACGATGGAGGTCGAGCGCGACCACGCGCTGGACCGCCCCAGCTCCGCCGAGGGGGAGGCCTCGCTGTGGGCCGAGGAGGAGGGGCTGCTCGCCGCGGCCAACCGCTCCGAGAGCGCCGCCGACGGGCTCGACGAGAACACGTTCGAGGCGCTCGAGTCCGACGCCCACTTCGACCACGTGCTCTTCGACGCCCAGCAGTTCGGGCTGCATGCGGCCGTCGGGTCGGAGGAGGAGCAGGACTACCTCGGCCTTCCGGGGCTGCTCGAGCCCGAACAGGTCACGACGCTGCTCAACGAGCGGCAGGCCAGGCAGTCCAGGTCCGCGAGCACCCGTCGTGGTGCCGGCGGGCGCGGAGGTGCAGGGCACGGCGGGTGGTGGTGCGCCGGCATCCGGCCCGTCGGTCGTGTCGGCGCACCGGGCGCTGGCCTCGCAGCGCAAGGAGCTGAACAAGCTCGTCGCGGCCTACTCGTCGAAGACGGGTGCGGGCCACGCGAGCATCCACATGGACCTGCGTCGTGCGTGCGGCGGGCCGGAGCTCGCGTCCGCGACGAGCGAGCAGGTGGGCGAGCGGGTCGACCGGATCAGGCGCTGGTTCGTCGGCCGTCGCTGACCGCTCACCTGTCCTGGCCGCGCGCGGCGGCGGCCTCGACGAGCGGGCCGGTGCGGTGGTCCAGGTGCGTCACGAGGCAGATGGCCGTGTTGGCCCGCAGCACGTGGGTGTCGTCGATGATCTCGTCGATGACCCGGCCCAGGTCGGCGTTGTCGCGGGCCACGATGCGCACGATGAGGTCACCGACCCCGGTGATCGACTGGATCTCGAGCACCTCCGGGATCGACGACAGGTGGTCCACGACGGGCGTGTGTCCCTGACGCTGCCGGATCTCCAGGGTGCAGAAGGCGGTGACGGGGTAACCCAGGGCCGCGGGCGCGATCGGTGGGGGCGAACGACGTGATGACCCCGCGTTCCTCGAGCCGGTCGAGCCTGGCCTGCACCGTGCCGCGGGCCACGCCGAGCGCTCGTGAGGCGCCGAGCACCCCGATGTGCGGCTGCTCGGCGAACAAGGTGATGAGGCGGGCGTCGAGATCGTCGATCCCGGTCTGGCGTGGCATGGTCACATTGTTCGCCCTGACCCCCACCCGAGGCAACACCGTGCGCAGCCTGACCAGCCAAGCGGCGCACCGTTGCACAACGTGACCGCAGGCCCCACAGTGGGCGGATGACTGACACGACCATGAAGCCTGCCAGCCACATCGACCTCACCGAGCAGGAGCGCCAGGCCGGCCTGGACCTGCAGCAGCTCAAGCAGCTCGTCGGCCTCGTCGACTACGACGAGCAGCAGGACCCGTTCCCCGTCACCGGCTGGGACGCCCTCGTGTTCGTCGTCGGCAACGCCACGCAGGCCGCGCACTACTACCAGAGCGCCTGGGGCATGGAGCTCGTCGCCTACACCGGCCCCGAGCACGGTCAGCGTGACCACAAGGCGTTCGTCCTGAAGTCCGGGTCGATCCGCTTCGTCATCAAGGGCGCGGTCAGCCCTGACAGCCCGCTCATCGCGCACCACGCCAAGCACGGTGACGGTGTCGTCGACATCTCCCTCGAGGTGCCCGACGTCGACCGCTGCATCGAGCAGGCCCGCCGCGCCGGCGCCACCATCCTCAGCGAGCCCGAGACGGTCAGCGACGAGCACGGCAGCGTGCGGGTCGCCGCCATCGCGACCTACGGCGAGACCCGCCACACCCTCGTGCAGCGCGACGTCGACGGCGTGACGTATGCCGGGCCGTACCTTCCGGGGTACGTCACCGCCACCTCGACCTACGTCAAGCGGGACGGCGCCCCCAAGCGGCTCTTCCAGGCCCTCGACCACGTCGTCGGCAACGTCGAGCTCGGCAAGATGGACACCTGGGTCTCGTTCTACAACCGGGTCATGGGCTTCGTGAACATGGCCGAGTTCATCGGCGACGACATCGCCACGGACTACTCGGCGCTGATGTCCAAGGTCGTCGCCAACGGCAACCACCGCGTGAAGTTCCCCCTCAACGAGCCCGCGATCGCCGCCCGCAAGAGCCAGATCGACGAGTACCTCGAGTTCTACGCCGGCCCGGGCGCCCAGCACCTGGCCCTCGCGACGAACGACATCCTGCGCACCGTCGACGAGCTGCGCAAGGAGGGTGTGGAGTTCCTCGACACCCCCGACGCCTACTACGACGACCCCGAGCTGCGGGCCCGCATCGGCGAGGTCCGGGTGCCGATCGAGGACCTGAAGTCGCGCGGCATCCTCGTGGACCGTGACGAGGACGGCTACCTCCTGCAGATCTTCACCCGCCCCCTCGGCGACCGCCCCACGGTGTTCTTCGAGATCATCGAGCGGCACGGGTCGCTCGGCTTCGGCAAGGGCAACTTCAAGGCGCTCTTCGAGTCCATCGAGCGTGAGCAGGAGCGCCGCGGCAACCTCTGACCTCCGGGGGGCTCCGCCCCCGGAATCCCCCGAACCGCATCAGGTGCGGGTGACCCGCGCCGTCCTGCTGCCGAGCCCGTTCCTGCCGGCTCGCGCCTACGCCCCGCTCGTCGACGCCCTCGGGCGCCGCGGGTGGGGCGTCGTCGTCGCGACCACGGCGACGGTCCCCGATGGCCCCGAACCGGTGCTCGCGGCATACGCGGAGTGTGTCGCGCGTGAGCGTCCTGACGTCGTGCTCGCCCACAGCAACGCCGGCCGGTATGCCGTCGCCGTCGCAGCAGGCCGGCCCGTCGTGTTGGTCGACGCGGCGCTGCCGCCGGAGTCGGGGGACGCCACGCTCGCCCCGCAGGCCCTGCTCGACCACCTCGCCGGGCTCGCCGACGCAGACGGGTTCCTCCCGCCGTGGACGCGCTGGTGGTCCGACGAGGACCTCGCCGCCGTGGTGCCCGACCCGCAGGTGCTGGCCGACATCCGGGCGGTGGAGCCACGGCTGCCGCTGGCCTATGTGCGAGGTCGGCTCGGGGCGCCGTCCCGGTGGCAGGAGGCCCCGCAGGCGTTCCTCGCACTCGGTGGGACGTACGCCGATGAGCTGGCGCTCGCGGACCGGCTCGGCTGGCCCACGGCCGTGCTCGACGGGGCGCTGCACCTGCACCACCTCGTCGATCCGGATGCCGTCGCGGCGGCCGTCGTCGACCTCGCCGCCCGCCTCGGCGTCGGTTCCTCTAGAAGCGCTCCTGGTCGCGAGGGGAGGACCACGGCGTGACCGGTCGCGGCACCGGGACACCGTCGACCTCGAGGTCCGTGCGCTCGGAGTAGAAGCAGATCATGCCCTTGATCGCGGCGACCTCGTCGAGCGGGTGGGTGTAGGTCCAGCCGATGTCCTCGCCCTCGGCGCCGACGCCCGGAACGGCATCCGGAGCCAACGAGACGTAGATCGCGTGCCCCTTGTAGGCACACGTCGTCGTCGACGGGCTGCCCACCAGCAGGTCGGTGGCCACGTCGTCGTGCGGGACGTACCAGCGCACCGGGATGTGGGTCTCGTGCAGGGCGATCGCGCGGCGGGTGTCGGCGAGCACCGTCCCGCCCAGAGCCACCACCACGTGGCGGTCGCTGCGCAGCAGGTCGATGCGCTTGAACGGGTCGTGCGGGTGGCCGGTGACCGGCTGGGCCTCCTCGACCCAGGCGAACGGCTTCCACTCCACGATGACCCGTCCACCGAGGTCAGGGTCGGCCGGCGCGAACGCCGCGTGGCGCAGCGTGCGGTCGCCCACGACGACGTCGTGGTCCTGACCCGGGGTGTGGTGCCAGGCGAAGTTGACCGGTCCGAGGACCGGCGGGAGGTGGGCAGGCGTCTCGGCCGGTGTCACACGGCACGCAGGCTCGCGACGATGTCGGCGGGCGGAACGGCATACATCGGCACCACCCGACGCGGCTCCCAGACGAGCACGGCATCCGTGGTGTCCAGGACGGGGTGGCCGTCGAGCGAGGCCCGGATCCGACGCGTGACCGGCTCGTAGCGCAGCGTGTCGGTGAGACCGAAGAGGTGCTGTCCGAGTCGGGTTGCCATGGGCTGATGGTGCGCCCGGTTGCGGTCGGCGTCAATGAGGGCCGGCCGCGGTGCCCGCGTCGGGGCGGTGCCGGGATGCGTGAGACCCTGAGGCCATGAGCGAGACCCCCGCAGGACCCGGCTGGTACGAGGATCCGAACGACGCATCCCAGCTGCGCTACTTCGACGGTGTGGTCTGGAGCTCGCACACGACGCCGCGGCGGTCGCCGACGATCGACGAGTCGGTCATCGGGCGGGGTTCGCAGGCCCAGGGCAGCGGTGGGTCGCTCCAGGGCGGGTGGGTGCACCCGAGCGCCGGGCAACAGGGCCAGTCCGGCCAGTCCGGCCAGCAGGGGCAGCCCGGCCAGCCGGGTCAGTGGCCGGGCGCTGGGATGCCGCCCGCCGGCGGGTACGGGACGGGTGGCGGACCCGCGTACGGGGGCTACGGCACGGCCTACGCCCAGCGTCGCGACGTGCTCCCGGACGGCGCCGTGCTCGCGGAGTGGTGGCGCCGGTTGCTGGCCCGCATCCTCGACAGCATCATCACCACGGTCCTCGCCCTCATCCTGTCGATCCCGTGGCTCGGGCCGATGTTCACGGCCCTGTCGGACTTCCTGAACGCCTCCATCGAGGCAGGGGAGTCCGGGTCGCCCCTGCCCGACCAGAGTGCCTACGTGAGCGAGATGCTCGCGGCGAGCCTGCCGATCACGATCATCAGCCTGGTCGTGGGGCTGCTCTACGAGACCACCTTCCTCGTCTGGCGGGGCGCGACGCCCGGGAAGATGATGCTGGGCACCGTCGTGCGGCGGGTCGGCTCGGCGGGCAAGCTCACGCTGCTCGATGCGGTCAAGCGCCAGCTCATCGGTCTGGGCACGGCGGTGCTGGGGTTCCTGCCGGTGGTGGGGCTGCTGGGCTCGTTCATCAGCGTCCTCGACCCCGCGTGGCTGCTGTGGGACCCCAAGCGCCAGGCCCTGCACGACAAGGTCGCCGACACCGTCGTCGTCCTCAAGCAGCGCTGACCCGGCGCGGCGACGCGGGCGCGGCGACGCGAGTCGCGAACCTCAGCGGGCCGGACGCACCGTGCCGACGCACTCGCCGAGGCCGATGACGCTGCCGTCCGGCCCGGGCGCGACCGCGCGCAACGTGATCGTGTCGCCGTCCTCGAGGAAGGTGCGCGCTGACCCGTCGTCGAGGGTGACCGGCTCGGTGCCGCTCCACGACAGCTCCAGGAAGCTGCCCCGAGTGTCCTTCTCGGCGCCCGAGATGGTGCCCGAGCCGAACAGGTCGCCGTTGCGCAGGGTCGCCCCGTTGACCGTCATGTGCGCGATCATCTGCGCCGGCGACCAGTACATGTCGCGGAACTGCGGCCGCGCGACGACCGTGCCGTTCCACACCACCTCGAGGCTGATGTCGAGCCCGGATGCCGTGCCCGCGCCGTCCGCCGTCGGCTCACCCCGCAGGTAGGGCAGGGGTTCGGGGTCCTGCCCGGGCAGCGGCACGCGCGCGCCACGAAGGGCGTCCATCGTGACCACCCAGGGCGAGATCGACGTCGCGAACGACTTGCCGAGGAACGGCCCGAGCGGCACGTACTCCCACGCCTGGAGGTCTCGAGCCGACCAGTCGTTGAGGATCACGACACCGAAGAGGTGCTCCCCGGCATCCGCGAGGGCCACCGGCTCCCCGAGGTGCGTGGCGCCGCCGACGACGAAGCCCAGCTCGGCCTCGATGTCCAGGCGGGCCGACGGGCCGAACACGGGCACCGGCTCGGTGGGCGGCTTCCGCTGGCCGCGCGGACGCACGATGTCGGTACCGGAGACCACGACCGTGCCGGAGCGGCCGTGGTAGCCGATGGGCAGGTGCTTCCAGTTCGGGGTGAGGGGTTCGGAGTCCGGGCGGAACATCCGCCCGACGTTGGTCGCGTGGTGCTCGCTCGCGTAGAAGTCGACGTAGTCGGCGACCTCGATCGGCAGGTGCATCGTCACGTCCCCCACCGGCACGAGGTGGGCCTCGACGCAGTCGCGGTGGGCCTCGTTGGTCAGCTGCTCGGTGAGCCACTCGCGGGCAGCGGTCCACGCGAGCCGGCCCTGGGCGAGGAAGGGGTTGAGGCTGGCGGCCAGCCACACCGTGCCCGACTCCATGCCCGCCTGCTCGGCACACGCACCGACGTCGAGCACGTGGTCGCCCACCCGCACGCCCACCCGCGGCTCGGTGCCGTCGGTCGAGAAGACGCCGTAGGGCAGGTTGTGGATGCCGTACGGGTGGTCGGTGGGCAGGTCGAGCCAGGTCATCGGTCAGTCCTTCGTCAGCAGTCGCAGGGCGGTCAGTTCGTCGATGGGGTCGGTCACCGTGCAGCAGCCGTAGGCCGTGAAGGCCGACCGCACGCGCGTCGCCGTCGACTCCGGCCACGCGCCGACGAGGGCTGCCAGAGCTTCGGCGTCACGAAGAGCGAGCAGGCCCGCGACCTCGTCAGGGCCGGCCCCCTCGAGTGCGGCCGACGTGGCGAGCAGGACGTTGAGCACGCCGTGGTTCTCCTCGGGCACGCCGTCCACCTCGTAGGTGCCGCGGACGGCATGGTGCAGGCCCCCGGTGAGCTTGAACGGGACCTCGGGTGCCACGACGCGCAGGAAGCCAGCCAGCTCGCGCTCGTCGGGCCACACCCAGGTCGGTGTCGGGCCGGTGCGGAACTTGGCGACGACCGGGAGCCCTTCGCGGTGCGCCGTGCGAACCTCGGCGAGGGCCCGGTCGTGCTCGGGCCCCCGGGGGATCTCGACGGCGAGCGGCAGGTCTCCTGCCAGGTCGGTGGACCAGCCGTCGTACCACCCGAGCTCGGCGCCGACCACCCGGACGCGGTCGTCGTCGAGCAGCGTGTCGCGGCCTGCGGTGAGCAGGGCCGGGTCAGCCCCCGGGCGGGCGATCAGCACGACCTCGAGACGCGCGGATGCCGGCCGCGCGTCGTCCGCGCCCACCTCACCGTCAGGCTCGGCATCGAGCACGGACACCAGGTCTGCGGCACCGGCGGCCGGCACGAGCAGCGGCCCCACGCACTCGGCGTACGACGAGGTGCGGTGCGCGCGATGGCGCGCCACGGCATCCGACAGCGTGGCGTTGCCGGGTGGGAAGACCGCGGCGTCGTCGACCAGGCCGTGCCAGACAGGGCTGATCGCAGGGGGCATGGTCCCCACGCTACCGAGCGGCGTCGACCCGGCGTAGCCTGCGGGGAAACACCCGGACCACGAAGGAGTGGACAGCAGCAGTGGCGCACTACCAGGCGATGGGCAGCATCCCCCCGAAGCGGCACACCCAGCACCGGCGCCCCGCCAAGCGCGGGCAGGTCGGCGAGCTCTACTCCGAGGAGCTCATGGGTGAGGAGGGGTTCTCCTCCGACTCCAGCCTGCTCTACCACCGCAACATCCCGTCCGCGGTGGCCGAGTACCGCGCGTGGAGCGTCGGTGACCTCGCGACGACGCCCAACCACCCGCTGCTGCCGCTGCACCTGAAGCCCCACGACCTCTTTCCCCCGAAGGTCGTCAAGGACACCGACGTCGTGACGGGGCGCCGCCTGCTCCTCGGCAACGGTGACGTGCGGCTGTCGTACGCCGTGGCCGGCGCCCCCAGCCCGTGGTACCGCAACGGCATCGGTGACGAGTGCGTCTACGTCGAGCGCGGCCGGGCCCGGGTGGAGACGGTGTTCGGCGCGTTCGAGGTGGGGGAGGGCGACTACGTCATCCTGCCGAGGGCCACGACCCACCGGTGGATCCCCAAGCCCTCGGCCAAGGACCCGCTGCGCACCATCGTCATCGAGGCGAGCAGCCACATCGCGCCACCCAAGCGCTACCTCAGCAAGTACGGCCAGCTCCTCGAGCACAGCCCCTACTGCGAGCGGGACCTGCGGCTGCCGCAGGGGCCGCTCCTCGCGGAGGACGTCGGCGAGGACCCGGACGCGCACACCGAGGTCTACATCAAGCACCGTGGCGGCGGCCCGGCGAGCAGCGGCGGCATCGTCGGCACCGTGCACGTCGTGCCCTTCCACCCGCTCGACGTCGTCGGCTGGGACGGCTGCCTCTACCCCTACGTGTTCAACGTGAGCGACTACGAGCCGATCACGGGGCGCATCCACCAGCCCCCGCCGGCCCACCAGGTGTTCGAGGGCTGGAACTTCGTCATCTGCAACTTCGTGCCGCGCAAGGTCGACTACCACCCGCTGTCCATCCCCGTGCCGTACTACCACTCCAACGTCGACAGCGACGAGGTGATGTTCTACGTCGACGGCGACTACGAGGCGCGCAAGGGCTCGGGCATCGCCAAGGGCTCGATCTCGCTGCACCCCGGCGGGCACGCCCACGGGCCGCAGCCGGGAGCGGCCGAGGCGTCGATCGGCAAGGAGTTCTTCGACGAGCTGGCCGTCATGGTCGACACCTTCCGCCCGCTCGAGCTCGGTGAGGCGGGTCGGGCGTGCGACGACGGCGTGTACGCCGGGTCCTGGAACCGCCCGCGCGACTGACCTGCGCAGCGGCACCTATCCTTGGCGCGTGTCGCTCGCGCCCGTCCAGGAGGAGGTCACCGCCACCGGCGGGGACCTCGCGCCCGACATCCCGTGGATCACGATCGTGTGGAACGACCCGGTCAACCTCATGTCCTACGTGACCTACGTGTTGCAGAACCACTTCGGCTACTCCCGTGCCAAGGCCGAGAAGCTGATGATGGACGTCCACACCCAGGGTCGGGCCGTCGTCGCGAACGGCACGCGCGAGGCCATGGAGGCCGACACCGAGGCCCTGCAGGGCTACGGCCTGTGGGCGACCTTCCAGAAGGACTCCTGATGGCCCGCGGGTTCCGCCGCAAGGGGCGGGGGAGGAACGCGTCGTATGCCGCGCGCCTGGACCCGCTCGAGCGCGCCACCGTCGCGGGCCTGATGGAACAGGTGCACGACCTGCTCGAGCCGCCGCCTCTGTCGACGGTGGGCTCGGACGGCGCGGCCGGCGCCGGGGAGTCGGATGCGGCGGGGGAGTCGGTGGGTGGCTTCCGGGGCGACCGACGAGTTCGCGTCGATCGTCGCCGGGCTGGGGATGGGGGTCACGCTGGCGGCCGAGGACCAGGACGATCTCGTGGCCTCCGCGGCCGATCGCGACCCGGCCCTGGACCGACTCCTGCCGACGGCCAACCGACAGGACGACGAAGCCGCAGCGGAGTTCCGCCGGCTCACCGAGACCGGGCTGCGGCAGCGCAAGGCGGCGGTCCTGGCGCAGGCGGCTGGCCTCCTGCGCCACGAGGACAAGATCGTGCTCGACGAGGGCCAGGCCCGAGCGGTCCTCACCGCCCTGACCGACGTCCGGCTCGTGCTCGGCGAACGGATGGGGCTGCGCACCGACGCGGACCTGGACGCGTTGGAGGCCGCGGCCGGCGACCTCGACCCGGACGACCCGCTGGCCTACGCCCTGGCCGTGTACGACTTCCTCACCTGGCTCCAGGAGACCCTCGCATCCGCGATGCTCACAGCGTGACGGTGGAGGTGCGCGTTCGACGCGACGCAGATCACGGCCGCGCCCGCTGCCGATCTCGCGCGACTGGCCTACGGTAAGCCCGTGACGGACTCACCCATCGGGGTCTTCGACTCCGGGTACGGCGGCCTCACCGTCATGCGTGCGATCCTCGACCAGTTGCCACACGAGTCGGTCGCCTACTTCGGTGACACGGCACATGCGCCGTACGGTCCGCGACCCATCGCGGAAACGCGCGAACTGGCACTGGGCTGCCTTGACCGGCTCGTCGACCACGGTGTCAAGGTCCTGGTGATCGCCTGCAACACGGCGAGTGCCGCGGTGCTGCACGACGCCCGGGAGCGTTACGACGTGCCAGTGGTCGAGGTGATCCGCCCCGCGGTTCGTCGCGCGGCGGCAGCGACACGCAACGGCCGGGTCGGCGTCATCTCCACGCTCGGGACCCACCAGTCAGGGGCCTACCTCGACGCCTTCGCGGCGGCCCCGCACCTCGACGTGACCAGCACCCCCTGCCCCAGGTTCGTCGAGTTCGTCGAGCGAGGCATCACCGGGAGCGCGGATCTCGTCGACGTCGCGCACGAGTACCTGGACCCCCTGCGTGAGCGTGGCGTGGACACCCTCGTCCTCGGGTGCACGCACTACCCACTCCTCACGGCGGTGATCGCCTACGTGATGGGAGACAACGTCACGCTGGTCTCGTCGGCGGAGGAGACCGCGAAGGACGTCTACCACGTGCTGGCTGATGGCGATCTCCTGCGAGGCGACGACCTCCCCGTGCCGAGCCATGGGTTCACCACGACAGGTGACCCGGAGGAGTTCCGCCGCCTGGCCACGCGTTTTCTCGGGGTGGGTTCGAAGCTCGGGCGGGTCTACACGCTGGCGCAGCCATCGGTGAAACCGGTGATCCCATGAAGGTGACGGTCCTCGGCTGCTCAGGATCCTTCGCAGGTCCCACGTCACCTTCGTCGTCGTACCTCATCCAGGAGGAGTTCGGGGGGCGGGTCTGGAACATCGTTCTCGACCTCGGAAGCGGCGCGCTCGGTGCGCTGCAGCGACACCTGTCTCCGGATGACCTCGATGCCGTCGTGCTCACGCACCTCCACCCAGACCACTGTGTCGATCTCTGTGGCCTCTACGTCTGGCGCCGCTACCGCCCGGCCGGACCCTTTCCGTCGCGGCTCCCGGTGCATGGGCCGACGGGCACGGCTCAACGGCTGCAGCTGATGTACCACGGCCTCGAAGCGGGGGGGATGGAGGCTCAGTTCGACGTCCGCGTGGTCGTGGATGCCGAGCCGCTCGTCATCGGGCCGTTCACCGTGACGCCCTATGCGATGAACCATCCCGTCGAGGCGTTTGGATATCGCGTCGAGGCCGGCGGAGCAGTGCTCGCGTACACCGGTGACACGGACGACTGCGACAACCTCACACCCCTGCTTCGCGACGCCGATCTGGCGCTGATGGACTCCGCGTTCGTCGACGGGCGTGACGACGCGATCACCGGCATCCACCTGTCCGGATCGCGAGCCGCCACCGCTGCAGTGAAGGCCGGCGGGGTCAAGCGGCTCATGCTGACGCACATCCCGGCCTGGAACGATCCGGAGGTCTGCCGCGCCCAGGCGGCCGGGATCTGGCCGGGCACCGTCGAGCTCGCCCGGGCGAACGCGGTCTACGAGCTGTGACCCCATAACCTTGGGCTCATGTCCCACGAGTCTGTTCGCCACGACGGCCGCGCCCCTGACCAACTTCGCGAGGTGCGCATCACGCGCAACTGGCTGGACCACGCGGAAGGCAGTGTCCTCGTCGAGTTCGGCCGCACCCGTGTCCTGTGCGCGGCATCCTTCACGGCGGGCGTTCCCCGCTGGCTCAAGGGCCGCGGTACCGGATGGGTCACCGCGGAGTACGAGATGCTGCCCAGGTCGACGAACACGCGATCCGACCGCGAGTCGCGACGCGGGAAGGTCGGTGGCCGCACCCACGAGATCAGCCGCCTCGTCGGCCGCAGCCTGCGGGCGGTCATCGACACCAAGGCCCTCGGCGAGAACACGATCGTCCTGGACTGCGACGTGCTCCAGGCCGATGGCGGCACCCGCACGGCCGCGATCACCGGCGCCTGGGTGGCCTTGGCGGATGCCGTGGCCGACGCGCGCGCCAAGGGCCTGATCGCCCCAGCGGCGCAGCCACTCACCGGGTCGATCGCCGCGGTGAGCGTCGGGCTCGTCAAGGGTCGCCCGGTGCTCGACCTGGACTACCCGGAGGACTCCACCGCACAGACCGACATGAACGTCGTGATGACCGGGGACGGTCGCTTCGTCGAGGTGCAGGGCACGGCGGAGGGGGACCCGTTCGACCGCGCGGTTCTCGGCCATCTCCTCGACCTCGCGACGGTCGGCTGTGCCGAGCTCACCATGGTGCAGCAGGCCGCGCTCGAGGAGACCCCGCGCGAGCGTCAGGCGTGAGTGGCATGAGCCGGCGGCTCGTGCTCGCCACTCGCAATGAGCACAAGGTCCACGAACTCGGACAGATTCTTGCGGGTCTCGTGGCGGACCTCGACCTCGAGATCATCGGCGCTGGCGACGTCGAGGGTGCTCCGGATGTCGCCGAGACCGAGGTGACCTTCTTCGGGAACGCCCGGCTGAAGGCGGTCGCTCTTGCCGAGGCCACCGGCCTGCCGGCGGTGGCCGACGACTCGGGCCTGGCCGTCGACGTCCTCGGCGGGTGCCCAGGTGTGTTCTCGGCACGCTGGTCGGGATCTTCTGCGGGGCCGGGTGCCGGGCGCGCCGACATCGACCGCGCGAACCTCAACCTGCTCCTCGAACAGATCGGTGACGTGCCGGACGAGCACCGCGCCGCGGCGTTCGTGTGCGCGGCCGTGCTCGCCATGCCGGACGGTCGCGTGCACGGGGTCGAAGGACGTGTCGAGGGTTCGATCGTGCGCGGGCCGCGCGGCACCAACGGCTTCGGCTATGACCCGGTCTTCGTCCCCACGGGGCAGCAGCGAACGCTCGCTGAGCACGCGGATGCGGAGAAGAATGCGATCTCCCACCGGGGCAATGCCTTTCGGGCGCTCGAACCTGTCCTGCGAGAATTCCTCAGCACCTGAGCACCGGGCCGTCGTAGGCTGTCGCCCGCGCGCGAGTGGCGGAATTGGTAGACGCGCCAGATTTAGGTTCTGGTGCCTTCGGGTGTGCGGGTTCGAGTCCCGCCTTGCGCACCAACCCCTGTTGGGAGCGACAGCCTCGACCGACCACCCGGCGGGGTAGGTTTGTGCCACAGCCAGACGACATGACGAGGAGCCACCGTGAGTGACCGGCTCGGCCCCGGC
Source organism: uncultured Actinomycetota bacterium (assembly GCA_963811825.1). Classification (GTDB taxonomy): domain Bacteria; phylum Actinomycetota; class Actinomycetes; order Actinomycetales; family Dermatophilaceae; genus Fodinibacter. Next base: position 90,003 of record CAWESS010000007.1, on the reverse strand, counting down.
GACAGCGCGCCGGACTTCACCCTTCCCGACGACACCGGTACGTCCGTGACCCTGAGCGACCTGCGCGGCGGCAAGGTCATCGTCTACTTCTACCCGGCAGCGATGACACCCGGGTGCACCACGCAGGCCTGCGACTTCAGCGACTCCCTCGAGTCCTTGGCGGCGCACGGCTACACCGTGCTCGGCATCTCACCCGACCAGCCCGCACAGCTCGCGAAGTTCCGCGAGAAGGACGGCCTGACGATCACCCTGCTGTCAGACGCGGATCGGGCTGTCATGACGGCATGGGGCGCCTTCGGCGAGAAGAAGCTCTACGGGAAGACGGTGCAGGGCGTCATCCGCAGCACCGTCGTCGTCGACGAGCAGGGAACCGTCTCGCACGCCTTCTACAACGTCAAGGCCACCGGACACGTCGCCAAGCTGCGACGCGACCTCGGACTCCAGTGAGGACCTCATGAGCAACGCCCAGCCCGCTGCCGCGAGCGCGTCGAGCGGCGCCTCGGCAGCCGCCTCCACCGCAGCACCAGAAGCCGCCGCAACCGCAGCACCAGCAGTCCCGCCAGCTCCCCCGTCCATCCCTGCCCTCGAGGCCGAGATCGTCGCCCGTCGTGAACGGCTCGCCCAGACCATCGACGAGCTCACCGAGAGGGTGCGACCGTCGTCGATCATCCACCGCCAGACCGAAGTCGCCAAGAAGCGTTTTGCCGACGTCGCGACGACCCCTGAGGGCGAGCTGCGCGTCGAGCGCCTGGCTGCGGTGGTCGCGGTGGTGGCGGTCGTCGGTGGGTGGCTGATCGTGCGGCGCCTCCGTCGCGGCTGAACCGGGCGCCACGTGTCCTCCGGGCCGTGACACAGGTGAGGCTCCCCGGTGTCGGGGAGCCTCTCGCTCGATGAGCGGTGGTGCGCCATCAGGGACTCGAACCCCGAACCCGCTGATTAAGAGTCAGCTGCTCTGCCAATTGAGCTAATGGCGCGCGTCGGAGACATTAGCAGGCGGGCTCCGGCGGCGCGAAATCGAGTCGCCCGACCCGCGCCTCGCGTCAGACCTGTTCGCCGTCCGAGTGGCGCGCGCGGCGACGAGTCCACGCGCCGCCCCCGATGGCGGCGAGCGCGGCCACCCCCAGGGCGATCACGACACCGACCCATGGGGACGTCCCTTCTTCCTCGACAGCGGGTTCTGGCGCGGGCGTCAGGGACTCGGACGGCGTGGGCGTCGCGGATGCCGTGGAGCTGGCCTCCGACGGGGTCGGTTCGGCAGTGCTCGGGGTGGGTGAGGGGGCGACCGCCGATGCCGTCGTCGTGAACGTCAGGGTTCCGGAGATCGGGTGCCCGTCGTTGCTCACCACCCGGTAGGTCACGGTGTGCTCGCCTGCCTCCAACGGTGCCGAGAGGGGCTGCGTCACCGTGGGGCCGTCGACGGTCGGGGCGCCCTCGGCCTCGCCACCGGCGGGCCCGGCGACACGCACGGCGACGAAGTCGGGGTTGACGTCCTCGTTGAACGTCAGCACGACCTGGTCCACGGTGTCGAGGGTGGCCCCGTCCGCAGGCGCCGAGGAGAGCAGCCGCGCGTGCAGCGGGAGGGTCCCCGGCGCCGGAGAGGCGAACGCGGGGGCGATGGCAACGAGGAAGAACGCCACCACGATGACGATCGTGACGACGGTGGCGAAGCGGCGTGACTGCATACGACCATCCTTGCAAAGCAGTGGAGAACCATCGGCCGCGGGCTCGCCGCGATTTCACTGACAGCGTGAAACCCCGACCCGCAGAGGCGGATCGGGGTCTCACGGTCCTGGGGTGAGTAACGGGACTTGAACCCGCGGCCCTCGCGACCACAACGCGATGCTCTACCAGCTGAGCTATACCCACCACGGCGGGCGCGACGGCATCCGTGGATCCCTTGCGCCCGCAGCGCGAACCATCGTACCTGCTACGGAGGGGTGCTCTCGACCACGTCTCGGTCCGTCGACGGTGACGTCGTGGACGCCGAGCCGTGGTCGACGACGTGGGGCGCTGCGAGCGCGCGGGCCTGCTCGGTCGTCGGCCCGGGCCGGGGTACGAACACCGCCTCGCGGTAGTAGCGCAGCTCGGCGATCGACTCGCGGATGTCGGCCAGGGCACGGTGACCGCCCGACTTGCTCGGCGCGGCGAAGTAGGCCCGCGGGTACCAGCGGCGCGAGAGCTCCTTGATCGAGGAGACGTCGATGATCCGGTAGTGCAGGTGGCTCTCGAGGGCGGGCATGTCGCGGGCGAGGAAGGCCCGGTCGGTCGCGACCGTGTTGCCGCCGAGGGGTGAACGACCCGGCTCGGGCGACCATTCGCGCACGTAGTCCAGCACCATCTCCTGCGCGAGCTCCAGCGTCGTGCCGCCCTCGAGGACGTCGAGCAGCCCGGACGTGGTGTGCATGTCACGCACGAAGTCGTCCATCTGCGCGAGCGCCTCGTCCGGTGGCCGGATGACGACGTCCACACCGTCACCGAGCACCGTCAGCTCGTAGTCGGTGACGAGCGCGGCGACCTCGATGAGGGCGTCGTGGGTCAGCGACAGGCCGGTCATCTCACAGTCGATCCAGACGATGCGGTCGCTCAGTGATCGATCTGTCGCGGGGGTGGCCATGAGGCACATGCTAGGTGCCGCACGCTCAGCGTTGCCCGTCCGTCCCACCCCTTCTGGGCTAGTGTCGCGTGCCATGAGCGGCGACGTCACGACGCAACGGCCCGCGCCGCGGCTGCGTCGGGACCCGACCACGCGCCCCGCACTGCGCGGGTGGGTCCTGACAGGTGTCGCCGGGCTGGGGTTCCTGCTGGTCGCGATCGTCGTCGCCGCGTACTTCGGCGCCGCCTTCGGGGTGCAGACCGCCCTGCTGGCGCTGGCCGCCGCCGTCGTGCCGCTCGGCATCGTCATCCCCACCTTCTTGTGGCTCGACCGCTTCGAGTCGGAGCCGAACCGGCTGCTCGTCGGCGCCTTCCTCTGGGGAGCGCTCGTGGCGGCGGCTGTCGCGGCCGTCCTCAACTCCTCCGCCATCGCCCTCATCGAGGCGATGTCGACCGCTGACGCGGACGCCGCGCTGACGACGACCGCCGTCCTCGTGGCCCCGTTCGTGGAGGAGGCTGCGAAGGGGGTGTTCGTCCTGTTCGTGTGGTGGTTCCTCCGCAACGAGTTCGATGGCATCACCGACGGCATGGTCTACGCAGGCATCTGCGCCGCCGGCTTCGCCTTCACCGAGAACATCCAGTACCTCGCCGTCGCGTGGACCGACGGCGGCAGCGAGCTGCTGACGGGCACGTTCATCGCCCGGTGCATCCTGTCGCCGTTCGCCCACCCGATGTTCACCATCCTGACCGGCATCGGGATCGGTGTCGCTGCGACGAGCAGGTCGTGGATGCCGCGAGTGTTCGCCCCCGTGGTGGGGTTCCTGCTCGCAGTGCTGAGCCACGGCCTGTGGAACCTCGCCGCCGTGTCCGGCGGGCAGGGCATGGTCGTGGTCTACCTCTTCGTCCAGGTGCCCATCTTCTTCGCGTTCCTCGCGTTCGTCGGGTGGGCCCGCCGTGAGGAGGGTCGGCTCATCGGGCAGTTCCTGCGGCCCTACGCCGACGTCGGGTGGCTCTCGCCCGCCGAGGTCGCCATGCTCTCCTCGATGCCGCAACGACGCGAGGCCCGCGCCTGGGCCAGGGCCAACACCGGGCGCGACGGCCTGAAGGCGATGCGGGCCTTCCAGGATGCCGCGAGCGAGCTGGCGCTGCTCCGTCGCCGAATGCTTCACCGGGCTGCGGACGCCCACGCCATCGAGCAGGAACACGAGCTGTTGCTGGCTCTTCGCGATCGACGGGCCGAGTTCATCGGCCTGCACGCCGCCTGACCCCACGCCGTGCCTGACCGGCCGGCTCACCACGCATCGCCCGAGAGGACCCCGTGACCGACACCCTTGCCATCGCCGCCCGCCTCGCACCCGAGCTGGTCGACCTACGGAGGCGACTGCACGGCATCCCGGAGTTGGGCCTGCACCTGCCGGACACCCAGGCGGCGGTGCTCGAGGCGTTGTCCGGGCTCGACCTCGAGGTGACGCTGGGGGACTCGCTGAGCTCGGTCGTCGCTGTCCTGCGAGGGCGGTCGCCGGTGACGGGGGAGCGGCCGGTGGTGCTGCTGCGCGGCGACATGGATGCACTGCCGGTCGCCGAGGAGGTCGACGTCGACTACGCCTCGACCCGCCCGGGGCTGATGCACGCGTGCGGGCACGACCTGCACATGGCGGGCCTCGTCGGCGCGGCGCGCATCCTGCACGAGCTGCGTGACGAGCTCGTCGGCGACGTCGTGCTGATGTTCCAGCCCGCGGAGGAAGGTCCCGGCGGTGCCGAGCCGATGATCCGTGAGGGGCTGCTCGAGGCGGCTGGTCGGCGGGTGGACGCCGCGTACGCCGTCCACGTGTACTCCGCGGACCATCCACTCGGGGTGTGGTTCGGCCGCCCGGGCACCCTCATGGCGGCGGCCGACGAGGTCCACGTCGTGGTGCGCGGTGTGGGCGGCCACGGGTCAGCGCCCGATCGTGCGAAGGACCCCGTGCCGGTGGCGTGCGAGATCGTGCTGGCCTACCAGAGCGCGGTCACCCGCCAGTTCAGCGTGTGGGACCCGGTGGTGCTCACGGTGGGCCGGATCGCCGCGGGAACGAAGGACAACATCATCCCGGACGACGCGTACGTCGAGGCGACGTTGCGCACCTTCTCGGCCGAGAACCGCGCCCGGGCCCACGACGCGGTGACCCGGGTTGCCGAGCACGTCGCGCAGGCCCACGGGATGACCGCGGAGGTCACCATCGGCAACGGCTACCCGGTGACGGTCAACGACGTCGAGGAGTTCGCCTTCGCCCAGGGCGTGGTGGTCGACCTCTTCGGTGCCGACCGGTGGGCGGACATGGTCAACCCCGAGGCCGGGTCGGAGGACATGTCGTTCGTCCTGGACGAGGTGCCGGGCGCCTACCTCAACGTGAGCGCCTGCGCCCTCGGGGACCCGGCTGACGCCGAGGACAACCACTCACCCCGCGCGGCGTTCGACGACTCGGTCGTCCCGGACGTCGCGGCCGCACTCGCCGAGATGGCGTTGCGACGGTCGCGCCAGCTCGCCGAGCAGATCAGTCCTGTGGCCTGATCGCCGCCTTCACGAGGGCGATGACCTTCTTCTCGACCGCAGGGCTCCACCCCACGAGGGCGAAGGAGGCCGGCCACATGTCACCGTCGTCGAGGTTCGCGGCGTCCTGGAAGCCCAGGGTGCAGTAGCGGTACTTGAACTTCCCGGCATCCTGGAAGAAGGCGACGACCTTCCCGTCGGAGTCGGCGTAGGCCGGCATCCCGTACCAGGTCTTCGGCATGAGGTCTGGTGCGGTCTCGGTCACGACGCGCGTGTACGCGCTCGGCGAGGGCGCGGTCCGCCGGGTCCATCTCGGCAATGCGGTCGAGGATCGCCTGGAGACCGTCAGCACGCTTGGCGCCCTTCTTGCCCTCGGCGCGCAGCTCGGCCGCGCGCGCCTTCATCGCCGCGCGCTCGTCGGCGCTGAACCCGCCGCTGTCGCTCTTCTTCGTGGCCATGGCGGGTCCTCTCGGTCATCGGCGTGCCGTGGTGTCTCACGAGACTATTGCCGAAAGGCGCGTCCCGGGGAGGCCTGAGGCCTCAACCCGGGACGCTGGGCCCTCGCGCACTGGGGGGAGAGAACGAGGGCTTGCGGCGAGTCTTTCATGCTTCCTGGCGGGAAGCGCTTCCGCATCCCCGAGAACCGGGGCTCCGCCCCTCTGCGCCTTGGGTCAGGAGGTGAAGCAGCCGCTTGTCCTTCGACGCCCGCACCGCATGAACCCACGGACGTGCAACCTGCCAGCTCGTCGGCCCTGTGAGCGTCAGCCAAGTGAGTGCGGTCACCTGATGACGGGGTTGTCCGCTCGCGACGCGGGTACACGCCCGTCCCGAGCGGACAACCCCGTCACGAGTTGGTCATCCCTGGCGGCCGAGGCCATCACGGATCTGCCCTGACCGTGCCGATGCGCGTCCGACAGTTCGGAGGTTCCCGATCTGGCCCTGCGTTCACGGGCTACGTAGGGTCGCGTCATGAATCCCATCCGCGCTGTGGTCGTCTTCGATGCCAGCGACCTCCACGCCGAGAGCGCCTTCTGGGCGGGAATGCTGGACGGCCACGTCTTCGACGACAAGACGTTTCACACCGTGATCGACGCTGCTGGCGAGTGGCGGATCGGCGTTCAGCTCGCGCCGCAGCACAGTCCTCCTGACTGGCCGAACGGCGCGCCTCAGCAGGTACACCTCGACCTCCACGTCGACGACCCGGCTCAGGCGCACGAACAGGCGATGAGGCTCGGTGCTCGCGTGCTTCAGGCCGCTGACCTGGAGAGCGACGAGGGGCATCAGGTGTACGCCGATCCGGCGGGCCATCCCTTCTGCATCGGCTGGGGGCACCCCACCCGTGAGGCACTGGCCGCTCTCGTCATGAGGAGACTCGGCTAGCCACCGATCGAACGTCGAGGACCTGACGACGTCGACCACGTGTCAACCACATTCCACATGTTGTTCCGAGCAAGGGCACGAGAAGCCGCGACTAGTGCACGCTTAGTGCACGCTTCGGAATAGGCAATCGCATTCTCGCAGGTCAGGACATGTTCTCGACGGCGCCCCCGGCAGGACTCGAACCTGCGACCTCGAGATTAGAAGGCTCTTGCTCTATCCGCTGAGCTACGGGGGCCGGGCGGCCGACTCCCGACCACCGACCGTCAGTGTAGGACTGGACCAGCACCCTCGCCCTGAGCACCCAAGGGTCAGTCGCGGCCCATCCGAGCGCGGGCGAGGACCTCGTGTCGCGGACGGTGGCCGCGTTCCCGGGGGAGGTGCGAGGCCACGACGGTGATCTCGGATGCCGTCCACGTCGGCCCCGCGTACGAGTCCAGCACCCGCACCCACCGCGTCGCCTCGGTCGGATGCCCGAAGCGGCCCAGCGTGACGTGCGGCCGGAACGGCCCACCCTCCGGCGCGCCCCCGGCGACAGCCGCCGCAGCCCGCACGCCGCGGGCGAGGGGCGCCAGACCGTCGCCCCCGCTCAGCCCTGCCCACAAGACCCTCGCGCGGGACACGTCCGGGAAGCAGCCGCCACCCGAGATGCCGAGCACCACGGGCGAACACCGCGCGGCTGCGGCGCTGACGGACTCGATGAGGTCGTCCACCACTCGCTCGGGTGCGGCCCCCATGAAGGCCAGGGTGACGTGCCACTGCGCCGGCGAGCTCCATCGCAGGTCCGGGTCCGCCTCCCGGCGCACCTCGAGAAACTCGTCGAGATGCTCCACCACCTCGACATCAGGTTCCACCGCCACGAACAGTCGCATGCCGAACATCATCCGGCGCGCCCTGAGGAATCGCCTGTCAGTGTGCGCAAAGTCGTTAGGGTTGGCGGTGTGACCGTGGACAGTGACGTGGAGGCGCTCGCCTCCGTCGTCGAGGCCCTTCGCGACGAGGTGGCTCAGACGTCACTCCCACTCGATGTGCCGAGCCGGTCGGCGGCCGAGGCCTCCCGCACGGCACTGCTCCAGCAGCTTGACGACTACGTCCTTCCCCGGTTGCGCGCGATCGACGCCCCGCTTCTCGCCGTGGTCGGCGGATCGACCGGCGCCGGCAAGTCGACCCTGGTCAACTCGGTCGTCGGCGCCACGGTCAGCCGGCCGGGTGTGCTGCGCCCGACCACGACCTCCCCGGTGCTCGTCCACCACCCCGACGACCGTCGCTGGTTCGCGGACACCCGGATCCTGCCCGGACTCGCGCGCGTGACCGGGCAGGGGAATGCCGACCAGCCCGGCCTGGACCAGCCCGGCACGGTGCGCCTTGTCGAGTCAGAGACGCTCCCGGCGGGGATGGCGCTGCTCGACGCACCCGACATCGACTCGGTCGTCTCCGCCAACCGCGCCATCGCCGCCCAGCTGCTCTCAGCCGCGGATCTCTGGCTCTTCGTCACGACTGCCGCGCGCTACGCGGATGCCGTTCCCTGGGATCTGCTGCGCACGGCCGCCGACCGTGGCACCTCCGTGGCGATCGTGCTCGACCGGATCCCGCCGGAGGCCATCGAGGAGATCCGGCCCCACCTGGCGGCGATGTTGCGCGAACAGGGTCTGCCGACGGCGCCCATCTTCACGGTCCCCGAGGCCACGCTCGACGCCGATGGCCGGCTGCCGCCGGAGGCGGTGGAGCGGCTCAGCTCGTGGCTGCATGCGCTCGCCAGCGACTCACGGGCTCGCTCGATCGTCGTCGGACAGACGTTGCGGGGCGCCGTGGACTCCCTCTCCGGTCGCACGAGCGAGCTCGTCGTCGCCAGCCGCGACCAGCACGATGCGGCCACGGCACTGCGGCGAGCGGTCGACGAAAGCTACGACGCGGCCCACCGCCGCGTCGACGACGGCATGACCGACGGCACGCTGCTGCGCGGTGAGGTGCTGGCTCGGTGGCAGGAGTTCGTCGGGACCGGCGAGTTCTTCCGCCAGGTCGAGACGACGATCTCGCGGTGGCGCGACAAGATCACCGCGGCCGTCAAGGGCAGCACGCCCCCCGCCGAGAGCCTGGGCGAGGCGCTGCAGAGCGGGGTCGCCACCCTCATCCTCGCGAACGCCGAGACCGCGGCGTCCGAGTCCGCACGAGCCTGGCGGCGCCTGCCCGGCGGAGCACCGGTGCTGGCACGGCATCCGGATCTTGCCAAGCCCAGCCCCGGCCTCCAGGGTGACGTCGAACGGCTCGTGCGGCAGTGGCAGGGCGAGGTGCTCGAGCTCGTGCGGACCGAAGGACAGGGCCGCCGCACCAGCGCCCGCATCACGGCCTACGGCCTCAACGCGATCGGCCTGTTCCTCATGCTCGTCGCGTTCAGCAGCACCGGTGGGCTGGTCGGTGCCGAGATCGGTATCGCCGGGGGAACAGCCGTCCTCGCCCAGCGCGTGCTCGAGGCGATCTTCGGGGACCAGGCGGTGCGCGAGATGGCGGCCAAGGCGCGCGCCCGTCTCCTCGAGCTCGCCGACGAGCTCTACGAGGGTGAGCAGCAGAGGTACGCGGTCGCGCTCGCCGACACGTCGGCCCCGGCGGAACAGGCTGCTCGGCTGACGGCCGTCGCCGCCCGCCTGCGGGCGGTCGTCCAGTGAGCCCGCTGCGCCGGGGGAGCGCTCGAGGTGCGGTGATCTCCGCCGACGAGCTGTCCGCTGCCGCGACCGCCCTTGCCGCTGCGGCGGACGCCGGTGGGGCCCAGTTGCCAGCCGACGGGCGTGCGCGGGCGGATGCCGTCGTCGCGAAGGTCGCCGAGCGCACCGCCCTCGTCGGCGGCCACACCGTCGTCGCCCTCGCGGGTGCGACGGGCAGTGGCAAGTCGTCCCTGTTCAATGCCCTCGTCGGTGGTGACATCGCGGTCACGGGAGTGCGCCGCCCCACCACGGCCACCCCGACAGCCGCCATCTGGGGGGCCGAGCCGGCGGGTGACCTGCTCGACTGGCTCGGCGTCGGCGCCCGACATGTCGTCGGTGAGCAGCCGGACGACGTGGAGGCTGTGCTCGGCTCGCTCGACGGACTCGTCCTGCTCGACCTGCCCGACTTCGACTCACGCGAGATCGGCAACCGCGCCGAGGCCGAGCGGGTTCTCGAGCTCGTCGACCTGTTCGTCTGGGTGACCGACCCCCAGAAGTATGCCGATGCCCGGCTGCACGACGACTACGTCGCTGCGCTCGCCACGCACGAGGCGGTGACGATGGTCGTGCTCAACCAGAGTGACCGCCTCACCGCCCTCGAGGTCGAGCAGTGCCGCGCCGACCTCGTCCGGCTCATGGAGCAGGACGGGGTTCCGCGCGCCACCGTGCTGGCGACATCCGTCACCACGGGCCAGGGGGTCGACGTCCTGCGCCAACGGCTGGCCAACGCGGTGGCCGGGCGCACGATGGCCCGGTCCCGGCTGGCCGCGGACGTGCGGGCCAGCGCCGCCGCGTTGACGGCGCACGTCGCGGACTCCGAGCCCGTGTTGAACGACGCGGCCCGGACCGAGCTGGTCGACGCGCTCGCACGCAGTGCCGGGGTGCCCACGGTCGTCGAGGCGGTCGCCCGGGACTACCGCATGGAGGCGGCATCACACACCGGTTGGCCCTTCACCCGATGGGTGCAGGCGTTGCGGCCCAGGCCCCTGAGGCGCTTGCGGCTGGACGGTCGCGACATCAGCGTCTCCGACTCCGACGTGCGGTCGGTCCTCGGGCCGCTCGTCGTTGCCGCCGGCATCACCGGCGGCCCGTTCCGCCGTCGAGCTCGCGACCCGGCGGCTGGCTGACCATGCTGCCGAGGGTCTTCCGGCGCCGTGGGCCGAGGCTGTCGAGAGCGCTGCCTCCCCGCCCGGGGACGCGCTGGGTGACGCCCTCGACCAGGCAGTCGTCGGGACGCCGCTGCACGCCCGCGCGCCGGTCTGGTGGCGGGTCTTCGGCCTCGGGCAGCTGGCCTTTGCCGCGGCGGCCGTCGCGGGCTTCCTCTGGCTCGCGTTGTACGTCGTCCTCGGATGGCTGCAGGTGGATGCCGTCATCGGCGCACCTCCCAGTGTCGGTGTGCTGCCGGTGCCGCTGCTCCTGCTGGTCGGAGGGCTCGCCGCAGGGCTGTTGCTCGCGCTGATCGCCCGGTGGCTGGCTCGGGTCGGGTCGCGGCGTCGGGCTCGGGTCATCGACAAGCGGCTCCGGGAGTCGATCGACGGCGTGGCCCGTCAGGAGATCGTGCGTTCTGTCGAGCGAGTGCTCGAGCGGCACGCGGCGACCCGGGTCGCACTCAGTCGCGCCGCAGGGATCTGAGGGCGCTCGTCCACAGGCACCGCGCGCGGTGGTCGTTGTCCACAGGGGTCACGACGCGGGTGGCCGGGACCGGCCGGCGGGCGCAGGCTCTTGCGTGAGCCCCGAGGTGCGGGGCACCAAGGGGAGGACCGCGATGAATGAGACCTATGTGACGATCCGGGGCCGGCTCGTCGCCGACCCCACCGTGCGCACGACCCGCACGGGTGCTCCGATGACCGTCTTCCGGGTGGCGACCTCGTCCCGGAACCAGGTCCAGGGGCAGCCCGGAGTGTGGGAGGACGGGGACACGAGCTTCTACACGGTGAAGACCTTCCGTGCCCTGGCCGCGAACGTCGCCGTATCCCTGCGAAAGGGTCACCCGGTGACGATCCACGGCAAGCAGCAGGTCACGACGTTCACCAAGGACGACGGCACGACGTGGTGGGACGTCGAGGTCGTCGCCGATGCCGCCGGCCACGACCTGACGTACGGCACCACCGCGTTCGCGAAGGTGGGCAGGCCGGGGGAGAGCGAGGGATTCCGACAGGGTGCGGAGCACTCGCAGTCCCAGGAGTTCTCGCAGGACCCCGAGCCCACGCGGCCCTCGGCGTCGGAGTACGCCGTGGACGATGAGCCGGGCCGCGGTCTCGGCGAGGTCGGGTATCCGGACTCGGGCCCGCTCGTGCCGCCGGACGTCGAGGCGGCCGCCTGAGAGCGGCCGCACGAGGATTCGGGCCGGGGCGCTGGTGGTCGATAGCCTGTGCCCCATGCCCGAGTTCATCTACGTCATGTCCCGCGCCCGCAAGGCGCACGGGGACAAGGTCATCCTCGACGAGGTCACCCTTTCCTTCCTGCCCGGCGCCAAGATCGGCGTCGTCGGGCCCAACGGTGCGGGGAAGTCCTCGGTCCTGAAGATCATGGCCGGCCTCGACCAGCCCTCGAACGGGGAGGCGCGGCTCACGCCGGGCTACTCGGTCGGCATCCTCATGCAGGAGCCAGAGCTCAACGAGGACAAGACCGTGCTCGGCAACGTCGAGGAGGGCGCGGGCGAGATCAAGGCCAAGCTCGACCGGTACAACGAGATCTCGGTGCTCATGGCCGACCCCGATGCCGACTTCGACGCGTTGATGGCCGAGATGGGTCAGCTCCAGGAAGCCATCGACGCCGCTGACGCGTGGGACCTCGACTCGCAGCTCGAGCAGGCGATGGACGCCCTGCGCTGCCCACCGCCGGAGGCCGACGTGACCGTGCTCTCGGGTGGTGAGCGCCGCCGTGTCGCGCTGTGCAAGCTGCTGCTGCAGAAGCCCGACCTGCTGCTGCTCGACGAGCCGACCAACCACCTCGACGCCGAGTCCGTCCTCTGGCTCGAGCAGCACCTCGCGGCGTACCACGGTGCCGTCGTCGCCGTGACCCACGACCGGTACTTCATGGACAACGTGGCCCAGTGGATCCTCGAGCTCGACCGCGGCCGGGCCTACCCGTACGAGGGCAACTACTCGACCTATCTGGAGAAGAAGCAGGCGCGACTGCACGTCCAGGGCAAGAAGGACGCCAAGCTCTCCAAGCGGCTCGCAGAAGAGCTGGAGTGGGTCCGCAGCAACGCCAAGGCGCGCCAGACCAAGTCCAAGGCACGTCTGGCCCGGTACGAGGAGATGGCGGCCGAGGCCGACCGCACCCGCAAGCTCGACTTCGACGAGATCCAGATCCCGCCGGGCCCCCGCCTGGGCAGCAAGGTCATCGAGGTCAAGAACCTGCGCAAGGGCTTCGGCGAGCGCGTGCTCATCGACGGGCTGTCCTTCACGCTCCCGCGCAACGGCATCGTCGGGGTGATCGGCGCCAACGGCGTCGGCAAGACGACCCTGTTCAAGACCATCGTGGGCCTCGAGGAGGCAGACGGGGGAGTCGTCGACGTCGGTGACACGGTCAAGATCTCCTACGTCGACCAGAGCCGTGGCGGGCTGGACCCGGAGAAGTCCCTCTGGGAGACCGTGTCCGGTGGACACGACTACATCAACGTGGGCCAGGTCGAGATCCCGTCGCGGGCCTACGTCAGCCAGTTCGGCTTCAAGGGCCCCGACCAGCAGAAGCGGGCCGGCATCCTGTCCGGCGGGGAGCGCAACCGCCTCAACCTCGCACTGACGCTCAAGGAGGGGGGCAACCTCCTGCTGCTCGACGAGCCGACCAACGACCTCGACGTCGAGACCTTGGGCTCCCTCGAGAACGCCCTGCTCGAGTTCCCCGGGTGCGCCGTGGTCATCAGCCACGACCGGTGGTTCCTCGACCGGGTGGCGACGCACATCCTCGCGTACGAGGGTGACGAGGAGAACCCGGCCAAGTGGCACTGGTTCGAGGGCAACTTCGAGTCCTACGAGGCCAACAAGATCGAGCGTCTCGGCGCGGATGCCGCCCGTCCGCACCGCGTGACCTACCGCAAGCTCACCCGCGAGTGACGATGACACACCAGATCTCGGTGGTCATCCCCGTCTACCAGGGCGAGCGGACGTTGGCCACCATCGTCGACGAGCTGGCTGCCTCGGTCGAGCCGCGGGTCTCACCGGCCGGGCGCCCCTACCGGGTGACCGAGGTGGTGGTCGTCCACGACTGCGGACCCGACGCCTCGGACGACGCGATCAGGGACCTCGCGGCCCGCTACGACTGGGTGCGCCCGGTCTGGCTGAGCCGGAACTTCGGCCAGCACGCCGCGACCCTGGCCGGCATCGCCGCCTCCGGTGGCGAGTGGGTCGCCACCATGGACGAGGACGGACAGCACGACCCCGAGTCCCTGGGTTCGTTGCTCGACACCGCGATGACCGAGCAGGCTGACGTCGTCTACGCCAGGCCCACGAACGAGCCGCCGCACGGCGCCGCGCGCAACCTCGCCTCCCGAGGCGCCAAGGCCGTCGTCGAGCGGCTCACCAAGGGCGCCCAGGCCTCGGACTTCAACAGCTACCGCCTGCTCCTCGGCGAGGTCGCCCGATCGGTGGCTGCCTACGCCGGTCCGGGCATCTACCTCGACGTCGCCATCTCCTGGGTGGCCCGCCGCGTCGTGACCTGCCCGCTGGAGATGCGCCGGGAGGGTGACCGACCGTCCGGCTACACGATGCGCCGACTCGTCTCGCACTTCTGGCGCCTCGTGCTGTCCAGCGGCACGCGCCCCCTGCGCTGGGTCAGCGTCCTCGGCGCCGCTGCGGTTCTGCTCGCTCCGGTCATCGCGCTGGCGCTCCTGATCGGCAGGGCCGCCGGGTCCTGGGACGCTCCGGGCTGGACCTCGACGATGGTGCTGCTCATGGTGGCGACCGGCGTCATCCTCTTCTCCCTGGGTGTCATCGCCGAGTACGTGGGGATGGCCGTCAACATGGCGATGGGAAAGCCTCTCTACCTCCCCGTTCGCGACCGGCGCGACGGCCCGCTCGGCCGCGACGACGCGTGAACGCATCCCCGGCGCCCCCGCTCACCTGGGTGGTCGGCGCCGGAGGGCTCGTGGGGCGGCACGTCGTTCGCCGGCTCGAGCAGGCTGGGCACGAGGTGCTGGTGACCGCGGTGCCGTGGCACGACGAGGCGTCGAGCGTCTCGGCCCTCGTCGACGCGGTCGACCGTGTTCGCGGCAGCCCGCGCGGGGCGTGCGTGGTCCGTGGCGTGGTGCGCCGGCGCGGGCGTGGTGGCGACGGGAGAGGAGTCGCTGGCAACCGAGGTCCGCGTGTTCGAGCGGATGTTGGGCGCGCTCACGGCATCCGTGGCTCCGGGGGAGGACGGCGTCATCTTCCTCGCGTCGTCGGCGGGTGGGCTGTATGCCGGGTCCGACCGTCCCCCGTTCGATGAGCGGACCGAGCCCGCGCCGCTCGTGCCCTATGGCCGGGCAAAGCTCGCCATGGAGGCCCGCGTCCGACGCCTGGCGTCCGACACCGGGCTGCGCGCCGTGATCGGTCGGCTCGCGAACGTCTACGGCCCGGGGCAGACCCTCGGCAAGCCGCAGGGCCTCCTCTCGCAGCTCTGCCTGGCCGACGCCACCGGGCGCCCGCTGCCGGTCTACGTCTCGATGGACACCATCCGTGACTACGTGTACGTCGACGACGCTGCCGCGATGATCGTGCGCACCCTGTCGCTCGTGCGGGAGGAGCCGACCGGCTCGGTCGTCGACAAGGTGCTGGCCTCCGGGCGGCCGGTCACCGTCGGCTACCTCGTCTCCGAGGCCCGACGCGTGTTCCACCGCCCCCTGCGGACCATCCCGATCGGTGGGGCCGGGGCCGGTCAGGTGCTCGACCTGCGGCTGGTCTCGCGGGTGTGGCCGGAGGTCGACGCGCTCGCGTCGACGCCGTTGGCCGCCGGGCTGGCGCGGACCGCCGCAGACGTCAGGGCACGCGTGGTGAGTGGCGGCCCGCTCGACCCGTGAGCGGCAGCCCGGCCGTCCGGTGTCCCGTCAGCCCTGACGGGTGGCGGCCACGAACACCGACGAGCCGAAGGGCAGGTCGGTGCGGGCCAGGATGTGCCGGTCGAAGCGCGACATCGCCAGCAGGGCATCGTTGAGTGGCTTCGGCACCGAGGGGACCTCGACGATGTCGACGGCGCCCGGTGCCCGGCGGCCCCGCACCTTGCGCGCAACCCGCTCTGCGGCGAACATCGGGAAGACCGTCGCGAAGCCGTGCGTGACCCGCTGCACGCTGAAGCCGGCAGCCTCCACCGCCGCGCGCGCACGTGCACGGGTGTAGCGGCGGTGGTGGCCGTTGGCGACGTCGAAGTCGCTCCACGCCCAGGTGTACGCGGGCACCGACATGACGAAGCGTCCACCGGGGCGCAGCACCCGGCGCACCTCGGAGAGGGCCTGGGCCTCAGGTTCGCAGTGCTCGATGACGTCGAACGCCGAGACGACCTCGAAGGTCTCGTCGGCGAACGGGAGCGCCAACGCCGAGCCGCACACACCGTCGCTGCCCAGACCCCGGGGGTCGATGTCGAGCGAGACGGTGCGCCGCACGGCATCCCGCAACCAGGCTGCACTGGGGCCGTCGGCGCTGCCGAGGTCGAGGGTCAGCCCGGCGCCCTCGACGTGGGAGCGCAGCGCGGTCTCGAGCAGGTCCGCCCGCGCGACGTACCACCAGTAGTCGGGCGTCTCGATCGATGGGGACCCACCGTGCCCCGATGCGCTTTCGGCGTTCCTCACCGCGTCACTGTAGCGACCCGAGCGCCCGGCGCTCTCACGCCGAGCGGCCCGCGGCGCGCACGAGGCGCACCGCGAGCTCCCCGTAGGTGACCTCGATCGCCTCCGGCGTCCGACGCACGTCAGGGGTGTACCAGCGGGCGACGTCGATGGCCATCGACAGGAGTGCGAGGGCGGTGGCGGGGACGTCGGTGACCTCGAACTCGCCGGTCTCCACGCCCTCACGCAACACCCCGGCCACGACCTGGTCGATCTCCTTGCGCAGCCCGAGCACGGCATCCCGGTGCTCGGGGCGCAGGTGACGGAACTCGAACTGGACGATCCGTCCGAGCTCGTAGTGCTCGGCGTGCCAGCGCGAGAAGCCGCCGATGATGGCGCGCAGCGCGTCGGTCGGGCTCGCCGCCGCATCCGCCGCCGCGACCAGCAGGTCGCGGGCCCGCTCGTGCCCCCGACGGCTGAGCTCGAACAGGAGCACCTCCTTGGAGGCGAAGTGCACGTAGACGCCCGCGGGGGACAGGCCGGCGCGCGAGGAGATGTCGCGGGTCGTCGTGGCGTGGAAGCCGCGCTCGGCGAAGGCGTCCGCGGCGGCGAGCATGATCCGCACCGCGGTGTCGGTGACGTCACCGACGGCAGAGTGGCGCCCGCCGTCGGGGGCGAGGGCGGCGAGGAGGGCGGTCTCGCTCATCGGTGTGGTGCTCGGCACGGTTGACAGCATGCCGCACCCACGCGAGACTAAGCAAGCGCTTAGTCAACGCCGACGCGATCTGCTGATCCACCCCCGGAGGAGTTTCGATGCCCCGCAACATCTACGGTCCCGAGCACGAGGACTTCCGAGCCTCCGTGAGCGAGTTCGTCGAGCGCACGCTCAAGCCGCGCGCCGAGCAGATGCTCGAGGTCAAGACCATCGACCGCGACATCTGGAAGGAGGCCGGCAGCCAGGGGCTCTTCGGCCTCGACATCCCCGAGGAGTTCGGCGGCATGGGCGCCGAGGACTACCGCTTCAACGCCGTCTCGGCCGAGGTGCTCAACGGCTTCAACGCCGCCGTCGGTTCGTGCTTCGGCATCCACAGCGACGTCTGCCCGCCCTACATCGTCGACCTCGGCACGCAGGAGCAGAAGGAGCGCTGGCTGCCGGCCATGGCCGCGGGCGAGAAGATCTGCGCCATCGCCATGACCGAGCCCGGTGGCGGCTCCGACCTCGCGGCCCTGAAGACCACCGCGGTGCGCGACGGCGACCACTGGGTGCTGAACGGCAGCAAGACCTTCATCACCAACGGCTACCAGGCCGACCTCGTCATCGTCGCCACCCGCACCGACCCGAGCAAGGGCGCCAAGGGCATCACGTTGTTCATGGTCGAGGACGGGATGGAGGGCTTCACCCGCGGACGCAAGCTCGACAAGGTCGGCCAGGAGGAGTCCGACACCGCCGAGCTGTTCTTCCAGGACGTTCGCGTGCCCGACACCAACCGCATCGGCGACGAGGGCATGGGCTTCATCGCGATGATGCAGCGCCTCCCGCAGGAGCGCGTCGGTGCGGCCAGCGCGAACGTGGCGCACGCCAAGCAGATCCTCCTGGAGACCATCGAGTACGCCAAGGAGCGCAAGGCGTTCGGCCAGGCCATCGGGTCCTTCCAGCACAACAAGTTCAAGCTCGCCGAGATGGTGACGGCGATCGAGGTCGCAGAGGCCTACGTCGACGACTGCATCGAAGCGCACTCGAAGGGCGAGCTCTCCGCCGTCGACGCGGCCAAGGCCAAGTGGTGGAGCGCCCAGGTGCAGAACGACGTGCTCGACGAGTGCGTGCAGCTCTACGGCGGCTACGGCTTCATGAACGAGTACCGCGTGGCCCGGGCGTGGCGCGACGCGCGCGTGACCAAGATCTGGGCCGGCTCCAACGAGATCATGAAGGAGCTCATCGGCCGCGACCTCGGCCTCTGAGGCCCGACGACGCACCCCCCGGATGCCGTCCGCTCACCCCGAGCGGACGGCATCCGTCGTCGGTTGGGGCGCTCGCACGCGGGTCTGCTCGCGCAGGACGCCGGCGACGATGAGGGTCTGGGCGGCGATGTAGGTCGCCATGACCCAGAAGCCCTGACCCGGCAGGTCGAAGCCGCCGGCGAAGGCGTCGAGCGCGATCAGCCCGTCGGAGACGAGGAACAGCGCCCCGCCGACCGCGGTCAGCAGGTTGACCCCGGTGGCGAGCACCGCCATCGTGCCGAGCAGGGCGCCGTACACGAGCACCGGCACGAGCATCCCCGCTGCCCCGCCGACGCAGGCCGCCACGAGCCCGGCCACCGCTGCCACGTACCCGAGCAGCAGCGGGCGACGCTGGTGCAGAACGCTGTTCGTCCGGTACGGCCAGAAGGCGACGATGTAGGCGACCTGCGCGAGCAGGAAGAAGCCGACCATCACGAGGAACGCGGCATCCCCGTCCGTCAGCTTCGGGGCGCTGTCGCCGAGCCAGGACAGCCCGAGCGCGACGAGCGTGAGCACCACGAGGCGACTCCGGGGAGCGGCTGACTGCAGCCACAGCACCGCCGCGAGCACCGGCATGAGCAGCACCTGCGTGGCGTCCGCGACGTCGTCGCCGCCGGACAGCTGCGCGCCGAGGTGCAGGAGGGCGACGGCCACGAACAGGCCGACCATGCCGCCGACGGCAGGGGTACGAGGACGCATGAGGGGTGCCGGTCCCGTCAGTCGAGCGGCCCGCCGGCCACGTAGATGACCTGCCCCGACACGAACCCCGCCTCGGCCGACACGAGGAAGGCGATCGTCGCCGCGATGTCGTCGGGCTGGCCCACCCGCTGCACCGGCACCTGGGAGGCGGCGTGGGCCAGGAAGTCCTCGAACGGCACCCCGATGCGCTCGGCGGTGGCGGCCGTCATGTCGGTCTGGATGAACCCGGGAGCCACGGCGTTCGCGGTCACCCCGAAGCGGCCGAGCTCGATGGCCAGCGTCTTGGTGAACCCCTGCAGCCCCGCCTTGGCCGCGGAGTAGTTCGCCTGCCCGCGGTTGCCCTGCGCCGACGACGACGACAGGTTCACGATGCGCCCGTACTTCTGCGCCGTCATGTGCGCCTGGCACGCCCGCGTCATGAGGAACGCACCCTTGAGGTGCACCGCCATCACGGCATCCCAGTCACCTTCGGTCATCTTGAAGATGAGGTTGTCGCGGATGATGCCGGCGTTGTTCACCAGCACCACCGGCGGCCCGAGCTCGGCGGCCACTCGCGCCACCCCGGCCTCGACCTGCTCCGCGCTCGTCACGTCGACCCCCAGTCCCAGCGCCTGACCGCCGGCCGTCCCGGATGCCGTCCGCCACCCCCTCGCAGGCGGCCTCGTCGAGGTCGAGCACCGCCACGGCGAAGCCGTCGCCGGCCAACCGTCGGGCGGTCGCCGCCCCGATGCCGCGGGCTGCTCCGGTGACGATGGCGACGCGTTGGGTGTCCATGGGCTCGACCCTACCGAGCAGTACGCCGGATGCCGGCCACGGCCGAACGTTTTCGCGTCGTCGGTCGTGCCGGGTAGGTTTGGGAACCATCGCGGGCGGCTCCTGGGCCCCCGCGAGCCCCCAGCACCGTCGCTGGTCCCTGACCACCCACGGAAGGCAACCAGTGCAGATCTGGCCCGGAACGGCATACCCCCTCGGTGCCACCTACGACGGCAGCGGCGTGAACTTCGCCCTGTTCAGCGAGGTGGCCGACCGCGTCGAGCTGTGCCTCGTCGACGACGACGGCGTCGAGACCCGCGTCGACCTCCCCGAGGTCGACGGCTTCGTCCACCACGCGTACGTGCCCGGCATCTCGCCCGGCCAGCGCTACGGCTTTCGGGTGCACGGTCCCTACGACCCCAAGAACGGTCACCGCTGCGACCCCAGCAAGCTCCTCCTGGACCCCTACGCGAAGGCGATCGAGGGTCAGGTCACGAACGACCAGGCCCTGTTCTCCTACGACTTCAAGGACCCGAAGAAGCGCAACACCGAGGACAACCTCGGCAAGACGATGCTCTCGGTCGTCATCAACCCGTACTTCGACTGGGGCCACGACCGGCCGCCGCGCCACGAGTACCACGAGACGGTCATCTACGAGGCGCACGTCAAGGGCCTGACGATGACCCACCCGGACGTGCCTGCCGAGATCCGCGGCACGTATGCCGGCATCGCGCACCCCGCGATCATCGACCACCTGACGGCGCTGGGCATCACCGCCATCGAGCTGATGCCGGTGCACCAGTTCGTGCAGGACACCTCGCTGCAGGCCAAGGGCCTGACCAACTACTGGGGCTACAACACCATCGGCTTCCTCGCCCCGCACAACGACTACGCCCGCGGCCGTCGCGGTGAGCAGGTCACCGAGTTCAAGGCGATGGTCAAGGCCCTGCACGCGGCCGACATCGAGGTCATCCTCGACGTCGTCTACAACCACACCGCCGAGGGCAACGAGTTCGGCCCGACCCTGTGCTTCCGCGGCATCGACAACGCGGCCTACTACCGCCTCGTCGACGACGCCAAGGACCACTACTACGACACGACCGGCACCGGGAACAGCCTGCTCATGCGGCACCCGCACGTCCTGCAGCTGATCATGGACTCGCTGCGCTACTGGGTCACCGACATGCACGTCGACGGCTTCCGCTTCGACCTCGCGGCCACCCTGGCCCGGCAGTTCCACGAGGTCGACAAGCTGTCGGCGTTCTTCGACCTCATCCAGCAGGACCCCGTCATCTCCCAGGTCAAGCTCATCGCCGAGCCCTGGGACGTCGGCGACGGCGGCTACCAGGTCGGCAACTTCCCGCCGCTGTGGACCGAGTGGAACGGCAAGTACCGCGACACCGTGCGCGACTTCTGGCGCGGTGAGCCCCGCACCCTGGGCGAGTTCGCGTCCCGCCTCACGGGGTCCAGCGACCTCTACGAGCACAGTGGCCGCAAACCGATCGCGTCGATCAACTTCGTCACGGCGCACGACGGCTTCACCCTGCGCGACCTCGTGTCCTACAACGAGAAGCGCAACGATGCCAACGGCGAGGACGGCAACGACGGCGAGAGCCACAACCGCTCGTGGAACTGCGGCGAGGAGGGGCCGAGCGACGACCCCGAGGTGGCCGCGCTGCGGCTGCGCCAGCAGCGCAACTTCCTCACCACGCTCCTGCTCAGCCAGGGCGTCCCGATGATCGCCCACGGTGACGAGATCGGGCGCACCCAGCAGGGCAACAACAACGTCTACTGCCAGGACAACGAGCTGTCCTGGGTCGACTGGGACCTCGACGAGTGGCAGAAGGAGCTCTACGCCTTCACCGCGGCGCTGACCACCCTGCGCCGCGACCACGCGGTCTTCCGCCGTCGCCGCTTCTTCGCGGGCAGTGCCGACCACGGCGGGACGTCCGAGCTCGGCGACATCGCCTGGTTCCAGCCCTCGGGTGAGCCCATGGGCGAGTCGGCCTGGTCCAACGACGAGGCGAAGACCGTCATGGTCTTCCTCAACGGCCAGGCCATCCCGACGCCCGACTCCCGGGGTCGACGCGTGCTCGACGACGACTTCCTCGTCATCTTCAACGCCGACCACGAGGAGGACTCGTTCGTCCTGCCCGACAAGGAGTGGGGCGAGCACTGGGTCGCCGAGATCGACACCGGGGCCGACATCGTCGACCAGACGTGGCACGACGCCGGCAGCGAGCTGATGGTGGCGCCCCGCTCGGTCATCGTCCTGCGCAGCCCCCGCGAGGCCGCGCCTCAGCCGTCCGGAGCCGCGACCTCCAACCGGGTGTGAGCATGTCCCCAGCCCATCGACCCGAACCCGGCCGCGTGGTTCCGACGGCGACCTACCGCCTGCAGATCCACGCCGGGTTCGGCTACGACGAGGCGGCGCGCCACACGGCCTACCTGGCATCGCTCGGCGTCTCGCACCTCTACCTGTCCCCGGTGCTCCAGGCAGCGCCGGGCTCGATGCACGGCTACGACGTGCTCGACCACACCCGCATCAGCGAGGAGGCGGGTGGTCGCGGCGCGTTCGAGCGGCTCGTCGCCGCCTGCCGCGACGCCGGCCTCGGCATCATCGTCGACGTCGTGCCCAACCACATGGCCGTGCCGCAGCCGGCGCACCTCAACGCCCCGTTCTGGTCGCTGCTGCGCGACGGGCGACGGTCCCCGTACGCCGGGTGGTTCGACGTCGACTGGGTCGCCGAGGACGACCGGCTGCTCATGCCCGTGCTCGGCGGAACGGTCGAGCAGGCCCTCGAGGCAGGCGAACTGGTGCTCGTCGCGGACGGCGGGCCGACGGCATCCGACCCGGTCCTGCGCTACTACGACGCCGAGTTCCCCGTGGCACCGGGCACCGAGGACCTGCCGCTGGCGGACCTCGTCGACGCACAGGCCTACCGGCTGTCCAGCTGGCGCGAGGCGGGGGAGGCGCTCAACTACCGCCGCTTCTTCGACGTCACCTCGCTCGTCGCGGTGCGGGTCGAGGACCCCGTCGTCTTCATGGCCACCCACGCCCTGCTGCTCGCCCTGCACGGGCACGGTGCGGTCGACGGCTTCCGGATCGACCACCCCGACGGGCTCGCCGATCCCGGCGGGTACCTCGAGCGGCTCGCCGACGCGACGGGGAACTCCTGGGTGGTCGTGGAGAAGATCCTCGAGGGTGACGAGACGCTGCCGGAGGGGTGGCGCTGTGCCGGGACCACCGGCTACGACGCGCTGCTGCGGGTGCAGCAGGTGCTCACCCCGGATGCCGGCACGGCGGCCCTCGACCGCCTCTGGGCCGAGGCGGCACCTGACCGCGTCGAGCTCGACGACGTCGTGGGCCAGGCCAAGCGGCTCGTCGTCGACGACGTGCAGGCCGCCGAGGTCGACCGGCTCATGCGCCTCGTGCGGCGCATCCTGCCCGACGTCGACCAGGCCGCGGCCCGCCGGTCGCTCGAGGCCCTGCTCGTGGCGATGGACCGCTACCGGGCCTACGTCGTCCCTGGCCGCTCGGTGGAGCCCGAGCAGGTCGCGGTCATCGAGGGCGCTGCCGATCGCGCGCGAGCGCGGATCGCGCCGAGCGACGAGGAGGCCCTGGGCGTCGTCGTCGACCTCGTGCTCGGCCGTGAGGTGCGCGGGGCGGGGCTCGACACCGGTGCGCTCGCCGACGACTTCCGGGTGCGCTTCCAGCAGACCTGCGGCCCGGTCATGGCCAAGGGCATCGAGGACACCGCCTACTACCGGTGGCTGCGGCTGGCCGGGGCCAACGAGGTGGGCGGGCACCCCGACCACCTGTCGATCACCGCGGACGAGTTCCACGACTGGTGCGAGCGGCTCGTGTCGACGTGGCCGACGTCGATGACCACTCTCACGACTCACGACACGAAGCGCTCGGAGGACGTGCGGGCCCGGCTCATGTCGCTCGCCGAGGACGGGGAGGGGTGGGCCGGGTGGGTCGAGCAGGCCCGCGCGCCTCGGCGACGCCCACCGCACCGAGCTCGTCGACGGGCCCACCGAGTACCTCCTGTGGCAGACGCTGGTCGGGGCCTGGCCGATCACGGGGTCACGGCTCGAGGACTACCTCCTCAAGGCCGTTCGCGAGGCGAAGGTCCACACGGCCTGGGTCGACGGCGACGCGGCCTACGAGGACGCCGTGACCGACTACGCGCGGGCCCTCACGCGCGACCCGGCGGTGCAGCAGCACCTCGACGCGTGGACGGTGGCGCACGAGCCGTCGGTGCGCGCGAACGTGCTCGCGCAGAAGCTCATCCAGCTCACGATGCCCGGTGTCCCTGACGTCTACCAGGGGTGCGAGATCGTCGCGCTCTCGCTCGTCGACCCCGACAACCGTCGTCCCGTCGACTGGACCGACCGCGAGGAGCGGCTGGCCCGGGTCGTGGCCGACGAGCCGGCCCTCGACCTCGACGACGACAAGCTGCGGCTCACCGCCCGGGCCCTCGGCGTGCGTCGCGACGACCCCGCCGCCTTCATCGGCGAGGGCACGACGTACGCCGGGCTGCGCACCACGAGCGAGCACGCGCTCGCGTTCGCGCGTGGAGATGCGGGCGGCGTACGGGTGGTCACCGTCGTGACGACCGGTGCCGGGCTGCTCGCTGCGGGTGGCGGATTCGGCGGGGCCGTGGTCGAGCTGCCGTCGGGGTCGTGGCGCGACGTGCTGGCCGACGGCGACGAGCTGGTCGCTGGTGGGCCGGTCCCGCTGGCCTCCCTGCTGGCGCACCGCCCGGTTGCTCTCCTGGTGCGGTCCTCGTGACCGGTGCGCGCCGTCCGGGTGCCGGGCAGCTGCCGATCGAGGTCTGGGCCCCCCTGGCCGATCGGGTGGAGATCGAGTGGTCCGTCCGTCCCGGAGTCGGCCGAGGCAGATCGACCTGGGTCAGATCGACCAATAGGTCACACGGCGCCAGGGGCGCGAGGCGATGACGGCGGTCGGAGACGGGTGGTGGCGCTGGGAGGCGCCTGCCACGGCATCCCCGGGTATGGCCCTGGACTACGCCTTCGTGCTCGACGGCGCCGAGCCCGCCGTGCCCGACCCGCGCAGTGCGTGGCAGCCGCACGGCGTGCACGGCCCGAGCCGGACGTTCGACCCGACTCAGCTGACGTGGACCGACCACGACTGGCGCGGCCCCCGCGACGGACAGGGCGTGCTCGGTGGTGTGGTCTACGAGCTGCACGTCGGCACGTTCACCGCGGAGGGCACCTTCGACGCGGCCGTCGAGCGCCTCGACCACCTCGTCTCGCTCGGGGTCGACGTCGTCAACGTGATGCCGGTCGCCGCCTTCGACGGCCAGTGGGGCTGGGGCTACGACGGTGTCGGGCTGTATGCCGTGCACGACCCCTACGGCGGGCCGGTCGCCTTCGCGCGCTTCGTCGATGCCTGCCACGCGCGCGGTCTCGGCGTGTGCCTGGACGTCGTGCACAACCACCTCGGCGCGAGCGGCAACTACCTCGCCCGCTTCGGCCCCTTCTTCACCACGGCGCACGGCACCCCCTGGGGGCCGGCGGTCAACCTCGACCAGGACGACGCCGAACACGTGCGCGGTTTCCTCGTCGACAACGCGCTGCGGTGGCTGCGCGACTTCCACCTCGACGCCCTGCGCCTGGATGCCGTGCACGAGCTGCGGGACACCTCGGCCCGGCACTTCCTGGCCGAGTGCGCCGATGCCGTCGCGGCCCTGTCGTCCGAGCTGGGGCGGCCGCTCGACCTCATCGCCGAGAGCGACCTCAACGACGTCGACGTCGTCGCGCCGACGTCGCACGGCGGCTGGGGGATGACGGCGCAGTGGGACGACGACATCCACCACGCGCTGCACGTCGCCCTCACCGGCGAGGACCACGGGTACTACACCGACTTCGCCGGGGGCGAGGGGCGTGAGGAGGCCGGTCCGCTCGCCGTGCTCGCGAAGGTCCTGACGCGCGGCTTCCTCCACGACGGCAACCTGTCCTCGTTTCGGGGGCGGCCATGGGGGCAGCCGGTCGACACGAGCGCGCTCGATGCGCGACGGCTGCTGGGCTACCTCCAGACGCACGACCAGGTCGGCAACCGGATGACCGGTGATCGCATCAGCGCGGTCGTTCCACCGGGGCTGCAGGCGGCCGGGGCCGCGATCTACCTGCTCGCGCCGACGACCCCGATGATCTTCATGGGCGAGGAGTGGGCTGCATCGACCCCGTGGCAGTACTTCACGAGCTTCGAGGACACCGCGCTGGGGGAGGCGGTGCGGGCCGGTCGCTACGCCGAGTTCGCCAGCCACGGCTGGTCCGCGGACGACGTCCCTGACCCGCAGGATCCTGCGACCCGAGACGCGGTCGGTGCTCGACTGGTCGGAGGTCGGGTCGGAAGCCCACGCTCGCGTTCTCGAGTGGTACCGCGCGTGCATCTCGCTGCGGCGGAGCCTGATCGGCGTCGACCCGACGCGGCTGGCAGACGTCTCGGTGAGGGTCGACGAGGCCGCACGCTGGGTGGCGATGGTGCACGCGCCAGCCGGGCGGACGGCATCCGGCGTGGTGGTCAACCTCGCCGACGTGGCGCAGGAGGTGCCGGTGCCCGGTGGGGTCTCTCGCGTGCTGCTCGCCTGGGACGAGGGAGGCACGTCCCTGGGCCGGGATGCCGTGCGCCTCCCGCCCGCATCCGCCGCCGTCGTCGCCTTCTGAACCCGGGTCAGGTGAGGGGGACCCGGAGCATGCCTTCCTGGGCGACGGTCGCGATGAGCACGCCGTCCTGCGTGAACATCCGCCCGACGCCGAGGCCCCGACCGCCCTGGGCCGAGGGGGAGTGCTCGGCGTAGAGGATCCACTCGTCGGCCCGCGCAGGGCGGTGGAACCACATCGCGTGGTCCAGGCTGGCGGCACGCAGGCCCTTGGTGGTCCACGTGCGGCCGTGACGGCGCAGGATCGTCTCGAGCAGGGAGTAGTCCGACGCGTAGGCGAGCACCGCGTCGTGGATGAGCGGGTCGTCGGGCAGCGTGCCGTTGGCCCGCATCCAGACGCGCTGGTCGGCCGACCTGCTCGGTGGCCGGGGTGACGAAGAGGTTGCCCTCGACGTGCCGCTGCTCGATCGCTCGACCCTCGGCCAGGTGGCGCGCCGACGGGTGGTCGACCCCGGCGAACAGCTCGGCCAGCGAGGGGAGGGAGTCCGGAGCGGGAGTCTCGGGGAAGGGGTCCTGGTGGTCCAGGCCCCTGTCGGGGTCCTGGAACGAGGCGCTCATCGACAGGATCGGCTTGCCGTGCTGGATGGCGTGCACCCGGCGGGTCGAGAACGAGCGGCCGTCGCGCATGCGCTCGACGCTGAAGGTGATCGGCTGCGTGTCGTCGCCGGGGCGCATGAAGTAGGCGTGCAGCGAGTGCAGTCGGCGGTCCTGCCCGCCCTCGATGGCGCGCACCGTCCGGCCGCAGGCGATGACGCCCTGGGCGAGCACCTGACCACCGAACACCCGTCCGTGCGGCTGCTTCTGGCTCTGCCCGCGAAACAGCGTGATGTCCTCGGCGAAGGTCTCGGGCAACGGGACCGGAAGCTCGCCGTCCGCCGCCCCGGCGGTCGACATCGGCTGCACGCTCATGACGGCCGACCCCAGCTCCTCGAGGTCGAGGGTGGCGAGGAGGTCGACGATCGGGGCGGGCTGGGTCGAGGTCACCGTCGCAACGATATCCGCCGGGTGCCGGGTGGACTCACGCGACGAGGGAGGACTCAGGCGACGAGCGGTCGCCTCCGCCCGCTTGCGTCCGGCAGGTTGGTTCCCCCAGCTGCCAACGTGCCGGACGCAAGGGAGGGGGTGCGGGCTGCCTCGAGGGCGGTGGCGAGGCGACCCACGGCGTCCACCATCACTTCGGGTGGCAGCACGTAGGGCAGGCGAACCCAGCGCTCGAGACCTCCGACGACGGCGAACCGTGGTCCGGCGGCGACGAGCAGCCCGGCGTCCTCCGCAGCCAGGGCGACGGTGTGGCGTCGAGGTGCTCGGGGAGCTCGCACCACAGCGAGAGCCCGCCACGCGGCATCCGGAATCGGATCTCCGGCAGCTGTTCCCGCAGCGCCCCGACCAGTGCATCGCGTGATGAGCAGAGGTCTGATCGGCGCTCGCGGGTCAGGCCCGGGGAGGTGCGCATCAGCTCGAGGAGGACGAGCTGCTCGAGCACCGGCGCGCCGAGGTCGGTCGTGACCCGTGCCTCGACCAGTGCGGGAAGCAGGCCCCGGGGCGCGCGGATCCACCCGGTGCGCAGGCCTCCCCAGTGCGACTTCGACGAGCTGCCGATGCTGATCGCGCGCGGGTCGTGCGCGGCGAACGGCAGGGGCATCGCCGCCGTGCCATCGAGGTCCACCTCCGCGATCGTCTCGTCGATGACGGGGACCGTACCGGCGGCGGTGAGGGCCCGAGCGAGGACCGCCCGGTCGCCGTCGGACATCAGCGCCCCCGTGGGGTTGTGGAAGTCCGGGATCAACACGGCCAGGCCGGCTCTGGCCGAGCGGACCGCGCGTGCTGACTCGGCGACGTCCCACCCGTCAGGATCCATGGCGAGCGGAACGAGCCGGGCGCCACCGCGGCGCAGGGCCTCGACCGTGTTGGGGTAGGTCGGGCTCTCCACGACGACCCGGTCACCGTGGCCGAGCAGGGCCCGCAGGACGATCCCCATGCCGGCGACCGCACCCGAGGTGACGAGGATGTCGTCGGGCTTCGTCGGCAGCCCGCGGGCGGTGTACCGGTCGGCGATGACCTCGCGCAGCTCGGGGATCCCGAAGGTCAGGTAGCCGGCTCCGGCCAGGTGGGCGGGCAGCCGAGCGACAGCGCGCTCGTACGCCTCGACGACTCCCGCCGGGGCGCGCGTCGCCGCACAGGTGAGGTCGATGACGCCCTCGTCCGGGTCGGCGGGGAAGAGCGACCCGGCGCCACGCACCCTGCTGCCCGAGGGGAGTGCGGCCACCGAGCCCGACCCACGGCGAGAGGTGAGGTAGCCGCTCTCGCGCAGCACGGCATACGCGCGGGTGACCGTGGTGCGGCTGACGTCCAGGGCGGCGGTGAGCTCGCGCTCGCTGGGCAGCCGGGTGCCGGCGGCGATGCGCCCGTCGGCCACCGCCAGTCGCAGGGCGTCGGCCAGGGCCCGGTATGCCGGACGGCCGGTTGCGAGGGTGCCGACGAGTCGGGCGGTGCGGGCGGCGGAGACGGTGGGCGTCGGCATGGTGGCCACTCTTTCACGATTGGCTATCGAAGTGAAGGCCACTTCTGAGGCATGCTGGTGCGCATGAGCCCTCTCCAAGCCCTCCGACGCGGTGCGAGCCGGCGTGTCGAGCTCGTCCCCATGAACCCCCTCGAGCAGCTGCGCGCCGGCCGGTTGACGCACCGCGTGGTCCAGCTGCTCGTCGGACTCGTGTTGTTCGGCATCTCGATGGCGTTGTTGCTGCGGGCGGATCTCGGGCTCGAGCCGTGGGGGGTGCTCCAGTACGGGCTCATCCAGCACGTGCCGATGTCCTACGGGATGATGAGCATCGTCGTCTCGTTCGTCGTGCTGCTGCTCTGGATCCCGCTGCGGCAGTGGCCGGGTCTGGGCACGGTGCTCAACGCCGTCGTCATCGGGGTCGCGATCGACGCGACGTTGGCCGTCGTGCCGGACATCGAGGGACTGGGCTGGCGCATCGCCGTCATGCTCCTGGCGATCGTCGGCAACGGGGTCGCCGGCGCGATGTACATCGGCAGCCAGCTCGGCCCGGGGCCGCGCGACGGCCTGATGACCGGGCTGGCGCGGCGCACGGGCCGCTCGATCCGGCTGGTGCGGACCTCGCTCGAGGTGACGGTCGTCGTGCTGGGATTCGCCCTCGGCGGCATCGTCGGGGTCGGGACGGTGCTGTATGCGCTGCTCATCGGGCCGGTCGTGCAGTTCTTCCTGCCGATGCTCACGGTGCGTGTCCAGTCACCCCGAGCTGACGAGTCGACCGGTCAGCCGTCGACGGCGAGCGCGAAGGGCAGCACCGCGGGGACCCCGGCCTGACGCAGCGCCCGGCCGGCAACGGTGAGGGTCCACCGGGATGACACGAGGTCGTCGACGAGCAGCACCGGTCCGTCGACACCGACCAGGGCGGCCTCGAGGTCGGGTCCGACCACGAACCGCTCCCACACCCCGGCGAGCCGGAACGCGCTGTTGCCACCCGGCTCGCCGACGGGGCCACCGTGGGCCAGGTCGAGCGAGCCCAGCAGCGGCAGCCGGCCGATCTGCGCCAGCCCCGCCGCGAGCGACGCCACGAGAGTCGGGTGTGACCGTGACGGTACGGCGACGACGCCGACCGGACGCCGCGCCCAGGGCCACTCGGCGAGCACCGGCACACAGGCACGCAGCAGCTCGGGGCTGGCCGGGGTGTCCTCGCGCAGCACCTCGCGCAGGCGCTGGCCCCACCCCAGGTCTGACATGCGGGCCAGCGCCCGCCCCGGTTGCAGGGACTCGTCGGCACCGATCTTCCCCTTGACCGGCACCCCGATGCGATCCATCCCGGTCGGCCACTGCACCCGGGGGTCGAGGTCGACTCCCGCCCGGGTGAGGCGTTCACGGGCCGCGCCGACCACGGCATCCGGCACGCTCGTCGGGTACCACGGCCCCGAGCAGCCGTCGCAGCGGCCACAGGCCACCGCGGTGTCGTCGTCGAGCGTCTCCTGGAGGAAGGCCATGCGGCACGCGTCGCTGGCCTCGTAGTCGAGCATCAGCTGCTGCTCGACCCGCCGGGCCTGGGCCACCCGCTCGTAGCGCTCGGCGTCGTAGACCCACGCCACCCCCGTCGACACCCAGCCACCCGTGACCCGCTGAACCGCACCGTCGACGTCGAGCACCTTCAGGAGCAGCTCGAGCCGGGTGCGCCGCACGTCGACCGCGGTCTCGAGCGCCGCCGTCGACAGTGCCCGCCCCGCGGCGGCGAGGGTGTCGAGCACCTTCTGGGCCTGCTC
Source organism: uncultured Actinomycetota bacterium (assembly GCA_963811825.1). GTDB lineage: Bacteria > Actinomycetota > Actinomycetes > Actinomycetales > Dermatophilaceae > Fodinibacter. The sequence goes on along the minus strand of CAWESS010000007.1, from coordinate 59,652 downwards.
CTCGCGTGGCATCGACACCGACGCGAAGTAGGCCCAGATGTCCTTGTCCTCGGGGCCGGGCAGCAGGAGCACGTCGGCCCGCTCGGTGGCGCGACCGGCACGGCCGACCTGCTGGTAGTACGCGACCGGCGAGCTCGGCGCCCCGAGGTGCACGACGAACCCGAGGTCGGGCTTGTCGAACCCCATCCCGAGGGCCGAGGTGGCGACGAGCGCCTTGACCTCGTTGCGGCGCAGCGACCCCTCGAGGCGTTCACGGTCCGCCGGGTCGGTGCGCCCGGTGTACGACGCGACCGACAGCCCGGCGTCCGAGAGCGCTGACGCGACGTCCTCGGCGGCCGAGACGGTCAGCGTGTAGACGATGCCGCTGCCCGGCAGCTCGTGCAGGTGCGCCACGAGCCAGCCCAGCCGCTGCTCGGGCGACATCGAACGCAGCACCCCGAGGCGCAGCGAGTCACGTGCCAGCCCGCCGCGGACGGTGAGTACCGACCGGCCGCCGACCTCGAGCTGCTCGACGACGTCGGTGACCACCCGGGCGTTGGCCGTGGCGGTCGTCGCCAGCACCGGGGTGTCGGACGGCAGCCCGACGAGCAGGTCGCGGATGCGCCGGTAGTCGGGCCGGAAGTCGTGGCCCCAGTCGCTGACGCAGTGGGCCTCGTCGACCACGAGCAGCCCGCACCGCCGCGCCAGGTCGGGCAGCTGCTCGTCGCGAAAGCGCGGGTTGTTGAGCCTCTCGGGGCTCACGAGGAGCACGTCGACGGCATCCGCCGCGAGCGCGCCTCGCACCTCGTCCCAGTCCTGGGCATTGGCCGAGTTCATCGTCACCGCCCGGATGCCGGCCCGCTCGGCCGCCGCGATCTGGTCGCGCATGAGCGCCAGCAGCGGGCTGATGATGACCGTCGGCCCGGCACCTTCCGCGCGCCGCAGCGCGGTCGACACGAAGTAGACCGCGGACTTGCCCCAGCCGGTGCGTTGCACGACGAGCACCCGGGACCGGTCGGCCACGAGGGCGGAGATGGCCTCGAGCTGACCGTCGCGGAAGTCGGCGTCGTCGCGCCCGACGAGGCGCCGCAGCGCCGTGCGAGCAGCCTCGGCCAGCGCAGGGGAGGGGGCGGTCGGGGGGGCGGAGGAGAGCGGGGGGTGGCGTCACGGCATCCGTCGGGTTCGTCATGGTCACCCCACCGTATGCCGGGTGACCGACACCGCCGTCCCCGTCGTCCACAGGCGCCTCAGGGACGGGTGGAGGGCGCGGGGTCGAGGACGAAGATGCGGACGGTGCGGCCCGAGATGCGGCCGAGGTACTTGGGGTAGCCGAGGTAGACCTGCCCTGCGCGGTCGAGCACCTCGGTGCGTTCCTGCTCGCTCGCTGCCCGGGCAACGACGGCAACCCGCCGGTGCTTGTGCGTGACCACGGCTGCAGGGTCGGCCTCGAGGTTGAGGGCCCAGGTGGGCGTGCTGGCCTGTCCGAAGTTCGTGCCGAGCAGGGCCAGGGTGTCCGCGACCGGGATGGCGATGAGCTGGGTGCGCCTGGTCGTGCCACTGCGCCGGCCGGTGGTCGCGACCTCGACGACCGGGAGGCCGGCCAGCAGCTCGACGGCCGTGGTGCGCCCGCGGCTGAGGCGGGCGACGGTGCGGTCCAGGGACGGCAGGACCCGGGCCAGGACCTTGGACCCCGGCCGGGTGGATGCCGCGAGCCGCACCCCCCGCTGGACGGCGTTCGGCGCGGTGATGCGGTAGTCGAGATCGGTCGCGAGTCCCACGCAGGGACCGTAGCAAAAGCAGGGCTCAGGCCCAGCCGGTCTCGTCCACGCCGCCGGGCACGTCGGCCTCCGGGTCGTAGGGCGTGCGCGTGAAGCGGAACGAGGCGAGGTCGAGGTGCGAGACGCTGCCGTCGCCGCGGCGCACGACCTGCAGCGGTTCGCCGGTGTGGTACCCGTCCAGTCCCTCCCAGGCGTCGGGGCCGACCCGTCGGAAACGCGACCCTCGCCCGGCGCCGGGCTCGCCGATGACGAGGTGCTCGCCGACGACGGTGGCGACCTCGACGGCGGGTCCCCAGTGCCAGGTGCCCACGAGCTCGAGCAGGCTGGCGTCGCCGGCGGCCGACCACGGCTGGACGGGTGCGGGTTCGAGCTCTGCCAGTGAGCGGAGGAGATCGGTCGCGAGCGCCTTGGTCGCGCTGCTCGTCGTCGTGTTGGTGAGGACGACGACGCCGTCGCCCGTCGCGCCGGGTGGTGGGCTGCCCGTCGGGTCGCCGGTCGCGGATGCCGTGCCCCGGGCTTCCGTTGGTCAGCTGCACCCGGAGCCCCGCGAGGAAGCCCGGCATCGAGCCGCCGTGGCCGGCATACCGGATGCCGTTCAGGTTCCAGACCTGCCAGCCCAGGCCGTGCGCGGCAGACCACGGCTGGCCCGGCTCGTCGACGACGTGGTGCGGCTCGCACATCTCGGAAAGGGTTGCCGCAGAGAGCAACTCGTGGGTGTTGCCGCCGAGGAAGGCCGCCCACCGGGAGAGGTCCTCGATGGTGGTCCACAGCTGTCCGGCCGGCGCCATGGCCCCGGCGTCGTGCTCGGGCTCGGGGAGGAGGACGTCGGCGAAGGGGTGGACCGCCAGGCCCTGCGCTGCGGTGCCCGTGGGGCGCGTGGTGGTGCGCAGCATCCCGAGCGGTTCCAGGAGCTCGTCGTGCACGACCTCGAACCAGCCCTGCCCGTGGTGGACCTCGAGGAGGCGACCCAGCGCGGCGTACCCGACGTTGGAGTAGTGGAAGCGGCGCCCGGCGCGAAAGCGCTGGCCGGTGGGCGCGGGGGACGTGGACGCGGTGGACATGAGGTCGGCCCAGTCGCCGCCGGGGGTCCGCTCCCACCAGGGGCCGTTGGTCTCTGCCTGGGCCCCGCTCGCGTGGGTGAGCAGCTGCTCGATCGTCACGTCGTCCAGGGCCGTGCCCGGCACGTGCGCCCCGAAGTGGTCGGTGAGGTCGAGGCGGCCGGCGTCGCGCAGGCGGAGGACGCAGACGGCGATGAAGGTCTTGGTGATCGACCCCATCCGGTACTGCGTGTCGGTATCCGCCGGGCGGCCGTCGGCCTTCCCGTCGAGGGTGCCCACCGCGCTGCTCCAGACGAGCTCGCCGCCCCGCACGAGACCGACGGCCACGGACGGAAGACGGCCGGCGCGTTGTGCGGTGGCGACCACGTGGTCGAGGCGGGTCACGGTCGAGGGGAGCAACGGCATCCGAACAGGGTAGGTGGCTTGGCGTCCTGGTCGCGGGTCAGGCGCTCGTGGCGGGAACCTGAGAGCGAGGTCGGGACAACGGTGGTGGGGAAGGTCAGGATGCTTCACGTGGTGAGCCAGGGCCGGACCCCGCTCCTGGCCCACCACGTGATCCATCCCAAAGTTGCCTCGGGTGGTGAACCACGAGCGCGCTGGGGCTGGAAGTGGCGCACCTCAACCACGGACGCTCAGCTGAGCCCAGCGAGACCGGCATTTCTCCGTCATCCCAGTGACGGCGGAGAAACTGGGGCGCGTCGGAGATATGTCTCCGACCACTCGACATTTCTCCGACACCCCAGTGATGGCGGAGAAGTTCAAGCCGGATGCCGTGGCCGCCGGGCGAGGTGGCTCACCACGCGATCCATCCCAAAGTTGGCTCGCAGGGTGAGCCGTGGGGACCGCCGAACGGGTGGCTCACCAGGTGAAGCATCCGGACGTGCCCCACCACCCTTGTCCGGGGTGCGCCCTCAGGTTGCCAGACGACCAGGCGCCACGGGCCTGCGAGGATGGGCCGCATGCCAGACCCCGCGCAGCCCACCCCCACCCGACGACGCTCAGCCGCAGCCGTACCGCGTCGACGTGCCGCTGCGCTGGTCCGACATGGACGCCTACGGCCACGTCAACAACGTGCAGTTCCTCCGCCTGCTCGAGGACGCCCGCGTGGTCGCCATCCGAGAGTGGTTCATCGGCCGGCCCTCGATGCTCGACGAGGGCATCGTCGTGTCGCGGCACGCCATCGAGTACCGCGCGCCGCTGACCTTCCGCCCCGCGCCCGTCGAGGTCGCCATGTGGGTCAGCCACGTGCACGGCGCCGGGTTCGACCTCGGCTACGTCGTGCGCGACCCACAGGGGGTCGGGGAGGCCGTCTACGCCGTCGCCGAGACCGGCCTCGTCCTCTACGACTTCACCGCGGCGCGGCCGCGACGCCTGTCCCCTGAGGTGCGCACCGAGCTGGCCCGGCACGCGGGCGAGCCCGTCAGCTTCCGGTGGGCCGGCCGATGACCGACACCCTGCAGCTCACCGACCCCGCCGCACTCGAGGACCTCGGCCGGTTCGCCGCGCGCGCTCGGTCCATCGACGCCGACGGTGCCATGCGCCTCCAGGCGGCCGGGGGAGTGCTCGCCGCGTGGGTGGGTGTCCTCCCCGGCTCCGGCATCCTCGCCGAGGGCACGGTCCTCGGGCTGCGCACCTTCGCGCTCGCCACCCCGGCCGACCTCGACGTCATCGTGCCGCTCGGTGCGGTGACGGATCGCACGAACCGCGGCGGTGGCAGCGACCTGCCCGTTCCCCCGACCCGCGCCCTCGCCCCGTGGTCGGCCCTCACCCCGCCACGCGGACCGTGGGAGCCCGCCGGCGCCCTGCCCGGCGACCTGCTCGCGGCAGTGGCCCGCGACGGGCTGGTCGAGGTCTCGGATGCCGTGCGCGAGCGCGGCGCCGCCGCCGGCTTCGTGCGTGACCGGGTGTGGGCACGGGATGTGCGGGAGGCCTCCGGGCCCCACCCCGACCTGCTGACCCTCGACGACGGGATGCCGGACGCCGCCACCGTCGTGCGCTCAGGCGGCGCCTTCGCGGCCTATGCCCTCGGCTTCCTGGAGCCGGGTCAACCCGTGACCGTGTTCCGGTCGAACCGGTGGACGAGGCTCACCGCAGCCGGTGGGCACGTCCTGCTGCGCTGACCGACGTCAGGCCAACGGTGGGGTGAGGGGGTGGCCCCGCTCGGCCAGCACGTCACGCAACACGTCGATGTGGTCGGTGACGATCCCGTCGACCCCGAGGTCGAGCAGGCGGTGCATCTCGGTCGCGTCCTCTCGCGACCACGAGTGGAACCACACGTGCACGTGCTTGCCGAGCGCATGCGCCCGCCGCACCAGCCCCGGCGTGACCAGGGTGATCGTGCGCCCGGCGACCCGGTGGCTCGCGGGGATCTGGAGCACCGGCGCCGGGGTGTGCAGCAGCCGGGACACGATGTCCGGCGTGAAACGCAGCAGCGCCGTCCCGACCTGACCGGCAGCGGTGGCCACCCCGGGGCCCAGGGCCGCCCGGGCCGCGCGCAACCGCCGCTCCGAGAACGACCCGATGCACACGCGGTCGCGCGCGCCGTGCGCCAGCACCTCGCGCACCGTGGGCTCGAGCGCGGTGTCGGCCTTGATGTCGATGTTGACGCGGATGCCGGGAAAGGTCTCGAAGAGCTCGCCGAGCAGGGGGATCGGCTCGCTCCCACCGATCCGCACCTCACGCAGGGCGTCGTAGGGGAGGGTCTCGATGGCACCCGAGACGTCCGACACCCGGTCCAGGACCGTGTCGTGGAAGGCGATGAGCTGGCCGTCGCTCGTCGCGTGGACATCGGTCTCGAGGTAGCGGTATCCCATGTCGACCGCCCGACGGAACGCGGCCACCGTGTTCTCGATGCCGACGTTCGGGGCGTAGGCCGCCCCGCCCCGGTGCGCGAGGGCGACCGGGGTCGGGGAGTCCAGGTAGGTGAAGTCGCGGGCGCGCACCTCAGGCCACCGGCAGCCGAACCCAGGCCGTGGTGTCCGCCGGCAGGGTGCCGTCGTCGGCGAGCGGTCCCGAGGAGATGAGCACGTCACCCTCGGGCAGCGTGACCGCGTCGCCCCCGATGTTGGTGACGACGAGCAGGGTGCGCTCGCCGTCACCCGAGGTGTTGCGCAGGGCGATCACCGAGCTGGACGTCAGGGCGTCCCAGGACAGGCTGCCGTGGCCGAAGCGGTGCTTGCGCCGGTAGGCGAGCAGGTCGCGGTAGAGCTCGAGCGTGGACCCCTCCACCCCCTGCTGCTGGTCGACGGCGAGGTCGCCGTAGACGTCTGGCTGCGGCAGCCACGGGCTCGAGCCCGGGCCGAAGCCGAAGCTGGGGGACTCCTTGGCCCAGGCCATCGGCACCCGGCAGCCGTCGCGCCCCGTGATCGTGCCCTCGGTGCGGTGGAAGGTCGGGTCCTGACGGACGTCGTCGGGCATGGTCGTGTGCTCGGGCAGCCCGAGCTCCTCGCCCTGGTAGACGTAGGCGCCGCCGGGAAGGGCGAGCATCAGCGCGGTCGCCGCGCGCGCCCGACGGAGGCCGAGCACGGCATCCGGTTGCGGGTCGTCGGCCGTGATGCCGTTGGGTCGCGGCAGGCTCTGGTCGAGCCCCAGCCGGGAGGCGTGCCGCACGACGTCGTGGTTGGACAGCACCCAGGTGGTCGGCGCCCCGACGTTGTCGTTGCTGCGCAGCGCCGACTCGATGGCGCTGCTGAGCGCTCCGGCGTCCCAGTGCGCTTCGAGGAAGTCGAAGTTGAACGCCTGGTGCATCTCGTCGGGGCGGACGTAGCGGGCCAGGCGGGACTCCGGGGTCACCCAGGCCTCGGCGCACAGGATGCGGTCCGGGGCGCCGTAGGAGTCGAGCACGGAACGCCACTCGCGGTAGATCTCGTGCACGCCGTCCTGGTCCCACATCGGCGCGGCACCGGTGGCGTTGTGGTCGAGCACCTCGCCGGCGCTGGACCGCACCTCGCGAGCGCCGTCACCCTCCACGGCGTCCTCGTCCGGCACCTCGTCGTACAGCCCGACCGGGCCGTCCCAGTCGGGCAGGCCGTCGCGCTTGATGAGCCCGTGCGCGACGTCGACCCGGAAGCCGTCGACGCCCCGGTCGCACCAGAAGCGCAGGATGTCGAGGAACTCCTCGCGGACCTCGGGGTGGTGCCAGTTCAGGTCGGGCTGCGTGGTGTCGAAGATGTGGAGGTACCACTGGCCGGGTGAGCCGTCGGCCTCGGTGACGCGGGTCCAGCCCTGCCCGCCGAAGACCGAGGGCCAGTTGTTCGGCGGCTCCTCACCGTTCGCCCCGCGGCCGTCACGGAAGACGTAGCGCTCGCGCTCGGGGCTGCCGGGCCCAGCGGCCAATGCGGCCCGGAACCAGGCGTGTTCGCTGCTCGTGTGGTTCGGAACGAGGTCGACGAGCACCTTCAGCCCGAGGTCGTGCGCGACGCCGATCATCGTGTCCGCGTCGGCCAGGGTGCCGAAGCACGGGTCGATGTCGCGGTAGTCGGCGACGTCGTAGCCGGCGTCGTTCATCGGTGAGACGTAGAAGGGGCTCAGCCACACGGCATCCACGCCGAGGTCGCGCAGGTACGGGAGGCGAGCGGTGATGCCGGGCAGGTCGCCGATGCCGTCGCCGTCCGCGTCAGCCCACGAGCGGGGGTAGACCTGGTAGATCACGGCGTCGCGCCACCACGGGGCGTCGGGGGAGTCGGCCGGGTGGACGACGTCGCCGGGGGAGGTCAGGGGCTGCGGGGTGCTCGGGGTCACCGACGACATGCTTCCCTATGCCGTGGGCCGACTCAATTCCGACGTCGAGGAGGTCGGGCTCAGGCCAGCGACGGGGGAGGCGGGTTGGCCTGGTCGTCGGTGTTGACGAGCATGTGGGCGGCCCGCATGAAGTAGTCGCGCATCTGCTCGGCCTGGGCCTCGGGCAGGTCCAGGGTGTCCATCGCGGCGAGCATGTGGCGCATCCAGCGGTCCCGCATGTCGAGCGTCACCGGGTAGGGCGCGTGCCGCATCCGCAGCCGCGGGTGACCGCGTTCCTGGCTGTAGGTGTTCGGGCCGCCGAAGTACTGGGTGAGGAACATCCGCAGGCGCCGCTCGGCCGGGGCCAGGTCGTCCTCGGGGTAGAGCGCGCGCAGCTCGGCATCGTCGGCCACCCCTTGGTAGAAGGCGTGCACGAGGCGCTCGAACGTCGGGGCACCGCCGATCTCGTCGTAGAGGCTCACGGGTGGCCTCCCTGCGGCCCCGAGTAGGGACCCAGCGGTGGGCCCTTGACGCCGGCCGCGTCGAGGGCGGTCTTCAGCCGTTCGCGCAGTTCGCGCTGCACCGCGAACTGCTCGCCGGGTACGCACTCCACCAATGTGCGGATGGTCATCGTCGTGCCGACGATGGACTCCACCCCGAGCACGGTCGGCGGCTCGATGAGCTTGTCGGCGAAGTCGGGGTCGGCACCGAGCTCGGCCGCCGCTTCACGGAGGATGCCGACGACCCGGTCGACGTTCTCGGCGTAGGACACCGGCATGTCCACGGTGGCGGTGGCGGACCCCTGCGACCTGTTGCCGATGCGGATGATCTCGCCGTTGCGCACGTACCAGGTCACGCCGTTCGCGTCGCGCAACCTGGTGATGCGAAGGGTGACCTCCTCCACCGTGCCGATGGCCTCACCGGTGTCGATGACGTCGCCGACGCCGTACTGGTCCTCCATGATCATGAACACGCCGGACGAGGAAGTCCTTGACCAGGCTCTGGGCGCCGAAGCCGAGCGCGACACCGGCGACACCGGCCGAGGCGAGGAGCGGTGCGAGGGGGATGCCGAGCAGCGCCATGATCGTGAGGACCGCGATCGTCGCGACGACGAAGGTCACGATGCTGCGCAGCAGCGAGCCGACGGTCTCCACGCGCTGACGCTGTCGTTCGTTGTCCAACCCGGTGGCGCCGGCGAGGACCTTTCCGGCCCGCCCCGACTCGGCCAGGCGTCGTGCGGACTTCGACGTCATCGTCGCGACGACCCGGTCGATCAGGCGGCGCAACGCCCAGAGCACCGACCACCGCCAGCACGATCGTGAGCACGATGCGCAGGCCCTGGGTGAGCAGCCACTGCTGGGCCTGTTCCCACGTGAGCGTCATCGTGCGGTGGCCTCGGCGTCGCGGGCCTGGGCCGCCAGGGCCCGGGCCACGGGGTCACGGTTCTCGACGACCAGGCGGCGCAGGGCTGCCGGTGCGTCGGGGTTGGCGTCGAGCCAGGCCTGGGTCGCGTCGTGCAGCTCGCGGTCGACGAGGGGGCGCGGGTAGAACCCGAAGACGACCGACTCCACGAGCGCGTGCGACTCGCGCTCCTCCACGGTGTCGAGCATGGCGTGGTAGCGGTCGACGTACGGCCGCAGCAGCTCGGACGGGGTGCCCGGCCGGCTGAACCCGTGGGCGATGGCGTCGACCACGGCGTTCGGCAGGCCGGCGCCGTCGACGGCGGCTGCCCACGCCTCCTCCTTGGCCTCCGCGGTGGGCCGTGCCGCCCGTGCCCGAGCGGCACGCTCGCGCCCGGTGGCGGTGTCCTCACGGGCACGCTCCGCGTCGATCTCCGCCGCGTCGGCGTCCCCGGCGGCGGCGAGTGCCGTCAGCAGGGTCCAGCGCATCTCGAAGTCGACCGTCAGCCCGTCGAGCACCTCCGTGCCCTCGAGCAGGGCGCGCACGGATGCCGTGTCGTCACCCGCCGTCGTCAGCGAGCAGGCGGCGCTGACCAGCTGGAGCTGGGCGTCGGTGCCCGCGGTGGCTGCCCGGGCGATCTCCCAGAGGCGCTCGCGGGTCGCGGCCCGGGTCGCCTCGCGGTGCTCGGGAGCGGTGTAGGACAACACCGCTGTCTGGAGCTGGGCGATGAGGGTGCGCAGCAGCGTGGAGTCGGACTCGCCGGGCAGGGTGGCCAGCACGACGTCGATGAAGGCACGGGCGCCCATCTCGGCGTCACGGGTCATGTCCCACAGGCAGGCCAGCACGAGGGATCGCGGCAGTGAGGACGTGAACCCCCGCGGGTGGGTCAGGGCCGTCGCGAGCGAGCGCTCGTCGAGGCGGATCTTCGCGTAGGCGAGGTCGTCGTCGTTGACGAGGAGCAGGTCGGGCTGCTCCCGGCCGATGAGGGCGGGCACGGGCGTCACGGCCCCGTCGACGTCGAGGGCGAGCACGTCGGTGCGGTGCAGCGCGCCGTCGCGCACGGCATACAGGCCGACGTGCAGGGTGTGCGGGCGCACCGTCTCGAAGCCGGGGGCACACGTCTGCTCGATGACCGCCGAGGAGATGAGCCCGTAGTCGTCGACCTCGAGGACCGGTCGCAGGGTGCTGACACCGGCGGTCTCCAGCCACAGCCGCGACCACGCGCGCAGGTCGCGGCCCGACGTGGCCTCGAGCTCGACGAGCAGGTCGTCGAGGGTGGTGTTGCCCCACGCGTGCTTGGCGAAGTAGGCGCGCAGCCCGTCCCGGAACGGCTCACGGCCGACGTGCGCCACGAGCTGCTTGAGCACCGAGGCGCCCTTGGCGTACGTGATGCCGTCGAAGTTGACCTCGACGTCGCGCAGGTCGCGGATCTCGGCGACGATCGGGTGGGTCGAGGAGAGCTGGTCCTGGCGGTAGGCCCAGTCCTTCTCGTGGGTGCCGAACGTGGTCCAGGCGTCCACCCACTGCGTGGCCTCGGCCTGGCAGGTCGTGGACGCCCACTCGGCGAAGGACTCGTTGAGCCAGAGGTCGTTCCACCAGCGCATCGTCACGAGGTTGCCGAACCACATGTGGGCGAGCTCGTGCAGCACGGTGAGGGCGCGGCGCTCGACCAGCGACTCGGTCACCCTGGACCGGAAGACGTAGACCTCGTTGAAGGTGACGGCGCCGGCGTTCTCCATCGCGCCCATGTTGTACTCGGGCGTGAAGATCTGGTCGTACTTCTCGAACGGGTAGGCGCAGTCGAACTCCTCCTCGAAGAAGGCGAACCCGCGCTTGGTGAGGTCGAAGAGGTTGTCCGCGTCGAGGTAGGGCGTCAGCGACTTGCGGCAGAAGATGCCGAGCGGCACCTCGCCGCGCCGACTGGTCAGGCTGTCGCGCAGGACGTCGTAGGGCCCGGCGACCAGGGCCGTGATGTAGCTCGAGATCCGCGGGGTCGCGGCGAAGCGCCAGGTGGCGGCGCCCTCTCCGGCGGGCTCCGGGTCGGGTGTGGGGGAGTTCGACACCACCTGCCAGTGGGCCGGCGCGGTCACGGTGAAGGAGAAGGACGCCTTGAGGTCGGGCTGCTCGAACACCGGGTACATGCGGCGGCTGTCGGGCACCTCGAACTGGCTGTAGAGGTAGACCTCGTCGTCGACCGGGTCGACGAACCGGTGCAGGCCCTCGCCGGTGTTCGTGTACCGGCCGGTCGCCGTGACGACGACGACGTTCTGCGCGGCCAGCCCCGGCAGGCGGAGCCGGCTGTCGGCGTAGTGCGTCCCCGGGTCGAGGTCGGCACCGTTGAGCGTGACGCCCAGGACGTCGCCGCCGACGAAGTCGACGAAGGTCTCGCTGCCCGGCTCGCTGCACGTGAAGCGGATGGTGCTGCGCGTCGCGAACACCTCGGGACCGGTGGTGACGTCGAGCTCGACGTCGTGGGTGTCGACGGTGACGAGCGCCGCGCGGGCGGCGGCCTCCTCACGAGTGAGGTTCGTGCCGGGCACGGGTTCTCCTTGCGTGCGGTGCGGGGTGGACGCCGCGGTGGTGCCCGCCTGGGCGTCACGGGCGTCATGGGCTCGAGCGACCATCCTGTCACGGCCCCCGGACGGTCGAGGACGTGGCGGGATGGCAGAATGGGGTCGTGTCTGTCTCCACCGAAATCGAGTCCCCCGCCCCCCTGACCCCCGGCTCCGAGGCGGAGTTCTGGTTCGACCCGCTGTGCCCGTGGGCCTGGATGTCCTCGCGCTGGATGGGCGAGGTCGAGAAGGTCCGTGACGTCAACGTCACGTGGTCGGTCATGAGCCTGTCCGTGCTCAACGAGGGTCGCGACCTCCCCGCCGACTACCGGGCGATGCTCGACCGGGGATGGGGTCCGGTGCGCGTCGTGATCGCGGCGCGGGAAGCCCACGGCGACGAGGTCGTCAAGCCGCTCTACGACGCGCTCGGTGAGCGCATCCACCACCGCGGTGAGGAGGACTACGACGTCGCCATCGCCGAAGCGCTGGAGGAGCTCGGGCTGCCCGCCGAGCTCGCCGCCGCGGCCGCGAGCGATGACCACGACGAGGCACTTCGGGCGAGTCACCAGCGGGCGATGGACCTCGTCGGCGACGAGGTCGGTACACCCGTCATCGCCGTCGAGGATGCCGCCTTCTTCGGCCCCGTCGTCTCGCCGGCACCCAGCGGGGAGGCTGCTGGTCGCCTCTGGGACGGCTGCGTCCTCGTCGCCGGCACCGACGGTTTCTTCGAGCTCAAGCGCTCGCGCACCCGCGGTCCCATCTTCCACACGGAGGCCTGACGTGCGGGTCCACATCGGCGGGGACCACGCGGCCTACGACCTGCTCGTCGACCTGGTCGAGTTCCTCGAGGCGAGTGGCCACGAGGTCACCAACCACGGGCCGCACGCGTACGACGCCCTCGACGACTACCCGGTCTTCGTGCTGCGGGCCGCCGAGGCCGTCGCCGCCGATCCCGGGTCGTTCGGGGTCGTGCTCGGGGGGTCCGGCAACGGTGAGCAGATGGCCGCGAACAAGGTGACCGGCATCCGGGCTGCCCTGTGCTACGACGACGAGCTGGCCCGGCTCGCCCGCGAGCACAACGACGCCCAGGTGATCTCCATCGGGGCCCGGATGAACACGGTCGAGCAGGCGCGCTCCATGGTGTCGGTCTTCCTCGGCACGCCGTTCAGCGGGGACCCCCGGCACGTGAGGCGCATCACCATGGTGGCGGCCTACGACGCCGAGGGAACGCTCCCGCCGCTGTCCGTCGACTGAGACGTCGACCACCACCTCGCCCCTGATCGCCGGGGCATCTGGTCACGCGGCCGCAGCGCCCATTAGGGTGTGCGCGCCAACCCGACCGGAAGGGGTGATCATGCCCAACGAGGTGCTCGTACGGCCGCGACCTCGCCGGAAAGCCGTCCCGGGATGGTTGCGCTGGTCCCGCAGGGCGGCGTCGATGTCCGAGCGGGCGCTGTTGGTCATCTTCGTCGTCGGGCTGCTCGCCCTGGGCCTCGCGCTCGCGCGCTGGCCGGATGCCGTGCCGATCTCGTTCCTGTTCCCCACCGTGGTCGTGGCCGGCGTGGTCCTGCGCCCCCGCCCGCTCGCCGCGGTCTACGCCCTCGCCTTCGTCCTCATGGCCGCGTGGGTCCCGCACTCCGGTGTCGGGTTGATGCGCTCGATGTTCGTCGCCGTGTCGATGCTGGCGGTCATGGCGCTCATGCTCTTCGCGTCGGTGTCGAGAGCGCGCATCGGCACCCGGGGGTTCCGCGCCGACCGCATGTTCGCCGAGCTGCGCGACCGCATCGCCCTGGTCGGGCAGATGCCGGACCTGCCGCCGGGCTGGCGGGTGTCGTCGTGCATCCGATCGGCGCACGCAGAGCACTTCTCGGGCGACTTCGTCGTCGCGCACCTCTCGCCGTCCGGGGACCACCTCGAGATCGTCCTCGTCGACGTCAGCGGCAAGGGGACGCGGGCGGGCACCCGCTCCCTGCTCCTGTCAGGCGCCTTTGGAGGGCTGCTCGGCGCGGTGTCGTCGGAACAGTTCCTCGCGACGGCCAACGACTACCTGTTGCGCCAGGGCTGGGTCGAGGGCTTCGCCACCGCGGTGCACCTCGACGTCGACCTCGGCACGGGGGAGTACTCGATCGCCAACGCCGGCCACCCCTCCGCGGCCCTGTTCCTCTTCGGAAAGGGTCGGTGGGAGGTCCTCGGGGGCGGCCGGGGACCGCTGCTGGGGGTGGTGTCGGGTGCGAGCTTCCCGCGCGAGCACGGGCGACTCGAGCACGGCGACGCCCTGCTGCTGTACACCGACGGCGTCGTCGAGGCGCGGGGGCGGGACCTCGTCGACGGCGTCGACCGGATGCTCGGCATCGCGACGATGGCCCTGCTCGCCGCAGGGCGACGTCGCTGGTGAGGTGTGCGCGGCGGCCCGTTCGGGAGAGGATGACGACCGGGCTGCCCTGGCCGTCCGACGTCTGTGACCCCACCCGAGAGGACCCGCTCCGTGGGAGCCGCCACTTCGCCCAGCCCTGACCACGGTGCCGAGGCCATTCCTGCGCCCCGCGAGGGGGTGCGGACGTTCACGCCGCGCTGGCGCAACACGCCCCTCACGGAGGAGCGGATGGCGACGCTGCTCCCGGCACGCTCGTTGCCGGACGGGCCGCTGGTGCCCGAGGTGGCCTTCGGGCGAGTGGCGCCGGTGGTCGTCGAGATCGGCTCGGGGCACGGCGCAGCGGCTGTCGCGTTCTGCGCAGCCCACCCCGAGACCGACCTCCTGGCCATCGAGGTCCACGTGCCGGGGGTCGCCCGGATGCTGGCCCTGGCGGAGGCTGCCGACGTCAGCAACCTGTGGGTGCACCCCGGGGACGCCCTGCCCTTCCTCGCCGAGCGGGTGGCGCCCGGGTCGCTGGCCGCGGTTCACCTGTTCTTCCCCGACCCGTGGCCGAAGAACAAGCACGCCAAACGACGGTTCGTCCAGCAGCACACCCTCGCCCTCATCGCGTCCAGGCTGGAGCCGGGCGGGCGGCTGCTCATCGCGACGGACATCGTCGCCTACGCCGCACACGCCCGGACCCAGCTGGCTGAGCACGGTCGGTGGAAGGTCGTCGAGGGGGAGCGGCCGTCATGGCGCCCGGACGACGGGTTCGAGGCCAAGGGCGTGCGGGCCGGGCGGGTCGTCAGCGAGCTGTCGGCCACCCTGCTCCCCGCCTGAGCGTCACCCGCGCCCTGAGGGGTAGCCGGAACCGCGGGTCGCGCCAGCGCCCACGCAGAGCGTGGGACCCGCTTCGTCGCTGCCGCGAGCCGCTCCCGTCATCCTGCTGCCCCGACGACGAAACCGGATGCGCGAGCGCATCCGGTTCGTTCGTCGGGGTAGCCGGATTCGAACCGGCGGCCTTCCGCTCCCAAAGCGGACGCGCTACCAAGCTGCGCCATACCCCGCAGCCCGCCGGACGGCATCCGACGACCACGAGGTCGACGTCGGATTTCGGTTCCCGCGAGCGCGGCCACTAGGCTAGCCGCTGCACTCGTGGTCACCTGCCACGAGGTGTGCGGGCGTAGCTCAATGGTAGAGCCCCAGTCTTCCAAACTGACTACGCGAGTTCGATTCTCGTCGCCCGCTCCACATCCGAAGATCGCGCCCCGGCCCCCGTCGGGCGGCGCAGGGGACGAGCCGTTCGTCCGCGAACCCCCACCGAGCACGACGCGCCCCCTGGGTTCTGCCATCCTTGGCGGGTGTTCGTCACCCGGCCGGGCTTCCCGGCTCGTCGCCGGCCGTACTTCCGCCACCCGGCGCAGGTCGTCGTCACCGCATTCCTCGTGGCCGACCTCATCGGCACGCTGCTCCTCCTGCTGCCCGTCTCGCGGGCGGAGGAGGGCAACGCCCCCTTCATCACCGCGCTCTTCACGGCGACGAGCGCGGTCTGCGTCACCGGCCTGACCACCGTCGACACGGCGACCTACTGGAGCACCACCGGACAGGCGATCATCCTGGCGCTGATCCAGGTCGGTGGCTTCGGGATCATGACCCTGGCCTCCCTCATCGCCCTGTTCCTCTCGCGCCGCATGGGCCTGCGCACCCGGCTCACGGCCGCCGCGGAGACCAAGGCCATCGGCCCGGGTGACGTCCGTCGGGTGCTGCGCGGCGTCTTCCTCATCACGGTCGTCGTCGAGGCCACGATCGCCGTGATGCTGACGCTGCGATTCCGGGCCGAGTACGACGACACGTGGGCCACGGCCACCTGGCACGGGGTCTTCCACGCGGTCTCGGCGTTCAACAACGCCGGCTTCGCGCTCTTCAGCGACAACCTCATGGGCTTCCTCACCGACGGGTTCGTGCTGCTGCCGATCAGCGTCGCGATCATCATCGGCGGGCTGGGCTTCCCGGTGCTCGTCGAGCTGGTGCGCACCAGCCGCACCCGGCGCACCCGCACGTGGAGCCTGCACACCCGGCTCACCCTGCTCATGACCGGCGCCCTGCTCGTCGGCGGCACGATCTTCATCACGGCCACCGAGTGGGGCAACGAGGGCACCCTCGGACCCCTCGGGCCGGCACACAAGCTGCTCGGCGGCTGGTTCCACGCCGTCCAGCCCCGCACCGCCGGCTTCAACGCCTGGGACTACGGCGCCGTCACCGACGAGACCCTGCTCGGCACCATCCTGCTCATGTTCGTCGGCGGTGGCTCGGCCGGCACCGCCGGCGGGCTCAAGGTCACGACGTTCATCGTGCTGTTCTTCGTCATCGTCGCGGAGGTCCGGGGCGACCGCGACGTCATCGCGTTCGACCGGCGCATCGACCACCGCGTCATCCGGCAGGCGACCACCGTCGCCCTGCTCGGGGTGGCCGCGGTCGTCGGCGGCACCATGCTCCTCACCGAGCTGACCGACCTGCCGCTTCGCGGATGTCATGTTCGAGACGACCTCGGCGTTCGCCACCGTCGGCCTGTCCACCGGCATCACCCCCGAGATCGGCGGCCCGGGCCAGGCCGTGCTCGTCTTCCTCATGTTCCTGGGCCGCCTCGGCCCGATCACCCTGGTGTCGGCACTCGCCCTGCGCGAGAACACCCGCCGCTACACCCTGCCCGAAGGAGCGCCCCTCATTGGCTAGGAAGATCGCCCTGACCGGCGGCGTCGTCGTGATCGGCCTCGGCCGGTTCGGCAAGTCGCTCGCCGACGAGCTCGAGCGCGACGACGTGCACGTGCTCGCCATCGACAACGACCCCAAACGGGTCCAGGACCTCGCCGGCCGCTACACCCACATCGTCCAGGCCGACTCCACCGACATCCAGGCCATGGAGCAGCTCGGCGTGGGGGAGTTCTCCAAGGCCGTCATCGGCATCGGCCACAACCTCGAGGCGAGCGTGCTCACGGCGTTCGTGCTGCGCAAGCTCGGCGTCAGCGACGTCTGGGCCAAGGCGATCACGACGTCGCAGGGCGAGATCCTCGAGCAGGTCGGCGTCTCGCACGTCGTGCGGCCCGAGCACGCCATGGGCAAGCGGGTCGCCCACCTCGTGCGCGGCCGGATGCTCGACTACATCGAGTTCGACGACGGGTACGCGATCGTCAAGACCACCCCGCCGCGCGGCATCCTCGGCAAGACCCTCGCGGATGCCGGGGTGCGCGCGCGCTACGGCGTCACGATCGTGGGCATCAAGTCGCACGGACAGGACTTCTCGTACGCCACACCCACGTCCGTGGTCAACGAGGGCGACCTCATCATCGTCTCCGGCGAGCGCCGCAAGGTCGAGTACTTCTCCGACCAGGAGTGAGGGTCAGGCCTTGGCGCCCACCCGGAACTCGAGCCAGGCGTCGCTCATCCGCTCGACCTGGCCGGGCGTGAACTCGTTCATGCACTCGTCCTGGGTGTAGTCCATGAAGTTGCGGATCGGGTCCAGGCCGGGGGCCTTGCAGGTGTCCGCGCCCTCGGGGCAGTCGAACTGCGGCACAGCCTCCTTGGGGGTGTCGGCCACGTAGTCGCCGGAGGCACCGCACCCGTGGGCGAAGGTGTGCTCGAGCATCATCCAGTGGCCGACCTCGTGGGTCAGCGTGTCGCCGAACGCGTACTTGCCGGCATCGCCACCCGGCATCGACTCGTCGAGGATGACGACGCCGTCGATGAAGTCGCGACCGTTGTTGTAGCCCTTGGGGAAGTACGCCCAGCCGAGCAGGCCGCCGCCGATGTCGGCCGCGTAGATGTTGAGCGTCGTCGCGTCGCCCTCGTGCAGGGCGGCCTTCATGTCCCGCTCGGCCTTGCCCGGGGCGACGTTGGCCCACGCCTCGTTGACCACGTAGTTGGTCTTCGTGAGGTCGAAGCGGAACGGGCTGTCGGATGCCGTGTCGGAGGTCAGGCCCGCGAACGAGTCGTTGAGGACCGTCATCTGGGCGTCGACCATGCCCTGCATGCGGGTGAGGTCGGCGCCGGACAGGGCCTCGTCGGAGATCACGTGGAAGACCGTCTCGATCGTCACCGAGCCGTCGGCCAGGCGGGGGCGGTCCTTCAGGGCGCCGTACGCCTTGGCCTCGTTGTCCGGGTACAGCTTGGGCTCCTTGGCGGTCGCCCCCTCGGCGACGCGCGCACCGCTGGAGGCGGTGAGGTCGCCGGGGCCGCAGTCCAGCGCGGAGGTCGACCACGCGTGCTCCCCGGGCGACCCCGCCGAGGTGGCGGAGACGGCGGTCGCTCCCACGGCAGTGCTCGCGAGGACGCCGGCGAGGATCGCGCCCGATCCGACGAGGGTGCGGGTGCGGGTCGAGATGAGGGTCATCGGGTTCCTTCGTCGCTGGGGCGCCGGCTGCCGGGCGCGCTGGACGGGACGTTACCCATCGTCGGGCCCCGAGGGGGGCCACGTTGCCGGCGGATTGGGTGGCCCCGACACCGGCCGCTAACATGGACCCTCGGTGCCAGTCCGGATGCCGCGCACTCGCGCGCCGCTGGAAGGTGCCGGTCCGCTCGCGGCCGGCAGCACGGCATCCGAGCGAATGTCCCCCGAATCCCCCATGGTTGTGGAGTGCCCGAAGTGAAGAGTGCCGTCGAGACCATCAGCCCGACCCGGGTCAAGCTCAGCGTGGAGGTCCCGTTCGCGGAGCTCAAGCCGATGCTCGACGACGCCTACCGCACCATCGGTGCGCAGGTGCAGATCCCGGGGTTCCGCAAGGGCAAGGTCCCGAGCCGCATCATCGACCAGCGGGTCGGGCGCGGCGCCGTCGTGCAGGAGGCCGTCAACGAGGCCCTGCCGCGGTTCTTCGCCGAGGCCGCCGAGGCCGAGAACGTGCGCGCCATCGGCCAGCCCGAGGTCGACGTGACCGCCGTCCCGCTCGAGGACGGCCAGGACTTCACCTTCACCGTCGAGACCGACGTGCGCCCCGAGATCGAGCTTCCCGACCTCGAGGGCATCGCCGTCGAGGTCGACACCGTCGAGGCCTCCGAGGAGGACATCGAGGAGCGGCTCACCGCCCTGCGCGAGCGCTTCGGCGCCCTCGTGGGTGTCGAGCGGGCCGTCGAGGACGGCGACTTCGTCTCCCTCGACCTGGTCCGCCACCATCGGCGACGAGGAGATCGACTCGGTCACCGGTGTCTCCTACGAGGTCGGCAGCGGCAACATGCTCCCCGGCCTCGACGAGGCGCTGCTCGGCCTGTCCGCGGGCGACTCCAAGGACTTCACCGCCCCGCTGGCCGGTGGCGACCGCGAGGGCGAGGACGCCGACTGCACCGTCACCGTCCAGGCCGTCAAGGTCCGCGAGCTGCCGACCCTCGACGACGAGTTCGCCCAGCTGGCGTCCGAGTTCGACACCCTCGAAGAGCTGCGCGCCGACGTCACCCGTCAGGCCGAGCAGGGCAAGAAGTACGAGCAGGGCATCCAGGCTCGCGACAAGGTGCTCGAGCACCTCCTCGAGACCGTCGACGTGGCCGTGCCCGAGGGCGTCGTCGAGGCCGAGGTGCACCAGCACCTCGAGGGTGAGAACCGCCTCGACGACGACGAGCACCGCGCCGAGGTGCAGGAGAGCACCCGCCGCGCGCTCAAGGCGCAGTTCCTGCTCGATGCCATCGCCGAGAAGCTCGAGGTCCGCGTCGAGCAGCCCGAGCTCATCGAGTACCTCGTGATGAGCGCCCAGCAGTACGGCATGGACCCGAACACGTTCGCCCAGACCATCGACCAGCAGGGCCAGATCCCCTCGATCGTGCAGGAGGTCGCCCGCCGCAAGGCACTGGCCGCCGTGCTCGACCAGGCCGTGGTGACCGACACCGCCGGCACCGCCATCGACCTCGACGAGCTCGTGCCCCAGCAGGACGAGACCGACCTGGCCGACCTCATCGGCGACGAGGACGACATCGAGGATGACGAGATCGACGTCACCGACGAGGCCGACGTCACCGACGAGGCAGACAAGGCCTGACCCCGTCGGGCAGACCCGCCGCCCGGCCTCAGGCCGGGGGCGGGGCGCTCGTCGTGCCGACCCGAAGCGTCACGGGGTAGGGCTCGTCGGACACCGCGAGACCCTCGAGGGCGAGCCGCACCAACCGGCCCATGCGGCGGCCCTTCTCGGCGCCGGGCTGGTCGACCGTCGTCAGCACGTGGTCCAGCCACGGCAGGTCGACCCCGTCGAACCCGGTGACCGTGAGGTCCTCGGGGACGCGCAGGCCGAGCGCCTCGGCGGCGCGGATGGCGCCGGCGGCGAGCAGGTCGGCCTGCGCCACGATCGCCGTCGGCCGCACCGCCGCAGGGACGTCGAGCAGGATCCGGGCGGCATCCTCCCCGGCCTCCACCGTGAGGTCGTGGGCCTGCACCACGGGGGCGCCCACCCCGGCGAGCGAGCGGAACCCCGCGAGCCGCCCCACGGCATCCGGATAGGACGCGTGGGTGACGTCGTCCTCGGTGACCGGGGCGGTGGGGGAGTGCGGGCTGAGCATCATGCAGAGGTGGGCGACGCGTTCGTGGCCGAGCTCGAGGACGTGGCGGGTCGTGAGCGTCATGGCGGTGAACTCGTCGGTGAGCACGTGCGCCACCTGGGGGTGGACCGGGGCTCCGCTGCCGATGAGCGGCACGCCGCGAGCCAGCAGGTGGTCGACGACCGGGTTGTCGCGGTTGCCACACAGCGGGAAGACCGCCGCGTCGACGGCCTGGGTGGCCAGCTGGGCCACGGCCCGCTCGGGGTCCTCGAGCGGCTGGGCGATGAGCAGCATCGAGCGGTCGGCGGCATCGAGCTCCTCGGCCAGGCCGTCGAGGATGGCCAGGGCGAAGGGGTCGTGGAACGCGTGCCGCAGCGGCCCCTCGACGACGACGGCGACGGTGCCCACCCGCCCCTGGCGCAGCGACGACGCGAGCGGGTCGGGGCCGGCGTACGACAGCTCGGATGCCGCGTCGCGCACCCGCTGGGCGGTCGCCTCCGCGACCGGCCCCTTGCCGCTGAACACCAGGGATGCCGTCGACGTCGACACCCCGGCACGCCGCGCGACGTCACGCAGCGTCGGGCGGCGCCGCGTGGATCGGGTTTGACGAGTGGGGGTCATGCGAGACACAATATCGAATCGATTCGATCGAATCGATTCGACCCTGACCCCGCTTGAGTGCGGAGTGGTGGCTATGGCGACCACTTCCGCACTCCACCGTGCCGACTGACCTGCCGCTCACCCGCACGAACCGAAGGAAAGCCCGTTGTCCGCCATGCCTGACGCCGCCCCCACCACGCAGCACATCGATCGTGAGCGCGTGGTCACGGCGAGGACCGCCGTCTTCGTGACGTTCGCCCTCGCCGGTCTGGTGTTCGCCTCCTGGGCGTCGCGCATCGCCGACACCAAGGAGGCCCTCGGGCTGAGCGCCGGCGAGCTGGGCATGACCCTGTTCGCGGCGAGTGTGGGCTCGGTGACCGGGCTGCCGCTGGCCGGTCGGATCTCACAGCGGATCGGGGCGACCCGGGCCGTTGCGCTGGGAACCGCGGTCGCGCTTGCCGGGCTCCTCGCCGTGGGCGTGGTCGTCGACGCCCAGGGCCCGCGCGCGGCGGTGGCTGCCGGGCTGTTCTTCGTCGGGCTCGGCGTGGGTGTGTGGGACGTCTCGATGAACCTCGAGGGGGCCGACGTCGAGCGGAACCTCGGCACCTCGGTCATGCCGCACTTCCACGCGGCGTTCAGTGGCGGCACGGTGGGCTCGGCGCTCATCGGCGCGGGCATGTCGTGGGCCGGCGTCCCCCTCACGGTCCACTTCATCGGCGCCGCCGTCGTGACGGCCCTCCTCTCGTGGTGGGCGCTGCCGCGCTTCCTGCCGCGCACCGCCGAGCACCACGAGCAGGCCCGGGCTGACCGCGGGCGCCACCGTTCTGCCTGGCTCGAGCCGCGCACCCTGCTCATCGGTGTCGTCGTCTTCGCGGCGGCGTTCACCGAGGGCACGGCCAACGACTGGCTCGCCGTCGCCTTCGTCGAGGGCCACGGCGTTCCTGCCTGGGCCGGCGTGCTGGCGTTCGCGACCTTCCTCACGGCGATGACCGTCGGGCGCCTCGTGGGCACCCGACTGCTCGACCGCCACGGTCGGGTGCCGGTGCTGCGCGTCAGCTTCGCCCTGGCGGCGGTGGGTGCGGCCATGGTGATCTTCGGCAGCGCCTGGCTCGCCTTCATCGGCACGGCCGTCTGGGGCGTCGGCGCGGCGCTCGGCTTCCCCGTGGGAATGAGCGCCTCGGCCGACGACCCCGCCCGAGCAGCGGCGCGGATGTCGGTCGTCGCGACCATCGGCTACCTCGCCTTCATCGCCGGCCCGCCGGTGCTCGGCCTGCTCGGCGACAGTGTGGGCGTGCTGCGCTCGCTCGTCGTCGTCGGGCTCCTCGCGCTGCTGGCGCTGTCGGTGGTGCCCGCCGTGCGCGAGCCGGCACGCACCGTTACCTGACCGTCACCCCAAACGGGGGAGCCGGTTTATTGTTTCTTCGTCAACGATGAAACACTAGGTCGGTTGGCCCGCGCCGACTGTGGCCGAAGGGCCACACACCAACTCTTCGAAAGGCACTTCGTCCATGGACACAAGCCCGAACAACTTCTGGGAGATCCTCGTCTGGAGCTTCTGGATCTTCATCTGGATCTCCGCGATCATGATCTGGTTCCGGTGCATCTTCGACCTGTTCAGCGACTCCACGCTGAGCGGCTGGGGCAAGGCGGGTTGGGCGGCCCTGATGATCTTCGTGCCGTGGCTCGGTGCGCTGATCTACCTCATTGCCCGTGGCAAGAGCATGGGTGAGCGCCAGATGCGGGCCATCGCCAATGCACAGGTCCAGCAGGAGAAGTACATCAAGGAGGTCGCGGCCAGCAGCGCGACGTCACCTGCCGACCAGATCTCTGGCGCCAAGTCCCTCCTCGACTCCGGCGCGATCACGCAGAGCGAGTTCGAGGCCCTCAAGGCCAAGGCGCTCGCCTGACGCACCACGCACCACGCACCATCCACCCGTGGGGGCGGAGCCGAAGGCTCCGCCCCCACGGGCGTGCCCGGCATCCGGCGTTGTGCTCACGGCGAACACGAGGCGGACCGGGGAGTGCGGCGCCGAGGTCCGGCGTTAGGGTCACTGACAAGCAGCACCCGATCTGACGAGGAGCGACTCCAGCGTGACCAGCACCGAGATCGTCGCCGCCGGCCCGGGCCCCCAGGCCGGGCTGGACGACCACATCTACAACCGTCTCCTCAAGGAGCGGATCATCTTCCTCGGGTCCGACGTGCGCGACGACAACGCGAACGCGATCTGTGCCCAGATGCTCCTGCTCGCCGCCGAGGACCCCACCAAGGACATCTGGCTCTACATCAACTCCCCGGGTGGCTCCGTCACCGCGGGCATGGCGATCTTCGACGTCATGCAGTGGATCCCCAACGACGTCGCGACCGTGGCGATGGGCATGGCCGCCTCCATGGGCCAGTTCCTGCTGTCGGCCGGCGAGCCGGGCAAGCGCTACGCCACCCCGCACGCGCGGGTCATGATGCACCAGCCCAGCGGCGGCATCGGCGGCACGGCATCCGACATCAAGATCCAGGCCGAGCAGCTGCTGCACATCAAGAAGCAGATGGCCGAGCTCATCGCCCGGCACACGGGGCAGAGCATCGACCAGATCGAGATGGACTCCGACCGCGACCGGTGGTTCACCGCCGAGGAGGCCAAGGAGTACGGCTTCGTCGACCAGGTCATCACCAAGGCGACCATGGCTGGTCCCGGGGTCGACAACCCCGTGACCCCCTGACCACGGCCGAGACGACGCGAGGAACAGACATGAACGCACACCTGACCAGCCGCCTCCACGTGCCCGGCCCCTCCAGCCGCTACATCCTGCCGCAGTTCGAGGAGCGCACCTCCTACGGCATGAAGCGCCTCGACCCCTACACCAAGCTCTTCGAGGACCGCATCATCTTCCTCGGCGTGCAGGTCGACGACGCCTCTGCCGACGACGTCATCGCCCAGCTCATCGTGCTGGAGTCCCAGGACCCCGACCGCGACATCCTCATGTACATCAACAGCCCCGGTGGCTCGTTCACGGCGATGACCGCGATCTACGACACGATGCAGTACATCCGCCCCGACGTGCAGACGTTCGTCATCGGGCAGGCCGCCTCGGCGGCCGCGGTGCTGCTCGGTGCGGGCGCCAAGGGCAAGCGGTTCGCCCTGCCGAACGCCCGGGTGCTCATCCACCAGCCGGCCATCGAGGGCACCGGCGGCATGGCCTCCGACCTCGAGATCCAGGCCAACGAGATCATCCGCATGCGCGGGTGGCTCGAGGACACCATCGCCCACCACGCGGGCCGCGACGTCGAGCTCGTCCGCAAGGACATCGAGCGCGACAAGATCCTGTCGGCCGCCGCGGCCAAGGAGTACGGCCTCATCGACGAGGTGCTCGCCTCGCGCAAGAACACCGTCTGAGAACGACGCAGCCTGGCGGGTTCTCGACCCACGCCCCGGATGCCGTCCGCTCACCGTGAGCGGACGGCATCCGTGTGTGGGAACGCACCCTGAGCAGGTTGCGCTGACAGCGGAAAGGACAGACTCGCGCGGCGCGTGGGGGTTTCAATGGGTGCAGTGGTCGGCCCCGGCGGGTAGCGTCGGGCCCGTCGTCACCAGCAGAAGGAAGGGTCCATTCGTGGCACGTGTCGGAGAGTCGGGTGACCTGCTGAAGTGTTCCTTCTGCGGCAAGTCCCAGAAGCAGGTCAAGAAGCTCATCGCGGGGCCGGGCGTCTACATCTGTGACGAGTGCATCGACCTGTGCAACGAGATCATCGAGGAAGAGCTGGCGGAGTCCAGCGAGCTCGGGCTCGACGACCTGCCCAAGCCCCGCGAGATCTTCGACTTCCTCGAGCAGTACGTCATCGGCCAGGACGTCGCGAAGAAGGCCCTGGCCGTGGCGGTCTACAACCACTACAAGCGCATCCAGGCGGGCGAGTCGGCGCTGGGCAAGAAGGACCCCGACCACGTCGACATCTCCAAGTCGAACATCCTGCTCATCGGCCCCACCGGCTGCGGCAAGACCTACCTGGCACAGACGCTGGCCAAGATGCTCAACGTCCCGTTCGCCATCGCCGACGCGACGGCCCTGACCGAGGCCGGCTACGTCGGTGAGGACGTCGAGAACATCCTCCTCAAGCTCATCCAGGCCGCCGACTACGACGTCAAGAAGGCCGAGACGGGCATCATCTACATCGACGAGGTCGACAAGATCGCCCGCAAGTCCGAGAACCCGAGCATCACCCGGGACGTCTCCGGCGAAGGGGTGCAGCAGGCCCTGCTGAAGATCCTCGAGGGCACGACCGCGTCGGTGCCGCCGCAGGGTGGTCGCAAGCACCCCCACCAGGAGTTCATCCAGATCGACACGACGAACGTCCTGTTCATCGTGGGTGGGGCGTTCGCCGGGCTCGAGAAGCTCATCGAGTCGCGCAACGGCAAGAAGGGCCTGGGCTTCGGCTCCGAGCTGCACACCCCGAAGGACCTCGCGCAGAGCATCCACGAGGTCATGCCCGAGGACCTCATGAAGTTCGGGCTCATCCCCGAGTTCATCGGCCGGGTGCCGGTCATCACCACCGTGGCGCCGCTCGACAACGACGCGCTCGTGCGGATCCTCACCGAGCCCCGCAACGCCCTCATCAAGCAGTACCAGAAGATGTTCGAGATCGACGGGGTCGTGCTCGAGTTCACCGAGGATGCCGTCGCGGCAGTGGCCGACCAGGCGCTGGCTCGCGGCACCGGCGCTCGGGGACTGCGCGCGATCATGGAGGAGGTCCTGCTCCCCACGATGTTCGACGTGCCGAGCGACGACGAGATCGCCAAGGTCGTCATCACGAGCGAGGTCGTGGGCAAGAACGTTCTCCCCACGATCGTGCGCCACACCGACGACCCCGGCCGCAAGCGCGCCCCCCGAAAGCGTTCTGCCTGAGATGACCACGCCGGCTCGGCGGCGCAGGCCGACGCTCGAGCAGGTGGCCCGCCACGCCGGAGTGTCGCGGGCAACGGTGTCCCGGGTCGTCAACGGTTCCCTCTCGGTGGACCCTGCGTTGCGCGAGGCCGTCAACCGGGCCGTCGACGACCTCGACTACGTGCCGAACGCTGCTGCCCGTGCGCTGATGACCCGGCGCTCGGACATCGTCACCCTCGTCGCGGCCGAGAGCGACGACCGGGTCTTCGGTGACCCGTTCTTCGCCCAGATCGTGCGCGGCGTCAGCCACGAGCTCACCCACGCCGGGGTTCAGCTGTCCCTGTCGATGACCCAGTCGGACGACCAGGTCTCCTCGCTGTCGCGCTACCTGTCCGGGGGGCACACCGACGGCGTGCTGCTGATCTCCGAACACGGTGGGCACCGGCTCGCCGAGAAGCTGGTCGAGAGCGGCATCCCCGTCGTCATCGGGGGCCGCCCGCTCGACCCGAGGGTCGAGGTCCCCTACGTCGACAACGACAACGTCGAGGGCGGCCGGCTGGCCGCACGGCACCTGCGGCTGCGCGGTCGTCGTCGCATCGCCACGATCGCCGGGCCCGAGGACATGTCTGCCGGGCACGACCGGCTCGAGGGCTTCCGCCAGGGCATGGGGCGCGACTTCCGCAAGGCTCGCGTCGAGTTCGGCAACTTCACGACACGGTCGGGGGAGCAGGCGGCGGCTCGGCTCCTCGACCGGGCGCCGGACATCGACGGCATCTTCGTGGCGTCCGACCTGATGGCGCTGGGCGCGATGAGCGTCATCCGCCGGCTCGGTCGTCGGGTGCCGGAGGACGTCGCGATCGTGGGCTTCGACGACATCGACCTGGCGCGCCTGTCCGAGCCGAGCCTGACGACGGTGCGCCAGCGCACCGAGACCCAGGGTCGCCTCATGGCCCGGCTCCTGCTCCGCCAGCTGGGCCACCCGGTGGGCGATGCACCGTCGGATGCCGGTCAGTCGGCAGCAGTGGACGGTGTGTCCGGCGGGGCTGACGTCCCGAACGCAACCGACGGCCGGGGGATCGTCCAGCGGGTCGACCTCATCGAGCGCGCGTCGAGCTGACCGGAACTGGCGCGAACGCTCGTTCGCGGACACGATGGGGTCGTGGTCATGGCCTATCGTCTGCGCGCCGGTGACACCGGACCCGTGCAACAGTCCCCGGTGACGTGCGGGTCTGCGTGCCTCACGGTGGCCCGCATGCACGTGGATCCCCAGTTCGCGTCCTGGGTGCGCACCGGCATCCCCAACCCACCGGGCTCACCGGAAGGGTCAACCCCGGGTGAGCGCTTCGCGGCGTACGAACGCATCGTCATGCAGCGCACCAACAGCCTGCTCCCCGGGGGCCGTCGCCTCAACGTCCCCTGGCCCCGGCGCTTCGGGACGCCGCCGTGGGGGGCCCGACGCGAGCTGGAGTACGGCGCCGCCCGGCGAGGCACGCTCTACACCGTCGACGTCCTGCGCACCGACTCGCGCGGCGACCTCATCGGGTCCTTCGACACCCTCGTCGACGTCGTCGCGGAGGGGGAGCCCGCGGTTGCTCTACGTGGGCAACGCCGCGATGCCGCGCCACGTCGTCCTCGTGCTGCCGGGTGACGGCGACCGGATGCTCGACGTGTACGACCCCGGCACCGGGCGGGTCAGCCACCTGCGGCGAGACGCCGTCGTCGAGGGCAGGCTCGGGCTCAGCGGGTGGGACGTGCCGTGGATCGTCGGTGCGGCCCAACGGGTTGCGCTCCGTGCGGCACGCCTCGTACGCCGTGGCTCCCGGTGCCGCCCCCGCCTGACCCGCGACCTGACTGTGCGATCCGCCCACCTGAAGCGGTCCGGATCCGGGCCAGCGGGGTGGGTGGATCGCAAGAGGTCGCGAGTGTTGCTCAGGCGGTGGGCTTGGCGACTGCCACGAGCTCGATGTCCCGCGCCGACACCTCGTCGCCGTCAGCGAACTCGAGGATGCCGGTGAGCTTGCCGGCCGCGCGGAGGTCACCTTCGGCGCTGCGCACGTGAGCGAGCACGGCATCCGGCCCGACGAGGGTCATCGACGGCACCTCGGCGCGCATGCCGACCTTCGCCTCGGACTTCGCCTTGCGCACGACGGCCAGGGCCGCGCCGACGGACCCGAGCACCGCGGGGTCGCCCCCGGCCGGCACCTCGTCGACGGTCGGCCACGTGGTGCGGTGCACCGAGCCGTCGTGGGTCCACGACCAGACCTCCTCGGTGACGTAGGGGAGGATCGGGGCGAACAGGCGCAGCACGACGTCGAGCGCGATGCGCAGCGTCGCACGGGCGGATGCCGCGGCCTCGCTCACCCTGCGCGCCGTAGGCGCGGTCCTTGACGAGCTCGAGGTAGTCGTCGCAGAACGACCAGAACCACTGCTCGGTCACCTCGAGGGCGCGGGTGAAGTCCCAGGCCTCGTAGCCCGCCGTGGCCTTGGCGACGACCTCGCGCAGGCCGGCGAGCAGCGACAGGTCGATCGGCTCGGTGACCTGAGAGGCGAGGTCCCCGTCCACCGACCCGAACGACAGCGCGAACTTGCTCGCGTTGAGCACCTTGATGGCCAGGCGGCGGCCGACCTTGATCTGGCCCGTGTCGTAGGCCGCGTCCGTGCCGAGGCGACCGCTGGCCGCCCAGTAGCGCACGGCATCCGCGCTGTGCTCCTTGAGGACGTCCTCAGGGGTGACGACGTTGCCGCGCGACTTGGCCATCTTCTTGCGGTCGGGGTCGAGGATCCAGCCGCTGATCGCGGCGTCGGTCCACGGCACGGTGCCGTGCTCGAAGTGGGCGCGCACGACGGTGGAGAACAGCCACGTGCGGATGATGTCGTGGCCCTGCGGGCGCACGTCCATCGGGAAGACCTTCTCGAACAGGGGGTCGGTCCCGGTGCCGTCGGCGTTGCGCCACCCACCCGCGATCTGGGGGCTGAGCGAGGAGGTGGCCCACGTGTCGAGGACGTCGGGGTCGCCGACGAAGCCACCGGGCACGCCGCGCTGGTCCTCGGTGTAGCCGACCGGAGGGTTGGCCGCCGGGTCGACCGGGAGGGCTGACTCCTCGGGGACGATCGGGGTGTCGTAGATGGCCTCGCCGTCGGCGTCGAGCGGGTACCAGACCGGGATCGGCACGCCGAAGAAGCGCTGGCGGGAGACGAGCCAGTCGCCGTTGAGGCCGCTCGACCCAGTTCGCGTAGCGGCTGCGCATGAACGCGGGGTGGAAGTCGATCTCCTCGCCGCGCGCGATCAGGGCGGCGTTGAGCTCGGCGTCGCGGCCGCCGTTCCTGATGTACCACTGGCGGGAGGTGACGATCTCGAGCGGCTTCTCGCCGCGCTCGTAGAAGTTCGCCATGCGCTGGGTCGGAGTCGGCTCGCCGTCGAGGTCTCCCGAGGCCCGCAGGGCGTCGACGAGCGCCGCTCGCGCACCGAACGGGGTCTTGCCGGCGAGCTGCTCGGCGTAGAGGCCCTCGCCGGTCGGTGCCCTCGAGCCACGCCGGGGTCTCGGTCTGCAGCCGGCCGCTGCGCGTGATCACCGAGCGGGTCGGCAGCTGCAGCTCGCGCCACCAGATGACGTCGGTGAGGTCGCCGAACGTGCAGCACATCGCGATGCCGGCGCCCTTGTCCATCTCGGCGCCCCGGTGGGCGAGCACCGGCACCTCGACACCGAACAACGGGGTCGTCACGGTCGTGCCGAACAGTCCCTGGTAGCGCTCGTCGTCGGGGTGGGCGATGAGGGCCACGCAGCTGGGGATCAGCTCGGGGCGGGTCGTCTCGATGTGCACGGGGCCGTTCGGGCCGTGGAACGCGATGCGGTGGTAGTGGCCGGGGTAGTCGCGCGCCTCGAGCTCGGCCTGGGCCACGGCGGTCTGGAACGTGACGTCCCACAGCCCGGGCGCCTCGGCCTGGTAGGCCTCACCGCGGGCGAGGTTGCGCAGGAAGGCCTGCTGGGCCGTGGCCCGCGAGTGGTCGTCGATGGTGCGGTACGTGATCGACCAGTCGTAGCTGTGGCCGATGCGGCGGAACAGCGACTCGAACGCCTCCTCGTCCTTGACCGTCAGCTCGTCGCACAGCTCGATGAAGTTCTGCCGCGAGATCGGCACCTCGTCGGCCGCCTTGGTGCTCTTGGCGTCACCGCGGAACGGCGGCACGAAGTCGGGGTCGTGGTGCAGGGCGGCGTCGCCGCGCACGCCGTAGTAGTTCTGCACCCGCTTCTCGGTCGGCAGGCCGTTGTCGTCCCACCCGATGGGGTAGAAGACGTTGAACCCGGCCATCCGCTTGTAGCGGGCCACGCAGTCGGTGTGGGTGTAGCTGAAGACGTGCCCCATGTGCAGCGACCCGGACGCCGTCGGCGGCGGGGTGTCGATGGCGAACACCGCCTCGCGGGGGCCGGCGAGCGCCGCCTCGCGGTCGAAGGCGTAGGTGTCCTGCTCCTGCCATACCGCGGCCCACTTGTCCTCGAGGCCGTCCAGGGACGGCCTCTCCGGCACGGAGGCAGCACGGAACAGCGAAAGGGGCTCGGTCATGGGCGCCATCCTCCCAGACCGGGGGCGGCGGGCCGGCATCCGGTGGTCGCGGCGGCACGGCATCGAGCCGGTGGCGACTCTGGCCTAGGGTGAGCCCCATGAAAGACCCCGTGTACCGGCCTGTCATCTCGGCCGTCAGGACGTTGTTCTTCGTCCAGGGCACCCGCTTCACCCTCACCGGCGAGGAGCACGTGCCCGCGGTCGGGGGCGCGATCATGGCGATCAACCACACCTCCTACCTCGACTTCATGTACGCCGGGCTGCCGGCCTGGCCGCACCGGCGCTACGTGCGCTTCATGGCCAAGAAGTCGGTGTTCTCGCACCGGGTGACCGGGCCGCTCATGCGGGGCATGGGCCACATCCCGGTCGACCGGCACAAGGGTGGGGAGGCGTTCGCGGCCGCCATCCGGGCGCTGCGGGCGGGCGAGATCGTCGGCGTCTTCCCCGAGGCGACGATGTCGCGGTCCTTCGAGCTCAAGGAGTTCAAGCCGGGGGCCGTGAAGATGGCCCAGGTCGCCGGGGTGCCGGTGCTCCCCGTCACGATCTGGGGTGGGCAGCGGGTGTGGACCAAGAACCTGCCCAAGCACATGCGACCGGTGTCGCGGATCCCGGTCAGCATCACCGTCGGTGAGCCGCTGGAGATCGCGCGGCGTGAGGACGTCACCGCGGCCACGGCCCGCCTCAAGGCGGCGATGCAGGCCCAGCTCGACGCCCAGCAGGCGGCCTACCCGACCCTGCACGGCGAGGACCTGCGCTACCTGCCCGCGCGCCTCGGCGGCCTGGCCCCGACGCCGGAGGAGGCCCACGCCGCCGACCACCACGACATGACGCGAACCCGGGACGAGTTCACCGGCTGACCCCGCGTTGGCGCGTGCTCAGACGGAGTGGCCGAGGTGGGCCAGGGCCTGCCGCAGGAGCACGCCGTGCCCACGGTCCATCTCGGCCTGCAGGCCGGGGTCCAGGGCCTGCTCGGGCGTGAGCCAGGTCAGGTCGAGCGAGTCGTGCTGCGGGGCGCAGTCACCGGCGACCGGCACGACGAACGCCAGGGACACCGCGTGCTGGCGCGGATCGTGGAACGGGGTGACGCCGGGGGTGGGGAAGTACTCGGCCACCGTGAACGGCTGCGGGCTGGCGGGGATGCGGGGCAGCGCCATCGGGCCGAGGTCCTTCTCGATGTGGCGCAGGAGTGCGTCGCGCACCCGCTCGTGGTGCAGCACCCGCCCGGACACGAGCTCGCGGCCGACCTCACCCTCGGGGCCCAGGCGGAGCAGCACGCCGACGGCGGCCACGGCGCCACGGTCGTCGACCCGAACCGGCACGGCATCCACGTAGAGGATCGGCAGCTTCTCGCGGGCCGCATCGAGTTCTTCGCGGCTCAGCCAGGCGGCATCGCGGTTCAGGTCGAGGTTGCTCATGCGCTCGATCGTGCCACGTCCGGGGGTGTCGTCATGGCGGGGGTGGCGCCGGTTCCGGGAGTCGGTTCGGAGAAGGTCACCGGCTCCTCGAAGGCCGCGCGGCGCGCCGCCCGACGCAGCGAGCCGAGCACGGCACGCCCGGTGATGAGCACGAGAACGGCGGTGGTGATGGCGCGCCCGATGTCCCAGCCCAGGCTCGTCGCCAACGTGAAGACGAGGAAGCGTGTGCAGGTTCTCGACCACCGGGGCACCGGCGACGAAGGACAGCTCGCCGGTCATCCCGGTGGTGAAGGGCCAGAACGAGAGGTTCAGCAGCAACCCGTACCCCAGCCCTGCGACGGCGCCGTAGCCCGCCAGCATCACGACCTCCGCCTTGCCGCGAAGCGGCGGCAGCAGGCCGGCTCCCCAGCCGACCCAGGCGGCACCGAGCATCTGGAACGGCAGCCAGGGCCCGACCCCCCCGGTGACCAGCGCCGAGGCGAACAGGGTCGTGGCGCCGAGGACGAAGCCGAACCCGGCCCCGAACACCCGCCCGCCCAGCACGAGGAGGAAGAAGACGGTCTCGAGCCCGGCCGTTCCGGCCCCGAGGGGGCGCAGGGCCGCTCCGATGGCCGCGAGCACGCCGAGCATGGCGACCGCCTTGACGTCCATGCCACCTTCGCTGATCTCGGCGAGGACGACGGCGAGCAGCATGGGCAGCACGAGCGCGAAGACGAGTGGCGCGTCGGTGCCGTGGGCCAGGCCCGACTCCGGCGACACGAGGAGCGGCCAGCAGAACGCCGCCAGGCCGGCGACCGAGACCAGGGTGATGGCGGTGGTCGATCGGGGGCGCAGGGCGAGGGCGCGGGTCCGGCGGCTCACGGCATCCCCCCGACCAGGGCCCTGCGCACGTCCCCCACGGTGAGCCACGGGCCCGGCCCGGTCACCTTCGAGACCTGTGGCGCGAACGCCGGCGAGGACACCACCACCTCGGCCGTCGGCCCGTCGGCCACGATCTCCCCGGCCGCCATGACGACCACCCGGTCGGCGCACTCGGCGACGAACTCGACGTCGTGCGTGGCGACGACGACCGAGCGTCCCCGGGAGGCGAGCTCACGCAGCACGCCGCTCAGCACGGCCTTGGCGGTGGGGTCGAGCCCGCGGGTCGGCTCGTCGAGCAGGAGCACCGGGGGGTCGGCCGTCAGCTGGACGGCGAGCACGAGCGCGAGCTTCTGACCCTCGGACAGGTCGCGAGGATGCCGGTCGGCCGGGATGCCGGGCGCCACCTGGGCGAGCAGGCTGGCACAGGTGCCCGCGGGCGTGCCGCTCTCGCGGTCGGCCTGCTCGCACTCCCCACCCACGGTGTCGAGGTAGAGCAGGTCGGCCGCCGACTGTGGGACGAGACCGACGAGCGAGCGGCGCTCCCCGGCATCCAGGCTTCGTGGGTCGACCATCGCGGATGCCGCTCGCACGGTCCCCGACGTCAGCTCGCCGCTGCCCTGCATCGCCCACAGGAGGGACGACTTGCCACAGCCGTTGCGTCCCATGACCGCGGTGACCTCGCCGGCGCGCAGGTCGAGCGAGACCTTCGCGACGGCGAGGACGTCGCCCGGGTGCCGCACGATGACGTCCTTGGCGCTCAGCACGACGTCCCCCGAGTGACCTGTTGGTCGATCTGGGGACGTGGACAAGGTGGTGGTGAGTCGGGCGCGCAGGTCGACAGCAGCCCGACGGGCATCTCGCACCGACAGCGGCAGCGGCGACCACCCGGCATACCGACCGAGCTCGACGACGGGGGAGGCGATGTCGCTGGAGACCATCATCTCGGCGGGTGTCCCCGACGACACCGTGCCGTCCGACGACACGTGCACGACCGTGTCGGCGTAGTGCAGCACCCGTTCGACGCGGTGCTCGGCCACGACGACGGTGACCGCGAGGTCGTGCACGAGACGGGTGATCGTCGCGAGGACCTCCTCGGCGCCGGTCGGGTCCAGGGCCGACGTCGGCTCGTCGAGCACGATGACCCGGGGGTGCGCCGTGAGCACCGACCCGATCGCGACCCGCTGCTGCTGACCGCCGGACAGCTCGCGCAGGGCGGCGTCGCGCAGCTCCGCGATGCCGAGCAGGTCGAGCGTCTCCTCGACCCGCTTGCGCATCGTCGACGGCGACAGCCCGAGCTGCTCCATGCCGTAGGCGAGCTCCTCCTCCACCGTGTCGGTGACGAACCCGGCCAGGGGGTCCTGACCGACGACGCCCACGAGGTCGGCGAGGTCGCGGGGTCGGTGGTCGCGGGTGTCGCGGCCGTGCAGCCGCACGTGCCCCGTGAGCGTGCCGCCGGTGAAGTGCGGCACCCGCCCGCAGATCGCGCCGAGCAGGGTCGACTTGCCCGACCCGGTGCGCCCGACGACGAGCGCGAGCTCACCCTCCTCGATCGTCAGGTCGATGTCGCGCAGCACCGGCGACTCGGCCCCGGGCATCGTCACGGAGACCCGCGACAGCGCGATCGCGTGCTCATCCACGAGAGCCCACCACCTCTCGCGCCCCGCGCCGAGGCGTCCGTGACGAGGGACGCGGCGGCTCGGGCGTCAGGTAGGCAGGGAGCGCACCGACGAGCAGGCCGAGCACCGCCGCGATCGGCAGCGGCGGCACGCCCAGCGGCGTCAGCGGCATCGAGAGCCCGCTGGGCGAAACCCGCGACAGGACGACGAACACCGCGGCCGCGACCACCCCGCACGTGATGACGACCCACTCGGCCCCCAGCCACGGGTCGGGCCGGTACGTGGTGCGCGGGACGTGCCGGCCGCCGAGCCACAGCCCCAGTGCGGACAGCCCGAGCCCGGCGAGCAGCGTCGGCGTCCCCATCACGGCCGGGGTCGTCGAGTCGAGCACCCCGTAGATGCCGACGGCGCTCGCGAGCAGCCCCCCGAGGGTCAGCGCACCCGTCAGCAGGCGCTGGCCCCGCGGCGCCGCCCCGGCCCGCCCGTACCCCCGCGAGTCCATCGCGGCGGCCAGCATGAGCGAGCGCTCGAGGGTGTCCTCCAGCACCGGGAGGGCGATCGCGGGCACCGACCGGATGCCGCGGCGCGTGTCCCCGCGCAGCTGGCGGGCCCGGCGCACCCGTTGCACGCTCTCGGCGAGCTGGGGCGCGACGGACACCGACACGACGACGGCAGAACCGATCTCGTGCAGCGCGGCCGGCATGGCACGCAGGAGGCGCTTCGGGTTGGCCAGGGCGTTCGCGGCCCCGATGCACGCGATCATGACGGCCAGCCGCAGGCCCTGCAGGGCGGCGGCGAGCAGCCCTTCGAGGTAGACCGTGCCGCCGAGCTGGATGCCGGCCGCCCACGACGGGAGCGTCACCTCGGGAAGGGTGAACAGCACGATCTCGCCGAACTTCAGCCCGACGAGCACGTGCAGCACGACGCGGATCACGATGATGGCCAGGCCCAGCCACAGGTAGAGGCGGAAGGCCCGCGCCCACGGTGAGGAACCCCGGCGGGCCGCGACGACCAGCGAGACGACCGCGAGGGCCAGCAGGAGCAGGAGCGGGTTGGTCGTCATGCTCACCGCCACGGCCATCCCGAGAGCCCACCCCCACCACGCGGCCGGGTGCACCGCGCGGGGGAGGGTGGGGCTCATCGGACCATCATCGCGTCAGACGCGCCGTCTCCACGCAGCCCAGCCGGCGCCGCCGGCGACGATCGCCACGAGGGCACCACCCGCGAGCAGCGTTCCGAGGCCGGACGACCCGTCATCCGTGCCCGCGGTGGGCTCGGCGGCCAGCGGTGTGGCCGACGCCTCGGTGCTCGCACTGCCCGTTGGTTCCGGGCTCGCTGAACCGCTGGCGGATGCCGTCGCGCTGGGTGTCGCGGATGCCGTCGCCTTCGTCGTGGCGGACGGCTTGGCCGGCGCCGTGGTGGCGCCCGGACCCGACTTCTGGGTGGAACCGGTGGACGTGCCGGACCCCGACGTCGAGGTCCCCGACGTGGTGGCCGCGGGCTTCGTGGTGGCCGGCTTCGAGGTCGGCTTGGGTGCGGCGGTCGTCGGCTTGGGCTTGGCCGTCGTGGGCGCGGGCTGGCTCGTGGCCTTCGGTGCGGGTGGCGCGATGCCCGGCTGACCACCGGAGCCGAACTTGAAGCCGACGACGGTGCCGGGTGCGGGGTTGTAGCTCGAGACGCCGCTCGAGCTGTAGGTCCAGCTGCCACCGGCCTTGGCGTGGAAGAACGCCCAGTAGGCGCTGGCGGGAGGCATCCGCACGCAGGAGGTGTCGGGGTAGCCGTTGATCTGGCACAGGGCGCCCGGGAAGGTCTGCACCGGAGTCGTTCCGAACCCGGCGGCCGTCAGCGCCTTCCAGGCCGAGGACGGGTCTCCCGAGGCGCACCGGGTGCTGATCGACCCGCCGGTGTCGACGACGACGGTGACCCCGGACGTGCCCGAGCAGGCCGCGGCGCTCGCCGGGGCCGCCGCGACGACCAGGCCGGCCAGGGCCAGACCGGATGCCGCGGCGGTGCCGGCGAGGCGCCGAAGAAGCCCGTGTGCTGAGGCGGAGCGCATCAGCGGTGCGCCCCCTGGCGGCGGGTGGCCGCGACGACGATGCCACCGACGACGACGAGCGCGAGGCCGAGGCCCACCGGGAGCAGCAGGTCACTGCCGGTCTGGGCGAGTGACCCGGTCGGGCCGGAGGCGGAGCCGTCCGAGCCGCCGGCCGTCGTCGTGTCGTCGCCGGAACCGGTCGGGTCGGAGCTCCCGGGCGCCGTCGTGGGGACGCTCGACGTGGACGTCGTGGGCCGCGGCGTGGTGCTCGCCGACGTGGAGACAGTCGGGGTCGACGTCGCCGACACCGTCGTGGTGGTGCTGGGCGTCGGGGTGGTGCACGTGAGGGCGGGGGCGACGGCATCCGCACCGTCTGCGGTCACCGAGGCCAGCGGGGTGCCGGCGAGGGCGAGCAGTGGCCTGCGACGTCGAGCGACGGTCCTGGTCGATGGGTGCAGCCGCGGCGCCGTCAGCCTTGGTCGCAGCGAATGCGGCTGCGTCATAGGCGATTCCGCCGCGGAGGGCGACGGGGAAGTCGCAGCCGTACTGCAGGGAGGTGAGGAACGTGACGCGCTGCCCGGGCCTGGGCGGTGCGGCCACCGGCGAGGAACGCCTGGCCGGCGAGACCGGTGCTGTTGGCGTTGACGCCCGACTGGGGGCCGCCGCCCCCGACGCCACCGGCGGCGTCCTGGCGGGAGGCGAGGTAGTCCAGGCCCTCGCCGGCCTCGGTGGACGCGCCACCGACGGCGATCAGGGCCTGCACGGCCATCGCGGTGGCATCCGGGTCAGCAGAGTCGTCACTCGTGCAGCCGGCGTCGCTCATGTAGAGCTGGAAGCCGCCGCCGGGGCACTGCTGGGCGAGCAGGTAGGCGCGGGCGGCGTCGCTGACCGGCTCACCCGCGCGGTCGAGCCCGATGAGGGCGAAGGACTGGCCGAAGGTGTTGGTAGTCAGGTCGCCGTAGCGCCGGACTGGTCGGAGAAGCGGCCGCTCGGCTGCTCCGACGGCTGCCTGCAGATCGTCGAGCGAGGTCGTAGCCACCGAAGTCGGTGGGGTCGATGCCCTGGGCGAGCGCGACGTTGAGCAGCTTGGCGGTCGAGCCGGCGGAGATCTCGGCTTGGGGTCGCCGAAGCCGATGTAGCCGACGACGTCGTCCGCGAGCCACGCGGTCGCGAGGGCGGCCTCGTCCTGGGCGGTGCCGGCAGCGGCGAGGGCGAGCACGGCATCCGCGGTCACGCCGTGGTCGGGGTAGTCGACCCCGTCGAAGGTGACCGAGAAGTGGTGCCCGCCGGCAGCGAGCTGCTGCTGGAGGTAGTGCGCGCCGACGAGGGTCGGGTCGGTGCTCGCGGCCATCGCGGCGCTGGGGGCCAGCACGGCGGCGGCCGGGGCCGCGACGAGGGCCGCGGCGGCGAACAGGGTGCCGGCACGGCGCAACACGGCGCCCCGGGCAGTGGTGGGGGTGGACATCGGTGCCTCTCCTGAGCGGTTCGTGACGTGATGCCCGAACCACCGAGGAGAACCCGGTCACTCGGGCTCCGTCCCGCGATCCTCGACGGGTGAAATGGAGCCGCTCGCACCTGTCGGGCACTCCGACTTGCCGCGACGGTGAGGTCGCGACCCACGGCTGCGGGACAGTGCCGGACTTGGACCGGCTTCCCCCGAACAGGTGCGTGTGGGTGCCGCCCCGGAGGGCGACCTCAGGACTGTACCGCGTCAGTGGCAGGTCCGGCGACGCCGTGACCACGCCCGTGACCCTCCCGACTCCACTCGCCGGGTATCATCGGCGCAGGCGTTCGAGCCGTCATCAGCGGCGAGCCTTCCGGAAGAACGGGACGTCCACGGCATCCGTCGTGGAGGTCCTCACTAGAACCGGACGTCCGGGTCACGTCACGACCTGGCACAAGAGCGGTCGCCCGGCCGGAGATGACGTAGCGGTCGGGGCGGCAAGCGAGGTGGTACCGCGGTGGTCACGCACCCGGCATCCGAGGTCCGGATGCCGTGGCGTCGCCCTCGTCCTCGTCCCGAGCACGACGAGTCGACGACGCAGGAGCAGCACCCATGACGTACCCCAAGGTGTCCACCACCGGCGAGCACACCGGCGCCGCGTTCGGCGTGCCCGCGAGCCCGAGGTTCCCCCACATCGAGGATGCCGTGCTCGCCCACTGGGCCGCCGACGACACCTTCGCGGCGTCGGTCGCCAACCGGCCGACCGGCGAGGACGGGGCGAACGAGTTCGTCTTCTACGACGGCCCGCCCTTCGCCAACGGACTGCCGCACTACGGCCACCTGCTCACCGGCTACGTCAAGGACATCGTCCCCCGCTACGAGACGATGCGCGGCAAGCACGTCGAGCGCCGCTTCGGCTGGGACACCCACGGGCTGCCCGCCGAGCTCGAGGCGATGAGCCAGCTCGGCATCAAGACCAAGGAGGAGATCCTCGAGATCGGGATCGAGACCTTCAACGCCAAGTGCCGCGAGTCGGTCATGAAGTACACCGGCGACTGGCAGGACTACGTCACCCGCCAGGCCCGCTGGGTCGACTTCGACAACGACTACAAGACGCTGAACCCGACCTTCATGGAGTCGGTGCTGTGGGCGTTCAAGACGCTCTACGACAAGGGGCTGGTCTACGAGGGCTTCCGCTGCCTGCCCTACTGCTGGAACGACCAGACGCCGCTGTCCAACCACGAGCTGCGGATGGACGAGGAGGTCTACAAGAACCGGCAGGACCCGGCCGTCACCGTGGGCTACCGGCTCGAGACCGGTGAGCTCGCCCTCATCTGGACGACGACCCCGTGGACCCTGCCGAGCAACCTCGCGATGGCCGTGCGCCCCGACATCGACTACGTCGTCGTGGAGTCGGAGTTCTCGGGTCGCACCGAGCGCTACCTGCTGGCCGAGGCTCGCCTGGCCGCGTACGCGCGCGAGCTGGGCGACGACGTGGGGGAGCGGGTCGTCGAGCGGCTCAAGGGCGCGGACCTCGTCGGCCGTTCGTACACGCCGCCGTTCTCCTACTACGTCGGCCACGCCAACTCGCACGTCGTGCTGGCCGCCGACTACGTGACGACCGAGGACGGCACGGGCATCGTGCACATCGCGCCCGCCTTCGGTGAGGAGGACAAGCAGCTCACCGACCAGCACGCCATCGCGCCGGTCGTGCCCGTGGGGCCGGACGGCCGCTTCACGTTCCCGGTCAACGACTACGAGGGCCTGCACGTCTTCGACGCGAACGCGCTCATCATCGAGCACCTCAAGGCAGCCACCCACGGCGAGGGCGAGCGGGCGTCCGTCACCGACGGCACCGTCCTGCTGCGCCGCGAGACCTACGACCACTCCTACCCGCACTGCTGGCGCTGCCGCGAGCCCCTCATCTACATGGCGGTCTCGTCGTGGTTCGTCGAGGTGACCGCGTTCAAGGACCGCATGGTCGAGCTCAACCAGGAGATCACCTGGGTGCCCGAGCACGTCAAGGACGGCCAGTTCGGCAAGTGGCTCGAGAACGCCCGTGACTGGTCGATCTCCCGGAACCGGTTCTGGGGCAGCCCGATCCCGGTGTGGCGATCGGACGACCCGGCCCACCCGCGCATCGACGTCTACGGCTCGTTCGCCGAGCTCGAGCGCGACTTCGGGCGCCTGCCGCTGAACGAGCACGGCGAGCCCGACCTCCACCGGCCCTTCGTCGACCACCTGACCCGCCCCAACCCCGACGACCCGACCGGCAACTCCACGATGCGCCGCGTCGAGGACGTCCTCGACGTGTGGTTCGACTCGGGTTCGATGTCGTTCGCCCAGGTGCACTACCCGTTCGAGAACGCCGACTGGTTCGAGCACCACTTCCCCGGCGACTTCATCGTCGAGTACATCGGGCAGACGCGGGGCTGGTTCTACACGCTGCACGTGCTCGCGACGGCGCTGTTCGACCGCCCGGCGTTCTCGTCGTGCGTCAGCCACGGCATCGTCCTCGGCAGCGACGGCCAGAAGATGAGCAAGTCGCTGAAGAACTACCCCGACGTCACCGAGGTGTTCAACCGTGACGGCGCCGACGCGATGCGCTGGTTCCTCATGTCGAGCGGCATCCTGCGCGGCAGCAACCTCGTGGTCACCGAGGAGGGCATCCGCGAGGGCGTGCGCCAGGTGCTCATCCCGCTGTGGAACAGCTGGTACTTCTTCAGCCTGTACGCGAACGCGGCGAACGGGGGAGCGGGGTACACGGCGCAGTGGTCGACGGCCTCGACCGACCCGCTCGACCGCTACCTGCTCGCCAAGCTGCGCACCCTCGTGGGGACCGTGCAGGGCCAGATGGACGCCTACGACATCCCCGGCGCCTGCGAGTCGGTGCGCCAGTTCGTCGACGCGATGACCAACTGGTACATCCGCCGTTCGCGGGAACGTTTCTGGG
This sequence comes from uncultured Actinomycetota bacterium, assembly GCA_963811825.1. Classification (GTDB taxonomy): domain Bacteria; phylum Actinomycetota; class Actinomycetes; order Actinomycetales; family Dermatophilaceae; genus Fodinibacter. Next base: position 18,943 of record CAWESS010000007.1, on the reverse strand, counting down.
ACACCGGTTCCGGTGACTCCGCTGCCACGCACGCGGCGTTCGACACGCTCTACACGACGCTCGAGGTGCTCACCCGCGGTCGCAGCGCCGCTCCTGCCGCTCGTCACCGAGGAGATCTGGCGCGGGCTCACGGGTGGCCGCTCGGTGCACCTCACCGACTGGCCGGACGCCTCGCAGCTCCCGGCCGACGACGACCTCGTCACCGCGATGGATGCCGTGCGCGCCGTGTGCTCCACGGGCTCCTCGCTGCGCAAGGCCGAGAAGCTGCGCGTGCGCCTTCCGCTGCCCGAGCTCACGGTCGTCACCGGTGTCCCGGACGGCCTTCGGCCCTTTGCCGGCATCATCGCCGACGAGCTCAACGTCAAGGCCGTCACGGTGCTCGACGTCGCCGACGCCCACGGGTCCGACTTCGGCATCAGCCAGCGGCTCGTCGTCAACGCCCGGGTTGCCGGGCCGAGGCTGGGCCGCGACGTGCAGGCCGCCATCAAGGGGAGCAAGACCGGCGACTGGTCGGTGGCCGAGGACGGCACGGTGACCTCGGGTGGTCTCGCCCTGATCGACGGTGAGTACCTCGTCGAGACGGTCGTCGACGCCGAGCAGGCCGGGTCGCACGCGACCGCGATGCTGCCCGGTGGGGGCTTCGTCGTGCTCGACACGGACGTCACCACCGAGCTCGAGCTCGAGGGCACCGCCCGCGACCTCGTCCGGGCCGTGCAGCAGGCGCGTCGCGATGCGGGGCTGGAGGTCTCGGACCGGATCGGGCTGGAGATCACGGGTGCCGAGTTCATCTACCGGGCGGTGCTGAACCACCGCGACCTGATCACGGGTGAGACGCTCACCGAACACCTGTCCGTGACCCCTGACCTCGACCTCCTCGACCGGGATGCCGAGGACGTCACCGAGGTGATCGTGGGGGAGCGCTTCCCGGCCCGCGTGCGGATCGTGAGGCGCTGACCGGCATCCGTTGAAAGATTCATCACCCGGGATCCTCGTCTCGCGCGTTCCTGTGGGCTAGCCTCGGCGTCGCCGTCCACAGCGGCACCACCCCATCGAGGAGCAGCCGATGAAGTCAGCCCTTGTCAGATCCCATCGCCTACCCGTCGCGGGGGCCCTGGCCGCCGCGGTGGTGCTGGCCGGAGCCGGATTCTCGGCCGCCGCGCCCAAGGCACCCGAAGAGAAGGTCCAGGTCGTCCACGTCCTGGCCAAGAGCCAGGCAGACCGCACGAAGGTCAACGAGCTCGGGCTCGACACCACCGAGCACGGTGACGACACCGGCGTCGAGGTCATCCTCCACGGCAAGTCCGACGCCGCCAAGCTGCGCGCCGCCGGCTTCACCTGGCGCGTCGAGGACGCCGACCTCGCCGCGACCATGAGGCAGGCCCGCGCCGCTGACCAGGCCTACGCCGCAGCCGTCGCGGAGTCCGGGCTGCCGAGCGGCAGCACCTCCTACCGCACGCTCGACGAGATCAACGCCGAGCTCGACCAGCTGGCCAAGGACTACCCGAAGCTCGTTCGGAAGATCACGCTCCCCAACCTGAGCGTCGAGGGCCGCCAGGTGCGCGGCATCGAGATCACGACCAACGCCGCGAACGTCGACGACGGCAAGCCGGTCTTCCTCATGATGGGCGCCCACCACGCCCGCGAGTGGCCGTCGGTCGAGCACTCGATGGAGTTCGCCTACGACCTGCTGACCAACAACGGCAGTGACGCCCGCACGACCAACATCGTGGCCAACAGCCGCACCATCATCGTGCCGGTCGTCAACGTCGACGGCTTCCACATCAGCCGCTCCGCGGCCCCGCTCGGCAACTTCTCCCGCTTCGACTACGAGATGAAGCGCAAGAACTGCTCGATCTCGGCCTTCACCACCGCGGCGTTCCTCGGAGGCACCTGCGCCGCCAACCCGGCCGGGCGCGAGCGGGGCACCGACCCCAACCGCAACTACCCCGGTTTCTGGGGCGGTCCGGGCGCGAGCACGAACTACCGCAGCGACACCTACCGCGGTGACGCCCCCGGCGACACCCCCGAGGTCGACAACATCAAGCAGCTCATCTCGAGCCGCCAGGTCACCAACCTCATCACCAACCACACGTACAGCAACCTCGTGCTGCGCCCGCCGTCGCTGCTCTCCACGGGCTACTCGCCCGACGAGCCGGCCTACAAGGCGCTCGGTGCGTCGATGACCGACGACGAACGACTACACCAACCAGGCCTCCTTCCAGCTCTACGACACCTCCGGGTCGGTCGAGGACTGGAGCTACTGGCAGACCGGTGGGCTCGGGTTCACCTTCGAGATCGGGCCGGACGGCTTCCACCCGGCCTACGAGGACGCCGTCGTCGCCGAGTACCTCGGCCTGGAGCCCGCTGCGGGCGCCGGCCAGGGTGGCAACCGCGAGGCCTACTACCGGATGGCCGAGGCCACGCTGGATGCCGGCCTGCACTCCACGATCACCGGCACGGCCCCCGCGGGCCGCACCCTGACGGTGAGCAAGCAGTTCCAGGCGATGACCTCGCCGGTGCTGCAGGCCGACGGCACCGTGGGCGCGCCGATCCCCTACGAGAACGACCTGTCCAGCTCGCTGAAGGGCACGGGCGGCAAGTTCTCGTGGGCGGTCAACCCGTCGACGCGTCCCGAGGTCGTCGGTCGCTACGGCCGTGACCCGCTCGCCCCGACCCAGCCGACGCCAGGCGCTGACCAACCCGGCCGGCATCCCGGCCGAGGGCGGCTCGGAGCAGGCCACCTTCACCATCACCGGCCTGCCCACGTACGACAACGCCCGGGCCGAGGTCCGCGTCCAGTGGCCCAACGCCGCCGTCGACTGGGACGTCTACGTCTTCGACTCCGAGGGCAACCCGGTGGCCGTCGGCTGCCAGCCTGGACGACCCGGAGATCGCGGTGCTCCTGGAGCCCCAGCCCGGCACGTACACCGTCGTCGTGGAGAACTACGAGGGCGGCACCGCGGCCACCGACTGGACCGGCGAGGTCGTCTTCGGCGCACCCGACCCGGCAATCGTCACCGGCATCAAGGAGGCGTGGAACCTCACGTGCACCAAGAACGACGGCACCGTCGTCACGACGCGTGAGGTCATCGTCGACCGCGGCGAGTCGGTGGACGTCGGCAACGCCTGCAAGAAGGCCAAGGACTGAGGTCAGGCGCGAGCCAGACCCAAGCCGTACGGCATCCGAGGTGGTCCTCCGGTCTCATGACCGGGGGGCCACCTCCGCCGTGTGACGTGAGCGGCGCCGGGTCAGGGACAATGGGCCGGTGAGCCCTGCCCCCGATGCCGTCCAGCGCGATGCCGCGCACCAGCTCGTCCTCGCCCGCCGCATGCGTGAGGTGGAGGCGTCGATCCTCTCCCGGGCGCCCGAGCACGACCTCGAGCCCTCGCTCGACCGCATCCGCGCCGTCATGGAGCTGCTCGGCGACCCGCAGCGCACCTTCCCCGTCATCCACGTCACCGGGACCAACGGCAAGACGAGCACCGCCCGCATCATCGAGGCGCTCCTGCGCGAGCTCGGCCTCAACACCGGGCGGTTCACCTCGCCCCACCTGCACTCGATGCTCGAGCGCATCGCGGTCGGCGGGCACCCGGTCGATGCCGAGCGCTTCCTCGCGGCCTACGACGAGGTGATCCCGTTCGTCGAGATCGTCGACGCGCGCTCGATCATCGAGGGCGGGCCGGCGATGACCTACTTCGAGGTGCTCGTCGCCGTCGCGTACGCCGCGTTCGCGGACCTGCCCGTCGACGTCGCCGTCATGGAGGTGGGGATGGGGGGCTCGTGGGACGCGACGAACGTCGTCGACGCACCCGTGAGCGTCGTGACCCCGATCGGGATGGACCACCAGCACTTCCTCGGCGACACGATCGAGGCGATCGCGACCGAGAAGGCCGGCATCATCAAGGCCGACGCGATCACCGTCATGGGGCTCCAGGTCGAGCCGGATGCCGTGGACGTGCTCACCGAGCGCGCCGCCGAGGTGGGCGCCCGGCTCGTGGTCGAGGGCAGCGACTTCGGCGTCACCGCCCGTGACGTCGCCTTCGGGGGGCAGCAGATCTCGGTGCGCGGCCTCGCGGCCGAGTACGACGACCTGTTCCTGCCGCTGCACGGCACCCACCAGGCCCAGAACGCGGCGGTGGCCATCGCGGCCGTCGAGGCGTTCCTCGGTGGGGGAGAGCAGCCGATCGACATCGAGGTGCTGCGCGCGGGGTTGGCCACCGCCGACTCGCCCGGGCGGCTCGAGATCGTGCGCCGCAGCCCGACCGTGCTCGTCGACGCCGCGCACAACCCGGCGGGTGCCGAGGTGCTGGCCCGGGCGATCGCCGAGTCGTTCACCTTCGCGCGGCTCGTCGGCGTCATCGCCGTGATGAAGGACAAGGATGCCGTGGGCGTCCTCGAGGCGCTCGAGCCCGTGCTCGACGAGGTCATCGTGACGCGCACGACCTCGCCTCGGGCGATGTCACCGCGTCGGCTCGGGGAACTGGCCATCGAGGTGTTCGGCGACCAGCGGGTCACGGTCGTCGACGAGCTGCCCGACGCGCTCGACCAGGCCGCCGGGATGGCCGATGCCGATGGTGGCGTCAGCGGGGGAGTGCTCGCCACCGGGTCGGTCGTCACCGCCGCCGAGGTGCGGATGCTGCTCGGCACCACCACCGTCTGACCCCGGCTCCCGGGACGAGGGCTGGAGTCAGAGTGGGTGGTTCTCGCGGTGCTGGACCAGCCGGGCCAGCTCGACGCGGTTCGCCGTGCCGGTCTTGCGCAGCAGGTTCGACACGTGCGAGCTCACGGTCTTCTCGCTGAGGAAGAGTGCCCGCGCGATCTCGCCGTAGGTGCGGCCCGCCACGACGTGGTCCAGGATCTCGGCCTCACGGGGGGTGATCCCGAAGGGGCGGCCGGACGCGCCCACACCGTTCGTCGGGCTCGCGGGCGTCACCTCCGCCAACGGGATCCTCGCCACCCGGGCGAGGTCGGCGGTCTCCCGCAGCACGGGTTCGGCCCGCAGGCGTGAGGCCACCGCGTGGGCGCGCCGCAGCATGGCTGCCGCCTCCTCGCGGGTCCCCTGACCGCGAACGAGGCGTGCCTCGCCGGCCCGGAACGCGGCATACGCCTCATCCCACGGCAGGGTCCCGTCGAGAGCAGGTCCGCCGCGGCGGTCCACCGGTCGGCCTCGTCGGGGGACCGTCGACCACCGCGCCACCTCCGCCGCATAGAGCGCGTCGAGCCCCTCGAGCTGCCGCGTGTAGAACGCTGTCTCGTAGGCGCCGTCCCGGATGACGTGGGGAAAGCGGACCACGAGCTCGTCCAGGCGAGCCAGCACGTCGTCGAGCGGCTCGCCACGGTCCCGGGCACCGTCGGCCAGGTCTGCCAGGCCGCGGGCGGCCAGGGGCATGAGCCACTCGCACCGCGTTGGCGGCACCCCGGCCGCCGTCGCGCCCGTCCAGGCGGCGTCCACGGCACCCGAGGGGTCCCCGCCCGTCAGGCGGGTCATGGCCCGCACGACGTCGAACTCGAAGGCGAGGAAGTCGGTGGTGTCCGCGAAGAGCTCCTCGGCCCGGGCCAGGTGCGACTCCGCCTCGGCCTGCCGACCCTGCAGCACCGCCAGGCGGGTTGCGGCGAGGCGTGTCAGGACGTCGGGGCCGGCGCCGGGGTCCGAGCCGAGCGCGACCCGCAGCCGGTCCGTGCACTCCTCCCAGTGGCCGGCATCCAGCCAGTTCCCCGCCTCGGCGGCCGACATCCAGGCGACGTAGGGGTGGGGTGCACCCAGGTCCTCGAGCGCCTCTCGACGCCTCTGGAGCACGTGGACGTAGGCCGGCTCGACACAGCTCGCGGTTCCGTTGGCCTCCCACAGGGCCGCGTGGACGAAGCCCCACCAGTCCCGGGCCTCGGTCGCCGCCGCCACCCCGCGGGCGGCGAGCTCGGGACCCCCGGGCTCTCCACGGAACACCGTGCTCATGGCGGCGGCCGCGTACGCGTAGGCGAGGGCCGCGGGGTCACCGACAGCGACGGCAGTGTCCAGAGCGGCGCTGGCCACGTCGTGCGCATCGGGAGCCTCGTGCCACAGTGACGCGTGCGCCAGCTCTGCCAGGGCGTAGGCGTGCTCTCGCGAGGTGAGGTCGTGCTCTGACAGGTCCAGCGCCCGCCTCGCGGGTTCGACCCGCAGGAAACCGCGGCCGGTGGAGAAGCGTAGATGCTCCCGGCGGACCAGCAGCTCTGCGACGAGCAGGGGCTTGTCGGCCTCGTCGACGAGGTCCAGGACGGCCTCGACGGCGGCCAGCTCGTCCTCGTGGGCACCGAGCGAGGCCGCAGTGGCGCGCAGCCGCAGCAGGAGGTCGAGCGTGGACTCCTCCACGTCGCTGAGGTGCTCGCGCAGGCCGACCGCCCGGCGGAGCAGCCGCAGCCGCTCCGCGCCCGCCCCGGCGCGTTCGCCGGCGTCGACGGCGCGCAGGGCCCAGCGGTAGGCCTCGAGCGGGTGGCCGGCTCGGTGGTGGTGGTCCGCGATCGCCGTCACGGCCTCCACGACGGCGGATGCCGTCGCGCCGGCCTCCGGCGTCGTGCCGCTGAGGACGGCCACCAGGTCGTGCTCGTCGGCTGCAGCGAACGCCGCGTGGAGCCGTCTGCTCTCCTCGGGGGAGAGGTCCGCCTCGAGCGCCTCTGCCTGCAGCGGGTGGTGCAGCCAGTAGCCTCCCCGGGCATCGACGTCGAGGAGCCCCGCGTCGACGGCCTCGCGCAGGATGCGTGGGGCGTCGTCCACGTCGACGCCGGCAAGGCGTGCCGCGCGGGTGAGGGAGGGGCCGAGGGCCACCTCGCCACCGACCGCGATCACTCGGACGAGCTCTCGAGCCGGGGGTGGCAGGCGGTGCCACGCGCCGCAGGACGGCGGTCCTCAGGTCGCCCGGCAGGTCGGAATCGAGGTGCCGAGACCCGGGGGGCAGCGCCTCGACGAGGAGCCTGTTGAGGTACGCGTTTCCCCCGCTGCGGGTGAAGACCTCGGTCACGAGGGACTCATGAGGAGCCACACCGTGGATCGCCGCGAGCTGGTCCCGGGTCTCGTGCCGGGCGAGAGGTCCGAGCGACAGCTCGGACAGGCACGGCATCCGCCGCATGTCTGCGAGCCAGCGGTTGAGGGGGTGGCCCGTTCCGAGCTCGCCGTACCGGAGGGTCATCAACACCGCCAGGCGGCGCTCGGCGGATCCCGCAAGGACGAACATGAGCAGGTCGAGGGTGCTCTCGTCGGCCCACTGGAGGTCGTCGACGACGAGCACGACCGGTCGCTGGGTGCAGACCCGCTCGAGCCAGTCGTCGATGAGGACCGGTGCACGGCCCGTCGTCTCCTGGGACGCGGCCCCGGACAGGGCCGGCGCGCCCAGCTCGGGCGGCGCCCGCCGGAGGGCGGCACGCACGGGGGCGAGCGGCACGGACATCGTGCTCAGCGGCAGACAGGCGCCGACCAGGACGAGGCCGTCTCGCGTCACCGCCGGACCCGTCCGTCTGCGTGGCGGTGGCGAACTCGACGAGCCTGGTCTTGCCGACCCCCGCGTCACCGCTGACCAGCAGTGCACCCATGCGCCCCGAACGCGCGCCGTCGACCACCGACCGGATCGTCTTCGAGCTCGTGGATCCGGCCGACGAAACCCTGGCTGTGGCCGGTACCGGCCGAAGTGGCCACCCTCGCAGTGTGGCACCGCACGGTCGCCACGTCACCCGGATATGAGGGGGTGAGGGGGCAGTTCTGAGGGGTCGGCCCCCATGCCGGCCGGGGTGCCTCGGGACGAGCGTGGTCGTGTCAGATCCGCACCACTCGTCACCAGGAGACCACCGTGTTCCACCCCCAGACCCACACCGACACCCACTCGCTGCCCCGGGCGCTCGCGGCCACCGCCGCAGTGCTCGTCACCCTCGGCCTCAGCGCCGGCCCGTCCTTCGCGTCCCCGGATCCCGGACCCCCGATCGTCCGAGCAACGGCGGCACCCACCGCCGACGACCGGGACCGGTGCTCCATCGCTCGCGTCGATGACCAGTACGTCGCGTGCGACAACCTCACGGGCAACGGGGTGCAGGCACCCGCGCTGGGTGCCTGAGCGGTGACGAGCCCCGTCCCGCGAGGGGCCCGGCCCCGGACCTTGCACTCCGGGTCCGGGCCGCTCGAGTGAGCGGGCTCAGTCGTCGAGGTCCTCGCCGGCAAGGGCACGAGCGGCCAGGCGTTCCTCGCCCGCGAGCTCCCAGACCTCCCACGCGGCCTTGCCGTTGACCAGCACGATGACGGCGCCGAGCGCGATGTCCGGCCAGCCCGACGCCGTCCAGGCCGTCACGAGGGCCATGACGATGATCGCGACGTTGACGACCACGTCGTTGCGGGCGGACAGGTAGGCCGCGCCGCTCAGGGACCCGCCGTGGTGGCGCACCCGCACGAGCAGCAGCGAGCAGACCGTGTTGACGACGGCGGCGCCGGCGGCCGTGACGATGAGCAGGGTCACGTCGGGTGGCTGCGGGTCGAACGCCTTCGAGACGGCCTGCCACGCGGCCACGACGGCAGGCACGAGGATGATCCCGGCCATGACGTGCCCGGCCAGGGCCCGCCGCGCGAGCGGCCAGCCCAGGGCGAGCGCGATGAGGAGGTTGATCGCGGCATCCTCGAGGAAGTCGACGGAGTCCGCGAGCAGCGACACCGACCCGATGGCCAGGGCCACGCTCATCTCGACCGCGGCGTACCCGACGTTGAGCCCGGCGACGACCAGCACGACGCGGCGCAGTCGCTGTGGCTCGATGAGCTCGGTGGCGGTCACGCGCCCATCCCACCAGACGGCGTCCCGCAAGCGCCGACCGGATGCCGGCGACGCCCGCCTACGCTAGGACCATGCCTCCGTTCCTCAAGCTGCTCCTCATCGTCGCGGCCGCGCTGCTCATCTGGTGGGTCGTCACGTCCATGCGGGCCAGCCGCGGAACCACGGGCACGACGTTCACCCCCGTCGAGGAGCTGTCGCCGGAGGTGCAGCAGACCATCGACGCGGCGCTGTCGCGCGGTGAGCTGATCGGCGCGATCAAGCACTACCGGGCAGCGACCGGTGCCGGCCTCGCCCAGTCCAAGGCCGCCGTGGAGACCCGCCGGTGGAAGACCGGCGGATGACGCGGCTGCCGTTCTACGGCCGGCAGGGCAAGTTCACCTTCCGGCTGCTCGCGATCGTCCTGTTCGGGCAGGCCATCATCCTGTCCTTCTTCGCCCTCGTCGCGCGCGGCAACGCGATCGCGGACGGCCGCCCGGAGGACGGCGAGCGGCTCATGTGGGTCGGGCTGGGCCTGGCCCTGATCGCCCTGGTCTCCTCGGGCCTCATGCGCCGGCCCTACGGCATCACGCTCGGGTGGATCGTCCAGGCCCTCACGTGGGCCAGTGCCGTGCTCGTCACCGCGATGATCGGGGTGGCGATCGTGTTCACGGCCCTGTGGGTGCTGCTCCTCATCCAGGGGATGAAGGTCGACCGCATCGTCGCGGAGCGCGAGCTGGTGGGAGCCGACGAGCCCGCGACCGACGTCGCCTGAGCGCGGCCTCTCGACGGCACCACCCGGCACTAGGGTGGACGGGTGACCACCGAACGCTCTCTCGTCCTCGTCAAGCCCGACGGTTTCGCCCGCGGCCTCACCGGTGAGGTGCTGCGCCGCATCGAGGCCAAGGGCTACCGCCTCGTCGCCCTCCAGGTCGTGACGCCCGACCTCGATCGGCTGCACGCCCACTACGCCGAGCACGAGGGCAAGCCCTTCTTCGAGCCGCTCGTGGAGTTCATGTCCTCCGGCGAGGTGGCCGCCGTCGTCATCGAGGGGGAGCAGTGCATCGCGGGCTTCCGGGCCCTGGCCGGCGCCACCGACCCCACGGCCGCCCTGCCGGGCACGATCCGCGGAGACCTCGGCCGCGACTGGGGTGCCAAGGTGCAGAAGAACATCGTCCACGGCTCGGACTCGCCGGAGTCGGCCGAGCGCGTGAGATCGGCATCTGGTTCCCCGGACTCTGAGAGCGTCGCCCCGGCCGATAGGGTGGCAGGCATGGCTGATTTTGACGTCGTCGTGCTCGGTGCTGGTCCTGGTGGTTACGTCGCGGCGATCCGCGCGTCCCAGCTGGGGAAGAAGGTCGCCGTCGTCGAGAAGAAGTACTGGGGCGGGGTCTGCCTCAACGTCGGCTGCATCCCGAGCAAGGCGCTGATCAAGAACGCCGAGCTCGCGCACCTGCTCGCCCACGACAAGGCGAAGTACGGCATCGAGGGCGACGCCACGATGTCCTACGGGCCCACGCACAAGCGCTCGCGCCAGGTGTCCGACGGCATCGTCAAGGGCGTGCACTTCCTCATGAAGAAGAACAAGATCGAGGAGATCGACGGCTGGGGCACCCTCACCGGCCCGTCCTCGATGGATGTCGCGCTCAACGACGGCTCGAGCCGCCAGCTGACCTTCGACCACCTGATCATCGGCGCCGGTGCGACGACCCGGATGCTGCCCGGCGTCACCGTGTCGCAGAACGTCGTGACCTACGAGGAGCAGATCCTCGACCCCGAGCTGCCCGGCTCGATGATCATCGCCGGCTCCGGGGCGATCGGCGTCGAGTTCGCCTACGTCATGAAGAACTTCGGTGTCGACGTGACGATCGTGGAGTTCCTCGACCGCATGGTGCCCACCGAGGACGCCGACATCTCCAAGGAGCTCGCCAAGCACTACAAGAAGCTCGGCGTGAAGGTCATGCTCGGCACCAAGGTCGAGTCCGTCGAGGACACCGGTTCCGGCGTGAAGGTGACGGTCTCCCCGGCATCCGGCGGTGACCAGCAGGTGCTCGAGGCCGACAAGTTCCTCTCGGCCATCGGCTTCGCGGCCCGCGTCGAGGGCTACGGCCTGGAGTCGACCGGTGTCACGGTGACCGACCGCGGCGTCATCGAGATCGACGACTACTGCCGCACCAACGTCCCCAACGTCTACGCCATCGGCGACTGCACCGGGAAGATGATGCTCGCGCACGTCGCCGAGGCGCAGGGCATCGTCGCGGCGGAGACCATCGCCGGTGCCGACACGATGCCCGTCGACTACGACTTCGTCCCGCGGGCCACCTACTGCCACCCGCAGATCGGCTCGTTCGGCTACTCCGAGGCGCAGGCCCGCGAGAAGGGCTACGACGTCAAGACGGCGACCTTCCCCTTCGCCGCCAACGGCAAGGCGGTCGGCCTCGGCGACTCCGTCGGATTCGTCAAGATCGTCGCCGACGCGAAGCACAACGAGATCCTCGGCGCCCACATGATCGGCCCGGACGTCACCGAGCTGCTGCCCGTGCTGACCCTGGCCCAGAAGTGGGACCTCACGGCCGACGAGGTCGCGCGCAACGTCTTCGCCCACCCGACCCTGTCCGAGGCGGTCAAGGAGGCCGTCGAGGGCATCGTCGGCCACATGATCAACTTCTGAGGCGACCACACGCACCCCGGATGCCGTCCGCCCCCGCACCCCGCGGCCGCCGCACCCGCGAATCAGAGGTCGACGACGGGCGCGTCCTCGTCGCGCTGGGGGTCCTCCTTGGAGACCAGTCCCTTCACGAGCTGAACGAGGAAGCCGACCTTGCCGGGGGACTCCCACACCTGGGCGGTGTCGCCGGTGATCTCGAGGAGGGCGCTGTTGGGATCATCGGGCCCACCCGACATGAAGGCGGAGGCAGAGGCGTCCCAGAGCTGCTCGAGCTTTGCTCGGTCCCGGTTCAGCCGCGCGGAGCCCGACAGGGACACCCAGCCCGCGTCCGAGGCGTACGCCACGTTGACGCGTGGTCGCGAGCAGATGGCGGCGACCTTGTCGCTGTCGGCCTCGGTGATGAACCAGACCGTGGCGGGATCCTCGAAGTCCTGGGTTCCCATCGGTGTCGAGACCAGTCGGCCCTCGTCGTCCTCGTAGGTGAGGACGGCGATGCGCGTCGCGCGCATGACCTCGGTGATCGTGTCCCGGTCCGTCATGGTCCGCTCTCCTGTCCGGGCCGCCGACGGTCGGTGGCCCGCACCGACCGTAGAACAGGGGACGGTCCTCGGTCGGCGGGGGTGACGGACGGATCTGGGGCTGTCGAAGCTCCGGGTCCGCGAGGAAGGCGTGACCTACACGCCCGTCTCGACGTTGAGGACGTTGCCGTCCGGGTCCTCGAACCACGCACTGTGGAAGTCGCCGTAGGACGCGACCCCATCGGTCCAGGTGAGCCCCTCGGCCTCGAACGTCGAGAAGGTGACACCGCGCTGACGCAGGGTCGCCACCTCGGCGTCGAACTGGTCCTGGGGGATCTGGAAGGACATCGCCGTGGCCTTGTTCGTGCCCGCGAACGACGACGGGTACACGAGGAACGTCCCCGAGCCCGCGGCATACAGCACGCCGTCGGCCACCTCCCGTGGGCTCGTGAGGCCGAGGACGTCCTCGTAGAACGTCCGGGCGCGGGCCAGGTCCTTCACCGCGAGGACGGCAATGCTGTCGTGGTCGCCGAGCATGGTTCCTCCACGGGCGGGCCGGGCGACCGTCGTCCGGTCGGCCCTCATCGAGAGTACGAGGGGCGGCGAAGGCCGTCCATGGCCCCAATTGACCATGAACGGCCACCGGCCGGTCAGGCGCGGGCAGGTGCGCCGGTGAGGAAGCCGTCGATCTGGTTGATCGCGGACGTCGCTCCCTCGACCATGCCCATGTCGAGGACGGTCTGCAGACCTTCGGCGGTCTCGTACGTGCCCGAGAACACCGCACGGGTGCTGCCGTCCACCTCCGTGAACGAGTAGACGTTCGTCGAGACGGGCAGGTCGGGGTTGGGCGCCAGGTCGGAATCGGCGAAACCGTCGAGGAACGCGAAGTGCTGGTGCTCCACGACCTCGGTGATGTCCCAGTAGCCCGCGAACTTCTCGCCCTCGGGGGAGGTCATGTAGTAGGTCGTGCGGGTGCCGGGGCGCAGGTCGTGGTCGACGAAGGTCGCGGGGTACTCGGGCGGGCCCCACACCTGCTCGAGCTGGCGGGGGTCGGCGTACATCGCCCAGACCCGCGCGACGGGGGCGGCGAACTCCGCCGTGATGGTGAGCGTCCGGGTGTCGACGTCGGTGGTGATGTCGGTGACGGGCATGTCAGGTCTCCTTGCTGAGTAGGTCATCGATGCGGGCGATCCGTCCCCGCCAGACTGCCTCGAGCTCGTCGAGCATCGAGGCGACCGAGCGGATCGCCACCACGTCGCCGCTGGCCAGCTGCTCGCGACCATGACGTCGCTTGGTGAGCAGCCCAGCCCTTTCGAGAACGGCCACGTGTTTCTGGACGGCGGCGAAGCTCATGTCATAGCTCGCCGCCAGGGTGGTGATCGAGTGTTCACCGGCCAGCACGCGGCGCAGGATGTCGCGCCGAGTGCGGTCGGAGAGCGCGTGGAACAGGGCGTCCGCACCGTCCTCGTCGTTCTCGTTCACAACCTGAATCATACAACCAAATGGTTGTAGGTCAAGTATGGCCGAGTCAGCAGCGTAGATTGGCCATTCGTATGAGTCGGGAAGCACTCACGGGTCGTTACGGTGGGGACTTCGTTCGTCGTCGCAGCAGGGGGAGAGGACAGGTGTCGCGAGAGTCGGTGTACCTCAGACGTTTGGTCGTGATCGGCTGGGACGCCTTCTCGTGGGCGCTCGCCCTGGTCGCGTTCCTCCTCGTTCGCCATGACCTGAGCCTGTCCGAGCGGGTCTGGCAAGCGGCCGTCGCCTACACGGTGGCCGCCATCGTTCTCCAGATCATCGGTGGCTTCCGCTTCCACCTCTACCTGGGCCGCAGCAAGATCGGCAGCTTCGACGAGGTCACGGTGCTCGGGAGCCTCGTCGCGGGTATCAGTGTCATCCTCGGCGTCGTCTTCTTCCTCACCCAACCGGTGTTCTCCCGCGGGCTGGCCGTCGCGATGCCGTCGCTGGCCTTCCTCTTCATGGCCGCGGGGCGCTGGGTCTTTCGCGCGATCCGCAACCGCGACCGCCAGGCCACCGGCGCGACCGGGGCCTTGATCTACGGCGCTGGGGATGCCGGCCACCAGGTCGCTCGGCTCGTCGATACCGCAGACGAGCCGCCTTACACGATCGTCGGGTTCGTCGACGACGACCCCAACAAGCGCTTCCTCCGGGTGCGGCGTCACCGGGTGCTCGGCACCGGTGCCGACCTCGTCGAAGCGGCACGCGCGTCGGGCGCCGAGGTGGTCGTCCTCGCCATCAGCCAGGCCGAGCCGAAGTTCATCCAGGCACTGGCCGACCAGTGCTCGCTGGCGGGGCTCCAGCTGGTCGTCGTGCCGCCGGTGCGCGAGATGATCGGAGGGCAGGTCGAGCTCGACAAGCTGCGCGAGTTCAACGTTGCCGACCTCCTCGGCCGCCGCCCGGTGACCACGGACCTGCACGAGATCGCCGACTACGTCTACGGCAAGGCCGTCCTCGTCACGGGGGCGGGTGGATCCATCGGCTCCGAGCTGGCTCGCCAGGTGCACGAGCTGCAACCTGGCCGGCTCGTCCTGCTCGATCGTGACGAGTCCGCCCTGCACGCCGCGCAGCTCGCGCTCTACGGGTCCGGGCTGCTCGACCGCGACGACCTCGTGCTGTGCGACATCCGCGACACCGCGGCGCTCGACGACGTCTTCGCCAAGCACCGCCCGGACGTCGTGTTCCACGCCGCGGCGCTCAAGCACCTGCCGATGCTCGAGCGCTACCCGGAGGAGGGCTGGAAGACCAACGTCATCGGCTCCCTCAACGTGCTGCAGCGGGCGAGGGCCCACGGGGTGCGCCACTTCGTGAACATCTCCACGGACAAGGCGGCCGACGCCACGAGTGTCCTCGGCCAGACCAAGCGGCTGTCCGAGCGGCTGACGTCGTGGTTCGCCCACGACACCGGCCTGCCCTACATCTCGGTGCGGTTCGGCAACGTCCTCGGGTCGCGCGGTTCGGTGCTCGACGCCTTCCGTGCCCAGATCGACCGCGGCGGTCCGGTCACCGTCACCCACCCCGACGTCACCCGGTTCTTCATGACCATCCCGGAGGCCTGCGAGCTCGTGCTCCAGTCGGGCGCCATCGGGCAGTCGGGGGACGTCCTCGTCCTCGACATGGGTGAGCCGGTGCGCATCGTCGACGTGGCACGTCGGCTCATCGACGAGTCCCATCGCTCCGTCGACATCGAGTACACCGGGCTGCGTCACGGCGAGAAGCTGCACGAGGTGCTCCTCAGTGCGCACGAGCAGGCGCACGCCGAGCCGGCACCCGCTGATCACCCAGGTCTCCGTGCCCCCGCTCGACCCGGTCGAGGTGCTCGTCGACGACGCGGCGATCGACCACATCGGGCCCCTGCTGCGTCGCCAGATGTCTGCCCAGGTGCGGCCGCCCGAGCACGATCCCGGCTCGCCGTCGGAACCGACGTGGTGAGTTCCGCACTGCCGGACGTCGGGGATGCCGTGATCGCGGTGGTCGGGCTCGGGTACGTCGGACTGCCGCTGGCCGTCGAGTTCGGCAAGGCCCGGGCGGTCATCGGGTACGACATCGACAGTGCCAGGGTCAAGGAGCTGCGCGACGGGCGAGACCACACCCTGGAGGTCAGCGCGGCCGAGCTGGACGCGGCATCGGCTCTGCGGTTCACCGACGACCCGGCGCACCTGGACGCCGCGAGCGTCTACATCGTGACGACCCCGACGCCCATCGACGAGTTCAAGCAGCCCGACCTCACCCCGGTGCTGTCGGCCACCGAGGCCATCGCCCGCACGCTTCGTCGCGGAGACGTGGTCATCTACGAGTCCACCGTCTACCCCGGGGCGACCGAGGAGCGGTGCGTGCCGGTGCTCGAGGCGGTCTCGGGCCTGACCTTCAACCGCGACTTCTTCGTCGGGTACAGCCCCGAGCGGGTCAACCCCGGTGACCGGACCCACCGGGTCACCACGATCGTCAAGGTGACGTCGGGTTCCACCCCGGAAGCGGCCGACTTCGTCGACGACCTCTACCGCACGATCGTCACGGCGGGCACCCACCGGGCCCCGTCGATCCGCGTGGCCGAGGCCGCCAAGGTCATCGAGAACACCCAGCGCGACGTCAACATCGCCCTCATCAACGAGCTCGCGGTGCTCTTCAACCGGCTGGGGATCGACACCGAGGACGTGCTGAAGGCCGCTGGCTCGAAGTGGAACTTCCTCGGGTTCCGTCCCGGCCTCGTCGGCGGACACTGCATCGGGGTCGACCCGTACTACCTCACGCACAAGGCCCAGTCCGTGGGCTACCACCCCGAGATCATCCTCGCCGGCCGGCGACTCAACGACTCGATGGGCGGCTACGTCGCGTCCCAGCTCGTGAAGCGGATGACCAAGGACGGCATCCCGGTGCAGGGCGCTCGCGTGCTCGTCCTCGGCCTGACGTTCAAGGAGAACACCCCCGACCTGCGCAACTCCCGCGTCGTGGACGTCATCCGCGAGCTCGAGGACTACGACATCACTGTCGACGTCATGGATCCGTGGGCGGACCCGCAGGAGGCGCGCGAACACTACGGCATCGACCTCGTGACCACCCCGGATGCCGGGGCGTACGCCGGCATCGTGCTCGCCGTCGCGCACCGCCAGTTCCTGGCGATGGGCGTCGAGCCACTGCGGGCCCTCGGCGACCCCGCCGGCCACGTGCTCTACGACCTCAAGTACGTGTTCGACAAGGCCGACTCGGACCTGCGCCTGTGAGCGAGCGGATCCACCTGTCCTCACCGGACGTGACCGAGGCCGAGGAGGCGGCGCTCGTGCGCGCCATCCGTTCGGGCTGGGTCGCCCCGCTCGGCCCCGAGGTCGACGGCTTCGAGGCCGAGCTGGCCGCCTACGGCGGGCGCGACCACTGCGTCGCCCTGTCGTCCGGCACGGCGGCGCTGCACCTCGGGTTGCTGACGCTCGGGGTGGGCCCCGGGACCGCCGTGCTGACGGCCACCATGACCTTCGCGGCGACGGCCAACGCGATCACCTACACCGGGGCGCAGCCGGTGTTCGTCGACTGCGACGAGTCCGGCAACCTCAACCCCGACCTGCTCGCCGAGGCCTTCGACGCGATGGCGGCGGACGGCATCCCCGTCTCGGCCGTGGTGCCCGTCGACCTCCTCGGCAAGGTCGTCGACCACGAGCGGATCGACGTCATCGCGCGCGCCCACGGCGTGCCGGTCTTCTCGGATGCCGCGGAGTCGCTGGGCGCCACGCGCGCCGGCCGCCCGGCCCCCTCGTTCGGGGTGGCCGCCGCCGTGTCGTTCAACGGCAACAAGGTGATGACGTCGTCGGGTGGGCGGCGCCCTGCTCACCGATGACGGCGAGCTGGCGCAGCGAGTCCGGTACCTCTCGACCCAGGCCCGGCAGCCGGTCGTGCACTACGAACACACCGAGATCGGCTACAACTGCCGCCTGTCGAACATCCTGGCGGCGCTCGGCCGCGCCCAGCTCGCCCGCCTCGACGAGATGGTGGAGCGTCGGCGCCAGCACCGGCTGGGCTACCTCGAGCTGTTCGCGGACGTGCCGGGCGTCACCGTCTTCGGTGAGCCCTCGGGGGCGGACGGGGGAGACACCCGCGACAACTGCTGGCTGACCTCGGTGGTCGTCGACCCGTCGGTGGCCGGGTTCACGAGCGAGGACCTTCGGCTGGCGCTCGCGGCCGAGGACATCGAGGCCCGGCCGCTGTGGAAGCCGATGCACCTGCAGCCGGTGTTCGCCGGGGCGCAGGGCGGTGGTCGACGGCACGAGCGAGCGGCTGTTCACGACCGGCCTGTCGCTGCCGAGCGGCTCGGTGCTCGACGACGCGCGGATGGCTCGGGTCCACGCGGCCATCACCTCCTTCCTGGAGGGTCACCGTGGCGCGGCCTGAGCGACGCCGCGACGACGTCGCCAAGCGCGGGATGGACATCGCGGTCAGCGCCGTCGGGCTGGTGCTCAGCGCGCCCGTCCAGCTCGTCACCGCGGGCGTCGTCCTCGCCGCGCACGGCCGCCCCGTGCTCTTCCGTCAGCCCCGCCCCGGGCGTGACGGCGTGGTCTTCGTGCTCGTGAAGTTCCGCACCATGCGGCATCCGGACGCCAGCCACGTCACGGATGCCGACCGCCTCACCTCCGTGGGCCGCTTCCTTCGCTCCACGAGCCTGGACGAGCTGCCCACCCTGTGGAACGTGCTCAAGGGCGACATGAGCCTGGTCGGGCCCCGGCCGCTGCTCGTGGAGTACCTGCCGCGCTACACGCCCGAGCAGGCGAGGCGGCACGAGGTGCGACCGGGCGTGACGGGCCTGTCCCAGGTGTCGGGGCGCAACGGTCTCGCGTGGGAGGACCGGCTCGCCCTCGACGTGGAGTACGTCGACCGGCGCAGCCTGCGCCTGGACCTGGCGATCCTGGCCCGCACGGTGCGGGCGGTCTGCGCCGGCAGGGGATCACGGGTGAGGGGGAGGCGACGATGACGCCGTTCCTCGGGTCGCCGCGGGCAGGGTCGACGATGGCGTCGCGTGAGCCGGTCGTCGTCATCGGCGCGTCCGGGTTCGGGCGCGAGTGCCTCGACGTGCTCGAGGCGATGGCTGCGGCGGGCTCGCCGCTCGAGGTGGCCGGCGTCGTCGACGACGGGCCGTCCGAGCTCAACCTCGAGCGGCTCGCAGCCCGCGGCGTCGCGTTCCTCGGGACGGTCGAGGAGTGGCTCGCGAGCGAGACGCTGCCCCGGCGGTACGTGCTCGGTGTCGGCAGCCCCGAGGTGCGGCGACGGCTCGTCGACCGCCTCGACGGATGCCGGGGCGCAGCCGTTCACGGCGATCCACCCGAGCGCGACCTTCGGCGCACAGGTCGAGATCGGGGAGGGGGTCGTCGTGTGTGCCGGGGTCGCGGTCTCGACCAACGTGCGGCTCGGCGCGCCACGTGCACCTCAACCCCAACGCGACGATCGGTCACGACGCCGTGCTGGGGGACTTCGTGTCCGTCAACCCCGGGGCGGTCGT
>CAWESS010000006.1:0-28210 GCA_963811825.1 uncultured Actinomycetota bacterium | reverse complement strand
CGGGGTACTCGCCGCGCTTGACCAGCGCCCGCGGCATCCGCGACCGGCGCAGCTGGAAGGCGCGCATCGCGGCGTACATGGCGTTGCCCTTGGCCTTGGCGGTCTCCTCGCCGAACTTCTCGGTGAGCCGCTTGCGCAGGCCGCGCCACATGATGAAGGTGTCGGCGACGGCCGTGAGCAGGATCGAGTAGGTCAGCAGAGTGACGAAGAACAGGATCTGGCTCGTGCGCAGGAAGCTCAGGGCCAGCACGATGAGCATGACCGGCAGCATGAACTCGGCGAGGTTGCGCCGGGCGTCGATGTAGTCACGCATGTAGCGGCGCACCGGGCCCTTGTCGCGGGGCGGGAGGCCCGAGTCGTCGCCGGTCATCATCGCCTGGCGCGTCTTGTGCATCTGCTCGTTGCGCTTGGCGCGGTCCTGCTTCTTCGCCTGCTTGCGGTCGGCGACGACGAGCGGCTGGCGCCGCGCGGCTTCCTGGTCCTTGCGCTTGGGCGTGGGCCGGTTCTTGGCCCCGTCACGCGCGGGGTGGAGCGCCTCGTCGGTGAGCTGCTCATTGGTCGTCTTGTTGCGTCCGAACACGGGCACCACTGTAGGTGCTCTGGGACGGATGCCGTGCCACGGCATCCGAATGGTCGTCACCCATCAGCGTGGGTAGGGTCGGCAGGGTGACCGACGTGCTGCCTGCTGACCAGATCCACGACCTGCGCGAGCGGGTCCACGCCCTGATGCCGCAGGTGCGCGCCGACCTCGAGGCGCTGACCCGCATCCCGAGCGTCAGCCTCGACGCCTTCGACCAGGCCCACGTCGAGGCCAGTGCGAACGCGACGGCCGACCTGCTGCGGGCCGAAGGGCTCGAGGTCGAGATCGTGCGCGAGGGCGGTCGGCCCGCGGTGATCGGGCACCTCGCGGGTCCGCCCGGGTCGCGCACCGTCATGCTCTACGCCCACCACGACGTGCAGCCCCCCGGCGCCGACGAGCTCTGGGACAGCCCGCCGTTCGAGCCCACCGAGCGCGACGGGCGTCTCTACGGTCGCGGCGCGGCCGACGACAAGGCCGGTGTCATGGCGCACGTCGCGGCCCTTCGAGCCCACTCGGGTGCGCTGCCCGTGGGGGTGACCGTCTTCGTCGAGGGTGAGGAGGAGATCGGGTCCGAGTCGCTGCCGACGATCCTCGAGCGGCACGGTGAGCGGCTGCGGGCCGACGCGATCGTCCTGGCCGACTCCACGAACTGGGCCATCGGTGAGCCGGCGCTCACGACGACCCTGCGCGGCATGATCCGCGTCGTCGTCACGGTGAGCACCCTCGACCACGGCATCCACTCGGGGATGTTCGGGGGAGCGGTGCCCGACGCGATCACCGCCCTCGTGCGGCTGCTCGCGAGCCTGCACGACGACGCCGGGGAGGTCGCCGTCGCGGGCCTGCGCTCCGGCCAGGCCGCTGACCTGGCCTTCGACGAGAAGCGGTTGCGCGAGGAGTCCGGGCTGCTCGACGGGGTGTCGACGATCGGGTCCGGCTCGCTGCTGTCGCGGATGTGGACCAAGCCCGCGATCACGACGATCGGCATCGACGCGCCCTCGGTCGCGACGTCCTCGAACACGCTCGTGCCCCGTGCCGCGGCGAAAATCTCGATGCGCCTGGCTCCCGACGAGGATGACCTCGCGGCCTTCGAGCTGCTGCGCACCCACCTGCTCGAGCACGCCCCGTGGGGTGCCCACATCGAGGTGACCCTCGATGACCGCGGGCTCGGTTTCGTCGCCGATGCGGACGGCCCGCTCTACGACCAGGCGCGAGCCGCCTTCCACGACGCCTGGGGCGTGGAGCCGGTGGACATCGGGGTCGGCGGATCCATCCCGTTCGTCGCCGCTTTCGCCGAGCGTTTCCCGGATGCCGCGATCCTCGTCACCGGGGTCGAGGACCCCGACGCGCGCGCCCATGGAGCCAACGAGTCCCTGCACCTCGAGGAGTTCGAGAAGGTGTGCGTCGCCGAGGCCGTGCTGCTCGCGCGCTTGGGCGCCCTGCCCCGTTGATCCGACGGGCCCGCGCCTGTCAATGGTTTCTTGACAAAGGCGCCGTGTCAAGAGAACCTTGACGTATGAGTGCACAGCGCAGCATGTCAGGCATCGGGATGGTCATCGTCCTGGCTGGGTTCGTCACAGCGGCCCTCAGCCGGGTCGTGGACTCGGGCTTCTTCCACGGAGCCTTCCTCGGCATGACCGTCGCCCTGATGGTGCTCGGTGCGTTCATCATCGGTCGCGGCATCTGGGGGCCGGGACGGGACGGCGAGGGCGGCGAGGGATCGATGTGGTTGCCGAGCAGGGACCGTCGTGAGTGACACCGGCTCCAGCCGCTCCACCGACACCACTGGTTCCACCGACACGATCGCCGACCGCATCGGCCGGCTCATCCTCGACGACGGGGCCGACCCGACCGGCCCTCGCGACCACCTCGACCACCTGGCCCTCGTGGACCGGGCCTCGCGGGCCCACGGCGCGACGCGCGACCTGCTCCACCAGTCGGTGGCGACGGCCCGCGCGAGCGGCCACAGCTGGGCGGCCGTGGGCGAGGTCCTGGGGTTGACCCGGCAGGCCGCCCAGCAACGGTTCGGGCCCACCGCAGACGGGCGCACCGCAGACGGACCCACCACAGACGGACCCACCGAGGACGACGTGCGGTGGTTGGGCCCGGTGACGGCCTTGGACGAGATGGCGGAGCTCGCGCTCGCCGGCCGCCGGGGCTGGCACACGGTCGACGCGGGGATGCTCAAGCACAAGGTCGTGCGCACCCCGACGCAGTGGGAGCACCGGCGTGTCGTCTGGACGCGCCCTGCCGGCGCGTTCGAGCAGGACGGCTGGCAGGTGGCCGTCCGGGCGTTCCCGTGGCTGTACCTCGTGAGGGACCTGGGCATCCCCGCCGAGGACTGAGCCCCGCCGTGACAACCGGGGAGCGGTCAGTCCTTGGAGGTCTCGCCGGGCAGGGCGAGCATCTGGTCGAGCGCGACCCGGGCGTGGTGGGCCACCTGCTCGTCGACCCGGATGGGGTTGACGACCCGACCCTCGACGAGCGACTCCAGCGTCCACACGAGGTGGGGCAGGTCGATGCGGTTCATCGTCGAGCAGTAGCAGACGTTCTTCTCGAGGAAGGCGATGTGCTGCTCGGGGAACTGGGCGGCCAGGCGCTGCACGAGGTTGAGCTCGGTGCCGACCGCCCACGCCGTGCCGGGAGGGGCAGCCGCGATGGTCTTGATGATCCGTTCCGTCGAACCCACCTCGTCGGCGAGCTCGACCACCTCGTGGCGGCACTCGGGGTGCACGATCACCTTGACACCGGGAATCGTGCGGCGGGCCGCCTCGACGGCCTCGACGGTGAACCGGCCGTGCACGGAGCAGTGCCCGCGCCACAGGATCATCGTCGCGTCGCGCAGCTGCTCGGGCGTCAGGCCACCCATGGGGCGGTGGGGGTCCCAGACGACGCAGTCCTCGAGCGCTCCGCCGAGGTCGCGGGCGTAGGTGTTGCGGCCGAGGTGCTGGTCGGGCAGGAAGAGGACCTTGCCACCCTCGCCGGCCCGCTCCAGCGCCCAGGTGAGGGCGGTCTTCGCGTTCGACGAGGTGCAGATCGTGCCGCCGTGGCGGCCCGTGAAGGCCTTGATCGCGGCGGACGAGTTCATGTAGGTCACCGGCACGGTGACATCGGCGACGCCGGCCTCGACGAGCTCGTCCCAGCACTCCTCGACCTGGTCGATCGCCGCCATGTCGGCCATCGAGCACCCCGCCGCGAGGTCGGGGAGGATCACGGTCTGCGTGTCTGCGGTGAGGATGTCGGCCGACTCGGCCATGAAGTGCACACCGCAGAAGACGATCCACTCGGCACCGGGGCGGGCGGCCGCTTCCTTGGCCAGCTTGAACGAGTCACCCGTCACGTCGGCGAACTCGATGACCTCGTCGCGCTGGTAGTGGTGACCGAGCACGAACACCCGCTCACCCAGCGCCGCCTTGGCCGCCCGGGCGCGCGCCACGAGGTCGGGGTCGGAAGGCGCTGGAAGGTCACCGGGACACTCGACGCCGCGCTCGCTCGCGAGGTCACGGCCCGTCCCGAGGACGAGCAGGGGCAGCTTGGCGTGTGCAGGACCGGTCGTCGTCGTCACACCGACGATCGTATGCCGTGCTGCCCCGCAGGCCGGTGCCCCGCTCAGCCCATCGTCTTCTGCCCGTCGATGCTCTCCCGGAGGATGTCGGCATGGCCCGCGTGCTGGGCGATCTCCGCGACGAGGTGCGAGAACACCCGCCGTGCCGACCTGCGCGCGCCCGGCTCGAACCAGGGCGCGGGCGGCAGGGGCTGGCTGACCCCGAGGTCGGCGAGCGAGGTGACGATGTCGTCGGTGCGTTCCGAACTCTGGTGGAACGCCTCCACGAGAGCCTCGAGCGTCTCGTCCGACGTCATGCGGAAGCCCTCGGTCCACGACTGGCCGCCGTCGTCCTCTCCGGCCATCGACGCCGGCCCCTGCTCGATGAAGTCGCACCACTGGATCTGCATGGCGCTCACGTGCTTCACGAGCCCCCCGAGCGTCAGCTCGCTCACCGTGCTCCGGGTGCGGGCCTGCTCGTCGGTGAGGCCGTCGACGGTGTGCAGGAAGAGGTACCGCTGGGTGCGTAGGGCCTCGAGGATGTCGGCGCGCTCGGCGTCGGTGGTCGTGGCGGGCAGTGTCATCTCGGGAGACCTCCGGTGGGGGCTGGTGCCTCCCACGCTAGCGACGGCCGCCGACAAGGGGCCTCGTGATGATCCAGCGACCCGGCACGGGCCGATATCCTCGGCGCGTGCGTGTGCTGATCGCCCCCGACTCCTTCGGCTCGACCCTGGGCCCGGTGCAGGCCGCCACCGCGATGGCCCAGGGCTGGGCGCAGGGCGCCCCTCACGACGACGTCGACGTCCTGCCGCTGTCCGACGGTGGGCCGGGTTTCCTCGACGTCCTGGCCCGGGCCCTGGCAGGAACGACGGTCGCGACGACGGTCAGCGACCCCCTCGGTCGTGAGGTCCCCGCCGCGGTACTGCTCGTGGAACGCGACGGCAGGCGCACGGCATACGTCGAGGCGGCCCAGGCCAGCGGGCTGCACCTGCTCGCGGCTGACGAGCGCGACCCCGGTCTGAGTGGCACCTGGGGCGTCGGGCAGCTGCTCGAGGCCGCTCTCGCCACCGGCGCCGACAAGATCGTCGTGGGGGTGGGCGGCGGCGGCACCAACGATGCCGGTGCCGGTCTGCTCGCGGCGCTGGGCGCCGGCCCGGCATCCGCGCTGGCCCGTGGCGGGCTGCACCTGGCTGCTGCCCCCGACGACGTGCTCCTCGGGCTGCCGGGTGTCATCGACCGGTGGCGCGGGGTGGACCTCGTGCTGGCCACCGACGACGACACCCCGTTGCTCGGGCTGCGCGGCACCAGCGCCGTCGAGGCGCCGCGCAAGGGGGCCACCCCGGAACAGGCCCAGGCGCTCGAGGCGGCCCTGGGCAGGTTCACCGAGGTCGTCGGTCGGGCCCTGCCCACCCCTCAGGTCGACCTCCTCAGTGGGATGCCGTGGCGCCTGGACCGCGAGCCGGGTGCCGGTGCCGCCGGGGGTCTCGGGTACGCGCTGCTCGCCCTGGGTGCCCGCCGCGCCGGTGGGGTCGCTGAGGTGCTGCGCGAGTGCGGCTTCGGGGTGGCCGCGGCACGCAGCGACCTGGTCGTCACCGGAGCCGGGCTCGTCGACTGGAGCACGACGCGCGGCTCGGTGGTCGCCGGTGTCGCCGAGGCGACGATGGAGACCGCCCGGCCGACCGTGCTCATCGCGGGGGAGTGCCTCCTCGGCCGCCGCGAGACGATGACGATGGGTTTCGCCGGGTGCTACGCCGTGGCCGACACCAGCGCCGAGCTCGAGGCCATGGTCGCCGACCCGGTGGCCACGCTCGCGCAGCGCACGGCGCGCGTGGCCCGCACCTGGTCGCCGGTCCGCTGACCGGCACGGCGTCGGCCCGCCCGGTCGCCGGGTCGTATCCTTGTGGGAGAACCCGGGAACACCGGCGGCCCCCCGAGGGTTGACCACGGCGAACGGGCTCGCCCCACAGCCACCCCCAGCACGAGGAGTGCACCCCATGAGCGACCAGCTCCAGACCACCGCTGCACCCACGGACGCCCCCGTCGAGGAGACCCCCGCCCACGGCGTCGTGCTCACCGGCGTCGCCGCCGAGAAGGTGCATTCCCTGCTCTCGCAGGAGGGTCGTGACGACCTCCGCCTGCGGGTCGGCGTGCAGCCCGGCGGCTGTTCCGGCCTGATCTACCAGCTCTACTTCGACGAGCGCAGCCTCGACGGTGACCTCGTGCGCGACTTCGACGGTGTCGAGGTCGTCATCGACCGGATGAGCGCCCCCTACCTCGACGGCGCGACGATCGACTTCGCGGACACCATCGAGAAGCAGGGCTTCACCATCGACAACCCCAACGCCGGCAGCTCGTGCGCCTGCGGCGACAGCTTCAGCTGACCACTCGCACCCCGCAGCACCTGCACCACCCGAAGGGCCCGCGCCGTTGCGCGGGCCCTTCGCCGTGCCCGAGGCCGGAGGAGGGCCGCACTAGGGGTAGGTTCGTCGTCGTGCAGATCGCCGTCACCGGGTCCATCGCGACCGACCACCTGATGACCTTCAAGGGCAGCTTCTCCGACTCCCTCGTGCTCGAGCAGCTCGACAAGATCTCGGTGAGCTTCCTCGCGGAGACCCTCGAGATCCGCCGAGGGGGGATCGCCGGCAACATCTGCTTCGGGATGGCGGCCCTCGGTGCGCGCCCGATCATCGTCGGCGCGGCGGGGGAGGACTTCTCCGACTACCGCAGCTGGCTCTCCCGGCACGGGGTCGTCACCGACCACGTGCACATCTCCGAGTCGCGTCACACCGCGCGCTTCGTGTGCACGACCGACGACTCGATGGCGCAGATCGCCACGTTCTACGCCGGGGCGATGTCCGAGGCCCGGATGATCGAGCTCGGCCCCATCCACGATCGGTGGGACCTCGACCTCGTGCTCATCGGTGCCGACGACCCCGAGGCGATGCTCCGCCACACCGAGGAGTGCCGCACGCGCGGCATCCCGTTCATCGCGGACCCCTCGCAGCAGCTCGCGTTCGCGGAGGGCCCGTTCATCCGCCGGCTCATCGACGGGGCCGACTACCTCTTCACCAACGAGTACGAGTCCCACCTCACGGAGACCAAGACCGGGTGGACGCAGGACGAGATCGACAGCCGGGTCACGACGCGGGTCATCACGCGTGGCAAGGACGGCGCCGACATCCGCACCCGCGGCCAGGAGCCCATCCACGTGCCCGTCGCCGGTGACGTCGAGCGGGTCGACCCCACCGGTGTCGGGGACGCCTTCCGGGCCGGCTTCCTCGTCGGGCTCGCGGGTGGCCTCGGTCACGAGCGGTGCGCCCAGATGGGCTCGGTCCTGGCCGCCCACGTGTTGGAGACGGTGGGCACCCAGGAGTACGTCGTGACGCGCGAGGGCTTCCTCGAGCGGTTCGGTGAGGCGTACGGCCAGGTCGCCGCCGACGAGATCGCCCCGCTCGTGCGCACGATGCGGGGCTGACGCACCCCACCGCCGATGGTCCACCCACCCCTCGAGCCGCCGGCCACCCCGTGGCGGCTGGACGCGACGCGGGCGGAACCCGGTGACGACCTCGTCGCCGCAGGAGCCGACCTCGAGCCCGGCACGCTCCTCGCCGCCTACCGGCTCGGCCTGTTCCCCATGGGACTGGGCGCCCACGGCGCGGGTGCGGTCGGCTGGTGGTCGCCCGACCCCCGCGGGGTCATCCCGGCCGGTGCCCTGAAGGTCCGCCGGTCGCTGCGCAAGGCGGTCGACCGCTTCGACGTGCGCGTCGACACCGCGTTCGACCTGGTGGTCGAACGGTGCGCCGACCCCTCGCGGGAGGGCCGGTGGATCACCGAGGACGTCGCCGTCGCGTACTCGCGCCTGCACGAGCTCGGGTGGGCGCACAGCGTCGAGGCCTGGCAGGACGACGAGCTCGTCGGTGGCCTGTACGGGGTCTCGATCGGGGGTCTGTTCGCCGGGGAGTCGATGTTCCACACCGTGCGCGACGCCTCGAAGGTCGCCCTCGTGGGACTCGTCGAGCGCTTCCACGCCGACGGTGACCCGCGCCGCATCGTCGACGTGCAGTGGGCCACGGACCACCTGCTGCGGCTCGGGGCGCAGGAGTGGCCGCGCGAGACCTACCTCGAGCGCCTGGCCGACGCTCTCGCGGCACCTCAGGTCGACCTGTCCGCCTGACCTCGGTCGGTGCGGGGGGTGCCGAGCACGACGCGGAACTCGGTCCAGTCCTCGTCCTCGGCCAAGGTCACCGTGTGGCCCTTCATCCGGGCCCAGGCCGGCACGTCCGACCAGGCCGCGACGTCGTCCGCGAGCAGGAGGACCGTCGCGCCCGCCGGGAGGTCCCGGGCGGCACGCGCGAGCCGGATGACGGGCACCGGGCAGCGGGTGCCGCGTGCGTCGACCACCGGGGGGCGGCCGGACCGGTCCTGCCCACTCACAGGTCGTCCGTCCCGAGCCGGCGACGCACGGTGGCCACGGCATCCGGCAGTTCGCGACACAGCCGGGCGACGTCGGCCTCGCGGGTGGGGGAGACCGCCCCCAGCGGCAGCGTGATCCGGACGTTGCCGTGGGTCAGCACCCCCATCGCGGCGAGGACGTGGCTGGGTCGCAGCACACTCGAGGTGCAGGCCGAGCCCGAGGCGACGGCGAGGCCGCGGCGCGCGAGCTCGTCGAGCAGCACCTCGCCGTCGACGTACAACGCGCTGAACGTCACGACGTGGGGCAGCCGGTCGTCGGGATCGCCGACGACCTCGACGTCCGGCACGGATGCCGCGGCACGCCGAACCTCGTCGACGAGGGCTCGCGCGGTGCGTTCCTCGGCCTCGTGCTCGGCCTCGACGTGCTGCCACGCCTGCGCCGCGCTGAGGACGAGCGGCACCCAGGGCGCGGCGAGGGTGCGGCCCTGCTCGGCCTCGCGACGCGGCCCCGGAAGGCCCCACCGGGTCCCCGCGCGCACCGCCAGCAGGCCGAGGGGCGGCCCACCGAACGCCGCCGCGTCCGCGACGAGCACCGACGCCTGACCCGGCGCGTCCGTCAGCATCTGGTCACGGCCGATGGATGCCGTCGCGTCGAGCAGGAGCGGAACCCCCGCCTCGCGGCACAGTGAGTTCACGACCGCGACCGGCTGGCGGGTGCCGACCTCGCCGTTGGCGCGCTGGATCACCGCGGCGGCGACGCCCTCGCCCTCGAGCGCCACCCCATACGCCTCGATGTCGACCCGGCCCGCGCGGTCGACGGGGACCGGGGGTTCCGTACCCGGCTGGAGGAGCAGGACCGAGCGCTCGGTGGCTCCGGCGACGACGCGCGAGCCGACACGGCGGCGCGCGTGTCGCAGTCCGCTGAGGCCGAGCTCGAGGGCGGTCTCGGCGTCGGGGTGGACCGACAGCTCGTCGGGGCGCACGCCGAGCGCCGCGGCCAGCACGTCGCGGGCGCGATCGAGCGCGGCACGCGCCCGGCGCCCCGGAGGGTGCAGCGCCGTGGGGTCTGCCCAGGCCATCCCTGCGGCAGCTGCCAGTTCGGCCTGCGCGGCGGGGTGCAGCGGCCCTCTCGAGGCGTCGAGGAGACCGGTCGTGCCGGTATCGGTGCGGGTGCGCGCCACGCCTGCACGGTAGTCGAACCCTGCCTGACCTCGCGGGGGGTGGTGCAGTAGGGTTTGGCCTGTCCGTCGACCTCCTCCAGACGAAGGGTGCAGCGGTGCGCCAGCACGTCCTCCCAACGCCCCGTCGGCCACGCAGCCGAGTCGGCTCAGCGGCCCTCATCGGTGTGCTGTCCGTCGCCGCCCTCACGGGCTGTGCCAGCGGCGAGCTGCGCGGCGACGCCTCCACCGGTTGGCTCCCACCGGCGATCACCGAAGGTGGCGAGGTCGTCACCTCGCTGTGGATCGGCACGTGGATCGCCGCGCTCGCTGTCGGTGCGCTCGTGTGGGGTCTGATCGCCTGGTGCGTCGTGGCCTACCGCCGCCACCAGGACGACAACGAGCTGCCCGTCCAGCTGCGCTACAACATCCCGATCGAGATCCTCTACACGGTCGTCCCGATCTTCATGGTCGTCGTGCTCTTCTACTACACCGCCCGCGACGAGTCGACCCTGCTCGACACCTCGCAGGACCCGGACGTCACGGTCAACGTCGTCGGCAAGCAGTGGAGCTGGGACTTCAACTACCTCGAGGACGACGTCCACGAGGTCGGCACCCAGGCGATCCTCACCGGTGAGCCCGGTGCCGCGGAGACCATCCCGACGTTGTACCTGCCCGTCGGCGAGCGCGTGGAGTTCGTGCTGACCTCGCGCGACGTCATCCACTCCTTCTGGGTGCCCGCGTTCCTCCAGAAGCTCGACATGATCCCGGGCCGGGTGAACCGCTTCCAGGTGGTGCCGACCCAGGAAGGCACGTTCAAGGGCAAGTGCGCCGAGCTCTGCGGTGCCTACCACTCGAACATGCTGTTCAACGTGGCGGTCGTCTCGCGAGCGGAGTACGACCAGCACATGAACGACCTGCGCGCTGCCGGCCAGACCGGAATGCTGAACAACACGCTGAACCGCACCGAACTCATGAGCGGCCAGGACGCCGGCACCGACGGAGGTAACTGACGATGAGTGCCGCCACCGAGTCGACCATGTTCCGCACGACGGATGCGCCGGCGACGACCCGCCGCATCGCGCCGGGGTCGACCGTCGTGAAGTGGGTGACGACCACCGACCACAAGGTGATCGGCAACCTGTACTTCATCACCTCGTTCATCTGGTTCATCATCGGCGGCCTCATGGCCCTGGTCATCCGGGCCGAGCTGATGGCTCCGGGCCTGCAGGTCGTGGACAACCCCGACCAGTACAACCAGATGTTCACCATGCACGGCACGATCATGCTGCTGCTCTTCGCGACGCCACTGTTCGCGGGCTTCGCGAACGCCCTGATGCCGCTGCAGATCGGTGCGCCCGACGTCGCCTTCCCGCGGCTGAACATGTTCGCGTACTGGCTCTACGTCTTCGGTGGTGCCATCGCCGCCGCCGGGTTCCTCACGCCGGGTGGTGCCGCGGCGTTCGGCTGGTTCGCCTACGCGCCGCTGTCCGACTCGAGCTTCAGCCCCGGCCTCGGCGGAGACCTCTGGGTCTTCGGTCTGGCGCTCGCCGGCTTCGGGACGATCCTGGGTGCCGTCAACTTCATCACGACCATCCTGTGCATGCGCGCACCCGGCATGACGATGTTCCGCATGCCGATCTTCGTGTGGACGGTGCTCGTCACCTCCATCCTCATCCTGCTCATCTTCCCCGCGCTGGCCGCCGCGCTGTTCGCGCTCGGTGCCGACCGCCGGTTCGGGGCGCACGTGTTCGACCCGGCCAACGGCGGAGCCATGCTCTGGCAGCACATCTTCTGGTTCTTCGGGCACCCAGAGGTCTACGTCATCGCCCTGCCGTTCTTCGGGATCATCTCCGAGGTCCTGCCGGTCTTCTCGCGCAAGCCGATCTTCGGCTACAAGACCCTCGTGTACGCGACCATCGCGATCGCCGCGCTGTCGGTGAGTGTCTGGGCGCACCACATGTACGCCACCGGCCAGGTGCTCCTGCCGTTCTTCGCGATCATGACGATGCTCATCGCGGTCCCGACCGGGGTGAAGTTCTTCAACTGGATCGGGACGATGTGGGGTGGCAAGCTCTCCTTCGACACGCCGATGCTCTGGGCGCTCGGCTTCCTCGTGACGTTCCTGTTCGGCGGTCTGACGGGTGTCATCCTGGCCAGCCCGGCGCTGGACTTCCAGCTCTCGGACAGCTACTTCGTCGTGGCCCACTTCCACTACGTCGTCTTCGGCACCGTGGTGTTCGCGATGTTCGCCGGCTACTACTTCTGGTGGCCCAAGCTGACCGGTCGCATGCTCGACGAGCGGCTGGGCAAGATCCACTTCTGGATGTTGTTCATCGGCTTCCACACGACCTTCCTCGTCCAGCACCTCATCGGCATCCAGGGCATGCCCCGCCGTTACGCCGACTACATGCCCGAGGACGGGTTCACCCTCGGCAACCAGATCTCGACGGCCGGGTCGTTCATCCTGGCGTTGTCGATGTTGCCGTTCATGTACAACGTCTGGAAGACGTGGAAGACCGCGCCGCTCGTGGAGACCGACGACCCGTGGGGCTACGGAGCCTCACTGGAGTGGGCGACCTCCTGCCCGCCGCCGCGCCACAACTTCGACAGCATGCCGCGCATCCGCTCGGAGCGCCCGGCCTTCGACCTGCACCACCCCGAGGCGGCGCCCGCAGGGGTGCACGACGCGGCCGTGGCGGACGACAACGCCCTGGTCTCGGCCCTGGGGCCGGCCGACCTCGAAGACAACGCCTTCGCCGACGAGAACAAGGAGGGCTGAGCGATGCTCGCGATGGAGCGCGTCGGCATGCTGCTGGGCGTCTTCGCCTTCCTCATGGCCACGATCTACGGCTTCTGGACCTCGTCCACGGAGCTCGGCATCGAGTGGGTCGGCGTCATCGGCCTCATCCTCGGTGGGCTGCTGGGGTTCATGATCGCCTGGTACCTCTGGATGACCCGGCGCAAGCTCGAGATCGACCCGTCGGACGACCCCCTGGGTGACATCGACGAGATCCAGGGTGACTACGGCTTCTTCAGCCCCCACAGCTGGTGGCCGCTCTTCCTGGCTGCCGCGGCCGCGATCTGCTTCCTCGGGCTCGCCGTCGGTTGGTGGATGTTCATCATCGGCGCCTTCTTCGCCGTCCCGGCCCTCATCGGCTGGACGTTCGAGTACTGGAAGGGCGAGCACGCGCTCTGAGTCACGCGGCGTCGAGTCCCTGCGCCAGTTCTCAGCCCCAGCCGAGCTCGTGCAGGGTGTCCTCCTCGATGCCGAAGTGGTGGGCGATCTCGTGGACCACGGTCACCGCGATCTCCTCACGCAGGTCGTCGGTGTCCTCGCACATCCGGGTCAGCGGCCCACGGAACAGGGTGATCCGGTCGGGCAGTGAGCCCTGCCCCCACCACTCCCCGCGCTCGGTGAGCGGGGTGCCCTCGTAGATGCCGAGCAGGTCCGGGTCGTCCGCGGACGGCTCGGCCTCGACGAAGAAGGCCACGTTGTCGAGCATGGCCATCAGCTCGGGTGGCACGTCGTCGAGTGCTTCCTCCACGATGGCGTCGAACTGCTCGTCGGTCACAGGGTCCACCGGTCTCAGTCCTTCGGTGCTTGCTGCCAGGCCAGGCAGGGTCCGTGCAACGGGTAGCCACGCCAGCGGGCCTCGACCCTGCCGTCAGCACATCGCAGGTGCAGGGAGTGGGGGGTCATCACGGCGACCACGGTCGCCTCGAAGACCCCGGGGGAGGTCCAGCCGCCGGTCGCGACGAAGGGCGCGCCCCCGGCATCCGGCCAGTGACCGTCGCCGCACGCGACCTGGAGCGGTCCGCCGTCGTCGACGACGAGCAGCCACCCGCTGTCGTCGTGGTGCACCTCCACGCCGGTGAGGAACGGGTGCTCGGCGGTCGGCTCGTGGGTGAACACCCACGGACCAGGGTCCACTGGTGGGGCCGTGGAACCCAGGGTCGGCAGTGCGGCCTCGTCCAGCGCCTGCGAGAGCCCAGCCAGGGCAGCAGGGTCCTCGGCCCGCGGTGAGTCGCGCAGAGCCGGCAGCAGCTCTTCCCAGACCGCGTCGAGGATCGCCTGGGTGTCCTCGGTGCAGGCGGTCACGGCGACGACGAGGTCGTGGCGTGGGCTGACGAGGGCGAACTGGCCATAGGCGCCGTCGGCCCGGAAGCCGTCGTGACGAGAGCGCCACAGCTGGTGCCCGTAGCCGAGCAGCCAGTCGGCGGTACCGGGATGGTGCGACGTGTCGGCCAGGGGAGAGGTCGCGGTGCCGACCCAGCCCTGCGGGAGGAGGCGCCGGCCCGTCCCAGACCCCGTCGTGCAGGAGGAGCAGCCCGAGCCGGGCGAGCGCCTCCGTCGTCGTGTGCAGACCGCTGAAGCCGAGGTCGCTCCCGGCCGCGCTGCGCCACGCGGCGGCCGAGATGCCGAGCGGGTCGAGCAGCCGGGGACGCAGGTAGTCCAGCAGGCCCTGTCCGGTGCGGCGCTGTACCGCCAGGGCCAGCATCCGGCTGGCACCGTTGTGGTAGAGGAACCACGACCCGGGCTCGGCCTGCGGCTCGACGGCAAGGAAGAGGGATGCCGCGTCCTCACCGGCCCGCAGGAGCCCGTCCACGGTGTCCAGGGTGTCCTCGTGGTGCCCGGTCGACATCCGCAGGCAGTCCTCGATCGTGATGGCCGCCGCACCCGGCCCCGCGACCGCGGCTGACTCGGGGAAGACGTCGACGAGACGCTCACCCCGATCGAGGAGCCCTTCCTCCTCGGCCAGCGCCGCGGCGATCGCCAGGAAGGTCTTGCTCACGGAGTACAGGAGCTGGATGCCGTCGCGCTGGTAGGGCGCCCACCACCCCTGCGCGAGGACCCTCCCGTGCCGCACGACCATGACGCTGTGCGGTTCACAGCCCGAGGACTCCCACCGCCGCACCATCGCCAGGATCGCGTCGGAGGGGACCCCCTGGCTCTCCGGCGTGCTGCGCGCCAGGGGCGTCGCGGGCTGGTACGCGGCGATCGGCTCGCTCTGGCTCACCCCGTCACCCTATGCGCGGCCGGGCCCGCAGGAGCGCCTACGGTTGTCGCCATGGATCTTCGCTTTCCCGCTCCGCTTCGCCCGGGGGAGACCGTTGGCGTGACCAGCCCGTCCTCCGGGGCCTCCGGGCCGCTGCAGCGCCGTCTGGACGTCGCTGTGGACACCGTGCGCCAACGGGGCTACGAGGTGACCATCGGCGGGTGCATGGACGGTGCGGGGCACGTGAGTGCGCCCGCCCGGGAGCGGGCCGCCGAGTTCGAGGCCATGCTGCTGGACCCCGAGATCCGCGCCATCGTTCCGCCGTGGGGTGGGGACACGGCGATCGACCTCATCCCGATGCTGGACTGGGAGGCGATCGCCGCGGCCGAACCGACGTGGGTGGTCGGCTACTCGGACATGTCCACCCTCATCACCCCGTTGACCCTCGTGAGCGGCATCGCGACGATCCACGGCAACAACCTCATGGACACGCCGTACCGCGTGCCCGACGGCCTCCACGGGTGGCTCGACATCGTGGCCGAGGAAGCCGGGGCGACGTTCACCCAGGTGCCGCCGCGACACCACCGCCGGGCCTTCGTCGACTACGAGACACATCCGGGCGATGCGGACCTCGTCCTCGACGTCCCTTCGGGGTGGCGCAGGCTGGACGACCAGGGAGGGGACCTGAGCGTCACCGGGCGGCTCATCGGCGGGTGCATCGAGACGCTGGCGAACCTCGCAGGCACCCGCTTCGCCGACACCTCCGGCCTGGCTGCCCTCGGCGACGGCCTCGTCGTGTACGTCGAGGCGGCGGGGGACGATGCCCTGACCATCTGCCGGAACCTGCACGGCCTGCGGTTGAACGGATTCTTCGACGGGGCGGACGTGGTGCTCGTGGGGCGCACCTATGCCGCGGACAGCCCGACGATGAGCCAGGACGAGGCCGTGCGCGACGCGCTGGGCATGCTCGAGCTCCCGATCGTGGCCGGGGTCGACTGCGGCCACTGGGCGCCGTACCTTCCGCTCGTCAACGGGGCCCTGGCAACGGTCGTCCACGACGGCCTCCGCAGCGAGATCACCCAGACGCTGGCCTGACACGCGAGCGGGGCGCGCCGCGAACCCGTTGGGTTCGTGGCACGCCCCGCGTCGGGACCTGTCGGCCGGTCAGTGGCGACCCACCTGGGCGGTCTCGGATGCCGTGCCGTCGGCCGCGGCGGGCTCGATCGCCTCGTGCTCCTCGCCGTGGTGGTGCGCGGCGGCGAGCTCTGCGGGCGTGACGGGGTTCACGGCATCCGCGAAG
The DNA here is from genome assembly GCA_963811825.1 of uncultured Actinomycetota bacterium. Lineage (GTDB taxonomy): Bacteria > Actinomycetota > Actinomycetes > Actinomycetales > Dermatophilaceae > Fodinibacter. The sequence continues at coordinate 12,219 of CAWESS010000006.1, read as the reverse complement.
TAGAACCGCGACACGGCAGCGCGGGCCTTGGACAGGCGACCCGTCTTGCGTGCGACGCCGTGTTCGTCGACGGACGACTCGAGCTCGAGCGGTGCCACCGCCTCGTGCTGGACGAGCACCCACTGGTCGGGGGTGAGCTCGGTGTCGTGCCGCTCGAAGAACTTGCCGTCGGGGTTGCGGACGATCGTGCCCGTCTCCCGGCCGTGCAGCACGGTGTCGCGGTCCCGGCGCTGGAGCGACAGGCAGATCCTCTTGGTCACCCAGAACATCAACGGGGGCAGGACGAACAGCCCGATCCGGAAGAACCAGGTGATGTCGTTGATCGACATGCCCAGCTTGATGGCCATGATGTCGTTGCCCGCGGCGAACATGAACACCGAGTACGCGGTGATGCCGGCCATCCCGATGCCGGTGCGCACGGGGTTGTTGCGGGGACGGTCGAGCAGGTGGTGCTCGCGGTCGTCACCGGTGACCCAGCGTTCGACGAACGGGTAGATGCCGAGGACGGTGTAGACCAGTGGCAGCAGCACGAGCGCGCCGAGGGCGATGTTCAGCGACAGGGTGAAGCCCCAGAACTCGAACTCCAACCAACCGGGCAGCAGGCGCAGGGCGCCGTCGGCGAAGCCCATGTACCAGTCCGGCTGGGAGCCCGCGGTGACGGGGGAGGGGTCGTAGGGGCCGTAGGCCCAGACCGGGTTGATCTGCACCACGGCCGAGATGAGGGCGAGCACACCGAAGACGATGAAGAAGAACCCGCCCGCCTTGGCGGCGTACACCGGCATCACGGGGAAGCCGACGACGTTCTCGTTGGTGCGGCCCGGGCCGGGGTACTGGGTGTGCTTCTGGACGAAGACCAGGCCGATGTGGGCGGTGAACAAGCCGATGAGGATCGCGGGCAGCAGCAGGATGTGCACGCTGTAGAGCCGGGGGATGATCATCTCGCCGGGGAACGGGCCGCCGAAGATGCCGTAGACGAGGTAGGTGCCGATGACCGGTGAGGTCTGGACGAAGCCCGCCATGGCGCGGATGCCGGTGCCCGAGAGCAGGTCGTCGGGAAGGGAGTAACCGGCGAAGCCCTCGATGATCGCCAGGAGGGCCAGCACGGTGCCGATGACCCAGTTGATCTCACGGGGCTTGCGGAAGGCGCCGGTGAAGAAGACCCGGAACATGTGAACCGTGAGCGCCACGATGAACATCAGCGCGGCCCAGTGGTGGATCTGGCGGATGATCAGCCCGCCCTTGATGTCGAACGAGATGTTCAGGGTCGAGGCGTAGGCCTCGGACATGCTGACCCCGCGCAAGGGCACGAACGAGCCGTCGTAGACGGTGTGACCGGCGCTCGGAACGAACCAGAAGGTGAGGAACGCCCCGGTGATCAGGCAGATGATCATCGAGTACATCGCGATCTCGCCCAGCATGAAGGACCAGTGGTCGGGGAAGACCTTCTTCATGAGGTAGCCGACCGGCTTGGCCACACCGGTGCGGTCGTCGACCCAGCCGGCGACACCGCCGACGCGGCGGGCGGCGCCCGAGGGCGCGGCCTCCGGTGGCGTGTCGCCCTCGCGCAGGGCGTCGGCGGGTCGGGTGGTGGAGGTACTCATCAGCCACGCTCCCAGAAGCTCGGGCCGACCGCTTCGGCGAACGGTGCGGCGGAGACGAGGTAGCCCTCGTCGTCGACGGTGATCTGCAGCTGCGGCAGCGGGCGCTTCGCGGGGCCGAAGATGACCTTGCAGTCCTGCTTGACGTCGAAGGTCGACTGGTGGCAGGGGCACAGCAGGTGGTGGGTCTGCTGCTCGTAGAGCCCGACGGGACATCCGACGTGCGTGCAGATCTTGGAGTAGGCGACGATGCCCTGGTGGCCCCAGTCGCGCTGCTTCTGGCTCTCGATGAGGTTCTCTTCGAGACGGATGAGGATGACGGCAGCCTTGGCCTTCTCCTCGAGGACGTGCTCCTCGAGGTACTCGGCCTCGGGGTCGTCGGGGTTGGGCAGGATCCCTTCCGGCATGATGTGGAAGACCGAGCCGATCGTGACGTCCTCGGCCTTGACCGGGGTGCCCTCGGGGTCGCGCATGAGGCGCAGCGGCCGGAACTCGGGCTCCTCGCCGGGGCCGCTCGGGCCACCGTTCCAGAACGTGTAGGACAGGCTCTTCTGCGGCATCGGGCCCAGGCTGCCGGCGACCTGGAGCACGAGGGGCACGGCGAACAGTCCGAGGGCGCCACCCATCGTGTACTTGATGAGCGGGCGGCGGGTGATCTGCGAGGTCTCCCCGCCCTCGGCCAGCACCTGCACGACCCGGTCACGGGACTCGTCGGTGGCGCGCAGCGGGTGGCGCTCCTCGACGGCCTCCTCGTCGGGCATGAGGGTCTTGGCCCAGTGCACGGCGCCGAACCCGATGCCGAGCATGCCCAGAGCCATCGTGGTGCCCAGTGCGAGGTTGGACGCGTTGGTGACACCGATGCCGGGGACGAAGACGGTCTGGTCGAGGTCGATCGCGAAGTACAGGACGATGAACGCGAGGGTCCCGAGGATGGACAGGCCGAACAGGGTCGCCACCTGCTTCTCGGCGCGTGCGGCCGCGGCCTCGTCGAGGTCGGCTGCTCGCGCGACGTGGGCCGGGAGCCCAGGGTTGGTGAAGCGCTCCGGGAGGCCACCGGTTCCGACGATGTGGCCCTCGTCGAGCCGCACGGCCGTGCCGTGGGTGGAGGCGGGCTCCACCTCGGCACCGGGGTGGTGGGTTTCCTGCTCGTTCATCGGGATACCGATCTTCTGCTCGACGGGCGGGTGTGGACGGGAGTGGTTAGGCCGACTTGGAGCCGAGCCAGACGGCGCAGGCCACGAGGAGCCCGAGCCCGAAGACCCAGGCGAACAGGCCCTCGGAGACGGGCCCCAGCGAGCCGAGCGTCATGCCACCCTGGTTCGGCGAGTCCTCGATGGTGTTGAGGAACGCGATGATGTCGCGCTTGCTCTCGGGAGTGAGGTTGGTGTCGTTGAACACCGGCATGCTCTGCGGACCGGTGGTCATGGCCAGGTAGATGTGCTCGTCGGTCGTGCCGCCCAGGGCAGGGGCGTACTTGCCTCGGGTGAGCGCCCCGCCGGCGCCGGCGAAGTTGTGGCACATGGCGCAGTTCACGCGGAAGAGCTCGCCACCCTTGGCGGGGTCACCCTTGGTCGGGTCGACGGCCTCTGCGCTGGGCCGCTCGGGTCCGGGGGACAACGAGGCGACGTAGGCACCGATCGCGTCGATCTCGTCCTGCGTGAACTTCACCTCGCCCCTGGAGGGAGCCTGGACCATGGGGCCGGCCAACGGCATCCGGCCGGTGCCCATCTGGAACTCGACGGCGCCGGCGCCGACACCGGCCAGCGAGGGGCCGGCGACCTTGTCGCCGTTGCCCGTCTCGCGGCCCTCGGCGTTGAGGCCGTGGCAGGAGGCGCAGTTCGCCCGGAACAGCTCCTTGCCCTCCTCGACGGTCTGTGCCGGCAGGGCCTTGGTCGTCGCGTCGGCGGGCTTGGGTGCGAAGGCGGCATACACGGCGCCTGTGAGGAACAGGCCCAGGATGATCAGGACGGCGATCGCTGCCGGGTGCCGGCGGCGGGCTGCCAGTGCGTTCACGGGTGCGTTCCTGTCGTCGTCTGCGGGTGCGTGGTCGAGGGGTTCCGGGTGGAGTGGGCGATCACTTGAGGACGTAGATCATGATGAACAGGGCGATCCACACCACGTCGACGAAGTGCCAGTAGTACGACGTGACGACCGCGCCGGTGGCCTGCGCGTGGGTGTAGCGGCGCGTCGTGAAGGTGCGCCCGATGATGAGGAGGAACGCGATGAGCCCGCCGGAGACGTGCAGGCCGTGGAACCCGGTGGCGAGGTAGAACACCGAGCCGTAGGGGTCGGAGGAGAGGGAGACGCCTTCCGAGACGAGGTGGGCGTACTCGTAGACCTGCCCGGCGATGAAGATCGCCCCGAAGATGTAGGTGAGGACGTACCACTCGCGCATGCCCCACGCAGGGACCTTGGCCAGGGGGGTTCCGGCGGGGCGGGCGACGATTCCCTTCTCGGCCTGGAGCACTCCGAGCTGGCACCACACCGAGGAGATGACGAGGATGATCGTGTTCGCGAGGGCGAAGGGCACGTTGAGCATCGCGGTGCGCTCGTCCCACAGATCCGGCTCGTGACCACGGATCGTGAAGTAGAAGGCGAACAGCGCCGCGAAGAACATCAGCTCGCTCGACAGCCACACCATGGTGCCCACAGCGACCAGGTTCGGTCGCGTCGCGGGCCCTTGGCCGGGGATCGAGGGCACGGGCCCGGCGGGCCTTGTCTGGGGAGCAGTCTGAGTCGCCACGAACGCCATTATGGCGGGAAGTTCCCGCGCGCGCTGCGGAGACCCCCCGAAAGGCTCGACAAGTCCTCAAAAGTTGGGGCAGACCGTGGTCTCGTCGCCGCGCTCCGGCCACCGATCCGCCCGTGAGGCGAGCCTGATCCGGCCACCGGTACGATGCCCGCATGACCTCTTCGCACGGCACCGACACCTCGGCCCAGGGGCCGGCGACCGACGGCATCCACCGCGTGTCGGTCCTCCTCTACAGCGATGACGTGACGACCCGTGACGCCGTGCGAGCGGCCGCTGGTCGGCGCCCCGCCCGCGACGTCGAGATCGTCCGGTGGCACGAGTGCGCGACGGCGGAGGCCGTCGTCGAGGCGATGGATGCCGGGGGGCACGACGTCGTCATCCTCGACGGAGAGGCGGCCCCCCTCGGTGGCCTCGGACTGTGCCGCCAGCTGAAGAACGAGATCTTCCAGTGCCCCCCGATCCTGGTGCTCACCGGGCGCCCGCAGGACGGCTGGCTCGCCGGCTGGTCGCTCGCCGATGACTCCGTGTCGCACCCCCTCGACCCGATCGCCGTCTCCGAGGCCGTCGCGGCCTTGGCGCGCACGCGGGTCGCGATCGGCTGAGCGGCGTGACCCTCGCTGATCCGGCCGGGCAGACCTGGCCGGACCTCCTCGCCGCCCTGCTGCGCCGTGAGGACCTCTCCGCTCAGCAGACCGGCTGGGCCATGGCTGAGGTGATGAACGGCGAGGCGACCCCGGTGCAGCTCGCCGGTTTCCTCGTCGCCCTCCGGGCCAAGGGCGAGACGGTCGAGGAGCTGCGCGGCATCGCCGACGTCATGCTCGAGCACGCGCACCGCATCGAGGTGCCCGGCGAGACGATCGACATCGTGGGCACCGGGGGCGACCGCCTGAACTCCGTGAACATCTCCACGATGACCGCCATCGTCGTGGCCGCGACCGGCCTGCGAGTGGTCAAGCACGGCAACCGCTCGGCGTCGTCGAGCACCGGCTCGGCCGACGTGCTCGAGGCGCTCGGTGTGTCGCTGACCCTCAACCCGGGGCAGGTGGCTGCCGTGGCCGAGGCGGCCGGCATCACCTTCTGCTTCGCCAACGCCTTCCACCCGTCGTTTCGGCACGCCGCGGTGACCCGCCGTGACCTCGGCGTCGGAACCGCCTTCAACGCACTCGGCCCGCTGACCAACCCGGCCCAGCCGACGTATGCCGCCGTCGGAGTCGCCGATGCGAGGATCGCCCCGCTCATCGCGGGAGTCTTCGCGGGCCGTGGTCGCTCGGCTGCCGTCTTCCGTGGCGACGACGGCCTGGACGAGCTGACCCTGGCGACGACGTCCACCGTGTGGTGGGTGCGCGACGGTGTCGTCACCGAGCTGTCGCTCGATCCGTCCGACCTCGGGCTCGACCGCAGCCCCGTGGAGGCCTTGCGAGGCGGGGACGCCGCGCACAACGCCCAGGTCGTGCGCGACCTGCTGGCTGGTCAGTCCGGACCGGTGCGGGACGCGGTGGTGCTCAATGCGGGGATCGCGCTCGCCACGGCATCCGGGCTGGTGGGGGAGCCGTCAGCGGGAGCCCTGGTGACGGCGGTGGGCGAAGGCATGGCGCGTGCCGCCGACGCGATCGACTCCGGTGACGCACAGAGGCAGCTGGAGCGCTGGATCAGCGCGACGGTGGCGCCGGCCTGACCCCGGTGCCGAGCGCCACCGACGATGGCGCTTCGGCTGACGTCGGCTGCGACGTCAGCTCTCCATACCGAGGCTGAAGGCTGCCTCGAGGTCGTGCGCGGAGTACGTGCGGAAGGCGATGTGCGTGTTGGTGCCGGTGACGCCGGTGACCTTGTTGAGCCGGTCGGCGATGGTGTCGGCGAGGTCCTCGTGCTTGCGGACGCGGACCATCGCGATGAGGTCGGCGTCGCCGGCCACGGAGTAGACCTCGGTGACACCGTCGAGGTCGGCGATCTCCTGAGCCACCTCCGGGATGCGGTCGACGTCGGCGGTGATGAGGACGATGGCGGTGATCACGGGCCCAGACTAGCCGGGCCGGATGCCGCCCGATCGGATGCCGTGCTCAGCGCACGCCCGCGAACCCGGCGACCTCGCGCCGCGCACTCTCGAGGGGCTCGAGCTCGGCGCGCACCGGCGCGGCACCGCCCACGGGACAGGTCCAGGCCCCCTCGAGCTCGACGATGCGCACCCCGGGGGACTCCAGCCAGCGCAGGATCTTCTCACTCTCCTCGGGCGTGGCCGCCGTCGAGGGTGCCAGCGGCGGCGCGACGACCTCGGCACTGGCCCGCAGCGCGTCGATGTAGGGCATCGGGTCAGCGCCACGGGGTGAGCTGGTGCTGCCCGCCAGGCGGCCGTGGCGCACGCAGATGACCTCCCAGCCTCCGAGAAGGGTGCGCCGAGCAGCGACGAGCTCGCTGCTGCGGGCCAAGGGGTCCAGCCGCTGGGAGCGGGACGTGCCTCGCACGAGGGCGACGAGCCGGTCGCGGACCATCTGGGCGTCCTCGAAACGTTGCTGTGCTGCGAGCTCGGCCATCCGTTCGCGCAGGGCGGTCAGCAGCTCACGGGTTCCGCCGGCGAGCAGCTCGGCGGCGCGGTCGACGACATCGCCGTAGTCGTCGACGGACTGGGCGCCGGTGCAGGGGGCGCCGCAGCGCCCCATCTCGGCGAGGACGCAGGCGGACCTGTGCTTGGTGGGGGAGAGCCGTTCCATGCACTGGCGCAGCGGAAGCACCTCGTGGACGGCGGCGATCGCGGCCTCGGCGGCCGAGCGCGAGGCGAAGGGCCCGGCATACCGGGCGCCGTCGTCCGCGACGGCGCGCACGACGGACAGCCGGGGAAACGGCTCGACCGTCAGCTTGACCCACGGTGCCTTCTCCGGGTTTCGCGACCGGCGGTTGTAGCGCGGCTTGTGCTGGGCGATCAGGCGCAGCTCTCGAACCTCGGCCTCGAGGGTGGTCGCGCAGACGATGGGGCTCACCGACTCGGCGATGCGCACCATCTCGCCCATCCGGCGCCGGTGCTCGGATGCCGTGAAGTAGGAGCGCACGCGGGTGCGGATCGACACCGACGTGCCGACGTAGAGGACGTGGCCCTGACCGTCCTTGAAGAGGTAGACGCCCGGTGCGTCGGGAAGGTCGTCGGCCAGGTGCCGCTTGCGACGGCGGGCAGGGGAGACGCGGGCGGTGTAGTCGAGCAGTTCCTCGAGCGAGTGCACCCCGAGTGACCCGACGCGCTCCAGGAGGCCGTGGAGGACGTCGACGGTCGCGCGGGCGTCGTGCAGGGCCCGGTGGTCGGGGGTCGTCGTGGCCCGAAAGAGGCGGGCGAGGCTGGCGAGCCGGTGGTTCGGCACTTCGTCGCGCCGCACGAGCTGGCGCGCGAGATGGACCGTGTCGAGGACGCGGAAGCCGGGCCACTCGTGCTCGGTGCGGCGCGCCGCCGCCTTGAGGAAGGAGATGTCGAAGCCGGCGTTGTGGGCCACGAGGACGCTGCCGTTGGCGAACTCGAGGAACGCCGGGAGGGCTGCCTCGATGCGCGGTGCCGCCGCGACCATGGAGTCGGTGATGCCGGTGAGCACGGAGATGAACGCGGGGATGGGGCCCCCGGGGTTGACCAGGGTCTGGAACTCGCCGATGACCTCGCCGCCGCGCACCTTGACTGCGCCGATCTCGGTGATCCCGCACTCCGCAGGGCTGCCGCCCGTCGTCTCGAGGTCGACGACGACGAAGGTGACCGTGGACAGGGGAGTGCCCAGGTCGTCGAACGTTCCCTGCACCATGGCGGGGCGCTCGACCGTTCTCATGTCGCTGACCGTAGGTGTCGCCACCGACAGGCCCGGTGAGGCGCGCGGGGACCCGCTGGACTGAGGGGCGAGGCGCTGCCAAGGCGTCGACGCGGACCAGGCCGAATCCGGCTGGCGTGGGCGTCAGAAGGGTGGCGGATCGATGTCGACCTGTGCCGCCACCGTCGAGGTCTGACGTGCCTCCCGTGCCGCGCGGTGGTCGCGGTGGTGGGGGTGGTCACGGGGCAGGCGGAACCGCAGCCGGGGCCGGTCGGTGCGTGGTCGGATGAGGTCGCCGTGTGTCGGTCGTCGCGGTGGTGCCCGATCGGGGCGGGTCCATGGGTCGTAGCCGTCGCCGAGGACCTCGAGGATCGTCTCGAGGGTGCTCACCTGCTCACCTGCGCTGACGCTCTGCTCTCCGTGCGCGCGCAGCGGAGCTTCCGTCGCTCCCGTCGTCGCCGTCCCGGATGCCGTCGCTACAGTGCCCGCGGCTCCTGGCGTTGCTGTCGCCTTGGGTGCGGGCAGGGTCAGCAGGTCGAGGTGGTTGCGCGGCCACGTCACGCGCTCCCGGCCGACGGGGTCGGTCCAGGTCGCGGTGCCGTCCACGGCCAGGCGAACGCTCCACCCGGGTCGTTGCTTGATCCGGTGGTGTCGCCGGCACAGGCACATGAGGTTCACGGCGGTGGTCGGGCCGGTCGGCCACGGCCGGACGTGGTCGAGGTCGCAGAACCTCGCGGCCACCGAGCAGCCCGGGAACCGGCACCGCCCGTCGCGGGTGCGGACCAGAGCCTTCAGCTTCTCGCTCGGCCGGTACGTCGTCGACCCAGCCGAACCGGTGGACCTCGTGGACCCGGTGGGCTCGACCGCTGGACCCGGTGGACCCGGTGTCGTCGTCGAGGAGGGCGCCGGTGCGGCGGTGACACCGCGCAAACGCCACCTTCACGCCGGCCGCTCGCGCAGGAGGGCGGTCAGCCAGGCACGCCGCACCAGCATCGGATCCCCCGCGAACGGCCCGTACGCCTCCACCAGAGCCTCGTCCACGGCCGCCGGGGACCCCGGCTGAGCAGCAGCGGGTGCCAGCGGGATCGGGAACGGGGTCCGCAATAGCGCGGCCGCCGAACGCCGCCGGACGTTCGCTCCCCTGGATGCTCCCGCCCCTCTCGGGGTCATCGGTATCCGCACCCTCAGGGTCGGGGACGTCTCGGGTCAGCCTCCGGCAGTCCGGCGGGCCGTCCGGGTCGGAGCCTGGCTCCGGACGGTGACCGGGCATTGCGGGCCGTCGGGGTCAGCGTCTTCGGACGTGGTGAACACGACCGTGACGTCGATGGTCGCGTTCCCCGTCACCAGGTCCATCAGGGCCTTGCCGCGGGCCTGCTCCAACCGCTCGCACACACCGTCCGTGACGTACCGGCGCGCGAGCGCGTCGACCGCGGCCCAGCCCATCGCCGCCTGCTCCGAGGGGAACGTGCCCGACCACCGGTCCACCCCCGGCGCCTCCGCCCACCGCCGCAACCCCGCCTCCTCCCGGGCCCGCTGCGCCCGCTGCCGCAGCAGATCAGGGCTGATCCTCACCAACGCCCGACGACACCGCCGCCGCAGCTGCGAGGCGCACTCCCGCCCGAACTGCTCCTCGACCGCCCGCACCACCGCCCTGGCAACCTCCGCCGGAGCCTGCTCCAGCTCCTCACCGATCACCGACGCGGCGTACCCGTCCAGGCGCCCAGCACGCATCGCCTCATGCACCCCACCCAACCCCGACGCCGCCACCCCAGCATCCTCCGCGTCCGCAGCCTCCGCGTCCGCAGCCTCCGCGTCCGCAGGGTCCGCGTCCTCGCCGTCCGCATCCTCCACGTCAGGACCCTGCCCGGCAGCAGCCAACCTCGCCGCCAGGCTCACCCGCCGCTGCGCCTGCACATGAGACACACACAACGCCCCCGCCACCACATCCGGAGCATCCAACGCCACATGCCCCAGCACCCGACGCGACTCCGTGACCAGACCGTCCTCCGCCCACTCCTCCTCGATCGCCGCCACCCCCGCGATCGCCACGTCCTGCACCGCCGTCAGCATGTTGATCAACCCCTGACACCCCGCGACCACGTCCGCCAGCTCCACCCGCGAACCGGACGTGGCCGCGGCATCCACGGCACCCGCCAGCACCCCCAGCGCCCGACCCACCTCAGCCAGTTCCGCCGACCCGGCAGTGGGCACCCCAGCATCCACGTCGCCACTGCCATCGACAGTCACCTCGACATCCGACACGCCACCCACCCCTCCCCGAATCCCACTGTCCCCCAGCGCGATACGCCCCACCCTGTGCACCGCACACCCCACCGAGGTGATGTGAACATCGTACTCGCGACCACCGACAGAGCCTCCGAGGAAGCCATCACGGGCACGTTCGGGCCCTCCGTCCCGACGACGCGTGAGGGCCTGTCGGTGCTCTCTCCTACCGTGGACGCAGACCACCTGGAAGGGGTGAGAACCGATGACTGGCCACGACCTGACGATGACCGTCGAGTGCCGCACGTGCCCGGTGCGCGAGCTGCACTGCGGCGACTGCATGGTGCCCGTCCTGCTCGACCTCGCGGCGCCCCCGCTGCGCGTCGACCTCGCTCTCGACCCGCAGGAGCGGGCTGCCATCACGCGCCTCGTGCACGCCGGCCTCGTTGATCCCGAGACGGCCTCACGTGCTCGGGCGCAGCTCGACCCGGCCGCCGGCCACGCGGTGGCCAGCCACCAGGGAGGACGTGCCGTCGGCTGACGATCCTTACGATGGGTCGGTGCCCCGCCCGTTCCGTGTGAGTCACGGCGTGAGCGCCGTGCTGCTGGCCACCCTTGCTGGGCTGGCAGGGTGCGCGGGCGCGGACGACGGGCCCGCACCCTCGACCACCTCCTCGGTTCCCGACGCGACACCCTCGGCAACCTCGGATGCCGCGCGCACGGCATCCGCTGCCGAAGTCGCCGACGTTGCCGAGCTGCTGAACCGCCGGGCCGCCGCCCTCGTCGCCGGCGATGAGGGGGCCTTCGCGAAGACGGTCGCCGACCCGCAGAGCAGTACCGGCCGCCGCCAGCTGGCCGGCTACGAGGCAGCGCGGTCACTGGGCGTCGCCAGCCTCGAGGTCGACCAGCCCGTGATCACCGGAGACCACGCGCTGGTGGACGTCCGCTACCGGCTCGAGGGTCTCGATCGCGGCGACCGGGTCGCCCGGCTGGACTACACCGTGGTCCGCTCCGGATCGGGATGGGCGGTCGTCTCCGAGCGGCCGACCGGAGGCGGTGCCACCGCACCGTGGGTTGCCATGCCAGACCTACGCGTCCAGCGAGGAGAACACGCGGTCGTCGCGGGGACCGCACCGGCGGCTGACCTCACGGAGTATGCCCAGGTGGTCGACCGGGCCGTTCCCGACCTGCGCACGCGACTGGGCCGCAACCCCGGACAAGGTGCTCGTGCTCGCACCCGCCACCGTCGACGAGGCCGACGCACTGCTCGGTCGATCGGCCGGCGCGGGACCATCCGCCGGGCTGGCCGAGGTCGCGGCGACCACCGAGGGTCCCACCGGTCCGGACGGCCGCGCGACCGGGGACCGGATCGTTCTGGACCCCACGGCCTACGCCCGGCTCACACCAGCAGGAAGGGACGTCGTGCTCACCCACGAGCTCAGCCACGTCGCGGTACGCGCCACGGTGCCCGGGGCGCCCGCGACGTGGCTGGCCGAGGGGTACGCCGACCACGTCGGGTACGCCCGCGCCGGTCTGTCGGACCAACGGCTGCTCGCACCCCTGCTCGCCGAGGTACGGGCGGACCGCGGGCCGCTCAACCCTCCCCTGCAACAGTGACCTGCAGCCGGCAGTGGGTGATCTCGAGGTCCCCTACCTCGCCGCCTGGCAGGCGGTTGAGCTCATTGCCGAGGAACACGGCGAGCAGGCCCTGCGACGCCTTGTGGCGGCCGCGGCATCCCCCGGGACGGCCGCCGACGCTGAGGCGACGACCGACGCCGCGCTGGGTCTGGCGCTCGGGACGACCCGCACCGAGCTCACGGCAGCGTGGCGCGAGCGGCTGGCCGCGCTCTCGTCGGCGACCCGCGGAGCACCC
>CAWESS010000005.1:0-9404 GCA_963811825.1 uncultured Actinomycetota bacterium | reverse complement strand
CGCTAGTAGCTGGGGGCGGCCGGCTGGCCGAGGAACTGCTCGTAGGTGCGCCACCCGCCGTCGTGGTAGGCCTTGGCCAGTGAGGTCCCGACGTACCTGAAGTGCCAGGGCTCGAAGCCCACCCCGGTCACCGACGTCCGGCCCTTCTCGTAGCGCAGGATGTACCCGTACCGCCACGCGTTCTCGGCCAGCCACGCGCCCTGGGGGGTCTCGTCGATGCAGTCGTTGATCGTGCAGTTGGCACGACCGATCGGCAGCAGGTCGACGGTCAGGCCGGTCTGGTGCTCGCTGAAGCCCGCCCGCAGGTACCAGCGGTCGGTCCACTCCCGCCCCCGACGAGCGAGGTACTTCGCGTAGAGCGCCTCCTGCGTCTCGAACGACCGGTATGCCGTGTCGATGCCGATCCGCCCGGCCCCTGCGTCGACCGAGGCGGTCGCCATCGCCGCGAGAGCCGTGGCCGCCTCTTCCCGCAGTTGATGACCGTTCGCGTGCTGCATGTCGGGCACGGTCAGACCTGCGGGGTCGAAACGCCTGGGAGACAGGCCATTCTGCTTGTTGACGAGCACCCAGGTGCTGGCCGGGTCGGTGATGCTCCGGCACTCCTCGTACCGGTCGACGCTGCTGCGGACGGACCGCTCACCGCCGATGATCGTGACCGTGGCAACCGAGGGTGCGAGGACGGCATCCCGGCTCGCGGTGGGTAGGCAGTAGGGGAGCGCCCAGACCAGGGGTGCCCCCGCGCCACCGGCGAGCACCGCGCCGGTGAACGCGTCGGTGGCACGGACCGGGTTGGCCACGAAGCCCGTGGCTGCGCTCGCGCCACCCCACGCGAGGCGGTGCGCGGTCGCGGCCTGGCTGGGGGTCGAGCCGCTGACCCTGGCGATCGTCGCCGCGGGAAGCGCAGCGGTCAGTGACTGCTCCACCTCGGGGGCGATCGTGCTCTCGGCGCCGATCAGGGTCACCTCCTCGGGCGCGAGGGTGCGCAACAGGGCCAGGTCGGCTGCGGTGGGTGCGACGGCATCCTCGGTGAGGACGAGCAACGGGGCTCCTCGGCCGGCTGCGACGGCGGATGCCGTGGCGAGGTCGGCGGTCCGGCTCGCCGAGGTGACCCAGAGTTCGGATGCCGTGGGAAAGGCGGTTCCGGTGATCTCGCGTGCCGCGTCCGCAGGGTCGGCGGTGTCGACCCGCGAGACGCGGGCGGTGAGGCGGGCCGCCGCCTTCGCGACGGCATCCGTGATCGAGGCACCGTCCCCGACCAGGACGATCTCGGTGGGGGCGAGGCGCTCGAGCTCCTTGGTGACGGCCGGCGGGAGCCGGTCGGACTCGGTGAGCAGGACGATGCCCTCGCGGACCGCGGCAGCCGGCACCGCCGCCCAGCCGAGGTCGAGGGCGTCGTCGGCGACGAGGTAGACGACAGGGACGTCGCGGCCCGTCGCGATGGTCTCGCGGCTCGCCGCGACCGACAGGGCGTACCGGTCGTCGGCGGTGAGGCGGTCGACGTCGGGCAGGGTGCCGGCAGCCCGCTCCGACGGGGTCGTCGAGGGCGTCGGAGTCGGCGTCGGCGATGGTGTCGCGGAGGCGGCGGTGGGCGTCGCCGGGCTGCTGGGCGCGGGGTCGCCCGTCGTCGCGGCCCGTGGAGCCCCGTCGTCGAGGAGGCGCACCGCCACGACAGCGGCGAGGAGACCGGCGATCGCCAGGGCCAGGGCCACGCCGAGGACCAGCGGCAGTCGGGTCGTCCGACGCCCGCCACCACCGGGCCGGGACGACGGACGCGCACGCATCCCCCCAGCATCCCCGAAGCAGGCCCCAGGCGTGCGGTCGAGGTACCGGGGCGGGGGATAATGGGGACATGACGAGCCAGCCCATGCGCCCCGGCCTGCGGGCCGCACTGTCCCTGCAGTACCCGATGTCGCTGGGCCTGTACGACTCCTACGAGGAGGCGCAGAAGGCCGTCGACTACCTCTCCGACCACGAGTTCCCGGTGCAGGACCTGCTGATCGTCGGCACCGACCTCAAACAGCTCGAGCGGGTGACCGGCCGCCTCACCCGTGGTCGGGTCTTCGGTGCCGGGGCCTTGTCGGGCGCGTGGCTGGGGCTGTTCGTCGGCACGATCTTCGCCCTGTTCGACCCCAGTGGGTTCAACATCCTCAACGTGATCGGCACGATCGCGTTCGGTGCCGTCTTCGGCATGGTCTGGGCCGCGGTCGGCTACCGCTTCACCCGCGGCGAGCGCGACTTCACCTCGGTCAGCCAGGTCGTCGCCGCGAAGTACGAGGTGCTGTGCGAGCACAAGCACGTGCAGCGCGGCCGGGAGCTGCTCACCGAGATGGACCCCATGCGGGCGGCCCAGCAGGAGGTCCGGCGGGCACGCGAGGCCGAGCAGGCCCGCCTCGACCGCGGGTAGCCGTGGGCGCGCGGGCCCCGGGGGCACGGTGGGACTTCAGCGCCGCCGCAGAACTGACCCGGTGACAGGTGGGCGATAGGGGAGCACACTGCTAGGGGTAACCGACAAGGGGTGAGACCCCCCTCGTGATCGGAGACCCGTGAGCGAGCCAGACGACCTCGGCCCGGACCGTGGCCATGCCGCCGAAGCGGACGACCCCGCGTGGCTCGCTGCCCGCCTCACCGAGGCCCGCGACCAGCTGGCGGCGACGAGCGAGGTGTTGTCCGTCCTCGCGCGCTCATCCTCCACCCAGGACGACGTCTTCGAGGCCGTCGTCGAACACGCCTGTCGGCTCTGCCACGCACAGGTCGCGCAGATCATGCTCGCGGACGGCGACGTGTACCGCGTGGCGAGTGCGAAAGGCCACTCCAAGGAGTATGCGGACTTCGCGTCCCATCACCCGGTTCCGCGCAACCGCGGCACCCTTGCCGGCCGTGTGGCGATCGACCGCCGGACCCAGCAGATCGCGGACGTGCTGGCCGACCCCGACTACGCCCTCCCCGAGTTCCAGCGGCTCGCGGGCTACCGGTCGATGATCGGGGCGCCGATGATCGTCGATGACGAGGTGGTCGGGGTCCTCATGTTGTGGCGCACGAACGTGGAGCCGTTCGACGAGCACACCCAGGCGTTGCTCACGACCTTCGCTGAGCAGGGGGCACTCGCCCTGCGCAACGTCGAGCTGTTCTCGGCGCTCCAGGCGCGCTCGGCGCAGCTGGCCCGCAAGGTCGACGAGATGGAGGCGCTCGCGGAGGTCGGCCAGGCGATCAGCTCGACCCTGGACCCCGACGAGGTGCTCACGACGATCGTCCAGCACGCGGTCGAGCTCTCCGGCGCCGACGGGGGCTCGCTCATGGAGTACGACGAGGACCGCCACGTGTTCCGGGTACGCACGACGTTCGGCACGAGCGCCGAGGTGCGGGAGCAACTGAAGACGATGCGGATCCCCCTCGCTGGGACGGTCGTCGGCCAAGCGGCCACGCTGGGAGCCCCGGTGCAGGTGCCCGACCTCGCCCTCGTCGATCTCGACCCGCACCTGCAACTGCTCTTCGATGGCGGGTGGCGCTCCCTCGTCGCGATCCCGCTCCTGCGGTCGGACCGCATCGTCGGCGCCCTCGTGGTACGGCGGCTCACGCCCGGCAGCTTCAGCGACGAGACGTGCGACGTGCTCACGGCCTTCGCCAGCCAGTCGGCCATCGCCCTGACCAACGCCCGTCTGCACGAACAGCTCGAGCTGCAGCGGCGTGAGCTGGAGACGACGAGCCAGCACAAGTCCGACTTCCTCGCGAGCATGTCGCACGAGCTCAGGACGCCGCTCAACGCCGTCATCGGCTTCTCCGAGGTGCTGCTCGAGCGGATGTTCGGAGAGCTGAACGAGCGCCAGGTCGACTACGTGCAGGACATCCTGGATGCCGGGCGTCACCTCCTGGCCCTGCTCAACGACGTGCTGGACCTGTCCAAGGTCGAGGCCGGCCGGATGGAGCTGGAGGTGACGACCTTCCCGGCGGCTGAGGCCGTTCAGGGCGTGCTCGTCCTCGTGCGCGAGCGCGCCGGCCAGCACTCGGTGGACGTGCGGTTCGACCCGGCAGGGGCGCCGGCTCACGTCACCGCCGACGAGCTGAGGTTCAAGCAGGTCCTGCTCAACCTCCTCGGCAACGCCGTGAAGTTCACCCCGGAGGGCGGCACGGTGACCGTCAGCGTGTGGACCGAGGGCCCTGAGCTGCTCGTCACGGTCGCAGACACCGGCATCGGGATCGCGGACTCGGACCGGGCCCGGATCTTCGACTCGTTCCAGCAGGGCGCGCGGTCCGCGTCGAGCTCGGAGGGGACGGGTCTCGGCCTGACCCTGACCCGGCGGATCGTCGAGCTCCACGGAGGCCGGATCTGGGTCGAGAGCGAGCTCGGTGTCGGGAGCACGTTCGGTTTCGCCCTTCCCCAGCAGGACACCGCGACGGAACCTGCCGCACCCGGGTGGAGCGAGCGGGAAGAGGAGGACGTCCGGCGCGCGGTCGTGGTCATCGAGGACGACCCCCACTCCGCGGAGCTCCTGGGGCTCCACCTGTCCGCGTCTGGCCTCCGGCCCGTGTCCGTGCGCACGGGTGAGGAGGGGATCGCCGCGGTGCGGGCCCTGCGGCCGACGGCCGTCGTGCTGGACATCCACCTGCCAGGAATGGACGGCTGGAGCGTCCTCAGCGCGATCAAGGCGGACCCGCGGCTGGCGTCCACCCCGGTCGTCGTGGTGTCCGTGCTGCCCGAACGGGGGCGCGGCTTCGCCCTCGGGGCCGCCGACTACCTCGTCAAGCCGGTGTCGAAGGAGGTCCTGCTGGGAGCGGTGTGGCGCGCGGTGGCCGAGCGGGTCGACAGCCCCGGTGACCGTCGGGACGTCGTCGTCATCGATGACGACCCGGTGGCCCTGGAACTGGTTCGCGCCACCCTGGAGCCCCTCGGCTGGACCGTCTCGACGTGCACCGGGGGCGCTCAGGCGCTGTCGCTCATCCGGTCGGTGAGCCCATCCGTGGTCCTCGTCGACCTGCTCATGCCGGACGTCGACGGGTTCATGGTCATCGATGCTCTTCGGGCCGACCCGCGCACGGCCGGCATCCCGGTGGTGGTTCTCACGGCCAAGACGCTGACGGCCGAGGACCGTCATCGGCTGCAGGGCCGGATCGAGTTCGTGGCCGCCAAGGGGGAGCTCGACCTCAGCTGGCTCGCCGACCGGCTGACCCAGGTGGCGGCCGGCGGGGACACGGGGACGAGCCGGTCATGACCGACCTCCGTGTGCTCCTGGTCGAGGACAACCCCCGCAACCTCAAGCTGGCGCGGGACGTGCTGGAGTACGCAGGGTTCTCCGTCACTGCCGTCACGTCCGGCGAGGAGGTCCTCGCCGCCGCCCTGGCGGCCATGCCGGACGTCATCCTCATGGACCTGCAGCTGCCGGGCATCGACGGGCACGCCGCACTGGAGTGGCTGCGTGGCGACCCGCAGACGGCCGGCATCCCCGTCGTGGCGGTGAGCGCGTTCGCGATGCAGGCGGACCGTGAACGGGCCCTGGACGCCGGCTTCGACGGCTACCTCGAGAAGCCCATCAGCGTTCGCGACTTCCCTGCGCAGGTCCGAGGGCACGTGCGAACGGGGGGCGCCCCGTGACCACGGACGATGCCACGGTCCTCGTCGTCGACGACCTGCCACAGAACCTGCGGCTGCTCGACGCCGTGCTCTCGCCCCGCGGGTTCACGGTGCTCAGCGCGTCGTCGGGCCAGGCTGCCCTCGACCTGCTGAGGGAGCATCGGCCGGACATCGTCCTGCTGGACGTCATGATGCCCGGACTCGACGGCTACGAGACGTGTCGGCGCATCCGTGCGGACCCCGCGACGTCGTTCATCCCGGTCGTCATGGTCACGGCCAGCGGGGACGCCGAGAAGGTGCGCGGCACCGAAGCCGGCGCCGACGACTTCATCACCAAGCCGTTCGACCAGGCCGAGCTGCTCGCCCGGGTCCGTTCCCTCGTGAGGGTCAAGCGCTACCACGACACGGTCACCACGCAGGCCCGGGAGCTCGCCGAGTGGAACCAGCGGCTCGAGGCGCGGGTCCGGGCGCAGGTGGACGAGCTCGAGCGCCTGGGCCGCCTGCGCCGCTTCCTCTCGCCCCAGATCGTCGGCCTCGTCCTCGACAGCGGCGACGAGTCCTTCCTGAAGAGCCACCGCCGCGAGATCACCCCCGTCTTCACCGACCTGCGTGGCTTCACCGCCTTCGCGGAGCGGTCCGAGCCCGAGGAGACGATGGAGGTCCTCTCCGCCTACCACCACGCCCTGGGCGAGCTCGTGTTCGCCTACGAGGGGACGCTCGAGCACTTCGCCGGCGACGGCCTGCTCGTCTTCTTCAACGACCCGGTCCCCTGCGCGGACGCGCCCGACCGTGCGGTCCGGATGGCCGTGGACATGCGGGCACGGGTCGCCGAGCTCTCCGCGTCGTGGCGGCGCCAGGGTCACGAGCTGGGGTTCGGGGTCGGCATCGCCCAGGGCTACGCGACGCTCGGCCGGATCGGCTTCCCCGGCCGCTATGACTACGCGGCCATCGGGACCGTCACCAACCTCGCGGCCCGGTTGTGCGCCAGCGCCGAGGCGGGGCAGATCCTCGTCACCCAGAAGGTGCTGGACGGCGTGCTCGGTGACGTGCAGAGCCGCGAGGTCGGCCCGCTCGACCTCAAGGGGCTCAGCCGTCCGGTCACGGTGCACGAGGTGATCGGTCTCGAGAACGTGGAGGTGCCACGATGAACGACCCTGCAGCCCACCAGCAGACGCTGGCCGACCTGGACGAGGAGGCGCGCAACGAGGTCTTCGACCGCCTCCAGGCGCAGATGCCGGAGGTGTGGCGCGCCATGCGGCGGGGCGACCCGGACGAGTCCGTGGTCGTCGTCCCCTCCATGACGCTGGACCGGGTGGTCACCAACACCGGCGGGATGAGCCAGGCGCTCGAGGAGCGCTTCCTCTTCCTGCTGCTGCTCCTTCGCCAGCCGCGGCTGCGGATGGTGTACGTGACGTCGCAGCCGATCAACCCCCTCGTCGTCGAGTACTACCTCGGCCTGCTCCCGGGGGTGATCCCGAGTCACGCCCGGGCCAGGCTCACCCTGGTCTCGGTCGACGACTCCGGCCCCGGAGCGCTCACGGAGAAGCTGCTCGCCCGGCCCCGGCTGGTCCGGCAGATCCGCGACCTCGTCCCCAACCGGGCACTGTCCCACCTCGTGCCGTACAACACCACCTCGCTCGAACGTGACCTCTCGGTGGTGCTCGGCATCCCGATGTACGGCTCGGACCCCCGGTTGTTCCCCCTCGGCACGAAGACCGGATGCCGTCGGCTCTTCGCGCGGGCGGGCGTCGCCCACCCGGTGGGCCTGGAGGACCTGCACTCGCGCGACGCCCTCGAGGAGGCGATCCTCGTCCTGCGGACGCAACGACCGAACGCCCGAGCAGCCATGGTCAAGCTCAACGAGGGGGTCTCCGGAGCAGGCAACGCCGTCGTGCACCTCGCGGACCTCCCGGCTGTCGGTTCCTCGGATGAGCGGGTGGCGGTGTCCCAGCGAGTTCAGGGCATGGAGCTGGAGGACACCAGGGTCGACGTCGGCACCTACCTGGCCAAGCTCGAGGAGCGGGGCGGGATCGTCGAGGAGCGGATCGTCGGCGATGAGCTGCAGAGCCCGAGCGTGCAGATGCGGGTCACACCGCTGGGTGAGGTCGAGGTCCTCTCGACACACGACCAGGTGCTCGGTGGCCCGAGCGGTCAGTCGTACCTGGGATGCCGCTTCCCCGCCGACGGTGCGTACGCCAAGCTCATCACGCAGGACGCACGCCGGATCGGCGAGCTCCTCGCACACGAGGGTGTCCTCGGCCGGTTCGCCATCGACTTCGTGACGGCCCGCCGCGGTGAGGTCTGGGAGTCGCACGCGATCGAGGTCAACCTGCGCAAGGGCGGGACGACCCACCCCTTCCTCACGCTCCAGTTCCTCACCGACGGCACGTACGACGAGGAGACAGGCCGTTTCCTCACCCCCGGTGGGGAGGAGCGCCACCTGGTGGCGACAGACCACTTCGAGGACTCGAGCCTGCGAGGGCTTCGCGTCGAGGACCTCCTGGACCTCATCGCACGGGCGGGCCTGCACTTCGACCAGGCCCGTCAGACCGGGGTCGTCCTGCACATGTTGAGTGCCCTCACGACCTTCGGCCGCGTGGGGATGACGGCCATCAGCGACACCCCCAACGGTGCCCAGGAGCTCTTGGACGCGACCGAGCGAGCTCTCCTCGAGGAGGCGCGGGAGGCGATGAGCCCGGGGCCACTGCCGACCTGAACGACTGTCGGGGAGCGACCCGGTCAGGGGGCGAGGGCCGCGGAGTGGCCCAGTGCCTCGATGACGGCCTGTCGCCACGTGCGCCCCGCACGCTCCGTGCGGCGTGACGCGCCCCCGCACCCGCACTCCCAGACCCAGCCTTCCCGCACGCGGTGGACGCTCGGGTGGTGGTGCGCGGTGTCCCGGTGGTGTCCTTGACCTTTCATGTCGGCCTCCTCTCACGAGCCTCCGGAGCCCTTCTCCGGTCACCTCCCACCGTCGTCGGGTCGGCCGTCGGTGTCTGTCCCCGACGCGGCGCATGGTGTGTGCCGGCCGTGACACACGGCATCCCCCGTGCTCAACTGGTGGCATGGACTGGGGACTGCTCGCCGGTCTGCCCGAGACCGAGCGCCGGGAGGTGCTGGGCTCGACTCGCAGGCGCCGGTTCGCGCGCGCCGAGGTGGTGTTCCACGAGGCCGACCTCGCCGACACCGTCCACTTCGTCGCCGAGGGGCGGCTGGCCGCGCGGCGGAGCACGGCTGCCGGCGACACCGTGACCTTTTCCGTCCTCGGCCCCGGCGACGCGTTCGGCGAAATGGCGATGCTCTCGCCAGGGTCACGGCGAACGTCCACGGTCGTCGCGCTGGAGCCTGCCGTCACTCTCAGCCTGGCTTTCGGTGACTTCGACCGGCTCAGCCGAGCCCATCCCGCCGTTGAGCGACTCCTCGTCGACCTGCTCGCCGAGCGCGTGCGGCGCCTGTCGGACCACCTCATGGAGGCCCTGCACGTGCCCGCGGACGAGCGGGTGGTGCGGCGCCTGTCAGCGCTGTGCGAGCGGTACGGCCCTTCGGATGCCGCGAAGCCGGCGGTGGTCCCCCTCACCCAGAGCGAGATCGGGGAGCTCGCCGGTGCCGCCCGGCCGACGACCAACCGGGTGCTGCGCGGGCTGGCTGAGGAGGGCGTCGTCGTCCTGCACCGCGGCTCGGTCGAGGTCCTGGACCGCACGGCCCTCGCCCGACGAGCCGGCACCTGAACTCGCGCGCGTGATGTTCCGGATCCACGAAAGCCTGGGCCGCGGCGCCGCCGCCACATATCCTCGCGTTCATGAGTGAGTCTGTAGCAGCACCACAGCGGCCTGCCCTC
>CAWESS010000004.1:0-107658 GCA_963811825.1 uncultured Actinomycetota bacterium | reverse complement strand
CGAAGGTGCCAGGTGATCGCGATCGGCCGCTCTCCTCGGTGCTCGACGTAGTCCGCCTCTCCGAGGAAGAGGTACGGCGCGCCCGTACCGAAAGCGGAGACCTTCTGCGGGCGAGTGAAGAGGAGGACGTGGCTGCCGTTGGCGCGGTGGTTGAGGTAACGCTGACCGGTCTTGGAGGCAACCGATGGTCACAGACTGCGACTCCCAATGAAACAGGTCGGGACTGATCGCATAGTCCTGGTACATCGTCGTCGGTGAGTAGTCCGCCTCGGACTTGTGCAGCGTCACGAGGAAGGCGTCGGCATTCGCCGGCGGCGAAAAGAGGACCCCCTCCCGGAAGCTGTTGGGCTTTCGTCCGTCGATCGACACATAGTCCAGCGCCGAGACGATCTCCTCCCGTGTGTACCGCGCGTGGACCCGCAGCGGCCGCATGCCCAGCTCACCCGGCAGTCGAGTGGCGACACGCTCGGCCCCCTGCAGCCCCAGTCCGACCACGGCCCTCAGATCCTCACGCACGGCGGGCTCCTGCCGAAGCGCGTCGAGCCCGGCCCCGTACGAATCGAACCCACCCCCGTCCGGCCACAGCGAGAAGAACAGCATCCGCCCGTAGGCCTGGAGCACCGGGTCGGCGTTCGTCGTAGTGCGGTGCGTCATCGCGCAGCCACGCCAGGTAGGCGTCCGCGCGCTCGCGATCGTCGACGTGGCAGAGAGCGCGGGCCCGCTTCAGAAGGCCACCTCCCTCGGTCCCTCCTCAGGCACCTCGAGCCCGGCCTCGCGGCGAAGGCGAGCCCACGAGCGATCGCCGCGGATCACGTCGGCCAGCTCCACGCCGGAGTCGTCGAGGAACGTGCCCAGGTCGTCGGTGGGGTGGGCTCGCAGCTCCGACGTGATGTTGGGCCAGCGCTTGGTGACCTGGCTCTTGATGTTGTCGAGAACGAGGTTCTGGCTCTGGCGGTCGAGCACGATCTGCGTTCCGGCGGGAAGGAACGGGAAGCCCTGCTCGATGTCGCGCTCGAGCGCGGCGCGGGTGCTGCCTGTCATCGCCCGGAACCGTTGGTCGAAGCGGAACTCCTTGCGGTGGTGGCCGACGAAGTCGAGCGCGGTGAGCACCGCCTTGTCCTTGGCACGACGCAGCCCTCGTCCGAGTTGCTGCAGGAACACGGTGGAGCTCTCCGTGGGCCGGAGGAAGAGCACGGTGTTGATGGCCGGTACGTCGACCCCTTCGTTGAACACGTCGACGGTGAAGACCACCTGGACGGCGCCATCTCGAAGGTCCTGCACCGCGGCGTCGCGGTCGCTCGACGCAGTGTCGCCGAGCACTGTCGCGGCCTTGATCCCCGCTTCGTTGAAGACGCGTGTCATGTAGCGCGCATGGTCTCGGGAGACGCAGAACCCGAGCGCCTTCATGGCGGTCAGGTCGCCGACCTTGTCACGAACGGCCTTGAGGACGATCCGGGCGCGAGCGTCATTCCCAGTGAACAGATTGGACAGCTCGCCGGTGTCGTAGGCTCCCGCCTTCCAGTCGACCCGGGTCATGTCCATGCCGTCGGCGACGGCGAAGTAGTGGAACGGGGTCAGCAGGTCCGCCTTGAGGGCATCCCACAAGCGGAGCTCGGCCGCAGTGCGGCCACCGAAGAAGGACCGCACGTCCAGGCCGTCGCCGCGTTCGGGGGTGGCCGTCAGGCCAAGCAGCTCACGGGGGTTGAGGTGGTCGAGGATCCGTCGGTAGGTCTTCGCCTCTGCGTGGTGGAACTCGTCGATGACGACGACTCGGTAGGCCCCCGCGGGGATGTTCGTGATGCCGTACGCCGACAGTGACTGCACCGAAGCGAAGACATGCTCCCAGCGCTCGGGGCGACGACCGTCCACGTAGAGCTCACCGAAGTTCGCGTCGGCAAGAACCTCGCGATAGGTGCGCAGGGACTGCTGCAGGATCTCGCGCCGGTGCGCGACGAAGAGCAGTCCCGGAAGCGTCGGAGCGTCGGCGGCCAGGCGCCGGTAGTCGAGGGCAGCGACAACGGTCTTGCCGGTACCGGTCGCCGCCACCAAGAGGTTCCGATGGCGGCCGTGAACGACGCGCTCGACCTCGAGTTGGTCGAGCATCTCCTGTTGGTAGGGGTACGGACGGACCTCGAGGCCCGAGAGTGTCAGGGTCACCCTGTCGTTGAGTCGCTTGCCGGCTGCTTCGGCCAGCGCGTCGTCCAGCTTGTCGCGGTCGGCGTCGGGGTCGTAGCTCTCGAAGGTGGGGTCGTTCCAGTAGCTGTCGAACGTCGCGAGGAACTTCTGCAGCAAGGGCGGCGTGGACACGGAGGACAGGCGCACGTTCCACTCGACGCCATCGAGCATCGCTGCGCGGGAGAGGTTGCTGGAGCCGACGTAGGCCGTGTCGAAGCCGGTGTTGCGCCGGAAGAGCCATGCCTTGGCGTGGAGCCGAGTTCGTTGTGCGTCGTACTGGACCTTGACCTCGGCCCCGAAGTCCCTCACGAGCCGATCCAGGGCGGCCCGCTCGGTGGCTCCCATGTAGGTCGTCGTGATCAGGCGGAGGGGGACGCCACGCTCGCGCGCTGTCTTGAGCCGGTCCTCGAAGAGGCGCAGGCCGTACCACTTGACGAAGGCCATGATGACGTCGACCCGGTCGGCACTCGCCAGCTCGGCTCGAATCTCGTGGCCGACTCCTGGCTCACCGGGCGCGTTGGTGAGGAGTGCGGCATCCGAGAGTGGCGTAGACGGACGCTCACGAAGCGCACGGACCACGGTGCCGGGTACGGCCGGCATCGCAACAGCGAGGAGTTGCCCAGCGGCGGAGAGCGAATCGTCGGAAGCCCCAAGCTCCCCGACGAGTCGGTTGACCAGGGCCAGCCGACGCCCCGCGTCCCTCTCCTGGCGCAGGGCTCGCAGGGTGACATCACGGACGTGCCTTGCCAGAACGTCCGGCTCGTCGGCCTCGTCGATCACTCCCCGTTGAACATCGAGGTTCGAGAGACCCGCCAGGCGCTCCTCCAGCGCGCGCGTGATCAGACTCTCGTATAGCCCCTCGAGCAGCTGTCCCCGTCCTCATTGACGCAGCTTGCCAGGACGCCGCGCGCGAGCGTGCCCGAACACACCACTTCCCACCAATCATCCCGTGCAGACCCTCCTCGTCTGTGCATCCCGGGCGTACGGGGGCGCCTAACGGCATAGGCGAGGTGGCATGCCCGGTAGAGCGGGCCGCATTGAACGGATACCGCTGCGCATTCGCTCCGCCCGTGACTTCCATGCCCCTGTACATGAAAGGCACAACGATCCGCCCCCCCTGAGCCAGCGTCTGAACCACCAACCCTCACGGCTCCGATGGCAGCGCGTCGACGACGGCGTAAGCCGCCAGCCCTCCGCAGGGACTCGCCAGGCGCCGTCACGAGACACTCTGGCAGCACCCCGCGCTGACCCAGCAGAGCGGTGGCATATGCCCACAGGCCCTCAGGTGAAGGGCCCAGCGGGACTGCGCTAGAACACAAACTGCCTGCCTCTCGTCGCCCGCGGCCACCGGCACCTGAATCCGGTCGCGAAGATCGTACCTTTGGGCTGCGAACTAAGGTCGAGAACGATCAAGCGGCGCCACGACGCTGCAAAGCCAGATGCCAACGACGCAAGTGGGGCAGGATGAGCGGGTGGCCACCGGGAATAACACGACTCTTGCCCCCGTCACTGCAGGGGATCACTTCTTGATCATCATCAACTACATACCCCCCTACGACAAAGAAGTAGCCGCCATACTGGCTGCACCAGTAGGGGGGCATGCCGACTTTCGGTTTCAGCGGAAGTACGTCCCCACCCTGAGCGATGTCGCCGTCTTGACGGGGCAACACGGACTACTTTGCCTCCGTGACAGGACAAGCGGAGCCCTCTTCCCACTGAGGGCTGCCTACATGCATCGCGCACGCTGGATGGCGGACATCGCCTACATGGACGTTGAGCTCACGAGCACCCCGAGCCTGTTCACGGGTGTTCCGCTCGACACCCAGCTCGCTCAGTTCCGCGCCGCTATGGACGCTACTCTTGGACAGTTCCCTAACACCGCCGGTGATGATCTTAAGAACCTGGTGCTCATTGATAGCACATCAGTGTACGAGATGCAGCAAACCTGGGCTGGAATGCTGCAGCATGACGAACTCGAATGTTGGTCGTCGATGATCGGGGTAATCTCGGGAGCGGGTCCAAGGGCGCGCAACTGACTTCTTCAGATTCGTTGAGATTACTGACTCACTAGGCCGCGCCGTCGCCCTCGAAGGAAAGCTGGGAAGCCGCTACTTTCCTGTGATGCCTGGCAGCACGTATCACATGGCAGCACTTCAGCGCACATTCACAGGAACTGTTGGAGACAGTTCCTTGCCTGAACGCCGAGATCTTGAACTTACGGCCTCGGTCGAAACGATTTCAACACCAGATGACAAACGACAGATTGTAGGCAAGTATGGAGTGTCAACTTTCACGTTCGCCGTCGAAAAGAACAGCCCTCTGGTGCGCTCCCACCTGCGCCTGCGGATGTCTGGCGATGGCCTGGAGCGTGAATATTGGACCGACATCCCCGTGATGATCACGCGACGAGGTGCCGCCTTAGGCAGGTACGTGGGCTTCGGTGGGCTTTGGGTGGCATCGCTCATAGCCTACCTATTCCCGTCAACGGTGATCTCAGTGCTCAGTCTTCCTGCAGTCGAACTTAGGGACCGCGCCCACTATCGCCCAAGTAGAAAAGGCTGCCATCTTGGGTCTAATACTCACCTCTCAGTCCGGGTTGCCAGTGGCACGTTGGGTTGGCAGAGAAGCTAAAACTCGGATGAGCAGCGAGGGTGAGCAGTGGCTAGGGACCGTGTATCCAACAGCGGCAAGCGGATTACGAATGAAAGACAATGGAGTCGCTGTTGTCACCGACGAAGGCGTTATCCACGCGGTATCTGAAGAACGATTGTCTGGCGTGAAGCACGATAATCGCAACCAGCTCAGCCTCCAAACGGCTAAGTCTACAGGCGTCCCACGGGCGATGGCCTATTCCTCATGTGGTGAAGTTCCGTGGGAACATACAGAGGGCGATCTTGTCCTTCCGAGCCACCATCTGAGCCATTCAGTTGCGGCGCATGCTATGTCCCCCTTTGAGAGCGCGGTATGCCTGGTGGCAGACGCCGGCGGATCCCTTCTAGTAAACACGAATAATGAACCAGTGAATCGCTGGTGGGCAGCCCCCCCGTGAGCAGACCTCGGTGTGGCAGCATCGTGACGGCGGGGTTGAACTAGTTCTTCCGCGAGCAGGAGATGGGCTTCGAGATAGGCCTCGGTGAGTGGTACAGGGCGGTGACGCACTTTCTAGGATGGGAAAGTCACACGCTGTCGGGGAATACCATGGCCCTGTCGGGTTACGGCGGGGAGGAACTGCTCGACTGCCCACTCCTATGGGATGATCCTTCTGGGACATTCAATGAACTATCAAGAACCACCCGCGAGCTCCGAAGGAGATGGTCTATTCCCTGCTGCGCCTTCTTTCACTTCAATCAGGTATCTCAGAAGTGTGCTCCATTCGCAGGAAATGAGGGCCTCAATAGCTCGGTACCTGCAGGTTTCTGTAGAAACTCACCTAGTCGAAGTTGCGGAACGAGCAATGGACGAAATGGCCTCGATGCGGTCTGTCTGGGCGGCGGCGTCGCCCAGAACTGCGTGGCCGCGGCGAAGTTGTACGAGAGGTTTCGCGGACGTGTATATGTCTCTCCGGTCCCGGGTGATGTAGGACAACCCCTCGGCAACGCGCTTTGGGCGCGAGCACAGGACTCAGGGACCTTTAGCCGAATACCGGAGGAGGTATTCCTGGGTCCCAAGAGAGATCTGCTGGCCGAGGCGATGTCTGTGGCATCGCCGGCCTCTTCTCAGCCTGAAGACCTCGCCGCCTACATAGCCGATCAAATCTTCCGCGGCCGAATCGTCGGGCTGTGTATCGGTCGGAGTGAGTTTGGGGCCCGCGCCCTCGGCCACAGGTCTGTGTTGTGCGACCCCTGTCACCAGGATGCGGTCTCTAGGGTAAAGATTGGCGTCAAGAGACGAGACGAGTTCATGCCATTAGCGCCAGTGGTCCTTGCCTCTTTGGTGACCGAGGCCGGGCTGCCTCACTCACACACCATGAGTCTTGCCCCAAGGGTGCCAGAAGCCTTACATCATGAATTCGGCGCAGCGGTGCACGTCGATGGCACCGCGCGTATACAGGTCGCGTACTCCGGCTCATTCGTTCAAGAGGTTCTTTCGGAATTTCACGCACTCTCGGGCCGTCGTGTTCTTATCAACACGTCATTCAATCGACGGGGCCAGCCGATCGCGGAGACCGGAGCGGACGGTGTTCAGGCCTTCCATGAACTGGATGTGGACCTGCTGGTCGTTGAGGGCACAGTCTTCACCAAATAGGCCTCACGCGCTGCCGGAATCATCCAAGTGGCAGCGTAGGATACAACGATGGACCGAACTCTAGACCTCTCGCCTGAATCCAGCTCCGCAGTGGGTGTCGATCAGGCATCTCGACTATGAAGTAGCCATGCTTCTGTCGCTTCTCGATGCGCGTACGAACCTCATCGAGGGCGGAGGGAAAATCGTTGTAATGCTTAACGATCGGCGGGGAGGTTTGGCCTTGGATCCGCGAGGCTTGAGCGGTTACGGCGAATGCACCGGCTGCTTCTCGCGGGTTGTACTCGAGGATGAGCGAATACTCGCGGCGACGGTTCTGTGCATGATCCACTGATTCCAAATGCACTCTGTAGAGAGTGTGAGTTGATTGTGAAGATATCCCGCGATTGTATAGGGCCCAAGCGATGAACTCGCGACTGCCGGGAATGATGTCGCAGTTTGCTACTTCGTCCAAGGGGACCCATTGCGATTCCAGCTCCCCAGGCAAGTGGTCCTGATTGCGACGCTCGCGCCGCGCTCGACATATCCAGCAAGTCACACGCACTTCCAGTGGTGGATCCTTGAGGTCCAAGAGCGCTTGATAGCTGAAGGGAGCTTCACTCACAGCAGTAACGACGACGTTGGTCTCCTCCCAAACCTCGCGCTCCGCAGTGTCCTTCTGTGACTCCCCAATTTCGATCTTGCCGCCAGGCAACTCCCAGAAAGAGTCGTACTCCGGGATGTTGGGGTCGTGACGCCGCACTAGCAGGATGGCGTCATCGGTGAGGACTGCGCCGAGTACGACGCTCAGAGTACGTCGTTGAAGTCTGGTCATGGTTCCGCGCTTTGGAGGTGGTGCGCCTGGGCGCTCAAGCGATGGCATCGCGATCACGCTTCCTTGGGATTACCAGTGAGGCAGTGCGTTCTCAGAGTTTCGCAGTGAGCTGAGTGGGCTGTTCGGTCTTGAAGTTCGCCTACGGTTGTTTGTACTTTTCCTGGAGATTTTACCCGAACCACCGTCGCAGTGCGGGGGACCTACCGAGCCATCCGGCCTGCCTGATGGTCCGGGTCAGCGTACTGTGCGCGGCCAAGACGCGCTGATGCTCCGCCCATGGGGCAGACCCGTCGTTCCTGCCCTCAGCGCACCTGCAGCCTCCTCAGGAGTCCTTGGTGTCCACAGCCGTGCCCCTCCACCGCGTGGGACGGAGCGAGGGCTGAACACCAGGACCGCCTTCACCGGCCTCGCTACCACCACGACTTTGCCCATGGTCGTACCCCAGATTCGTACCGCAGAAAAGTACTGCAGTGAGGTACGAGAATGGCGTGATCGGGTACCCCACAACGCTCCGCCTGTGCTCAATCACCCTCTCGCGGAACCCATTCGGGGATTTTGCAAGCAGGGGGTTAGGGGTCTTCGAGTCTCCTTGCCTCCAGCGCTGCTCAGGGCCCTCTCCGAATAGCGCGAGCGGCGTCCGTCGGGTTCCTGCTGCCAGCGAGCCGACGGTCTGGCTCGGGCCGCCCGGCTGATCGAGCGCGGACAGCAGTCGGAGCCCAGATCCGAGCGGCGCCGACTCCTGTGCAGTGGGGAACGAAGTCAGCGTGACCACGTAGCTGCCCGCACCGGCTACTGCTCAGTCGCACGCTCACAAACCCTGTTGGGCATGACGGGGCCAAGAAGAAGGCCGAGCTGTGTCCTCTGGCTCGACGGCAGCGGGAGGCCCTCCCCGAGTTCGGGGAGGGCCTCTCTGAGCACCGGCGTGACGGTACGCACATTGAGTCAGGGGCACCCGGTCCACTCCACGACGAACCGCTCCACGATGGGCTCGCCGTCCACGACGGTCAGATGGTACTTCCACCAGATCTTTACGTCGCCGAAGAAGTCATGGAACGGCTCGCTCGCGATGAATGTGTCGCCCGGAGTGAGGTTGTAGTGGTTGACCTCCGTGAGCCGCCCCTCGAGGTCCGGAAGAGTTGGGTCGTCGTAGTCACTGGTGTACGTGACGACCGCCACTTCGCGGTAGGCCCAGGATCCGTCGCGCCGCTCGAGGAACTGCTGCTGTGTGACCTTGGCGGTCCACGTGGTGAGGTTCGCCCATGGGCCACAGATGTCTCCGTCGAAGTAGCCCGAGTGGGTGACGTCATGCTGCACATTCGTGCTGCCCGGGGGTGCTTCGGCGTGGGCTGGGGTGCCCGAGACCATCGCCGTCCCAGTGACGGCTGCCACCACGATCAGGCGACGCAGTAAGTAGAGCATCGTTCTTCTCCCTTGCTTCCGTGCCCTCGATGGGCGCGTGTAGGTGGTGTCGTCGTGCTCGCCGCACGAGCGGCTGCAGCAGGGCGAATGACCGGGCAGTGGCGTTTTGAGCCCCACTGCCGCTTACGAAGAACACGTGAAGGTTGTGCCAAGGTGGTCACACGAGCAGTTTCGATGACCTCCGGATCCGCCGCTGTTCGATCAGGACCAGCGGTTCTGGTTACTGCTGCCGCCCCGTAGAGGACTTGGTCACCGGACTCTCCTGGCTGGTCGACCGTCGCCCTTGCGGTTCATCTCGCGGTGTGACAAGCCTCCTCTGACGACCGTGCGGCCGCGTCCGAGGTAGCTCGCGATCACGTGCGAGGTTTCCCTGATCTGCTCAGCCGATCTTGTCCCATCCACGTCTTGGCCAGTTGGTCAGCTCTCAAAGTCCAGTGAGTCGATGATGGGCTGAAGGGCGGTCCGGAACTCCTCAGCTGTGTGCTGCTCGTGGACGTTGGTGATCTCCAGCGTGACATTGCCAGTGCGCCAGCCCAGGATGACCAGCCGGAGGTCCAGTTCGTCCAGGATGACGTGGTGAAGGCTGGACACGCCATTGCCAATGATGAGTGGAATGCCCTTGGTAGGGGCCGTAGGAGCAGGTGTCTGACGCCGGGCTCCAGGTCGAGGTCGATCTGAAGGCCCTGCAACCCACCGACGGTGACCTTGGTCGGATTCGACACGGTCAGGCCCGGGATGGACTGGTACCACGCGACGAGCTCCGTGGGCGTCGAACCGACGCCTGCTTGAGCCCTCTCCCCGCAGTCGATCGCAGCGGCCTTGACGTCCTGGTAGATGCCGAGGTAGCTGCCGCCGAGTTCCCCTTCCTGGCGTCCTGCTGTTGGAACAGCCAGAAGTTGCCGGGCAGGTCCTCGAAGTTCGTCCAGCCGGCCGGAACGGTGTAGGTGATCTTGGGGTCGAAGACCGAGGTGCTGTAGGTGCCGGGGTCGAGGTTGCCGAGGCAGCTGCCTCCATGGGGGTTCGGGCAGCCAGCCGACTCCGTCGTGGCGGGGCTCGACGCGGACTTGCTCGCAGCGCCGGCTACGGCGGGACCCTCGGAAGCCACTGTGGACGCGCATCCGGTGAGGGCGAACATCAACAGTGAGACGGGTAGCAGGGTGGACTTCAACATTGTTGCTCCTCATGACGGCGCGGTTCGCGCTGTGTCCCAAGCCTGCTCGGTCAGTTGACGCCAGCGCGTCCGAGGCAACCCGCGATCACGTGAGGGTTTCCCCCGGATGCGGTCAGCCGATCTTCCCCCACGGCTTGCCCGCAAAGACCGGGGCAAAGTCACTGATGCTGACGTCGCTCCAGGTCAAGGTGTCCGGCGTGCTGGACCATGTCGCGGTCCACCGAAGGGGCGCGCACGCGCCGATCTTCGCCACTGTTGCCACAGACAGGACGACATCGGACCCCGTGACGTCGTAGTAGCCCTCGCATGTGGTGTTGGGCACGCCGCGGTTCGCGGGGAGCTGCACGTAGGACCAGCGACCATCCCCCAGTGTCCAGGTGAACACGCCGGCGTTCTCGTACACTGTCCTCTCGGGTAGTCCTGCGCCGCGCAGCTCGTCCTCGGTGAGCTCGATATCGGTAGACGCCCTCGGGTAGCGCCCCGGATCGTCCCGGGGCCGTCAGCTGTTCCGGTGGTGGGGCAGCCAGCGATTCGTCGCCGGGACGGAACTCGCATCCAGCGGGAACGACGGGCGGGCTGTCCGGAGGGAGTCCGGACAGTGAGCCGCTCGACCGCCTGCATGACCGCCGCAGTCTCGGGATCGTCGCGAAGAGTCTGGTAGAAGGGTTCCACCGCCTCCTCGAGCGAGGCGACCTGACCGGCATCTGCGTGAGCGATCTTCACGCCCTTGGAGCAGGCCTCCTCGATCTGGTCGCCTCTCCGTCCCGAGCGTGGTCAAGAGACCACCGAGCAGCGTCGGAAGCAGCCGCCCGAACCCATTCCCGTTGCTGCCCGGAGAGTCTGTCCAAGGAGGCTGGGTTGGCGACGAGCACGAGAGAGCGCGGCCAGAGCGGAGTGTTCGCAGTTACGAACTTCGCAAAGTAGGCCCCCGCACCGACGTCGTTGTCCCAGCTGACCTCGGCACCATCCATGGTCTCGTCGAACGCGTTCGACGAAGGTCGCGCGCCGAGGGCGCGCAGACCACTCGACTGCACATCCGACCGTGGCGTCCGAATCATCGCGTGGGAGTAATCCTCCGCGCCCAGCAATGGCCCAGCTGTCCCGACGGGCACCCGCAGGTTGTCCGCTATGAGGGCCACACCGACCAGCCCCGCCTCGCGGAGTCCGTCCAGATGCTGTGTGACCGTTCGGTCGGCGAGCACCGCCTTCTGGCCGGCGTAGGAGTCGACGAGGAAGGGCGCGTTGAGCGGGGTCAGGCCCCGCACCCCGACCTGGTCGAGCGCCCGGGTGCCGGTCGAGCCAAAGTCCGCCTTGCCCGCGGCTACGTCCTCCAGGACATCAACCTCGTCCTCGCCGGCGCCCCACCGAGGAGCGACGCGAATCGTCATCCGGCCGCTCGACAGCGAACTCGATGCGGTCGACGAAGTGCTGGACTCCGGGAATGGCCTTGAGGTCATTCGCGCCGGTCGCCAGCACCAGTGTGGTGCTGGCGGGCTTCGGCTCCCGACTTGCCCTCGGCGCCGTCCGTGCACGCCGCGACGAGCCATGGCCCCGGCCGCGATCAGGGCCATACACGGGGGTGTCCGTGCTGCTCTCATGATGTGCCTCCGGTTGGCCGGGCCCTCATCGTGGCGGGGGAGATGGGGCCGAGGATCCGTGTCGTCCGCAGGCGGCGTCATGACTTTCCCTCGCGCAAATAGGTGAGGACGGCCAGCACTCGCCGGTTGTCCTCGGCACCCGACCTCGGCGAGGTCGAGCTTGGTGAAGATCCGGGACACGTGGGTCTCGATGGTCCGGTCACTGAGGAAGAGCCTCGCCGCGATCCCCTGGTTGGATCGGCCCTCCGCCATCGCGGCGAGCACCTCGCGCTCGCGCTCGGTCAACCCGTCGAGCGGGTCCGAGTGGCGCACCTGCGCGAGCAGGCGCTGCACGATGGCCGGGTCGACGACGCTCTCACCCGAGGTGACGCGGTGCAGCGCGTCGACCAGCGTGGCCACGTCCGCCACCCGCTCCTTGAGGAGGTAGCCCGACCGAGCTGGGGTTCTCGGCCAGCAGCCGCATGGCGTAGGACGACTCCAGGGCCTGCGACAGAACCAGCACCCCCGTGCTGGGATGCCGTTCGCGGATCTGCCGCGCGGCGACGATGCCTTCATCGGTGTGCGTCGGGGGCATCCGGATGTCCACGACGGCCGCGTCCGGACGGCAACGGTCGACGGCCTCGAGCAGGGCATCGGCATCCCCCACCTCGGCAACGGTCTCGACCCCGCCCTCGGCCAGCATCGCGCCAGGCCGGCGCGCACGATCGACGCGTCGTCGGCGATCACGACTCGCACGGCAGCTCCATCCGCAGTCGCCAGTCACCGGGTCCACCCGTGGTCAGGAACCGGCCACTTCAGAGCGTCCACCTGTGCGGTGATGCTGTCCAGAGCAGTGGCGCCGAGCGAAGCCTCGGCGTCGTGGCGGATCTCGATGGTCGTGGTCCCTCCGTCGCGACGTAGCGCTCATCCGGACCGTCGCCGGCGTCGACCTGTCCGCCACGTCGAGGACCTCCGAGGCCAGCTCGTACACGGTCGTCTGCGCCGATGCGGACAGGGCCGGCCACGCGTCCCCCGCCAGGCACACGTCCACGTCCGGGTGGCCGACCGCGAGATCGGTGAGCGCCCCGCGCAGACCGGCGTCGGCGACGACGGCCGGGTGGATGCCGCGTGCCACGTGACGCAGGTCCTCCAGGAGCCGGGTGGCGGCATCGGCGGCCGACTCCGCCCGTTCGCCGACCGTCGTGCGGTGCTCGCCGGGCCAGCACCCGCAGGGACAACAACACCGTGACGACCCGCTGTTGGGCACCGTCATGCAGGTTGCGCTCCAGCCGCCGTCGCTCCTCGCGCGTCCGCTCGAGGAGGCGGCTCCGGGACTCCTCGAGGTCGGCCAGCTCGGCGCGCAAGGATGCCGTGAGCTGGTCGTTCTCCAGGGCGAGCCGCACCGCGGGCCCGAGCGCCGCGGACAGCCGGGCGGGTCCGATCGGGCGCGAGGGACTGATGACGGCCAACGGACGACCGGCGCGCGTGACCTCGACCTCCGACGGGCCGAGAACCGGCGTCGGCACGGAGCGGCCGTCGAGGTCGACGAAACCCTCGCCGTGCCTGGGCCCAGTACCTGACATCGACCGACGTGTCCCCCAAGGCCGAGGCGAGGGCCAGCGACACACCGCCTTCGCCCGAGGCAGAGGCGAGCCGAACGGCGAACTGGCGCAGTCGCCTCCGCACCCGCCAGGAGTCGACCTCCCCGGCCAGCAGCAACAGGCCGGTGGCCACCGCGGCGACCTGGGTAGTCGCGGCGACCGCGAAACCCGGGGCCGAACCGGGGTCGCCCCACTGACCAACCGCCATCCCCATGGCGATGAGGACTCCCAAGCGTTGCCAGGGCAAGAACATCGCGAGACCGTGGGGCCCCGACGACGGCGAAACCCGAGTGCCCCGCCCAGGAGGGCGAGCGCCGCGGCATCCGCCCACGGGGCGATTCCGGAGGCGCCGTCGATGGCCACGGGGTTGTGCCGACAGGTCAGCCAGCAGTCGGGATCGAGAAGCGGGTCGTGAAGGAACAGTCGGCTCAGGGCACCAACGGTCACCCCCGCCACCGTCGAGGACGATCATGGCCGCCGAGCTCCCGGACGTCGCGGAGGGACCCGACCGTCATGACGACGAGACCGATGAGCACCCACGACCACGTCGGCGACCACCGTCGCCGGAACCGGCGGAAGCGCCCAGAGGCCGGCAGAGCCAGGGCAGCGACCAGGTGGCACCGAGCACCCAGACGAGCCACGGCATCACCAGCTCCCGGCACGACACCGACGCCGTGACCAGGGAGGACGCCCGCCAGGGCCGACAACAGCACCAAGGCGCCGGGCGTGGTCGAGCCGCCGGAGTCGACGCCGTTCGCCAGGACCACTGCGACCGTTGCGACCAGGCCGACGCCGGCCGCCCACATCGTCCATCGGGTGGGGGTCACGGGAGAGGAACCTCCATGCGGACGGTCGTCCCACCGCCACGGGGACTGGCGAGGGTGAGGGTCCCGTCGACGGCCCGCAACCGGTCCTGGAGGGAGGCCAAGCCGCCGTCGGCCAGGAAGCGGGCACCACCCACCCCGTCGTCATGAACCTCCACGGCAACCCGCCCCTGGCGGACCGCGCCCGAGACCGTCACGCAGGTCGGGTTCGCGTGCTTGACCGCATTCGCCAATGCCTCGCTGCAGGAGAACCACAGCGCGGCCTCGATGTCAGGTGGCAGGCGGGTCTCGGGCAGATGCACGATCACTGGCGTCGGGCTGTGGGCCGCGACCTCGGCGAAGCCGCTCAGCCCGGCGCGGGACAACGCTGCCGGGTGCAGTCCTTCGGCCAGATCCGCCAGCTCGTCACCGATCGCGGCGACATCGGAGCGGCACTGCACGACCAGCTCACGTCCGGCCTCGTCGAGGTCGTCGACGTCGAGGCTGCTCCACCGACGCTCGCGAGCATCGCGAGCTCGGGCATGCGCCCGCTCCGCCAACCGGACCCGCAGCATCCGTCGCTCGCGCTCCAGCGCAGCCGCGAGCCGTCGCCGCGAGCTCCGCGCCTCCTCCACCGCTGCGCTGAGCTGCTCCTGGAGCGCGAGGTTGTGCTCCAGCAGCCCGATGGCCGAGTCGAGGGCTCGACGGGTCGGGGCGTCGTTCGCTGCCGCGGACGGCGACTCGCAGGCGCCGCGAGCGTGGCGTCGGTGCCCTCGGTCTCGGACAGCGCGAGAACGCTCTCCGTCTCCTGTCCCTCCAGCGAACCCGCGGCCGACAGCAGGACGACGATCGCCGCCAGAAGCAGGAGCGCGTAGGCCAGTTCCACCACGCGTTCGACCGTGATGGCGCCGGAAACGACCTCGGTCGTCCTGGAGGGCGAGCGACACGAGCGGCATCCACAGGGCCAGTCCCAGCAGCACCGCCGCCCTCACCCGAGGGGCCCTCGGTGCCAGCGGCCAGGCGCCGCCCGGCACACTGCCGTGGACGCGACGAGGACGGTGGCCACGCCGAACGACGCCAGCGCAACGGCGCGCAGGGTCGGTGCGGGAATGAGGCCCGCCGCCGCGACGCTCAGCACGACCACGAGGGACCCACGGACGCCGAAGCCGGCCGTCCGAGAACGAGAGGACTACCGCGACCATGAGCGCACGGTGCAGCCACGAGGTACCGGGAACCACGCCCGGGAGCAGCCACGCGATGCCGGTGGCAGCACAGATCAGCGCATAGCGGCGCGAGAAGTCGAGCGCGACGGCGGCGAGGGAGAAGAGCGCGACAGCCACCGCGCCGTCGAGGGCCATCGCCCACCCGGGCGGCCCGGTCGCTGAGCTCGATGACGATGGTGCCGACGACCGCGAGGGCTGACGAGCCAACCGGTGCTCCTGGTCACGGGCGGAGGGCCCGTTCCAGCGCGCCGGGTGACAGCTGGTCCTTGGACAGGAAGCCGACGGCGCTGCTGGCTGCGAGCCTGCTGCGGACGTCGCCGAGCGAGCGACTCGACGTGAGCAGGACGCGCGGGGGACGGGGCGACCGCGCCATGAGCTCTGCGACCTCGAATCCGTCCCGATCGGGTAGCTGGACGTCGAGAAGGACGACCTGTGGACACAGCCGCTCGACCTCAGCCACACCCTCGCCCCCCGATGCCGCCTCGCCGATGACCGTGAACGGGTCGGCATCCAGGAGCGCTCGCGCGGCCGCGCGAAAGCCCGCGTGGTCGTCCACGATCAGCAGGGTCCAGCTCATGGAGGAAGTGTGCCCGCGCGGTAGCCCCGACGTCATCAGTGAAAACCCTCTACCAGCTCCTGCGAACTAGTGACGGGCGCGGTGACGTACCCCAGAGAAGTACCGCAGTAGGGCACGAATACCGGCGTGAACGGGCACCCCACAACGCCCCACTCCGTGCTCAATTATGTTCTCGCGGAGCCATTCGGAGATTCTGCAAGCAGGGCGTCAGGGGTCGAGTCGTCTTCGGTTCCACCGCGCGATCGACTGATGCAGGGACAGCGCGCACTGGACGGCCTGACCGGGTGCGTCGGAGACGCCCAAGATGCCGTCCCCGGTTGGGTGATTATGCGTCCGCCGAATCGGGCGACGTCGCGGTCGGTGCCGGCATCGCGTTGGTCGAGCACGTGGATCCACGCCGCATCGCCTTGCACTTCGGCAACGAGCGTGGAGTCAAGGATGTCGCTGAAGAGAAGGGTTCCGACGAAACGGGCGGCCTGGGTGAGTTCCGAGGCGGCCAGTGTTCTTGAACTTTCGACCCCGCACCCGCACCACCCGGCGAAGTCGCGCAATCGATGGTTGCGCATTCGGTACGTCGCCGGTAGGGTCATACGCAACCAAACGTTGCGGGAGGCCGTCATGGAGCTGGGAACCATCGAGCGCGAGCTCTACGTGGAGGCGACGCCCGAGATCGTCTTCGAAGTGGTGAGCGACCCGGCCCACGTGAAGCAGTGGTGGTCCGACGAGGCGCGCTACGAGACCGTGGTCGGGTCGGCGGGCGAGATTCTGTTCGCCGACGGGGACGGGGGAAAGGTCGAGGCGTTCACCGTCGTCGAACTGCAGCCGCCGACCCGGTTCTCGTTCCGCTGGACACACCCGGCAGGGGAGGAGGCGGTGGAGGGCAACTCGCTGCTCGTCACCTTCGAGCTCGTCCCTCAGGGCGAAGGCACGCTGGTGCGCTTCCGAGAAACCGGCTTCCGCGAGCAGGGCTGGACAGCCGCCGTGCTCGAGGCGAACTACCAGGACCACGTCCACGGGTGGGACTACTTCCTGCCACGCCTCGTCACGTACGCCACGACGCTGGACGCCCGGCCATGAGCCACCGAGTCGACGACGAGCTGTGGTCGGCGATCGGCGACCCTACCCGGCGCCAGATGCTCGACCTGCTGCTTGCGGCTGGGTCGGGTACATCGACCTCGCTCAGCGAGCGGCTTCCGGTGAGCCGGCAGGCGGTCGCGAAGCACCTTGCTGTGCTCGACAGGGCTGGGCTCGTGCACGGGCAGACGGCCGGCCGCGAGCGGCACTATCGGATCGACGAGGAACAGTTCGCGCGGGCGC
The DNA here is from genome assembly GCA_963811825.1 of uncultured Actinomycetota bacterium. Classification (GTDB taxonomy): domain Bacteria; phylum Actinomycetota; class Actinomycetes; order Actinomycetales; family Dermatophilaceae; genus Fodinibacter. The sequence continues at coordinate 90,739 of CAWESS010000004.1, read as the reverse complement.
TCGCGCAGCTCACCGCCGTGAGCACCGCCTGGGACGGCCGGCTCCGACGCATCAAGCGCCTTGCCGAGGCGCTGCAGAACAACGAGATACAGGAGATGTGAGATGGCAACACCCTGCGCCAGGTTGCGGTTGCGACGCTCACCGACGCCGGTCTACGAAGCTTCCCCGGCCTGAGCACGCTAAGTCCAAGGGCGGGATCCCCCGCCAGATCACGAAAGGATCGATGCATGAGCGACCTGACCCACACCTTCACCGTGGATGCGACGCCGCAGGAGGTCTACGAGGCCATCATCGACGTCCGCTCCTGGTGGGGCGCGACCAACATCGTCGGCCCCACCGACCAACTGGGCGCCGACTGGTTCTACCTGGTGCCAGACATCCATTACTCCAAGCAGCGAACCGCCGAGCTCATCCCCGGCGAGCGCGTGGCGTGGGAGTTCACCGACGGCTACCTCGACTTCATCGCCGAGAAGCGCGAGTGGATCGGGACGACGGGCCGCTTCGACATCGCCTCCGACGGCGGCCAGACGCGGGTGACCTTCACTCACGAGGGCCTCGCGCCCGCCGACGAATGCTTTGACGTCTGCCATGACGCCTGGCGGCACTACATCACCGAGAGTCTGCGTCAGCGGATCGTCACCGGCCACGGCACGATGCGAACCCACGAGGAGGATCAGGCGGCCGTGAGACAACACGCCGAGATTCGGCGGTAGGCGCAGCGGCAAGAGGCGCCTCGCCGACGTGCCCCGCGCGCAGCACACCTGGAAGCAACTGACCTCGGTCAGACGCCTCCCGCGTTGTGGCGGGCATCCGGCAAGTCTGGATGAATGTCCAGACTTGCTGCACAATCTCGGTATGTCGATCAGGCCAGCCACCCACCGGGCCAGCGGCCGGGCGCGCCGGGCCGCCCTGCTCGCCGCTGCCGTCGAGGTGATCGCCGAGCAGGGTGTCGCGGGGACGACCCACCGCGCGATCGCGGCCCGCGCCGGAATGTCGACCTCGTCGACGAGCTACTTCTTCTCCTCGCTCGAGCAGCTGGTCGCCGCCGCTCTGCACGTGGTCGGCGAGCGCATCGTGCAGCGGGTGGATGCCGTGACGGCCCAGGTCTCTGACACCGGGCTGAGCCCTCGCGAGTCGATCGACCGGTTCGTCGACGCAGTGATGTCCGAGCCGGACGCCGACACGGTCGCGCAGTTCGAGATCTACCTCGAGTGCCGCCGCCGTCCGCAGCTGCAGCCCACCGCCCACCGGATCATGGCGAGCATCGAGCGAGGTGCCGCGGAATCACTGCGGGCCCTGGGGGTTGCGCACGCCGACGAGCGGGCGCCAATGGTCGTGGCGCTGCTCGACGGCCTCGCCCTGCACCGGCACGTCCGACCGCGGGCGGCCTCCGACCGTCAACTCCTCAGCGAGGCGCTGTACTCGCTGCACCGCGGCTTCGTCGAGAGCGACGCCGACGCCGAGGCCGGCGCCCTGGAGCACCACGGCGCGTCCACCGCCGGCGGAGGTCTTTAGACTCAACCCCATGGGGGCAGGAACATCTCTGGGGACCGCGTTGGGGCGCGCGCGCTCGTTCGTGACCGGTCGGCCGGCGAGCCAGAAGGTCGGTGCCGCCGGCGCAGCCGCGCTCCTGGCCACCGCCCCCTTCGGCGGACTGTCCGCCACCCCCGAGCCACCGCCCGAGCAGCTCATCCTCGGCCAGCCGATGATGGTCGGCCCGTTCCGCCTCGACATCGACCAGGTCGTCGAGCTCCCTGACCTCGCGCCGGCCGTCACCCCCGAACCGAGCGAGCGGCTCATCATCATCGACGCCGACGTCACCCTCACCGGCGACCGCCCGGAGTTCGCCGTCACCCTCACGCAGAACCTCGACGTCACCGGCGGCGGCGTCACGCTCACCAAGCCCCCGAACCTCTACGTCGTCGAGGACTCCACGCGCATGAGCGTGTTCAACCCCGGCGTCACCTACCGGCTGGCCATCACGTTCGTGGCATCCGGGCCGTGGCAGGGCGACACCGCCACGGTCAAGGCCAACCTGGTCGAGTACCGCGAAGAAGACCGCCAGACCCTCAACCCCGACGCCTGGGTCGGCCGCGACGAGATCGCCTGGCAGGGAACCCTCCCCGTCGTGAGGCGGCCATGAGACGCCTCGCCTCCACTGCAGCCACGGCCGCGTTCGTCATCGCCGCGATGGGCCTGGGCCGGCTCATCACCGACCACGTCCCCCTCGACCACTCCGCCGACCAGCCCTTCACCCGCACCGCAGACGCCGGCGAGACGGTGCCCCTGGAGTACGCGGAGGTGACCGTGACCGGCATCCACGTCACGCCGACGATCAACGGTGACCCGGCCGCGGCAGCCGGGGGGCGCTGGCTCGTCGTCGACACCGAGCTCGTCGCCACCCGCGAGCCCACCACCGTGCTCGGCTTCTTCCTCCTCGACGCGCAGGACCGCCGCTACGCCAGCTCGAGCCGCGGCAGCGACTGCTCGACCAACGCCGGCCTCGCCACCGGTGTCCGCTGGTACGGCAGCTTCTGCTTCGACGTGCCGCAGGCCGCCCTCGAGGGGACCCGCCTCGTCGTCACCCGCGGCGACTACGCCGTCAACGGCTCGGGCTTCCGGCGCGACGACATCGCCGACATCAACCTCGGGATCGAACCGGGCGACGTCGACTCGCTCTGGGCGCAGACCGAGCCCGTCGACGTCGCGCCCAACGGCGTCACCCCACCCGAGCCGGCCACCCCATGACCGGACACCAAGCGCCCCAGCCGCTGGTGGATCGCCGCCGTGCCCGTCGCCGTCGCGCTCATGCTCGTCGCGTCCGGGTACCGGGTGCAGACGTTCTGGTTCGACAGCGGCCAGCACCGCGAGCTCGCCAGCGCGGATGCCGGGCAGTGGGCGTCCGCGACCGAGGACTACTCCGACGCCCACGGCGACACGACCAGGACGTATGCCGTGCGCCTGGCCGGGATGGGTGACGCCACCTCGACGTTCACGGACTTCGTCGGCGAGGAGATCGCCCTCGGCGAGGGGATGGTCGCCCGCACGGTGGACCTCGAGTTCGAGGCCGCGCCCGACCAAGCGCTCACGGGGTGCACGCTCACGCTCATCGACGACGAGGGTCGCCGCTTCGAGCTCGGCGGCACGACGAGCCGGCTGACCACGTCGCCGTACGCCTGCGTGCCGGAGGAGACCCCCGGGCCGAGCCTGGCCGTGCTCGAGAGCGACGTGCGCGGTGCCACCCCCGACGACACCGAGCCGCGGCCGACGCGCTGGACGGTATCCCCGAGGATCGTCGTTCCGGAAGACGCCACGTTCGTCGAGCTGCGGGTGTCCTTCGAGCACCCCGACTACGTCACGCTGGCGCTGGAGCGCTGACCTCGGGCGCCGTCGCGTCCGAAGTGTCGTCCGGGCCGGGCGTGCCGGTCGGGTGCAGCTTCGGCCCGAGCAGCCAGTCGATCGCCGCCGCGAGCAGCGCCGCCGCCAGCACCATCGTCACGGCCAGGCCGAGCGCCTGCTCCATCGGCGAGAACGCCAGCCAGGTGCCCGTCTCGACCGGCCCGATGACCAGCCGCAGCACCTCACCCAGCGCCCACGGGATGCGGATGACGAGCAGGAAGGCCAGGCAGAACGTGAGCATCGGCAGCAGCCCGGCGCTCGCCATCATCCGCAGGCCGTTCCAGAACGCCGACCAGCGCTCGCGAACGTCGGCGACGAGCCCGCCACCGAACCGCCGCACCGGCGCCGGGATCCGCTCCAGGCGCGGGTCCGGCTCGCGCACCGGTCGCTCGGGCGGGCTGAGCCGGTGTCCGAGGACGACGGCACCGACGGTGAGCCACGCGAGCGGAACGACCACCACGGCATCCACCGCACCGATCAACCCGAAGAGCCAACCCGTGGCGGCATCCACGGGGTGGGCCAGCGGCCCGAGCTCGCCGACGACGCGGTCGTACTGCTCGACCGCGACCTGCGAGGCGCGCCGGCTCTCCACCCACGCGATGGATGCCGCGCGCAGGTCACTGACCTTCTGCGCCACCTGCGAGGTGTAGTAGACCTCGACGAGCGCGCCGACGAACGCGAGCGCCAGGAAGCGGGTGACGCTCTCGAGCCTGCCGAGGGCGAACCGCAGCACCCAGGCGATGACGACGATCGCCACGACGACCTGCCAGTCGTAGATGGCCAGTCGCCCGGCGAAGTCGTACTCCACCGAGCCGTCGAGGCGGAACTGGTTGAACTCGGCGTAGGCCGCCTCGTTGGTGAAGCGGTAGAGGTCCTGCTGGAGCAGGCCGTAGGAGACGTAGACCGCGAGGAACGGCACGAGCACGCTGACGGCGACGTCGACGAGGCGCATCTCGCGCTTCTCGGTGACGGCCTGGCGGGCCTCGCGGTGCGAGAGCTCGGCGACGTTGGGCAGCACCTGGCGCGTCAGGTAGAGCATCGCGATCATCGCGAGCAGGAAGCCCAGCGGCGCGATCGTGAGGATGAGCTGGGCGACGAACGCGTTGTGGTCGCTGACCACGACGGCCACCCACAGGGCGCCACTGCGCAGGGCCAGCCCGAGGCAGGCGATGACGACGAACGGTGCCCAGTAGCGGCGCAGGATGCGCGCTGCCGAGACCAGGACGGCGGGGATGTCCCGCACCCGCATCGCGTCGTCCACCATTGCTGCCCCCGTGTGCCGTCCTGTCGTCGTGCCCCGCCGAGCGGGAGCCTAGCGGGCACCGGCGCCGTGACCCAGTGGTGCGGCACGAACGCCGGATGCCGGGTGGCCGCGTCCGCTGGGACGTGACCACCCGGCATCCGGGTGTTGCTGCGTGCTGGTGCTGCGGTGCTGCTGGTGGAGCGGTGGATCAGCTCACGGCGTCGAGGGCGTCGACCATGCCCTCACCGAAGTAGCTGTTGTCCTCGACCGGGCCGACGCACGGGACGCCGCCGGTGGCCGCGCTGCAGGCCTTGTCGTCGGCCTGCTGGCGCAGCTTGGTGATCATCTGCGCCGGGGTCCAGTCGGGGTGCACCGACTTCATCAGCGCCAGGACGCCCGCCACGTGCGGCGAGGCCATCGAGGTGCCGCTCTTGGTGCCATAGCCGTTGTTCGCGACGATCGTCGACAGGATCGACGAGCCCGGGGCGGTGACGTCGATGACGCCGAGGCCACGGTTCGAGAAGCTCGACAGGCGGCTGTTGAGGGTGCCCGCCGGGAAGCGCTGCGCCGACGACACGGTGACGACGCCGTCGAGCTCGGTCGGGATGTCGTCGCAGGTGTTGTTCAGGGTGCGGGTGACGGGGGTGCCGTCATCAGGGCTGCCGGTGTCGGTCAGCAGGGTCTTGTCCGACAGGTCCTTGGCGGAGTTGCCGGCGGCGGCCGCGTGGACGACGCCCTGCCTTGGTCGACCAGTTCACCGCGCGGCGCACGGCCTCCTTGGCGGCGTGCTGGTCGGGCTGGTCGTCGCAGTAGAACTCGAACGGGTCGACGTAGTAGCTGTTGTTCGTGACGTCCATGCCCTTCAGGCCCGCCTCGACGAACCCGCAGACGGCGTACTCGGGGTAGATGAAGCCGTCGTCGTTGACGACCTTGACCGAGGCCATGCGCACGTTGGGCGCGACGCCGACGATGCCGACGCCGTTGCGGGCGGCGGCGATGGTGCCGGCCACGTGGGTGCCGTGGTCGCTCGTCGTCGGCTCCCAGCCGGTGGTGCTCGGCCGGCCTGCGTCGACGCAGTTGACCGAGTTCGCGACGTCGAGGTTGGCCACGAGGTCGGGGTGGTCGGCGTCGATACCGCTGTCGAGCACGCCGACGAGCACGTTGCGCGAGCCGTCGGTGATCTTGTGGGCCTGGTCGGCCTTGATCATCTGCATGTCCCACTGCTCGGCCTCGCGGGGGTCCGAGGCGGTCGCGGGGGACTCGACACCGGGGAGGTCACCGTTGACCGGCTTCTTCGCACCCTGCTTGTAGCCGGAGGCGCCCTTGCCCCACGTCGTGGAGACGTCGGTCGGGGTGCCCTCGGAGACCGGCACGCTGCGCGTCGCGCCGACCGAGTCGAGCGCGTTGCCGGCGGCCGCGGCGACGTCGGCCCGGAAGTCGGCCTGGTCGGAGTGGGCGACGACGACGCCGATCTGCGGCCACGCCTGGACGACGACGCCGCCGGCCTTCGCGACGGCGTTGGTCACGACCTTGGTCTGGCCGGGGTTGGCGGTCTTGGTGTTGAGCAGGTAGCTGAACACGACGCCGTCAGGCGTCACGATCGGCACGGGGGTCGACGCCTTCTCGGCGGTGGCGGCAGTGGCGGAGCCGGTGCCGGAGAGCAGGGCGGCACCGAGCGTGGCGACGGACGCCACGGACAGGGCTGCACGCCAACGGGGTTGGGGTCGAATCACAGGAGAACTCCTCGACGACGGCCGGGCACGGTGAGCCCGGCGACAATGGGTTGGGGTGCCGCCCACTCTCGCTGAGGATCGTCGCGATCGGTCGTTTGGCGACACACGAATGTCCGCCACCGGTCGTGCTCCTCGGTCCCGCCGGTGCCGGAAAGCCACCGTTCGCCGACGGCTGCCACGGCCCGCACGCTCTGCCTCGCTCGCCGTTACCAAACCGTGACCTTACGAATCCCCCGTTTGCCCCCGAAGAGGGCCATGGTCTGAAACAAGCACTGAATGTAAGCGCTTACAGAACGGGAAGGCAACGATGCCGGGCACCGAGGACACCACCCCCCGCGGGGCGACGATCTACTCCGTCGCCGCTGCCGCCGGTGTGTCCATCGCGACCGTCTCCCGCGTCGTCGCGGGATCGACGGTGGTCTCCGAGACCACCCGCACGAAGGTGCTCGCGGCCATGGACTCCCTCGACTACCTGCCCTCCGGCGCGGCCCGCAGCCTCGCCGTCCGCCAGCACGACACCCACGGCCTGGTGCTGCCCGAGCTGAACGGCCCCTACTACGCCGAGCTGCTCGTCGGCTTCGAGACCCGGGCCGCCCAGCTGCAGCAGAGCGTCATGGTCGTCATCGCCAACAGCAAGGCCGACCGTGCCGCGGCGGTGCGCAAGCTCGCGACGCGGGTCGACGGCATCGCGATGCTCGGCTCCGACAGCGTCCACCTCGGTCGGAGCCCCAAGCCCGTCGTCATCATCGCGGGCGAGACCCAGCCCGGTGCCGAGGCCGTCGCCGCCGAGAACGTCGAGAGCGCGACGAAGCTGACCGAGCACCTGCTGAACCACGGCCGCACCAACCTGCTCTTCCTCGGCGCGATCGACCGTGCCGCCGACGTGCGCGAGCGCTACCAGGGCTTCGTCGCAGCCCACATGGCCCGCGACCTCGTGCCCGCCCAGCCGGTCGCCGTCGAGTTCCGCGAGCACGCCGGCGCCGGCATCGCCGACCGCATCCTCTCGGGCGACCTGACCGCCGACGCCCTCTTCTGCGGCAACGACGAGCTCGCCCTGGCCATCATGGCGCGGCTCATCGACGGCGGCATCGACGTCCCCGGCGACATCGCCGTCGTCGGCTGGGACGACGTCATGACCTCCCGCTACGTCCGCCCCGCCCTGACCACTGTCCGCCAGCCGGTGCGCAGCTCGGCGCCGTCGCCGCCGACCGCCTCCACGAGCTCGTCCACGGCGCCAGCCTCCGCCTCGAGCGCCAGATCCTGCCCAGCGAGCTCGTCATCCGCAGCTCGTGCGGCTGTCCACCACCCCACAGTCAGCCGGCCACCCCGGCAACGGTCGGCTAGCACCAGAGCCGGCCACGCGGCATCCGATGACCGCACCTGCACAACCCCCACAAAGAAGTGAGAGATCGATGAGACGCACCCCAGCCATCACCCTGGCCAGCCTGGCCATCGTGGCCCTGACCGTGTCCGCCTGCGGGCGCGACGCTGACGAGAGCACCGGAGGAGAGACCGGCGAGGCGGTGAGCAGCGGAGCAGCGACCGGCACCGTCACCGTGTGGGCCATGGGCGCCGAAGGAGAGAAGCTGCCCGAGCTCGCCAAGGAGTTCGAGGCCGCCAACCCCGGCGTCAAGGTCGAGGTCACCGCCATCCCCTGGGATGCCGCGCACGACAAGTTCACGACCGCCATCACCGCCAACAAGACGCCTGACGTCGCCATGGTCGGCACCACGTGGATGGGCGAGTTCGCCGGGATGGACGCGCTCGACGCGACCCCGGGCGAGATCGACTCCTCGGTCTTCTTCGAGGGCGCCCAGGCGACCACCGAGGTGGACGGCACGTCGTACGGCATCCCCTGGTACGTCGAGACGCGTCTGGTCTACTACCGCACCGACCTCGCCGAGAAGGCCGGCATCACCACCCCGCCCACCGACTGGGCCGGCCTGAAGGACATGGCCAAGGCCATGCAGGACAAGGCCGGCGCGGAGTGGGGCATCGGCCTGCAGGCCGGTGGCACCGGGTCGTGGCAGTCGGTCATGCCGTTCGGCGTGGTCGGCCGGCGCCGACCTCACCAAGGACGACGGCAAGGCCTACAACTTCGACAGCCCGGAGATGCTCAAGGCCACGGAGTACTACCAGTCCTACTTCACGGACAAGATCGCCAACCCCGCTGCCCCCGCGACCCCGACCACCGAGCCGGACTTCGTGAGCGGCAAGGTCCCGATGTTCATCTCCGGCCCGTGGATGATGTCCGCGGTCGAGGCTGCCGGTGGCGGCGAGGCGTTCAAGGAGAAGTACGACGTCATGCAGATCCCGGCTGACGTGAAGTCCTCCTCGTTCGTCGGCGGGTCCAACCTCGTCGTCTTCAAGAACACCAAGAACCGCGACTCCTCGTGGAAGCTCGTCCAGTGGCTCGCCGACCCCGAGGTCCAGGTCAAGTGGTACGGAATGTCCACCGACCTGCCCTCGGTCAAGAGCGCCTGGCAGGACCCCGCGCTGACCGCCGACGACAAGCTCGCCGTCTTCGGCAAGCAGCTCGAGACCGCCCAGGCCCCGCCGTCGTTCCCGACGTGGGAGCAGGTCGTCACCTCCTTCGACTCCGAGATGGAGAAGATCACCAAGACCGGCGCTGACGCAGCCGCAGGCCTGGCGACCACGCAGAAGCAGGCCGAGTCCATCGGCACCGGCAACTGACCATGTCCACCGCGACCGAGCGTGACGCCGACCCGGGCGTCGCCGCCGAGCGCACCCCTCCCTCTCGCAGGCGCAGCGCCTCCGATCGGCCTGCGAGAGGGGCGGGCCGCCTGGATCCTCGCCCTACCGTTCCTGCTGCTCTTCCTCGTCTTCACCGTGTGGCCGGTCTTCCAGTCGCTCTTCATGAGCTTCACGGACACCAAGGCGAAGGACCTGCGCGACCCGTTCTCCGTCGACTTCATCGGCTTTGAGAACTACACACGGGCCTTTGCGGACGAGACCTTCCAGGCCTCGGTGCGCAACACCGTGTACTTCGTCGTCATAGGGGTGCCGCTGACGCTCACCCTCGGTCTGGCCGCGGCCGTGGCCCTCGACCGCGGCATCACCAAGTTCCGCTCGGCGTTCCGCCTGGGGTTCTACACCCCGGTCGTCACCTCGATCGTCGCCGTCGCGGTGGTGTGGCAGTTCCTGCTGCAGGACGACTTCGGCCTGATCAACACCGTGCTCGGCTTCGTCGGCATCGACGGGCCGAACTGGCTCGGTGACCCCAACTGGTCGATGCCGGCCCTGATCATGATGGCGTCCTGGCGCAACTTCGGCACCTCGATGATCATCTTCCTGGCGGCCTGCAGGCCGTCCCGTGGGCGCTGCACGAAGCGGCCTCCATCGACGGCGCCAACGTGTGGCAGCGCTTCCGGCACATCACGATCCCGCTGCTGCGGCCGACGATCCTGTTCGTCTCGGTGACCACGATGATCGGCTACCTGCAGTTCTTCGAGGAGCCCTTCGTCATGACCAACGGCGGCCCGCTCGACAGCACGATCTCCATGTCGATGTACACGTACAAGCAGTTCGGCTTCGGCAACTACGGCTACGCGGCCTCGATCAGCTACATCATCTTCGTCGCCATCGCGGTGATCACCGCCATCCAGTTCCGACTGCTGCGGGAGAACACGTCATGAACGCCAACGCCAAGGGCCGCTGGTGGCTCTACCTCCTCCTCACCCTGGCGCGTCCTCACCGTCGCGGCCCCCTTCATGTGGATGGTCCTGGGCAGCCTCAAGCCCACGGCCGAGCTGCGGCAGACACCCCCCACGTGGCTGCCCGAGAACCCCTCCCTCGACAACTACACCCAGCTGTTCTCGAGGCTGAGCTTCCAGACGTACTTCATGAACTCGACGATCGTGGCCATCGTCGTCACGGTGGGCAACCTGCTCTTCTGCTCGATGCTCGGCTACGCCCTGGCCATGCTCAACTTCCGCGGCAAGAACCTCGTCTTCGTGGGGGTGCTCGGCACGCTCATGATCCCGGGCGTCGTCACCTTCGTGCCGCTGTTCGTCCTCGTCGCCAACGCCGGCCTCGTCGACACGCTGCCCGGGCTGTTCCTGCCCTTCCTCGCAGCACCGTTCGGCGTCTTCCTGATGCGCCAGTTCATCCTCGGCCTGCCACGTGACCTCTCGACGCCGGTCGCGTCGACGGCGCCGGCGAGCTGACGATCTTCGCGCGCATCATCCTGCCGCTGTGCGGGCCGGCCCTCGCCACCCTGGGCATCCTCACCTTCCTCGCGAGCTGGAACAACTTCCTCTGGCCGCTCGTCGTGGCCCAGACCGAGGACTCGTACACCCTGCCCGTCGCACTGGCCCTGTACTCCAAGGGCCAGAACTCGACGAACTACGGCCTGCTCCTCGCCGGAGCGACCGTCGTCGTCACACCCATCCTTCTGCTCTTCCTCGCCTTCCAGCGCAAGTTCATCGAAGGCATCGCCACCACCGGCATCAAATAGGAGCCGCACCATGACGTCAGCAACCGACTCGACCACCCCTGACCCCACGACCACTCCCGCCCCCGCGCGCCGGCACCTGCTCGTCGGCGGAGCCGCCGCCATCGCCGCGCTGGGACTGGCGCCGTCCGCCCACGCCGGTGCCACGGCATCCGGGACTCGTTCCGGCACAGCCCAACTGGCTGGTGCACCGAAACCGCCTCGGATGCCGCGCTCTCGCCTCCACCGCTGGGCCGCCGACACGTGGCACAGCCTCGACGCCATGACCGACCCGTCGACGGGCCTGCCCGCCGACAACATCCCGGAGTCGCTGGCCCCGGGTGACCGCTCGGGCTTCACCTCGCCGACGAACATCGGCGGCTACATGTGGTCGGCGATCGTCGCCCGCGAGCTCGGCCTCATCACGAAGGCCGAGTGCAGCACGCGCCTCCTGCGCACCCTGACGACCCTGAAGGGCATGGAGCACCACGAGGCCAGCGGCATGTACTTCAACTGGTACGACGAGGCCACCGGTGAGGCGCTGCGCACCTGGCCCGAGGACGGCAAGCCCGTCGAGCCGTTCGTCTCCAGCGTCGACAGCGGCTGGCTGGGTGCTGCCCTGCTCGTCGTGAAGAACGCCGACGAGAGGCCGGCGAGCTGGCCGGTGAGCTGTTCGACCGCATGCGCTGGGACGTCTTCTACAACCCCGGCGACGGCACCGGCGGACACCCCACGGTGCGCACCGGTGGCCTCATGCACGGCGGCTTCTTCCCCTACGCCAACGGCCGGGGCGATGACGCCTACCTGGGCACGCACATCGGTGGCGACCCCGTCTGGCTCACGGACCACCACTACGACACGATCGTCTCCGAGACGCGGATCACGAGCTACCTCGGCATCCTCACCGGGCAGGTCCCGGCCCGCCACTACTTCGCCCCGTGGCGCACCTTCCCGGCCACGTGCGACTGGTCGTGGCACGAGATGATGCCGGTCGGCGTCACCCGCACCTACATGGGGATCGACGTCTACGAGGGCGCCTACACCTACCGCGGCATGCACGTCGTGCCCGGCTGGGGCGGCAGCATGTTCGAGGAGCTGATGCCGGCCGTCTTCGTGCCCGAGGAGGACTGGGCGCCGCACAGCTGGGGCCTCAACCACCCCCTCCACGTGCGCGCCGAGCGCGAGCACGGCCTCGAGGATGCCGAGTACGGCTACTGGGGCTTCTCGCCGTCCAGCAACCCCGACGGCGGGTACCGCGAGTACGGGCTCGACGCCCTGGGCCTGAACCCCGAGGGCTACTGCTCGGACCAGGAGAGCACCAACTCGACGTCGGCTTCGGCGAGTGCCGGAAGGCCACCAACCCCAACCCGGAGTACGGCGACGGTGTGGTGACCCCCCACGCCTCGTTCCTCGCGATGATGATCGAGCGGGGACCGGCCACGGCCAACCTCATCCGCATCCAGGACAAGCTCGAGGCCTACGGTGCCGGCGGCTTCTTCGATGCCGTTGCCGTGCGCAGCGGCACCATCGCCCGGCGCTACCTCTCCCTCGACCAGGCCATGGTCATGGGGGCCCTCGGCAACGTGCTGTGCAAGGACGTCCTGCGCAAGGCCTTCAGCACCGCAGATGTCGAGCGCGCGCTACGCCCCGTCATCGCGATGGAGGAGTTCGGCGCCGGCATCGTGAGCCGGTGACCGTCGCCCGCTCGGGCATCCACGGTGTGGCGACCCCGCCGTGGGTGCTCGTCTCACCCGGGGGCCTGCGCGCCGTCATCGCTGACGGCGGCGCGCCGGCATCCCTGGGGACCTCCGAGGTCGAGCTCGTGCAGCACGCGGCCTCCGCCTTCGAGCCGGGGCTGCTCCAGCTGTGGGTTCGCGACCGGGTGAGCGGGCAGGTCTGGCCGCTGCTCGGTGCGGGCTCGGGCTCGTTCGCCGACGTCTCTGACGGGGCGCTGGTCGTCACCGGTGGTTCGTCCGGCCTCGGGTGGCGGGTGACCCTCACCCTGGACGCGCTCCACCCCGCCTGGGCGTGGCACGTCGAGGTGCGGAACGGCGGAGCGGTCGCCCGTGAGGTGGACGTCGTGCACGCGCACGACGTCGCCCTCGCGGCACCGGACGCCCTCACGACCAACGAGCTGTACGTCAGCCAGTACCTCGACCTGACGCCGTTGCACGGCGAGGGTTTCGGCACGGCAATCGCGGTGCGCCAGAACCTTGCCCAGTCAGGGCTCACCCCGTGGTGCGTGCTCGCCTGCACGACACCGGTGGTCGCGTGGGCCACCGACGCCCTCGACGTCCACGGCTGGGACGCCCGCACCGGCAAGCCCTCCGCGGGGCTGGCCGGCGACCTGCCGTCCCGACGGCGCCAGCACGAGCACACGCTCGCGACGCTCCAGACGGCATCCACCGTCCTGGAGCCGGGCCAGCGGCTGGCGACCTCCTTCGCGGGCCTGTTCGTGGCCGACCACCCGGCCGTGACGTCCGACGACGACCTCGAGGTCGTGCGCCACGCGCTCGACCTCGCCCGAGCTGCGGCGCCTGCCCTGTCCGAGGGAGCGGGGCAGGCGACCGCTGGGGGTCCCGGGGGTGTCGGCGGTGCCGGGGCGGCGGCACCGACCGGCGTGTACGACCACGACCGCACGGCCGCGAGCCGTCCCCTGCGCGACGACGAGGTCGAGGCCCTCTGGCCCGGCCCGTGGCGCGCGGTCGAACGCGCGCCGGACGGCACGCTCCTGTCCTTGTTCACCGCGAGGGACGAACACGTCGTGACGCAGGCCAAGGAGGGTCTCACCCTGCGACCCCACGGCACGATCCTGCGCACCGGGGACACGGCCGTTCCCGACCCGGCCTCGCTCACCGTGACGAGCTGGATGACGGGCTCACCCCTGTCGTACCTGACGCGGGGGCACGTCTCCGACGACCCCGTGCTGACGACGGTGCGCGGCTACCTCGGGTTGCACCGCGCCTACGGGGTGCGCGTGCTCGTCGAGGTGGCGGGCCGGTGGCGCCTGCTCGACCTGCCGTCGGCCTTCTCGATGACCCCCGACGCGGCCCGCTGGGTGCACGTCATCGAGCCCGACGGCGCGGATGCCGGTGGCGTCATCGAGGTGCGCACGACCGCCCCACCCGCCGAGCACGCCCTGCGCCTGTCGGTGGCGGTGAGGACCGGCCCCGACCGGCGGGTGATGCTCGCCCTGCACGTCGAGGCCGGTGCGGAGGTACCGACCCTGCGTAGTCGCAACCCGGTGATCCGTGACCATGACGGCGCCCTCTTCGACGACGGTCGCAGCCGGTGCCCCCGCGTGGTCACGCTGCGCAGCGAGCCCAGCCGAGGGCTGGAGGTCGAGGTCACCGTCGGCACCCCCGGTCCTGCGACGCCAGCCCTGGCCGCGACCGTGTCCGCCGCGTCCGCACGAGCTGGCGGCTGGTGGGCGGCCGTCACCGCCGTGAGCGTCGACTCGGTCCCGGATGCCGAGCCGCTCGCCGTCAGCCTGCCCTGGCTGGCCCGGGACGCCTTCGTCCACTTCCTCGCACCCCGCGGCCTCGAGCAGTTCACCGGCGGGGCGTGGGGCACCCGGGACGTGGCCCAGGGCCCGCTCGAGCTGCTGCTCGCCCTCGACCGGCTGGCCGACGCGAGCACCCTGCTCCTGCGCCTCTTCGCCGCCCAGAGCACCGACGGCACCTGGCCCCAGGCGTTCGGCTTCCTCCCCGGCGACGAGCACTTCCGCCGCGACCCGTCGCACGGCGACGTCGTCCACTGGCCGGTCCTGGCGCTCGCCCGCTACCTCCTGGCCTCCGGTGACGGCTCACTGCTCGACGAGAAGGTGGCCTGGTACACCCCGGTGGGCGCCGATCCGGTGGCCGCCTCGACGTTGCGCGACCACCTCGAGGCAGCGCTCGCCGCAGCCCGCGCCCACGTGCTGCCGGGCACGAGCCTCGTCGCCTACGGCCACGGCGACTGGAACGACTCGCTCCAACCCGCTGACCCGACCCTGGCGGCAACCATGACGAGCGCGTGGACGGCGACCCTGCACCGCACCTCACTGCTCGCGCTCGCCGACGGGCTGGCCTGCGCCGATGCCGACGAGGACACCTTCGTCGACGACCTGCGCGCAGAGGCCGCGGCGATCGCCGACGACCTGCGCCGCTACCTGCTCGTCGACGGCGAGCTCGCCGGGTACGCCCAGCTGGACCCCCCGGGCGTCGACGGCCGGGTCGAGGTGCGACGACTGCTCGTCCACCCCCGCGACACCGAGACCGGGCTGCACCACGGTTCGCTGCAGATGATCCATGCGCTGGGCGACGACCTCCTCGACTTCGGCGAGGCGACCCAGCACATCGCGCTGGTGCGCGAACACCTCACCGGCGTGGACGGCATCCGGCTGTTCGACCAGCCGCCCCCGTACTCGGGCGGTCTCATGCGGCACTTCCAGCGCGCGGAGACGGCGACGTTCGTCGGTCGCGAGATCGGGCTCATGTACGTGCACGCGCACCTGCGCTGGTGCGAGGCGATGGCCCGCTGGGGTGACGCGGATGCCGTCTGGCTGGCGCTGCTGCAGTCGTTGCCCACCGCTGCGGCCGACGCCGTGCCCGGTGCCCGGCCGCGCCAGTCGAACACCTACGCGTCGAGCTCGGACGCGGCGTGCCTGGACCGGGCCGACTTCGCTGCCCGGTACGCCGAGGTGCTCACTGGTGCAACGGGGCTCGAGGCGGGCTGGCGGATCTACTCGTCCGGCCCGGGGGTGCTGCTGCGGATCGTCGTGCACTCGGTGCTCGGCATCCGTCGGCGAGCGCAGACCGTCGAGATCGACCCGGTCCTGCCGGCGCGGCTCGACGGGCTCACGGCGACGGTTCCCCTCGCCGGGGGGCTGCTGCGCGTGCGCTACCGCGTGGGCGATCGCGGCTACGCACCCTCGGCAGTGCGCCTCGGTGGGCACGACCTGCCTGCGGTCCGGGCCGCCAACCCCTACCGGCTCGGGGGCCTCGTCGTCGCGCTCGCCGACCTCGATGCCGCCCTGCAACCCGACGGAGACGAACTGGAGGTGGTGCTGCCGTGACACACCCCTACGAGAACCCGCTGCTCGACACCGACAGCCGCGTCGAGGACCTGCTCGGCCGACTCTCGCTCGAGGAGAAGGTCGGCCTGATGTTCCAGACCGTCATCGAGGTGGGCGAGGACGGCTCCCTGCTCGAAGGGCCGGGCCGGATCAGCAAGTCACCGACCAGCGTCGTCGTGCTCGACAAGCTCATCTCGCACTTCAACGTCCACGGGTTCGGTGACCCACGGATGGCGGCCCGCTGGCACAACAGCCTCCAGGCCCTCGCCGCCCGCACGCCCCACGGCATCCCGGTGACGGTCTCGAGCGACCCCAGGCACGCGTTCATGGAGAACTCCGGGGTGTCGTTCGCCGCAAAGGCGTTCTCGCAGTGGCCGGAACCGATCGGTCTCGCGGCGCTGCGGGACGCCGACGCGGTGCGCGAGTTCGCCGACATCGCGCGGCAGGAGTACGTCGCGGTCGGCATCCGGGCAGCCCTGCACCCGACGCTCGACCTCGCGACCGAGCCCCGGTGGGGGCGCCAGGCGGGCACCTTCGGGCAGGACCCCGACCTCGTCACCGAGCTCGGCGTCGCGTACCTCCACGGGTTCCAGCAGGAGGACCTCGGCCCCGGCAGCGTCGCCTGCACCGCGAAGCACTTCCCCGGAGGCGGCCCGCAGAAGGACGGCGAGGACGCGCACTTCCCCTACGGGCGCGAACAGGTCTATCCCGGTGGGCGGTTCGCAGACCACCTCAAGCCCTTCCCGCCGATCATCGAGGCCGGGGCGGCGGCGATCATGCCCTACTACGGGATGCCGGTCGGGCTCACGATCGACGACGAGCCGGTCGAGGAGGTGGGCTTCGGGTACAACAGGCAGGTCGTGGGCGGGCTGCTGCGAGGCACGCTCAGCTACGACGGCGTCGTCCTCACCGACTGGGAGCTGGTCAACGACAACCACGTCGGCGGCCAGGTGCTGCCGGCCCGGGCCTGGGGGGTCGAGCACCTCGACCCGCACGAGCGGATGCTGCTCATCCTCGAGGCCGGTGCCGACCAGTTCGGTGGTGAGGAGTGCGTCGACCTCCTGCTCGACCTCGTCGCCCAGGGTCGCGTCACGCGGGACCGCATCGACGCCTCCGCCCGGCGCCTGCTCGCGGTGAAGTTCCGCCTCGGGCTCTTCGAGGACCCCTATGTCGACGAAGCCGCCGCCACACGCATCGTGGGCCGCCAGGACTTCCGGGATGCCGGGTACGCCGCCCAGGCGCGCTCGGTCACCGTGCTCACCAACGCTCGCACCGCGAACGAGGAGGTGGCCATCCTCCCGCTCGCCCCGGGCGTGCGGATCTACGGCGAGAACGTGAGCCGCGAGGCGCTGGCGCGCCACGGCATCCCCGTCGACCGTCCCGAGGACGCCGACGTCGCGGTCGTGCGGCTCGCGGCGCCCTTCGAGCCCCGCTCCGACCTGTTCCTCGAGTCGTTCTTCCACCAGGGGTCCCTCGACTTCCCGCCCGGGCTGGTCGCCCGGCTGCAGCGGGTCGCCGCCGTGTGCCCGCTCGTCGTCGACGTCACGCTCGACCGCCCGGCCGTGCTCACCCCACTGGTGCCGCTGGCATCGGCCCTGGTCGGCAGCTACGGCAGCAGTGACGCGGCGCTGCTCGACGCGCTCACGGGACGGGTGCCCCCGGTCGGCCGCCTGCCCTTCGACCTCCCGCGCTCGATGGAGCAGGTGCGCTCGCACTCCGAGGACGTCGCCGGGTACGACGACCCCCTGTTCCCGTTCGGCCACGGCCTGACCATGTGACCCCACCCGTTGACCTCGGGTGCGCCAGCGTCGACGATGGGCGGATGGGCTCAGGGCGGCTACGGGCGTGGACAGCGGTGGCCGGCCTGGTGGCGGCACTCCTCGTCGTCTTCGCGGCTGTCGAGTGGGCCGGCGTCCCCCTGCTCGTGGACCCGAGCTCCACGCTGCGCACCGCCTCGGGGGTGGCGGCGCTGGTCGGCGTCGGGCTGCTGGTCGTGGATGCCGTCGTGCCCGTGCCGTCGAGCGTGGTCATGGTCGCGCTGGGTGCGACCTTCGGTCTCGGCGGCGGGATGCTGCTCTCGGTCGTCGGCAGCGTGGGTGGCTTCGCCCTCGGCTACGCGCTCGGTCGCCGGTCCCGGGGCGCGCTCACGTCACGGGTGGATGCCGGTGACCTCGCCCGCGGGGGTGCGCTCGTGCGGCGCTGGGGCGTCCTGGCCATCATCGCCAGCCGCCCGCTGCCGCTCGTCTCCGAGACGGTCGCGATCTCGGCCGGAGCGTTCGGCATGCGCCCGGCATCCGCACTGACCGCCGCCCTCGTGGGCGCGCTCGCCCCGGCCGCCGTGTTCTCCTACGCCGGCTGGCGGGGCGCCTCGACGGCTGACGGTGTCGTGGTCTTCCTGGTCGTCGCTGCGCTCACCGCCGTGTGCTGGGCCGCCGGGCGGCGGCTGTCGACGGCCGCCGACGAGTACGTCTAGCCCTGGTCGGGCAGCAGCACCAAGGGCCCGTAGTAGCCCACCGAGGCCAGCACGGTGCGGAACCCGCTGAGCAGGTACTCGGCCCGCATCTGTGGCGACGACGGGACGACGACCAGCGCGACCTCGGTGCCGGCGTCGCGGTAGGCCGCCGCCTCCGCGTTGGAGAAGGCCTCGCCCGTGGCGCTCACGAAGCACAGGAGGTCGGGGGCGGTGGCGAGCACCGTCGGCGACTGCCCCGCGTAGGCGATGAGGTTCTCGTTGACGTTGACCACCGTCACCGAGCTCGCGTCCTCGCCGGATGCCGTGATCGTCACGTGACCGGTGTCGAACCCGCCGCCGGTCACCTCCCCGATGTCGGTGATCGTGCCGCGCACGAGGACGCGGCCGCCCAGCAGCGTGGCCACGGCCTGGACCGGGTCGCTCGAGGTCTTCAGGACGGTGCCGACCTCCAGGGCGCGGCTCGTCGTCCCCCGGACGGCGCCCGTGGCGATCTGCTCGCCGGTCATCGCCCACACCGCCGACCCGGCGTCCTCGTCGAAGAGGTCGCCGCCGAGCAGGGCCCGCATCGCCCGGTCCGCCACCGCGGGGTCCTGCGTGGCGAAGCTGAGGACCAGGTCGCTGTTGCCGAGCACCACGGTCCCGAGGGGAACGTTGGCCGCGGCGAAGGTGCACAGCTGCAGGGCAGGCACGGCCCGGTCGGCGCCGGCGCCGTCGATGACGGGCAGCCCGGTCTGGGACGAGAGGAGGAACGGGATGAAGGTGTTCCCCGCGCCGATCTCCGCCGGCACGATGTGGGTGAAGGGGTGGCCGACGACCCGCTCCAGCTCGTTCCACGCGACGCCGGCGGCATCCGCGGGGAACCCGGACGCGGCCGCTGCCGGTGAGCCGACCCCGGCCGAGATCGCGCCGGTCGCGTCGGGGGGGACGCTCGCGACGTCGACGACCTGCACGGGGTGCGGGGCCTTCGCGATGTCCTGGATGAACTGTCGGCCCAGCGCGAGCGGGCCGCCACCGCCGGAGCCCAGGAAGCAGGCCCCCTGGAGGATGAGGTCGAGCTCGTCGGCGGACAGGGTGCGTGGCGTGGTCATCGGTGCTCCTCGGGATCGCGCTGGGGCTGGTCGCCGACGGCGTCGGGGTGGTCGTCGACGGCGTCGACGAGGGTCAGCACGTGGGCCTGGCCCATGGCCGAGGCCAGGGAGCGGGCCAGGTCGAGCTCGTCGCGCCGTGCCGGACCGGTCGATGCCCTGGCTCGCAGCAGGTGCAGCAGCGGGCGTCATCACCCGCTCGCCGGTCCGCTCGGCGAGGAGCAGGGCCGAGCCCGTGGCCTTCAGGGCCCGGGCCGGGTCGCCCGCCGCCAGCGCGGCATCGGCGTGGAAGCACTCCATGAGGGTCTGGCCGAGGATGACCCGCATCGCCGCGAGCTCGCGGACCGCGCCCCCGGCCTGCTCCACCTGGTCGTTCCGGTCCCCGGAGTGGCCGTCGGTGGCACCGGCCCAGCCGAGGACGGCCCGCGCCATCCGGGCGTAGACGGGGAAGGGTTCGGACTCGGAGAGGTCGAGCAGCTCGGTGGCGTGGCGCCGGGCCCGGGGGACGTCACCGGACAGTGCCGCGAGGAAGGCGGCCGTCTCGAGGACGATCGCCTCGCTGAACCGGTGGCCCAGCGACCGCGCCTCGTCGACCCCCTGCTCCGCGGCGCGGATGACGCCGGGGTCACCCGTGGTCAGCCACTGCGAGATCAGCAGGGGGAACAGGGCGGTGAGCCGGCGCTGCTGCACGAAGTCCCCGTGGCTGGTGCGCACCTCGGCGTCGCGCACTCGTCCGAGGGTGGCGATGGCCTCGTCGAGGTGGCCGTACCAGAACTCCATGTTGCCCACCATGAGCGTCGCCTCGAGGACGAGGTCCTCGTCGCCGATGTCCGTGGCCAGGGCCAGGGCGCGCTCGCCGAGCGCGGTGGCTGCGCGCAGGTCGCCGCGGAAGGCGGCCGCCATGCGCAGCCCGAAGAGGGCCTGGAAGCTCTGGCGGGTGGGCGCGAGCGACTCGGTGATGGCGTGGGCCCGCTCGTAGGCCGCGTAGGTCTCGGGGGCCGACTGCCCCCGGGTGATCATCCGCCCGGAGCCCAGGGCCAGGACGAGGGTCAGCTCCAGGTCCGCGGGGGGAGCGTCCTCCCCGTCGGCGAGGTCCGGCGACTCGGCCAGGAGGGCGAGGTCGGCCAGCCCGAGCTCGGCGTGGGCCTCGGCCTCGCCGTAGGCGCCGATGAGCAGGGCCTGTTCCGAGGCGCGCGCCTCGTACGCGGCGCTGCGGGCCGGGTGCCCGGCCGCCCGGTGGTGGATGGCCAGCCGGTTGACGTACCGACCCGTGCCCTCGTCGGGGGTGTCCTCGAGCGCCTCGGCCGCTGCGGCGTGCAGGGAGCGCAGGGTCGAGGTCAGCGGCATGTCCCTGGCGGTGGCCCACAGCAGCTCGTGGGTGAACGCGACGCCGTCCACGTCGGTCGTCCACAACCCGGAGGACCGGACAGCCTCCTCGGCACCCGCGGCGTCGTCCACGCCGAGGACGGCCAGGGTGCGGTGCAGGACGGACCGTTCGAACTGGCGCCCCAGCGCCGCCCCGGCCTCGAGGGCCCGCCGAGCGCTGCTCGACACCCGGTCGATGCGGGCCACGAGCACCCCCCGAAGGTCCGGGGGGACCGCGAGGTCCGCAGGGGGCCCACCGCCGTGTGCCTCGTCGAGCAGACCCTCGGTCACCAGGTACGTGACGAGCTGCTCGGCGAAGAGCGGGTTGCCCTCGGTGCGTCGGTGCAGCCAGCCGCCGAGCCAAGGTGGGGGCACTCGGCCGAGCAGGGAGCGCGCGAGCTGCTCCATGTGCCCCAGGCCGAACGGGCCGATGGTGAGCACGAGCCCGCCGTCCGGACTCCCCTCGCCACCCACGCGAGGGTGCGCCGGGTGCAGGACCTGACTGGCCTCGTGGCACGTCGAGATGACGGTCACCGGCGAGCCGTCGAGCGCGTCGAGCGCCCGCACGAGGAGGTCTCGTGAGGTCGGGTCGAGCCACTGGACGTCGTCGAGGACCAGGACCAGCGGCCCGGAGGCGGTGAGGGCGCCCAGCAGCGAGGTGACCGCCTCGACCATCGCGTCGAACCGGTCCTCGGGCGGGGTGGCCGCCCACGTCGATCCCGGCACGGGGAGGTCGAGCAGGGCGGCGAGGAAGGACCCGCGGTCGACCAGCGGCGCAGCCGGCACCGGGCGGCAGCGACTGCGCCAGGGCGTGCAGCCTTCCCCAGAACCGTTCGGCGTTCACGCTGACGTCGTCGACGCTCGACATCCCCGACCACTGGCGCACGAGGTCGCGAACCGGGTGCAGCCACCGGATGCCGTGGCTCTCGCTCCGGCACACGGCCCACTGCACGCCGTCCACCCCCTCCTCACGCCGGCGCAGGATGTCGAGCAGCACCGTCTTCCCCGACCCGGGCTCCCCGACGAGCGCCACCCGCTGCAGCCGGCCCGAGTCGACGCTCCGCCGGACCGCGGCACTCAGGTCCGCCAGCTCGCTCTCCCGGCCCACGATGCGGTGCTCGCGCGGGACGGCGCCGCCGGCCAGGGGTTCGAGCTCGAAGACCTCGACGGGGGCGCCCACCCCCTTGAGCACGCGGTGTCCGAGCGAGGTCACGGTGGCGACGCCGGCCGCGTTGCCCACCACGCTCGAGTCGACGACCAGCGACCCGGGCGAGGCGCCGCCCATCAGCCGGGCGGCCAGGTTGATGTGGGAGCCGTAGCAGCTGAACCCGACCTGGACCGGGGCTCCGACGAGCCCGCTGAAGGCGGTGCCGACCGTGGTGCCGGCGCGGAACACGACCGGGCACTGCGCCCGCAGGGCGAGCAGCAGGCCCAGGGCCCGCTCGACGTCGCCGGGGAAGGAGACCGGGGCGCCCCAGTAGAGCAGGACGACCCAGCCCTTCTCGGCGCGCTCGACCTGGTGCAGCACCCCGCCGTAGGTCTCGATCAGCCGGAAGATGTCACTGACGAGCACGCGGACGTCGTCGATCGGTGCGTCGTGGTCGAGCCCGAGGAAGGCGGTGACGACCGGCCGCAGCTCGCCGCGGCGGTCCCAGGTCAGCAGCCGCTCGGGCGCGAAGCGGGCGGCGAGGGGGTGCGGGGTCCCGGGAGGTGAGGGCGACGGCATCCGACGGTCTGCGAGGTCGGTGGCCCCCAGGAGGAGGGCGCCGTCGCGCTCCTCCACGGGCACCGCGTCGGCGAGCAGGGCGGCGGCGGCGGGGTCGAGCAGCACCTGGCCGGGCTGGCCCGTCGCGGCGAGCCCGGCCGCGCGCTCGACGGCCTCGCCCCACGCCACGTACGTCGAGCGTGCCGCCTCGGCGTCGTCGAGGACGTCCCAGCGGACGTCGCCCACCGCCAGGGCGACCTTGACGCCGACCTCGAACTGCCCGAACGGGGTTCGGATCGGTCCGCGCTCGCGGGCCGAGGCTGCGATCGTGGCGGCTGCGGCTGCGGCCGCCAGCGTCGACGCCGGGCCGCCAGCCGTCTCGGGGCCCGTGGGGAAGATGCCGAGGATGGCGTCGCCGCCGAACTCCGCGACGTAGCCGCCGTGACGGTGCACCGCCTCGACGATGGGGGCGAAGACCGTGTCGGCGATGTCGGCCAGCGACTCCGCCCCGCGGTCGCCGTTCGCGGCCAGGGCCCAGGCCATCGCGGTGAACCCGACGAGGTCGACGCTGAGGACCGGGCCGTCCGAGCGCCCGGTGACCGCCCCGCCCGCGACCGCGTCGAGGAGCGGCCGCGGGACGAGCTCATGCACCCGGGGTGCCCGGCCGCCCGACGAAGGGGACCGACAGGGTCCCGCGCACGTACCCGCAGAGGGTGTCGACGTCGTAGCCGCCCCACCACATCGTCAGCGTCCAGGCCTGGGACGTGCCGACGGTGCCGCCGAGGGCCCCGGCCGGGTCGAGCACCCGGGGGGTGCCGTCGAGGGCGAAGTCGTAGCTCACCTGCATGCCGAGGAACTGCTCGCCGGCCAGCCGCACCCCGGTGAGGATGGCGTCGTCGTCGAGGGCGATGATCCGCTGGTCGAGCGCGTCCCGCTCCACCGGGTCGGTCACACCCTGGCGCCGTGTCGTGAGGTCGGCCAGGCGCTGGTGTCGATAGCCCGCGTAGTCGAGGATGCCGGTCGCCTCGGCCACGACGGGCGACATCACGGCCACCGTGTTCATCCTCGGGGCGATGAGGGCCGCGTCGAGGAAGACGTCCTCGATGCCGAGGTCGGGCCGGGTCACGTCCCAGAGGGCCTGGCGCCGGAGCATGACCGAGCCCTCGGTGCCCACCTGGAGGTCGAAGGGGTCGATGAGCACCTGGAACGGCTGGCCGACGAGCACGAGGTTGCGCTGGTGGAACTGCGGGTCACCGCGCAGGTCGACCGGCTGGCCGAGCAGGGCACTGTCCGGCTGCGCCTCGCCGTTGACGGTGACCGCCCGCACCGTGACGCCGACCGCGTCGGTGAAGGGCCAGCGCGGGGCGACCGGCGACTGGAACCGGATGACCCGGTCGAACACCGGCTCGCCCGCCGTGGTGAAGGTCGGCCCGCTCACGCCCCGGGGGTCGTCACTGGGGTCGGGGTCGGTGGCGAACCGGCACTGCCACCAGCCCTCGAAGTCGATGTCCATCATGAGGTGGCCTGCGCGACCTGGACGGCGAACCGCTGACCGACGAGCTCGATGGTGCGGGCGATGAAGGCGATCCGGGGCGGCGCGCCCGGCATCCGCGAGACCTCCCGGGCTCGAGCCGCCAGGTCGGTCAGCTCCTGCTCGAGCACCGCCCAGGCCGCCTCCCGGTGGGGCAGGAAGCCGACCGAGCCGTCGGTCGCGAAGGGTGGCCCGGCACGGCATCCGTCGTCGGGGCTGTGCGCCGGCATGGAGGTCAGGACCTCGGCGAGCGGCCGGATGACCATCGTCATCATCGGGAAGAACCCGACGGCGGTCAGTGCCGCCGACTCCTGGGGTGACTCGTCCGTGCTCATCAGCAGGCGCAGCAGGAAGCGCAGCATCGTGCGGTACGACGCGTCGAAGAGGTCGGCGGCGGCCAGTGACGTGGGGTCGGTGAGGGTGCTGCCCCCCTGGTCGGGTGTCGTCGTGGGGTTGTCGACCACCCGGCGTGCCGGTTCGAAGGACGGGTCCTGCGCCAGGAGGGTCGCGTACTCGGCGAGGATCGTCGTGAAGGCGACGTAGTGGCCCTCGTCGCCGGCGACCTCGGCCGCCTCGCCCTGCTCGATGATGAGGTCGATGGCCGCGAGCGCGCTGGGCAGGTCGGTCACCGTCGACATGAACACGTCGTACCCGCCGCCCATGGCCCCCACCCGGGGGAAGTCGGTTCCGAGGGCCTTGCCGCCGAGCTGGTGGTCGGCGCCGACGAGGAACAGCGGCTCCGGCTGCGCCGCGAGGGCGACGAACCCGGCGCGGATCGCCTCGTAGAGGGCGACGACGCTCGTCGGGCCCGGCACCGCCGACGGGTCGGGCGTCGGGGGGCACAGCAGGTCGTCGCCGCTGTCCTGGGGCTTCTCGAAGCAGGCGAACCGGTGGACCGTGGCCTGCGAGAAGGGGGTCAGCTCCATGACGTGCCCGTAGAGCGACGTGGCGTAGGGGAAGTTCGGGCGAGCCAGGCTGGGTGCGGCGCCGATGGCGGTCAGGAGGTTGGCGACGAGGCCCAGGTGCTCCATCTCCTGCCGGGCGACGGCCAGGACGAGCTTCTCCCAGTGGGTGACCCGGATCAGCTGCTGCTGCGTGAGGCCCTCGTCCGTGCCCTGCTTCATCGTCAGGGCCGCGAACAGGTACTGCACCATCAGCGAGTGCTCGACCTCGGCTGCGGTGGTGAGCAGCGACACCAGGTCCGCCCTCGTGCGCACGGTCTCCTCGGTCATCCGGCGCCCTTCCGTCGAGCCCGGCTCCCCTGCTGTCGCAGCTGCCGGACGTCCACTGATTATGGGTCAGGAGGGCCGGTGCCCGCCGGACAACGTCGGATGCCCGGGGTCGGGTCCCGCACGACGCAGGATGCCGGCCACCCCGCGTGGGGTGGCCGGCATCCGGTCCTGCGACTGCGCGACGTGCTCAGCCCTGGTGCTTGCCCTCGTCGACGGCATCGGATGCCGTGTCAGCGGCGTCGTCGGCAGCGTCACCGACGGCGTCGGCCGCCTCGTCAGCGGCGTCCTTCGCGTCGTCCACGGCGTCGGCCGCAGTGTCGGTGAACTGCTCGCCGGCGTCCTTGGCGTCGTCACCGAGGTCGGAGGCGAAGTCACCGGCATCGGATGCCGCGTCGCCCGATGCGTCCTTGAGGTCGCCCACCTTGTCGGCCACGGCATCCTTGGCGCCCGAGACCTTGTCGGCCACGACGCCCGAGGCTGCGACAGCCTTGTCCTTGGCGGCGCCGGCGAGGTCGCTGACCTTCTCCGAGGTGCTCTTGGGCGGGGTGTAGGTGCCCGCGGTCGCCCACGGGTCGGGCCGCTCGTTGCTCTTGCGGTAGGCCATGACGGCCGCTGCCGCTGCGAGGGCGCCGAGCAGCAGGATCCACTTGCCCTTGCCACCACCCTGCTTGGCGACGGCGTCGCCCTTGAGCACGGCGTAGGCGTCGGGGGCGCGGTCGGCGGCCTCGGCGGCGGAGTCCTTGGCGGCGGCGGCGCCGGCGGCAACGGCCGCGAGCGCGCTGATGACCTTGGGCAGGATGTCGTCGACGAAGACCTCGCGCGCGGTCTCGACCTTGGGGGCGAGGGTCTCGGCCGCTTCGTGGGCCTTCTCCTTGACCGTCCCGGCGGCGCCGTGTGCGTACTCCGCGGCCTCGGCGGCCTTCTCCTTGGCGACGGTGGCGCCGGCAGCGGTTGCCGCGGCGGCCTCGGCTGGCCTTGACCTTCAGGTCAGCGGCCTTGTCGGCTGCGTCGTTGGCGCCCCCGGCGACTGTCTCGACGCCGCTCGCGACGGCGTTCTTGGCCTGGTCGGCCTTGCTCTCAGTGCGGAACACGTGTCCTCCTCGTGTGGACGTTGTCTTGCCCCCCATCCTGCCCTGTGCACACGGCCTGACGCGACGGTGCGTACGCCCTGATCTGGCTGCGATCCGGCACGGCCCACGTGAGAGGATCGTCGGCATGAAGGCAACCCTGCACACCAACCACGGCCCCATCGTCGTCGAGCTCTTCCCGAACGAGGCGCCCAAGACCGTCGCCAACTTCACCGGTCTCGCCTCTGGCGAGAAGGAGTACAAGGACGACGCCGGTCGCACCAACCCGACCCCGTACTACGACGGCCTGATCTTCCACCGCATCATCCCCGGCTTCATGATCCAGGGCGGCTGCCCGCTCGGCCGCGGCATGGGCGGGCCCGGCTACGACTTCGACGACGAGATCCACCCCGACAAGCAGTTCGACCGCCCCTACCTGCTCGCCATGGCCAACGCCGGCAAGCGCATGGGCAAGGGCACCAACGGCTCGCAGTTCTTCATCACCGTGGGCGCCACCTCGTGGCTCAACGGCAAGCACACCATCTTCGGTGAGGTCGCCGACGGCCCGAGCCGCGAGGTCGTCGACAAGATCGCCGGCGTGCGCACCGGTGGCCAGGACAAGCCGCTCGAGGACGTCGTCATCGAGCGCGTCGAGATCCAGGCCTGAGCCTCGCTTGCCGTAGCGGACGCGTGAGGCGGGAGACCCGACGTGGCTGAGCAACCGGCATCCCCGGATGCCGTGGCACCGGTTCCCGTGTGCCCTCGGCACCCCGACCGTGAGTCGTACGTGCGCTGCCAGCGGTGCATGCGCCCGACGTGCCCCGAGTGCCAGCGGCCGGCCGCGGTCGGCATCCAGTGCGTCGACTGCGTCGCCGAGGGAGCGAAGACGGTGCGCCAGGTGCGCACCGTCTTCGGCGGCTCGGTGACCGACGGGCGCCCGGTGGCGACGATGACGATCATCGGCATCTGCGTCGCCGTGTTCCTCGCGCAGCAGACCGTGCCCGGGATGACGTCGCGCGTGATGTTCGTGCCGGCCCTCGGGATGGAGGAGCCGTGGCGCTTCCTCACCTCGGCGTTCGCCCACGGCTCCCTGATGCACATCGCGTTCAACATGTACGCGCTGTGGGTCATGGGCACCTACCTCGAGCCGATGCTCGGCCGGGCCCGGTTCGTCGCGCTGTACCTGCTGAGCGCGCTCGGCGGGTCCGTGTTCTACCTGCTGCTGACCAGCCCGCCCTCGACGGCCGAGCTGGCAGCGGGGGACGTCGGCGGCTGGTGGACCGGCGCCGTCGGGGCCTCGGGTGCGGTGTTCGGCCTGTTCGGGGCGTTCCTCGTGCTCCAGCGCCGGCTCGGGCGGTCGGCTGCGGGCATGTACGTCGTGATCGGCATCAACGCCGTGATCGGGTTCGTCATCCCCAACATCGCGTGGCAGGCCCACCTGGGCGGCCTGGTCACCGGTGCCGCAGCCGCTGCGGCCATCGGCTACCTCGGGCGCGACCGCGGTCCGCTGAAGCCCGTGGACCGGCGGGTGCACTGGATCGCGCTCGGCGGCATCCTCGTGCTGCTCGTCGTGCTGTCCCTGCTCAAGTACGCCGTCGTCTGACGTTCTCGACAGGGTTACACGGGTGTGATTCATCCCCAATGGGGACAACCCCTGTGGATAACTCCCGGTGGTCGGGTCAGCGCCAGCGGGTCGTCATGAGGAAGCCGGACATCATCAGGCCGAAGCCGACGCCGAGGTTCCACCGGCCGAGCGCGGGCACGGGATACTCGTTGGTGCCCGAGATGTAGTAGGTGACGACCCAGACCAGGCCGGTGAGCATGAGGCCGAGCATGACGGGCACGAACCAGCGCGGGTTGGGACCGGGCGCCTTCTGCGCGGAGCGCGGCGGGACATAGGCGGGCTTGGACCGACCCTTGGACTCGGGCACGAACTGTCTCCTCGTGGCGTTGGTGTAGTGGCCTAGCGTAGAGGGTGTTCCAGAGAGGAGGTGGCCACAGTGGTCGGCACGCACGGCGGACGAGTCGATCGACCGTCCCCCTGGCCCTGGCTCGTCCCGGTGGCCGCCCTCGTTGCGGGTGCTCTCTTCGCCTCCAGTGTTCGCGCCTCCGAGGGCGGTGACCTGCGCCCCGAGCAGGGCGAGCTGCCCGACCTCATCCGCGCCCAGAACCGCACGAACGAGCAGCACGCCTCCCGGCTGAACGACCTGCAGAGCCAGGTCGACGAGGCCACGGCGGCCATGGCGCCCGGCGACCTCGAGACCCGCGAGCTCGAGGGCAAGGCCAACGAGATCGCCGCCGGCGCCGGCCGCACCGAGGTCGTCGGCCCGGCCCTGCGGGTCACCCTCGACGACGCGAAGCTGCCGGGCGGGGAGCTGCCGGCCGACGCCGACCCCGACGACTACGTCATCCACCAGCAGGACGTCCAGGCCGTCGTCAACGCCCTGTGGGCCGGCGGGGCCGAGGCGATGATGCTCCAGGACCAGCGGGTCGTCTCCTCCAGTGCCGTGCGCTGCGTCGGCAACACCCTGATCCTCCAGGGGCGCGTGTACTCCCCGCCCTACGTCATCACCGCGATCGGCGACACGGGGGCGATGCGCGACGCCCTGGACGACGACCCCCAGGTCGAGAACCTGCGCCAGTGGTCGGTCGCCGTCGGCCTCGGCTACGACTCGGCGCTCGTCGGCGAGCAGACCTTCCCGGCCTTCGTGGGCTCCATCGTGCCGCAGCACGCCGAGGTCCCCGCCGCGTGATCCTCCGCCGCGCCGCCGGCTGGGCCGGCGAGCTGCTCGTCACGCTCGGCGTCCTCGTGCTGCTGTTCGCCGCCTGGCAGCTCTGGTGGACCGACGTCGTCTCGAACCGCGCGCAGGACCAGATCGTCGCGACCCTCGAGGAGGGGTTTGCCCGGGAGGGCGCGAAGGCGACGCCCGAACCCGTGCCCGCGAACGGCATCCCGGCTGCCCTGGGCGACGACGGTGCGTTCGCCGTGCTGCGCATCCCCCGCTTCGGGGACGACTACGCGCGGCCGGTCATCGAGGGGACGGGGCGCGACGTGCTGGCGCTGGGAGTCGGGCACTACGTGGGCACGGCCGGGCCGGGGCAGGTCGGCAACTTCGCGCTGGCCGGGCACCGCACGACGTACGGGCGGCCGCTGCACGACATCGACCGGCTCGCCGATGGTGACCTCGTCGTCGTCGAGACGGCCGACACGGTGCACGTCTACGAGGTGGAGTCGCGAGAGGTCGTGCTGCCGAGCGACATCGAGGTGATCGCTCCCGTGCCCTCGGATGCCGCCGCCACACCCACCGAGGCGATGCTCACCCTCACGTCGTGCCACCCCAAGTTCTCCGCCACCGAGCGCTTCATCGTGCACGCGCGGCTCGTGGAGTCCGTGGCCCGAGCCGACTGGGACCCCGCCCGCCTGGAGCTGGCGGCGGGCGTCGAGTCGAGAGGAGGGAACACGCCGACGGGACAGCCTGGCGCCCTGCGTGTTGCCTCCTCTCGACTCCAGGAACGGGAGGGCTGAGCCGTGTACGCCGCCCTCTGGCGATCGCTGCCCGGCCCCGCGTGGGTGCGGGCGGTGCTGTGCCTCGTGCTCGTCGCACTCGTCGTGGCGGCCTGTTTCACCTGGCTCTTCCCCTGGGTGAGCACCCTCCTGCCGTTCACGGAGTCGACGGTCGGCCCCTGATCGGTGCCGGACGGTGCACCATGGAGGCATGACCCGGATCCTCGTCGTCGACAACTACGACAGCTTCGTCTTCACGATCGTCGGCTACCTCGAGCAGCTCGGTGCGGACTGCGAGGTCGTGCGCAACGACGCGATCAGCCCGGCCGACGCCGAGGGCTTCGACGGGGTGCTCGTCTCGCCCGGCCCCGGGACGCCCGAGGAGGCCGGCGTCTCCATGGCGATGATCGAGGCCTGCGCCGAGCGGGCCCAGCCGATGCTCGGGGTGTGCCTCGGACACCAGGCGCTGGGGGTCGTGCTCGGGGCCACGGTCGGGCGGGCTCCTGAGCTGCTGCACGGCAAGACCTCGCAGGTGCAGCACGACGGCACCGGCGTGCTGGCCGGGGTGCCCGACCCGTTCACGGCGACGCGCTACCACTCGCTGACGATCGCCCCCGAGACGCTGCCCGGTTCGCTGCTCGCCAACGGCCGCACCGAGTCGGGGATCATCATGGCGGTGCGGCACGCGACCCTGCCGCTGCACGGGGTGCAGTTCCACCCCGAGTCCGTGCTGACCCACGGTGGCCACCGGATGTTCGCGAACTGGCTCGCAGCTGTGTGGCATGCCGGATGCCGTGCAGCGCTCGGTCGGGCTGAGCCCCCTCGTCCATGACGCCGCGGGAGTGGCGCGGATGGTCGCTGCCGGCTGACCGGCATCCGCCTGGCGGGTCAGGGGGACGCGGTGGGCTCGGGGTCGGCGGGCGGAGACCCGGTCGGTGAGGGTTCCTCCGAAGGTTCGGGGGTGGGCGTCGGTGTCGGCGTGGGCGTCGGGGTCGGGGTCGGGGCTGCCTTCTGGGCCACGACGATCCGCACCGTCCCGCCGATGTCGATCTTGCCGCTCGGCGGGTCCTGCTCGATGACCCGACCCTCGGGCACCGCGTTGGTCTGGCGGAACGTCGTGTCCGACACGAGGTTGGCATCCACCAGCAGGCGCTGGGCCTCGTTCAGCGGCGTGCCGACGACGTTGGGCACGGGCACCTGCCCGCTGCCGATGCGCACGCTGATCTGCGAGCCCGGTGCCACGGAGGTGTCTTTCGCCGGGTTGGAGTCGAGGATCTGGCCCTTGGTCGTCTCGGGGTCGTCGACCTCGGTGACGGTGCCGAGCTCGAGGTCGAGGTCGGAGAGCAGTGCCCGGGCCTCGGCCTCGGTCATGCCGGCGAGGTCGGGCACGGGGATCGCCGTCGGCCCGGACGACACCGCGAGACGCACGGTCGTCCCCGGCGCCACCTCGGTGCCTCCGGTCGGGGTCTGGCTGATGACGACGTCGACCGGCACGGTGTCGCTGGGTTGACGCACGACCTCGTCCTCGAGCCCGGCGCGTGCGAGGTCGGCGATCGCCGTCTGAACCGGCTTGTCGACGACCGTCGGTACGGCGACGGGGGGGATCTCCTCCTCGCCGAAGTACGTGGAGAGCCCGAGGGCCAGGGCGATGAGGGCCGCGATCGCGAAGATCGTGAGGACGACCCAGCCGCTCTTGCTGCGCTTGTCCTCGGTGTCGTCGCCGACCGCGGGGAACGTGTCGGTGTTGGTCCCGGGCGGGACCTGGTCGGGTGGCACGCGACGGCCCCGGAGAACACCTGGGTCTGCTCGGGACCGATCGCCGGCAGGGCCTCGGTCATGGCCCCGCCGACGGCCAGGGCGCCAGCGGCGCCGGCCAGGGCAGCGGCCGTGCCCTTGGCCGCGCTGCTGATCGGGCGCTCCAGGCGCACGGCCTGCAGGTCGCTGCGGAACTCCCCGGCGCTCTGGTAGCGCGCGTCGCGCGGCTTGGCCAGGGAGTGCATGACGACGGCGTCGAGGTCCTCGGAGATGCCCTCGGCGAAGCGGGACGGCGGCAACGGCTGCTCGCCGACGTGCTGGTAGGCGATGGAGACCATGCTCTCGCCGAGGAACGGCGCCCGACCCGTGAGCAGCTCGAAGAGCATGCACCCGGCGGAGTAGAGGTCTGAGCGTTCGTCGACCGGCTGCCCCTGCGCCTGCTCGGGGGAGAGGTACTGCGCGGTGCCGACGACCGACTGCGTCTGGGTCATCGTCGCGTTGGCGTCGGCGAGCGCCCGTGCGATGCCGAAGTCCATCACCTTGATCGTGCCGTCGGCGGCGATCATGACGTTGGCCGGCTTGATGTCACGGTGCACGATGCCGTTGCGGTGGCTGTAGGCCAGCGCGTCGAGCACACCCTCGGTGACTCGCATCGCCTCCGTGGGTGCGAACGTGCCCTGCTCGGTGATGACCTCGCGCAGGGTCTTGCCGTCGACGAACTCCATGATGATGTAGGGAACCCGGACCTGCGCGCCACCGCTCTCGGTCGCGGCGTCCTCGCCGTGGTCGTAGACCGCGACGATGGACGCGTGGTTCAGCCCGGCGGCCGCCTGCGCCTCGCGGCGGAAGCGGGTGAGGAAGGTCTGGTCGCGGGCGAGCTCGCTGCGGAGCATCTTGATGGCGACCTGGCGACCCAGGCGGGTGTCGTAGCCGAGGTGGACCTCGGCCATCCCGCCGCGTCCGAGGTGGGTGTCCACCTCGTAGCGACCCCCGAGCAGCTTCGGGACCTCAGCCATGCCGGGCGCTCCTCGTCGGTGACCCCGTGTGGTCGTGCCCTGCGTTCGCCATCACTGCTGCGTCCACTGCTCTCGTCCGTGTGGTCATCGGTCCAGCCGCGCTTCCATCATCTTTCGGGCGATCGGTGCGGCGACCGCGCCACCCCCGGCCTCGCTGCCGGCGACGCCGCCGTCCTCCGCGATGACGGCGACCGCGATCTGCGGGTCGTCCGCGGGGGCGAAGGAGATGAACCACGCGTGGGCCCTGCGCCCCTCACCGTGCTGCGCCGTCCCCGACTTGCCCGCGACCGCCACCCCGTCGATCTGGGCGCGCTTGCCCGAGCCGTCGGTGACGACGGCCTCCATCATCCGGGTCAGCTGTGCCGCGACGTCGGGGGTGACCGCTTGGGAAAGCTCCTGCTCGTCCGTGGTCTCGATCACCGACAGGTCCGAGCCGATGACGGACTGCACGAGGTAGGGCTTCATGACGGTGCCCTCGTTGGCGACCCCCGCGGCGACCATCGCCATCTGGAGCGGGGTCACCTGCACGTCGAACTGCCCGATCGAGGACTGGGCGAGCTGGGGCATGTTCAGCTCGGCGGGGATCGTGCTCGGCGTGACCCGCATGGGCACGCTCAGCGTGTCGCCGAAGCCGAACTTCTCCGCCTGGGCCCTGATCGCGTCGGCGCCGATGTCCATGCCCACCGAGGCGAAGGCCGTGTTGCACGAGATGGCCAGCGCCTCGGTCATCGTGACCTCGTCGTTGGGGCCGCAGGGTCCGTCGAACATGTTGGGCAGGCTGGCCGTCGTGCCCGGCAGCTCGAGGATCGCCGGGCCCGGGACCACGGTGTCCTCGGTGTACTCACCCGTGGAGAGCGCTGCGGCCGCCGTGACGACCTTGAACACCGAGCCCGGCGGGTACAGCTCGTTGATGCTGCGGTTCACCAGTGGCTTGTCCGGGTCGGTGTTCAGCGCCTCGTAGTTCGCCTCGAGCACGTCGAGGTCGTGACCCGCGACCGAGTTCGGGTCGAACGTCGGGTGGCTCACCATCGCGAGGATGGCGCCGGTCTGCGGGTCCAGGGCCACCGCCGCACCACGGATGCGGGCCATCGCATCGGATGCCGCCCGCTGCACCGCGGGGTCGAGCGTCGTCTCCAGGGTCGCCCCCTGCGGGCGGCGGCCGGTGAACAGGTCGGAGACCCGGCGGTAGAACAGCTTGTCGCTGGACCCGGAGAGGAAGGAGTTCTCGGCCTGCTCGAGGCCGCCGGACGCCCCGTAGAAGGAGTAGAAGCCGGTGACGTGGGCGTACAGCTCGCCCTCGGAGTACTCGCGCTGGAACTTGTACTGGTCGTCGCTCGGCACCGAGCGCGCCACGGCGGTCTGGCCGACGAGGATCGACCCGCGCTCGCGGGCGTACGTCGACAGCAGGGTGCGCCGGTTGTCGGACCGGGCGTTCAGGTCGGCGGCGAAGACGTACTGGATGAGGGTCGTCGAGACGAGCAGCGAGGCGAAGAGGATGGAGACGACGACGGCGAGGCGGCGCACGGGGGCGTTCACGGCATCCTCACCACCTGGGTGTGGGCCTCGGCGAGCTCGTTCGGGGCGCCGACCGCAGGCACCGGGCGGCGCGCGTGGTCGGAGATCCGGAGGAGGATCGCGACGAGGGTCCAGTTGGCCAGGAGGGACGATCCGCCGGAGGACAGGAACGGCATCGTCAGCCCGGTGAGGGGGATGACCCGGGTGACGCCCCCGACGACGACGAAGCACTGGAGCGCGATGGAGAACGACAGGCCCGCGGCGAGCAGCTTGCCGAAGCCGTCACGGGTGCCGAGGGACGTGCGCATCCCGCGCTGGACGAGCAGCGCGTAGAGCATGAGGAGCGCGAACAGCCCGACGAGCCCGATCTCCTCGCCGAAGCTGGGGATGATGAAGTCGGACTCGGCGAAGTAGGTGAGATCGGGCCGACCGCGACCCAGGCCGGTCCCGAACATGCCACCGGCGGCCATGCCCATGAGGCCCTTGGCGAGCTGGTCGGAGGCGGCGAGCGCCTCGGGGCTGAAGGTGTCGAGCCAGAGGAGCACCCGGGTCTGCACGTGACCGAAGGCCAGGTAGGCGACATAGGCGCCGACGCTGAACAGGGTCAGGCCGATCGCGATCCACGACACCCGCTCGGTGGCGACGTAGAGCATCGCGACGAACAGACCGAAGAAGAGCAGCGACGAGCCGAGGTCGCGCTCGAAGATGAGCACCGCCAGGCTGGCCAGCCACGCGACGAGGATCGGGCCGAGGTCCCGGGCCCGAGGCAGGGTCAGCCCGAGCACCTTGCGCCCGGCGACCGACAGCGCGTCACGGGTCTGCACGAGGTAGCCCGCGAAGAAGATGGTCAGGGCGATCTTGGCGACCTCACCGGGCTGGAAGGACAGCGGCCCGACCCGGATCCAGATCCGCGACCCGTAGATCGACGTGCCGATGACCGGCATGAGCGGCAGCAGGAGCAGGACGAAACCGACGACGCCGGCGAGGTAGGTGTAGCGGCGCAGCACCCGGTGGTCGCGCAGCACGACGAGGACGATCGCCGCGATGACGACCGCGACCCCGGTCCAGACGAGCTGGCGCAGCGCGACGCCGTCGGCGATCGACTTGCCGTTCGCGAGGTCGATGCGGTGGATCATCACCAGGCCCAGGCCGTTGAGCAGGGTCATGATCGGCAGCATCAACGGGTCGGCGTAGGACGCCCGCCAGCGCAGGACGAGGTGGAAGCCGACCGCCATCGCGAGGTAGCCCCCGGCGAGGGCCATGGTGCCCGGGGGGATCGACTCGGAGGTGGCCAGGCCGACGTTGACGTACGCGAGCAGCACGATCGCGACCGCGCCGATGACCAGCGCGAGCTCGACGTTGCGCCCACGGCGAGCGGGGTAGGACGAGACGACGCTCATGCGGACACCGGGGTGGGGATGGTGCCCGGGGTCACGGACCCGCCGGGGGCGGGCGTGAGGCCCGGCGACGGCGTGAGGCCGGGAGACGGCGTGAGGCCGGGAGACGGCGTGAGCGAGGGGGTCGGGCTCGGCGACGGGGTCGGGGTGGGCGTGGTCCACGTGGACGGCACCGTGCGGCACTCCTCGCCGCGGGAGCGGGCCCAGCGGCAGGCCGTGGCCTGCAGCCGCAGCTCCTCGACCCGGGCGTCGGCCGCCGCCAGGTCGTCGACGTCGATGCCCTGCTCGAGGCTGCTCTGGTAGGAGGCCGGCAGGTCCTCGATGGCGATCGTCGTCGCGTACAGCGGGCGCGACAGCG
Source organism: uncultured Actinomycetota bacterium (assembly GCA_963811825.1). Taxonomy (GTDB): domain Bacteria; phylum Actinomycetota; class Actinomycetes; order Actinomycetales; family Dermatophilaceae; genus Fodinibacter. The sequence continues at coordinate 54,851 of CAWESS010000004.1, read as the reverse complement.
CGATCGGACCGAGCATCTGGTTCGGGCCGCGGTACACGGTGACGACGCCGTCGTTGCCGTGCAGGTGGTACTGCTGCTGGGACCAGGCGTACGCGGCGTACGACCCACCGGCGAGCACGACGACCGTGACGACGAGCAGGGCGAGCAGCCGCATCACGGTGCCCCCGCGCGAGCGCGGACCCTCCTCCGCGAGGGTGACCCCGAGCCCGTCGGGGTCGTCCTCGCCACCGCCGGATGCCGTGCCCGTCGCCTCCTGGGTGAGCGCGGCAGCCTTCGCGGCTGGCGTCGTCGGCATCGGCCGCGTGCCCTTCTCGCGCGCGGCCGCGGCCCCGACGACCTCGGGCTGGGTGGGCGGAGCAGCGCCGGTGGTGCCGTCGACGATGTCGCTGACGACGACCGTGACGTTGTCGGGAGCACCGGCGCGCAGGGCCAGGGCGACGAGGCGGTCCGCGCACGCCGCGGGGTTGCTCGTCGTCGTCAGCACCTCGTCGATCGTGTCGCGTGCGACGTAGTCGGTGAGCCCGTCGGAGGCCAGGAGGTAGCGGTCACCGATGCGGCCCTGGCGCACGACGAGGTCGGGCTCGTCCTCGACGGCCCCGGTGAGCACCCGCGTGACGAGCGAGCGCTGCGGGTGCGTCTGGGCCTCGTCGGCGGTGATCCGCCCCTCGTCCACGAGGGTCTGCACGAACGAGTGGTCCTTGGTCACCTGGGTGACGACGCCGTCGCGCACGAGGAAGGCCCGCGAGTCGCCGATGTGCGCGAGGACGATCTTGTCGCGCGAGCGCAGCATCGCGATGAGGGTGGTGCCCATTCCGTCCAGGCGCGGCTCGGACCGCACCTCGTTGCCGATGTCGGCGTTGGCCGACAGGATGCGGTCGAGCAGCGCCTCGCTGAGGTCGCGGCCGCTCAGGGCCTCGTCGTCGAGGGCGACCAGTCCCGCGATGACCGTCGAGCTCGCCACGTCGCCCCCGGCGTGGCCGCCCATGCCGTCAGCGAGCGCGAGGAGGTGTGGACCGGCGTACGCGGAGTCCTCGTTGTTGGTCCGGACCATGCCGACGTCGGAGCGGGCGGCGTAGTGGAAGGCGAACGGCATCCGTCACCTCTGCAGTTCGACGACGGTCTGGCCGATCCGGATGACGCTGCCGACCGTCACCTCGCGGGGCTCGGTCAGGCGCGTGGCGCCGAGGAAGGTGCCGTTCGTCGAGCGGAGGTCCTCGACCTGCCACGTCCCGTCGTCGGCCTGGAAGATGCGGGCGTGCCGACCCGAGACGTAGTCGTCGTCGAGCACGAGGGCACACTCGGGACTGCGCCCGATGAGCGTGCCGGCAGGTCGCAGCGGCATCGTGGTGCCGGCGAGCTGTCCGGCGGTCACGGTGAGGCGGGTGGGGCCCTTGCCGCCGCCACGGCGACCGAGTCGTCCGCCACGGGCGGGAGGAGCGGCAGGGGCCGGGGCGGGCGCCGGACCCGCGGCGACGGCAGCGGGGACGGGCTTGGCGGCCTTCGCGCGACCGGCCGAGCGTCGCTTGACGCGCGTGCCGTACAGGTCGCCGCGCAGCACGCCGACGATGGCGAACACGAAGAACCACAGCAGCACGAGGAGCCCGAGCCGCATGAGCGTGAGGGTCAGCTCGCTGAGCACGCCGGCGTCACCTCCGGCCGCCGCGGAACGTGATGGAGGTGCGGCCGACGGTGATGCGGTCGCCGTCCTCGAGGTGCTCGCTCGTGATGCGCTCGCCGTTGACGAAGGTGCCGTTGGTCGAGCCGAGGTCGCGGATGGTGGACACGAAGCGCGGCCCGTCGGTGGTCACGCGCAGCTCGCTGTGCCGCCGCGAGATGCCGGGGTCGTCGAGGATGATGTCGGCGACGTCGTCGCGGCCGAGGATCGTGATGGCCCCCATGAGCGGGTAGCGCTCGCCGTCGACGTCGAGCCAGGGGCGGTCGGCCGGGTTGACCCGGCGCGCCGCGGCGGGTGCGGGTGGTGCCGGATGCCGTGCCGTCGCCTCCTCGTCGGATGCCGGGCGCGCTCGCTCGGCCTTCGCCCGGGGGGCGGGTGCCGGCGGGGCGGGGGGTGCGGGCGGTACGGCTGCGCGAGGTGCGACGTGAGCGGGGGGCGGGCCCCCGGCATCCGGGACGTTGGGGCGGTGCAGGGGCCGCTCGGAGCCGGTGTTCCCCGTCGCGCGCGGGCGCGAGGCCTTGGACGGGCGGATGCGGAAGACGCCGGTCTCGAGGTCCTCGTGCTCCTCGAAGAGGATGTCGATGGGGCCGGCGGGCTGGTAGCGCTGGCCGTCGCAGTGCTCCTCGGCGGCGGCGACGAGGTCCATCTCGACGTTCGCGAGGTCGGGGTGCAGGCGGTCGTAGTCGCCCGGCGAGAGCTCGATGGTGAAGACGTTCGGCACGATGGCGCGGCCGCTGCTGCTCACGGCGCGGTCGTCCATGGCCCGGCGGATCGTGCTGGCGATCTCGACGGGGTGCACGGCGGAGCGCAGGTGCTTGGCGAACGTGCCCTGCACGGCGCGCTCGATGCCTGCCTCGAGGCGGTCGAAAAGACCCATCGGCGCACCTCCTTCATGTCGGTTCCGGCACGGTTCGGGTTCGGTTCCGTCCGGCGGTCGGTCTCGCAAGCCTATCCGTGCGGGCCGGGTGTCCTACGGCGGCGCGGCACGTACCGTGGACGGATGAACGACGGCGTCCAGGTGATCGTGCCCCGTGAGGTGCCCCTCGGCGGGCTGCGCTCGATGACGGTGCGGCGCACGTTGCCCGCCCGGGAGCGGTCGTTCGTCGGGGCGTGGTGCTTCGTCGACCACTACGGGCCGGACGACGTCGGGGTGACGGGCGGCATGGACGTCGCGCCGCACCCGCACTGCGGGCTGGCGACGGTGTCGTGGCTGTTCACCGGGGAGGTCGAGCACCGCGACTCGCTCGGGACCGTGGCGATGGTGCGTCCCGGCGAGGTCAACCTCATGACGGCCGGCCGGGGCATCTCGCACTCGGAGGTGTCGACCGCGGGCACGTCGGTGCTGCACGGGGCGCAGCTGTGGCTCGTGCTTCCCGGTGCCTCGGCGGGGGTCGAGCCGCGGTTCGAGCACTACGTGCCGCCGGTGCTGTCGGTGGCGCCCGGGGTGGCGGCGTCGGTGTTCGTGGGGTCGCTGTTCGGGTCGGACTCTCCGGTGCTCGTCGAGACGCCGTTGGTGGGGGCCGAGCTCGTGCTGGAGCCGGGGGCCGTGGTGGACGTGCCGCTGGCTGCGGGGTTCGAGATGGCCGTGCTCGTCGACCGTGGGTCGGTGATGTTCGAGGGGACGGGGCTCGCGTGGGGCGAGCTCGGGGTGGTCGAGGCGGCTGGCGGCGGTGCTGGTGGTTCGGTGCGGGTGGAGGCGGGCGCGGGCGGGGCGCGGGTGCTCGTGCTGGGCGGCGAGCCGTTCGGTGAGGAGGTCGTCATGTGGTGGAACTTCATCGGGCGCTCGCACGAGGAGGTCGTCGCGGCCCGCGAGGAGTGGGAGGCGTCCGGGGTGGGGCGCTTCGGGCAGGTGCGGGGCTATGTCGGGGAGGTGTCGCGGATCCCTGCGCCGGGGCTGCCCGGGGTGCGACTGAAGTCGCGGGGGAACCGCCGGCACCGCTGATCCGGTGGGCCGGTTGGCCGGTCGGCGACCGACAAGCCCTCACTTCACCCGAGAAAACACAAAAGATAACACACAAGCCTTGTCCCGGGAAGTGAGGGTTCATCGGGTCACCCGATGAACCGGGGGTGGGGTGTCAGGCGCGCGGTTGAGCGCGCCCTTCGCACCCCGGGCACCCCCCGGCTGCCAGCCGCAGCGGAGGGTGCGGGTGGGCGCGGACCGGTGCCACGGCATCCTCGCTTTGGAGCATCGGCCTCCCATCGGGCACACTGTGTGTGCTCATGCGAGCACCACGCGCAAGTGGCGGAACGGCAGACGCGCTGGCTTCAGGTGCCAGTGTCCGAAAGGGCGTGGGGGTTCAAATCCCCCCTTGCGCACCACATGACGAAGGACCCCTCACGCTTTTCGAGGGGTCCTTCGTCATGTGGTGGGGTCAGGGTGAGCGGATGCCGTCGCGCAGGCGATCGGTCAGCTCGCGCATGGCGTCGAGCAGGTCGCGCATCGCGGTGAGCTCGGCGACGGAGTGCTCCGTGAACAGCCCCGCGCCCTCCTCGACGAGGGGGGCGTACATGGCGTACGTCGAGTGCTGCCCGGCCTCTGTCATGCGCACGAGCACCCGGCGCCGATCGGTCTCGTCGGGCACGCGCTCGACGAGCCCCTTGGTCTCGAGTCGGTCGATGAGGGCGGTCGTGGCGGCCGGTCGCAGCCCGGTGGCGGTCGCGAGGACCCCCGCCGGCTTGGGACCGTCGACGAGCCAGTCGAGGCAGCGCAGGTCGGCCGGGCCCAGGCCGAGGGCCCGCCCGACGGCGTCGTCGTAGGCCTGCACGCTGCGCTGGTAGCGCTGCAGCGCCGTCCCGAGCTCGCCCACCACTTGACCCCGTGACACCACGGTCACTATCCTTTCGATAATCGAAATATACGAACCTCGTACAAAGGACCGTCATGAGACTACTCGTCGTCGGCGGCGGGGTGGCAGGCCCCGCCGTGGCTCTCGCGGCCACCCGACTCGGCCTCGACGCCACCGTCCTCGAACGCCGACCGGTGGCCGATCCCGACGAAGGGTCCTGGATCACGGTGGCACCCAACGGCCTCGACGCGCTCGAGGTGCTCGGCGTGCTCGACGGAGCCCGGGCCGTGGGCCACGCCAGCCGGGTCAACCGCATGTTCGGTGCGACGGGCCGACACCTCGGAGACGTCATGCTCGGCACCCCCCTCGCTGACGGCTCGGTGGCGCTCACGATGAAGCGATCGGCCCTGGCGGTGGTTCTCTCGGATGCCGCACGCGCCCTGGGTGCCGACGTACGGCTGGGTGCCGAGGTCGTGTCCACGAGCCAGGACGACCGCGGCGTGCGGGCCGTGCTCTCCGACGGGTCGACCGTCCACGGCGACGTGCTCGTTGCGGCCGACGGAGTGCGCTCATCGACGCGCCGCGCCCTCGACCCGCAGGCGCCGGACGCCCGCTACGTGGGGCTGGCCAACTTCGGTGGCATCACGCGCGGCACCACCCTCGCCTCGAATCTCGAGCCCGAGGCGTGGCACTTCGTCTTCGGGCGGCGGTCCTTCTTCGGAGCGCACCCTCTCCCCACGGGTGACGTCGTCTGGTTCGTCAACGAGCCGCGGCCGGTCATCAGCCGCGAGGAAAGGGCTGCGACGACGCAGGCGGAGTGGCTGGCCCACCTCGGTGACCTCGTCAGGGAGGACGCCGGGCCGGCATCCGACCTCGTGGCCGCGGGAGTGCTCGAGCTCGCGGGCGACAGCACGTTCGACCTGCCCCACGTCCCGACGTGGTGGCGCGGGCGCAACGTGCTCGTCGGGGACGCGGCACACGCGCCGTCGCCGAGCAGCGGGCAGGGTGCGGCGATGGCCCTCGAGGATGCCGTCGTGCTGGCCCGGTCCGTGGCCAGCCACGGCGTGGGCGGGCTGGCGGTGTACGAGCAGGCACGTCGTCAGAGGGTCGAGGCGATCGTGCGGGCTGGGGCTCGCAGCAGCAGCGCGAAGATCCCCGGCCGGGTGGGGCGCGTGCTGCTCGAGGCCATGCTCACCGGGGTCTTTCGATCCGGCGTGGCGGCGCGATCGACGGCGGCGATCACCGCCCACCGCCTGGGACCCGCCCCGGTGGCCCTGCGCGAGAGGTGACCTGGACGCAGGGTGGAGGGCCGCTGGGCAACGGGGGCAGTCGGCTCTACCGTCTACCCTCGTGAAGAGGGTAGAATCTACCCATGGGGCTGAACATCAAGAACGAGCGGGTTCATCGCCTGGCCCGCGAGGCCGCACGAGTCACCGGTCGCACCCAGACCGGCGCGATCGAGGAGGCGTTGGTGAAGTTGCTGCGTGAGTATGCCGTCGACCCCGAGGAGTCCCGCACGGCCCCGGTGATCGACCGAGTCCTGGCCATCGCGGCGGAGTGGCAGGCCGACCCCGGTCGTGGCGCCCTTCGTGCGGAGGACCTGTACGACGAGGCGACCGGCCTGCCCCGATGATCGTCGACACCTCCGCGCTGATCGCGGTTCTCGAGGGTGAGCCCGGCTCGACGCAGGTTCTGGCCGCGCTGGCCGCAGCCTCTCCCGCGCCCAGGATGTCGGCCGCCAGCTGGGTCGAGGCCGGAATCGTCGCGGATGCCCGCTCTGCTCGCCACGGGGAACGTCTGGACCGGGTGATCGAGGAGTTGGGGATCGAGGTCGTGCCGGTGACCTCCCGACAGGCTGAGGTTGCGCGATTGGCCTACCAGCGCTTCGGCCGCGGGTCGGGCTCGCCTGCCCGCCTCAACTTCGGAGACTGCTTCTCGTATGCGCTCTCGACCACCGAGGGTCGACCCCTGCTGTTCGTCGGAGACGACTTCCGCCAGACGGACGTCGCGCCGGTGCTCTCCCCGGACCAAGCACCGTGAGCGCACGCAAGGACGACGGCGCGGCGGCGCCACGGCCGGATGCCGGTCGCACGGCATCCGGCGCCTCGGCGCCCGTCGCGAGGTCGGCCGCCATCGGGCCGATGACTGCTGCCGCGCTCGTCTTCGGGTCGAGCGCTGCGGTGCTCGTCGTCGAGATCGCCGCGCTGCGCCTGCTCGCGCCCTACCTCGGGCTGACCCTCGAGACGAGCACGATCGTCATCGGCATCGCGCTCGCGGCGATCGCGACCGGTTCGTGGGCGGGTGGCCGCGCGGCCGACGTGATGCCGCCGCGGCGCGCCCTCGGCCCGTTGCTCGCCATCTCGGGAGTGGCCGTGGCCGCGATGCCCTTCGTCGTCCGGGCCGCCGGGGAGACGGCCGGGTCGGGCGGCGCGCTGCTCGTGGCGATCGTGGCCATCCTCGTGCCCGGCGCCCTGCTCTCGGCCGTGTCGCCGATGGTCACCAAGCTCGTGCTCACCGACCTCGCCGAGACGGGCAGCGTCGTCGGGCGGCTGTCCGGCATCGGCACCGTCGGGGCGATCGCGGGCACGGTGCTCACCGGGTTCGTCTTCCTCGCGGCCCTGCCCGGTCAGCTCGGTGCTGGTCGCCACGGGCGTGCTGCTCGTCCTGTCCGCGGCCGCCGTGGAGTGGCGCGTGCGCGGCATCCGGGCTGCGGTGCTGCCGATCGTGCTGCTCGTCCCCGGGGCCCTCGGGGCGGCGTTCGGCCCCGGCCAGTGCGAGGCCGAGACGGTCTACCACTGCGCCCAGGTGCAGACCGACCCCGTGCGCGACAGCGGTCGGGTGCTCGTGCTCGACAGCCTGCGGCACTCCTACGTCGACCTCGACGACCCGACCCACCTCGAGTTCCAGTACGTGCAGGCCCTCGCGGCGGTGGCCGACACCGCGTTCCCCGCCGACGAGCCGCTCACGGCCTACCACCTCGGCGGCGGCGGCCTGACGTTGCCGCGCTACCTCGAACGGGTGCGGCCGGGCACGTCGAGCGTGGTCTCCGAGATCGACCCGGGTGTGCTCGAGATCGACGAGGAGCGGCTCGGGCTCGTGACCGGACCGGACATGGACGTGCGCATCGAGGACGCCCGGCTCGGTCTGCGCCGGCTCGACACCGACAGCCGCGACCTCGTCGTCGGCGACGCGTTCGGGGGCATCAGCGTGCCGTGGCACCTCACGACCCGCGAGGCGCTCGTCGACGTACACCGGGTGGTGCGCCCCGACGGCATCTACGCGGCGAACCTCATCGACTTCGCGCCGCTGGCGTTCGCGCGGTCCGAGCTCGCGACGATGCGCACGGTCTTCGACCACGTCGCGGTGGCGTCGGATGCCGCGACGCTGGGTCGTGAGGTCGGTTCCGGTGGCAATGTGGTCGCCATCGGCTCGGACTCGCCGCTCGACCTGGTGGCGCTGCGAGAGGGGTTCGGGGCGCAGGGGCTGGACTGGGAGGTCGTCGACGGCGCCGACCTCGACGCGTGGGTCGGGGACGCCCAGGTGCTGACCGACGACTTCGCGCCGGTCGACCAGCTGCTCACGCCGTACCCGACGGCGCGGCGCCCGGTCGCCTGACCGCCGGCGTCAGCGGGGATCGTCAGCGGGCGGGTGGTCGAGGCGCTCGGGGTGGGCCAGGAACTCACGCACGATCGTCGTGACCTGCCCGGCGTGCGCCCCGTCGACGATCCGGTGGTCGGCGGTCGCGACGAGCACGAGCACCGGCCGCGCGACGACCAACCCGTCGACGACCACCGCGCGCTGCTGCACCGTGCCGACGGCGAGGTAGATCGGGGTGCGCGCCAGCGGCAGCGGTGCGAGGAACGCCTCGTCGAGCCCGAGGGTGCCGACGTTGGAGACGAACGCCGTGCCGAGCGGGAAGCCGGGTTGGCCGACGAAGCCCTTGCCGAAGCCGCCGGCCACGACACTCGCAGCGGCCATCACGGGCCGCAGCGCCCAGGCCGGGGCGATCCTCACGAGGCTCGACGTGCGCTTGTACGACGAGTGTTCGCCGCGCCGCAGCTGCTTGGCCCCGGTGTCGACGGCCTTCGAGATCTCCACGGGGCTCAGCCGGTCGACGTCGTGCACCTTGATCGGTGCGAGGTCCGACCCGTGCCCGATGTCGACGGCGAACCCGATGTCGCACGTCTCCAAGGGGACGCAGTCGCCCGAACACGACCCGGGCCCGCACCTCGGGCACGGCGCGCAGGGCTCGCCCGAGAGCCGCCCCGACGACGTGCGTGATCGTGATGCGCTCACCGGTCTCGGCCCGGACCCGCTCGATGTAGGCCAGCGCAGCGGTGACGTCGACCTCCATGCGGGCGTAGATCCGTCCGTCACGCGACGGGCGCCAGGTCGCGACGGCGATCTTGCGCCGCACGGGCACCCTCGGGGCGCTGGGTTCGCGGGTCACCGGACGGCCCGCAGCGGTGCGGGGGTCGCACTCCTTCCGAGAGGTGCGCCTCCAGCCGTCACCGGGCCGTCGTGGGGTGACCGGATGCCGGTCAGCGCCAGCCGCACGAGGCTGCGGGGCGCGTGGGTGAGGGCTGCGAGCGGGGCCGCGCGACGCGGCATCCGAAGTGTTGGTCGTCCGCTCTCGACCGCGGCCACGATGGCGCGGGCGACGGCATCCGGCTCGAGCATCGTCAGGGCACGGGTGCGCAGGACCCGCTCGAAGGCGGCTGCGGCCGGCGGGTGGCTGGCGATGCGGGCCATCATCTCGGAGGAGACCGGGCCGATCTCGACGGCGAGGGTGCCGATCGGGCCACCGCGCAGGTCGGCTCGCAGGCCTGACGTGAGGTGGGTGAGGCCCGCCTTCGTGGCCCCGTACGTCGCGAGTCCCGGGAACGTGGCGACGCCCGCGAGCGAGGAGATGTTGACGAGGTGGCCGCGACCGCGCCTCGTCATCCCGGGCAGCACCTGACGGCAGAGCTCGGCCGGCGCGAGCAGGTTGAGGGCGACGAGGTGCTCGAGGTCGTCGGACGTGAGGTCGGTGAGGTGGCCGACGGTCTCGGTGCCGGCGTTGTTGACGAGGACGTCGATCGGCCCGAGCTCGGCCTCGACCCTGGTCACGAGCCCGCGAAGGACGGCCCGGTCGGTCAGGTCGGCCGGGACGGCCACGCCCCCGATGTCCGCGGCGAGCGACTCGAGGCCGAGGCGCCCTCGGGCGACGAGGGTGACCGTGGCCCCGGCATCGACCAGGCGCTCCGCGAGGTGCCGCCCGATGTCGCCGGTGGCACCGGTGAGAAGGACGTGGGCTCCGGCGACGCGCATCCAGTCAGTCTCTCGCACCCGGGGGTGCACGACCACCATGGGACGCCGAGCGACGCGTCGGTCCTGTCTAACGTTGGGTCAGGCCGCGGGCTCCACCCGGGAAGCACGAGGTTCGCCGGGGATGTCAACCCTTGCGAACCTCGGGCTTGCCTCATGGGGAGGGAAAGCCGGGGTGGCGTGGCCGGCCATCGCGCGGGCGACGTCGACGAGGGTGGCCGCAGCCGTGCGGCGCGAGGGCATGAACCGCAGGAAGAACGCCAGGCGCAGCACCCAGGCCGTCAGGCCGGTGAACGGGATGCCGTAGAGCTCGGACACCGAGCGCCCCAGGCCGAACGAGGCGGCCCGCCCGAGCCCGCGGTAGGTGAACGGGCGCGTCGGGTGGCCGGTCATCGCGCGGGCGATGTTGTCGCCGAGGCGGCGACCGCCCTTGATCGCCCACAGCGCATTCGCGGGCACCGGGTCGCCGGTCGTCGGGTGCAGCACGCGAGCGGCATCACCGGCCGCCCAGAGGCGACCTCCCGCAGCGGGCTGGCCGTCCGTGTCGATGACCCTGAGGTCGGATGCCGTGGCGAGTCGCCCCTGGAGGTCGCGCAGGTCGTCCCCGAGACCGGCCAGGCGCACCGGTCGTTGGCCGGTGGTCGCGAGCACGGTGGTGGTCGGCAGCACCCGACCGTCGGAGAGGCGGGCCGACGTCGCCGTGACCTCTGTGAGCCGCACGCCGAGGTGGCTGACCACCCCGAGCGCCTCGAGCTCGGCGACGGCCCGTCGGCGCAGGCGGGGCTGGTCGGCGAGCTCGGGCAGGATCTCGTCGCCCGCGTGCACGAGGTGGACCCGGATGCCGTGCGTGCCGCCGTCCCGGCGGCGGTGGTCCTCGCCGCCTCGTCCCGGGTCGGCGAGGGCTGCGGCGAGCTCGACCCCGGCGAGGCCGCCACCGGCGACGACGGCATCCGGGCGGTCCTGGGCCGGTATCGCGCGCAGGTCGGCGACCCGGGTGGCCAGTCGCTCGATGTCGCCCGGCGCGCGCAGGGTGAAACCGTGGTCGGCCAGCCCGGGCACCTGGGCCGCGGGCTCGCGACCCCCCGTTCCGACGACCAGGTGCTCCCAGGTGATGGTCGTTGCTTCGCCGCCCGCGACCGGGGTGTAGGTCACCGTGCGCCGCTCGGCGGTCGACGCCGGTGACGACGGCGTGCACCACTCGTGCCTTGGGGCAGGCCGTGGTCAGCGGTGTGCGGGTGCGCGCGAACGGCAGGATGCCGGCCAGCACCTCCCCGGTGAACCCGTGGAAGCTGTGGCACCGGTCGGCCGTGAGGACGACGACCTCGACGTCGCCACTGCGGATCTCGGCGCGCAGCCGCCGGGCCAGCGCGGCATACGCGTGCAGCGTCACGTAACCGCCGCCCACGAGGACGACGCGCTTCATGCGGCGGCCCTCGCGGACCGGCATCCGGGCCTCGAGCGGTCGCCCGAAGCACGTCGGTGGGGCGGGCGCGAACCCGAGGTGCGACAGGTCTGCCGCGAGCTCGCGGGTGCGCTCGACGAGGTCGAGGCCGGGGGCGCCGATGGCGAAGTGGCCCCGGTGCCCGGTGAGCGCCAGGAGCGCGGTCTCGGCGAAGCAGGCATAGGCGCGACCGTCGGGGAGACCGATGTCGCCGCCGACGATGCGCAGCGACGGGATGTCGACGATCCCGCCGTCGATCACCGTGACGTCGGGGCGCTGGGTGAGCAGAGCCGGCGAGGTGTTGCGCGGCTGGGTCGCGTCGAGGACGACGGCGCCCGGTGCGAGGTGGTCCGGGCCGAGCACGCAGTCCGCCGAGGCCGTGAGGAGGACGACGAGGTCGGCATCCGCGACGGCTGAGGCGTCGGTGCCCGTGAGGGTCGGGGTGTGGCGGCCCACGTCGTCGGCGAGGGCCTGCAGCCGGGGGGCGGTGCGCGCGACGAGGGTGAGGCGACCCACCTCGCCACTGCGGGCGAGCAGGCGCGAGACGGCGGTGCCGACGCTGCCCGTGGCGCCGACGACGGCGACGTGCCGCTCCGACAGGGCCGGAAGGGTGTCGAGCACCCGCCGGGCCTGGGCCTCGACGGTTGCCGCGGTGAACGCGTTTCCGTTGGTCACGCCGATGTCGGTGCGGCCGCGCAGCGAGACGCCCCCACCCGTGACGGTGGCGGTCAGGGCGCCGAGCCCGACGGTTCCCGAGCCCAGGCGCACGGCGCGGTCGACCGCCCGGGCCACCCGGGTGCGCCCCTGCTCGGGAGCCTGCAGGAGGTGGCGGGCACCGAACGGCACGAGGACGACGTGCCCCACGCGCTCGCCACCGATCTCGACGGCGGCCATCGTGAGGGGGGCAAGGGGAAGGCGGCGCAGGGCGGTGTCGTAGACGCCGTCGGGCACGCGGCCGAGCGGGCGCCAGAGGCGAGCCAGGTCCTCGGCGAGGTGGGTGCGGGGATGAACGAGGAAGGTGAAGGGGTGTGGTGCGCTCACGACAACTCCTGGCGGCGGGCCCTCGGGAAGGGGCGTTCGGTGCCGCTGCGCTGCGGCGTGTCCCCCAGCAGGAGGTGGGAGAGGGCCCGGTGATACCGCGTGGTGTGGTCCGTCTCGTGGATCGGGCCGTGCGCCGACTTGAGCGAAGCCCCTGCCATCTGCCACCATCTGTTAGGTAAGGCTCACCTTCACAGCCCCGCTTCCGCCTCCGGGCGCCCGACACCGCGACTGGAGACACCGTGATCGTCTGCCACTGCAACGTCGTCAACGACACGGCGATCGCCGCGGCCGTCGACGCCGGCGCGCGCACCCTGGGCCAGGTGTGCCGGTCCACCGGGGCGGCCAGTGACTGCGGGGCCTGCGTGTTCTCGGTGCGACGCCTCGTGTGCGAGCATGTCTCGAGCCAGGTTCCCGAGAGTGTGGAGGCGCACCATGCGGCCAGTTGACCCCAAGATCGTCGACCACCTCAACGATGCCCTCACGCTCGAGCTGAGCGTCGTCAACACCTACTTCCTGCACGCGCGCATGCTCGACAGCTGGGGCTTCCCCAAGCTCGGCAAGGTCTTCTACGACCTGTCGATCGACGAGATGCGTGACGCCGACGCCCTGATCACCCGCATCCTGTTCTTCGAGGGCCACCCGAACATCCAGCGCCTGCACTCGCTGCGCGTCGGCGAGGACGCCGAGGAGATGCTGCGCCTGGCGCTCGAGGGCGAGATCGGTGCCGTCGCGCAGTTCAACGCCGCCGCCAAGGAGTGCCACGCACTCGGCGACCACGGCACGGCATCCCTGTTCGAGGCGATGGTCCTCGACGAGGAGAAGCACGCCGACTGGTTCGAGGGCCAGATCGAGGCCATCATGCGGATCGGCCTGCCGCAGTACCTCGCCCAGCAGGTCGAGACCACGACCCCCTGACCGGGCGCCTTCGGGCTACGCCATGCGGATGCCGTACCACCGCGCCCCCGGCGGCCCCGCCACCGTCATGAACCCCAGGCGTTCGTAGAACCCGGGCGCGCCGGAGTTGGCCGCGTCCACCCCGAGGTGGATGCCGGGCACGCCGCCTCTCGAGAGCTCGCCGACCACGTCGTCGATGATCCGTCGCCCCCACCCCTGCCCCTGGAGGCGGGGAAGGAGGTCGACGTGGAGGTGGGCCGGGTGCTCGGCCAGCAGGACGGCATCCGTGCGGTGGGTGGCGTGCAGGCGCTCGACGAGGGCGCGGTCGGCGGGCGTGCTGCCGCTGCCGAGGGGGTGCTGCTCGCGCAGTGGGGGCAGCCAGACCTCGTCGAGCCACAGCTCGAACGTGATGGTGTCAGGCACGGCGAGGCAGTAGCCCGCGATGCCGTGGTCGTCCTGGAGGACGCGGGTCACGGCATCCGGGAAGGCGAGGTAGGGCCCGGCCCAGAGGTGCCCGAGCAGGTCGGGGTCGGCGTGCAGCGCGCTCGCGTCGGTGCCGGCCCGGCCGGTGAGCAGGCAGACCCGGTAGACGCCGGGGAGGTCGTGCAGGGTGCCCTCGCGCATCGTCGTCACGTGTTCACGCTAGCCGGGTGGCGGGTCCGGTTGAGCGGTGGAACTTCTCCGCCGTCCCAGTGACGTCGGAGATGTTCACGCCGGTCGGGGATATTTCTCCGCCGCGATCCAGTTTCTCCGCCGTCACGGTGATGACGGAGAAGTTCCTGGCCGCTGGCCGGGGTCAGGTCGGGCGGAGCCCGGTGACGGCGAGCACGAGCTCGCCGGCCTCGTCGGTGGCCGCGAGGTCGAGCTCGGCCGTGATCCGCCAGTCGTGGTCACCGTCGGGGTCGTCGAGGATCTGCTCGACCTGCCACACGCCGGCAGCCCCGGCCTCCGCGTCCTCGACGACGCGGAAGAACGCCGGGCCGCGGGCCTGCGGGCCGGTGCCGAAGTCGTCGTAGTCGGCCAGGTAGGCCGCATGGGCCGCCGACCACTCGTCGCCGGTGAGGTTCCCACCGAGCGCAGCCAGCGCGGCATACCGATGCAGTGACAACAGCTCGACGCGTCGGAACATGCTCTGCCGCAGCATGACTCGCAGCGCGCGAGGGTTGGCGGACAGGGCCCGGTCCTCCGTGGGGACCCGAACGTCGGCGCCCACGTCGCCGCTCGGGTTGGCCAGCGCCTCCCACTCGTCGAGCAGGCTGGAGTCGGTGTGCCGCACGACCTCGCCGAGCCACTCGACGATGTCGTCGACCTCCTCGGTGCGGGCCGAGGTGGGCACGGTCGAGCGCAGGGCGCGGTAGGCGTCGGTGAGGTAGCGCAGCACGACACCCTCGGCCCGGAACAGCTTGTGGTGGGCGACGAACTCACCGAAGGTCATGGCGCGCTCGTACATCTCGCGCACGACCGACTTCGGTGACAGGTCGCGCGGGTCGACCCACGGGTGCCGCTGCCGGTAGACGCGCAGCGCCCCCTCGAGCTCCTCGGCGAGCGGGCGCGGCCAGGTGACGTCGTCGAGGGCGTCCATGCGCTCCTCGTACTCCATGCCGTCGGCCTTCATCGCGCCGACCGCCTCGCCGCGCGCCTCGAACCGCTGCGCCATGAGCACCTGGCGCGGGTCGTCGAGCGTGGCCTCGATGACGCTCACGACGTCGAGCGCGTAGCCCGGTGCCTCGGGGTCGAACATCTCCAGCGTCGCGAGGGCGAACGCCGACAGCGGCTGGTTGAGCGCGAAGCCGTCGTGCAGGTCGAGCGCGACCTGGAAGGGCCCCTCGACATAGCGCCGTCCGTCCCCCCGCACGAACTCCTCCACCATCCTGCTCGCGGGAAGCCGCTCGTCAGCGGCATCCTGCGGCGTCCCGGCGGCCTCTCGCACGGAAAGTCGGGACGGCGCAGGGGCGCGAGGTCGGCAGCGGCGAGCAGTTCACCGATCGGCCCGAGGTCAGCCCGCCGATCCGGGATGCCGTCCGCTTCGCTCGGGATGCCGTCGTCCCCAGCCGTGTCGGCCCCTTCGCTCGCCACGTCGGAGGAGTGAGCCGAAAGGCCCTCTGGTGCAACGGCATCCGACGGTGGTTCTTCCGAGTCGGCGGGGAGCCAGTCCTCGAGGGCCGAGCCGTCGTCCGGCTCGACGGTCCGCGCCCGCAGCAGCGACGTGAGCACCTGCACGGCGCGCTCGACGAGGGCCTCGCGGCGGGCGGGCTCCTCGTGGTTGTCCAGCAGCAGGGTGTGCAGCGCTGCCTGCTGGCCCTCCCACTGGTCGAGGACGTTGAGCACCATCGCGTGGTTGACCCGCATCTTGGAGGTCAGGGGCTCGGGCTGGGCCATGACGAGGCGCTCGTAGGTGGCCTCCGAGTAGGAGAGGACGCCCTCCTGCGGCTTCTTGTGCACGACCTTGCGGCGCTTCTTCGCGTCGTCGCCGGCCCTGGCGAGGGCCTTGGCGTTGAGGACGGCGTGCTCGGGCGCCTGCACGACGACGTAGCCCACGGTGTCGAAGCCGGCGCGCCCGGCCCGCCCGGCGATCTGGTGGAACTCGCGGGCTCGCAGCACCCGCTGCTTGCGGCCGTCGTACTTGGTGAGCGAGGTGAGCAGCACGGTGCGGATCGGCACGTTGATGCCGACGCCGAGGGTGTCGGTGCCGCAGATGACGGCCAGCAGCCCACCCTGGGCGAGGGTCTCGACGAGGCGGCGGTACTTCGGCAGCATCCCCGCGTGGTGCACCCCGATGCCGTGCAGCACGAGCCGGCGCAGGGCCTGCCCGAAGCCCTTGCCGAAGCGGAACCCGCCCACGGCCTCCTTGATCGCGGCCTTGCGGGCCGAGCTGACGACCTCGACGCTCATCAGGGCCTGGGCCTGCTCGACGGCCGAGGCCTGGGTGAAGGAGACGACGTAGACCGGCCCGCGGTCGTCGCGCAGCAGCAGCTCGAGGGTCTCGTGGACGGGGGTGAGCACCCACGAGAACTCCAGTGGCACAGGCCGATCCACGCCGGTGACCGCGATCGTCTCGCGCCCGGTGCGCCGGGTGAGGTCGTCCTCGAAGGGGCGCGTGTCGCCGAGGGTCGCCGACATCAGCAGGAACTGCGTGTCGGGCATGAGCAGCAGCGGCACCTGCCACGCCCAGCCGCGGTCGGGCTCGGTGTAGAAGTGGAACTCGTCCATGACGACGAGCCCGATGTCGGCGAGCTCGCGGTCGCGCAGGGCGTGGTTGGCGAGCACCTCGGCGGTGGCGCAGATGATGGGGGCGTCGGGGTTCACCGCGGCGTCGCCGGTGAGCATGCCGACCTTCTCGGCCCCGAAGATCGCGACGAGGGCGAAGAACTTCTCGCTGACCAGGGCCTTGATCGGGGCGGTGTACCAGCTGCGCCGCCCCTCGGCCAGGGCCTGCGCGTGCGCGGCGACCGCGACGAGCGACTTGCCCGAGCCGGTGGGGGTGGCGAGGACGACGTGGGCACCCCCCGCGAGCGCGAGCACCGCTTCCTCCTGGGCCGGGTACAACGTCAGGCCCTGCTCCCCGGCCCAGTCGAGGAAGACGTCGAAGGCCGCGTCCGCCGCGGAGGCGGGGCCGGTCGCGGTGGTGGCACCGGCATCCGATGTGGTCGAGGCGCGGGTCAGCCGGTCGGTGAGGGTCATCGGCTCCAGTCTCCCCCACCCGGGCGGCCCCTCAGCAGGGGTGCTCGTTGTTGGCCTCCCACGACCGTCGAACGAGTTCGGTGAGCACCTCGCGGTCGATGGCCTCGAGGCGCTTGACGTAGAGGCAGCCCTTGCCGGTGGTGTGCGGGCCGAGCTGCTCGAGGAGGTCGGAGTTGCTGTCGTAGTAGGTCAGTCCGTACAGCGTGAGCGCGGCCTTGCGCGGCGCGAGCCCGACCGCGAACCACTCGTGCTCCTTGCCGTCGGCCGTGCGGTACGGCTGGCGGCCGAAGCCGATCATCGTCGGCCCCCACATCCGCGGCTCGGCACCGGTCACCTCGCGCATGAGGTCGAGTGCCTCGAGCGCGTCTGCTCGCGACGGCGCGCGTCGGGAACGGCATCCAGGTAGGCCGTGACGTCGGCATCCGTCGGGTGGGTCTTGCGGCCTGCGTCATCTGCCATCGTCACCCTCCTCGTGGTCGGCCTCCACCGTAGGCGGGCTCGGCGTGATGGGGAAGACACGGGCGACGTCTTGGCGCCGGTGCGGGCCGCTGGGAGGCTGGAGGGTGAGAGGTAGGGATGCACGATGGTCGACATCCAGCTGACCGAGATGCCCTCCGAGACCGTGGCGCTGGTGCGCCGCGTCGTCCCGATGGAAGGGCTCACCACGTTCTTCGGCGAGGCCCTCGAGCGGGTCGCCGGCGCAGTGCCCGAGGCAGGTGGTGCGATTGCCGGCCCGGCCTTCGGGTGGTACCACGGGATGCCGGGAGCCACGGTCGACGTGGCGGCCGGTTTCCCGGTGTCCGGTGACATCCACGCGCCCGACGGTGGGGTGGTCGTGGCAGAGCGCCCGGGGGCCAGGCCCTCGTGGCGATGCACGTCGGTTCGTACGACGGGCTCGGCCAGACCTGGGACGAGCTCCGGCACCGGGCCGAGCAGGACGGCCTGGAAGGGCGCGAGGACGTGTGGGAGGAGTACCTCAGCGACCCCACCGGAGACCCCGCGACGTGGCTCACCCGCCTCGTCATGCCGCTGCGCTGAGCGGACGGTCACGCGTCCAGCGCCCGAGCAACGGGTGCCGGACGATTCACCGTCGGCGGGGCTGCTCCGTGGCGCCGACGTGCTCGGTGAGCCAGTCGACGAGCGGGCGCACGGCACGCCAGTCCTCGCGCACGTGCTCGACCACGTCAGGAGTGGACAGCCACGGGGGCGCTCCGTGCGCCCGCTTGGCGACCAGGCTCTTGAAGCGCATCAGCGGCAACCGCGGGTGGTCGGCCGCGACGCCTCGAGGCCGCGTCGCCACGCGGTCCCCGTCGAGCTCGAAGCCTTGGCCGACGAGCGCGTCGGTGAGCCGCTGGAGGTCCTGCCCCGAACGAGGGGAGTCGATCGCGGCACGCAGCCGAGGCAGCTGGTCGGCGCCCGTGGGGTAGAAGCCGCCGCCCGTCATCAGCCCGTCTGCTGCGACCTGAACGTAGTAGCCCATGCCGGGCACCGTCGTGGCGAGTGCTCCCTGGTGGTCCTTGTACGGCGACTTGTCCGCACTGAACCGCACGTCGCGGTGGGGGCGGAAGACGTGCGCCGGGCCGAACTCGTCCTCGAGCGCCGCGAGCAGGGCCTCGAGCGGCTCCCGGACGGACCCGGCATACCGGGCCTTGTTCGCCTGCCACCACGCGCGGCTGTTCTCCACGGCGAGGTCCTCGTAGAAGTCGAGGGCGTCGACCGGGATGCCGGAGAAGCCGTCAGGGATGCCGGTCACGTCGCCGACGACGCCGGTCACGTCAGGGGGTCTGCTCACGCCGCAACCCTGCCACTGCGTCGAGAGGAGGCAACACGCCGACCTCGCTTCGCGTCCGCCTGCGTGTTGCCTCCTTTCGACGGTTCAGGCGGTTCGGGCGGCGGGCCGCCCGGCATCCGAACCGTGGATGCCGGGTGGCTGTGTGCCGTGACCACGCTCGCCTCGAGCGTTCACGTGCCGTTCGCCGATGGGTCTGTCACTTCGCTGGTCAGGCTCTTCCGGCGGTGCTACGTTCGCGCACGAATCTCGTGCGGGTCGAGGCGTCGTGTCTGCGGCAGCCCCTCGCTGGACCGTTGGAGGATGCATGGCTCGCTCGCCCCTTGCCCGGATCGTCGCGAAGGTGGCCGTCGGCGCCCTCGCCGTGGTCACCCCGGTGGCGCTCGCCCCGACCGCGGCCCAGGCCGCGCCCACCGACCTGTTCATCTCGGAGTACATCGAGGGGTCGAGCTTCAACAAGGCCGATCGAGATCTACAACGGCACCGGCGCGGCCGTCGACCTCGCCGCCGGCGGGTACCGGCTGGAGCTGTACAGCAACGGGGCGCCGTCGGTCAGCCAGTCGGTCGCGCTGACGGGCGCCCTGGCCGCGGGCGAGGTGTTCGTCGCGGCACACGCCGGCGCAAACGCGTCGATCCTGGCCGTGACGGACCTGATCAGCTCCGCCGTCGCCAACTGGAACGGCGACGACGCCATCGTGCTGCGCAAGGGCGGCACCGGTGGCGCCATCGTCGACGTGTTCGGGCAGATCGGGTTCGACCCGGGCACGGCGTGGGGGACGGGCGCCACGAGCACCGTGAACAACACCCTTCGCCGCAAGGCCGCCATCGAGGCCGGCGACACCAACGGGGCAAACGCCTTCGACCCGGCCGATCGAGTGGGACGGCTTCGCCATCGACACCGTGACCCACCTCGGCGCCCACCCCGGGGTTCCCGTCGACCCGGCTCCGTCGGTCACGGACACGCTCCCGGCCAACGAGGGCTCCGCGGCGGCCGACGTCAGCCCGACCGTGACCTTCAGCGAGCCGGTCACCCTGGCCGCGGGTGCGATCACCCTCTCCTGCTCGATCAGCGGCTCGGTGGCGCTCGCTGTCACGGGTGGGCCGACGACGTTCACCGCCGACCCGGCATCCGCGCTCGTCGACGGAGACGCCTGCACCCTGACCGTCCTCGCGACGGGGGTCTCGGACACCGACACCAACGACCCGCCGGACAACCTGGCAGCGAACTTCACCACCACGTTCACCGTGGCTGACCAGTGCACGACGACGGCCTTCACGCGCATCCCCGCCATCCAGGGTTCGGGTCACGGATGCCGCGATCACCGGTTCGGTGACCACGCGCGGTGTCGTGGTCGGCGACCACGAGGGCCCGGCGCCGACCCTGCGCGGCCTCTACATCCAGGACCTCACCGGCGACGGTGACCCGGCGACCTCCGACGGCATCTTCGTCTTCAACGGCAGCCTGGACTCGGCAGAACTCGGCGACGTCGTCGTCGTGTCCGGCACGGCGGCGGAGTTCCAGGGCCAGACCCAGATCAGCAACGCCACCGTCGCCGTCTGCGGCACCGGGTCGGTCGACCCGACCCCGGTGACCCTGCCGATGGCCAGCGCCACCGACTTCGAGAAGTACGAGGGCATGCTCGTGACGATGCCCCAGGAGCTCTCGGTGACCGAGCACTTCCAGCTCGGCCGCTTCGGCCAGGTCGTCGTCTCCAGCGGCGGTCGCCTCCAGCAGCCGACGAACGTCGTCGCCCCCGGTGCAGCTGCCCTCGCCCTGCAGGCGGCGAACAACCTCAACCGCCTCATCGTCGACGACGCCTCCCAGGGCCAGAACCCCGACCCGATCGTCTTCGGCCGCGGCGGCAACCCGCTGTCGGCCACGAACACCCTGCGCGGCGGCGACACCCTCACCGGAGCCGTCGGCGTCATGACGTACACGTGGGCAGGCAACGCTGCGAGCGGCAACGCCTACCGGCTGCGCCCGACGAACGCCCTCGGCGGGGCCTACGACTTCGCCGCGGCCAACCCCCGCCCCGAGGCACCCGAGGAGGTCGGCGGTGACGTGCGGGCCGCCGCGATGAACCTGCTCAACTACTTCAACACCTTCGACGGACTGCCGGACACGGAGACACCGCCGTCGACAACTGCACCCTCGGGGTGGGCGGCAACGCGCACCGACTGCCGCGGCGCCGACGACCAGGAGGAGTTCGACCGGCAGTGGCCCAAGACGGTGGCGGCGATCCTCGCGGTCGACGCCGACGTCCTCGGCGTCAACGAGGTCGAGAACGACGGCTACGGCAGCGACAGCTCGATCAAGCACCTCGTCGACAAGCTCAACGCCGAGACCGGCGCGACCACCTACGCCTACATCGACGTCGACACCGAGACCGGCCAGACCAACGCCCTGGGCACCGACGCGATCAAGGTCGGCATGCTCTACAAGCCGGCGACCGTGACGCCCATCGGCCAGACGGCGGCGCTCAACACCGCCGAGTTCGTCGGCGGTGGCGACACGGCTCCCCGCAGCCGGCCCTCGCTGGCGCAGGCCTTCCGGGTCAACGCGACCGGCGGCTCGTTCGTCGCGGACGTCAACCACCTGAAGTCCA
The DNA here is from genome assembly GCA_963811825.1 of uncultured Actinomycetota bacterium. GTDB lineage: Bacteria > Actinomycetota > Actinomycetes > Actinomycetales > Dermatophilaceae > Fodinibacter. The sequence goes on along the minus strand of CAWESS010000004.1, from coordinate 33,631 downwards.
AGGGCTCGGGCTGCACCGTGCCGGATGCCGGTGACGGTCAGGGCAACTGCAACGCCTCCCGCACGGTCTCGGCACGGGCGCTGGCGACCTGGCTGGACACGGACCCGACGGGCACCGGCGAGCAGGACGTCATCATCCTCGGTGACCTCAACTCCTACGCCATGGAGGACCCGATCAAGGTCCTCGAGGGTGCGGGCTACACCAACCTCGTCCGCAGCTTCCTCGGTGAGGACGCCTACTCCTACGCCTTCGACGGCCAGTGGGGTTACCTCGACCACGCGCTCGGGTCGGCCGACCTCGTCGACAAGAACCAGGTCGCGGGTGTCGCGGAGTTCCACATCAACGCCGACGAGCCGGCCATCCTGGACTACAACACCGACTTCAAGACGGCCAACCTCATCGAGTCGCTCTACGCCCCGGACATGTTCCGGGTCTCCGACCACGACCCGGTGATCGTCGGCCTCACGCCGAACTCGCCGGCCACGGTCGAGGCAGCGTTCGACGACACGTCGGTGGGCTGTGGTGCGGACAGCGCCAGCCTCACCGTCGAGTTCGCCGACCGCGACGCCGACGACACCCATGACGTGACCATCGCGTGGGGTGACGGCACCACGGAGACGGTGGAGACGGCATCCAGCCCACTCACCCGCACGCACACGTATGCCGCCGCGGGCCGCTACACGGCGACGGTCACCGTGACCGACAGCCACGGCCACGTCACGACGGCCACTGCCGACGTGGCCGTGGAGTTCACGACGACCGGGATCCGCGCACCGTTCAAGAACGGAACGGTCACCGCGAAGAGCGGCTCGACCGTTCCGGTCAAGGTCGAGCTCGTCGACTGTGACGGCTCGGAGCCCACCGACCTCGCGCCCACCGTCACGGTGACCATGGGCGAGCACCGTCGTGCGCACCGGCACGCTGGCCTACGTCGACGGCGAGTGGCTCTACCAGCTGCGGACCTCCGGCCTGGCGGCAGGGACCTACACGGTGACCATCACGGTTCCCGACACCGGCCAGACCATCACGGCCACGGTGCGGGTGCGCTCCTGACACCAGGGCCCACGAGCACCCCGGTGACCCCTGCGGCAACGACGCCGCCGGGGTCACCGGTGGCGCGAGGGGTGGTCCGGTGGATGCTCGTCGCGTTGCTCGCGACGGCCGGTGTCGGGCACTTCGTCGTCGGCGGAGGCGTTTCGCGCCCAGGTCCCGACGTGGATGCCGTGGCCCGAGTTCGTCATCGCCGCCAGCGGGGTCGTCGAGCTGGTCCTGGCCGCTGCTCTCGCGTTCGCGCCGGTGCGTCACCGCCCGCTCGTGGGGTGGGTGGTCGCCGCGTTCTTCGTCGCCGTGTTCCCGGGCAACGTGAGCCAGTACGTCACCGGCACGGCGGCCTTCGGCCTCGAGACGGATGCCGCACGCCTGGTGCGACTGCTGTTCCAGCCCGTGCTCGTCGTCGCCGCGCTGTGGTCGACGGGCGCGTGGGCGATGTGGCGGTCGCGGCGTCGGGCTGACGCCGCATCCGTCACGGGCTGACGACGATGCGGCGCGGCGCTCGCCCGGCTGCAACCCGCGCCCACGCATCAGGCGCCTCAGCGAGGCTGACGACGTCGTGGGTCACCTCGATGCGTCCCGCCGCGGCGTGCGTGAGCACGGTGGTGAGGACCTCACCGCGGCGCGTGGCCGTGAGTCGGTTGTTCGTGTAACCGATGACGGATGCCGCTCGGCTGCGCAGCGACGCGGAGTCGACCTCGAGGGCCGGCCCGGCGGTGCTGCCGAGGTTGACCAGTCGCCCGCCGTCGGCGAGGGCGAGCACCCCCGCGGTGCCGGGGAGACCCGCCAGCGGGTCGACGACGACGTCGACGGGGCCTTCGCAGGCGGCGCGAAGACGCTCTGCCAACGACGCGGCATCCTCGCCCTCTCGCAGGTCGACGACGGCGTCCGCGCCGCAGGCGGTGGCTCGAGCCCTCGCTGCCTCGGAGCGCGCAGCGGCGACGACCCGCCCCGCCCCGAGCAGTCGGGCCGCCTGCACCGCCACCTGGCCCACGACGCCCCCGGCGCCGAGGACGAGCACCCGTTCTCCCGGCCGCAGCGCCGCGGCACGCTCGAGCACCTCCCACGCGGCCACGGCCGACAGCCCCAGCGCCGCCACGCTGGTGTCGGGCAGGTCGGCGTCGATGACCACGGCCTGGTCGATGCGGGCGATGGCCAGGGTCGCCAGGCCCCCGTCGCCGACCGTCATGCCCGCCGTGGTCGGGAACCACACGCGGCACCCGAGGAGGTGAGCCGGTCCGTCACGGACGACGCCGACGCCCTGGACCCCGGGCACGTAGGGCAGTGCCGGGGCGCCGAAGTAGGAGGTGCCCGTGGCGCACAGCACGTCGAGCGGCGTGATGGGGGCGGCGCGCACCTCGACGAGCAGGTCACCGTCGCCCGGTGTCGGGTCCGGGCGCTCGAGGACCTGCGGCGGAGCCCCGTGGGCCGTGATGGTCGCGGCACGCACGGCGTCAGGTGGCGATGTCGGGGTACGGGTGGGAGAAGTGCGCGAGCGCCTGGCCGTAGGCCTTCTGGTACGACAGCGGCTCGGGGTGGTCGCGCTCGAACATCGCGATGAACAACGTCAGGGTGAGGAACGGGTGCGCACCCATGCCGAAGAGGGCCACGTGGTCGTGCCCGACGAGGGCGGTGCGTTCCTCGTCGGTGAAGGCGAGCCAGGTGCTCGCCTCGCCGTCGATGACGCCCAGGATGCGGTTGGCCTGGGTCTCCTCCCACCACGAGACCAGGCCCGCGGGGTCCTCGCGGTAGCGCTCGACGAGGTCGGGGTCGCGGTCGACCGTGAACAGGAACTTGTCGAGGAGGTAGGTGCTCATGCCGGCGCTCCGTTCGGGTACCAGGTGAAGTAGGCCTCCATCGTGTGGAACAGGTCGAGGGAGTCCACGTGGTCGGCCTTCGCGTTCTCCCCGGCGACCCCCATCATGAGCATGAAGTCCATGAAGCCGTGGGTCGCGTTGCCGGGCAGGTGCAGGCTGTCGAGCGTGACCTCGCGCAGGCACCCGTCGAGATCGCCGTTCGCGATCCACTGCACCGCGCGGTGGTCGAACTCGGGGTCGGGGCCGTGGGGGCCGAACTGCCGGGGCCCGCCGAGCTCGAGCGAGAGGTGACCGGTGCCGATGATCGCGACGCGCTGTTCGCTCGGCCACGACTCGACGAGCTCGCGGATCGCGCGGCCGAGCTCGACGAAGCGCTTCGGTTGGGGCAGCGGCGGCGCGAAGATGTTCGTGTAGATCGGCACGATGGGCAGGTCGGCCTCGGGCCGCAGCGTGATGATCGGGCAGGTGATCGAGTGGTCGATGCGCAGCTCGTTGCTGAACGCGAGGTCGAAACCGGAGTCCAGACCACCGCGCAGGATGTGTGACGAGAGCTCCTCGTGGCCGTCGAGCCGGAAGCGGGGGAGCCCGAACTCGCGCTCCTCGTTGTACCAGTTGGCGTCGTAGACAGGCGCCTTGCCCACGAGGAACTGCGGCATGTTGTCGAGCCACAGCTGGTGGAAGTGGTCGCTGCCGACCATGACGAGCACGTCGGGCCGGGCGCGGGTCAGGGTCTCGCGGAAGCGCTCGATCTTGGCCACCCACTCGTCCGCGAACGGTGGGCGCTCCTCTCCCACCGCGGTGCTCGCGCGGTAGTAGAACGGGTGGTGCGTCGAGGCGATGACGGCGACGACCTGCGCCATTGCGGGTCTCCTTTCCAGTGGTTGCCGGATGTGAGGGGTTACCGGACGTGCGGGTCGACGTACTGGGCGTTGCGGTCGACGGAGAGGTAGACGTCCATGCCGATCGGACGGCGCTGCTCCTCGGCGATCTGGCCGAGCAGCCCGGCCGCCCGGGCGAGCAGGGCGAAGCCACGCAGCATCTCGACCGGCAGGCCGAGGTCGGCCAGGGCCGCACCGCAGACACCGGCCCCGTTGAGCGGCAGTCGGCGGCCGAGCACCTGCTCGTGTACGCGGCCGACCGCCTCGAAGAGTCGAAGGTGCGGCCCCCGGACCCCCTCCTCCTCGGCCAGGGCGATGAGCACCGGGGTGCGGGGGTCGCCGTCCTTGTGGACGGGGTGGCCCAGCCCGGGCACGAACCTCCCCGCCTCCCTGGTGCGGCGCACGGCGGCGAGCGCCACGGCATCCCACTGCTCGTCGGTCTCCGGCACGTCCTCACCGAGGTCGGTGACGACGGCGTTGAGGAACGCACCGCAGTCCTCGGTGACACCAAGGAAGCGCGAGCCACCACCGAGCAGGCCGGCGGCCAGGGCCCCTTGGAGGGAGTCGGGCGCGGACAGGTACGTGAGGCGGGCCGCGATCGCCGTGGGCGTGAAACCGTGGTCGGCCAGCGCCACGAGCACGGCTTCGAAGACCCGGGTCTCGGACGGGGTCGGACGCCGCATCGCGACGAGCCAGAACGCGAGCTCGCCGAAGCCGACCTTGCCCATGAGGTCCGCGGTGAGGTCCTGGCCGAGGAGGCGGATCTCGTCGGTGCTCGAGGTGCCCAGCGAGGTGGGAAAGGTCGTCATGCGTCTGGCTCCTGCTCGGGGGTGGCCAGCCAGCGGCGGATCTCGGCGCCGTGCTCGTCGAGCGCCGGGGGCGGCAGCCGGTAGTCGGGAGGGTTGGCGGACAGGCGGATCGGGTTGCGCACCGAGGGGACCGCCGCGTCACCGTCGCCGACCACGACCACCGGGTCGAGGCCGACGGACTCGGCGAAGGCCACACCACCGTCCACGGTGTTGATCGGGCCGCAGGGGACGCCCGCGGCGGTGATGTCCCGGAACCACTCCATCGTCGTGCGGGTCGCGAGGCGCTCGACGAGGAGGGGGCGCAGCTCGTCGCGGTGGGCGGTGCGGTCCTCGTTGCCGACGAACCGGGGGTCGTCGGCGAGCTCGGGCACCCCGAGCACCTCGACGAGTCGCCGGAACTGGCCGTTGTTGCCGGCCGTGACGATGAGGTCACCGTCGGAGCAGGGGAGCGGCTCGTAGGGGAACAGGCTCGGGTGGCTGTTGCCCATCCGGTGCGGCACGACGCCACTGGCGACGAAGGCGCTGGACTGGTTGACCAGCCCCGACAGGGCCGAGGACAGGAGGTTGACCTCGACGTGCTGGCCCGTGCCGCTCACCTGCCGGGCGTTGAGCGCCGCCAGGACGCCGATGGTGGCGTGCAGCCCTGCCATGACGTCGAACACCGAGATCCCCGCGCGGAAGGGCGGACCGTCCGGGTCGCCCGTGAGGCTCATCAGCCCGGAGATGGCCTGCACCATGAGGTCGTAGCCCGGCAGGTCGCGACCGCCGGGGCCGCTGCCGAAGCCGCTGATCGAGGCGTAGACCACGGCGGGGTTGGTGGCCGCGACGGTGTCGTAGTCGAGTCCGAAGCGGGCCAGACCACCCGGCTTGAAGTTCTCGACGAGCACGTCGGCACGTCGGGCCAGCTCGTGAGCGACGGCGAGGTCGTCGGCATCCTTGAGGTCCAGGGCCACCGAGCGCTTGTTGCGGTTGACGCCGAGGTAGTAGGTCGACACCCCGTCACGCACCGGAGGGCTCCACGTGCGGGTGTCGTCGCCGGCCGGGGACTCGACCTTGACGACCTCGGCCCCGAGGTCGGCGAGCAGCATCGTCGCGTAGGGGCCGGCGAGGATGCGCGAGAAGTCGGCGACCAGGATGCCCGACAGGGGGCCGCTTCGATCCTGCATCGGAAGGCCTCCTCCATCGGTTGGGGTGGGAACGGACAGATGTCCGGGTCGGGCGATGTCTCGAGTCTCACCGTCCTCTGCGGACGGTGTCAAGGCGAGAGTCCAGGGCTGAATCGAAAGCGTCGAAGGTCTTGACAGTCCCGGGGCAGCGCGCCGACAGTAGGGGCCACGACGTACAGCAGCCGTCAAGCGGACAGGTGTCCGCCGAACTGGAAGCGGGAGAGTCATGGCTCACGACGAGGTGACAGCCGGTCGTCCGGTGGTGTTCCGAAACGCCACGGTGCTCACGATGGATGACGCGCACGGCGTGCTCACCGGCGCGGACGTCCTCGTCGTCGGGGACCGCATCGCGCAGGTGGGTCACGGCCTCACGGCCCCCGACGACGCCCTGGAGATCGATGCTGACGGCGGCATCGTCATGCCGGGCATGATCGACACCCACCGGCACATGTGGCAGACGGCGATGCGGGGGTACGGAGCGGACTGGACGCTCACCCAGTACTTCGTCTGGTACTACCTCGAGCACGGCCGTCGCTTCCGCCCCGAGGACATCGCCACGGGAAACCTGCTCTCGGCCTGGGACGCCCTCGAGGCCGGGGTCACGACCACCGTCGACTGGTCCCACGGGCTGCAGTCCGTCGACCACGCAGAGGCTGCCGTCGACGCGCTCCAGGCGGTGCCCGGACGGTTCGTGCTCGCCTACGGCAACATCGCGGCGGGCCCGTGGGAGTGGACGGCTGACCCGGCGGTGCGCTCCTTCCTCGAGCGACGGCGGGGCGACCTCGACGGCTGGCAGCTGGCGTTCGACGTGACCGGCGACCCGGCCTTCCCCGAGCGGCCGGCCTTCGAGGTGGCCCGCGAGCTGGACCTCCCGGTGACCACGCACGCAGGGGTGTGGGGCGCGACCAATGACGACGGCATCCGCCTGATGCACGAGAACGGCTTCATGGACGAGCGCAGCGTGTACGTCCACGCCGCCACGTTGTCGACCGACTCCTACCACCGGATCGCGGCGACGGGCGGCACGGCGTCGGTCTCGACCGAGTCGGAGCAGAGCGCGGGTCAGGGGTACCCACCCACGTGGCAGCTGCGCCGTCACGACATCCCCGTCTCGTTGTCGATGGACACGAGCGTGTGGTGGAGCAGTGACCTGTTCTCGGCGATGCGCACCACCCTCGGCGCCGACCGCTCCCGCGAGCACCTCGAGGCGCATGCGGCGGGAGACACCGTGACCAATGTCCACCTGCGTGCCGAACACGTCGTCGACTGGGCGACTCGCGGGGGAGCCAGGGCGCTCGGACGGGACGAGCTCGGCCGCATCGTGCCGGGAGCCAAGGCTGACGTCGTGCTGATCAGGAACGACCGTTCGCCGGTCTCGTTCCCGCTCCTCAACCCCTACGGCCACGTCGCGTTCCAGGCCCAGCGGGGCGACGTGCACACCGTGCTCGTCGACGGCAAGGTGGTCAAGCACGACGGCGTCCTCGTCGGCTGCGACCTCGCCGACCTGCGCCGCAAGGCCGAAGCCACGGTCGAGCACCTCGTCGACGCGATGGGTGGCGAGGCCTGGGCCGCTGGCATGAACCCGGCCCCGCCGGCCGGCGACGACAAGGTCCTGGACAACCCCTACCAGTACACCGAGTTCCGCACCGACACCACGCGGGCACGGGGCACCGTGTTCGGAGAGCCGGGCGCCGGCGAGGGGGACTGAGACCCCGGCGGCGACGTGGCGACCCCCGTCGCCGCCGGACGCAGATGTGGCCGGGCCCGTCCCGGGCGTAGGGTGCGGCGCGCGCGGGAGGACACTCGCACCGACGATCGAGGGAGGCATGGTGGCCGGACGTGGTCAGGGACCAGACTTCGTGGAGGCGTTGGCTCGCGGCCTCGACGTCATCACCTCCTTCGGACCGCAGCGACCGGAGATGTCACTCAGTGACGTCGCCCAGGCCACCGACCTGGCCCGACCGACGGCGCGTCGGCTGCTGCTCACGCTCGAGGAGCTCGGCTATGTCCGTTCGCGCGACGGCGTCTACTGCCTGACGCCTCGGGTGCTCGCCCTCGGCACGGCATACGTCTCGTCCCTCGGCCTGTGGGAGATCGCCCGCCCGCGCCTCGAGGCCCTGGTGTCCCGGACCCGGGAGTCGTCCTCGATGGCTCAGCTCGACGGCTCGGACATCGTCTACGTCGCCCGGGTCTCGGTGCCCAAGATCATCGCGCTGCGGGTCGAGGTCGGCACGCGGTTCCCGGCGCCACCGACCTCGCAGGGCAAGGTGCTGCTCGCAGCGCTCGACCCGACGGCGCTCGCCGAGGTGCTCGAGGTGCCCAGCCGCTCGGGGATCCGCGGCCACGTCCTGCGACCCCGCGACGAGCTCGAGGCAGAGCTCGCGCGCGTCCGGGCGAGGGGGTGGGCGCTCGCTGACGAGGAGCTTGCCCCCGGTGTGCGTTCGGTGGCGGTTCCGGTGCGTGACGGCACGGGTGCCGTGCGGGCCGCGATGAACATCACCGTCCACGCGGCCGAGACCTCGACCGAGCGTCTGCTCGACGAGCTGCTACCCCTGCTCCAGCGCACCGCTGCAGACGTCAGCGACGACTGGGCGCTGTGGCAGCGCCGCCCGCACGTCGAGGTCGAGCCCGCTCAGACCTGACGTTCGAGGGTGATGAGGAGGCCGTCGACACCACCCGGGCCGACCCGACCCTTGACCTCGACGCTCGTGATCGCCTTGAGCTGCCAGCCCTGGGCGGCGTGCTCGTTGAGCAGCTTCTCGACCTTGTCGCCGGAGATCTTGCCGCCGATCATCTTCTCGCGGACCTCGAGGACCTTGTACTGGTATGCCATGCCCCCACCGTAGCCCTGCTGTGGAACACTGCCGCAGTGGGGACACCAGAACTTCTTGTTGCCCTGGTGGCGGCTCTGGACGACGGCGACGTGACCGGGGCGCGGCGTGCGGCGCAGCTCGTCGATCCCACCGGCCTCGACGACCTCCTCCTCGTGCTGGCGACCCGGGCGTCCACGGGCTCGGTCGCCGCGACCGAGGTGCTGCTGGTCGAGCTCGACGAGTCGGGGATGGTCCGCCGGTTCGCCCGCGGTGCGCTGCTGGACGAGATGGCCGTCGATGACGTGTGCCAGGACTCGCTCATCTCGATCGCGGCCGTCCGTGGAGTCCTTTCGCGGGGACTCAAAGGTGAGCACGTGGGTGCACAGCATCGTGCGTCGCCGGGTGGTCGACCACCTGCGGCGCCAGCGTGCCACGTCGCCACTGCCTGACGATGATGCCGGGCCGGGCCAGCGGATGAGCTCGCTGCTGGCCACCCGGGCGACCGTGCGAGATGCACTCGCCGCCCTGCCCGAGCCCTACCGGTCGCCGGTGACCCTGCGCGACCTCGAGGGCCTCAGCTACGCCGATGTCGCCGAGCGCCTCGACCTGCCGCTGGGGACGGTCAAGGGCCAGATCTCACGCGGTCGAGCCCTGCTCGCCGCCACCCTGCGTGAGCCCGGCGTGGACCTGACATGACCGGTGGTGCGGCAGGGCGAGTCGCGTCGCATCGGGAGATACCGCCTCGGTGAGGTCATCGGCGTCGGCTCGTTCGCCACGGCCTACGTCGCCACCGACGAGCGGCTCGATGCCACGGTGGTGCTCAAGGTGCTCGCCGAGAACCACAGCCTGAACCCTGACGTGCGGGAACGCTTCATCGCCGAAGGACGCAGCCTGCGCCGGATCCGCAGCCCGCACGTCGTGACGGTGCACGACATCGGCGAGAGCGACCGGCAGCAGCCGTACCTCGTGCTCGAGCATGCCGACCGGGGGACGCTGGCGCAGCGGGTGACGTCCCTGCGCGCCACGGGCTGGACGGCGAGCGCTGCGGATGTGCTCGTGCTCTCCCGGGCCTTGGCGCCTGCCTTGGATGCCGTGCACGCCGCCCAGATCGTGCACCGTGACCTCAGCCCGTCGAACGTGTTGATCACGTCCGATCCCGTTCGTGGCGCAGACTGCGGGTGTCCCCGGCGAGGAGGTGTCGAGCGGCCCCGGTGCCCTGATCGCCGCCGACGAGCGGGTGCTGCTGGCCGACCTCGGGATGTGCAAGGACCTCGCCCTCAACTCCGGGCTGACGGTCGCCGGGGGCACCGCCGGGATTCCGCCCGCCGGAGATGGATGGCGGGCCCGGCGGTCATCGACACCCGCGCCGACCTGTGGTCGCTGTCTGCGCTGGTTCGGTGGCTCTGCGAGGGCAGCGACCTGGCGCAGGCGCTGGACCCGGTGCTCGAGCGCAGCCTGGCCGTTGCTCCCAGGGACAGGCACCGCGACGTCGGGCACTGGCTCGCCGAGGTGGAGGGCGCGCTGGCGCCCGTCCACAGCGGAACCCGACCAGCCGGCATCCGACGTGGTGGAGGAGCGGGTGCACGACGTCCTGGCGGCAGGTGCTGAGGCGGCCCGTCGTGGCGGCGGCGGTGGCCGGCATCCTCGCCGTGGGTCTCCTCGGTGGCTGGCTGCTTCGCGGGGACGGTCTCCCGCCATCCAGCACCGGGACGGCCTCGATCTCGATCGAGGGACCCGACACGACGACGACCGGGGAGGCCGCGACGTTCACCGTCGAGCACAGCGGCGTGGACTCCTGGGTGTGGGTGCTGCCGAGCGGTGAGTTCGTGACCGACCAGGAGTCCGTGACGCTGACGCCGAGCGGTCCCGGCCGGGCGACGGTCACCGTGCGTGTCCCAGGACGGCGAGGGCTCGCCCCTGCAGGCCGACCACCAGCTCGACGTGACCGATCCCTGAATTTCGCTGCCGGTCCGGACCGGGGCGTAACTTTTTGCGCAGGTGCCGCGACATACGGGGTGTAGGCACCGAATCCATCAGATGGGGACACCATGAAGAAGAGCATCAGCCGAACGGCGGTCGTCGCGGTCGCCGCGGCGCTTGCGTTGAGCGCCTGCACGGGCGAGGAGAAGGCCACCTTCGACCAGGGCGCGGCACCGGCGCAGAGCAGCCAGGCACAGAGCGATGACACGAGTGCCGCGTCCGCCGCCGCGGCTGGGGTCGACCTGACCGAGCTGGGCACGCCCATTGCCACGGCGACGGTACCGGCGGTCGTCGAAGGTGACCCCGAGGCCACGATGGTGGTCTCCCTCTACTCGCTGAAGAGGGACGGCAAGACCCTCACGGGAACCTTCTCGTTCCTGGTGGACTCCGACAGCGCGTCCGCCACGCCGAAGTGGCTCTATGACTATCTGGGCAACATGTCCTGGGAGCCGTACCTCGTGGACACCACCAACCTGGCCCGGCACGACGTCCTCGGCGACTTCAAGGGCTGGGCCATGACCGACTCGCAGGGCGCCAAGTTCCGCCCGGGCCAGACCTACTATGCCTACGCCTCGTTCGCTGTGCCCGCGCCGGAGATCACGACGATGACGGTCAACCTGGTCGAAGGCGCACCGGCCGCGCCGAAGGTCTCGATCCAGTGATCGGCGCATCAGCTCTCGTCCTGGCGCTGCTCGTCGCGGTGCCGGTGAGCGCGGGGGCGGCCACGGCATCCGGCGTGGTCGCTGATGACCGGACGACGGCGCTGGCAGCGTTGCCGCCGTCGGCGTGGCAGGACAGCATCAGCGCGCTGAAGCCCAACGTCCAGGGACTCGACACCAACGTCAGCGAGGTGGAGCAGGAGAGCACCCAGGGCGACGAGACCGTGATCTCGCTGACGTCCGACGTGCTGTTCGCCTTCGGCAAGGCCGATCTGGCCCCGGCAGCGCAGGCCAAGATCTCCGAGCTCGTGATGCCCATCCCGAACGGATCCACCGTGAAGGTCTACGGCCACACGGACGGCAAGGGCAGCGCCAAGCTCAACCAGACCCTGTCGGAGCAGCGGGCCAACGCCGTTGCCGCCGTCATCGCCAACGGCCCAGCCCGGGCTGAAGCTCGACGTCAGGGGTTTCGGCATGACCGAGCCGGTCGAGCCCAACACCAAGGGCGGCAAGGACAACCCCGACGGCCGGGAGAAGAACCGGCGCGTCGAGATCAGGTACGAGAAGTAGCTGGTCCCGGGAGCAGCCCAGGTGGGGCGCGGTGGGGGGCCAGGGGCGCGGCGGATCGCGCCCCCGGCACCCCACGTCGAGGTCAGCCGAGGACGCCAGCAGCATCCAGCACGGCCCGGCCCGCCATCCAGGTGGCTGCGGCGAGCACCAGCACGAAGGTCGCGTTCCACACGACCCGGGGGACGCGCGTGAGGCGGGCGAGCACGCCGGGGTCACTCGTGGCGGCATCCGGGGTGGCGAGCACGGCACCCAGGTGGCGCCAGGCCCCGACGATGAGCACGACCCCGATGGCGACGACGACCTGGGCCTGTAGCACGGGTGAACCGGCCCACCACAGGGCGCCGCCACCGATGACGGCGACCGCCACGACGACCACGGTCAGCACGGATCTGGCGCGCAGGGCCGCGGCGATGAGCACCGCCAGGACCACCGTGAGCACCGGCGCCGACCATCCGCGCACGGCCAGCACGACCGCGGCCGCGCCGACGACGGCAGGAGCGGGGTAGCCGGCCCACGTCGTGAGCACGCGGCCGGGGCCGCGGGCGGGGCCGACGGTCACCGCGTGGCCGGACATGTCCCCGCGCAGCACGAACCCGGTGAACCGGCGCCCGACGAGCACGCCGACGCTGGCGTGCCCCAGCTCGTGCACGAGGGTCACGGCCAGGCGCAGCACGCGCCAGAGCGGGTCGAACGCCACGGCCACGAGGGCGGCGACGAGCACCGCGACCACCGGCGCACCGGCCAGGGAGACGCCGTTCTCGGGCAGCACCCGAGCCCACACCTCGCTGAACCAGTCCATGGCGCGAGACCGTAACCGCTCGCCCTGTGCGACGAATCGCCCCGGTCAGCGGGTGCGGCGGGCGCCTTCGGAGAAGGAGGCCGCTGAGCGTGCCGGGCGCGCGCTGGCGGGACGACTGCCGGATGCCGGACGCGCACTTCCGGATGCCGGTCGGCCGCCGGACGCGGGACGTCCACCACCGTTGGCCGGGCGTCCGCCGGATGCCGGGCGCGCACCGCCACGGTTGCCACCGCCACCGTTCGCGCCGGCGCCACCGGCGCTCGGGCCGCCTCGACGCTGACCCTGGCCCGGGCCGCGGCCACCGGCCGAGCCCTGCCCGGAGCCCGGACGACGCTGGCCGCCACCCTGACGTGCCGGTGCCGCCTGGACCGGCGGGGCGAAGCCACCCTCGAAGGAGCGGTCGCCGGGGGCGAGCTCCTGCAGGAGCGGGTGGGTCGCGTGGACCCGGGTGGTCGTGGGGTTGACGCCGGCCTTGCGGGTGAGGTCACGCACGTCGCGCACCTGGTCGTCGGTCATCAGCGTGATGACCGTGCCCGAGGCACCGGCGCGGGCGGTGCGGCCCGAGCGGTGCGTGTAGGCCTTGTGCTCGACGGGCGGGTCGGCGTGGATGACGAGCGCGACGTCGTCGACGTGGATGCCGCGCGCCGCGATGTCGGTCGCGACGAGGGTGCGGGCGGCGCCGGAGTGGAACGCCTCCATCGTGCGGGTGCGCGCGTTCTGGCTGAGGTTGCCGTGCAGCTCGACCGCGGGCACGCCCGAGCCGTTGAGCTGGCGGGCCAGCTTCTTGGCGCGGTGCTTGGTGCGGGTGAACACGACGGTGCGGCCGGGGGCGGCGACGAGGTCGAGCAGCACCTGGGCGTGCCCGTCGGGGGTCACGTGGAGCACGTGGTGCGCCATCGTCGAGATCGGCGACTGCGCCGAGTCGGCCTCGTGGGTGACCGGGTTCGAGAGGTAACGCTTCGCGATGACGCCGATCCCGGCATCCAGCGTGGCGGAGAACAGCATCCGCTGGCCGCGCGCCGGGGTGGCGTCGAGCAGGCGGCGCACGGCCGGCAGGAAGCCGAGGTCGGCCATGTGGTCGGCCTCGTCGATGACGGTGACCTCGACGGCATCCAGGGAGACGTGGCCCTGACCGATGAGGTCCTCGAGGCGGCCGGGGCAGGCGACGACGACGTCGACGCCGCGGCGCAGGGCGGCGACCTGGGGGTTCTGGCCGACTCCGCCGAAGATCGTGCGCGAGGTGATGCCGAGCGGTGCAGCGAGGGGCGTCATGGCGTCCTCGATCTGCGTCGCGAGCTCACGGGTCGGCGCGAGGATGAGCGCACGGGGGCGGCGCGGCTGGCGCGGCGCCGTGCTGCGCGAGAGCCGGGTGAGCAGCGGAAGCACGAAGGCCATCGTCTTGCCCGAGCCGGTGCGGCCGCGGCCGAGGACGTCGCGACCCGCGAGGGAGTCGGGCAGCGTCGCGGCCTGGATGGGGGTGGGGACGGTGATCTCCTGCGACGCGAGGATCGCGACGAGGGGGGCGGGCACGCCGAGCGTGCCGAAGGTGGTGCTGGACAAGGGTGTTCCTTCACGGATGCGGAGTCACCGCAAGGCACCACGGTCGGCGTCGACCGGCGGTGTCCAGATGACTCTGGGATGTTCTGCCGGGCGGGGCTCTGGGCCGCGGCGCCGTGTCAGGGACGAAGGTCCCGACGCGAAGGCATCGACATCAAAGATTTGCGGCCCGAGGCAGAAGGCGGGCCAGCACGCACCACTCTATCGGCTGCGGGGTCGAACCTCCGAATCGGGCCTCTGTTCCGGGGGTGGCGCAGGTGCCTACAGTGAGGCATGGCGACCCTGCCGCTCTTCCCGCTCGGCACCGTCCTGCTCCCCGGCGCCCGCATCCCGCTCCAGCTGTTCGAGGAGCGCTACCTCGATCTCGCACGGGACCTCGCGGAGCGCCCGGAGGACGATCGTCGCTTCGGCGTCACGCTGATCCGCGCGGGGCGCGAGGTCGGGCCGGATGCCGTCGCGGACCTCTACGAGATCGGCTGCGAGGCAAGGGTGGACGCGATGGCACTCGCCGAGAGCGCGATCGGCACCGTCGTCCACCTCGTCGCGACCGGAGCCCGGCGCTACCGCCTCGAGGGCATCGACACCGGGGCCGCCACCCCCTGGACGACCGGACGGGTGACCTGGCTCGACGAGCCGACTGCCGGCGACCTGGGCAGCCCTGACGACCCGACCGTCGCGGACCTCGCCGATCGCGCGCTGCGCGAGCACACGGCATACCTGCTCGATCTCGGCGCGAAGGCCGAACCGGTCGAGGCCGCCCCGACCCAGCTCGCCTACCGCATCGTCGAGGCCATGGTGCTCGATGCGAGCGACCGCCAGCGGGTGCTCGAGGGCGCCGATCCGGCAACCCGCCTGCGGACGGTCATCGCCCTGCTGCGCCGGGAGCGCGCCATCGTCGGACGCTTCGGGGCCGTGCCCACCCCGCCGATGCCGTTCGGCCCGTCCCTGAACTGACCGGGCTCGCCACCGGAGTCGGGATGGTGAGGGGCGGGTAGGTTTCCGGCATGGACCTCGCGAGCCTGCAGGACGTCATCGAGCGCACCTACGGCGAGCGCGACCGGGAGCGGGGAGTGCCGAGCACCGTGGCCTGGCTCGCCGAGGAGGTCGGAGAGCTGGCGCAGGCGGTGCGCAAGGGCACCCCGGCCCAGCGCGAGCACGAGTTCGCCGACGTCCTGGCCTGGGTGGCCTCGCTGGCCAACCAGATGGACGTCGACCTCGACGCGGCCGTTCAGCGGTATTCGGCCGGGTGCCCGAGGTGCTCGGCGATA
Source organism: uncultured Actinomycetota bacterium (assembly GCA_963811825.1). GTDB lineage: Bacteria > Actinomycetota > Actinomycetes > Actinomycetales > Dermatophilaceae > Fodinibacter. Next base: position 18,265 of record CAWESS010000004.1, on the reverse strand, counting down.
CCCTGTACCTGCCCCTGACGGGTCATCGAGAGGCGGAGCAGTGGATGACGTCGAGGCCTGGTTCGACCGGGTGCCGCAGGACCAGCGCGCCGCGCTCCTCGCCCTGCGCGAACAGATCCGCGCGCTCGTGCCGGAGGCGACCGAGAAGATCTCCTACGGTGTCCCGACGTTCGTGCTGAACGGCTCACTCGTCGCCCTCAACGCGTCGAAGTCGGGCCTGAGCCTGATCACCATGCGACCCGACCTGCTGTCCGACCTGACGGAGCAGCAGCTCGAGGGCGTGAAGTGGTCGGGGTCGACCCTGCGGTTCACCCCCGCGAAACCGCTGCCCGACACGCTGGTGCGCACCGTCATCGAGGCCCGCGTCGAGCAGAACCGCGGCCGGGCATGAGTGCTCCCACGCCGGATGCCGTCTCGCCCCGGCTCCGTCGGTGGGTCGGCCGCCACATGGGCATGGACGCCGACCCCGCGCCCGGTGACCACGCGGCATCCGAGCCGGTCCTCTAGTCTGCTGATCATGCCGCGACCGCATGCCGCAGCACTGCTCGAAGACGCCTACAACGGGCGCAAGTCCAAGGTGCTGCGCTCGCGCGGCTGGGCGACGAGGGTCGTGCCCCTCACCGGGTACGGGAGCGTGTCGCAGCTGCGGGTGTTCGCGCGGGTGATCATGACGCAGGCCCAGCGGGACGACACCGAGGAGGACACCCACCTGGCGCGGCTGCGGGCCGTCGAGCTCGACACGCGTGGGTGGCGGGCGTTCTTCACCACTCCGGCCGTCGAGGAGAAGGTGACCATCCGGGTCAACGAGCGGATCATCACCGCACGCACCGACCGCGGCGGCTTCATCGACCTCACGGTGCGCGGCCACGGGCTCGGGCCGGGGTGGCACCGCATCTTCATCGGGTCGCCGAACGCCGAGACCATCGACGTGCCGGTGCTCGTCGTCGGGACGACCGTGACGCACGGCATCGTCTCCGACATCGACGACACGGTGCTCTCGACCTCGCTGCCACGGCCGATGATCGCTGCCTGGAACACGTTCCTGCGCTCCGAGGGTGCCCGCAAGCCGGTGCCGGGGATGGCGACGATGTACCGCGAGCTGCTGGCCGAGCACCCGGACGCGCCCGTCATCTACCTGTCGACGGGGGCGTGGAACACCTCCCCGTGGCTGACCCGGTTCCTGCGCCGCAACGGCTACCCCGACGGGCCGATGCTGCTCACCGACTGGGGCCCGACGAACACCGGCTGGTTCCGCTCGGGGCAGGAGCACAAACACGCGCAGCTGCACCGGCTGGCTCGCGAGCTGCCGCACGTGAAGTGGCTGCTCATCGGCGACGACGGGCAGCACGACCCGAAGATCTACACCGAGTTCACGACGCGCAAGCCCGACCACGTGCGCGGCATCGCGATCCGTGAGCTCTCACCCGGGGAGCAGGTGCTCAGCCACGTCATCCCGGTGGCCAACGACGACCTCGTCCCGGCGCCGACCGAGGACCTCGACGTCCCGGTGGTGCGGGCACCGGACGGTTACGGCCTGGCGGCGCAGGTGCGAGGGCTGTGGGAGGACGATTCGCCCGACCGCACGCTGGCCCGGCGGGCCTCGGCGACCACGTTCGCCTCGTTCGACGACCCGCCTGACTACCTCGTGGACGAGCCCGACGAGCGGTAGCGTCGCCCCATGCCCGAGCTGCCCGAGGTGCAGGCCCTCGTCGACTTCCTGCGCACCAGGACCGACGGGCTCGTCGTGACCGGTGTCGAGCTGGGGTCGATCTCGGTGCTCAAGACCTTCAGCCCACCGCCGGAGGCGCTCGTCGGGGCACCGGTGGACGGGGTGTCCCGGCACGGGAAGTTCCTCGACATCGACTGCGGTGGAACGCATCTCGTGTTCCACCTGGCCCGGGCCGGCTGGCTGCGCTGGTCGGATGCCGTGCCCGCCACCGTGTTGCGCCCGGGGAAGTCGCCGATCGCGCTGCGGGTGCGCTTCGACGACGGGTCGGGCTTCGACCTCACCGAGGCCGGCACGAAGAAGAGCCTCGCGGCCTACATCGTCGGCGACGTCAGCGCCGTGCCCCGGATCGTCTCGCTCGGGCCCGACCCCCTGGCGGACGACTTCACGCTCGAGGTCTTCGCGGCGATCGCGGCGTCGCACCGGATGCAGGTCAAGGGCATGCTGCGCGACCAGTCGATCATCGCCGGGGTCGGCAACGCCTACTCCGACGAGGTGCTGCACGTGGCCCACCTGTCGCCGTTCGCCCTCGCCGCGAAGCTGTCGCCGGAGGAGGTCGAGCGGTTGTACGCCGCGCTCAGGGGGACGTTGGCGGGGGCGGTGGCCACGGCATCCGGCAAGCCGGCGAAGGAGCTCAAGGACGCCAAGCGAGCCGGGATGCGGGTGCACGGGCGAACCGGCGAGGTCTGCCCGGAGTGCGGCGACGTGGTGCGCGAGGTGTCGTTCGCCGACTCGTCGCTGCAGTACTGCGCCACCTGTCAGACCGGGGGCAAGCCACTCGCCGACCGGCGCACGAGCAAGTTCCTCAAGTAGCCCGGCGCGTGGTCGCGGTCGGGTTCGGTGTCAGGCGGCGCTGAGGAAGAACGACACGGCGAACCCGAGGACGGTGACGATGCCGACGAGTCGGCCTGCGTGCTCGACGGCCTCGGGCAGCATCGTGTCGGCGAGCATCGTGAGGATCGCCCCGGCGGCGAAGGTCTGGATGAAGGCCACGGACTCCGGCGGTGCGGTGCCGAGCAGGGTGTAGCCGAGCACCGATGACAGGGTCGAGGCCGCGGCCACCGCTGCCCACAACCCGAGGATCCAGCGGGTGGATCGGCCGGAGGCGCGCAGGCCGGTCGACGCCGACATCGACTCGGGCACGTTGGACAGGAACACCGCGGCGACCATGGCGCTGCTGACCCCCGCGCCGCCGAGCAGGCTGATGCCGATGGACGCGGACTCCGGGATGCCGTCGAGCAGGGCTCCCAGCACCAGGGCCGCGCCGCTCGAGCTGGCCGCGACCGTACCGGCACTGGACCCGGAGGAGCGGCTCGCGCCTTCCGAGTGCGGCATCCCGCCGTGCACCGGGCTCTTGCGACGGTGGCCCCCGCTGCGGTCGATGAGCCAGTCACCCGCGAAGAACACCGCCGAACCGGCGAGCAGACCCGCCGCCGCTGCCATGCCGCCCGCCGCGTCGTAGGCCTCCAGGGTGAGCTCGAAGGCGACGGCGCTGATGAGCACCCCGGCGCCGAAGCCCATGACGAGCCCGATGGTGCGGTGCGAGACGGTGAGGAACAGGCCGAGCAGCGCGCCGATGATGAGCGCGCCACCACCGACGAACCCCCAGAACGCCGCCTCGAGCATGGCCCTCACGCTACTGCGCGCGGTCACGCCGATGCCGGGGGCGAGGGCCCGGTGCTGGCCCGGCGCGACACGGCTACCGCTCTATCCCGATGTATGCGAGCAACGCTAGAGAGCCGTATACCCTCCGATCGTGGACCCGATCAGGAACCCCTACGCTCCCGGCGCCGGCCAGCGCCCGCCCGAGCTCGCCGGTCGCGACGAGCAGCTCGACGCGTTCGACATCGTGCTCGAGCGCGTGGCCCGCGGCCGCCCCGAGCGCTCGATCGTGCTCACCGGGCTGCGAGGCGTCGGCAAGACCGTGCTGCTCAACGCCCTGCGCTCGGCGGCCGTTCGTGCCGGCTGGGGGACGGGGAAGCTCGAGGCGCGGCCCGAGCAGTCGTTGCGTCGACCCCTTGCCTCCGCCGTGCACCAGGCGGTTCGCGAGCTCGGGCCCGCGGGCGGGGCGGGCGACCACGCACTCGGGGTCGTCAAGGCCTTCGCGCAGCGCGAGCCGGCGGGCGGCAGTGGCGGCACCGCGCGCGGGGCTGCCAAGCTGCGCGACCGGTGGAACCCCGGCATCACCGTGCCGGCCGTCACCGGGCGGGCCGACTCGGGCGACATCGAGATCGACCTCGTCGAGCTGCTGTCCGACCTCGGCGGCATGGCCTCCGACACCGGCCGCGGCATCGCGATCTTCATCGACGAGATGCAGGACCTCGGGCCCGACGACGTCTCGGCGCTGTGTGCCGCCTGCCACGAGCTGTCGCAGTCACGGCTGCCGGTCATCGTCGTCGGCGCCGGGTTGCCCCACCTGCCAGCGGTGCTGTCCGCGTCGAAGTCATACTCCGAGAGGCTGTTTCGCTACTCGCGCATCGACCGCCTCGATCGGGATGCCGCGGATGCCGCCCTCGCGCTCCCCGCAGAGGACGAGGGCGCGGCCTTCGCCCCCGACGCGCTCGACGCCATGTACGACGCGACCGGCGGCTACCCGTACTTCATCCAGGCGTACGGCAAGGCGGTCTGGGACCGGGCCACGGCATCCCCGATGACGGCGGCCGACGTCGCGGTGGCGGCCCCGGAGGCCGAGTCCGAGCTGGCGGTCGGGTTCTTCGGGTCGCGCTTCGAGCGGGCGACGCCGGGGGAGCGGGAGTACCTGCGCGCGATGGCCGACGTCGCGGTGGGGCTGGGCGATGAGTCGGATGCCGTGCCGACCGCTGACGTCGCGGCTCACCTCGGGCGCAAACCGCAGTCGCTGTCGCCGGCCCGTGATGCGCTGCTGAAGAAGGGGCTCATCTACTCGGGCGAGCGGGGGCGGATCGCGTTCACCGTGCCGCACTTCGGGCGGTACCTGCGAGAGAACGCCTGATCGCCGCTTGGTCTGGCAAGGATCGTTGACAGGTCTACTGCCCGGGCGGACCATGGCGAGACCGGGTCGCACCCGCGGGCCGCGTCCATCCGCACTCGTCGAGGTCAGCTCATGAAGGTTCTTCGATTCCTGCTCCCGGCCCTGTTGGCACTGCTCAGCCTCGGCCTTGCCGCCCCCGCACATGCCTCCGACACCTACGTCGCCCCCCTGAGCGGCGGCGCAGAGATCCCTGCCCGAGACACCCTCGCGCGAGGAGTGGCGGTCATCCACGTCTCCGACGACGCCCTGAACTACCGGCTCATCGCGGCCAACATCGACAACGTCGTGGCGGCCCACATCCACCTGGGCGGTGCCGACGTCAACGGCCCCGTCGTGGCCCACCTCTTCGGCCCGGCGGCTCCGGGCGGTGGCATGAGCGCCGGAGTCCTGGCGACAGGAACGATCACGGTCGACGACCTGACGGGTCCGTTGGACGGGCAGCCTCTCAGTGTCCTCATCGACGCCATCGAGGCGGGAGAGGCGTACGTCAACGTCCACACCAACGACGGCGTGGCTCCCACCAACACCGGACCCGGCGACTTCCCCGGCGGCGAGATCCGCGGTCAGCTCGGCTGAGTTCGGCCGTCAGAGCTGGTTCGCGAGGACGGTCACTCCAGGGCCGTCGAGGTCGGCGAGGGCGACCCGGCGGCCTGAGAGCGCGAGCAGGAGCGAGAGCGTCGTGCCGGTCACCGCCGGGCCCGTGCCCAGGGCCACGTCCGAGTCGATGGCGACGACGTGCACACCGGCCAGGTGCTCCTTGGCACCACCGAACCCGACCTTGGTGCGCGCCTGCAGCTGCAGCGCCCGCACCACGGCATCCGGCGGGTAGTCACGAATGATCCCGAGCGGCCGACGGATGTCCTCCCCGTGGACGACCATCTCGACGATCCGGCTGTCCATCGGCGCCGGTGGCGTCCACGTCCGCCCGGCGACCTCGCGCAGGGTCAGGAGCGTCGTCGCGGGGTCCGCTCCGCGCTCGCGCTCCACGCCGTTGGCGTTCTGGCGGTCGAAGTCGAACCCGCGCCCGGGCCAGGCCGAGGACGAACCCCAGCCGGGTCGTCATCGCCGTGTCGATGATGTGCGCCACGACGTCATGCACCGACCACCCCTCGCACAACGAGGGCATGTCCCACTGCGCGTCGGTGAGCGGTTCCAGGTCGGCGATCAGCGCAGCCCGTTCGGCGTGCACGATCGGCCAGACGTCACTCATGTCGAGCTCCCCGGTGGGCAGCAGGTGCCGGCTCATCCAACAGCACCGCAAGCACACGGTCGGTGCGCGTGGCCCCGCGACCCGGCCGGGTCATCGAGCCGGGCGCCGCCGCGAGCAGCACCTCGTGCCCCAGCACCATGCAGTAGGCGACCTCAGAGCGCCGGCGGGCCTCAGCGCGGCTCACCCCCGCCGCTGCGACCAACCCGGCGACGAAGCGGATGCGGCGCTCGGCCAGGTCGGCGACGGCCTCGGCGATGACCGGCTCGTCGGAGAGCAGGATGCGGGCCTCGTTGCCGTCCTCGCGCGCCCGGAAGATGAGGTCGAAGAGGAGCCGCAGCTGCTCCTGCGGCCCGTCCGCCTCACGGTGGACGTGGTCGATGAGGGCATCGGTGTGGGTTCGGCGGTACCGCGCGACCACCTCCTGCAGCAGGTCGGCCCGGGACGAGAAGTGCCAGTAGCCGGATCCCTTGGTCGCGCCCAGCCGCGTGGCCACTCCTTCGACCGTCACGGCGCGGGGTCCACCCTCGAGCAGGGCCACCAGGCCTGCTGCGCTCCAATCGGCTCGGGTCAGCGGGGCAGTCCGCGACGGGCGGCTGTCATGGTCTCCCCGCATGCCCATACGGTACCGTATGCCGTGCCCCACCCAACCGCGTACGGGAGTGCCGATGCCTGCCTCGCTCGTTCTCACCCACTGCCCTCGTCCCGACCACTACGACCGTCAGGTGGTGCGGCTGCCAGCGGGAAGCGATGACGACCCGCACCGCTGGGCAGAGGCCGTCTTCGACCTTCGCAGCGCACCCGCTCACGTGAAGGCCCTCTTGGGCCTGCGCCAGCTCCTCGTGCCCCTCATCGGCGTCCCACGCACGACGAAGTCGCCCTTCGCGGTGCGTGAAGTCGTGGACGGCGAAGCCCTGGTCGCGGCCAGCGAACGGCACCTGGACTTCTGGTGCGGCATCCGCGCGGCCGACGACACCCTTGAGGTGACCACCGCGGTGTCGCTCCACGGCTGGCGCGGTCGCCTCTACTGGATGCCGGTCGGGATCTTGCACGGTCCCATCACACGGGCCATGATGCGACGCGCCGCGCGCAGCCGGTGCTGAGAGGAGCCGGCCAGTCCTCTGCGAGCTGACTCAGGCCGAGCCGAGCCCTGCCTCGAGCACGGCGAGGTCGCGCACGGCGTACCGGTGGTGCTCGGCCTCCTCCTCGAGCACGACCTTGAGGCAGCGACGCACGACGTACTCCTTGTCGGGGTAGGGATCGGCCGGCTTGCGACGACACACCCGGTCGAGCTCGGCCTCGGTCAGCGTGTCGACCACCCGTCGGACGACCGCCATGCGCGCCAGCCGCGGGTCGAGCACCTCGTCGAGCGTCGGCGAGGCGTCGAGGGTGAGGCCCAGCGCCGCTGACTCGTGGGCCGGCATCCCGTCAGCGGGGAACCCCAGCGGGTGGAACGGCGCGGATTCCTCGAGCACCGCGTTGCCGAGCCAGGCGTCGCTGGCGAACAGCAGGTGCCGCTGCGTCTCGACGAAGGACCACTCACCGTCGACCCGCTCGTGCTGCACGGCCACCGGCAAACCCTTCACCCGCTCGATCGTCCCCATCCACAGGGCCTCGATGGCGCCCCACGCGGTGCGGTAGTCCTCCACGGACTGCGCATCTCGCGCCAGCTTCCGGGCTGGGTGCAGGCGGTCGAGCTCGGCCTGCACGAAGCCGGTCACGTCGACGTCGTTGACGACCACGCGCTCGAACTCGCCACTGAGAGGACACGTCGTCGCCGTAGGAGTCGACGACCTTCAGCCCGCTGACCACGCAGTCGCGGATGACGAGCCCGCTGACGTCGGACAGGTGGATCCGCGCGCCGCGGAACTGGTCGGTCTCGACGTACTCGTTCGCCATGGCAGCCACCCTCAGCGGTTGGCCAGGCCGTCGAGCCGCAAGGTGCTGCTCTCGTCGCGGTGCACGCCGTCAGTACCCACGTGCTTGTCGCTGATCTGCGGACCGTTCTTGATCACGTGAACGAGCGCCATGGCGTGACCGCGGCCGAGCTGGTACTCGCCTGCGAGCCACGTGACGATCTCACCGGCCATCGTGTCGGGCCCGAAGCCGTGGGCGTGGGCCTCGTCGACGAGCACCTGAGGGGTCTTGCCCGTCTTCTTCTCGATGGTGTCGAGGTAGGCCTGGAACGACATACGAACTCCTCCGCGCACGGCAGCCCGAGGTGTCCTCGGATGATGTCGCGACGTTACCCCGAGCCTCGGACACCGCGCCTCTCACCTCGCGGCGCCTCAAGGGCGGGTCGGCAGGGTGTACCCGATGCCGTCCAGACCCGGGTCGACGGCAATTCCCATGTGCCGCAGCAGCATCGGCATGACGTCAACAGAGCGGACCGGCGCCTGGAGGTCGGTGCGCGACAGGTCGGCCCCGGCGAACACGATCGGGATCTCCTGGCTGCGCCGCTGGATGCCGCCGTGGTCGCCCGCGACCGAGTACGTCGTGTCGTCGACGAGCGTCGCGATGACCTCCGGGCCGTACACCGCGGCCTCGGTGTCGACGAGCTCCTGCGCATGCTTGACGAACCAGGCCTTCTCCCCGGGTGTGGTCATCCGGTCGTACCTGATGGGGGAGACCCGGGTGTAGTGGTCGCCGGCGCGGGTCCACACGGCCGAGACACCCGGCATCCCCGCCATGAGGGATGCCGCTTCGCTCACCTTTGCCGCTGACGTGTCCTTGAGCCAGACCCGCAGCATCGAGTCGCTGTAGCTCAGGCCCACGTTGTCGGTGTCGGTGAGGGGCTTCAGGGCCTCCTGCGGCTGCAGGTAGGGCACGTCGTTCGCGGCCGTGCCGTAGTACCAGTTGTAGAAGCCGTAGTTGAGGGCGGTGTTCTCGGTGCCGTGGAAGTCGCGGCCGGGGACCGACCCGTGGTCGGCGGTCAGCACGACGATCGTGTTGTCGAGCTCGCCGTCGGCCCGCAGCTTGTCCATGACCCGACCGACCTGCTCGTCCGCGGTCTTCGCGGCGAACTCCATGTGGGTCATCGGGTCGGGGTCGACCAGGCCGGCGCCCTCGGCGTCGTCGATCGAGCCCCACATGTGCGCGTTCTTGTCGACGTCCGGGAGGCTGAGGAAGATGCCGTTCCAGTCCTCGTTGTCCATGATGTCCAGGGCGATGTCGGTCGCCCAGATGTCACCCCCGAGGTGGTCCTCCTCGTGCCCGGTCGCGTACCGGTTGCCGTCGAGGGGGTAGAGGCTGGCCGGCCACTGGTGGGTGTCGTAGGTCAGGCTCGACGAGCGCTTGACGAAGTACCGTCCGCACGGCTCGCTGACGTAGGCGGGGACGTTCACTCCCGCTGGCCCGCGCCGAGTGGTCCCGTTGCAGTTCGTGTTGGACCCGAACGTGATGATCGAGTCGGCGGTCGGCCCGCCGAACGCCCACGCGGCATACCCCTTGGGGCTCACGACGAAGGTCTTCGCCGCCGGGTCTGCGGCCTTGAGGTAGTCCGGGAGCCGGCGCTTGCCGATCGACTCCTGCACGGTGAACATGTCGTCACGCGCCCAGCTGCTCGGGATCCAGAACGGGTTGGTGCCGCCGAGCAGGTTCGTCGTGTCGCGGTAGCCGTCGTCGCTCCAGCCCATGTTCTTCGGCAGCAGCCCGGTCGTGAGGACGTTGTGGGTGACGACGGTGACCGATCCGACGTGGCCGAGGTAGCCGCGGGGGGTGTCGACGTAGTCGCTCATCAGGGCCTGGACGTTGCCCATGTCGTACTTGTCGACGATCTCCTTGGACAGGGCGTCGACGAGGATGACGACGACCTTGGTCGGCCGCTCGCCCGCAGTCGGGGGCGCCGAGGCGCCGGCCGGACCGGCGGCGGTGGCCAGTGCGACGGCAGCGGCGGCGGCGACAGCAGGGACGGTGAGCGTGAAGGAACGTCGCATGTGCAACCTCGCCAACTGGTGCGGACCCCGTTGTCCGTGAGCGGAAACTACACCCGCTGGTCGGGGTTGAACAGGGCTGGAGGTCCCCCACCCACGAGCGCTCAGGCGATGGTGACCCGGCCGTCCTCGACGTGCCAGCGCTGGTCGAGCCGCACGGTGTCGAGCATCCTCCGGTCGTGCGAGACGAGCAGGAGCGACCCGTCGTAGGTCTCCAACGCCTGCTCGAGCTGCTCGATCGCGGGCAGGTCCAGGTGGTTGGTCGGCTCGTCGAGCACGAGCAGGTTGACCCCCCGCGCCTGGAGCAGCGCCATCGCGGCCCGCGTGCGCTCGCCCGGTGAGAGGTGGTCGACCCGGCTGGTGACCTGGTCGGCCCGGAGCCCGAACTTCGCGAGCAGCGTGCGCACCTCGGCGGGCGGCAGCTGCGGCATCTCGGCCTCGAAGGCATCCCCGAGGGCGAGGTCCTCGGCCAGCCCGGTCCTGGACTGGTCGATCTCGCCGACCGCCACCGAGGCACCCAGACTGGCGCGGCCGGCATCCGGCGTGAGGTGGCCGAGGAGCAACCGCAACAGTGTGGTCTTCCCGGCGCCGTTCGGCCCGGTCACGCCGATGCGGTCGCCGGCACTGACCATGACGGATGCCGGGCCGAACGTGAACGCTCCGAGCGTCACCGCCGCGTCGGACAGGGTCGCGACGACCGAGCTCGACCGCGGCGCGCTGCCGATCGTGAACTGCAGCGCCCACTCCTTGCGCGGCTCCTCGACCTCCTCCATCCGGGCGATGCGCGACTCCATCTGGCGCACCTTCTGGGCCTGCTTCTCGGAGGACTCGACCGACGCCTTGCGCCGGATCTTGTCGTTGTCGGGGGCCTTCTTGATCGCGTTGCGCACCCCCTGCGAGCTCCACTCACGCTGGGTGCGGGCACGGCTGACGAGGTCGGCCTTCTTGTCGGCGAAGTCCTCGTAGGCCTCGCGGGCGTGCCGCCGGGCGACGGCCCGCTCCGCGAGGAACGCGTCGTAGCCGCCGTCGTAGACCGCGACCTGGTGCTGCGCGAGGTCGAGCTCGACGATGCGGGTCACGACGCGAGACAGGAACTCGCGGTCGTGCGAGACGAGCACGACCCCGGAGCGCAGCCCGCGCACGAAGTTCTCCAGCCGCTCCAGCCCGGCGAGGTCGAGGTCGTTGGTCGGCTCGTCGAGCAGCACGACGTCGAAACGGCTGAGCAACAGGGCAGCCAGCGCTGCCCGGGCCGCCTGCCCGCCCGACAGCGACGTCATGAGCGCATCAGGGCCGACACCGAGGCCGAGGTCGGCCAGCACCGGGGGGAGTCGCTCGTCGAGGTCGGGTGCGCCGCTGGCCTGCCAGTGGTCGAGGGCGTGCGCGAACGTGTCCTCCATGGCGCGCGTCGGGTCACCCTCGCCGAGGGCGGCCGCAGCCTCCTCCATCGCGATCGTGGCGGCGGCGGCGCCCGTGCGGCGGGCGACGTACGCGCCCACCGTCTCACCCGGCATCCGCTCATGTTCCTGCGGCAACCACCCGACGAAGGCGTCGCTCGGCGCGGTCGACACCGACCCCTCGAGGGGGTCGAGGTCACCGGCGAGGATGCGCAGCAGCGTCGTCTTGCCGGCGCCGTTGGCCCCGACGACACCCACGACGTCGCCCGGCGCGACGGTGAAGTCCAGGGCGTCGAAGAGGGTCCGGTGGGCGTGACCCCCGGCGAGGTTCTTGACGACGAGGTCCGCACTCACCCCGCGATCGTACGGTCAGCTGCAGGGGCCGCAGTCGCCTGCGCCGGTGCCTGCATCGCCGCGGGGTGCGATCCAGCCGACCCCGTCGTAGCGCTGCTTCGGCACGTCGAGCACGATCCCGCGGGTGTCCGCCTTGAGCTTCGCCACGAACCGCTGCCCACCGACGGGCTCGTCGCGACCGGCATCCAGCTGCCACACGTCGAGCGCGACGATGCCGGCACCGAGCCGGACCCGGGCCCTCGGCACGAAGCGCAGCCCCAGCGCGGCGAACTGCCCCGGCTCGAGCTCGACCGGCCCGAGCCAGGCCTTCTCGCTGACGATGAGGAACCGCCCGTCACCGATCGGCTCCAGACCCTCGGACTCGCCACCGGAGTTCTTCCACAGCTCGAGCAGCTCGCGCGTCGGCTCCAGCCACACCTCGCCCCACTCGAGCATCGACCGCTCACCGCGGGGGGACCTGAACACCAGGCGCGCCTTGGTGTGCTCGCGGCCGAAGTTGGCGACCAGCGCGGCGCTCTCGCGGCCGTCCGCGGTCTCGTCGACGACCGTGATGTTCTTCCACACGATGTTGTTGTTGTTCTGGACGTTCGCGTAGAGGTTGCCCGTCTCGGGGGAGGTCATCCCGAAGCCCGGCGCCGCCCCGGTCTCGATGCGCGCCAGCAGGCAGAAGTGCCCGCGATCGGCGCCGAACGAGGCGTAGTCGGCGGGGTCCGGCGGAGCCCACGGGAAGGACACGATCTCGTCGTCGCCGGCGGAGACCGACACGGATGCCGTGCCGATCGAGCCGCCCATGAGCGCCGGCGAGGTGACGCTGCCGTCCCACGGGGCCGGCCACGACAGACCGGTGGAGGCCTTGGCCCAGTACAGCCGAACCGTGCCGGATGCCGTGCCCGAGCACCCGCGGTTGCGCACCCTCACGTACACCGACGTCGTGCCCGAGCCGTGCTCCGGGTTCTGGTGGTCCTGGTTGGCGATGCCGTTGTTGTCGTTGCGCACCCAGATGTCGTCGCTGACCCACATCGGCTGGCCCGACGGGTTCGGCTCGGCACCGTCGTCGTCGGAGGTGTCCTTGGACCACAGGTCGTTCATCGCCCCGCTCGTCGGGACGAGGCCGTCGGAGGCCAGGAGGCCGGTGCGGGCGGTGTGCAGGGTCGCGTCCATCCGCTCGCTCTGCCCGGCGGTGAACATGAACATGCCCGCGTCGTCGGTGTAGTCCATGTAGTTCATGAACATGTCGCCGTTCGGGCCGTTGCTGCACGACACCTGCGGGAAGGCCGGCACGCCGTAGTGCTCGTCGGCCTGGTTCGGGGTGTCCGCGACGTTGTCGGTGCCGGTGCACAGGCTGCCGTCGTCGCCCCAGATGTGGTTGAGGTTCAGGTAGTGGCCGACCTCGTGGACCATGGTGCGGCCCTCGTCGTACGGCGCGGACAACGTGCCGGTCGAGCCGAAGGCCCGGTAGTGGCAGCGCACGCCCTGGTTCGGCATCCCGGGGAAGCTGCCCTTGCCGAGCAGCCCGTCCGTGTAGTTGCAGACCCAGACGTTGAGGTACTTCGTCTGGTCCCACGGGTCGTGCCCGCCCCCGGCCGCCGACAACATCCCGGTCTGGTTGCGGGTCCACCCGGCCACCGAGGTCTCCGTGCGGGTGATGCCCGTCGTCGCCGCGCAGCCCGGGCCGCGCACGGCGAGGGCGAACTCGATGCGGGCATCGGCGGCGACCCCGGCGAACGCTGCCGGCACGAGACCGGCATCCGCGTTGAGGCGGCGGTAGTCGGCGTTGAGCACGTCGATCTGCGACTGGATCTGCGCGTCGCTGATGTTCTCCGCAGCCGTGTGCCACACGACGTGCACGACGACGGGGATGCGGATGAGCCCGGTTCGCGAACCCTCCTCCCCGAACGCGGCGATCCACTGCTGGACGTCCTTCTCGATCTCGCGGCGGCGCCAGCGGTACTCGGGGTCCAGGCGCACCAGGCGCTGGTGCTCCTCCATGGTGCCGCAGCGGTTGCGGCGGCGGCCCTTGACCAGGCCGCGGGGGTCGATCCCGCCGCCGTCGACGGGCCTGCGTGGGTTGGTGTCAAAGATGGACATGGTGCTCTCCTGGGTTCTCCGATGGGCAGTGCTCACCCGACAGGAGTCACCCACGGCCCGCCCTGATACGCCCGGGCAGCGGCGGTGCCCACGATGCGGTCGCCCCGAGACGGCAGACGAGCCGATGGATAACGTTGACTAACTGGTCTTCAAACGAGGAGTTATCCAATGAGCATCCGTCTCGGCGACATCGCCCCGGACTTCACCGCCGACACGACGCAGGGCGTGCTGTCCTTCCACGACTGGAAGGAGGGCACCTGGGCCGTCCTCTTCAGCCACCCGGCCGACTTCACCCCGGTCTGCACGACCGAGCTCGGCCGCACCGCCGCGCTGTCCGGCGAGTTCGCCGCGCGCAACGCCAAGCCGATCGCCGTCTCCGTCGACTCCGTCGAGGACCACCTGCGCTGGGCGCCGGACATCGCCGAGGTCGCCGGCGTCGAGGTCGACTTCCCGATCATCGCCGACGAGGACCGTGAGGTCTCGCAGGCCTACGACATGATCCACCCGGGCGCGGGCGACACCTCCACCGTGCGCTCGGTCTTCCTCATCGACCCGAGCAACACCGTGCGGCTGACGATCACCTACCCGAAGTCGGTGGGTCGCAACTTCGTCGAGATCCTGCGAGCCCTGGACGCCCTGCAGGCCACCGACCGTGCGCCGATCTCGACCCCGGCCGAGTGGGTGCCCGGCGACCGGGTCATCGTGGCCCCGGCCGTCTCCACCGCCGACGCCCGCGAGCGCTTCGCCAACGTCGACGAGGTCAAGTCCTACCTGCGCTTCGCCGACGCCCCGGCCTGAGCCCAGCCGCCGCCGAAGCACTGGCCGCAGCCCGGCGCCTCAGGGCGCCGGGCGGACCAGTGCGGCGTAGTCGGGGTGCCGCGCGATCCACGCCTTGATGAACGGGCAGCGTGGCACCACCCGGAGGCTCGCGTCCTCGGCCACCTCGTCCAGCGCGCGCCGCGCCAGCGCCCCACCGACGCCGCGGCCCTCGTAGGCCGGGTCGACCTCGGTGTGCGTGAACACGATGTCGTCATCGACGACCCGGTAGGCGGCGAATCCGGCGAGGGCTCCGTCGATCCGCGCCTCCCACCGGCTCTCGTCCTCGTTGCGCGTCACCACGACCTGATCGCTGACGTCAGCCACGGTGCACCTCCCTCTCACTCGACCTCATTGAACGGACCAGAAGCGTTGCGGTAGTGCCGGGCCCGAGCCCTCCTCCGCGTCGAGGATCGGCACGAGCACGCGCTCCTCGTAGCGGAAGTGGCTCTCCATGATCGCGTCGACACCCTCGAGGTGCCGCAGCACGACATCGGCCCCAGCGCCCTCGCGCAGCACCCGGTCGAGGCCGGCGAGCAGGGTGCCGATCATCGCGTGGTCCTGCTCGAGCCGGCCGATGACCTCGTCGAGATCCGGGCGCTCGCGCCGCAGCCACGGGAAGAGCGCGGAGTCCTCGTCGCGGTGGTGGGCGTCGAGCGTCGTGCACACCGCGCGGCACCGCACCGCGACGTCCTCGCCCAGCGCCGTGGCCCCGAGCACCGGGTCCAGCCCTTCGCGGGCGTCCTCGAGCACGTCGCGGATGCGGTCGTGCAGCCGCCGCAGCTCCGACCCCAGCGCGCGCACTCGGTCACCGGACCCTCCCTCGATCGACACCCGGCCACGGTAGACGCGGGCGGGCATCCGCGAAAGCCGTGGCGACCACGCCGTCCCGGCCTACGCTGGTAGCGGCACCTTTCCCGGGTGCCGCGCCACGGCATCCGGCCGGATGCCGTCCGCGCCCCTACCCCCCGGTCGCGCCGACACCCCGGAAAGGACCGCCGTGAGTGTCGCGATCGTCGAGCGGGCGGCGAGCCGGGTGCGCCAGAGCCCGCTCGTCCCGGGCATCGGGGACGCGGTGGGGGTCTTCGACCGCGTGCTCTCCGGTGTCGGCCTGATGGTCGTGCCGTGGGCGTTCGCGGCCTCGCTCGTGCCGTCGCTGCTGCCCCGTTCGCCGTGGGTGCAGGGCCTGGCGTCCGGCGTCACGGTCGCCGTCGGGTACGGCCTCGGCGCCTCCGCCCACGCGCTGTGGCGCTACCTGCAGATCCCCGGGCTGCGGGGTCAGGCGCGCTCGATCGCCCTGGCCATCGTCGTCGGGGTGGGGCTGCTCGTCGTGAACGTGAGCGCCTGGAAGTTCGTGGGCTGGCAGAACGACATCCGAGGCCTGATGGGGATGCCGCCGACGTCACCGACGATCTGGCCGGTCGTCGTCGTCGTGACCCTCGTCGTGTTCGCCCTCCTCGTCTTCCTGGCGCGGTCCTTGATCGTCCTGGCCCGGACCGTGGCGGGTTGGCTCGGTCGTCACCTGCCGCACCGGTTGTCGGTCGCCCTCGGTGGGGTCGCCGTGGTCTTCCTGGTGTGGGGCCTGTGGACCGGGGTCATCGTCAACGGGTTCTTCGCCGCGGCGAACGCGTTCTTCGCCCCGCAGGACACCACGGGAAGCAACAGCAGCAACCGCCCCACCGAGCCCGAACGCTCGGGCACGCCCGAGTCGCTCTCCGCGTGGGAGGACCTGGGCCAGTACGGCCGGTTCTTCGTGCGGGGCGGGCCGAGCGTCGAGGAGCTGGAGGCCGTCAACGGCCCCGGCGCCAGGATGCCCATCCGGGTCTTCGCCGGCCTCCAGAGCGCCAGCACGGTGCAGGGGCGGGCCGACCTCGTGCTCGAGGAGCTCAAGCGCACCGGCGCCTTCGACCGAGAGGTGCTCGTCGTCGCCACGACCACCGGCATGGGCTACCTCGACCATCGCGGCACCGACCCGCTGGAGTACCTGTGGAACGGCGACACCGCCATCGCCGGGGTGCAGTACTCCTACCTCCCCAGCTGGATCTCGCTGCTCGCCGACCAGGAAGCCGCGATGGCCACGTCGCGCACCGTCTTCGAGACGGTGCACGCCCACTGGGAGACCCTTCCCGAGGAGAGCCGTCCAGCGCTCTACCTCTACGGACTCTCGCTCGGGTCCGGCGGGGTCGAGAGCGTCCTGACGTCGGTCAACATCGTCAACGCCCCGGTCAGCGGCGCCTTCATGGTCGGCCCGCCGTTCGTCAACGACCTGCACGCCCGACTGGTGGCGGGGCGCGATGCCGGCTCACCGGCATCCCTGCCCGTGTACGGGGACGGCCGCACCGTGCGGTTCGCGAATGCCGAGGGCGGCCTCGACCAGGGCAGTGCGACGTGGGGCCCGACCCGGGTCGCCTACCTCCAGCACGCCTCCGACCCGACCGTGTTCTTCTCCGGCGAGCTCGCGTTCACCTACCCCGACTGGCTCAAGGAGGGGCAGCGGGGCGCGGACGTCGCCCCCACGATGGACTGGTTCCCCCTCGTGACGATGTGGCAGGTGCTGCTCGACATCCCCGCGGCGCTGCAGGTGCCAGCCGGTTTCGGCCACATGTACACGGCGACGGAGAACCTCGACGGCTGGGCTGCCGTCACCCAGCCACCCGACTGGGACGCCGACCGTCGCGAACGCATCACGAAAGTGCTCCCCACGGGCTGACCGTGAATCCCGAAAGGCATACTGGCCCTCGGGGGTCACGAGCCCGCCAGCACCGAGCCAGGAGGACGTCATGTCGGCACCCGCGGGATGGCACCTGCAACCGGATGGCCAGGAGCGCTTCTGGGACGGCACCCAGTGGACCGAGCAGTTCCGCGCGCCGGTGACCCTCGACCCCACGGCCCCGCCGCCGGCGCCGTCCTGGGCGGACTCCGCCGACTCCACGGCACCGAGCGACCCCCGAGCGACCACACCCAGGCCTTCGACGTGTCGGGCACCCAGGCACTGCCACGACAGGATGCCGGGTCACCGGTCGCGTACCCGCCGGCGGCGTACCCGCCGGCCGAGAACGCGTCAGCCGGCTACCCGCCGGCCACCCAGCAGGGCGGTTACCCGCAGCAGGGCGGTTACCCGCAGCAGGGCGGTTACCCGCAGCAGGGCTATGCGCCCGGCCAGCCGCAGACCGGCTACGGAGCCCCCGGCGCCCAGCAGTACCCGCCGCCCGCGCAGGGTGGCAGCAGCGGGCTGCTCAAGGGCTGCCTCATCGCTGGCGTGGTGCTCGTCGGTCTCATCGCCATCGTCATCGCGGCGTTTGCCTTCTTCGCCTCGCGCGTGGTCGACGAGGTGAACGAGACCTTCCCGTCCGGGTTCCCGACCGAGCTGCCCAGCGGCTTCCCGAGCGACCTGCCCACCACCCTGCCGACCGAAGGCCTCGAGCAGAACATCGAGCTGGGGGTCGGCGACGGGTTCGACCTGCCCCGAGCCGCCATCGCGGGTGGCTGGACCCTCGAGCCGCAGGGCGGCGGCGTCCCCGTCGTGAACATCACGGGGATGAAGGCCACCCTCGGCGACGCCGACGGCTTCCCGGTGCTCTTCACGATGTCGTTCCCCACCCCCGGTGGCGATGAGATCGAGACGGTCTGCACCGCCCCGGGTGGTCAGCCGGATGCCGTGGTCGACGTGTCGTGCGTGCCGCTCTTCGGTGACGTGCAGGACGCGACCAGGGTGAGGGTGACCGCCGCCCTCTGACC
>CAWESS010000003.1:0-48618 GCA_963811825.1 uncultured Actinomycetota bacterium | reverse complement strand
GGTTGACCATGAGACCCATGCGTGCCATGTATCGAAAGGTAGTCCCCCGGCTCGGCGTGGTGGGACGATCGCAGGGTGAGCGCGATATTCACCCTCCTGGCCGAACATCCCCTCCTCCTGCTCGCGGTGCTGCTCGCGTTCGGCGCGGCCCTCGGCCACGTCCGCGTCAAGGGGGTGCACCTGGGCCCGGCCGCCGTCCTGTTCGCCGCCCTCGGGGTGTCCGCGTGGGCGGCCTCCCTCGATGTCGACCTCGAGATCCCCGAGGTGATCGGCACCTTCGGGCTCATCCTGTTCACCTACACCGTGGGTGTGGTCTCGGGGACGCACTTCTTCTCCTCGCTGCGCCGAGGGTGGCCGACGATGCTCGTCGTGGCCGGGGCGCTCTCCCTCGTCGGGGCCATCGCCGTCGTCGTCGGACGGCTCATGGGCATCGAGCCGGGCACCATCGCCGGCGCGTATGCCGGCGCGCTCACCAACACGCCTGCGCTCGCGGCGGCATCCGCCCGGGCCGCTGATCCGGCGGCGCCGACGATCGGCTACTCGATCACCTACCTCGGCGGCGTCATCCTCATGCTCGCCGTCGCGGCCTGGTCGCTGCGCCGGCCGGGCGGCGAGTCGCGCCGGGAGGAGATCGGTCACGAGACGATCCGCGTCGAGGTGCACGAGCCGATCACCGTCGATGCCCTGCTGGCGGCCCACGGCGGGCAGCTCACGGTCTCGCGCCTCAAGCACGCCCACGCCGCCAACCCGACGATGGTGCCCGGAGGGGCCGAGGCGATCGGGCACAACGACCTCGTCACCGTCGTCGGTCCCCGAGAACTGCTGGATGCCGTGGCGCAGCAACTGGGCCACATCTCCTCGCACGACATCGTCACCGACCGGGCCGACCTGGACTACCGCCGCATCACGCTGTCGACCAAGTCCCTCGTGGGTCACACGATCGGCGAGCTCGACCTCGAGGCGAAGTTCGGGGCGGCCGTCACCAGGGTCCGCCGGGGGGACCTCGACCTCGTCGCGCACGACACCTTCGTTCTCGCCATGGGTGACCGGGTGCGGGTCATCGCTCCCCGTGACCGGATGGCCGAGGTCAGCACGTACCTCGGCGACAGCGACCGAGGCATGTCCGACATCAACGTCGGCGGCCTGGCCCTCGGGCTCGCGGTCGGGATGGCGCTGGGGCTCGTGCACGTGCCGACGCCCGGAGGCGGCTTCACCATCGGCGCCGCGGCCGGCACGTTGCTCGTGGGGCTCGTCTTCGGCCGCCTCGGTCGCGTGGGCCCGGTCATCACGTCGATGTCGCACGGGGCCGCGCAGTCCTTGTCGGCCCTGGGCATGGTCACCTTCCTCGCGTATGCCGGGGTGCGCGCCGGTCGCACGATCACCGAGGCGCTCGCGTCGGACTCGGGCTGGAAGGTGGCGGTGCTGGGACTGGTGCTCACGGCATCCGCGGCGGTGTTGCTCGTGGTCGGTGTCCACGTCGCCCGCAAGCTCACCTGGCTCGAGACGGCCGGAGCCCTCGCGGGGTCCCAGACCCAGCCGGCGATCCTGGCCTACGTCAACGACAAGACCGGCTACGACACCCGCGTCGGGGTGGCCTACGCGCTCGTGTACCCCGTGGCGATGATCGCGAAGATCATCGTGGCGCAGGTGCTCGCCGGCCTGAGCTGAGCTCAGATCTGTGAGGCCTCGTTGTCGTCGACGTTCAGCCAGTCGGGGCGCGACTTCTCCTTGCGCTTGTCGAGCAGGCGACAGACGAACCAGGCCGCGAAGTACAGGACCGTGAGCGGCGCGGCGAAGACGAACATCGTGAACGGGTCGGCCGTCGGGGTGGCCACGGCCGCGAAGACGAAGATGAACACCACCGCGATCCGCCAGCCGGCGAGCAGGCGCTGCGCGGACAGCACCCCGATGACGTTGAGCCCCACGAGGACGACGGGGAAGAGGAACCCGACACCGAACACGAGGATGAAGCGGGTGACGAACGAGAAGTACATCGACACCTGTTGGATGTTCGAGGTCCCCTCGGGGCTGAACCCGTAGAGGATCGCGAGCGACTGCGGCAGGATCGCGTAGCCGAGCCAGCACCCGAGGAGGAACAGCGGGATCGTGGCGCCGAGGAACGCCAGCGAGATGCGCTTCTCCTTGCCGGTCAGGCCCGGGACGATGAACGCCCAGGCCTGCCAGAGCAGGATGGGGCTGGCCGCGATCACCCCGACGAAGATCGACAGGCTGATGAGGTTGGAGAGCGCCGCCGTCGCCTCGGCGAAGTTCAGGCTCGCGGTGACCCCGGGGTTGGACTCGGCGTACTTGACGAACGGGGCCTGCAGGAAGGCGAAGACCTCGTCGTAGTAGAACCCGGCGACGACCGATGCGATGAACACCGAGGCGGCGCAGATGACCAGGCGCCGGCGGAACTCGCGCAGGTGCTCGCCCAGCGTCATGCGGCCCTCGGGGTCGCGAGGACGTCGGCGAAGTCGGGCCATGGGGCGCTGGTGAGTGAGGGAGTTCGAGGGTGGTCAGGCCACGGGGCCGGACTGGTTGTCCGTGCGGGGGGCGTTCTCCCGCACGGCGTTGCCCTCGGTCGTCGGGACCGCGCGGTCGACGCTGGAGGCCCGCTCGATCGGCTCACCCGGCACGGTGGACGTCGAGGCGTCCGTCTTGGCGGCCTCGGACTCCTTCTTCATCTCGTCGACCTCGGACTTGAACACGCGAGCCGACCTGCCGAGGCTGCGTGCGGCATCCGGCAGCTTCTTCCAGCCGAAGATGAGGATGATGAGCACCGCGACGATGATGATCTCGGTGGGTCCGATCCTGCCCATGGGGTCCAACTCCTGTGATGTCGTGAGACGCCGGGTGGCGCCGTGGCGTCTTCTTCGTCAGTCTACGCGTGCCCACGGCGGCAGGTGCTCCGCACGTCGGGCGCTGCGGGCGGCGCGCGTCGCGGCCTTGCCCGCTCGATACTCCTCGCGCACCTTGCGCGGAGGCTGGGTCACCGCCGTGGGTGGGGGGTCCAGGTCGCGCAGCTCGTCGGCCCGCGCCTCGAGCTCGGCGATGAGGGCGGTGGCCCGGTGCACCTCACGGTTCAGGCCCTTCACGCTCCCCCAGACCCGCCAGCCACGGTGGGCGAGCAGGGCGGCAGACCCCACGAGCAGCACCGTCCACACGAGGACCCAGCCCCACCACGGAAACACGGTTCAGCCCTCGTTCTCGGGGTCGGGCTCGGACACCGGGTATGCCGTGAGCGCAGCCTGCGCGCCCCGGGCCACCTCGGCGACGACCTCCGGCGGCTCGAGGACGAAACCGCGACCACCGAGGCGCCAGACGAGCCGGCGCAGCCACGCCGTGTCCGCCGTGCGCATCCGGACGACGAGCCCACCACCCTCGCTCGTCGGCACCTCGTCGGAGGACTCCACGGGGAAGTAGTCGGCGACCCAGGTCGCACCGGGCAACAGCCGCAGCGTGACGACGAGGTCGTCCGCAGCCGGACGGAAGGTCCCTTCCGACAGGTCGCGCTGGCGGGCCTGCGGCGGCGGGGTGCCGTCGACGTCGAGGACGGTCAGCTCCTCGACCCGGTCCAGCCGGAACATCCGGGTGTCCTGGGCCCGGTGGCACCAGCCCTCGAGGTACCAGCGGCCGTCCATCCCGACGACGCGCATCGGGTCGACGTCGCGCTCGGTGGCCTCGTCGCGGGCGGGCACGAGGTAGCGCAGGTGGACGCGGCGGTGGTCGGTGACGGCCGCTCGGGCCCGGGCCAGCACCTCGGGCGAGCCGTCGTCGGCGACCTCGGCGCGCACCCGCGCCGCGGGGGCGGCCGCCGACCCGGCGGCATCCTCGAGCTTGGCCAGGGCCCGCTCGACGGCGTCGCGATCACCCAGGCCGGGGACCTCGCGCAGGGCGCGCAGCCCGACGACGAGCGTCACCGCCTCGTCGACGCCGAGGCGGAGCGGGCGTGCGATGGTCTCGGCGTTGCCGACGAAGACCCGGCCCTCCTCCCAGTCGGCCTCGATGAGCTCGTCGGGCATCTGGCCGTAGCCGCACAGGAACAACAGGTTGAGGTCGGCCTCGAGCTGGTCGACGGTGACCCCGAGGTCGTCGGCGGCCTGGCGCAGGTCGATGCCCTGGCGGTTGACCAGCCACGGCACCATCGTGAGCAGGCGGGCCAGGCGCGCGGTCGCGCTCTCGTTCGTGAAACCCGCCATCAGGGCGCTCCCCCGTGGGTCGCGACGACGCCGCGCAGCCGCTCGACCACCGCGTCGACGAGCTCGGGGGGTTGCTCCACGACGACGTCGGGGCCGTAGCCCGCGAGCTCCTCGGCAAAGCCGTCGAGGTCGCCGTGGTCGAGGTCGACGAGGTCCCAGGTGTCGTCGACCGAGCCGACCGTGCGGGCGCGCCGGCGCAGGCTGTGCCCGGTGTCGCGCCGCACGCGCAACACCGCCGGGCTCGGCTGCGTCAGCGGCCGCGCGACGACCCGGACCATGACCTCGGGTTCGTGGTCGTCGGGCACCTCGAACGTGCCGGGTCGCCCGCTGCTCTTCACCGCGCCGACGATGCGCGAGAGCCGGAAGACGCGCGGCGCCTCCCGGTCGAGGTCGAACGCGTTGAGGTACCACCGGCCGTGCCAGGACACGAGGGACCACGGCTGCACCCGGCGTTCGTGCACCTCGGAGGCCTCCGGCCGCCGGTACCCGAAGGTCAGCGGAACCCGCCGCAGCACACCGTCCTTGATCGCGTCGAACGCCGGCTCGGTCGTGCGCAGCCGGGGCTCGATGCCGATGAGCGCGTCGACGTCGCGCTCGACCCCCGCGGCGCGCAGCTTGCGCAGGGCGGCGGCGGCGGGGCCGGCCAGGCTGGCCTGCGCCCACGTGCGGCTGGCCAGCCCCAGGACGGCCAGCTCGTCGGGTTCGAAGGCGATGTCGGGCAGGGCGTACTCGCGCTGGTGGATGCGGTAGCCGGGCTCGTCCTCGTGGAGCGGGTCGATGTCCTCGGTGACGAGCGGGATGCCCAGCTCGCGCAGCTCGTCCTTGTCGCGCTCGAACATCCTCTCGAAGGCCTCGGTCGACGCCGACTGGCCGTACTGCGGCACGAGGGTGCGGATCTGTGCCTTGGGCAGCGGGCGGCGCGTGTACAGCAGCACGAGGACGAGGTTGAGCAGTCGCTCGGTCTTCACCTGCGCCGCCGACGGGGCGCCCGTCCCGGGCTCGATGCTCACCCGCCAGACGCTACCTGACGGATACGCTGCCGAGCGTGATGCAGTGGCGAGCCGGGACCGTGGTCGAGCAGATGCGTCGGTGGCCGGGCGCGGTCGAGTACACCGTGGCGCTCGAGGGGGTCTCCGGCCCCCCGGTGCGCGCCCTCGCCTACACCGCGATGGTCGGGGAGCCCGCGACCGGTGAGCGCGTCCTGCTCAACGCGTCCGCGCTGCTCAGGGGGCTCGGGACGGGTGGGCTCGCCTTCGTCGTCGCCCGCCCCGACCACCTCCCGCCGGACCCTGACGCCGGGCTCGGGCACATCGTCAAGGCGCGCTACACCCCGATGCAGCAGATGCTCCTGGCGGTCGACGAGCAGGACAGCCCGCACCACGCCGACCTCGCGGACGCCGACGACCTCGGCGGGATGCCGGTGGTCGTCGCCGACCTGCACTCGGCCCTGCCCGCGGTGCTCGCCGGCATCCGGGCGGTTCGACCGAGCACTCGGGTCGCCTACGTGATGACCGACGGTGGTGCGTTGCCCGCGGCCTTCTCGCGTGCCGTCGCCGGGCTCTCGGATGCCGGGTGGCTGGCATCGACGATCACCGTCGGCCAGGCGTTCGGTGGCGACCACGAGGCCGTGACCACCCACACCGGCCTGCTCGCGGCGCGTCATGTCGTCGGCGCCGAGGTCGTCGTCGTCACCCAGGGCCCGGGCAACGTGGGCACCGGAACCCGCTGGGGGTACTCAGGGGTGGCGTGCGCCGACGCGTTGCACGCTGCCGACGTGCTGGGCGGGCACGGCGTGGCCTCACTGCGTGTCTCGGGTGCCGACCTGCGGGAGCGGCACCGCGGCATCAGCCACCACAGCCTCACGGCCTACGGGCGTGCCCTGTTGACCCCTGCCGACCTGCCGGTCACCGCGTTGCCGGACACCGAGCTGGACGCCCTCGTGCGCACCCAGCTGCACACCCTCGTGGCCTCGGCCCGCGCCGACCTCACCGTCGTCGAGGTGACGGACGAAGGGCTGCTCGAGGCGCTGGCCGCCTCACCCGTCGCACTGAGCACGATGGGGCGGGGTCTGGATGCCGACCCCGCCCCGTTCCTCGCGGCTGCCGCCGCGGGTGCTCATGCTGCTGCGTTGACCGATGCCGTGCTCAGCGGACGTCCATGAGGTCGACGACGAAGATCAGGGTCTCGCCGGGGGCGATGGCGCCACCGGCGCCGCGCTCACCGTAGGCCAGGTGCGGCGGGATGGTGAGGCGACGACGGCCGCCGACCTTCATGCCCGCGATGCCCTGGTCCCAGCCGGCGATGACCATGCCGACACCGAGGCGGAAGTCCAGGGGCGCACCCCGGTTCCACGAGGCGTCGAACTCCTCGCCGGTGGAGTGCGCGACCCCGACGTAGTGCGCGGAGACGGTGCTGCCGGCCGTGGCCTCGGCGCCCTCGCCGACGGTGAGGTCCTCGAGGACCAGGTCGGCGGGCGGGGTGTCACCCGGGAACTCGATCTCGGGGCGGGTGGGCTGGCTGCTCATGCGGTGATCTCTCTTCTGGAGGAGGGGTGGCTACTCAGGAGGTGCGGTTCAGTACGCAGCGAGGAGGTCGACGACGAAGACGAGGGTGTCGGTGCCGGCGATCTTCGGGGGGCTGCCGGCCTCGCCGTAGCCCTCGGCCGGCGGGATCACGAGCAGGAGACGACTGCCGACCTTCTGGCCCTCGATCGCGGTGTCCCATCCGGAGATGACCTGGCCCTGGCCGACGGCGAAGTCGAAGTAGGGCTGCTCGGGGCGGCTGGCGCTGGAGTCGAAGACGCTGCCGTCCTTGAGCAGGGCCCCGGTGTAGGCCACGCGCACGGTCTGGCCCGCCTTCACCTCGGGGCCGGTGCCGGTGATGAGCGGCTGGACGACGGTCTTGGCCGGGGCCTTCGCGCCCTTGGGCACGGTGATCGTCGCGGGGGCGCCCTCGTTCATCGTGACCGTCGGCAGGCCGGCCTTCGGGGGGACCGCGGTGCCTTCGGCCTCGTCCAGCACCTGCGTGGCCCCGACGACGTCGACGACGAAGACGACCGGGTCGTCGGCCTCCATGCTGAGGTCGGGGTTGCCCTGCTCGCCGAAGGCGTCGGCGGGGGTCGAGGTGATGAGGACCCGCGAGCCGATCTTCTTGCCCGGCAGCTGGCTCTTGAAGGAGCCGAACAGGTCTTCGGCGCCGAGGTCGAGACCGACCGCGCCGGTCTCCCAGGTGCTGTGGGCCTGCTTGCCGTCACGACCGTTGAGGATGACCGCCTGGATGGAGACGAGGTCGTCGTCGGCGACGACCGCCCCCGTGCCCTCGGTGAGCACCTTGGACTCGGTCTTGGCCACGGTGATCGGCGCGGCCACCTCGACGGTCGGCGCCTTCGTGGCGTCGGCACCCTCGACGGTGACCGCGCTCAGCGCGGCGGACGTGGGGGCGCTGGGCGCCGCTTCCTCACCACATCCGCTGAGGACGAGGGCGGAGGCGAGAACTGCGGCAGAAAGGACGGTGGTGACGCGACGTGACACGAGTGGAACCTTCGCTCGGGGGCGTTGCCCGGCGGCGGACAACGGCCACCAACGATAACTGCGGCGCATGTGAAGACGCACATCGCGCGCTGGGAGAACGCTGGATGCCGGGAACGGCACCGACCGCGCGCTCAGGCCGACATGCCCTCGATGAGCCGCTCGACGCGCGCGTCGACAGCCAGGAACGGGTCCTTGCACAGGACGGTGCGCTGGGCCTGGTCGTTGAGCTTGAGGTGCACCCAGTCGACGGTGAAGTCGCGCCGGTGCGCCTGGGCCGCCCGGATGAAGTCGCCGCGCAGCTTGGCCCTGGTGGTCTGGGGTGGGTGGACCTTGGCCGAGAAGATCTCCGGGTCGCTGACGACGCGCGCGATCCGCCCCCGCCGCTGCAGGAGGTAGAACAGCCCGCGGTTCCTGTCGATGTCGTGGTAGGCGAGGTCGATCTGGGCGAGCCGCGGGTGTTCCAGGGGCAGGCCGTTGCGGGTGGCGTAGTCGTCGAGGAGGCGGTACTTGATGACCCAGTCGATCTCGGTGTCGACCAGGGACAGGTCGTCGGTCTCGACGGCGGTCAGGGTGCGCCCCCAGAGCTCGAGCACCCGCTCGTGCAGCGGGTCGACGGCGCCCTCCCGGGCCACGAACTCGGTCGCCTTCGCGAAGTACTCGCCCTGGAGGTCGAGCGCGCTCATCTGTCGGCCGTTGGCCAGGCGGACGGTTCGCCGGCCGGTGCGGTCGTGCGAGATCTCGCGGATCGCCCGGATCGGGTTCTCCAGGGTGAGGTCGCGCATCACCGTGCCCGCCTCGATCATCCGCAGCACGAGGTCGGCGGAGCCGACCTTGAGCATGGTCGTCGTCTCGCTCATGTTCGAGTCGCCGACGATGACGTGCAGCCGGCGGTAGTGCTCGGCGTCGGCGTGCGGCTCGTCACGGGTGTTGATGATCGGCCGGCTGCGGGTCGTCGCCGAGGACACGCCTTCCCAGATGTGGTCGGCACGCTGGCTCACGGCATACGTCGCGCCCTTGGACGTGGCAACGAGCTTGCCTGCGCCGCAGGTGATCTGGCGGCTGATGAGGAACGGGAGGAGGGTGTCCGAGATCGTCGAGAACTCCCCCGCGCGGGTCACGAGGAAGTTCTCGTGGCAGCCGTAGGAGTTGCCTGCCGAGTCGGTGTTGTTCTTGAAGACGTAGATGTCGCCCGCGACGCCGTCCTCGCGCAGCCGCTGCTGCGCGTCGACGACCAGGCCCTCGATGATCCGTTCGCCGGCCTTGTCGTGCGCGACCACCTGGCGCAGCGAGTCGCACTCGGCCGTCGCGTACTCGGGGTGTGAGCCGACGTCGAGGTAGAGCCGCGAGCCGTTCGTGAGGAAGACGTTGCTCGATCGTCCCCACGCCACGACCTTGCGGAACAGGTAGCGGGCCACCTCGTCGGGGGTGAGGGTGCGCTGTCCCCCGGTCGAGCAGGTGATGCCGTACTCGTTCTCGATGCCGAAGATCCGGCGCCCGCCGGGGGTCCTCACGCCGGCGCCGACCCGTCAGGGGCGTCGTCGGCCAGCGGCGCGTCGCGGGTGGGGTCCTCGCTGCTCAGCAGGCGTTCGAGCAGCGGGCCCGTGATGCGCCTGAAGGTGCGTCGGGGCCGGTGGCGGTCGAGCACCGCGACCTCGAGCTGGGTGGGGGTGAGCTCGCGCGCCGGGCCGCCGGCCGGGTCGGTGCCGAGCAGGTCGACGGCGAGGGCGAGGGCCTCGGACAGGTGGAGCCCGGCGCGCCACCGCTCCTGCAGCCCGGCCTCGATCTGCTCCGCTCCCCCGCCCATGGCGACGAAGCCGTGCTCGTCGG
Source organism: uncultured Actinomycetota bacterium (assembly GCA_963811825.1). GTDB lineage: Bacteria > Actinomycetota > Actinomycetes > Actinomycetales > Dermatophilaceae > Fodinibacter. The sequence continues at coordinate 39,062 of CAWESS010000003.1, read as the reverse complement.
CGACCGAGCCGTCGTAGGTCAGCCGGTACACCTGGTCGGTCTCCGGGGTGGCGCCCACCTCCGCGACGACGATCTCGACCTCGTAGGGCTTGGACTCCTGCGTGAACACCGTGCCGAGGGTCTGGGCGTACGCGTTGGCCAGGCCCCGCGCGGTGACGTCGGAGCGGTCGTAGGAGTAGCCCCGCAGGTCCGCGTAGCGCACCCCGGCGACGCGCAGGTTCTCGAACTCGTTGTACTTGCCCACCGCGGCGAAGGCGATGCGGTCGTAGATCTCGGAGATCTTGTGCAGGGCCCGGCTGGGGTTCTCGCCGACGAACGCGATGCCGTTGTCGTACGCCAGGACGATGACCGAGCGACCCGCGGGCGATGCCCTTGCGCGCGAAGTCGGCCCGGTCCTTCATGAGCTGCTCGGGTGAGACGTAGAACGGCATCCCGGCGGTCATCGCGCACCTCCGGGGTTGCCGATGCGGGAGGCGATGATCGCGTCGACGACGGGGGCGATCTCCTCGTCGGGCAGGAAGCGCGCCCCGGAGTCGTCGACGATGCCGACCGAGGGCCAGATGCGGCGACCGACGTCGGGACCGCCGGTGGCGGAGTCGTCGTCGGCGGCGTCGTAGAGCGCCTCGACGGCGCAGCGCACGGCGTCGTCGACGGTGCCGGACCCGCGGTAGAGCTTCTTCAGCGAGCCACGGGCGAACAGGGAGCCGGACCCCACGCTGTGGTGGTCGTGCTCCTCGTAGCAGCCGCCCGTCACGTCGTAGGAGAAGATGCGCCCGACGCCGACGGCCGGGTCGAACCCGGCGAACAGCGGCACGACGGCCAGCCCCTGCATCGCCATGCCCAGGTTGCCCCGGATCATCGACGCGAGCCGGTTGGCCTTGCCCTCGAGGGACATCAGGGCGCCCTCGATCTTCTCGTAGTGCTCGAGCTCGACCTGGAACAGCCTGACGAGCTCGATCGCGAGCCCGGCGGTGCCGGCGATGCCGACGAGGCTGTACTCGTCGGTCGCGAAGACCTTGTCCATGTCCCGGTTGGCGATGAGGTTGCCCATCGTCGCGCGACGGTCGCCGGCCATGACCACGCCGCCGGCATAGGTCAGCGTGACGATCGTCGTGCCGTGGGGGGCGTCGATCGCCGCGCCTGCGGGGAGTCCACGACCGGACGGCAGCATCGTCGGCGCGTGCACCGACAGGAACTCGGTGAACGACGAGGAGCCCGGGACGAGGTAGGCCGTGGGCAGGCGTCCGCCGTCGGAGTCGCGGGTCACTGGCCACCCTTCTGGACGAACCCGCGCACGAACTCCTCGGCGTTGGACTCCAGGACGCCGTCGATCTCGTCGAGGATGTCGTCGATCTCGCTCGTGCTGACCACGGGGGCAGCGCTCGCTGCCTCGGGGGCGTCGTCGGGCCCGCCGCCGTCACGACGTTGCGGCTTGACCTGCTCCTGACCGGCCATGATGTGCTCCTCCTGGAGGTGGACTGCTGCGAGCCTAGTCGCCAGCCCCCTCGCTGTTGCGCGCCAGGGCCGCCAGCAGGGCCGCAGCGTCCGGCGCGCCCCGCACGAGCTCACCGATCCCGGCCTCCGTGCCCCGCAGCGGTTCGAGCATCGGCACCCGTTGCAGCGTGCGCTGGCCACGCACGTCGAAGATGACCGAGTCCCACGACGCGGCAACCACGTCGTCGGGGAAGCGTCGCAGGCACTCGCCGCGGAACCAGGCCCGGGTGTCGGTGGGGGCCTGGGTGACCGCCGCGCGCACGTCGGCCTCGTCGACGAGGACCTCGAGGCGGCCCGTCGCGGCGAGCCGGTGCGCCAGGCCGCGGTCGGCTCGCACGTCGGACCACTGCAGGTCGACGGCCTTGAGCCGCGGGTCACCCCACCCCAGCGAGTCCCGGTCGCGGTACCCCTCGAGCACGGCGAGCTTGGCGACCCAGTCGACCTCGCGGCGGGCCTCCATCGGGTCGCGCGAGAGCCGGTCGAGCACCGTGGACCACCAGGACATCACCTCGGCCGTGTCCGGGTCGGGCTCCCCGCCGGACTGCTGCTCGACGAAGGCGGCCGCGCGGTCGTGGTACTCCCAGAGCAGCTCGAGCGCGGTCATCCGCCGGCCGTCGACGAGCTCGACCTTGGTCTGCAGCGTCGGGTCGTGGGACACGGCGTGCAGGGTCGCGACCGGTCGGCGCACCGACAGGTCGTCGCGGAAGGCGTCGGCCTCGATCATCGCCAGGACGAGCGAGGTGGTGCCCATCTTCAGCAGGTTCGCGACGTCGGCGTGGTTGGCGTCACCGAGGATCACGTGCAGGCGCCGGTAGCGGTCGGCGACCGCGTGCGGCTCGTCCCGGGTGTTGATGAGCGGGCGCTTGAGCGTGGTCTCGAGGCCGACCTCGACCTCGAAGAAGTCGCTGCGCTGCGCGAGCTGGTAGCCGGCGGTGCGGGAGTCGACCCCGATGCCGACGCGCCCCGAGCCGCACATCACCTGGCGCACCACGAAGAAGGGGGTCAGGTGGCGCACGATGTTCGCGAACGGCGTGGACCGGGCCATGAGGTAGTTCTCGTGGGTGCCGTACGACGAGCCCTTGCCGTCGGTGTTGTTCTTGTAGAGGTTGATGCCGGGCGGCACCGTCGCGAGCCGGGCCACGGCCTCGCGCATCACGAGCTCACCGGCACGGTCCCACGTCACGGCGGCGCGCGGTGTCGTCACCTCGGGCGAGCTGTACTCCGGGTGGGCGTGGTCGACGTAGAGCCGGGCGCCGTTGGTGAGCACGACGTTGGCCAGGGTGGGGTCCTCGACGTCGGTCAGCTGGCTCGGGTGCGCGGTGCCCCGGCCCATGTCGAACCCCCGGGCGTCCCGCAGCGGCGCCTCGTCCGAGTAGTCCCAGCTGGCCCGGGCCGGTCGGATGCCGCGCGAGGTCGCGTAGGCCGTGACGACGTCACCCGACGCGACCATCGGGTTCGCGCCCGGGTCCCCCGGCACGACGATGCCGTACTCGGTCTCGATCCCCATCACCCTGCGCACCGTCATGTCTCGACCATACTGACCCGGTGCGCAGCTACCGCGGGGTCTCCCCCCTCATCGCCGCGGTCTCGTTCGCGGCCACCCACCGAGGTCCTCCCATCGAGCGACTCGACCACGACGGCATCCAACGTGCTCGTGCGAGCAGGCGCCCGACCAACGCGCTGATCTCGCGCGTGACCGGCCGCGTCGACCCGGCCGTCGGCATCACCTACGGCACGGCCCCGGCCCGGGACGACCACGAGATCCCGCTGCGGATCTACCGTCCGAGGGCGCTGCGCGACGCCCGGACCGACGTACCGGTGATCATGTGGTTCCACGGCGGTGGCTGGGTGCTCGGCAGCGTCGTCGACCACGACCCCCTGTGCACGTTCCTCGCGGCCGAGGTGGGCGCGGTGGTGGTCTCCGTCGACTACCGGCTGGCACCCGAGCACCGGGCGCCGGTTGCGGCCCACGACTGTGTCGACGCGACCACCTGGGTGGGCGTCAACGGGGACGTCCTGCGGGCCGACACCTCGCGGATGGCGGTGGCCGGCGACTCCGCCGGTGGCAACCTCGCAGCGGTCGTCGCCCAGGTGTTGCGCGACCACGGCGACTCCCGCCTTCGTCACCAGGCACTCATCTACCCCGCGATGGACTTCACGATGTCCTCACCGTCGGTGCGTTCAGCACGCGAACGCGCCGATCCTCACCAAGCGCTCGATGGACGCGTTCCGTGACCACTACGTCCGGCCCGGGCACGACCCGCTCGACCCCATGATCTCTCCCCTGTTCGGGCGTCTCGACGGGCTCCCGCCCGCGCTGGTGCAGACGGCCGACCTCGACCCGATCCGCGACGACGGCATCCGGTACGCCGAAGGCCTGCGGGCAGCGGGAGTGCCCGTCCGACTCACGAACTACCTTCGGATGCCGCACGGCTTCGCCTCGATGCCGGGCGCGGCACCGTCCGTGGGCCGCCAGCACCGGTGGGAGCTCGCGAGCGAGCTGAGATCGGCCCTGTCGGCGCCCGCCTGACGGTTAGGCTGCGGACATGCGCGAGGTCGTCGTCTTCTCCGGGTCGGCCCACCAGCCCCTGGCCCACCGGATCTGCGACGAGCTCGGGGTGACCCTGTCGCAGACGCTCATCAGCCGGTTCAGCAACGACTGCCTCCAGGCCCAGCTGCTCGCGAACTGCCGGCAGCGCGACGTCTACATCGTCCAGCCCCTCGTGCCGCCGACCCAGGACTCGCTCATGGAGCTGCTGCTCATGATCGACGCCGCCAAGGGGGCGTCCGCGGGCATGATCACGGCCGTGATCCCCCACTACGCCTACGCGCGCAGTGACAAGAAGGACGCCTCCCGCATCTCCCTCGGCGGCCGCCTCGTGGCCGACCTCATCTCCACCGCGGGCGCCGACCGCGTGCTGACGATGAACCTGCACGCACCGCAGGTGCACGGCTTCTTCTCGGTCCCCGTCGACCACCTCACCGCCCTCGGGGTGCTGGCCGACCACTTCCGCGAGCAGGACCTCGACAACACCGTCGTCGTCTCGCCCGACCTCGGCAACGCCAAGGACGCCACGCAGTTCTCCCGGCTGCTCGGGCTGACCGTCGCGGCCGGCTCCAAGCGCCGGCTCGGTGACGACACCGTCGTCATCGACTCCATCGTCGGTGACGTCGAGGGCAAACGGGCCATCGTGCTCGACGACGAGATCGCGACCGGCGGGTCGATCATCGAGCTGCTCGACCGGCTGGCCGACCACGGTGTCACCGAGGCGGCCGTCGCCACGACCCACGGGCTGTTCGCCGGGCGCGCGGTCGAGCGGCTGCGAGGGCACCCCATGATCACCGAGGTCGTGACCACCGACACCGTGCCCGCCCCCGAGGGGTGGCCCGAGCTGCGGGTGCGATCGGTCGCGGGCCTGTTCGCCGAGGCCATCAAGCGCATCCACGAGGGAGAGTCGGTCTCCAGCCTGTTCGACGGCGTCGACCCGACCCACGCCCCACCGCGCCAGAGCTCGCTGTTCGACCGGGTCGGTTCGTGAGCCGAGCCCTCCCGGCCGTCCTGGACGTCGCCCTCGTCGTCCTCGTCGCGACGACCGTGCTGTCGGTGCTGTTGCTCGGGTGGCGCCTCGTGGCCCGCCTCGTGGGCTGAGCCGGACTGGGCCTGCTCAGGACGACCCCGGCCTCGGCACGTCATCGCGGGAGCGCCAGAAGCACCACGCGGCGACCGCGAAGAGCCCGGCGTACATCGCCGTGAGCCCGAGGATCTCGAGCACCGAGGCACCGGGGGTGTCATGTTGTCCGGTGGCCAGGGCGACGACCGCGACCAGGACTTGAACGACGGCTGTCGCAGCGAGGGCCAGAGCCATACCGCGTGGTCGGAGCCGGGCGAGCACCGTACCCACCGCCAGCGTCGCGAACACGGCGAGGTAGAGGCGGTCGGCCCGGCCACCCTCGCCGATGATGCCGAGCGCACCGATCGCCAGGAAGAGGAAGGCCGTGGTGACCACGGTGATGGCCAGCCCGAGCAGGTAGGACGTGCGCGAGGTGGTGCCGGACGCCGAGTGGGACGTGGACATGGCGGTTCTCCTGTCGAGAGTTGGGTCAGCGGTTGGCGTCGCTGCGGATCAGGCGCCAGCCACCGGCCAGCAGGGCGACAGCGGCCCAGGTGGCCAGGGCCAGCCGGGAGGAGGCGACCGTCATGTCATCCTTCGGCCCTTCCCCGAAGATGAGGAACAGCGCGTTGGAGCCCGGCAGCAGGGCGGACAGGTCGACGGCCCACGTGTAGGGCAGGTTGGCCAGGATCGGGGGCAGGACCAGGACGAGGGCGAGGACCGTGACCAGTCCACCCGCGGTGCTGCGCAGGGCCAGGCCGAGGCCGACCGCCAGCAGTGAGCAGCTGGCGTACACCAGGCCCAGGCCGCCCAAGAGGTCCGCTCCCTCGGCGATCGGCAGTCCGAGCTCTGGCACGAACCCCCAGACGGCACCGCTGGCACCGGCCACGAGGAGGACTCCGAGCAGCGTCGCGGTTCCAGCGACGACCACGGTCCGGGCAGTGAGCAGCAGGCCTCGCCGGGGCGTCCACTGCAGGCTCGGCACGATGGCTCCCGTCACGTGGTCGGCCGTGGCGGTCACGACGGACAGGGCGAGGATCCCGAAGAGCGCGAACATCGCGCTGGGTCGCGCGCCGTCCCACGCGGTGGCGTCAGCGGGTGGACCGGTGGGGTCGCCAGCCGCGTCCAGCCCGACGATCACGCCCAGGCCGAGGACGGCGCCCGCGGTGAGCAGGGCCAGGGCCCAGCTCGACCGCACGCTCCAGATGCGGGTCCACTCGGCCCGGCCGGCGCGCGCCAGGGTGGCCCCGGATGAGGTGGCGGTGATGGGCGTCGGGGCTGTCGTCGACGACACGGTGTTCATCGGGTCGCCCCGTCCGTGACGAGCTGACCGCTGTGGCCGTGGTGCTCGACGCTGTCCTGGGTCAGCGAGAGGTAGGCGTGCTCCAGCGACTGCTCGACGTCGGCGAGGTGGTGCACGGGCAGAGCAAGCGCATGGGCCAGGTCTCCCACGCGGTCCGCGGGCAGGCCGCTGACCTCGAGCTCGTCGGGCCCCGTGCGCTCGACGCCCGGCTGCCCGGCATCCGAGGTCGTGGCGCCGCGCTCGACGAGAGCCCGGTGGAGGTCGTCGGCCCGGGGGGTCCGCACCCGGACCCGTCCGCCGCCGAGCCCGCGCAGCAGGCCGTCGATCTCGGTGTCGGCGATCAGCCGACCACGGCCGATGACGACCACCCGGTCGGCGATCAGCTGCATCTCGCTGAGCAGGTGGCTCGAGACGAAGACCGTGCGGCCCTCGTCGGCGAACCCTCGCAGCAGCGAGCGGATCCACCGGACCCCGTCGAGGTCGAGGCCGTTCACCGGTTCGTCGAAGAGCAGCACGCGCGGGTCGCCGAGGAGTGCAGCGGCGATGCCGAGTCGCTGCCGCATGCCGAGCGAGTACCCCTTGAGCCGCCGACCGGCCGCCGCGCCCAGGCCGACCTGGTCGATGACCTCCTCGACCCGCGAGAGGGGGATGCCGTTCGTGCGGGCCCCGATGCGCAGGTGGGCACGACCGGTGCGGCCGGGGTGCACCGCTCCGGCGTCGAGGAGGGCTCCCACCTCGCGCAGCGGGGGTGCGAGGTCCCGGTAGCGGCGGCCGCCGATGGTGCTCGTCCCGGCGGTGGGCCGGTCCAGCCCCAGCATCATCCGCATGGTCGTCGACTTGCCGGCACCGTTCGGACCGAGGAACCCGGTCACCTTCCCGGCCTCGACGTCGAAGGTCAGGTCGTCGACGGCGTGCACGTCGCCGTAGTGCTTGCTCAGTCCTCGCACGGTGATCATGGGTCGAACGCTAGGGACTGGCGTGCGGGCAGTGGGTGGGTGACCTGTGGAGGTTGTGTGGAGATCAGCCGGGCGCCTCGTGGCCCGCCTGCTCAGCTGACCTGGCGCACGACCTCGGCCATCAGCGGGTACGCGTCGGGGTCGGTGGCGTTGGCCGTGCTGAGGATGACGTGGTCGATGCCGGCGGCGGCGAGCCGGCCGAGCCGTTCCACGGCCTCGTCCACGGTGTGGCCGTGCACGCCCGAGGGCAGCGTGCCGGCCCCGGTGTCGAGGGTCAGCGCAGCCAGGCAGGTCTTCGAGATCTCGTCGTAGGGCCGGCCGACGTCCTCGCAGTGTCCGCGCAGCACGTCGAGCTTGTGCGGGATGCCCTGCGGCCCGAGCCCGGTGTCGAACAGGTTGCAGGCGTCGGCGTACTGCGCCACGAGGCGCAGGGTGCGCTTCTCCCCGCCGCCACCGATCATGATCGGCGGGCGGCGCAACGGCTGCGGGCGGTTGAGGGGACGCTCGAGCGAGATCCGCTCCCCCTCGAAGGGGCTGTCGTCGTCGGCGAACATCTGGTGCGCGAGGCGCAGGGTGTCCTCGAGCAGGGCGAACCGCTCGCGGGTCGAGGGGTACGGCACACCGAGGCCGCGGTGCTCCTCCTCGTTCCAGGCCGCCCCGATGCCGAGCCACGCCCGGCCGCCGGACAACACGTCGAGCGTCGTCACGGTCTTGAGCAACAGCCCCGGATGCCGGTACGTCACCCCCGTCACGAGGGTTCCGAGCTCGATGCGCTCGGTCACGGCGGCAGCGTGTGCCAGCGTCGCGTAGCCCTCGAGCATGTCGTCCTCGGGGGGTCCGATCATCGAGATCTGGAAGAAGTGGTCCATGACCCAGAGGGAGGCCAGCCCGCACTGGTCGGCGTCCCGGGCGATCGCGCGCCAGGTGGCGCCGGTCGACGCGGGAGCGCCCTCCCACGAGAAGCGGGAGACCTGGAGGCCGACCTTCACGATCGCAGCGGCATCAGAGGTACTGCCCGGTGTTCGCCACCGTGTTGATCGACTTGCCGGGCCCGGTGCCCTCCTTGGTCTTGATGAGGGTGCGGATGTAGACGATCCGCTCCCCCTTCTTGCCGGAGATGCGTGCCCAGTCGTCGGGGTTGGTGGTGTTGGGCAGGTCCTCGTTCTCGCGGAACTCGTCGGTGCAGGACTGCAGCAGGTGCTCGACGCGCAGGCCGCGCTGGCCGGTGTCCAGGAGGTCCTTGATCGCCATCTTCTTGGCCCGGTCGACGATGTTCTGGATCATCGCGCCGGAGTTGAAGTCCTTGAAGTACAGGATCTCCTTGTCGCCACCGGCGTAGGTCACCTCGAGGAAGCGGTTCTCCTCCTCCTCGGTGTACATCCGCAGCACGACGGCGTCGATCATCGCCTGCACGGTGGCCTGCTCCGAGCCGCCGTTCTGGGCGACGTCGTCCGGGTGCAGCGGAAGCGACTCGATGAGGTACTTGCCGAAGATGTCGCGGGCTGCCTCGGCATCCGGCCGTTCGATCTTGATCTTCACGTCGAGGCGGCCGGGGCGCAGGATGGCCGGGTCGATCATGTCCTCGCGGTTCGAGGCCCCGATGACGATGACGTGCTCCAGGCCTTCGACGCCGTCGATCTCGGAGAGCAGCTGCGGCACGATCGTCGTCTCGACGTCCGAGGAGACGCCCGACCCGCGGGTGCGGAAGAGCGACTCCATCTCGTCGAAGAACACGACGACCGGGTAGCCCTCGTTGGACTTCTCGCGGGCCCGCTGGAAGATCAGCCGGATGTGGCGCTCGGTCTCGCCGACGTACTTGTTGAGCAGCTCGGGGCCCTTGATGTTGAGGAAGTAGGACTTGCCCGGCTCACGGCCCTCCTTCTCGGCCACCTTGCGGGCCAGGGATGCCGCGACCGCCTTGGCGATCATCGTCTTCCCACAGCCGGGCGGGCCGTAGAGCAGGACCCCCTTCGGGGGCTTGAGCTGGTGCTCGGTGTAGAGGTCGGGGTGCAGGTAGGGCAGCTCGACGGCATCCCGGATCGCCTCGATCTGCCCGCTCAGCCCGCCGATGTCGGTGTAGTCGATGTCGGGGACCTCCTCCAGGACGAGGTCGGCGACCTCGGCCCGGGGGATCCGCTCGAAGACGAAACCCGAGCGCGACTCCAGGAGCAGCGCGTCGCCCGCTCGCACGGTCTGCCCCTCCAGGGAGGCCGCCATGCGGCAGACCCGTTCCTCGTCGGCCTGGGCCATGACGAGCACCCGGCCGTCCTCGAGGACCTCCTTGCACAGCACGATCTCGCCGACGCGCTCGTAGCCGTGGACGGCGACGACGTTCATCGCCTCGTTGAGCATGACCTCGCGGCCCGGCAGGAGCGATCCCGCCTCGAGGTTCGGGCTGACGGCCACGTGCATCTTGCGACCGCTGGTGAGGATGTCGGCGGTGCCGTCCTCGAACGTCTCGACGACGATGCCGTAGGCGGCCGGGGGCTGGGCGAGCCGGTCGACCTCGGACTTCAGCGTGACGATCTGCTCGCGGGCGTCGCGCAGGGTGCGCACGAGCCGTTCGTTCTGGGCCGACATCGTCGCGAGCTGGGACCGCAGACCCGCGAGGTCGCGCTCGAGCGTGCGCAGCTGCGCAGGGCTGGCCTGTCCCTGCGCCCGCAGCGCCTTGATCTCAGCCTCCAGCGACTCCCGCTGTGCCTCGAGGCTCTCGCGGGTGCCCGGCTGCTCGGCCTGGGGCTCGTCGGTGTCCATGGTCGACGATAACCCGCTCAGGTCATGGAAGCGGTGAGGTGTCGGTCACCGAGCGGACAACCCTGCGAACGCGCTTGTCCGAGGGGACGCGTTCGCCGATGGCCTCAGGGGTCCAGTCCTGCTCCACCGCTTCCTCCCCGGTGACGTATCCCTTGCCCGGGCGTCGCTTGCGCAGCGGTGGCGTGACGCCCGGCGCGAGGCGGCGTGTCGTGATGAGGAAGCCGGTGTGGCCGTGCATCCGGTGCTGCGGTCGCACGGCGAGTCCCTCGAGGTGCCAGCCGCGCACGAGGGTCTCCCAGGCCTGTGGTTCGGTGAACGTGTCGTGGTCGCGCATCGCCTCGGCAACCTTCGACAACTGGGTCGCGGTGGCGACGTAGCAGAGGAGCACCCCGCCCGGTGCGAGCGCGTCGGCCACGACCTCGAGGCACTCCCACGGGGCGAGCATGTCGAGCACGACACGGTCGACGCTGCCGGCGGCAACCGTCGCGGGCAGGGCCTCGACGAGGTCGCCGACCGTCACCGTCCAGGCGGGGTGGTCACCGCCGAAGTACTCGCGGGCGTTGGCCCTGGCGATCTCCGCGAAGTCCTCGCGCCGCTCGAAGGAGTGCACCTGCCCGCTCTCCCCCACCGCGCGCAGCAGGGACATCGACAGGGCCCCCGAGCCGACGCCGGCCTCGACGACGACCGCCCCCGGGAACATGTCGGCCATCATGACGATCTGGCTCGCGTCCTTGGGGTAGATCACCGCGGCCCCCCGCGGCATCGACATCACGTAGTCGGCGAGCAGCGGGCGCAGCACGAGGTACTGCACGCCGGCGGTGTTCGTGATCGTCGACCCGTCCGGCATCCCGATGAGGTCGTCGTGGCTGAGGTACCCGCGGTGGGTGTGGAACTGCTTGCCGGTGGCCAGGGCGATCGTGTGCATCCGGCCCTTGGGGTCGGTCAGCTGCACGCGCTCGCCCGCGGCGAAGGGGCCGCGCCGCAGCTCGGCGCCGGTCGGTGAGGTCATGGGCGGGGAGTCTAGTTGCGACGCAGGTGGCGCTCGGCCACGGTGTTGAGCCGCTCTGCGCTGACGAGTCCGCGCAGCTGCCCGTGGGAGAGGACGACGACGATCCCGGCGTTGGACGTGGCCATCGCCCGCAGCAGGGGCTCGGCACCCGCGCCCGGCGGGAGGTCGACCACCGAGCTGTCCGGCAGCCGCACGACGAGGGCGGACACGGGGGTGGCCGGGTCGAGCGAGCCCAGGTCGGGAGCGTCCGCGGAGGGGAACGGGAGCAGCAGGGTCGGCAGGCCGCGCTCGTCGAGGGCGATGAGCCGGCGGTCCACCCCCACGAGCTGACCGACCGGGGTGGTCGCCGCGACGAGCCCGACGGGCTCGATGACCTCATCGGGGTCGAGCTGGTCGAGCAGGCGCTCGAAGGGGGCGCGGCGCAGCGCGGCCGTGGCGCCGGTCCAGAGGATCCACGCCATGACGAGCGCCAGCAGGAGGGTGAAGGTGCTGGGTGAGCCCTGGGCCAGCGGCAGCACGACGTAGTAGAGGACGACGCCGACCGCGACTGCACGGCCGCACCAGCCCGCGACGACCAGGCCGAGGTCGCGTCGGCCGCTGACCTTCCACACGAGCGACTGCACGATCTGTCCGCCGTCGAGCGGCAGGCCGGGCAGGAGGTTGAAGCCCGCGAGGAGCAGGTTGAGGATCGTGAACGACGACGCGAACTGGGATGCCGGCCACGGCAGGGTCGCCATCGCCACCGCTCCCAGCCCCGCGAGGGCGAGGTTGGCCACCGGCCCGCTCACGGCGACGACGGCCGCACGTCCGGGGGTCGTGCCGGTGCCGTCGTAGGCCGTGTGCCCTCCCCAGAGGGTCGCGACGATGCGGTGCACCCGGAAGCCGAGCATCCGCGCGGCCACGGCGTGGGCGATCTCGTGCCCGAGGACCGCGGCGAGGATGCCGACGACGAGCCACACGGCATACGCGATGCCGGTGCCCGTTCCGAGGTCACGCCCGGACTGCCAGCCCGTCCACGCGATGAACGCGCCGAGGATCAGCCAGGTGCGGTCGAGGTAGACCGGTACCCCTGCGACCCGCGCGAGCCGGATCGATCCGGAGGGTGGCTGCGGGTCGGACATGCCACGGACCCTACGTGAGGCACCCGGCATACTGGCCCTTCGACGAATGCACCCGACCCGAGGCGACCTGACGTGACTTCGCAGCACCGCCCTGATGCCACCGCCGACCTCACCGCCGCCCTGCGCGAGCGGGTCCTGGTTCTCGACGGCGCCATGGGCACGATGATCCAGGGCCACGGGTTGTCGGAGGCCGACTACCGCGGCACCCGGTTCGCCGACCACGGCAGCGACCAGCAGGGCAACAACGACCTCCTGGCGCTGACCCAGCCCGAGATCATCGGTGCCATCCACCGTGCGTACCTCGAGGCGGGGGCCGACCTGCTCGAGACGAACACCTTCAACGCGCAACGCATCTCGCTCGCCGACTACGACCTGCAGGACGTCGCCTACGAGCTCAACGTCGCCGCCGCGGCGCTCGCACGGGCCGAGTGCGACGCGATGACGGCGCGCACCCCGGACCGTCCGCGGTACGTCCTCGGAACGCTGGGACCGACGAACCGCACGGCATCCATCTCTCCCGACGTCAACGACCCCGGCGCCCGCAACGTCACCTTCGACGAGCTGGTGGAGGCCTACCTCGAGCAGGCCCGTGGGCTCGTCGACGGCGGCGCGGACGTGCTGCTCGTCGAGACGATCTTCGACACCCTGAACGCCAAGGCCGCGATCTTCGCCCTCGAGACCCTCTTCGAGGAGCAGGACCGCCGCTGGCCGGTGATGATCTCCGGCACGATCACCGACGCCTCCGGGCGCACGTTGTCGGGGCAGGTGACCGAGGCGTTCTGGTACTCGGTGCGCCACGCCCGGCCGCTGGCCATCGGCCTGAACTGCGCCCTCGGTGCCGGCGAGCTGCGGCCCTACGTCGCCGAGCTCGCCCGGATCGCCGACTGCTTCGTCTCCGCGCACCCGAACGCCGGTCTGCCCAACGCCTTCGGCGAGTACGACGAGACGCCCGAGGCGATGGCGCGCGTGGTCGGCGAGTTCGCGGCATCCGGTCTGGTCAACATCGTCGGCGGGTGCTGCGGCACCACGCCGGCGCACATCGAGGCGATCGCGGCCGCGTCGACCCGGGGCGTGCCTCGTGCTCCCGCCGAGGTGCCGCCCGCCCTTCGCCTGTCAGGGCTCGAGCCGTGCGTGATCGACGGCGACAGCCTCTTCGTCAACGTCGGCGAGCGCACGAACATCACCGGGTCGGCGCGCTTTCGCCGGCTGATCACCGAGGAGGACTATCCGACCGCCCTCGGGGTGGCCCGCCAGCAGGTGGAGGCCGGGGCGCAGGTCATCGACGTCAACATGGACGAGGGGATGATCGACGGGGTCGCGGCGATGGACCGCTTCCTCAAGCTCATCGCCACCGAGCCCGACATCTGCCGGGTGCCGCTCATGGTCGACTCCAGCAAGTGGGAGGTCATCGAGGCCGGGCTCAAGGTCACCCAGGGCAAGCCGATCATCAACTCGATCTCGATGAAGGAGGGCGAGGACGCCTTCCTCGACCACGCCCGCCTGGCTCGCAAGTACGGCGCCGCGGTCGTCGTCATGGCGTTCGACGAGGACGGGCAGGCCGACAACCTGGCGCGCCGACGCGAGATCTGTGGACGGGCCTACCACCTGCTCGTCGACCAGGTCGGCTTCCCCGCCGAGGACGTCATCATCGACCCCAACATCTTCGCGGTGGCCACGGGCATCGAGGAGCACGCGGCCTACGGCATCGACTTCATCGAGGCGACGCGCTGGATCAAGGAGAACCTGCCGCACGCGCTCGTGTCCGGCGGTGTCTCCAACGTGTCGTTCAGCTTCCGCGGCAACAACGCGGTGCGCGAGGCGATCCACGCCGTCTTCCTCTTCCACGCCATCAAGGCCGGCATGGACATGGGCATCGTCAACGCCGGGGCCCTGCAGGTCTACGACACCGTCGACGAGAAGCTGCGCGACGCCATCGAGGACGTCGTCCTCAACCGACGGCCGGATGCCGCGGACCGCCTGCTCACCATCGCCGAGGAGTACCGCGGCACCGGGGACGTTGCCGACGAGACCGCGCAGGAGTGGCGCTCGCTCCCGGTGCGCGAGCGGATCACGCACGCGCTCGTCAAGGGCATGGACGAGTTCGTCGTCGACGACACCGAAGTGTTGCGCCTGGAGATCGAACAGGCTGGTGGGCGGCCGCTCGAGGTCATCGAGGGCCCGCTCATGGACGGCATGAACGTCGTCGGTGACCTGTTCGGCGACGGCAAGATGTTCCTGCCGCAGGTCGTGAAGTCGGCGCGCGTCATGAAGAAGGCCGTGGCGCACCTCATCCCCTACATCGAGGCCGAGAAGGACGAGGCCGCCCGCAAGCGCAGCAAGGGCCTGGTCGTCACCGCCACCGTCAAGGGCGACGTCCACGACATCGGCAAGAACATCGTCGGCGTCGTGCTGCAGTGCAACAACTACGACGTGATCGACCTCGGGGTCATGGTGCCGACCCAGAAGATCCTCGACACGGCCAAGGAGGTCGGGGCCGACATCATCGGGCTGTCCGGTCTCATCACCCCGAGCCTGGACGAGATGGTCCGGGTGGCGGCCGAGATGGAGCGCCAGGGGTTCGAGATCCCGCTGCTGCTCGGTGGCGCGACGACCTCACGGGCGCACACGGCCGTGAAGGTCGACGGGCAGTACCACGGGCCGGTCGTGTGGGTGAAGGACGCCTCGCGCTCCGTGCCGGTGGTCAGCCAGCTGCTGTCCGACGAGCAGCGGGTGCCCTTCCTCGAGGGGGTGAGCGCCGACTTCGACGCCATCCGCACGCGGCACGCTGCGAAGTCCGGTGAGCGGCCGCTGGCGTCCCTGGAGCAGGCGCGGGCCAACAGGCCGGCGCTCGACTGGTCGTCGTACCGGCCGATGCGGCCGCACCTGCTCGCGCAGCAGAGCACCGACCGCTGGTCGGGCCCGACCGACTCCCACTGGCACCGCGCGGCGACCCAGTTCACCCGGGTCTGGGAGGACTTCCCCGTCGCCGAGCTGCGCCCCTACATCGACTGGACACCGTTCTTCTCGGCGTGGGAGATCAAGGGTCGCTACCCCGACGTGCTGAACAACGCGGCCACGTCGGAGCAGGCGCGCTCGTTGCTCGCCGACGCGAACGCCATGCTCGACCGGATGGAGCGCGAGCACTGGGTGCGCGCTCGTGGGGTCGTCGGCATCTTCCCGGCCAACGGGGTGGGCGACGACGTCGAGGTGTACGCCGACGAGGCCCGCACGACGGTGCTCACGACCTTGCGCGGCCTGCGCCAGCAGGGTCAGCACCGCGAGGGGGTGCCGAACAAGTGCCTGTCCGACTTCGTGGCACCCAAGGAGACCGGCCTCGCCGACCACATCGGGGCCTTCTCGGTGACGGCCGGGCTCGGGCTCGAGGAGCACCTCGCGCGGTTCAAGGCCGACCTCGACGACTACTCGGCGATCCTGCTCGAGAGCCTGGCCGACCGGCTCGCCGAGGCCTTTGCCGAGCGGTTGCACGAGAAGGTGCGGCGCGAGCTCTGGGGGTACGCCCCGGACGAGCACCTGTCGATGGACGACCTCATCCACGAGCGCTACGCCGGCATCCGGCCTGCTCCGGGCTACCCCGCGTGCCCGGAGCACACCGAGAAGGAGACGCTCATGGCGATGCTCGGGGGCGAGGAGCGCACCGGCATCCGGCTCACGGAGTCGATGGCGATGTGGCCGGGAGCGTCCGTGTCCGGGTTCTACTTCGCGCACCCGCAGAGCCAGTACTTCGTCGTGGGACGCCTCGGGCGCGACCAGGTGGAGTCGTATGCCGAACGCAAGGGCTGGGACCTGCGCACCGCCGAGCGCTGGCTCGGCCCCAACCTCGGCTACCAGCCCGAGGACTGATTCCCGAGGGGCCTGTGGATGGCGCGCCGCCGGTGTCGGGGGTGGCGCATACCGTGTGCCCCATGACTCCCGCACTGTCCCCGAGCCGCGCCGCGGACTTCAAGCAGTGCCCCCTGCTCTACCGGTTCAGGACGATCGACAAGCTCGAGGGCCCGCCGTCGCCGGCTGCGGCGCGCGGGACGCTGGTGCACGCCGTGCTCGAGCACCTCTTCGACCTGCCCGCCTCCGAGCGCACCCCTACAGCGGCACTGGCCCTCGTCGAGCCCCGCTGGCTCGCGCTGGTCGAGGAGCGCCCCGAGCTGGCGACCATGATCGAGGACGACGAGCTGCTCACCTCGGAGTCCTGGTTCGCGGCGGCGGGCACCCTCGTCGAGAAGTGGTTCGAGCTCGAGGACCCCACGCGGCTCGAGCCCGCTGCCCGCGAGCTCTACGTCGAGGCCGAGGTCGAGGGGCTGACCCTGCGCGGGTACGTCGACCGCCTCGACGTCGCCCCTGACGGGGCGATGCGGGTCGTCGACTACAAGACCGGCCGCTCCCCCAGTGAGCTCTTCGAGGCCAAGGCCCTGTTCCAGATGAAGTTCTACGCGCTCGTGCTGTGGCGCATCCACGGCACGATCCCGGCGCTGCTGCAGCTGGTCTACCTCGGCAACGGCGAGGTCGTGCGCTACGCCCCGGACGAGCGCGACCTGCTCGCCGTCGAGCGCAACGTGCGGGCCATCTGGGATGCCGTGGCGAACGCCGCGCGCACCGGCGACTGGCGTCCGCGCACCTCCAGGCTGTGCGACTGGTGCGACTTCAAGGACCTGTGCCCGGCGTGGGGCGGCACCCCTCCCCCGCTGCCCGAAGGGGCCAGCACGCTCGCGTTGGACCCGGCCCGTTCGGGCGAGGCGGTGCCCGCTGATGACTGACTCTGCCCCTGCTGCTGACTACGACACCCGGCAGAGCTGCTGCCCACGGCGGACGGCAGATCGTTCATCTGCTTCCTCTTCTTCGAGCTGAGATGACTCCGTCGAACGAGCTAGAGCGGCTCGACGACGGCAGTCAGCTCGCCGCCGGCATCGCCGGTGTTGACGGTGCCTGCCGGCTCGAGCAGCAACGCCTTGACCTCCTGGTCGGCCCGTGGGCAGTGCTCGACCCCGCGAGGAACCACGAACAGCTGGCCGGGCCCGAGCACAACGTCGCGATCACGCAGCTGGATCGTCAGCTGTCCGTCGATCACGAGGAACAGCTCGTCCGTGTCGTCGTGCGTGTGCCAGACGAACTCTCCCCTGATCCTGACGAGCTTGACCTCGTAGTCATTGAGGCGCGCCACCAGCTTGGGCGACCACAGCGCTGAGAAGAGATCGAACTTTGCACTGATGTCCACGACGTCGTCGGCCATCACCCCAGTCTGCCAAGCGCAACGAGCTCGGCTGCGTCCGACGCGGTGTCAGGGGTTCGCGGTCGCCAGGGCCTGCCGTCCGAGCTCGGCCAACCGGCTCGGCGTGATCCCGGCCAGCGAGTCCAGGTGCACGGCACCCGCCATCTCCGGCACCGTGACGACGTGCGGCACGGCCAGCGTCGGCACGCCGGCTGCGACGGCCGATCGGACACCGGTCGGTGAGTCCTCGATCGCCACGCAGTCCTCCGGCGACACGCCGAGCAGGCGGGCGGCTGCCCGGTAGGGCTCCGGGTGCGGCTTGCCGTGCGACACCTCGTCGCCGGTGACCACGACGTCGAAGGTGCCGTCGGGCAGCGCGGCCAGCACGGCATCCGCCAATGAGCGCCACGACATCGTGACGAGCGCGCTCGGCACCCCCTCCTCCTTCAGGGCAGTCAGCAGCTCGCGCGCACCCGGGCGCCACGGCATGTGCTCGCGCACCTTGACGATGACGCGGTCCAGCATCTCGTCGACGATCTGCTCGGGTGACCACTCCACAGCGGAGTTGTCCCGGATGAAGGTCGCTGCCACGAGCAGGTCCTGACCAACGAGCTGGTGGGAGAGCTCTTCGCTCCACGTGCCGCCGTGTTCCTCGACGATGTCGTGCTCGGCGGCGATCCAGTAGGGCTCGGTGTCGACGATGGTTCCGTCCATGTCCCAGAGGACTGCTGCGGGGAGGCTCATGGGGTCAGAGTCTAGGGAGCCGTAGGGTGGTGTTCCGACGACGAGGAGGCCCTGGTGATCGAGCTCGACGACCTGCCCGAACTGAAGGACGCGGTGATGATCGCGGCCTTCGAGGGGTGGAACGACGCCGGCGAGGCCGCGAGTGCCGTCGTCGAGCACCTGGCCGACATCTGGGACGCCGAGGTCGTCGCCGCGCTCGACCCCGAGGACTACTACGACTTCCAGGTCAACCGCCCGCGCGTGCTGCTCGAGGGCGGCAAGCGCCGGATCAGCTGGCGCACGACCCGAGTGCTCATCGCGACCAACACCTCGCTCGGGCGCGACGTCGTGCTCGTGCAGGGCGTCGAGCCGTCCTTCCGCTGGCGTGCCTTCGCGATCGAGCTCATGGAGCTCGCCCAGGCCGTCGACGTCTCCATGGTCGTCACGCTGGGGGCGCTGATGGCCGACGTCGCCCACTCCCGGCCGATCCCGGTCTCCGCGACCGCCGACAGCGAGGACACGCGGCACCGCCACGACCTCGAGATGAGCTCGTACGAGGGCCCGACCGGCATCGTCGGTGTTCTCGCGGATGCCGCGAACCAGGTCGGCATCGCGTCGGTCTCCGCGTGGGCGGCCGTCCCGCACTACGCGGGCCACTCCCCCTCACCCAAGGCGACGCTGGCCCTCGTGAGCCGCCTCGAGGAGCTGCTCGACGCACCCATCGAGCACGCTGACCTCGACGAGGACTCGCGCGCCTGGGAGCGCGGCATCGACGAGCTCGCGTCCTCGGACAGCGAGGTCGCCGAGTACGTCGAGAGCCTCGAGGAGGCCCAGGACACCGCCGACCTCCCCGAGGCCAGCGGTGACGCCATCGCCAAGGAGTTCGAGCGCTACCTGCGCCGCCGCGGCACCGACGAGCCGTAGGTCGAGACTCCTCAGCGGGTCAGAGGCGGATGCCGAGGACCGCGTCGATCGTGCGAGCCAGCACCCCGGGGGCGACGGCGTCGTCCCACTGGCCGGCGAGCGTGCGCTCGGCCCACGCGTCGATCGCGGCCAGGGCAGCAAGGGTGTCCAGGTCGTCGGCCACCGCCGCTCGCACCGCCGCGATCGTGGATGCCGGGTCGGCACCTTCGTTGACCGACAGCGCCTCGCGCCACCGCTCCAACCGCGCGACGGCCACGTCGAGCAGGTCGGGCGTGTACTCCCACTCGGTGCGGTAGTGCTGCGCGAGCAGGACGAGCCGGATCGCCATGGGGTCGACCCCGTCGGCACGCATCCGCGACACGAGCACGAGGTTGCCCTTGGACTTGCTCATCTTGGCGCCCTCGTAGCCGACCATCGCCTGGTGCACGTAGTGCCGGGCGAACACCTCGCCACCGGTGAGCGCCACGGCCTGCACGGCGCTCATCTCGTGGTGCGGGAAGACCAGGTCGCTGCCGCCGCCCTTGATGTCGAAGGGGTGACCGAGGTGCCCCAGCGAGATCGCCGTGCACTCGATGTGCCAGCCCGGCCGACCGGCCCCGAGCACGTCGTCGTCCCAGGACGGTTCGCCGTCGCGAGCGGCGCGCCAGAGCAGCGGGTCGAACCGGCTGCGCTTGCCCGAGCGCTCGGGGTCCCCGCCGCGGTCGGCGAACACGGCATCCATCTGCTCGCTCGACCAGCCGGACACCTCACCGAACGTGGGGGCGCTCCCGAGGTCGAGGTAGACGTCCTCGCCGGTGCCCTCCCCCTCCGGCACGCTCACGCCGTAGGCCGCGCCGGAGGCGACGAGGGCCCGCACGGCATCCGTGATCTCGGGCATCGACTCGACGACCCCGACGTAGGCCATCGGCGGGATGACCCCGAGCGCCGTCATGTCCTCGCGGAACAGGTCGATCTCCGCCGTGGCGAGCTCGCGCCAGTCGCGACCGTCGCGAGCGGCCCGCTCGAGCAGCGGGTCGTCGATGTCCGTGACGTTCTGCACGTACTCGACCTCGTGGCCCGCGTCGCGCAGGGCGCGCCCGACGAGGTCGAAGGTCACGTAGGTCGCGGCGTGCCCGAGGTGGGTCGCGTCGTAGGGCGTGATGCCGCAGACGTAGAGCCTCGCGACGGGCCCGGCCTCGACCCGGCGGACCGAGCGGCTCTGGGTGTCGAAGAGGGCGAGGGGCTCACCCTGACCTGGCACGGCGGGAACGAACGGCGGGGGCCACGACTTCACCGGGCAAGACTACGTGTCGCGGGCTACAGGGCCGGCCACGGGATCGCGGGCCACCCCGGGTGCGGGACCGGATGCCGTCTCGTGCGCAGCAGCGCCCGCGTCCGGTCCGTCAGGGTGGTGATCTCGGATGCCGTGAGGAGGGGCGCGAGCTCGGCCGCCAGCCCCCCGGTGAGCGCAGCGAGGAGCGCGTCGAGACGGCCCAGGTCGGCCTCGGGGATCTCCTGCCCCGCCCAGCCCCAGAGCACGGTGCGCAGCTTCGGCTCGATGCCCAGGCTGACCCCGTGGTCGCACCCGCGGACGATGTCGCCGTCGCGCATCAGGTGGCTGCCCTTGCGGTCGGAGTTGTTGAGCACCGCATCGAGCACGGCGACGGTGCGCAGGGCCGGCTCGGCGCTGTGCGAGACCACGACCGGCTCACCCTCGGGGGTCTGCCCCTCGAGCACGACGAGCCAACCGGGCGGCACGGCATCCGCCGCGGTGACGTCGACGAGCGGCTCACGCTGACCCTCGAGCGGTCCGACCCACAGCTGCACCGAGCCGTGCCCGAGGGGACCGTCGCGCAGCACCGTCGGGGGCACGACGTCGAACCGGCCGGCACCGCTCACGAGGTAGGCCGCGCGCTCGCGCGCGATGAGCGTGCCGTCGGGGTAGTCCCAGAGGGGCCGCTCGCTGGCCTCGGGCTTGTGGATGACCAGCACCGGCTCGGAGCCCTCAGCCGGATCTCCGACGGAACACAGCAGGGCCCCGTTGGAGGAGTCGACGATGCGACCGACCGGGATGAGCGCCCCGGTGGTCAGCAGGTCGACGAGCTCAGCGTCGGTAGCCGTTGGCACGGGGGCAGATGTGACCGGTCGGGTCCAGCGGCTGGCCGCAGAACGGGCAGGCGGGACGGCCGGCGCTCACGACCCGGGCGCAGCGACGGGCGAAGGCCCGGGCCTGTGCTGGTGCCATGACGACGCGCAGGGTCGTGACCTCTCCGACCCCACCGACGGCTCCCTCCTCGAGTGCCTCGGCGAGCTCGGTCTCGGCCGGGTCCTGGTCGTGGCACTCGATGACGATGACGCGGCGCGCCGTGTCCCAGGCCAGTGACAGCGTGTCGACGCGGAACTCGTCCTCGATGGGGGTCGCGAGCGGGTCGACGTCACCGTCGCCGATCGGCTCGGTCGCCAACCCGTCGGCCTGCTCGTCGAGCACGTCGTTGACGCGGTCAGCCAGCACGCTGACCTGCACCTTCTCCAGGGACACGGAGTACAGGACACCGTTGCCACTGGCCTGGAGGAAGAAGGTGCGGCCGCCGGGAGGCCCCACGGTCCCGGCGACGAAGCGCTCGGGTGGGTCGAAGACGGTGGTGGGCATGGACACCACCCTAGATCGAGAACCCGGCGGGCAGCTCGAGGCGGTGTCGAGCCATGAGCGCTGCGTCGCCGAGCACCGCCCGGGTCGCCCCGTCGGCGACCACGGTGCCCTCGGACAGCACGACCGATCGCTCGCAGAGCTCCACCGCGTACGGCAGGTCGTGGGTGACCATGAGCACCGTGACGTCCAGCGACCGCAGGATCTCGGCCAGCTCGCGGCGCGAGGCGGGGTCGAGGTTGGACGAGGGCTCGTCGAGCACGAGGATCTCGGGCCGCATCGCCAGCACGGTGGCGATGGCCACCCGCCGTCGCTGGCCGAAGGACAGGTGGTGCGGGGCCCGGTCCGCGAGGTCGGCGACGCCCACCAGCGTCAGCGCCTCGACCACGCGCGCCTCGAGCTCGGCTCCGCGCAGCCCGAGGTTGGCCGGGCCGAAGGCGACGTCGTCGCGCACGGTGGGCATGAACAGCTGGTCGTCGGGGTCCTGGAAGACGATGCCGACCCGCCGCCGCACCTCGAGGAGGTTCTCGGGGGCGACGGGCAGCCCGGAGACGGTGACGCTCCCCCGACCCGGCACGAGGATGCCGTTCAGGTGCAGCACCAGCGTGGTCTTGCCGGCGCCGTTCGGGCCGAGCAGCGCCACCCGCTCCCCGCGGTGGACGTGGAGGTCGACGCCGAAGAGGGCCTGGTGGCCTCCGGGGTACGCGTAGGCGACGCCGCGCAGGTCGAGGACGGGGACGCTCACGGCATCCTCACCAGCACGGATGCCGTGGCCGCCACGAGCGCGGGCGTCACCGCGAGCGCCCACTGGGTCGGTGTGGTGACGACCTCGGCGAGGTCGGGGAGGCGGCCGGTGAAGCCCCGGCTGAGCATGGCCAGGTGCACGCGCTCGCCCCGCTCGTAGCTGCGGACGAACAGCGCCCCGGAGCTGGCGGCGAGGACCGGCCAGGCCCGCACGCCGCGGCCCCGGAACGCCCGTGACCGGCGCGCGATGCTCATCCGGCTCAGCTCGTCGGTGACGACGCCGAGGTAGC
This sequence comes from uncultured Actinomycetota bacterium, assembly GCA_963811825.1. GTDB lineage: Bacteria > Actinomycetota > Actinomycetes > Actinomycetales > Dermatophilaceae > Fodinibacter. The sequence continues at coordinate 16,286 of CAWESS010000003.1, read as the reverse complement.
GGACCATGAACGAGAGCACGAGCACGACGAGCGACGGGGCCCGCAGCCGCTGGAGGGCGGCGACGAGGTCGGTGGGGCTGGTCGTCACCGCGAAGGCGACGGCGGCGAGCACCCCGGTCAGGCCCTTGGTGAGCACCGCCCAGGCTGCGGACAGCCCGGTGGTGCTCACCGTGAACGGCCCGAGGGCCTGCTCGGGGCCCGTGGCCACGAAGGGCAGGAGAGCGGCGAAGACGACGACGGGCAGGGCCACCACGAGGCGCGGCACCAGGTGACGGGGAGCCACCCCGCTCGAGGCCAGCACCACGGCCGACACGGCGAGCAGGCCTGCGAGCACCCAGGGGTGACCGGCAGGGACGGAGACGACCGCGAGCACGAACAGCACGAGGCCGACGAGCTTGGCGTGGGCCGGAAGACGGTGCAGGGTCGAGGTGCCGTGGACGTGCAGGTGGGTGGAGTGGCCGGCGCCCACGTCACCTCTCCCGGGCGGGTGCGCCGCGGCGCAGCCACGTGAGCAGGGCGGCCATGACGAGCCCGACGACCGCGACGCCCAGCACCCCGGCCAGGCCTCCCGACAGGCGCGCGTCCTCGACGCCCGGCGCGCTGTAGTCGGCGAGCGGCGACCCGGAGGTCACCGAGTCCTGGGCGCTGCCGGCGAAACCGAGGCTCTGCGCGACGTGCTCGAGCCCGTCGGGGTGGGCCGATGCCCACGCCGACACCACCGCCGCGATGAGCAGGGAGACGGCCAGCCCGACGAGGAGCACCGTGCGGGTGCTGGGGCGCCTCATGCCGTGGCCCCCGACCGGACGACGAGTTCCGTGCGGGGCAGGACCGGCCGGGCCCCGAACACGAGGTCGGGGCGGGTCGCGACCAGGCTCGACACGACGAGGAAGGTGATGACGGCCTCGCCGAGGCCGATGAACAGGTGCCACGTGCCCATCGCCGCGACCAGGGAGTCGAGGGGGACGGGCGCTGCCCCGCCGACGGCGTAGAGCCCGACGAAGACCATTGCGGCAGCCAGCACCGAGACGAGGGCGCCGAAGCCGGCCGCGACCGGAACCGAAGCCAGCCGCGAGGGAAGGACGGCGCGAGCGGCGACGAACGCCGCATAGCCGACCCACGGACCGACGACCGCCAGCAGCAGGACGTTGGTGCCGAGCGCGCTCACGCCGCCGTCGGCGAAGAGCAGGGCCTGCACGGTGACGACGACGGTGAGGCAGATGGTGGCGGTTCGCGGGCCGACGAGCACCGCCGCCATCGCTCCCCCGAGCAGGTGGCCTGACGTGCCGGCCCCCACCGGGAAGTTGACCATCTGAGCCGCGAAGACGAAGACCGCGACGAGGCCGGCGAGCGGCGCGACCCGGTCGTCGAGCTCGCGCCGGGCTCCGCGCAGGGAGTAGGCCACGGCGCCGACGGCGACCACGGCGGTCGCCATGGACGTCGTGGCGTCGAGGAAGCCGTCCGGGACGTGCACGCGAGCTCCTGCCGGTGGAATGCTTGTTGCGACTGATTTGCAACAAGCCTACCCACAGGTCAGTCGGGTGCGACGCCCGATCCCCCGCCGACCTCCGAGTCCCCCGTCGGGGTGTGCTTCGGCACCGACACCAGGGCCCGCAGGTCGCCCTCGGCCGTGTTGCTCGCGAGGAGGACCATCCGGGTCGGGGTGATCTGCACGGCCGACAGGCTGCCCGGGTCCACCCGCACCCGCTGCAGGCCGGACAGGCCGGCGCCCACCGCCTCGGCCACGACCGACTTGATCGGGTCGCCGTGGCTCACCGCGACCCAGACGGCATCCGCGCCGTGCGCTGCCTCGACCTCGGCGTCCAGGGCTCGCACGGCCCCGACGACGCGGTCGGCCATCTCGCGCAGGGACTCGGCCCGGAACACCTCGTGGGATGGGAAGGTCGCCGACTCCGGGTCGTCCTGGACGACGCGCCACAGGTCGTCCTTGGCGGCCTGCCCGAGCGGGAGGCCGGTCCAGGCACCGTAGTGGCACTCCCCGAGCCGGTCGTCGACGACGACGTCGTGACCGGCCAGGGCGATGGCGGCGGTCTCGGCGCAGCGCTGGAGGGGGCTGGAGACGGTCCGCGCGATGGTGAGCGACTGCAGCCGCTGTGCGACGTTCCCGGCCTGTTCCCGACCCCGGTCGGTCAGACCCACCCCGGGCGTCCACCCCGCGAGGACGCCCTGCTCGTTCGCGGTCGAGTGGCCGTGGCGCAGGAGCAGGACGATGGCCACGGGGGAACTGTATGCCGCGAAACGGCATCCGCTCGGCCGACACCGCTCCCGATCCGACACAATGCAGGCGTGATCGTGGACCAGGCCATCTACGTCGGCGGCGTGCGCCGACCCTGCGGCGACCTCAGCGACGAGCTGGCGGACCTGCGGAGGACGTCGGGCGGGTCCGGAGACTTCCTGTGGATCGGGCTCAAGGACCCCACGCAGGCCGAGTTCGACGAGGTCAACGAGGAGCTCGCGCTGCACCCGCTCGCTGTCGAGGACGCGATCAAGGGGCGCCAGCGGGCCAAGGTCGAGCTCTACGACGGCAGCGTCTTCGTGGTCCTCAAGCCCCTGCGCTACATCGAGGAGTCCTCGGACATCGAGACCGGCGAGCTCATGTGCTTCGTCGGCGACCACTTCCTCGTCACCGTGCGCCGCGGCGAGGCGAGCCCGCTCGCGGGTCTGCGCCACCGGCTCGAGGACGACCCGGACCTGCTGCGTCACGGACCCATGGGGGTGCTCCACGCCATCGTCGACACGATCGTGGACACCTACCGGGTCATCGAGGAAGAGCTGGGCACCGACCTCGAGGACATCGAGACCCTGGTCTTCTCCGGCGACCGGGTCGACTCCGCGACGATCTACCGGCTCAAGCGCGAGGTGCTCGAGTTCCGCCGGGCCGCAGCCCCGCTCGCGGCGCCACTCCAGGCGCTGCACGGCAGCGAGGACTCGCGGGTCACCGAGAACGAGCTGCGGCTGCTGTTCCGCGACGTGTCCGACCACCTGCAGTCGGTCATCGAGCACGTCGACTCCTACGACCGGTTGCTCACCGACGTCCTCGGGGCGCACCTGGCCCAGGTCAGCGTGCAGCAGAACTCCGACATGCGGCGGATCTCGGCGTGGGTGGCCATCGCCGCGGTGCCGACGATGATCGCCGGGATCTACGGGATGAACTTCGAGTTCATGCCCGAGCTCACGGCGAGCATCGGGGTGGGTGACGGCCAGTTCCGCTACGGCTACTTCGTCGTGCTCACGCTCATGGCGACGATCTGCGGCGGGCTCTACCGCGCGTTCAAGCGAAGCGGCTGGCTGTAGACCGGCGGATCGCGGGCCTCAGAAGCCGCTCTCGGTCGGCCGCGGGTAGTGCGTGAGGAACTTCTTGACGTGGTTCGCCTTGGCGACGAGCACGTAGAGCCGCCGCTTCGGGCCCTCGGCGCGGTAGCGCAGCGGATGGACGATGCCCTTGCGCATCACCTGCTCGACGTGGCGTCGCAGCGCCCGGTCGGTGATGTAGCGGAGCAGGAGCCGCTTCGGCACCACGGAGTAGACGATCTCGTTCGTCACCGTGACGGGCTCGGCGGCGCGGTCCTCGACGAGGTCGGCGACGATGAAGCGGGCGACGTTGGCGCCGGCTCCGGTGACGTAGTAGTTGTTCCGCCCGATCCGGGGGTTGACCTCGAGGAACCGGAAGGAGCCGTCGCGCGGGTCGACCTTGGCGTCGAAGTTCGCGAAGCCGCGGTAGTCGAGGTGGTCGAGCAGCGCCCGCGCGTGAGCCATCGCCTCGGGGAACGGCGTCGTGATCATCGCGCACGGGTTGCCGAGCGCGGACGGGGTGTGCTCCTCGAGGAGCACCTGGGCGGTGCACATGAGGGTGACCGTGCCGCGGTGGTCCCGGTACGCGGTGACCGACCGCATCCACGTGTCGTCACCGGGCACGAGCTCCTGGACGATGAACCGGTCCCGGAACCCGGCGTCGCGCAGCCTGCGCCAGAGGTCGTCGAGCTCGGCGCGGGTCTGGATGAAGTTGACCTTCTTCTTGCCCGGGTAGTCGACGAGCTCGTGCACGCTCGAGGCGGCGGCCTTGGCGACGACGGGGAACGGGATCTCCAGCGGGGACGGGGCCCAGTCCGGCGCACCCGCTCCGGAGAAGTCCTCGATGTGGGTGACCGGCGTGGGGACACCGACCTCGGTGCACGCCTCGGCGAAGCGGCCCTTGTCCGAGACCTGGTCGAGGGTGGCCTCGTCGACGAGGGAGATGCGGTAGAACGCGTCGAGCTCGGCCCGGTGCGTGGCGAACAGGCGCGCGTAGCCGTCCGTGTTCGCGAGGAGGATGACGGGCGTGCCGTCCCTGCCGGATCTGCTGTCGGCGGCCTGCCGCTCACGTCCGCGACGCAGCAGCTCGGCGATGTGGTCCTCGTTGCTCGCGTCGGCACCGAGGAGCACGTTGTCGATGATCGCCGAGTCGACCGGCCCGGTCGCGATCCGCGAGATCACGGTCGAGCGCACCCCGAAGGCCTCGTGGAAGGCGCGCGCGAGCGAGTACACCCCGATGTCCCCGCCGAGCATGACGACCTCGAAGGCCGGTGGTGCGAGGGACATGGATCTCCTTGGACGGTGCGCGAGGACGGACGGGCCATCGTAGCGGCCGGCGGCGGGTGGCCGCCGCTCAGCCGGTGGAGGCGCTCAGCGCCGTCGCCACGGTGCGCAGCACCCCGGCACGCTCGACGGTCGTCGTCGCGAACGGCGCCACGCTCAGCGTCGTGACCCCCGCCGCGGCGTACCGGCCGATGCGCTCGGCGATCCGTTCCGGCGGGCCGATGAGGGCCGTGGCGTCCGCGAGCTCGAACGGCACGGCCGCCGCAGCATCACGTGGCCGACCGGCGAGGTAGAGGTCCTGGATCTCGTCGGCCGCGTCGTCGAACCCCATCCGCCGGGCGAGGGTGTTGTAGAAGTTCTGGTCGCGGCTGCCCATCCCCCCGATGTAGAGGGCGGTGTAGTCGGCCACGGCCGCCCGCCCGGCCTCGAGGTCGTCGGTCACGACGACGGGCACGGTCACGACGACGTCGAACCCGGCCATCAGGTCGCCCTGGCCGTCCCCCGCGCCCACCTCGGATGCCGCGCGGACCTCGCGACCGGCGCGCACGGCATCCAGCATGTCGGCGCTGTGCTCGGGTGAGAAGAAGATGCCGAGCCAGCCGTCGGCGATCTCGCCGGCCAGGCGAAGGTTCCGCGGCCCGACGGCGGCGAGGTAGATCGGCAGGTCGGGGCGGGGCGGGCGGATGGTGAGCCGGAGGGCCTTGCCGGGGCCGTCGGGCAGCGGGAGCGTCACGTGCTCGCCGGCGTACGACACCTGCTCGCGACGCAGGGCCATCCGCACGACGTCGACGTACTCCCGGGTGCGTTGGAGCGGGGCGGCGAACCGCACCCCGTGCCAGCCCTCGCTGACCTGCGGCCCGGAGACACCGAGCCCGAGGTGGAAGCGACCGTCGGAGAGGGTGTCGAGGGTGGCAGCGGTCATGGCGGTCATCGCCGGCGTGCGCGCCGGGATCTGCATGACGCCGGCCCCGAGCCCGATGGTGCTCGTCCGGGCGCCGAGCCAGGCGAGCACGGTCGGGGCATCCGATCCGTAGGCCTCGGCCACCCAGGCCTGCGCATAGCCCAGGCCCTCGGCCTCCTGGACGAGCTCGAGGGTGTCCGTGCCGAGTCCCATGCCCGCATAGCCGCAGGTGATCGCCAGTCGCATGGGCTCCACGGTAGCGATGGCCGCGGGCGATAGGGTGCCCGCCATGCTCACCCGACGCCTCGGCGCCTCCGGCCTGGCCGTGTCCCGGCTCGGCCTCGGGACGATGGCCTGGGGTACCCGCACCTCCCCCGAGGACGCGCGCGACCTGCTCGGGCTCTTCCGCTCGGCCGGAGGCACCCTCGTCGACACGGCGCACGGTTATGCCGGCGGAGCGTCCGAGGAGCTGCTCGGTGACTTCCTCCAGGGCCCCGACCGTGACGAGGTCGTGCTCGTCACGAAGTCGGGCATCAGCCGCGCGACGGGGTCACGGGTCGTGGACTGCTCGCGTCGGGCGATGATGACGCAGCTCGACACCTCCCTGCGGCGCCTGCGCACCGACCACGTCGACGTGTGGCTCGCGCACTCCTGGGACGAGCACACCCCCATCGAGGAGACCGTGAGCGCGCTGCTGTGGGCGGTGCAGTCGGGCCGGGCGCGGTACGTGGGGGTCTCCAACCACGTGGGCTGGCAGGCGGCGCGCACGATGTCGCTGCTCACGGCATCCGGGGTGCCCCTCGTGGCCAACTCGGTGGAGTACAGCCTCGTGGCCCGCGGTCCCGAGCACGAGATCGTGGATGCCGCCGGCGCCCTCGGTTTCGGGCTGCTCCCCTGGTCACCGCTCGGTCGCGGGGTGCTGGCGGGGCGCTACCGCACGACCGTGACGGCGGACTCCCGGCTGGCCTCGGAGGAGTTCGGCCGGTTCGCCTCGCGACACGTGGGCGAGCACACGAGCGGGGTCGTCGAGGCGGTGCGCACCGCGGCGAGCGGCCTCGGGGTCGCGCCCGCGGTCGTGGCCCTGGCCTGGGTGCGAGACCGGCGCGGCGTCGCGGCGCCGATCATCGGCCCCCGCACGCCGACCCAGCTCGCTGCGCTGCTCGAGGTCGAGGACGTCGAGCTGCCCGACCAGATCGTCGCGGCCCTCGACGAGGTCTCGCTCGACCACAGCTGATTCACACCACAGCCGAGTCGGATGCCGTTCGCTCAGCGTTCGCTGCCGGCATCCGGTTCGTCGTCCGCTGACTCGTCGTCGTCGTCATCGTCATCGTCGTCCGACTCGTCGTCGTCCTCGAAGTCGATGTCGTCGTCCAGGCCCGCGTACAGGTGGGCGTCGTCGCCGTCCTCGTCGTCGTGGGCGTCGACCTCATCGGTGCCGTCGTCCTCGTCGTCGTCGCGTTCCCCCTCACCGTCATCGGTGTAGATGTCCAGGGGCGTCATCTCGCCGAAGGCGTCGTAGAGCGCCCCGTCGTAGACCTCGAAGGCGTCGGCGAGATCCTCGTAGGCCGCGACCACCGAGGGGTCGTCGTCGCCGTGGCGGGTGCTGCTTGCCTCCAGGTGACGTTCGAAGGCGGAGAAGAGTTGGTTCAGTGCGGCACGCGGGTCGGCGCTCATGATGTCGACGGTACCGGTCCGCCCGGCACAATATGGCGATGGTCGAGTACGAGTACCTCACCCTGACCTTCGGCCGGGAGGTCGGACGCGGCGACATCCGCCGCCTGCTCACCGAGCACGCCGAGTACGGGCACTGGGAGCTGGACCGCACGCTGATCTACGTCGGGGGTCGCACCCGCACCCGGCTGCGGCGCCGGATCATCCGAGCCCGGCGCTCGATCAGCACGTCGCGATGAGGCGGCCGAGCACCCTGGCACCGAAGTGGAGCGCGTCGACGGGGACGCGCTCGTCGACGCCGTGGAACATCGGCGCGAAGTCGAGATCGGCCGGCAGCCGCAGGGGCGCGAACCCGTAACCGGTGATGCCGAGCAGCGACAGCGCCTTGTTGTCGGTGCCGCCGGACAGGCAGTAGGGCAGCACCACGGCATCCGGGTCCTCGGTGCGCAGGGCGGCGACCATCGCCTCGACGAGGTCACCCTCGAAGGGTGCGTCGAGCGCGATGTCGCGATGCAGCACCTCCACGCTCACGTGTTCACCGGCGAGGTCGCGGATGGTCTCGAGGAGCTGGTCCTCGTGCCCGGGAAGGAAGCGGCAGTCGACGTTGGCGCTGGCGTGTTGCGGGATGACGTTGTGCTTGTAGCCGGCGTCGAGCATCGTGACGTTGCTCGTGTCCTGCAGGGTGCCGCGCACGAAACCCTGGGCGCCGCCGAGGTGGTCGAGCAGCTCTTCGAGGTCCTCGTCCGACCAGCTGGTCCCCGTGAGGTCGCTCAGGCCGTCGAGCAGGGTGCGCACCGACGGGATGTACTCGCGGGGCCACTTGTGGGCCGCGATCCGTGAGATCGCCTCGGCGAGGCGAACGATCGCGTTCTCGTCGTTGGGCACCGACCCGTGCCCGGCACGACCGTGCGCGGTCAGCCGCATCCACGAGATGCCCTTCTCCGCGGTCTGGAGCAGGTAGGTGCGCCGCTCGGTGCCGTCGCGGTCGGTCACGGTGACGCTGTAGCCACCGACCTCGCTGATCGCCTCGGTGACGCCCTCGAAGACCTCGGGGTGCTGCTCGACGAGGAAGTGCGACCCCTTGCGGCCGCCGGCCTCCTCGTCGGCGAAGAACACGATGACGAGGTCACGGGGAGGGACGCGTCCCGGTGCGGGCGAGCTCGCGCACGCACGCGAGGATCATCGCGTCCATGTCCTTCATGTCCACCGCGCCGCGGCCCCACACGCAGCCGTCGCGCAGCTCACCCGAGAACGGGTCGACCGACCAGTCCGCGGCGTTGGCCGGGACGACGTCGAGGTGGCCGTGGATGCACAGCGCGCCGCGCGAACGGTCCGCGCCGGGGATGCGGACCACGACGCTGACCCGACCCGGGTCGCTCTCGAAGGTCTGGGGCTCGAGCCCCACCTCGCGCAGGCTCTCCACGACGTAGGCGGCGGCCTGCGCCTCCCCGGGGCCGCTGCCGTCCCCGAAGTTGCTCGTGTCGATGCGGATCAGGTCCTGGCAGATCTGGACGACCTCGTCCTCGGCCCGGTTCACGGTCTCGTGCATGGCCCCACCCTAGGCGTGCGGGGTGTCCGCGGGTCGGTCGAGGGCGGCGGAACGGATTTCGGTCCGGCGCAGGTTGCGTGTAATGTTCCGGGTCGCAGGACGGCCTCCCCTGGCCGCTCCCGCACCACTCGTCCGGGTGGCGGAATTGGCAGACGCGCTAGCTTGAGGTGCTAGTGCCCTTATTGGGCATGGGGGTTCAAGTCCCCCCTCGGACACCACGCGACAAGGCCCCGAACCACCAGGTTCGGGGCCTTTCGCGTTCCTCCGTGACGCCGACGTCGGCCGCGTCGACCGGCAGTGGTCGTCACGCGGCGTAGGCGTCGACCGCGTCGGTCAGGTCGGCGAGGAGCGGGTCGAGGCGCAGCGCTGCCTCGGTGGTGATCGCCCCCGAGTCGACGAGCTTGTCGTACTCCTCGACGAGCTTGTCGGTCTCCGCGGCGACCTTGTCCGGCTCGTCCTGACGCACGCCCTGACGGATGTCTCGGACGATGTCGTCGAGCACCTTGGCGCTGTCCGGGTCGAGGAGGTCCGCCCGCTGGAGGGCGCCGACCTCGTCCGAGAACGCGGACAGTGCAGTGGTCACCTCACCCGCGAGGTCCGGCTCGGGTGTCGGTGTGGGCGCCTCGGTGGTCGGGGTGGGCGTCGGGGCGGCGGTGGTCGGCGGGGGCGTCGTGCTCGGAGGGGCTGACGTGGCCGGCGCCTCCGACGTCGCGACCGAGGGCGTCGGAGTCGGTGTGGCCGTGTCCTCATCGCGCAGGAGCTGCCACAGCAGGAGCCCGAGTGCGGCGGCGGCCACGAGGGCGAGGACCCACACGAGCGGGCCTGGGCCCTCGCGGTCGGGCTGAGGGTCACGGGGCGGCATCGGTGGCACGGGCACCGGAACGGGCACCGGCGCGGCGCGGGCGCCATTCGCTGCGTGGCAGCCGTGGCACCGGTCGGGAGCGACGAGGTCGCGAAGAGCGACTCCCCCTCCTCCAGGGCGACCGCGACGAGGGCGGCACTCTCCGGCCGCGCGTCGGGCTGCTTGGCGAGCAGGTCGTGGACGAGGTCGGCCAACCAGTCGGGCGTGTCGGGGCGCAGGTCGCGCACGTCCGGCACGAGGTCGTTCGCGTGCATCATCATCGTCGCGACCGGGGTGGGGCCGCGGAAGGGCGGTTGCCCGGCGAGCATCGCGTAGAGGACGCAACCGAGGGCGTAGAGGTCGGCGCGACCGTCGACCCGCCCGCCCAGGGCCTGCTCGGGGGCGAGGTACTCCGCCGTCCCCATCACCGTGTGCGTCGCCGTCAGGGACTGCGAGCCCGTGGACTCGGCGAGCTGGGTGATCCCGAAGTCGAGCACCCGGACGCGGCCGTCGGCGGCGTAGGCGATGTTGCCGGGCTTGATGTCCCGGTGCACGAGACCGCGAGCGTGCGCGGCATCCAGTGCCGAGGCGACCTGTCGGCCGACCTCGACGACCTCGTCGACCGGCACCGGGCCGGCGGCGATGCGCTCGGAGAGGCTCGGGCCGGGGAGCAGCTCCATCACCAGGTAGGCGGTGTGGTCCTCCACCCCGCTGTCGTGGACGGTGACGACACCCTCGTGGCTCAGGCCGGCGGTCGCGCGCGCTTCTCGCTCGAACCGGGCGGCCCCGGACTCGTCGGGCACGGTGCGCAGGTCGATGAGCTTGACCGCGACCTGGCGTCCCAGCACGGAGTCGGTGCCGCGCCAGACCTCACCCATGCCACCGCGCCCGATCCGCTCCTCGAGGACGTACCGGCCGGCCAGTTGACGCTGCTCGTTGCTCATCACCACAACCCTACTGGCACTCCCGTAGCCTGTGCGGGTGCTCGAGTCCGTGACCGCGACCCGCTACGTCGTGCCGCTGCGCGAGGGCGGTTCGCTCCCGGGGCTGGTCGAGGCCGACGACCTCGGCACCTATGTCGTGAAGTTCACCGGCGCGGGCCAAGGACGCAAGGTGCTCGTCGCCGAGGTCATCGTGGGCGAGCTCGCACGGCGTCTCGACATCCCGACCCCGCGGCTGGCCGTCGTCGACCTGCCGAGCGCCATCGCGCGCTACGAGGCCGACGAGGAGGTGCAGGACCTGCTCAACGCCAGCCCGGGTCGCAACCTCGGCGTCGACTTCCTCCCCGGCTCGTTCGGCTACGACGGTTCCCGGCCGCCGAGTGCGGAGGATGCGGGCGCGATCGTCTGGCTCGACGCGTTCACCGCCAACGTCGACCGCACCTGGGCCAACCCCAACCTGCTCGTCTGGCACGGCCGCACGTGGGCCATCGACCACGGCGCCTCCCTCTGGTTCCACCACTCGTGGCCGAGCCGGCCCCCGGACGCCGGCCGTTTCGCCGAGCAGCCGTTCGACGCCACCGGGCACGTGCTCGCTGCGGTCGCCGCGCCGCTGGCGGTGACCCACGAGCGACTGGCTCCACTCCTGACCGCCGACCTCGTGCGAGAGGTCGTCGACCTCGTGCCGGAGGTGTGGCTCGAGGCCACCGCGAGCCTGCCCGACGCGGATGCCGTCCGCGCCGCCTACGTCGAGCACCTCACCGGACGCCTGGCGAACCCCCGTGCCTGGGGCGGGGCGTCATGAGCCACCCGTTCCAGTACGTCGTCCTGCGGTTCGTCCCCCGCGTCGACCGGGGGGAGTGCCTCAACGTCGGGGTCGTCGTGCACTCCCAGTCGGCGGGGGTGCTGCGGTGTGCCTTCCACCTCGACGAGGCGCGCATCCTCGCCGTGGCGCCGGATGCGGACCTCGCCGGCCTGCGTCAGGCACTCGAGGCGGTGTGCACGATGTGTGAACGTCCCCCGGACGAGGTGGGCAGCGCCCTGTCGACGCCGGGCAAGCGGTTCGGCTGGATCACCGCTCCGCGTTCGACCGTGCTGCAGCCCGGGCCGGTCCACGGGGGCTCGGTCCCCGACCCCGCCGCCGAGGTCGACCGTCTCCTCGACCGCCTCGTGAGGTAGCCGCCGGCGCGTCCAACGCCGGGCAGCGTCAGCCTGCCGCGAGGCGGTTGATGTGGGCTCGTTCGAGCGGGGAGGCTCTGGGTCGTCGTCGCACCCTTGATCGTCGCCGTGCCGTCGTGGGTCGTTCGGCGTGGTCGTCGGGTTTCTCAGGGTGGCTACTGACCGCGTCGTGCGTGGCGTCTCCGGCGGGTTGCCAGCCCCAGCCGGTCAGTGGTGGTGGGTGGGACTTGTAGGTGTGCCCGGTGGGGGTGGCCCATCGGGTTTCGCGTGGCCGGTGGTCGGAGCTGAGTCCGTCGTTGAGGATCTTCACGTGCCAGCCGGGTGCTTCCTTGACGTGGTTGCAGCGGGCGCAGGCGCCGTTGCCGTTGGCGTAGCTGGTGGGGCCGCCGTCGCGGGCGGGGTGGGTGTGGTCGGCGTGCACGATCGGCGCTTCGCACCAGGGGGTGGTGCACACGTCGTCGCGCAGGATGAGCATCCGCCGCAGCAGCCCGGTGAACACCCGTCGGCGGGAGTCCATGGCGACCAGGTCACGCCCGTCGGGCGAGCTGAACAGCCTCCGCAGCCACACCGCCACTGGTGGCGCATCGCCTTCAGGAGCGTCAGTGGTGTCAGGGCGGTCAGGATCGTCGCAGCCGGCTTCGCGGAGCCACGCCCTTGCAACAGGTGCGGCCACGGGCCCGTAGCCGGGGATGCGGGCGGGTTCGTTCACCGAACGCTTCGGGTCCCCGACACCGAACAGGGCCATGTCCGTGATGACCAGGTGCACCTCGACGGGTTGGGTCTGCCCGGCGGCGCGCCCGGACAGCAGCCGCAGGGCGGTGTCGGCCATGACCGCGCCGACGCCGCGACCGTCGGGTGTTTCGTCGGGGCACTGCCCGCCCACCACGCTCTTGGCGCGGGCCTGGAGGGACGCGTACGCCCCGACGACGTCCTTGAGCGGGCCGAGCACGGTCAGGTAGGCCATGCCGTCCGGGGCCGGCCGGGTGGTGACCCGGCGCGAACGCACCGCGGCCTCCATCCGCCGCACCACCGAGGCGGCGTCGAGCTCGGCCGCGACCCGCCCGGCCGCCCGGGTGACGCCCTGCACGCCGAGGCTGCCGATCACGCCCGCCAGGCGCCGGTCGACCTCGGCGCGGTCCTGCAGGGACAGGCATGCCGTGGCCTGGACCATCGCGACCGCGTGCCGTTCCCCGATGGCCCCGTCGTGAGGGCGGTCATCGTGTGCGGCATCTCGTGCACCAGCGCCCGCGACAACCCGACGAACCGGTCTCCCAGGGTCGGGGACTCCCGCCGCGCCAACGCGACCTGGGAGCCGACCGAGCGGGCCGAGTCCTGCGGGCGGACGTGTTCCTGCGAGCACCGGAACGCGTCGGTGGCTCGGGCCTGCGCGGCGCAGGCCGGCCCCTTGACCCGCTCCAACGCCGACACCAGAGCTCATCCGCTCCGCGTCACTCAACCCGGCGACGTCGACCCCGGCCAGCCACGCCCGGAACCCGTCAACCCGCACGGACCACGGCATCCGGACCCGACGGGCGCTGCCGCGGGCGGCATCCGAAACCGCTGCGGCACAGCCGCACCCGGGCCCCCGGCCCGCCCCTCAACCACCTGTCCGTCCCCCATGAGAAAACCGTACACCTGTCCACCGACAGGGCCCCCAGCCCAGCGACGCACCCTGGGACATTTGCCGGACGGCGGCTGTTGCGGAGGTGCTCAGCCTCGCGCCAGGTGGACGGCGATCGCCAGCATCGTCAGCCCGATGAGCACCTCGAGCACCTGCCAGGCCCGAGCCGACGAGAGCAGCCGGTGGGCCCGGCGTGCCCCGTACCCCAGCCCGACGAACCAGACGACGCTGGCCACGCAGGCTCCGACGCCGAACCACCAGCGACCCTGCGGCCCGTGGGTCGCGGCGATGCCGCCGAGCAGGAGCACCGTGTCGAGGTAGACGTGGGGGTTGAGCCAGGTGAGGGCGGCCGCGCGGGCGATGACGCCCCGGCGAGAGCTCTGGGTGGCTCGACGCGGCCTGCAGGCCCTCGGCGTTGCGGGCGCGCCAGAGCGACATGAGGCCGTAGGCCGGTGAGGAACGCGACCCCGAGCCACCGCACCACCACGAGGGCCGTCGGTGCCCGCTCGACGAGGACCCCGATGCCGGCCACGCCCGCCGATGATCAGCACGGCATCCGAGAGCGCACACACGGCGACGACGGCACCGACGTGTTCGCGGCGCAGCCCCTGGCGCAGCACGTACGCGTTCTGGGCGCCGATGGCGACGATGAGGGTGAGGCCGGCAAGGAGCCCGGCCACGGCGGCGTTGAGGTCGATCACCGGCCCGACGCTAGGCAGCTCCGGGCGATGAAGGCCAACGAATGTTTCTGCATCAGCATTAGCATCACTTCATGGACGTCTCCACCCCGCAGCTGGCCGCGCTGCTGGCGATCGCCGACCTCGGCACCTTCGAGGCGGCAGCCCGGCACCTGCACGTCACCCCGAGTGCCGTCAGCCAGCGCATCCGGGCCCTCGAGTCGGCTGCCGGGCAGGTGCTCGTGCGTCGAGGCACGCCGTGCGCGCCCACCGCCGCCGGGGAGCGGCTGGTCGCCGTCGCCCGCCAGACGCAGCTGCTGCTGTCCGAGGTGCAGCTCGCGCCAGCCGTCGTCGGACCTGCCGCTCGCCGTCAACGCCGACTCCCTCGCCACGTGGTGGCGACCGGTGATCGGCGAGGTCGCCACGTGGGAGGACGTCACGCTGCGCCTGCACGTCGAGGACCAGGCCTTCTCCAGCGACCTGCTCCGGCGCGGGGAGGTGCTCGCCGCCGTGACCAGCGAGCCCCACGCCGTGCAGGGCTGCGCGGTCGAGCGGCTCGGGTCGATGCGCTACGTCCCGGCGGCCGCTCCGGGCTTCGCGCACCGCTGGCACACGGACCACGGGTACGACTGGGGCGCCATGCCGGCCGTGGTCTTCAACGACAAGGACGACCTGCAGCACGAGGTGCTGCGTCGCCGCGGGTTCGAGCGCGCCCGGATCGTCCACCGGGTCCCCACCTCGGCCGACTTCCACGAGGCGGTGCGGCTCGGTCTGGGCTGGGCCGCGATCCCCGAGCCGCAGCTGCACCCGGACCTCGAGAGCGGCGCCCTCGTCGCGCTCAGCCGGCACAACCACGTCGACGTCGACCTGTACTGGCAGCGCTGGCGCCTGGAGTCCCCCCTCCTGGATCGGCTCACCGCGGCCGTCCGCGCGGCGCGCGGCGAGCGGCCCTACGGCGCTGACGACGGATGCCGTGGCGCGCCTCGGGCGGCCACCGCGGCGAGCACGTCAGCCACCCTGCGAGCCGGGGGCCCGGACACCTCGAGCACCATCACGGAGCGGCCCAGGACCTCCTCGTCCGCGCAGAGGTCGAGCAGGTGCCGGTCCATCGCGTCGCGAAGGTCGCGGTCCTCGTCCTCCGGCACCCAGATGTGGTCGTCCGGGTCGAGCGGCAGGACCACGAGCAGGTCGACGTGGGCCATCGCCTCCGCCGCGGTCGCCCGCAGGAGCGCGAGGGAGTCGGGGTCCACGGAGCGGCGCCCGAGCTCACGCAGGGCCTCGAGGTAGGCGAGGAAGTCGACGGGCCCGCGCTCGGCCACGACCTCGGAGCCCGGGCGGAGCTCGACCAGTCGCTCGGCCGACACGGCGAGCTGCTCCACGAACGAGAGGGCCGAGGCCGGCTCGTCGACCTCCACGAGCTCGAAGGGATCGGGCAGCGCCACGTGGCCGGGCAACCTCGTCACGAGGTCGGAGACCAGGGTGCTCTTGCCGCTGGCGTGGGTGCCCGAGACGACGATGCGCACGGGTGTGACGCTAGCGCGGACCGACGCGCAGGGCCCACGCGGCGACCGCGCCGGCAGCCGCGACGTTGAGGGAGTCGACGCCGCCGAGCATCGGGATCCGCACCGTGAGGTCGACCTCGGCGAGCGTGCGCCGGGACAGGCCGTCGCCCTCGGTCCCGAGGACGAGGGCGAGACGCTCGGGCGGGTCGGCCGCGAGCTCGTCGAGCCCGACCGAGTCCTCGTGCAGCGCGAGCGCCGCCGTCGTGAACCCGAGGTCGCGCAGGTGGGCCACGGCACCGGGCCACGGGTCGATGCGGGTCCACGGCACCTGGAACACGGTGCCCATCGACACGCGGATCGCGCGCCGGTAGAGCGGGTCGGCGCAGCGGGGGGTGACGAGCACGGCATCCACCCCCAGGGCTGCGGCCGAGCGGAACACGGCTCCGACGTTGGTGTGGTCGACGATGTCCTCGAGGACGAGCACCCGGCGGGCCCCCTCGAGCACCTGGGCCACCGTCGGCAGCGTCGGTCGCTGCATCGCCGCGAGCGCACCCCGGTGGAGGTGGAACCCGGTGAGGGCCTCGATGACGTCCGCCTCCCCCACGAAGACGGGGATGCCGTCCGCCTCGGCCCGCGCCACGAGGTCACCGAGGTCGGTGAGCCACCGCTCCCCCATGAGGTAGGAGCGGGGGCGGTGCCCGGCAGCGAGCGCCCGGCGGATGACCTTCTCGGACTCGGCGATGTACAGGCCGCGTTCGGGCTCCGTGCGACGGCGCAGTGCGACATCGGTCAGGCCGACGTAGTCCTCGAGTCG
>CAWESS010000002.1:0-23415 GCA_963811825.1 uncultured Actinomycetota bacterium | reverse complement strand
GGTCGACACCTATCGCAGGTGGCTCGCGCCGTTGAAGTCGAGCACGGCACCCGACGCCCACTCGGCGCCCGGGGACGCGAGGGTCAGCACCGCGGCCGCGACCTCCTGCGGGCGTCGCCACCCGGTGGAACGGGCTCTGGGCCCGGGTCGCCTCCCCCGCCTCGCCCACCAGCGCCGCTCCCGCCATCTCGGTCTCGATGAACCCGGGCGCGATGCTGGTCACGGCGATGCCGTGGGGTGCGAGCCGCTGGGCCATCGACTGTCCGAAGGCGTGCAGCCCGGCCTTGCTCGCGCCGTACGCCGGGATGTCGGGCTCCCCGCGATACGCCCCACGGGACCCGACGTTCACGACGCGCCCCACCGGCACCCCGTCGGCCGGGGGCTGGTCGATCATCCGTCGCGCCACGCACCACGTGAGGTTGGCCGGGCCGAGCAGGTTGGTCGCGAGGGTGCGCTGCCAGATCTGCACCCAGTCCTCGTAGGCCGTGTGCTCCAGCGGGTGGTCGCCGCGGCGGCTCCCGTCGGAACCGGCAGGTGGGGCCACGATCATCGCCGCGTTGTTGACGAGGACGTCGACCCGGCCGAGTGCGGAGGCGGCGTCCTCGGCGAGGCGCGCCACGGCATCCGGGTCGGCGAGGTCTCCCGCGACGAGCGCGTGCCCGGTGCCGGGCAGCCCCGCGAGCACGGCGGCCGCGCGGTCGAGCGAGTCGGCGCCCCGGTGGTGGACCGCGACCCGGTCCCCGTTCTCGGCGAACGCGCGGGCGACGGCGGCGCCGACCCCGCGCGATGCTCCGGTGACGAGGACTCCGCGGGAGGGGACGGTGGATGAGCTCATGCGCGCCACCCTAGGCCACGCAGGTCGGGCAGGTCCTCCGCCGCGATCTCGGCCAGGAGGTTGCGCAGGTCGTCCATCACCGCGGCCGTCAGCTCGTGCAGGTCCTCGGGGTCGGAAACGCGGGCCCGCAGCATCACCGGGGTGATCGGCTCCCCCACCGCGACGACGACCGTGGGGCGCCGCGAGAGCCGCCCGGGGCGCAGCCGCCCGAGCCAGCGCAGCGGCCGGATCAGCGACGACGTGCCCTCGCGCGTCAGCAACCGGTGGGCGCCCCACTGCGCGACGGGGACGATCGGGCAGTCCGCCGTCAGGGCCAGGCGCACGGCCCCGGTTCGCACGTCGTGCATGGGGCGGTAGTCGGGCTCGGTCGTGATCTTGCCCTCGGGGTAGATCGCCACCGCCCAGCCGCGCTCGAGGGCCTCGAGCGCCGGCTGGAGCGCTGCCGCCGGGTCCCGGTCGCGGCGCACCGAGATCTGGCCCGTGCGGCGCAGCACCCACCCGACCCCCGGCCAGGCGAACGCCTCGGCCATGACGAGGAACGTGCCCTGGCGTCCGGCGCGGCGCAGGGCGCTGGCGAGCACGAGCGGGTCCGAGACGGACAGGTGGTTGGACACCACGACGACCGCCCCGGATGCCGGAACGCGCTCGACGTGCCGGTGCTCACGCCGGGTGAGGATGCCGAGCGCCGCGTCGATGACCGTGACGCCGACGCTGTAGAGGATCACCGCGGACGCCGACCGAGGTGCCGTTCCATGAGTCGCTCGGACGGGGGCCCGAAACCGAACCGCTCGTACAGGGTGCGCGCGCCCGGCACCGCGTTGAGCTGCACCCGGCTCACGCCGTCCTGCTCGGCCCAGTCGATGAGGCACTGCAGGAGTCGCTCGCCGATACCCGCACCCCTGGCGTCGACGCTCACGAACAGCAGGCTGACGTGGAACCACGCGTCGGCGGGTCGGTGTGCGCTGGGCAGTCGCTGGACGCGGGTGCCGTGGAGGACGCCGAGGGGGCGCCCCCGTTCGTCCTCGGCGAGCCAGGTGCGTCGTGCGCCGTCGCGCAGCCAGGCCTCGGCGAACTCGTCGAGGAACCCGGCGGGCACCGCGTGGCCGAGCTCGCGCTCGTCCTGGATGTGCAGGGCCCCGATGGAGAACGCGTCGGCGGGGCGGGCTTCGCGCACCCGGTATCCCTCGGTGTCCATGCCCTCAGCATGGCCCATCAGGCCCTCCCCTACCCGGATGAACCAAAGGGTGAGGCCCCGGGAAGTATGAGTTCCCGGGGCCTCGGTCGACTCGGCATGATGCTCCGGGTCTCACGAGATACCTTCGCTCACCTCTCACCCTCATCACCGGGTGACTCCGTGCGGCGGACCGCTCGGTCTGGTGTTCGTCTTCTCTCGATCCCTGCTCCACTTGCGTGGTGCAGTGGGATATTTCTACGCCCGGGAAGCAGTGCCCCGCAAGGGGTTTCGCCAACAATCCCTCAACAGATTTCCGCCTCGGCGTGTCGCGCGGCGTGTCGCGTGACGGGTGTGACGAGGGGTGGCGAAGGGGTGCACGGAGCGCCGGCGCAGGGGTGGTCAGACCTGGCGTCGGTCGGCGATCGCGGCCGTGATCTCGGCGATCGCGTCCGCCACCGGGACCCCGTTCTTCTGCGACCCGTCGCGGTAGCGGAAGGAGACCGCGCCGGCCGACCGGTCGTCCTCGCCCGCGATGAGGACGTAGGGCACCTTGGCCTTGCTCGCGTTGCGGATCTTCTTCGGGAACCGGTCGTCGCTCTCGTCGAGCTCGACGCGGATGCCCACGGCCTTCATCTGCGACAACACGTCCCAGAGGTAGTCGTTGAACTCCTCCGCGACCGGCACGCCGACCACCTGCACGGGGCTCAGCCACACCGGGAACGCCCCGGCGTAGTGCTCGACGAGGACCCCGATGAACCGCTCGATCGAGCCGAACTTCGCCGAGTGGATCATCACCGGCTGCTGACGGGTGCCGTCGGAGGCCTGGTACTCGAGGCCGAAGCGCTCGGGCTGGTTGAAGTCGTACTGGATCGTCGACATCTGCCACGTGCGGCCGATGGCGTCACGGGCCTGGACCGACACCTTGGGGCCGTAGTACGCCGCGCCACCCGGATCGGCGACGAGGTCGAGACCGGACTCGCGACAGACGTCCTCCAGCACGCCGGTGGCGATGGCCCACTGCTCGTCGGAGCCGATGAACTTGTCCTTCTTCTCGCCGGTCTCGTCGCGCGTGGACAGCTCGAGGTAGAAGTCGTCGAGGCCGAAGTCCCGGAAGAGCCCGAGGCAGAAGTCGAGGAGGTGCTTGATCTCGGCGGGTGCCTGCGCGGCGGTGACGTAGGAGTGCGAGTCGTCCTGGGCGAAGCCGCGCACGCGGGTCAGGCCGTGCACGACCCCGGACTTCTCGTTGCGGTAGACCGACCCGAACTCGAACAGCCGCAGCGGCAGCTCACGGTAGGACCTGCCGCGCGAGCGGTAGATCAGGTTGTGCATCGGGCAGTTCATCGCCTTGAGGCGGTAGGGCCCGGAGTCGACGTCGAGCGCCGGGAACATCCCGTCGGCGTAGTACGGCAGGTGCCCGGAGGTGTGGAACAGCCCCTCCTTGGCGATGTGCGGGGTGCCGACGTACTCGAAGCCCTCCTCGATGTGGCGGCGGCGGACGTAGTCCTCCATCTCGCGCTTGATGATGCCGCCCTTGGGGTGGAAGACGGGCAGGCCGGATCCGATCTCGTCGGGGAAGCTGAACAGGTCGAGCTCGGCCCCGAGCCTGCGGTGGTCGCGCTTCTCGGCCTCGGCCAGCCGGTCGAGGTAGGCCACCATGTCGGCCTTGGTCGGCCAGGCCGTGCCGTAGACGCGCTGGAGCTGGGGGTTCTTCTCCGAGCCGCGCCAGTAGGCGGCGGCGCTGCGCATGAGCTTGAAGGCGTTCCCGAGCACCTTGGTCGTCGGCACGTGCGGGCCGCGGCACAGGTCACCCCAGGCGCGCGTGCCGTCGCGGCGCACGTTGTCGTAGATCGTCAGCTGCGCCCCACCGACCTCAACGGCGGCTCCCTCCGCGGCGTCTTCGGACGCACCGCCCTTCAGGCCGATCAGCTCGCACTTGTAGGGCTCGCCGGACAGCTCGACGAGGGCGTCGTCGTCCGAGATCTCGCGCCGGTGGAAGGTCTGGCCCTCGTTGACGATGCGCTGCATGACCTTCTCGAGGGCCTTCAGGTCCTCGGGCGTGAAGGGGGTCTGCACGTCGAAGTCGTAGTAGAACCCGTCGCGGATCGGCGGGCCGATGCCCAGGCGGGCGTCGGGGTGCACCTCCTGCACGGCCTGCGCCAGCACGTGGGCCGCCGAGTGGCGCAGCACGTCGAGCCCGTCCTGCTCCGCCGCCGTCACCGGCTCGACGTGCTCACCACCGACGAGGACGTGGGCGAGGTCGCGCAGCTCGCCGTCGACCCGGGCGACGAGCACCGACCGGTCCCCCTCGAACAGGTCACCCGCGGTCGTCCCCTCGGCCACCGATCGCTGCGTGTCGGCGACGTGGACGGTGATCTGGGCAGACATCGGCGTGGCACTCCTGGTGAGGGTGGGGTTTCGCGGCCCGTCGGGACCGCACGCACCAGCGTATCGAGCGCCGTGCGGATGCCGCGAACGCCTTACGTCCCGGCGGCGACGCCTCGAGTGAACCGGCCGGTGGCCCGCCACTGCAGCAGCCGGTCGACGGTGACGGCGAGGTAGCCCACCCCCTCGGCGCGCTGCCCTGTGGTCGCGCTCGCGAGCAGGCTGTTGGCCAGCAGCAGCTGGCGGGCGACGACCAGTGCCTCGAAGTGCGCCGGGTCGATGGCGGGCAACGGCCGGATGCCGGCGTACCCGGCTCGCAGGGCGGCCTCCACCGCCTCGTCCCCGGCCTCGCCGGAGCGCAGGTAGAAGGTCGCGATCGCGAGGTCGAGGGCCGGGACCCCGAGGCCGCAGTCGTCGACGTCGAAGACCGCCAGGCGCCCGTCGTCCCACTTGAGGTTGTCACCGTGCAGGTCGGCGTGGATGACGATCACGGGACCCGCGGCATGGGCGTCCGCGCAGATCACGGTGAGGTCCTCGAGGGCGGCAGCGATGACCTGCGCCCCGCCAGGAGGCAGGTCGGGGTGCCCGGTGAGGAGGTCCTCGTCGCCGAGCAGTGGCGTGTCGTGCACCGGCAGGTCCCCACCCGGAGGCAGCACGAAACCCTCGGCGTGATCGTGCAGCAGCGCCATCGCCTCGCCGAGGGCCCGGCCCTGCTCCGCGTCACAGGTGCCGACGTCCGCACCGTCGAGCCACGACGCCACGGTGGCCCGCAGCGGCCCACCCCAGATCGGGCACGCGACCTCGACGGCCCAGCGACCATCCGGCGCACGCAGCGGGTCGGGCACGCGCACCGGGGTCTGCGCGGCGATCGCGTGCAGCCACTCCTGCTGGGCCACGATGTGCTCCGGCGCGCTGTGGGAGTTCGTGTTCACCCGCAGCGCCAGCGAGCGCCCGTCCGCGGTCTCGACGCGGAACGTCGTGTTGTAGGCGTGCAGGACGAGCGAGAGGTCGCGCACCTCGAGGCCGAACCCACCGCAGGCCTCCAGGGCCACCGCGCGCAGCACCTCCACCTGCGCGTCGTCGTCGAGCGCCAGGTACCGGGCCGAGGGACCGTCTGCGCCACCGGTCATCGCGCGGCCACCTCACGCAGCGCCTGGCGCACGACGGCGACAGCCGGCGAGTCCCCCATCGAGGCCCGCCAGTGCACGTCGACCCGCCTCGTCGGCACCGGGTCGAGCACGGGCACCGCGACGACGGAGTCGGGCAGCCTGCCGCGACCGAGCCGCGGCACGAGGGCCACCGCGAGCCCGTGCGCGACGAGCTCGACCTGCGAGGCGAACTCCACACACCGGAAGGTCACCCGCGGCTGGTCGGGGGTGGCCGCGAACATGTGGCTGAACCACTCGTGGCAGATCGTGCCCTCGGGCGTGGAGACCCACGGCCGGGTCACGAGGTCGGTCGGCGTGACGGACTCCCGGGCGGCGAGCGGGTCATCGACGTGCACGAGCACGTCGGCGACGTCGGTGAGGACCGGTTCCCCGCGCACGGTCGGCGGCACGTGGAAGCGCATGCCCTCCCAGCGGTGCACGACGGCCATGTCGGTGCGGCCCGCTGCCACCTCCGCCACGGCATCCCACGGCTCCACCTCGTGCACGACGACGTCGAGGTCGGGGGCCTTCTCCCGCAGCGCGGCCACCATCGGCGGCACGATGCCGCGCACCGCCGTGGAGAAGGCCGCGAGCCGCAGCAGCCCGGACGGCCGCCCGCCCTCCCCCTGCAGGCGCGAACGCAGCCCCTCGACCTGGGCGCTCAGCGTGCGCCCCTCGTCCACGAGCCGGCGCCCGGCCGCCGTGAGCACCACCCCTCGGCCGGCTCGGTCGAGCAGGGGCACCCCCACCTGGCGTTCGAGACGCTTGACCTGCTGGGAGACCGCCGACGGGGTGAAGCCGAGGTCGGCCGCCGCACCGACCACGCTGCCGCACCGTTCGACGGCCACGAGGGACTCCACGGCCACGAGATCGATCATGCAGGGATGCTACCGATATCGGCTCACCATCCGTTGCTGGTGCTTCACGATCCCGGCAGGAAGGATGGCCGGGTGCCCCGCCGCCATGTCGCCCTCGCCGTCCTCGTCGCCGTGATCTGGGGCGCCAACTTCGTCGTGATCGACCTCGGGCTCGGCGACATCCCCCCGACCCTGTTCGTCGCCATCCGCTTCGTGGTCGTGCTGGTGCCGGCCATCTTCCTCGTTCCGCGCCCGAACCTGCCGTGGCGCGACGTGGTGACCATCGGGGCGTTCATGAGCCTGGGCCAGTTCGGCCTGCTCTACAGCGCCCTCGCCGTCGGGATGCCGGCCGGCCTGGCCTCGCTCGTCCTCCAGGCCCAGGTGGTCGGCACCGTCGTCATCGCGGCGCTCGTCCTCCACGAGCACCCGAACCGAACCCAGGTCATCGGGGTGCTCGTCGGCGTCGTCGGGCTCGTCATCGTCGGAGTCGGCCGCTCGGCCGCCACCCCGGCGCTGGGGTTCCTCCTCACCGTGGCAGCGGCCCTGTCGTGGGCGATCGGCAACGTCGCCGCCCGTCGGTCCG
Source organism: uncultured Actinomycetota bacterium (assembly GCA_963811825.1). Classification (GTDB taxonomy): domain Bacteria; phylum Actinomycetota; class Actinomycetes; order Actinomycetales; family Dermatophilaceae; genus Fodinibacter. The sequence goes on along the minus strand of CAWESS010000002.1, from coordinate 16,436 downwards.
CCGCCCACGCCTCCACCACTGCCTCTGGTTCTCCCTCTGCCGCTGCCTCTGCCGGCGGAGCCGGAGGCCTCGCCGCCGGCCTGTCCCTCACGGTCTGGTCAGCGACGGTCGTGCCCCTGCCCCTGTTCGCGTTGTCGCTCGTCATCGACGGACCGGATGCCGTGCTCCACGCCCTCACCCACCCGACCGTGGCCGCGGTGCTCTCCACGCTCTACACCGCGTGGCTCGCCTCGCTCGTCGGGTACGGCATCTGGAACACCCTGTTGGCCCGGCACCCGGCCGCTGCGGTCGTCCCCTTCGCCATGCTCGTGCCGGTCGTCGGGCTGAGCACCGCGTGGCTCGTGCAGGGCGAGGTGCCGAACACCTGGGAGGCCGTGGGCGGCGCAGTGCTGCTGCTGGGGGTGGCCGTCACGACCGGGGTGCTGAGCCCTCGCCGTCGGCCGGGGTCGAGGCCCGCTCCGGAGGCTGCTCCGGGGGCGGAACCTTCTCCGGGGGCGGGGTCCGCCCCGACACCTGCTCGATGATCCGGGGCAGGTGCTCTCCCACGAGGGGGACCTGCTCGATCTGCTGCTGGAGCTGCCCGACCGCCGGCACCGTCTCGGCGAGCGGGGATCGGATCGGACCGCTGTCCGTGGGGACCGACGCGTCGGCGTTGCTCTCTTGCAGCTCGCGCGCCAGACGCTCCGCCTCGAGCACGAGGGCGCCGTACGTCGGCCACGCACGAGGGTCGTCGAGGGGGGTCAGTCGCACCTGTTCACTCAGGTCGTCGAGGCTGGCCAGCGCACGGTGGACGTGCTGCTCCACGGCATCGCGGGACTGCTCGGTCCACACCCCGAAGTCGGAGATCGCGTCACCGATCTCGTCGAGCACCCCGGCGTAGTCCTCGAGCCAGCTCGCCGACGGCGCGGGATGCCGGGCCGCCTCGTCCGCGGCGTCGACGAGCGTCCGGGCGATGCTCCCCACCTGCCACTGTGCGCGCCGAACGGCCTCCACCGTGCGCGTGTAGCCCTCCCAGTCGATGCGCGCAGGACGCAGCCGGTGGCGCCAGTTGAACCTGGTGCTCTCGCGCCCCGTCTCGACGACGCTGAGCACCTCCGGCACCCGGTCACCGAGATCCGTCGCGCTGTCGTACCACCCGCGGGCCCGGTGTGCGTCGAAGCCCTCGCGAAGCCCGCTCGCCATGTCCTTGAGCAGGTCCTGCACCCGGGTGGTCAGGTCGCGCAGCGCGTCGCGGGGCTCGTCGAGGTGCATGGGAGCAAGCACGACGGCGTTGACCGCGACCCCGACCACGCCGCCGAGCACCGTCTCGACGATGGTGAGGTAGGTGAAGTCGACGTCGGTGCCCTTCACCGTGAGCAGCGACAGCAGCGCCATCGTGGGCACCTGGATGCCGTGGTCGCCCAGCAGCGGCCAGCGGGCGATGAGGAGCGCCGCCATCAGGACGGGCACCATCGACCACCACGTCACCCCGACCAGCGAGCCGACGAGCCAGGCGATGCTCATCCCGAGGATCACGGCGGCCACGCGTCGGGCACTGGCCCCGATCGAGCGGACCATCGTGCGGTCGACGACGAGCAGTGCCGCCATCGGCGCGTAGAAGGGTGTCGGGCTGTCGAGCAGGTGGACGGCGAGCTGCCACGCCAGCACGGTGGCGACGGCCGCCTTGAGCATCAGCAGGCCCTCGGCCCGCTCCACGCCCGGGGTGGTCAGGGCAGCACGAACGGCCGAGGCCCACCCCCCGAGGGTCGCGCGAACCCGGCTCGGCAGTCCGCGCGCGTCGGCGACCTCGCCCTCACGGCTGACCATCCCCCGACCATAGCGAGCCACCGACCTCTCCGACGAGGGGCTCGAACTCACGGCATACTGGGCGCGTGACCGCGATGCTCGAGATGTGCGCAGACCTCCCCCGGGAGCACGTCGCCGCGGGGGACGTCCTCATCACCGAGGGGTCCACCCCGGGCCGCCTGCTCGTCCTCGTCTCGGGCACCGTCACCGTCGAGCGTGACGGCACACCCTTCGCGCGCATCGACTTCCCCGGGGCGATCTTCGGCGAGATGTCGTGGATCCTCGACAAGACCGCGACCGCGACCGCCCGGGCGACGACCGACGTCGTCGTGCACGTGGTGGACGACCCCGAGCGGTTCTTCACCGAGCAGCCGGGCGCGGCCCTCGGGGTGCTCCAGATGACCGCGGCGCGCCTGGACGGCCTGACCCAGTACCTCGTCGACGTCAAGCGCCAGTTCGCGGGCAACGAGGACCACACGGCGATGATCGACCGCATCCTGGACTCGCTCGTCCACCACCAGGCGCCCCGACCGCGAACCGGGTCCGCGCGCGACCCCGAGGCCGACCACGACGCAGGCCACGAAGGGCACTGACCGCAGCCACGGCATCCGGCGCGCTGCACCGGCCGCCCGCCGCGTCAGCCCAGATCGATCGTCTCGCTGTCGAACACCCCGAACCAGTGGGCCGTGCGGGCCTCGGTGTCGAAGGTGATGTGCGGGGGCACGTGGCCGATCTGCTTGCCCGCGTTGAACACCTGGGTCCGCCCCAGACGGGCATGCCACGAGCCGCCGCGGGCCCACGGGGCCTGGTGGATGTGACCGCAGATCACGACGTCCGGCTGGTACTGCTCGATCCAGGCGGCCAGCTCGTGGTCCGGGAACTCTCGGCGCCCGTCACGGCACAGCACCGTGCCCGCGGGCGGTGAGTGGTAGACCCACACCCACAGGTCGGGCCGGTCGACGGCTGCCGCGGCGAGCTGGGCACCGACCTGCTCCTTGGTGAGCGGGCCGTCCCACCAGGGGCACACCGTGAACCGGATGCCGTCGACGTCCGTCGTGGCGCCGTCGACGACCACCCGGTCGTCGTGCACGCGCTGCAGCCACCCGGCCACCTGCTCGCCGTTCTCGCCCGGACCGTCGAGGTCGTGGTTGCCGGACGACGCCAGCACGAGGGCGTGATCCGAGAGCCGCGAGAGGTAGGTGCCGAGGACGACGGACTGCACGTCGATGGGCACCGGGCTCACGACGTCGGCGAGGTCTCCCGCCAGCACGACGACGTCGACGTCGGCCGAGGCCTTCACGAGCCAGTCGTAGTGGGGCAACCGGTAGTGCAGGTCCGACACCGACAGGATCCGCACGCGAGCCCTTACGGGAGGTCGAGGGCCAGGCCCTCGGCCGCGACGACGATCGGCATGCTCGCCGTGAAGCTCTCGCGGATCTCGTCGAGCGCGTCGTCGGTGCGGTGCGGTCCGTGGTGGAAGAGCACCACCGAACCGGCACCGACCCGCTCGGCGAGCCGGATGGCGTCATCGACCGTCGCGTGTCCGTAGTCAACCGCCCGGGGCCGCTCGTGCTCGAGGAACTGCGCGTCGTGGATGAGCACGCTGACGCCCTCCAGTGCCTCGAGCGCGTCGTCGGACACCCCGAGCTCGGGCGCGTGGTCGGGGACGTAGCCGATCGAGCTCTCCCCGTGGCGCACCGTGAAGCCGAACGTCCGGCCGCCCTTGTGTGCGACCTCGAAGGCCCGGAGGCTGAAACCCTCGACCTCGCGCTCCCCCGGGTGGATGGCGTCGAAGGTCCACGCGCCGATCAGTCCCTCGGGGGTGATGGGGAACGCGGGGGGCGACATCATCTGGGCCACGAGGTCGCGGCCGCTCTTGCCTCCCTGGGCCGGCACGAGGAGCCGCACCGAGGCCCCGGCCCGGTCACCGGCGGCGAAGAAGGGCAACCCCTGCACGTGGTCCCAGTGCACGTGGCTCACGGCGATGGTCCCCCGGAACGGGGCACCCGCCAACATGCCCGTCGCCGTGCGGATGCCGGTACCCGCGTCGAGCAGCAGGGTGGGCGGGGAATCGGCATCGACCGAGAGGGCGAGGCAGGAGGTGTTACCGCCGTAGCGGACGAAGTCGGGGCCGGGTGCACACACCGAGCCACGAACACCGAGGAAGACCACACGCACGGCGCCTCCTGGCACGCTCGTCGACGGCCGATCCGCCTTGCGGAGCGCTGAGCGTGTGGGAGTCTACAGATCCCCGAGTCCGCCACATGCGAAACGCCCTGGAGCACGCCCGATGACCGACCTGCGTCGGCACGTCCCTCCCTTGACACTGCACTGGGACGCCGATGCCCCCGGGTCGTTGCACCAGTGCGTGGACGGCACGCTGGTCTTCGCCGACGTGTCGGGCTTCACGGCGCTGACCGAGCGGCTCTCGCGGCAGGGCCGGATCGGAGCCGAGGAGATCGTCGAGGCCCTCAACCGGGTGTTCGGGCCGATGCTCGACATCGCGGCGGCCCGTGGCGGTGAGCTGCTGAAGTTCGGCGGCGACGCGCTGCTCTTCCTCTTTCGCGGTGAGGACCACCCCGAGCAGGCCTGCGACGCCGCCGTCGAGATGCGCGCCTCCCTGCGCCGAGCGGCGGCGGTCCCGACGTCAGCCGGCCGCTTCGCCCTGTCGATGTCCGTGGGGGTCCACTCCGGTGACGTCGACCTCTTCCTCGTCGGGGCGCCCACGCGCGAGCTGTTGGTGCTCGGCCCTGCCGCCAGCGCGGTGGCGCAGGCGGAGAAGACCGCCGAGGCCGGTCAGGTGGTGGTCAGCACCCCGACGGCCGCCCGCCTGTCCCGGGGCTCGACGCGCCCTCGGGACGACGGAGCCCTGCTGCTGCGACGCCGCGCCCCCCACACCGCGGCGGGTTCGCCGCCACCACCTCCTGCTGCCCCCGCGGCCCTGCTGTCGACGCTCTTCCCCCACGCCCTCGGTGACTTCCTCGCCCCCGGGCCACCGGATCCCGAACACCGCGTCGCGACGATCGCCTTCGTGCGGTTCTCCGGTACCGACGCCCTGCTGCGGGAGGAGGGGGCGCACACCCTGGCCACGGCCCTGGACGAGCTCGTCACCGGAGTCGAGGCCGCCCTCGAGGCCGAGGGCGTCACCCTGCTCGCCACCGACCTCGACACCGACGGCGGGAAGTTCTTCCTCGGGTCCGGGGTGCCGAGCACCCACGAGGACGACGAGGGCCGGATGCTGCGCGCCCTGCGCGTGATCGCGGATGCCGGCCTGCGCCTCCCCCTCCAGCTCGGCGTCGCGCGCGGCCACGTCTTCGCCGCCGAGGTCGGCGTCGCCGACCGGGCTGCCTACTCGGCCATGGGCGACACGACGAACACGGCAGCGCGGATCATGTCGACCGCTCCTGCTGGCGCGGTCCACGCCCAGCCGGCCGTGCTCGAGCGCTCCCGTTCGCTGTTCGCGGCGACGGCGCGAGGGCCGTTCCGGATGAAGGGCAAGGCTGCTCCGGTGCTCGTCTACGAGGTCGGCGAGGAGACCGGGACCCGCGAGGCTGCTCGGGCCGGACGCCTGCCGTTCCTCGGGCGGGACCAGGAACTCACGACGGCCCGGGACACGCTCGTGGTGGCCCTCGGCGGCGCCGGCGGTGTGCTCGTGATCGAGGGCCCACCCGGCATCGGCACCACCCGGCTCGCACAGGAGTCCCTCGACGCGGCGAAACCGCCCAGACGTCTGATCCTGCGCGCCGAACCGTACGGGTCGTCGAGCGCCTACCGGGTGCTGCGCGACCCGTTGCGCGTCCTCCTCGGCATCGACCGCGGCACCCGCGAGGAGATGGGCGCCGACCTGCTGTCCTGCCTCGAGGCCCGCGCGCCGGACCTGCTCCCCCTGGCCCCGCTCCTCGCCGACGTCGTGCACGTCGGGGTGCCGGCCACGCCGGAGGCCGACCGCGTCGAGCCGGAGTTCCGCGCCGACCGGGTCGCCGACGTCGTCATCGCGCTGCTCGACCACGTCCTTCCCGAGCCGCTGGCGCTGGTCGTCGAGGACGCCCACTGGGCTGATGGAGCCTCCGCCCACCTCCTCGGCCGGATCGCGGCCGCCACGGCGGGACGTCCGTGGGGTTTGCTCGTGGTGCGCCGGGGGGACGGGAAGGGGTTCGTCCCGGCATCCGGCACTTGGGTCGCGCTCACCTCGTTGGCGCCGGATGTCGTCGAGCGGCTCGTCATCGCCGCGACGGAGGCGACTCCGCTGCGCCCGCACGAGGTCGCTGCCGTCGTCGCGAAGGCCGACGGGAACCCGCTCTTCGTCGAGGAGGTCACGAGGGCGGCGCTCGGCACCGGCCGCATCGACGCCCTGCCGGAGTCGGTCCAGGCCGCGATGGGTGCCCAGGTCGACGAGCTCGCGCCGGGGGTCCGACGGATCCTGCGCTATTGCGCGGTCCTCGGTCTCAGTGTCCGGCGTGAGGTGCTCGAGGGCACCCTCGAGGCAGACGGCCTCGTGCTCGACCCCGCCATGATGACCCTGCTCGGCGGGTTCGTGGAACACGACGGCCCGGACCGGCTGCGGTTCCGAACCAGCCTCGTGCGCGATGCGGCCTACGACGGGCTGGCCTACCACGTGCGTGCCCGGATCCACCGGACGGCCGGCGAGGTCCTCGAGCGGATGAGCACCGACCTCGACGCCGACTCGCCCGCCCTCGTCCTGCACTTCGCGCGCGCCGGCGACGCGGAGCGGACGTGGGCCTACGCGCAGCGGGCAGGGGCCCTGGCCCGGGCATCGTTCGCGAACGCCGACGCCGCCGACCAGTTCGAGACCGCGCTCGACGTGAGCCGACGGGTGGCCGGCGTCACCGACGTCGACCGCGCCCGCCTGTGGACCCTCGTCGGTGAGCTGCGCGAGCTCGCCGGGGAGTTCGAGGCCTCGGTCGACGCGCACCGCCGGGCCGCACGGCTGCTGCGGGACGACCCCGTGGCCGCTGCCGAGGTGCTCGTGCGCCAGGCCACGGCCCACGAACGCACCGGGGCCTTCACGAGTGCGCTGCAGGTGGTCGCCCGGGCGCGCCGGCTCCTGCGCGGGGCCGACCTCGTGGCGGCCCGAGCCACGATCGTGAAGCTGGACAACCTGACTGCCCTGGTCCGCGTCGAGCAGGAGCGGCCGCAGGACGCCCGGCTCTGGGCCGAGCGCGCGGCTGCCGAGGCAGAGTCGGCCGGAGACCACGAGACCCTCGTGCGCGCCCTGATGCTCATCGACTTCGCCGACCTGCAGCTGGGTGTCGCCGGGCTCGGCGAGCACACGCGCCGAGCCCTCGACATCTGCGTCGAGCAGGGCTTTCGGGCCCGCGAGTCGATCGCCCGCGCCAACCTCGGTGCGTTCGCCTACTACGCGGGACGGTGGACCGAGGCTGCGCAGTGGTACTCCTCGAGCCGTCAGGTCGCCCTGGAGGCGGGGAACGCCTTCGGCGCTGCCGAGACCGACGTCAACCTGGCCGAGCTGCTCATCAACCAGGGCCACCTCGACGGGGCCGAGGCCATCCTCGTCGACGCGGTGCGCGTGCTCCGGGCATCTGGGGCGGTCTCCTTCCTCGCGCAGGGCGAGATGCAGCTGGCCCGGGTGCACCTCAGCCGTGGTGACCTGTCCGAGGCGGAGCGCCGGGCCACCGCCGTCGTCGAAGGGCTGCGTGTCCTGGGGCAGGCCACGAGCGCCCTCGAGGCCGCCCTCGTGCTCGCCGAGGCGGTGGTGCGCGACGGCCGGGCCGAGGAAGCGCTCGCGATCATCGACCGCGCCGAGCGCGATGCCCCCTCGGAGGCATCCTTCTCCCTGCCGCGCACCTGCCTGCAACGCTCGCGCGCCCTGTTCGCCCTCGACCGCACGGACGAGGCCGGGTCGGCCGTGGCCGCCGGCCTCGACGCGGCCCGCGAGCAGGACCTCCCCTACGAGGAGGCGCTCCTGCTGCGCGTGCGCGCCCGTCTCGAGGAGCGGCTCGGGCAGTTGGAGGCGGCCTCCACCGACCGGGCGGAGGCCGATCGGCTCCTCACCTGGCTCGGTGCCAGCGCCTGACGCTCGACCGACGGCGCCCAGTGGCCGGCGCCCTCACGTGGTCAGACCCGCAGACGCGCATCCCCGTAGACGTAGACCCTGTAGATCGCCGCCTTGCTCGAGCCCACGTTCTTGCCCTTGGTCACGGAAATCAGACAGGCGGATGGGTTGGGCACTCCAACCGAGCTCAGCGGGCCGACGAAGGCACCGTTGGTGTACCAGGACGCCTGACACGGCTCCAGCTGGAACTCGCCCCTGTGCCGCTCGCCGTCGAGGTCCATGTACACGGGCGGGATGGCATTCCCCGAGTAGAGGAAGGTCGTCTCCCATGTCGCCTGCGCATTCGGCTCGACGTCAAGCGGCTTGTTGAACTGCGCGTAGGGGCGATCTTCGTCGTCCAGCCCGGTGGTCGCCGAGTAGGGGTAGGGAGCGCAGCCTGTCGTGACCGAGCCGCCGGGCGTCAGGTTACCCAGTCGTGTCCACGTGGACTTGGCGACCCGGCCTAACGGATGCAGGATGGCCTTGTTCTTGCCTTCGGCGCAGTCCAGCACCCCTTCGACGAGCTCGAAGATCGAGGCACTCGAAAGGGAGACGTCGGGCGTGACAGGGTCCTCGTCGGCTCCGAGGTACGCGGGCAGAGGGTACGTCGGGGTCGTCGACCGGCCCGTCGGCACCACCCATGAGGGAGAAGGCGCCGGCCCGCGCCTCCAGCGTCAGGGTGTCGAAGACGACACCGTCCTCGGCCGAGGACGTCTTCTTCGTCCACGACGGGGCACTGATCTGCCACCGGCAGTTGTTGTTGGCGCCGCTGTCCGGGCCCGAGTCAGAGGGGTTGTTGCAGGTGAAGATCGTCGCACCGCCCATCAGCGGTTCGCTGGCCGATGTTGGTGCCGCTGCTGGCAGCTCGAAGCAGGCCGGTGCGCGTCTTGGCGGTCGCTGCTGAGCGTGGCGGTGGCCAGGATGCGGGCGTTCTGCTTGAGGTCGATGTCGAGCGACGCCGACATGGCGACCAACGAGCCGCCACTGCCAGTCCCGAGCTTCAGCGTCAGGCTCTCGCCGGCGGCCCAGTCGACCGCAGAGCAGGACGTCCCGGACGACGTCGACTTCTCACGGACGCCGATCGACCCGTTGGCGAAACCCACCCCGAGCCTGTCAGGAGACGCGGAGATCGCCAGCAGCCCATCGCCTCCGTGCCCGAACGAACATCCCTTACCGGCGCTCAGCAGCTGCGGGGTGCCGGAGAGCCTCTCGTGCGCCGTGACAAGTCGCACGGCGTTCGAGGCGCCGGTGTCGAGGGCGAGCCAGGACGTCACGTAGCTCGGCTGCGGCGGTCCGTCCAGAGCGCCTGCGGAACCCGCGGACCCGGTCATGAGGGCAAGGGCGAGTGCGGCCACCCCGGTCGTGGCCACGCGTCGACTGAACTGGGTCATCTGGATCCTCCGTCGGTCGTCACCCGACCCTGCGCCGAGGGAGACATCGCAACACTCGGGCCGAGGCCCGACGCCGTCCCACGCTAACGACGGCCATGGCATCTCACCATGGCCCGATCGAGCCATTGCGCTGCCCATCCCGATGTAGTAGTTGAATCTCGCAGCGTCTCGGTTCAGCCGTCGGTCAGCCGTCGAGGGTCAGCACCAGGTGGGTCTTCCCGGGGTCCTTGGCCGAGCGCAGGGCCGCGACCGTGCGCGGCCCCTCGTGCGCGACGACGAGCTCGACGGTGCTCGGCAGGAACACCGGCTTGGTGAACCACACCCGGCTCGTCGAGGGCCCGAGCGAGGTGCGCCCGAGGGCCGCGAGGGTGCGGGCGCAGGTCCACATGCCGTGCGCGATGTGGCGCGGGAAACCCATCGCCTTGGCGCTCAGCGGGTGCAGGTGGATCGGGTTGACGTCGCCCGACACCCCGGCATACGACCGACCGAGGTCGTCGGGCAGGCGCCAGCGGGCCACCGCAGCACCGTCCGGCGCCGAGGGCGGGCCCTCCCCCCGAGGTGCGGCCTCGTCGCCGTGCCCACGGCTGAGGTAGACGCTGTCGCACTCCCAGACGAGGTCATCACCGACGCGCGCCTCGAGACGCACGTCGAGGGTGCGACCCCGCCGGTGCGGGCGGATCTCTCCAGCCGTCACCGACAGCGTCAGGGGGTCGGCGGCATCCAGGGGGCGGTGGGTCGTGACCCGGTTCTCGAGGTGCACCATCCCGGGCAGTGCCATCGGGAAGTCACGCCGGGCCATGAGCGCCGTCTGCACCGGGAACGCGAGCACCCACGGGTACGGCTGCGGCAGGGTGTCGCCGACGGCGTACCCGGTCAGGCGCTGGTACGCCGCCAGCCGGGTGCGGTCGACCCGCACGTCCTCGACGACGAGGGTGCGGTCGGGAACGACGTCCCCGTGCCGACCCCGAGACGTCAGGGCGGCACGCACCAGCAGGGGTGCCGTCGACGGCATCGCGGGCAGGGTCTCGACCGCCACCTCAGGCCCCGAGCAGGCTCTGCCCGCACACGCGGACGACGTTGCCGTTGACACCGGACTGGGCGTCCGAGGCGAAGTGGGCGATCGTCTCGGCGACGTCGACCGGCAGCCCACCCTGCGACAGGCTGTTGAGGCGGCGCCCGAGCTCGCGCGTCGCGAAGGGGATGCGTGCCGTCATCTCGGTCTCGATGAACCCCGGCGCCACGGCATTGGCCGTGATCCCGCGTCGGCGCAACCCCTTGTCGGTGGCGTACGCGTCCACGAGCCCGATGACACCGGCCTTGGATGCCGCGTAGTTCGCCTGGCCGCGGTTGCCGGCGATGCCGGCGATCGACGACACGAGCACGACGTGGCCGCCCTCGCGCAGGCCGTCCTTGGCCAGGAAGGACTCGTTCATCGTGAGGATCGACCCGAGGTTGACGGCGAGCACCGAGCCCCAGCGGTCGGCGTCGGTGTTGGCGAGCAGCTTGTCGCGGGTGATGCCGGCGTTGTGCACGACGATGTCGAGCCCACCGTGCCGGGTGCGAGCGTGACCCATGATGCGGGCGCCGGCATCCGGGGACGTGACATCGGCCTGGAGGGCCGAGCCACCGATGGAGTTGGCGACCTTGGCCAGCGTCGCACCGGCGCTCGGCACGTCGACGCACACGACGGTCGCGCCGTCACGTGCGAGGGTGCGGGCGATGTCGGCGCCGATTCCGCGGGCCGCGCCCGTGACGACGGCGACCTTCCCGGCGAGGGGTGACCCGGCATCCTCGGGGGTGGCCGCTCGCGCCCTCGCCGACCCGGAAGACCTGGCCGTCGACGTAGGCCGAGCGGGCCGAGAGCAGGAACACGACCGTGCCGAGCGCTGCCGGCTCGGATCCCGGGGTGAGGAGCACGAGGTTGGCCGTCGCACCGGCGCGAAGCTCCTTGGCCACCGAGCGGGTGACGCCCTCGAGCGCGCGCTGGGTGGCCCGCCGTGCGGCGGTGCCGGCGGATGCCGGGTCGGCACCGATGATGACGACCCGGGCGCAGCGGCCCAGGCGCTTCAGGGCCGGGCCGAGCGTGGCCCGCAGCGCCTCGAGGTCGGCCGGGTTGCTCGCCGCGGAGAGGTCGACGACGACGCCACCGAGGCGACCCTCCTCGGGCAGCTCGTCGACGAGCGTGGCGCCCTTGGCGCCCAGGTCGTCGGACAGGGCGGCCAGCGCCGGGGTGGCGCCGTGTCCACCGACGAGCACCGGGCCGTCGACGAGGGGGCGCCCGGGGACGTGGCGACGCAGGGCCACCGGCTGGGGCAGGCCCAGCGTGGTCGAGATCTTCTTGCCGAGCCCAGAGGAGACGAAGGCCGTGTAGCCGTCACGGTGCGCCATGTCAGGCCGCCTCGAGGATCGCGACGACACCCTGCCCACCGGCCGCGCAGATCGAGATCAGGCCACGGGAGCCGGGGCCCTTCTCGTGCAGCAGCTTGGCCAGGGTGGCGACGATGCGCCCACCGGTGGCGGCGAACGGGTGGCCGGCGGCCAGTGACGAGCCGGCGACATTGAGGCGGGAGCGGTCGATCGCACCGAGGGGTGCGTCCAGGCCGAGGCGGTCGCGGCAGAAGTCCTCGTCCTCCCAGGCGGCCAGGGTCGACAGCACCGTCGCGGCGAAGGCCTCGTGGATCTCGTAGAGGTCGAAGTCCTGGAGGGTGAGCCCCTGGCGAGCGAGCAGTCGCGGGACGGCGTACGACGGTGCCATGAGCAGGCCCTCGTCGCCGGTGACGTAGTCGACCGCGGCGGTCTCGCCGTCGACGAACCACGCGAGCGGCTTCAGCCCGTGGGCTGCGGCCCACTCCGCGGAGCCGAGGAGCACGGCGGAGGCCCCGTCGGTGAGCGGGGTGGAGTTGCCGGCCGTCATCGTCGCGCCCTCGCCCTTGCCGAAGGCGGGCTTCAGCGAGCCCAGCTTCTCCAGCGTCGAGCCGGGGCGCAGGTTCGCATCGCGGGTGAGCCCGAGGTAGGGGGTCATGAGGTCGTCGAAGAAGCCGCGGTCGTAGGCCGCTGCGAGGTTCTCGTGGCTGGCGAGGGCGAGCTCGTCCTGGTCCTCTCGGGTGACGCCCCAGGCCGCGGCCGTGAGCGCCATGTGGTCGCCCATCGACAGGCCGGTGCGCGGTTCGGTGTTGGCCGGCACCGAGACCCCGACGTCGGTCGGGCGGAACGCGAGGGCCGCCTTCGCCCGGTCGGCCGAGGACTTGGCCCGGTTCAGGCGCAGCAGCTTGCGGCGCAGCGACTCGGTGACGACGACGGGCGCGTCGGAGGCCGAGTCGACCCCGCCGGCGATGCCCGACTCGATCTGGCCGAGGGCGATCTTGTTCGACACGAGGATGGCGGCCTCGAGGCCGGTGCCGCACGCCTGGGTGACGTCGTAGGCCGGCGTGGCCGGCGACAGGCTCGACCCGAGCACCGCCTCCCGGGTGAGGTTGAAGTCGCGGCTGTGCTTGATGACGGCACCGGCGACGACCTCCCCGAGCCGCTCCCCCGCGAGCCCGTGGCGGGCGACGAGGCCCTCGATGGCCGAGGTCAGCATGTCCTGGTTCGCGGCCTCCGCGTAGGCGCCGAACTGGCGCGCGAAGGGGATGCGGTTGCCACCGAGGACGGCGGCGCGGCGGGGGGTGGTCACCGGAAGGGCTCCTTGTGCGTCGATGCTGCGGGCAGCGGGACCTCACCGAGGAGGTACCCGATACGGAAGGTAACAGGTACTGACGGTTTCTGCTAGCGTCCGGCCATGGATGTGACCGAGGCACCGCCCGACGGGCGCAGCTCGCGCTGGGACGAGCACCGCCTCACCCGCCGCGCCGAGCTCGTCGAGGCGACCCTGCTCGCCATCCGCACGCACGGGGCCGGGGTCGGGATGGACGAGGTGGCCGCGACGGCCCGCACCTCCAAGACCGTGTTCTACCGTCACTTCACCGACCGGGCAGGCCTGTACACCGCGGTCGCCGAGCGCGTCGACGCCACGATCATCCGCGACCTCACCCGAGCCGCGGTCAACCAGGGTGGGCGGGCGGTCATCCAGGGTGTGATCGCCTCCTACCTGCGCCTGGTCGAGGACGACCCGCAGGTCTACCGCTTCATCGTCAACGCCCCGATCGTGCCGCCCGGCGAACGCCCCGAGGGCGATGTCGCGGCGGGGATGACCGGGCGCATCGCCGCCCACGTCGCAGACCTCGTGGCCGGGGGCATGGCCAGCGCCTCCGCCCCGGGCGGTGCGGAGCGGGCCGGCGCGCTGCCCGACGCGCAGGCCTGCCGGCTGTGGGGGGTCGCGCTCGTCGGCATGGTGCGGGCCGCGGCCGACGCCTGGATGGCTGACGGTGGCGCATCGACGGGCCCGAGCAGCGACGGTCTGGCCGACCAGCTCACCAGCCTCGTCTGGGACGGCCTCTCGACCGTGGCGGGCACCGCAACAGCGCCGAAGCCTCCCTCGTGAGCACGCTCCTGGCCATCGACCAGGGCAGCCCGGCGGGCTGAGCTCAGCGGACCCACTGGAGACTGGCGTCTCGGGCCGCCTCGACCTGGGACCCGGTCTGGCGGCGCGCCATCCGTCGAAGCACCCTCGGGGTGACGATCGCCCCGACGACGGCCCACACCACCAGCACGATCACCGTCTGCGTGGTGCGCCAGCTGCCCCCCAGCTCGAGCGCCGCGGCCTCCTCCGGCAGGAACGCCGACCGCATGCCGAGGGCGATCCAGTACGTCGGGAAGAGCTGGGCCACGACCTGGACCCATCCCCAGAGGGCCTGGACCGGGTAGAAGATCCCCGAGATGGCGGTGAGCACGAGCACGGGCAGCATCCCCCAGGTGCCGACCTTCTGGGTGTTCGGCACGAGGGCGCCGATCACCATCCCGATCGGCATCGTCGCGAGCAGCCCGAGCACGAGCACCCATGCGACGGTGAACCACCCCGACGGATGTGCCATGAGGTCGTCGAACAGCAGGAAGCTCGGCACGAGGATCACGATCATCTGGGGAAGCAGCGACAGTGACTGGAAGAGCAGCTGGCCCGTGAAGTACCCGCGCAGGCCGTGCGGCACGGCCTTGTGCCGCAGCAGCGTGCCGTCCTCCTTCTCCATCGCCAGGGCGTAGGCGGGGCCGATGATCACCCCGAAGGCGATGAGCGCTCCGAGGATGCTCGGCAGCGCCACCGAGGGCAGCAGGAGGTCGGTGCCCTCGACCGGGGTGTCCCGCCGCAGGAACAGGTAGCCCACGGTCACGACCGCCGTGAAGAGGTAGAAGCCCTGGTCCTGGGTGCTGCGGATGCTCTGGGAGAACTCGGTCCAGCCGCGCCGGGCACCGAGCTTCATCGCGTTCCTCGCCACTCCCGACGGTGCCCTGCTCGGCTGCGTCATCGGGTCACCTCCGCGAAGAGCGTCGCGGCTGCCTCGCCGTGGCCGGCCTCGTGCTGCTGCACGAGTGAGAGGTACGCGTCCTCGAGGCTGGCGCGACGCACCTCGAGGTCGCGCACGTCGTCACCGAGGTCGTCGAAGAGCTGGCGGACGAAGGCGGTCGCGTCGGCCACCGACTCGCTGTGGCGCACGCCGGATGCCGTCCACCTCACCTGGGCCTCTCCCTCGAGCCGCTGCGACAACCCGTCGACGGTGTCGTCGGCGACGATCCGTCCAGCAGCCAGTACGAGGACACGGTCGGCGAGCTTCTCCGCCTCGTCGAGGTCGTGGGTCGTGAGCAGGATCGTCGTGCCCTCGAACTCGGCGAGCCGTCGGACGAGGTCGTGGAACTCGCGCCGTGCCTGCGGGTCGAACCCGGCGGTCGGCTCGTCGAGGAACAGCAGCTCAGGTCGCCCGACGATGCCGACCGCGACATCGAGCCGGCGACGCTGGCCGCCTGACAGCGTGGCGATCTTGCGGTCGGCGAGCTCGGTCAGGCCGACCGTCTCCAGGAGGAGGTCGATGTCGTGCGGGCGCCGCCGCGCCGGCGTGGAGTACGGCGCGAAGTAACCACCCAGCTGGGTCAGCAGCCGTCGCGGCGTCCACCGAGGATGGTCGCGCCACGACTGCAGCACCACCCCGGTGCGGGCACGCCAGTCCTCGTCGGCGTGCGCGGGGTCCTGGCCCAGGACGGTGACCTCACCGGCCGACCGGATCCGAAACCCCTCGAGGATCTCGATGGTCGTGGTCTTGCCGGCGCCGTTCGGCCCCAGGAGGCAGACCACCTGACCGCTCGGGATGTCGAAGTCCACGCCCATGAGCACGTCGTTGTCGCCATAGCGCATCCGCAGGTCCCGCACCTCCACCACCGGTTCCAGGTGGCCCTCCACCGCGCCCATCTTGTGCAGCGTAGAAGGCTTTGGCACACCACGCCAGACCCGAGGTGCGAGGCGCGCGAGCTGGTCGTCGTCAGAGGTCGTTGCGGACGATGGTCCCCTGCTGGCGAAGGTGCTCCTAGGGTCTGGGCGCGGCTTCCCGTCGGTACTCGGCCAGAACCAGGGCGACGTCATCGGTCAGGTCGTGCCCCACGTGCGTGGTGAGCGCGTGGATGAGGTGGTCCAAGGCCTCGTCCAGCGTTCCCGTACCCAGGGCCGAGGCAGCGCTGGTCAGCTCGAAGAACTGCCCAGCGCCGTCACGCCCCTCGGTGGTGCCGTCGGTGTAGAGCAGCAGCCGCGTCCCCGGCGTCCACGAGGCGATGGTGAGCGTGGGTTCGGGGTGCAGTCCCAGCGGCGGGACCGGGTCCCCGGTGTCCAGGGCCCGGACGGTGCCCACCGCACCGGCAGCGCAGGCCTCGACCAGGATCGGTGGCAGGTGGGCGACATTGACGACCTGCAGCACGCCGTCGTCGCTGAACTGCACCAGGACAGCCGTGACGAAGTCCTCGAGGTCGGCCACTGCGCTCACCACGTGGTCCAGGTCACGGGCCACGTCGGTCAGATCCTCCACGATGAACGCGGAGCGTCGGAACGCGCCCAGTTCCACAGGAACGACAACGCCGACGCCGTCACCGCAGCGCCGGCACACACCGCGGTGACTCTGGCGCTGAGCAGGGCGCTGGCCAGCACCGGGCAGAGCCCGTAGGTCCCGGACAGGGTCGACGACTGCCCGCCCGCGACGTCCGCCGCCACCAGGGCACCCAGGACCAGCAGGCACCCGGTCAGCCGGTGAGGTGAGGCCAACAACGGCCGCCCA
>CAWESS010000001.1:0-46722 GCA_963811825.1 uncultured Actinomycetota bacterium | reverse complement strand
AGGATTTGAACCTGCGGCCTCGTCGTCCCGAACGACGCGCGCTACCAAGCTGCGCCACACCCCGTGGCTGTTCGCCGTGCCCGGGGGCGCGGCGACACCCGAGGATAGCCGACCTGACCGGGCCCGCCGAAATCGGCCCGACCCGCACCGGGGCGACGCGGAAGTCAGGGCCGCAGGCAGCAATTACCGCGTGCCGCCCGAAGTGCTGCGTTCGTCGTCAGGCGTCGTCAGCGTCCGGCCAGCAGGGTGAGCAGCGTCGCCTCCGGGCGGCACGCGAAGCGCACGGGCGCGAAGGGCGAGGTGCCCAACCCCGCGGAGACGTGCAGCCAGGCGGCATCCTCGGGCGCCCGGGACGACGGCGCAGCGCCGCCGCGAACCCCCGCGGACCCGGCGCCCGGCCACCAGCGGGAGACGCCCTTGGCGCGGCGGGTGTCGAGGTCGCAGTTCGTCACCAGCGCACCCCAGAGCGGCACCGCGAGCTGGCCGCCGTGGGTGTGGCCCGCGAGCACCACAGAGGCGCCGTCGCCGACCATGGCATCGAGGATCCGCTGGTACGGGGCGTGGACCAGGCCCATGGTGAGCGCGACCTCGTCGGATGCCGGCCCCGCCACCTTCGCGTACCGGTCGTAGCCGATGTGCGGGTCGTTGACCCCGACGAGCTCGACGTCGTGCTCACCCATGCGAACGACGGTGCGGGCGTTGTTGAGGTCGGCCCAACCGCCACCGCCGAGCCCGTCTCGCAGCGCCTTCACCGGCAGGTTGGACCGGAGGACGGGCGCCTCGGCGTGCCGCTTGGTCAGGTAGCGGGCCGGGTTCTTCGGCATCGGCGCGAAGTAGTCGTTGGAGCCCAGCACGAACGCCCCGGGCCGCTCGAGGAGGGGCTGCATGGCCCGCAGCAGCGGAGGCACCGCGTCGACGTGGGCGAGGTTGTCACCCGAGTTGACGACGAAGTCGGGTTCGAGCGCCGCCAACGAGCGCACCCACTCGATCTTCTTCGCCTGCCCCGGTGTGAGGTGGAGGTCGGAGACCTGCAGGATGCGGACCGGCGCCGACCCCGGCGGGAGGGCGGGCACGGCGAACCGGCGCAGTGTGAACCACGTTCGCTCGATGACCGCGCCGTACGCGACGGCCGCGACACCGGCGCCGACGAGGCCACCCGCGGTGCGCAGCGCAGTACGTGCAAGGTCATTCATCGGTCCATCCTCGCAAAACCGGTGGCATCGCACCCAATCGCCGGTGCGAGACTGTGCCCATGACCGACACCACGCTCAAGGCTCGCCTCCAGCACGACCTCCACGACGCCATGCGCGCTCGGGACAAGGTCGCGTCGGGCACCCTGCGGATGACCCTGACGGCGATCACCAACGCCGAGGTCGCCGGGGACGAGGCACGCGAGCTGAGCGACGACGAGGTGCTCAAGGTCGTGGCCAAGGAGGCCAAGAAGCGCAAGGAGGCCGCGGCGGCCTTCACCGGTGCTGACCGTCCCGAGCTCGCTGCCATCGAGGAGGCCGAGCTCGTCGTGCTCGAGGGCTACCTGCCCGCCCAGCTCGGGGATGACGAGCTGCGGGCCATCGTCGAGCGGGCGGTCGCGTCCACCGGTGCCACCGGGATGCCGCAGCTCGGCCTGGTCATGAAGGCCGCCCAGGCCGAGGTCGCCGGACGCGCCGACGGCGGCCGGGTGGCCGCCGTCGTCAAGCAGGTGCTGTCCGCGCGCTAGGTCTTCGTGGGTTTGGGTCTGGGCTTGCCGTTGCCCTGGGTCGGCTGGGGTGCGGGCGCGGGGGCTGGAGCCTGGGTCTGCTCAGGCGTGGGCGCCTTCTGCCGGCTCGGAGCGGGCGGGGTGAAGCCGTTGGACAGCCACAGCCCGACACGTCCGCCCGGCAGCGCCGAACCGGGCGGGTCGGTGAACGCAACGGTCCCCGCGGGCTGGCTGCTGTTCGTCTGGCCGGCCACGTAGCCGCTGAACCCGGCTTCCTCGAGGCGCGCGATGGCGCTGTCCGCGCTGCGCCCGATGACGCTGGGCAGGCGGACGTAGTTGCCCTCGCGGATCTTGGCCGAGGGCTTCTTGAAGTCCTTGACCGGCATCCCCTTGTGGGCGGTCTTCATGATCTTCGACCAGATGGGCGCGGCGACGGTTGAGCCGTACACGCGACTCGGGCAGCCGTACGAGCTCGAAGCACTTGCCCCGCAAGGTGTAGAGGTTCCCCTTCTTGCTCGCCGGCTTGACGTTGCCGACCCACACGACCGAGGAGATCTGCGGGGTGAACCCGGCGAACCAGATCTGGTTGTGGTTCTCCGTGGTTCCCGTCTTTCCGGCTGCCGGGCGGGCGTTGCTGTCCCACAGCGCCCCGATGGGGCCCTCGACGACGCTCTCCAACAGGTCAGTGACGCCGGCGGCGACGTCGGCCGAAATGGCCTGGGTGCACGTGGCTGCGGGGATCTTCAGGGTCTTGCGGTCGGGGGTGCTGATGGCGGTGACGGGCTGGGGCTCGCAGTACTTGCCGTTCGCGGCCAGGGTCGCGTAGGCGCTGGCCACGCTCATCGGGGTCGACTCGCCGGCCCCGAGGGCGATGCCCGCGATCGTGTTGGAGATCGGCGTGCCGTCGGCCCGGTGCAGGCCCATCTTCGTCATGGTGTCCCGCACCGAGCAGGCGCCCAGACGGACGTTGAGGGCGGCGAAGAACGGGTTGACCGACTTGACCGTCCCCTCGCGCAGGGACATGGGCCCGCCCGCCTGGGCGAAGTCGTTCTTGACCGGCCACGGCTCATTCGCCGCGCACTCGTCGACCATGCTCTTGTTGTCGAAGACAGCCGGCTTGCTCGGGCTCGACGCCGGGATGGTGATGGACGCGTTGAGCGGCATCCCCCGCTCGAGCGCCTCGACGAGGGCGAAGGTCTTGGCCATGGAGCCGATCTGGTAGCCGTTGGGGCCACCGCCGTACACCTGGTCGACGTTGAGGTTCGTCTGGGACTTCGCGAAGTCGGTGGCCTGGGCCATCGCGAGCACCTTGCCCGTGCCCGGCTCGATCATGCTCACCGCGCCGGCGAGATTCTGCTTGTTGCCGACCTTGACGGCCTTGGCGAGCTCCTTCTTGGCGCTCGCCTGCATCTTCGGGTTCAGGGTCGTGCGGATGACGAGGCCACCCTGGTTGATCGTCTTGAGCCGCTCGGCCGGCGTCTTGCCCAGCACGGCCATCTGGGGTGACTTCTGCAGCCACTCCATGACGTAGGCGCAGAAGTAGGGCTCGGGCGAGCGGTGGCAGACCCCCTTGGCGGCCTTCCTCTTGACGGCCTTGGTCACCTCGACCTTCTTGGCGTCAGAGACGTCCTTGGCCGAGGCCAGGCCGAGCGCGAGCATGCGGTCGAGCACGAGGTTGCGCCGGGACTGGGCGGCCTCGGGGTTCAGCACCGGGTTGTAGGCGGTGGGCTGCTGGACGATGCCGGCGAGCAGGGCTGCCTGGCCGACGTTGAGCTTGGCGGCGGAGGTGCCGAAGTAGTTCTGGGCAGCCGCCTCGACGCCGTAGGCCTGGTCGCCGTAGTACACGAGGTTGAGGTACCCCTCGAGGATCTGGTCCTTGGTGAAGTTCTCCTCGACGTTGAGGGCGTACTTCAGCTCCTGGAGCTTGCGCGAGTACGACTTCTTGACGGCAGCGGCAGCGGCCTCCTTGTCACCCTCGCTGAGGGCGCGGTACTGCAGCGAGATCTTCACGAACTGCTGGGTCAGCGTCGAGGCGCCCTGGGTGTCGCCGCCCTGGAGGTTGGAGACCATGGCGCGACTGAAGCCCCGCACGTCGAGGCCGTTGTGCTGGTAGAAGCGCGAGTCCTCGATGGCGAGCTGCGCGTTCTGCATGTTCTTGGAGATCTTGGCCAGCGGCACGATGATGCGGTTCTCGTCGTACGGGTTCGCGATGACCTTGCCGTCGGCGTTGAGGATGCGCGACTGCTGGGCCAGTGGCGAGAGGGTGAACTCGCTCGGCAGGTCGTTGAACACCTCGACGCCGCCCTTGGCCATCTGCCCGGTGGCACCCACCGCAGGGATGGCCAGCCCAGCCATCAACAACCCGGCGATCGTGCTGAGCACGACGAAACCGAGAAGCAATCTGAGCACAGCAGAGACATTGTGGGCGCGACCGTCCATACCATCAGGGTAACCCGAGGATGCCGTCGCCCCTCCCCAGCGCGTGTCGCGCCGGGTGGAGCGGGCCGGTTGATTTTGTTGACCCGTGAAACTTGAGCGCGCTTCGCTGCCATTCAGGAATCAACCGTTCGGCCATTGCCTCGCGTCGTTTCGGACGATGTCCGTGTGCTCAGCCTGCGCCCTAGCCTGAAACCGGTTGCGGTCGGCTTGCCCGATCGAGCCAGTGGAGGGTCCCGCAGAACAGAGGTGGACATGAGCGCTGCACCCGAGGTCGCACCTGCTGATGGTGACTGGGTGGCCGACTGGGCCGCCCGGGGTCGCTGCGCGGACGGGGATCCCGACGCCCTCTTCGTCCAGGGCAAGGCCCAACGGGCCGCCAAGGTCATGTGCAAGGGGTGCCCGGTCATGGCCGAGTGCCTCGCCGACGCGCTCGACAACCGCACCGAGTTCGGTGTCTGGGGCGGGATGACGGAGCGCGAGCGTCGGGCCCTGCTGCGTCGCCGCCCCGACGTGCGGTCCTGGACCGAGGTGCTGGCCCAGGTCAAGGGCGAGGCCGCCCACGGCGCCATCGCCTGACCGGCACCGCGACCACGACCAGGCCTCGCGGCCGCCCCCAGAGTGGTCGGTCCTCAGCCCCGCGCGAGCGCTGCGCCCACGGTGCGCAGCCCCTCGAGGTCGTGGATGTCCGTGGCGCTGGCCGGCACGGTCGACATCGGCACCCCCGGGTGGCCCGCCACGAACCGGCGCACGTGACCCTCGTGGCGCTCGGCCACTGAGGCGAGGTCGGCGTGCAGGCGCAGGAGCGCCGACGTCAGCTCGCCGCTCGCAGCAGGATCGCCGCCACCGCGGCCGGCATCCTCGAGCTGCTCGGCCGCAGCGGTCGCCCGCCCACCGCTCAGCGCTGGCGCGGCCAGCGCCATCATGCGGTTCACGACGACGCCCGCGAGCGGCATCCCCTCGCTCTCGAGCCGCTCGACGAAGTAGGCCGCCTCGCGCAGCGCATCACGCTCCGGGGCCGCGACGACGACGAAAGCGGTCGCGGGCTCCTTGAGCAGGGCATACGTGAGGTCGGCCCGTTCGCGGAACCCCCCGAACATCGTGTCCAACGCCGCGACGAACGTCTGCACGTCGGACAGGAACGCCCCGCCGAGCACCTTCGAGATCGTGGCCGCGGCAATGGTGGCGCTGACGCTGAAGACCTTGAGGTAGGCCCGACCCCCGGCCCGCGCGGGGGCCGTGAGCAGTCGGATGAACCGGCCGTCCAGGAAGGAGCCGAGCCGCTTCGGGGCATCGAGGAAGTCCAGAGCGGAACGCGACGGCGGGGTGTCGACGATGACGAGGTCCCAGGTGCCCTCGCGCTCGGCCTGCGCCCGCAGCTGGCTGAGCTTCTCCATGGCCATGTACTCCTGCGTGCCCGCGAACGAGCTGGAGACGGCCTGGTAGAAGGGGTTGGCGAGGATCTGCTCGGCCTTGTCGGGCGTCGAGTGCGCCTCGACCACCTCGTCGAAGGTGCGCTTCATGTCGAGCATCATCGCGTCGAGGCTGCCGCCGGATGCCGTGCCGACCCCCGCCACCGGGCGGGGCACGTTGTCGAGCTCGGTGAGGCCGAGTGACTGGGCGAGCCGTCGGGCCGGGTCGATGGTCAGCACGACGACGCGGCGCCCAGCCTCGGCCGCCCGAACGCCCAGGGCGGCGGCGGTCGTCGTCTTGCCGACGCCGCCCGAGCCGCAGCACACGATGATCCCGGTGCCGGGGTCGGCGAGCAGGGCGTCGACGTCGAGTCGGGCCGGTGCGGGTCGGCTTACCATCAGCGCACTCCCTGCGCGGTGAGCTCGTCGGCCAGCACGGTGATGCCGCCGTCCTCGACCCCGGTCGTGAGCGCCGGCAGGCTGAGCGTGGGCAGCCCCTGCGCGGTGACCTCGGCGGTCAGGTCCCGCTCGAGGGCGACCCGCTCGGCGTGGTCGTGCGCCTGGCTGAGCAATCCGGCGACCGTCGCCCTGGTCGCCCTGACCCCGACGGACGTGAGGTCGGCCCGGACCTGCTCTGCCACCTGGGCAGGCCCGGAACCGGCCCGGGCGAGCAGGGCCTCGTCGACGAGTGGCTCGCGAACGAGGTTGACGATGACCGTGCCCACGCCGAAGCCGGCCGCGGACAGCTCGGCCACGGCATCCACGGTCTCCTGCACGGGCATCTCCTCGAGCAGGGTCACGACGTGGACGACGCTCTCGCGGTGCCGCAGCATGCGGGTGATGGACTCGGCCTGCGAGTGGATCGGGCCGATGCGCGCGAGGTCGGCGACCTGGGCGTTGACGTTGAGGAAGCGGGTGATGCGGCCCGTGGGCGGGGCGTCGAGGACGACGGCATCCCACACCTTGGCGCCCTGACCACGGCGGCTGCCGCTCGTGCGGCCGACGGCCTCGTAGACCTTTCCGGTGAGGAGCACGTCGCGCACGCCGGGGGCGATGGTCGTCGCGAAGTCGACGACCCCCATCTTCTCCAGCGCACCGCCTGCCCGGCCGAGCTTGTAGAACGTCTGGAGGTACTCCATGAGCGCGGCCTTGGCGTCGACCGACAGCCCCCACAGCTCGCCACCACCCGCGTGCGTCACGAGGCGCACCTCGTCGGTGCCGAGCGGCGGTACGTCGAAGGTCTGGCTGATGCCCTGGCGACCCTCGACCTCGACGAGCAGCACGCGCTTGCCCTGGGCGGCCAGCGCGAGCGCCAGGCTGGCGGCGACGGTGGTCTTGCCGACGCCCCCCTTGCCGGTCACGACGTGGAGGCGGACCCCGTCGAAGGCACGCGACAGCGGAGGAGTGGACACGGTCACCAGCGTAGGTGGGCCCTCACGGCATCCTCGAACCCGCCCGGCATCCTTCGACGGCGGCCGTCAGTGAGTGGTGAGGGTCAGTTCCTCGATCTCCGCGAGCACGAGCAGGTAGGCGGGGGCCTGCGGGTCGATGACGTCGAAGTGGCCGGCTCCGTGGGCGACGGCGTGGTGCAGCGGCTCGGCGGGGTCGCGGGAGGCGACGTAGGAGTCGACGACGGATGCCGGTACGTCGGCGTCGCGCTCTCCGCTCACGATCACCGCAGGCGTGGTGAGGCGCTGGCGCGCCGGGTCGGCGTCGGTCCAGACGTCGGGGGCCTCGTCGGGCGCCGAGCCGAGCAGGTTGCGGGCGGCGTGGTCGGACAGGCCGAGGCGGTCGACCTCACCGAGGTCGGCGGCCGGGGCGAGCGCCACGACGCCCGTCAGCCACGGGGCGCGACCTGCGCTGCCCACCCAGAGCGCGAGGTGGCCCCCGGCCGAGTGGCCGACGGCGACCACGCGCTCGGGGAGGTGGGTGTCGGCGTGCACCGCGGCGAGCTGGGCCAGCACGGAGGTGCCCGTTCCCGGCCAACCGCCGCCCGGCATCCCGGCCCGTGCGTACTCGAGGTTCGCGACGTGGAAGCCGTCGTCGGCGAGGGCCTGGGCCAGCGGGGCGAGGTGGGCCCGGTCGTAGCGCTCTCGCCAGAACCCGCCGTGCACGAGGGCCACGGTGACGCCGCGGGCTCGGCTGGTGGTGGGTTCCCAGACGTCGTAGACGTCGGTCTGCTCCGGCCCGGTGATCTCGGTGCGGTCCGGCTGGCGCTGGCTCATCTCCGTCACGCTAGCCCACGCGGCCGGTACTAGGGTTGCGGACATGACGACCTACGAGTACGCCACGGTCCCGCTCATCGTTCACGCCACCAAGCAGATCCTCGACCAGTGGGGCGAGGACGGCTGGGACCTCGTCCAGGTGCTCGTGATGCCCGAGGGCAACCTCGTGGCCTACCTCAAGCGCCCGAAGGCCTGAGCGTGGGCGCCGTCGACGACCGCCTGGCCGAGCTGGGCCTGACCCTGCCCGAGATCGTGCCGCCGCTGGCCGCCTACGTGCCCGCGGTGCTCGACGGCTCGCGCGTCTACGTCTCGGGCCAGGTCCCGATGGTGGACGGCACGATGGCCGAGGTCGGACACGTCGGCGAGGGTGACGGGTTCGTGTCGCCCGAGCGCGCCAAGGAGCTCGCCGCGGTGTGCGCGCTGAACGCGCTGGCTGCCGTGAAGTCGGTCGTGGGCGACCTCGACCGCGTCGAGCGGGTGGTCAAGGTCGTCGGCTTCGTCGCGTCGGACCCGTCGTTCACCGGCCAGCCCGGTGTCATCAACGGCGCCAGTGAGCTGTTCGCCGCCGTGTTCGGGGATGCCGGTCGGCACGCCCGCTCGGCCGTCGGCGTCGCTGCCCTGCCGCTCGGGGCGCCCGTCGAGGTCGAGGTCATCGTCCACGTCCGCGACTGACCGGCGGTTCCGGTGGTGAGCGCGGGTCGCGTCGTCGAGCACCCGGTGTCGCGTGACCCCGGGCTGGCGGCGCGCGCAGCGGCCTGGCTGGCGGCTGCGGACCGCGAGGTGGCGGTTCCGCGCCCGGCCGCCACCGTCCTGCTCGTGCGTGACGGCGCCGCCGGGCCGGAGGTGTTCGTGCAGCGCCGCGTCGCCTCGATGGCCTTCGCGCCGTCGACGGTCGTCTTCCCCGGGGGTGGGGTCGACCCGGTCGACCACGCGCTCGACATCGCGACGCCAGGGCTGGCGGAGCTGGCCGCGGCCATGGGGGTCGGGGTGGCCGCTGCCGCGCCGTTCGCCGCGGCAGCGGTGCGCGAGGTCGAGGAGGAGTGCGGGGTGCGGCTCACCGTCGGCGACCTGCGGGGTCGAGCGCACTGGGTGACGCCGGAGTTCGAGCCGCGTCGCTACGACACGTGGATCCTCGCCGCCGGCATGCCCGCCGGGCAGGAGGCCACCGGCACCACGACGGAGTCGGACCACAGCGAGTGGGTGCGTCCGCGAGAACTGCTGGCACGGCACACGGCCGGGGAGGTGCGGATGCTGCCGCCCACCGTGATCTCGCTCGAGCAGCTCGCAGGCTTCGCGGATGCCGGGTCCTTCCTCGCCGACCGCCCGCACGTCGCGCGCGTGGTGCCCGAGCTGGTGCTGGGCGCCGACGGCATCCCGATGTTGCGGACCGTCCTGCCCTGAGCCGCTCGGTGCTCGACCTGGGGCGGACCCCCCGACATGCAATGCGTGGCGATCAGCGCCGTTCTGTGCGGAGCGAAGGGGTGCTCAGGATGCCTTTGCATGTCGGTGGGTCCGCAGCGGAGGGTCGATGGGTACCTTTCCGGCACGGACCGCGCGCCAGGACCGCAGCGCCCAGCGCACCCAGTCCTGCTCGAACATGACGTGCTCGTAGGCAAAACGCAGCGAGGAGTACGCGTAGATGGCAAAGAGCGTGTGGCGCTCGCAGTCCTTGTGCAGTCCCGCACGGGTGCCGTGGGTCTCGAAGCCGTCGGCCTCCACGGCCAGCCGGAGTGCCTCACTGCCGAGGTCGACCACGGCGTACAGGCCCGACTCGGCGATCTCGACCTGCGGCGTCAGGGTGAACCCCTCCTCGATGCACAGCGCCCGCAGCACCGACTCGAAGGGGTTGGCGGACCGGCCATCGGCATGGGCCGCGACCCGACGCACGGCTGAGGCGCCGGGGCCGCGCAGGTGCGGTACGGCATCCGCCAACTCGGCGCGCGTTACGTCCCTGGCGCGCAGGGCGGAATCGGCGACCGCGAGCGCCTCGTCGAACGGCAGCACCCGCGCGCAGTCGAGCACGGTGCGCAACGGCGTCGTCACTCCGTGCTTGACCGCACCATCGCTGAGCTCGTTCCAGTGCGGCCGGATGCCGTCTCGCTGGTCCGCGCGTATCTTGCGGTTTCGTGGCACGGTCAACCAGACCGAGTCGGGCACCGTCTTGACCTTCCATCCGTGGTGAACGGCCGCACTGAGGTGCGAGAGAGCGGCCGTGCGGGACTGGGCCGTGGTGAAGTGAGCGGATGCGGCGGGGAGGACGTACCGACCCTTGCTCGCCCGAACGACCGCTCCATCGCTCACAGCGCGCAGGATGCGGCGGCGTGGATGACTCGAACGCAGTTCGCGCCAGGTGGCGATTCCCCCGAGAGACCGCACGGTCCCTGCCACGCTCCCCGCCGCTCTCTGTGCCCCCATGACGCCATCGTGCCCACGTGGGGCGTTCTCAGCGGGTTGTCCACAGGTCCGATCCGCCGGGCCACCCCGCGGTGCGGACCGGGCAACGTGCAGAAGTCTTGGCGGAGCGAATCCGGCCGTGGCTGCGTGCTCAGCCGCGGCTGCCCGCACGCCCTATTGCACGTCCATGGCTCCGGGTCGGCGGCTGGATCGGCGCACGCGGCATACTGCGGTGGCATGAGCGCGACACCGCCACCCTCGGTCACCGCACCCTGGTCGGGTGGCCGGGTCACGCCGCGGGCCCACTGCGTGCTCGCCCCCAACCCCGGGCCGATGACCCTGGACGGCACGAACACCTGGGTGCTCATCGAGCCCGGCTCGACCGAGGCGGTCGTCGTCGACCCCGGGCCGCTGCACGAGCAGCACCTGTCGGCCGTCCTCGAGGTCGTCTCGGATGCCGGGGCACGCGTCACGCAGATCGTGCTCACCCACGCGCACGCCGACCACGCGGAGGGCGCGCCGCGGTTCGCCGAGCTCACCGGCGCGCCCGTGCGGGCGGTCGGCCGCGGTCACGACGACCTCGCCGACGGTGACGTCGTGCGTGCCGGCGGTCTCGAGATCCGCGTCGTCGCCACGCCGGGCCACACCTCCGACTCGGTCTCGCTCGCCCTTCCGGCGGACCACGCGCTGCTCACGGGTGACACGGTCCTCGGCCGCGGCACGACGGTGGTGGCCCACCCCGACGGCGAGCTCGCTGCCTACCTGAGCTCACTCGAGCAGATCAGCCACCTCACCGGTGACGGGTCCGTGACCTCGATCCTCCCCGGTCACGGACCGGTCGTCCCGGATGCCGGGGCGATGGTCGCGTTCTACCGCACCCACCGCGCCGAGCGGCTGGAACAGGTGCGACAAGCGCTCGCCGACGGCGCGGCATCCGAAGCGGATGTCGTCGAGGGAGTGCTGCGGCGGGTCTACGCCGAGGTCTCGCCGACGGTGTGGCCCGCTGCCCGGATGTCGATCCGGGCGCAGCTGGAGTACCTCGCGCGCTGAGCCAGGCGACGGCGCGCCTGACCGGTCAGCGGGCGCGGCGCTTGAGTCGCTCGACGTCGGTGAGCAGCACCGCGCGGGCCTCGAGGCGCAGCCAGCCCCGCGAGGCGAAGTCGGCCAGGGCCTTGTTCACCGTCTCGCGTGATGCGCCGACGAGCTGCGCGAGCTCTTCCTGCGTGAGGTCGTGCGCCACGAGCAGCCCCTCGTCGACCGGGCGTCCGAAACGGTCAGCCAGGTCGAGCAGGGCCTTGGCGACCCGGCCGGGGACGTCGGTGAAGACGAGGTCGGCGAGCACGTCGTTCGTGCGTCGCAGCCGACGGGCCAGTGCCGAGAGCAGCGTCGGCGCGACGCCGGGGTGGGTCGCGAGGAAGTCCTTCAGCTGGTCGTGGCCCATCGAGACGACCTGGGTCTCGGCGACGGCGGTCGCGGTGGCGGTGCGCGGGCCCGGGTCGAACAGCGAGAGCTCGCCGAACATCTCACCGGGGCCGAGGATCGCCAGCAGGTTCTCGCGACCGTCGCTGCTCGAGCGTCCGAGCTTGATCTTGCCCTCACCGATGACGTACAGCCGGTCGCCCTGGTCGCCCTCGTGGAAGAGGATGTCCCCGCGCTCGAGGCGCGACGGGCTCATGTTGGCGATCAGGGACTCGGCCGCCTCCTCGTCGAGGGCGGCGAACAGCGGGGCTCTGCGCACGACGTCGTGATCCACGGGCCTCAGTGTGCCAGAGACGGACCCGCGGGGGTGGGTGCGCCACGGCCCGGATGCCGCTCGACGCCGGGATCGCTGTCAGCGCCACGTCGTAGGCTGCGCGGGTGCCCGTGACCCCCTCGACCGCTGTTCGCCGCATCCGCGCCGGCGAGGAGACACCGGTGGCGCGCACTCGACGGGCTCGGCGCATCCACCGTGCGCTGCTCGAGCGTTATCCGTACGCCCACTGCGAGCTCGACTTCGAGACCCCGCTGCAGCTGCTCGTCGCCACGGTGTTGTCGGCCCAGACCACCGACGTCATGGTCAACTCCGTGACCCCCACGCTGTTCTCCCGCTGGCCGAGCGCGGAGGCGCTCGCCGGCGCCGACCGCGACGAGATGGAGGCCGTGCTGCGGCCCACCGGCTTCTTCCGGGCCAAGACGAACTCCGTCATCACCCTCAGTGCCGCGATCGTCGAGCGGTTCGACGGTGAGGTGCCCGGGCGCCTGGCCGACCTCGTCACGCTGCCGGGCGTGGGGCGCAAGACGGCGAATGTCGTGCTCGGCAACGCGTTCGGCGTCCCCGGCCTGACCGTCGACACCCACTTCGGCCGTCTGGTGCGCCGGTTCGGGTGGACCGAACAGACCGACCCGGTCAAGGTCGAGGCGGAGATCGCGGGGCTCTTCCCGCGCAGGGACTGGACGATGCTCAGCCACGTCCTGATCTTCCACGGGCGCCGCACCTGCCACGCCCGCAAGCCGGCGTGTGGTGCGTGCCCGGTCGCGCAGTGGTGCCCGGCCTACGGCGAGGGCGAGACCGACCCGGTGAAGGCGCGAACGCTGCTGTCCTACGAGCTCGCCCCCGGGGCAACGCTGCCCGACCCGCCGCCCGGGCCACTGCCCGGCGAGCGGGTGGCAGAGCAGGCCACAGGCCCATGAGTGCCCCCACGCCGCAGTGGCTCTCAGCGGTGGCGGCCCGGCCCGACGTCGCCGACCACGACTGGTTCGCGACGTACGCCCCGCCCGCAGGACGTGGGCCGACGGTCGGCCGTGCTCATGCTCTTCGGCCCCGACCCCGCCGGCGGCGAGGACGTCGTGCTCACCGAGCGCGCGCACACCCTGAGGGCGCACCCGGGACAGGTCTCCTTCCCCGGGGGCCGTGTCGACCCGGACGACGCGGGCTCAGTCGCCGCAGCCCTGAGGGAGGCCGAGGAGGAGGTCGGGCTCGACCCGGCCGGTGTGGAGGTGCTCGCCACCTTCCCGGAGGTGTTCCTGTCCCCGAGCCAGCACGCCGTCACCCCGGTGCTGGGGTGGTGGCCCGCGCCCGTGCCGGTGGGGGTCGTCGACAGCGGAGAGGTCGAGCGGGTGCTGCGGGTGCCGGTGGCGCACCTGCTCGACCCGGGCAACCGCTTCACCGCGGTGTTCGGCCCGTACCGCGGCCCGGCGTTCGAGGTCGGTGACCTCTTCGTCTGGGGGTTCACGGCGATGCTGCTCAGCAGCCTGTTCGACCTCGCGGGGGTCGCCGTGCCCTGGGACGAACGCGTCGAGCGGCCCCTGCCCGACCGGGTCATGTCGCCCTGGATGCGTCAGGTCGACGAGGGGCTGACGTCGTGAGCGGCGCGGCGGGCCTCGACCTCGTCCTCATCCTGCTCCTGGTTGCCTACGCGTGGAGCGGCTGGCGTCAGGGCTTCGTCTCGGCACTGCTGGGCCTCGTGGGGCTGGTCGGCGGCGCCTTCCTCGCGGTGCGGCTGGCCCCCGGTCTGCTCGAGGACCACCTCGGCATCTCCCAGGGCACGTCGACGGGGGTGGTGGCCCTGCTCGTCGCCGTGCTCGTCTGCGCTGCGGTGGGCCAGGCGTTGATGCTCGTCATCGGCCGTCAGGTCCGCGACGCGATCGACGTGCCGGTGGCCCGGGCGGTCGACTCAGCCATGGGCCTGGTCGCCGTGCTGGTGGCGGCCGTCCTCGTCATGTGGGTGGTGGCCGGCGCCGTGCGCGTCGGCGGCCCGACGGTGGCCCGTGACCTCGTCGAGCGCTCGGCCGTTGCCACCGCGCTCGACTCGCTCGTTCCCCCCTCGGCCGACGGACTGGTCGACGAGGTGACCCAGGCGCTGGACCGCCAGGGCTTCCCGCGGGTCTTCGACGGGCTCGGGCCCGAGCCGATCGCCTCCGTCGATGCTCCCGACCCGGCGGTGGCGGCGGACCCGGACGTCCAACGGGCGCTGGCGTCGGTCATCCACGTGCGGGCCGAGTCGCGCTCCTGTGACCGGGCGCAGGTCGGCAGCGGGTGGGTGGTCTCCCCGGGCAGGGTCGCCACCAACGCGCACGTCGTCGCTGGCTCCGACCGGGTGCGCGTCAGTGTGGGTGGCACGGGCCGCGAGCGCACGGCCCGGGTCGTCGCCTTCGACCCGCGCAGGGACGTCGCGGTCCTCGAGGTCCCCGGGCTCGAGGCGCCAGCCATGCCGCTGGGTCCGCCGCTGGACCAGGGGGATGCCGCTGTCGTGGCCGGATTCCCGGGGGATGACGGGCTGTGGGTCGGTGGAGCGAGGGTGCGTGACGTGCTCACGGCTCAGGGCGCGGACATCTACGGCAACCCCGGTGTCGTGCGCGAGGTCTACTCGTTGCGCGCCCAGGTGCGCCGGGGCTCGTCGGGAGGTCCGGTCCTCGACCCCTCGGGGGCCGTGGTCGGCATGGTCTTCGCGACCTCGCTCGACGACCCGGACACCGGCTACGCGCTCACGCTCGACGAGATCAGCGCCGTGCTCGCGCAGGGAAGTGTGACGTCGGCGCCGGTCGCGACCGGGCAGTGCACGACGAACTGAGGGCTCTCAGGCTGGAGTGCCGGGGCCCGCGGTGCTGGAGCCCGCGGTGCTGGGGCCCGCGGTGCCGGGGCCAGCGGTGCTGGGGCCAGCGGTGCCGGGGCCTGTCGGTGTCGGAGTCTGTGGTGTCGGTCGACTTCTTCAGCACGGCGATCGTCTGCTGGGCCTGGTCGATGGCGCGTTCGGGAGCGGGTCTCGCCGTCTCGAGGGACTTCTTGCCGAGCAGCCCGAGGATCGCGGCGAGCACGAGCACGACAGCCCCGACGATGAGGTAGCCGGCCCACACGGGCAGCGCCTCGGCGATGCCCCACGCGGCACTGTGCAGCAGGAACACCAGCCCCATCAACGCGAAGAAGGCCGCACCGGCGAGCAGGCCTGCTCCCTTGCCCAAGACCCTGGCGCCGCTCGTGACCTCGGCCTTGGCCAGGGCGATCTCGCCGCGGACGAGGCCCTCGAGGTCGTGCGTCGCGTCGGCCACGAGCTGGCCGATGGTTCGCTCGCTACCGGGTGTGCCTGCCATGAGTCCTCCGCCTGCTCGATGTCGTCGCTCTGACCTTACTCACCTGCGCCGCGTCAGCGGCCGGAGTCGTCGCGTTGATAGACGTCGGGGATGCCGTCGGCGTCACCGTCGTGGCTCTCGAGCTCGGCCATCTCGCGGTAGTGCGTGTTGCGCATGCGCAGGACGATGGACGCGAGGATCGCGGCGAGGAGCGACCCGGCGAGCACGGCCAGCTTGACGTGGTCGTTGCGCTCGGAGCCCTCGCCGAAGGCGAGGTCGCCGACAAGGAGCGAGACGGTGAAGCCGACGCCGGTGAGCAGGGCGAGGCCACCGACGTCGCGCCATGCCAGCCCTTCGTCGAGCTCGGCCCGGGTGAACCGAGCCATCAGCCAGGTCGTGCCGAAGACGCCGAGCAGCTTGCCGAGCACCAGCGCGCACACGATCGCGATGGCCACCTCGTCTGCCGCGGCCTCCATGAAGCCGCCGCCGACGATCGTGACGCCCGAGGCGAAGAAGGCGAAGACGGGGACGGCGAACCCGGCGGACAGCGGCCGCATCCGGTGCTCGAACCGGTGGGCGACGTCGGTTTTGCGGTCGAGCGTGCTGATCGACGGCACCGAGGCCCGGGCCTTGACCGGCACGACGAGCCCGAGCAGCACGCCGGCGACGGTGGCGTGCACCCCGGACGCGTGGACCAGGGCCCAGGTCGCGAAGGCGAGGGGGACGAGCAGCCACCAGTACGTGATGCGCCGCTGGGTCAACATCGCGAAGGCAGCCAGCGGAACCAGCGCCGCGAGGAGCGGGATGACCTCGAGGCCTGCGGTGTAGAAGATCGCGATGATCGTGATGGCGATGAGGTCGTCGACGACGGCAAGGGTCAGCAGGAAGGAGCGCAGCGCCGAGGGCAGGTACGAGCCGATGACGGCGAGGACGGCGAGCGCGAAGGCGATGTCGGTGGCCGTGGGGATGGCCCACCCACGCAGGGCGTCCCCGTCGGCGCCGAGCGCCAGGACGACACCGACGAAGACGAGCGCCGGCATGATGACCCCACCGACGGCGGCCGTGACCGGAACAGCCGCCTTGGCCACGGTGCGCAGCTCACCGACGAGGAACTCGCGCTTGAGCTCGAGCCCGGCGACGAAGAAGAAGATGGCGAGCAGACCGTCGGACGCCCAGTGCCCGAGCGTCAGCCGCAGCTGGCCCCACTCCGGCCCGACGTAGGTGCCCTGCAGGGTCTCGTAGGCCTCGCGCCACGGGCTGTTCGCGAAGATCAGCGCCGCCACGGCCGCGGCGAGCAGGAGGGCCCCGCCGGTCGTCTCGGTGCGCAGGGCTTCGGCGACGTACTGGCTCTCCGTCCACGCCGGGCGACGCAGGATGGTGCTGTTCTTGCGGGGGGGAGTCGAGTCGGTCACGGGCTGCTCCTCGGTGGCGGTCGGGACGCCCCGCGGGGTCGCCGTATCGGTGCCGACCAGACTTCCCGGCGCTCCGCGGGCAGTCTACCGAGGGTCGGGCGATGCCCGCCCGGCGACGACGGCCGCGGTGAGCCCGGCGTACATGGTGGTGACCTCGGCCTCGCTGGACTCGTCGGCGCGCACCGTGCCGTCGGTGTCGAGGGTCTTGTCGAAGAAGAGCGCGGAGCCCTCGACCACGACCATGCCGACGCGGTCCAGGGTCTGGCGCAGCGCTGAGCGCGCGTACTGCGCTCCGCTCCAGCCGTATCCGACGCACGCGACCGGCTTGCCCTTCCACTCGACGTACAGGTAGTCGATGGCGTTCTTCAGGGCCGCGTTGTAGCCGCGGTTGTACTCGGGCATGACGAACACGATCGCGTCGACGCGGTTGACGAGGGCGGCCCAGCGGCGGGTGTGCTCGTGGGCGTACTGGCCCGTGGACGGCTGTTCGGGCTCGTCGAGCAACGGGAGCGCGACGTCGCGCAGGTCGATGTCGACCACCTCGACCTCGTCGGGTGCCAGGCCGCTCACCCAGCTCGACACGCGGTGGCCGATGCGGTGGGGGCGCGTGCTGGCGGTGACGATGCCGATCCGGGTCATCCCGGCATCCTCACACGATCACGGCGCCCTGACGGCATTCCCGGTGGACGGAAGAGGGGATGCCGTGCGTGGCACGGCATCCCCTCTCACCTCCCGGAGCGTCAGCTGGACGAACCGCCACCGCTCGGCATCCCCTGGGCGATGAAGTTCATCACCGAGGAGTCGGCCAGCGTCGTGGCGTCGCCGATGTCGCGGCCCTCGGCGACGTCCTTGAGCAGTCGCCGCATGATCTTGCCGGAGCGCGTCTTGGGCAGCTCGGGCACGATCATGATCGAGCGCGGCTTGGCGATCGGGCCGATCTCGTGGGCCACGTGGTTGCGCAGCGCCTGCACGGTCACGTCGCCCTCGTCGGCCGCGTCGCCGCGCAGGATGACGAACGCGCACACGGCCTGACCCGTGGTGTCGTCGCTGGCACCGACGACCGCGGCCTCGGCGACCGACGGGTGCGACACCAGTGCCGACTCGATCTCGGCGGTCGACAGGCGGTGACCAGAGACGTTCATGACGTCGTCGACCCGGCCGAGCAGCCAGATGTTGCCCTTGTCGTCGTACTTCGCGCCGTCACCGGCGAAGTAGTACTTCGGGCCGAAGCGGGTCCAGTACGTCTCCTTGTAGCGCTCCGGGTCGCCCCAGATGCCACGCAGCATCGCCGGCCACGGCTTGGTGAGCACGAGGTAGCCGACCTTGTCGGCCTCGGTGAACGGCATCCCCTCGTCGTCGAGGATCTCGGCGGAGATGCCGGGGATCGGACGCTGGGCCGAGCCGGGCTCGAGCGTGGTCACGCCGGGCAGCGGGCTGATCATGATGCCGCCGGTCTCGGTCTGCCACCACGTGTCGACGATCGGTGCGGTGTTGCCGCCGATGTGCTTGCGGTACCAGAGCCAGGCCTCGGGGTTGATCGGCTCACCGACGCTGCCGAGCACGCGCACGGAGGAGAGGTCGAACTTCGCGGGGATGTCGTCGCCCCACTTCATGAACGTGCGGATCGCGGTGGGCGCGGTGTAGAGGATCGACACCTTGTACTTCTCGATGAGCTCCCACCAGCGCCCCTGGTGCGGGGTGTCGGGGGTGCCCTCGTACATCACCTGGGTGGCGCCGTTGGCCAGCGGCCCGTAGACGATGTAGGAGTGGCCGGTGACCCAGCCGACGTCGGCCGTGCACCAGTAGACGTCGGTCTCGGGGTGCACGTCGTGGACGACGGCGTTGGTGTAGGCAGCCTGCGTCAGGTAGCCGCCGCTGGTGTGGAAGATGCCCTTGGGCTTCCCCGTGGTGCCGCTCGTGTAGAGGATGAAGAGCGGGTGCTCGCTGTCGTGCGGCTGCGCCTCGTGGGTGTCGGCCTGGCGGTCCACGACGTCGTGCCACCACACGTCGCGCCCCTCGTGCCACTCGACCTCGGTCTCGGTGCGTCGCACGACGAGCACCTTGTCCACCGGGTTCGGGTACTTCAGGGCCTCGTCGACGGCGGGCTTGAGCGGGGAGGGCTTGCCGCGGCGGAACTGCCCGTCCGTGGTGACGACGACCTTGCACTGCGCGTCGTCGATGCGGGTGTGCAGGGCTTCGGCCGAGAAACCGCCGAAGATCACCGAGTGGGGCGCTCCGAGCCGCGCGCAGGCGAGCATCGTGAAGACCGTCTCGGGGATCATCGGCATGTAGATGGCCACGGTGTCGCCGGTGCCCACACCGAGCTCGGTGAGCGCGTTGGCCGTCTTGCAGACCTCGCGCTGGAGGTCGGCGTAGGTGATGGTGCGGGTGTCGCCGGCCTCACCCTCGAAGTGGATCGCGACCCGGTCGCCGTTGCCGGCCTCGACGTGGCGGTCGACGCAGTTGTGGGCGACGTTGAGCTGGCCGCCGACGAACCACTTCGCGAAGGGGGCGTCGTCCCAGTCCAGGGTGCGCTCGAAGTCCTTGGCCCACGTGATGCGCGTGCGGGCCTGGTCCGCCCAGAACCCCTCGTGGTCGGCCGCTGCGGCGTCGTACAGGTCGGCGGTGCCGTTGGCCTGGGCGGCGAACGCCGGGGCGGGGGCAAGGTCCAGCTCGTGTGCGTGGCTGGACAGGCTGTCGTCGGTCACGGCGGTGATCCTCCTCGTTGAGTGACTGGGCCCCAGCCAACAGGAGGTCGGGCGCCGGTTCAACAGCATCGGCCCCGGATGCCGTCGGGCGGGCACCGGGTGCGCCGAGCGGGCTCGCCCGACCGCCCGTCGCGCCGGATGGAGCCGTTCTCACAGGCGGTAAGCAGGTTGACCAGTGTTTTCCGATGCCGGGTGGCTCACCTGTGTGCTCATTGACCACTACGTCGGGCATCGGTTCCATCTGGTCCACTTCCGTGGAACCGTGGCGAGATCGGCCGACGTGGACCGATGCGAGCCTTGAGGAGGCGATGACCGTGTTCGAAGAGGGCCAGTTGTACTCAGCCGTCACGACCGACTCCGACGGCCAGGTGCAGGTGCACCTGGGCGAGGACCACCCGGGGTTCACCGACCCGGCCTACCGGGCCCGCCGCGCCGACATCGCGTCGGCCTCCCTGGCGCACCGGCCGGGTCAGCCCGTGCCGACCGTCGACTACACCGACGAGGAGCACGGCATCTGGGCGCTCGTCTCCGCCGAGCTCGCGAAGAAGCACGAGCGGTACGCGCACTCCGAGTACCTCGCGGCCAAGGCGGCCCTGGGACTGCCGACCGACCACGTGCCCCAGCTGCACGAGGTGACGCAGGCGCTCATGCCGCTCACCGGGTGGTGCTACACCGCGGCCCCCGGCCTGGTGCCGCTGCGCCAGTTCTACGCCGACCTCGGCCGGCGCACGTTCAACTCCACGCAGTACCTGCGGCACCCGAGCCAGCCGCTCTACACCCCTGAGCCGGACATCATCCACGAGGTCATCGGCCACGCGAACCAGCTCGCGAGCCCCCGCTTCGCCGCCATCGCGGAGGCAGCCGGGCAGGCGAGCGAGCGGCTCGAGACCGAGGACGCGATGCAGTTCGTCGCCGACGTCTTCTGGTTCTCGATCGAGTTCGGCGTCATGGCCGAGGGTGGCGTCACCAAGGCCTACGGCGCCGGCATCCTGTCGAGCTACGGCGAGCTGGACGAGTTCTCGCACATGGACATCCGCCCGCTCGACCTGCCCACCATGGGCACGCTCAACTACGACATCACGGCCTACCAGCCGGTGCTCTTCGAGGCGCAGAGCCTGGACCAGCTCGAAGGGGTCGTCGGCACCTTCTTCGAGACCGTCGACGACGACCTGGCCGCGCGCCTGCGGGCCGAGGCGCACGCGCACGCCTGAGCTCGGGCTCGCTGGGAGTGACGGAGATGGGCGGATGCCGTGTCACGGCATCCGCCCATCCCTCACTGTTCGCAGGGTTCAGCTGAGCGTCAGTGGTTGATCGCCTCCGCGACACCGTGACCGGTGAGGCTGCGGACCTCCATCTCGGCGTACTTCTGGGCGTCGTGCTCCTTGGAGAGCACCGAGCCCAGCCAGCCGAGGAAGAAGCCGATCGGGATGGAGACCAGCCCGGGGTTGTCGAGCGGGAACCAGTGGAAGTCGATCGCCGGGTTGGTGATCATCGACGGTGACAGCCCGGTGACGGCGTCGGCCGGCTTGCCGGAGACGACGGGGCTGAAGATGATCAGGCCGATCGAGGCGACGAGGCCGCCGTAGATCGACCACAGGGCGCCCTTGGTGGTGAAGTTCTTCCAGAACAGCGAGTACAGGATGGTCGGCAGGTTCGCCGAGGCCGCGACCGCGAAGGCCAGGGCCACGAGGAACGCGATGTTCTGGCTCTTCGCGAGCATGCCACCGAGGATGGCGACGAGGCCGATGCCGACGGCCGCGATGCGGGCGATCTTGAACTCCTGGTCGCCGGTGGTCTTGCCCTTCTTGAAGCCCTCCTTGTAGAGGTCGTGCGCGAAGGACGCGGATGCCGCGATGGTCAGGCCCGCGACCACCGCCAGGATCGTCGCGAACGCGATACCGGAGATGATGCCGAGGAGCCAGCTGCCACCGAGCTCGTAGGCGAGCAGGGGAGCGGCCGAGTTGGCCTTGCCGGGGGCGGCGTTGATCTTGTCCGGGCCGACGAGGGCGGCGGCACCGAAGCCGATGACGAGCGTGAGCAGGTAGAACCCACCGATGAGCCAGATCGCCCACTCGACGGAGCGCCGGGCCTGCTTGGCCGTGGGGACGGTGTAGAAGCGCTGCAGCACGTGGGGCAGGCCGGCGGTGCCGAGAACGAGCGCCATCGACAGCGAGATGAAGTCGATCTTGGTGACGGTGTCCTTGCCGTACTTCAGGCCGTAGGTGGTCAGCTTGTCGGCGCTGGCCGCCGTCTTCTCCACGCTCGACGCGGCGGTCGTGTCGATGGCGCCCTGGAAGAGCGCAGTGAGCGAGAAGCCGAACTTGCTGAGCGTCATGACGGTGATGACCGCGGCGCCGGCGATGAGCAGCACGGCCTTGATGATCTGCACCCAGGTGGTGCCCTTCATGCCACCGATGAGCACGTAGGCGAGCATGACGATGCCGACGATGGCGATGACGATGTTCTGCGCCATCTCGCCGGTGACGCCGAGCAGCAGCGAGACGAGGCCGCCTGCGCCGGCCATCTGGGCGAGCAGGTAGAAGAGCGAGACGCACATGACCGACACCGAGGTGGCGATGCGCACGGGGCGCTGCTTGAGGCGGTAGGACAACACGTCGGCCATCGTGAACCGACCGATGTTGCGCATCAGCTCGGCGACGAGGAGCAGCGCGACGAGCCAGGCCACGAGGAAGCCGATGGAGTAGAGGAAGCCGTCCAGGCCCGAGAGGGCGATGGCCCCGGCGATGCCGAGGAAGGATGCCGCCGACAGGTAGTCACCGGCGATGGCGATGCCGTTCTGGCGTCCGGAGAAGGCACCGGCCGAGGTGTAGTACTGCTCGGCGGTCTTCTTGCCGCCGGCCACCTTGATGACGATGGCGAGGGTGAAGACGACGAACCCGAGGAAGATGCCGATGTTCAGGGCGGGGCTGCCGACGGCCGTGGCCTCGGCCGCGGGGAGGAGGGCGAGGGCGCTCATGCTGTCTCTCCGGTCTTGCCGTCGAGGCGGGCCCCGAGGGCTTCCGCGGCGGGGTCGAACGTGCGGCCGGCCCACCGCGCGTAGATGAAGGTGATGGCGAAGGTGGACACGAACTGGAGCAGTCCGAAGACGAGCCCGACGGTGACCAGACCGCTGATCGGCTTGTTCATGAAGTCGGGCGCGAAGATCGACAGCAGCACGTAGAGGAAGTACCAGCTGAGGAAGAACGCGGTCATCGGGAAGACGAAGCCACGGAACTTCTTGCGAAGGTTCTGGAACTCCTCGGTCTCTTGCAGCGCGACGTAGGGGTCGTCGGCGCCTGGGCGAGCTTCGACGCTCATGGCCACCTCCTGAGTTCTGCCCGGGCAACGTTGCTCGGGATCGGTCCTTAGCGTGGGACCGCCGGATGCCGGTGCCCAGCCCTCGGAGCACACCGCGCGGCGGGCGGGTGGGTGCCTTCGGTGTGCGGCGGGGGGCTGAGCGGTGAACGGCGCGCGTCGTGCGACGAACGGCATCCGACACGGCATCCGACGCCGGCAGGGGGCCCGATCGAGTCATTGACCGGGCACTCCCGGCCCCGGAAACATCAGGGGCAGCGGCCGGGGTTGGCCTGGCCCCTTCTTGAGGAGCGCCCCATGAAGCGATCACGCCCGGTCACCTCGTTCTCCGCCGTCCTGGTCGCCACCGCTGTCGCGGCCCTCGGGCTGGGGGTGTTCGCTGCTCCTGCCGCCGCGATCCTGCCCGAGGAGGGCGAGGACCTCGTCCCGACCTGGATCCTGCCCGACGTCATCGAGGAGGTGCCCTCCCACCTGCAGGTCCAGAACGCCCAGCAGCGGGAGTGGCTGCGTTTCACCACCGTGCACACCAACATCGGCGACGGCAACCTCCAGATCCGCGGCGGGGGCCAGATCGACGAGTGCGTGATCGACGGCATCCCGTACGAGGAGTGCACCATCGCGACCCAGGAGATCCTCGACGCGTCCGGAGCCGTCGTCGGCACCAACCCGGCCGGCGTCGCGCTCTTCCACCCCGAGCACAACCACTGGCACCAGTCGGCGGTCGCGGAGTTCGCGGTGCGCAGCTCGCTCGACGGGCCCGACATCGCCGTCGGCACCAAGATCACCTTCTGCTTCGTCGACGTCGAGTTCACCGGCGCGACGGGGTCGCTGAAGAAGGAGCAGCCGCGCACCTACTTCGAGTGCAACGGCGACCTTCAGGGCCTGGCCTCGGGGTGGGCCGACAGCTACCACCAGTCCACCCCGTTGCAGGAGCTCGACATCACCGGGCTCGCGGCCGGGACCTACTACCTGACCCACCTGGCCGACCCCGACGACAACTGGCTCGAGAGCGACGAGAACAACAACTTCACCTGGGTGCGGTTCCGGCTCACGCGGGACTCGGCCAACCCCAAGATCACCGTGCTCGACCACTCGCCCTGCGTGCCCGAGGTGATCTGCGGGTTCGGCGGGAACCCGTGAGGGTGAGTTCGCGGCGCGAGCACCGACACGGCATCCGAATGAGGTGTTCAGCGGCATGATGGCCTCGTGCGCGCACTGAGGAAGGTCACTGCTGGCCCCGGGCTCGAGCTCGTCGACATCCCCGTGCCGGTGTGTGGCGACAAGGACGTCAAGATCAGGGTGCTGCGGGCGGGCCTGTGCGGCACCGACCTGCACCTCGAGCAGTGGGACGAGTGGGCGGCCGCGACGGTGCGCACCCCGATGACGCTCGGCCACGAGTTCTTCGGTGAGGTCGTCGAGGTCGGGGCCGACGTCGACCACGTGGTCGTCGGCGACCGGGTCTCGGGGGAGGGGCACCTCGTCTGCGGCACCTGCCGCAACTGCCGCGCCGGGCGCCGCCACCTGTGCATCAACACCATCGGGGTCGGGGTCAACCGCGACGGTGCCTTCGCCGACTACGTCGTCATCCCGGCCACGAACGCGTGGGTGCAGCCGCCCGACCTCGACCCGGACCTCGGTGCGCTGTTCGACCCGCTCGGCAACGCCACGCACACCGCGCTGCAGTGGCCGGTCGTCGGCGAGGACGTCGTCATCACCGGGGCGGGGCCGATCGGGGTCATGGCGACCGCGGTCGTTCGGCACGCGGGGGCCCGGCGCATCTGTGTGACGGACATGTCGGCCGGGCGGCTCGAGCTCGCCACGGCGGCGGGGGCCGACCTCGTCGTCGACATCTCGACCGGGCAGACACTGCGCGACGCCCAGGAGCAGCTCGGCATGGTCGAGGGGTTCGACATCGCGCTGGAGATGTCGGGGGCGCCGTCGGCCGTCGAGGACCTGCTCGCGAACATGAACCACGGCGGCCGGGTGGCGATGCTCGGCCTGCCCAAGGACCGCTACGCCATCGACTGGGGCCGGGTCATCACGCACATGATCACGCTGCGCGGCATCTACGGGCGCGAGATGTTCGAGACCTGGTACCTCATGGGGTCGATGCTCGCGACCTCTCCCGAGCTGCGGACCGCGGTGTCGTCCGTCGTCACGGGGCGGTACGCGGCAGCCGACTGGCAGGCCGCCTTCGACGAGACCCGCTCGGGCACGGGCGGCAAGGTCGTGCTCGACTGGAGCTGAACCGCGATCGGATGCCGTGGCACGGCATCCGTGACCGCGCACGGCATACGCTTCACCGCAGGCGACGCGGCCCGGCGCCGCCGCTGACGAACCCCCGCAGGAGGCGACGTGTACGGCACGGTCAAGGACGAGCTCGCGGCCACCCTCCAGGAGATCGAGGATGCCGGCCTGTACAAGCGCGAGCGCGAGCTCACCACCCCGCAGGCGGCCCACGTCGCGACGTCGGGCGGCGCCTCCCTGAACTTCTGCGCGAACAACTACCTCGGCTTCGCCGACCACCCCGACGTCGTCGCGGCCAGCCGGGCTGCGTTGGACGAGTGGGGTTTCGGGATGGCGTCGGTGCGCTTCATCTGCGGCACCCAGACCCAGCACACGCTGCTGGAGGAGCGGCTGTCGGGCTTCCTCGGCATGGAGGCGACGATCCTCTACGGCTCGTGCTTCGACGCCAACGGTGGCGTCTTCGAGGTGCTGTTCGGGGCTGAGGACGCCATCGTCTCCGACGAGCTGAACCACGCGTCGATCATCGACGGCATCCGGCTGAGCAAGGCGGCCCGGTTCCGGTACAAGAACGCCGACATGGGTGACCTTCGGGCCCAGCTCGAGGCGGCCCGGGCCGGTGGGGCGCGGCGCGTGTGCATCGTCACCGACGGTGTCTTCTCGATGGACGGGTCCTTCGCCCCGCTCGACGAGGTCTGCGACCTGGCCGACGAGTTCGAGGCGATGGTGCTCGTCGACGACTCGCACGCCGTCGGCTTCGTCGGTGACGGAGGCCGGGGGACGCCTGAGCTGTTCGGCGTGATGGATCGCGTCGACATCATCACCGGCACCCTCGGCAAGGCGCTCGGTGGCGCCTCGGGTGGCTACATCTCGAGCCACCAGGAGGTCGTCGACCTGCTGCGGCAGCGTTCACGCCCGTACCTGTTCTCCAACTCGGTGGCGCCCGCGGTCGTCGCCGGCTCGCTCGCCGCACTCGACCTCGTCTCGGGGTCGAGCGAGGCCCGGGAGGCGCTGCGCGCCAACTCGGCGCTGTTCCGCGAGCTGATGACGGATGCCGGGTTCGAGCTGCTGCCCGGATCGCACCCCATCACCCCGGTCATGTTCCCGGGCGACGACGGGGCCCGCCAGGCTGCCGCGGTGGCCGACCACATGCTCGCCGCCGGGGTCTACGTCATCGCCTTCAGCTTCCCCGTCGTGCCGCGCGGCAAGGCCAGGATCCGCGTGCAGCTCTCGGCGGCGCACTCGGAGGCCGACGTCCGGGAGTGCGTGGACGCGTTCGTGGCGGCGCGAGCGGCAGTCGGCTGACGGCATCCGGCTCGTCTTTCGGGGTCGACAGGAGGCAACACGCAGGTGGGGGGTCGCGCTCCTCGGCGTGTTGCCTCCTCTCGACTGGTGATCGTCCGGCCGGGCTGAGGCGGTCAGTCGCGGGCGCGCATCCCGAGGACCACCCGCTCGGGGGTGTGCAGCCGCACCATCGTGCGGGTCGTGCCCGGCGGGATGTGGCCCGGCGTCGCGAGCGAGACGCCGATGGCCGTCGCCAGGGCCAGCGGCGTGGCCCACATCGCCGGGTTCGCGAGCAGCGCACCCGGCCAGCCGGTGACCGGCGGGCCGAACATCGTGAAGAGGATGGCCCCACCGGCGCTCAGCCCGCCGACGACGAGCCCGGCCATCGCACCCCACGTCGACAGCCGTCGCCACCAGACCCCGAGCATGAGCAGGGGCGCGAACGTCGCCGCGGCGACCGCGAAGGCCAGCCCGACGGTCGTGGCCAGGCCGAGGGGCTCGGTGACCCGGCTGAGGATGTACGGCAGCACGACCGCGAGCAGGGCCGCGATGCGGAAGCCGCGCACCCCCGGCACGTCTCCGCCGGCGAACCGGGCGAGGCGGGGTCGCAGCAGCTCCTGGT
The DNA here is from genome assembly GCA_963811825.1 of uncultured Actinomycetota bacterium. Classification (GTDB taxonomy): domain Bacteria; phylum Actinomycetota; class Actinomycetes; order Actinomycetales; family Dermatophilaceae; genus Fodinibacter. The sequence goes on along the minus strand of CAWESS010000001.1, from coordinate 19,928 downwards.
CGAGGACGCCGGTCACGGACATCGCCAGACCGGATGCCGTGGACAGGAACGCCGCGAAGGCGCCTCCCGCGAGCATCGCCGTGAGGAGCTGGCCGCCCAGGCCCTCGACCATGGTCTCGGGGAGCTGCAGGACGATCGTGTCCGATCCCTTCCCCTCCGGCAGCGTCGGGTAGACGATCCGGCCGAGCGCGCCGTACACCGGCGGGATGAGGTAGAACACGCCGAGCAGCGCCAGCACGGTGACCGTCGTGCGGCGGGCGCCGTTGCCGTCGGGGTTCGTGTAGTACCGCACGAGCACGTGCGGCAGGCCCATCGTGCCCAGGCACAGGGCGAGCACCGTGGATGCCGTGCGGTACCACGGGTGGTCGTCCGGTCCGGTGGGGCTGAGGGGGAGGTGCCAGGACGGATCGACCTGCGGCGCCGGTGTGCCGGACCGGAACCACAGGGCGAGCAGGACGAAGGCGGGGACGGCCAGCGCCGTGAGCTTGATCCAGTACTGGACGGCCTGCACGAACGTGATCGAGCGCATCCCGCCGGCGCCGACCGCGAGGGCGATGACGACCATGACGACGAACCCACCGACCCACGTCGGGGCACCCGTCACGAGGGTCAGGGTGAGGCTCGCGCCCTGGAACTGGGGCACGAGGTAGAGCCAGCCGATGGTGATGACCAGGGCCGAGGACACGAGCCTGATCGCCCGTGACCCCAGGCGGGCCTCGGCGAAGTCGGGCAGCGTGTAGGCGCCCGAGCGACGCATCGGCGCGGCCACGACGACGAGCAGCACGAGGTAGCCCAGGGTGTAGCCGACGGGCAGCCACAGCATGTCGACGCCCTCGTCGTAGATCAGCCCGGCGACGCCCAGGAAGCTGGCCGCCGAGAGGTACTCGCCCCCGATGGCCGAGGCGTTCAGGCGTGGGGAGACCGTGCGGCCCGCGACGTAGAAGTCGCTGGTGCGCCGCGACATCCGTAGCCCGAGGGCACCGACGAGCAGCGTCGTGAGGCACACGAGCGCCACCGCGAGGAGCGACAGGGGGTTGCTCACGAGGACTCGACGACCTCGGCGAAGTCGGCCTCGATCCGCTCGGCCTGGCGCGTGTACCAGCGGGCGAGGAACCACGCGCACGGGTAGACGAGCACGCCGAGAGCGAGCCACGGGAAGGGCACCCACAGCACGGTGAGGGTGCGGGTGGCCGGGACGAGGGTCAGCACCACGGGCAGGGCGGCGAGCCCGCCGAAGGTCAGTCCGAGCACCGCCAGTGAGAGCCGCAGCTGGGCGCGCATCAGGCCGGCGATGTAGACGTCGCCGAGCCCGGTCTGCTCGTCGAGGTCACGCGTGACCGGGCGGGCATGCATGGGGGCGGCGCCGCGGCGTGAGCTCGTGACCCGCACGCGCTGCGGCGGCTCCTCGGTCGGCGTGCTCATGCTCAGACCCCGGTCGGGCGCCGGTCACCGATCGGCCGCCGGAGCAGCGTGTCGCGCAGCTCCTTGGTGTGCCGGCGGCTCACCTGCAGCTCGATGGAGCCGACGAGGACCGAGCACCGGCCGTGGTCCATCCGCACCTCGCTGACGTGCGGCAGCGCCACGAGCGTGCTGCGGTGGATCCGCACGAAGCCGTGGTCGGCCCACCGTTCCTCGAGCACGCTGAGCGGCACCCGCACGAGGTGCGAGCCGGTGTCGGTGTGCAGCCGGGCGTAGTCGCCGTGGGCCTGCGCGTAGCGGATCTGGTTGCGGGTGATGAACCGGGTGACCCCGCCGAGCTCGACGGGGATGGTCTCGTCCTCCGGTGGCGCAGGTGCCTGGGTCGCGCCCCCCTCGCCCGGGCCCGTCGGGGTGGTGGTCGTCTCGCTCTGGGTGCGCACGACGCGGCGAATCGCCTCGGAGAGCCGCTCGGCCCGCACCGGCTTCATGACGTAGTCGGTCGCGGCGAGGGCGAAGGCGTCCACGGCGTGCTGGTCGTGCGCCGTGACGAAGACGATCTGGGGGCGGACGGAGAAGCGGGAGATCACCCGGGCGAGCGCCATCCCGTCCAGGCCGGGCATCGAGATGTCGCTGAACACGACGTCGACGTCGCGGACGTCGAGAACCTGCAGGGCCTCCGTGCCGCTGGACGCGGTGATGACCTCCGCGATGCGGTCGTCGCGCTCGAGGAGGTAGCCGAGGTCGGACAGGGCGGGGAGCTCGTCATCGACGACGAGCGCGGTGAGCCCCACGTCGTTGGTGGACATGGCCGCAGCCTATTGCCCCCGTCCAGTTGTCGGTGCCTAGCCGTCGGCGTGGATGCCGGGTGCGAACTTCGGAACCCGGAAGCTCACCTTCGTCCCCGCTCCCGGAGCGGTCTCGACGACCAGTCCGAACTCGTCGCCGTAGACCTGGCGCAGCCGGGCGTCGACGTTGCCCAGGCCGATCGAGTCGCTCGCGTGGGCGCCGTCGAGGATGGAGCGGATCCGTTGGGGGTCGCTGCCGACGCCGTCGTCCTCGATGGAGATCTCTGCGTCCGAGCCGCGGTCGGCGGCGGTGATCGTGAGGTGCCCGACCCCCTCCTTGCCCGCGAGCCCGTGGCGCACGGCATTCTCGACCAGTGGTTGCACCGCGAGGTAGGGGACGGTGACGGGCAGCACCTCGGGAGCGATGAGCAGCGAGGTCTCGAGCCGGTCGCCGAAGCGGGCCTGCTCCAGGATGAGGTAGCGCTCGACGTTGCGCAGCTCTTCGGCCAGCGTCGTGAACGTGCCCCCCGAGCGCAGGGAGTACCTCGTGAAGTCGGCGAAGTCGATGAGCAGCTCGCGGGCGCGGTCGGGGTCGGTGCGCACGAACGAGGCGATCGCCGCGAGGCTGTTGTAGATGAAGTGCGGGCTGATCTGCGCGCGCAGCGCCCGCAGCTCTGCCTCCATGACGCGGGTGCGGGTGCGGGCGAGCTCGGCGAGGGCGAGCTGGCTGGACACCCACGCGGCGACCTCCTCGGTGGCCTTTGCCAACCCGGGGGAGGGCTGTTCGGTCCAGGCGCTGAGGGTGCCGACGATGAGGTCGTCCATGACGAGCGGGGCCGTGACCGCACTGCGGATCGGGCAGTTGGGGTCGGTGCAGGCGATCTGGGTGGAGCCGTGGACCACCGTGCGCCCGCTCACGCGGGTCTCGTCGCCGAGGTCGAACGCGAGGTGCCGGTGGTGTTCGCCGGCGCCGGTCCACGACAGCACGCTGCCGGTGTCGGCGATCGAGACGGCGTGGGCGCCGAGGATGGACAGGAGGTGGCGGCCCGCTCGCTCCGCGGCATCCGGCGTGAGGCCGTCGCCGAGGTGCTGGGAGGCGAGGGATGCCGTGTGCAGCGTGGCGTAGGTGGCGCGGTCGACCTCGGACAGGAACCCCCGTCGACGGTTGCGTCGCAGCAGCCAGGCCGCCAGCCCCAGCAGGAGCATCGTGCCCGCGACGAGGACCGCCGTCGGCCAGTGGATGCTTCCCGTCATGGGCCCACCATAGGGTCGGGGTCCGGACGCGAAGAGGGAGACGAGGCGATGGCTGAGTTCGACGAGGCGCTTGCGGTGAGCTGGGATGCCGTGGCGCCCGCGGTGGCGGGTGGGTCCGGGGTCGCCCGTGGTCACCTGGGCGAGGGCTGGCTCATCGGGCACGCCATCAACGGCGGGGTGCTCATGGCGTTGGCGACGTCCACGGCATCCGAGGTGTTGGCCGCGGTGGGCCACCCGGACCCGCTGACGTGGAGCGCGCACTTCCTGTCGGCGGCCGTGCCCGGGCCGGTGGAGGTGCACGTGGAGGTGTTGCGGGTCGGGCGCAGCGCGTCGACGGCGTCCGTGCGCGTCGTGCAGCCGGGCGAGGCCGGTCCGCTCGAGCGGGTGCGGGTCACCGCGACGTTCGGCACCCTCGACCGGGCCGAGCCGGTGCACCGTGCGCCGGAGCCGCCCGAGCTGCCCGACCCGGATGCCTGCGTGCCGGCCACCCGGGGCTCCTCGCCGGTGGCGACGGCGATCGTCATGCTCGACCGGCTCGACGTGCGGGTCGACCCGTCGACGATCGGGTTCGCGGTGGGCCGGCCGTCCCGGCGCGGGGTGATCCGGGCCTGGTTGCGGATGGCCGACGGCCGCGAGCCGGATGCCGCGCTCCTCCCGTATGCCGTGGACGCCCTCATGCCGGTGTCCTTCGACCTCGGGGTGCCCGGGTGGGCTCCGACGATCGAGCTCACGGGTCAGCTGCTCGGTCGGCCGGCGCCCGGCTGGTTGCGTGCCGAGCTCACGACGGACACGGTCGTCGGCGACCTCCTCGTCGAGGATGCCTCGGTCTGGGACTCCACCGGCCGCCTCGTCGCGCGGTCCCGGCAGCTCGCCGGCGTGCGGCTGCCCGCCAACTAGTCTGCTCGGGTGCCCACAGACAGCCCGATCGTCGCCGCGGTCGCCCGGCTCGCCGAGCTGCCCGGCATCCCCGAGCAGGTGGAGGAGGCACGCGAGGCCTGCACGCGGCTGCGGTGGCACCAGGCGTTGCGCAAGCGGATCCCCGAGGCGGCGGCCGAGTCGCGCGTGCGCGGGGCCCACGCGAGCGGCGAGCTCGAGGGCGCGAGCGTGCCCGTGGACGCACTGCGCGACATCGTGCGCGGGGCCGCGACGTGGTCGCCGAACCCGGACCCCGTCGAGCTGACGATGCGCGGCGTGCTGGCGGCGACGGCCGAGACCGAGCACGTCACCGCCATCGTGCTCACGGCGCCCCTGCAGGCGCTCGCGCGGTTGAACACGGCAGCCGCTGCCGGCCTGGTGGACCCGGGTGCCCTCGGCCGACCCCGGATGCCGGGCGAGGACTGTCTCGAGCTCGCGCGACCTGGGGGCGGCGCCGCCCGCCGAAGAGGTGACGGCACGTCTGCGGGGAGTCGCCCAGGTGCTCGTCGCGACCCCCCGGCTCCCGGTGGTCGTGGCTGCGGCCCTCGTGCACGCGGAGCTCGCGACCGTGCGTCCCTTCACGCGGGGGAACGCGGTGGTCGCCCGTGCGCTCGATCGGGCGGTCGTGCGCGCCGGTGGGCTCGACCCGACGGGTGTCGCGGTGACGGAGGCGGGTCACGGGGCCGGCGGGGGCGCGGCCTACCTCGGGGCCCTGGCGGCGTACGGCCGTGGTGACGCCGCCGGGGTCGGGCTGTGGATCTCCCACTGCTGCGCGGCGGTGAGCGCTGCTGCGGCGGAGGGGGAGGCCGTCGCGGATGCCGTGCTGGCCGGCCGACTCGGGCCGCCGGCACCGTGAGATTTTCCTGATCCGAGGAGTTTGAGGGCGCCGGCAGCCATGGTCGCGGTGAGGACTTGGGCGGTCTGCCCGCCAGCAAAGTGGTCAAGCATTAAACATGGTGGTCAAAATCTGCGGATTCAGTACACCTGAGGGGCCACTGAGAACATTTTCGATAGATTTCGACAGAGGCTTGCGTAGGACTCACGTCGTAGAGCACGATATGAGTACTCGCTCCCCTTCGGGGTTGAGCGAACGGCGGACCGGCTTCTCCCCCCCGGAGCTCGGCTCGCCGACGGCCCCGGTTGTCCCCCCGACCGGGGCCGTCTCATGTCCAGAATCAATCGCTGGATCCGGCCCGAGGGGTCCCCGCCGCGGGTCGAGGTGATATCGCTCGCGGATGCGTGCACCTGCGATTCGACCCAGGGGGTTCACGCGGGGTCGAGGTGATATCGCTCGCGGATGCGTGCACCTGCGAGTCGACCCAGCGGCCCGGCGGCGTCGGGCCGGCGTTGTCCACAGGTGCAGCGCGTGACGGCGGTTGTCCACAGGCCGGGTCGCCGTGCTGGTGCCCGCTCATGAGTGGCGCGAGGCTCGTCGCATGTCAGCCGCCCCCGCCGTCATCGCCGTGGTCGGGGCCTCCGGTGGCCTCGGCGCCAGCACCCTGGCCCTCGCCGTGGGGCGCCGCCTCGCCGCGACCGGGCCGGCATCCGTCGTGGTCGACCTCGACCTGGCTCGCGGTGGGCTGGAGGTGACAGCGGGGATCGAGCACGTGCCCGGACGTCGCTGGGACGACCTGCGCCAGGTGCGCGGCCAGCTCCCGACAGGGGCGCTGCCGGACGGGCTCCCGCAGGACGGAGGGGTGCACGTGCTCTCCGCCAGAGGCGGTGCCGGGGGCGGGGTCTCGGACGCAGCGGTCCTGGCGGTGCTCAGCGCGGTCGCCGCCGGCTCGCCCCGACTCGTGGTCGACCTGCCCCTCTGGAGCCCTGCCGTGCCGGCCGTCCTCGCCCTGGGTCCGGTGGTGGTCGTGCTGAGCGGCCTGCGCACTCGAGCCCTGGCCGATGCGGATGCCGCGGTCACGCTCCTGCTCGATCGCGCGGAGGTGCACCGCGCCCCGATCGACCTGCGCCTCATCACGCGTGGGCCGCGCGCGCCCGCCGAGGTGCTCGACGACGTCGTCGCCCACCTCGGGATCGCCCACCTGCACCACCTCGGGGACGATCCGCGCGTTCCTCGTGACGCCGAGCGTGGCCTCTTCCCGGGCATCGGCCGCGACGAGGTGCGCCGGTGCGCGGACTCCGTCGTCGCGGTGGTCGACGACCTGGCCCAGGCCTCGTGACCGGCGACCAGGACCCGTTCAGCGAGGCCGTCGAGGCCTCGATCCGGGCAGGCGACCCGCCGACCCCGGCGACCGTGGCACGGATCGCCTCCTCCCACGCTGCGACCCTGGGAGCCGATGGAACGGCAGCGGCCGAGCACGGGCTCCTCGATCGGCTCGTGGGTCTCGGCCCGCTGGCCGAACTCGCGGCCGACGCGTCGGTCACGGACGTCCTGGTCAACGGGGACGGCGTGGTCTGGGTCGACCGGGGCCAGGGCGTCGAGCGCGCCGCTCGGGATGTGCCGGTGGCCGACCTGCGCCCCCTCGCGGTACGGCTGGCCGGGCTCGCCGGTCGCCGACTCGACGACGCCCAACCGTGGGTCGACGGCGTGCTTCCCGGTGGTGTCCGACTCCACGCCGTGCTGCCGCCCCTCGCCGACGGGGGCCCCCACCTCAGCCTGCGGTTCGCACGGCACCACCCCGGTGGGGTCGACGAGCTGGTGCGGTTGGGTGCGGTGACTCCTGACCTCGCCGTGGCCCTGCGCCGGCTCGTCGCAGGGCGGGTCTCGCTCGTCGTCACGGGCGGCACCGGAGCCGGCAAGACGACCGTGCTCGCGGGCCTGATCGCCGAGTGCGGGCCGGCTGAGCGGATCGTCGTCGTCGAGGATGTTCGTGAGCTCGACCCGCGCCACCCCCACGTCGTCCGGCTGCAGGGTCGTGGCGCCAATGTCGAGGGCGTCGGTGCCGTGACCCTCGTCGACCTCGTGCGGCAGGCACTGCGGATGCGGCCCGACCGGCTGGTCGTGGGCGAGGTGCGTGGGGCGGAGGTCCGCGAGCTGCTCGCCGCGCTGAACACGGGGCACGAGGGCGGGATGAGCACGCTGCACGCCAACGGCCCAGAAGAGGTGCCCGCGAGGTTCGAAGCCCTCGGGTCCCTGGCCGGGTTGCCGAGGAACGCCGTGCACGCCCAGCTGCGGCAGGCCCTGCAGGCCGTGGTCCACGTCGTGCGCACCGGCGGGCAGCGCCGGGTGGAGCGCATCGGGGTCGTGCTCCCCGACCCGGCGGAACGGGGGTGTGTGCGGGTCGCCGAGGCCGTCGCAGGCCGACCGGACGGGCTCATCGCCGGTCCCGGCTGTGGTCGTCTGCTCGAGCTCGTGCCCTCCCTGCGCTCGGACTGCCGTTGGGCGGCCCCGTGCTGACCGCGGCTGTCCTCGTCGCGCTCGCGGTCATGGTGTGGCCAACCCGTGCCGGAGACGGTTCGAGCTCGGATGCCGTGCGGCCGGGGAACGTCCGGGCCGGTGGGTGGGCGCGGTGGCGCGTTTCCGTCGCGGGGCGCCTGCGGCGGCGTCCACGGCATCCGTGGGTTGCCGACCTGGCCGAGGTGACCGCTGTGGGCCTCGACGCGGGCCTCGACCTGGTGTCGGCCGCGCTGCTCGCGGCCCGGTCGCCGAGCCTGGTGGCGGCTGCTCCGTGGCTGGTCGACCACCTGCGAGGCCTCCGTCGAGGCCGGACGCGGAGTCGCCAGCCTCGGGGGTGCTGGAGGCGTTGAGGGCGCCGGGGTCACGCTGACGGACCAGGAGCAGAGCGACCTCGCCATGCTCGAGGTGGCCTGGCGACTGGCCGAGCAGGCGGGTGCCGCGACCTCGGTGGTCACGGCGGCTGCCGCGTCCTCGATCCGGGCCCGGCACGCTGCGGCGGAGCGTGCAGCGGTGGTCGCGGCCGGCCCTCGGGCCTCGATGTGGCTCCTGTCCGCTCTTCCCGTCGTGGGGCCTTTCGCCGCGGTCATCGTCGGCATCGGCCCCGGGAAGGCTCTACGGCACGGATGCCGCGCGTGCGTCAGCCGTCGCCGGACTGCTGCTCGCGGCGGGGGGCTGGTGGTGGTCGCGAGCCCTGGTCCGACGGGCCCAACGACCGGGTCGCACGGATGGCGAGCGTGGCATGACCCTGGTGATGGCAGTGTGCCCTGGCGGTGGTGGCGGTCCTCGTCTGGCCGTCTCCTGCGGCTGGGTCGCGTCGTCCGGGTGCAGGACCCGGGGGAGCGCCCTCGGAACCGGAGGCGGTCACTCGGTCGGCCACCGTGGAGGAGGCCTCGGCCGCGCTGACCCTGGTCGCCGCAGCGCTGCGCAGCGGTGTCGGGCTCCCTTGAGGCGCTCGAGGCGGTGGCCCGGATCGGCGAGGGTGCCGCTGGCCGCGACCTCGCTGTCGTGGCTGCGGCGCACCGGTGGGGTGAGCCGCCCGAGGCCGCGTGGGCGCGCGTCGGGCCGGGATGGCAGGCCGCGGCGGTCTCCTGGCACGCGGCTCACGCCGCAGGGGCGGCGCCGGCAGGACTGCTCGCCGCTGCGGCCGTGCGGATGCAGGAGGAGGAGGGTCGTCGGATGGAGGCAGCCGTCCAGCGAGCAGGCGTGCTGCTCGTGCTGCCGCTCGGAGGGTGTTTCCTCCCGGGGTTCGTCGCGACGACCGTGGTGCCGGTCGTCCTGCTCCTGCTCGACGGCCTCCTGCCCTGAGCGGTGCGCTGGCGCTGGGCTGGTCGTGCACAGGGGGCGCCGACCGGAGTGGTTGTCCACAGCCTCGACACCACGGCTTCGTCCGACGGTCGGCGTCACGAAGAGTTGCCGACACGGGGCGCGAGACACGCGCTCGTGGATGCAGGAGGAGGTCGCCATGGCGACGACGTGGGGACGAAGGATCCATCGGTTGGCGCAGCGGGCGCGAGCTCTGGGCGAGGCGGGCATGACCACGGCCGAGTACGCCGTCGGGACGGTGGCAGCAGTCGCCTTCGCGGGTCTGCTCCTGGCCGTGGTTCGGTCCGGCCCGGTCAAGAGCGCACTCTCGGACATCATCGTGGGTGCGCTCGGCAGCGGGTCGTGACGATGCGGCGTCGGCGCGAGCACGGGATGGCGACCGCCGAGCTGGCCGTCGCCCTGCCGAGCCTGGTCCTCGTCCTGGCGGTGGCACTCGCGGCCGTCGACCTGGGCCTGACACAGGTGCGCTGCGTCGACGCCGCCCGCCTCGGCGCCCGGCTCGTCGCGCGGGCCGAGCCCCAGAGCGTGGTGCTGGGCGAGGTGCGCAGCGCGGCGCCGGACGGTGCAGCGGTGGTCCTGGGCAGGAGTGGGGACCACGGCTCGGTGACCGTGACGGGCCGGGCGCCTGCCGTGCTCAGGTACCTCGGTGTCGTCGACCCGCCTCGGGCGACCGCCGTCGCGAGGCTCGAGTCGGCGCCATGAGCCCACCGCCACCGCCGCCGTCCCGTGAGCGGGGGAGCGCGACGGTGCTGACCGTGGCGGCCATCGGGGTCGTCGTCACGATGGCCACGGCGGCGCTCCTGGTGGCCGGTGTCGTGCGGGATGTCCACCGAGCGAGGGGAGCGGCGGACCTCGCGGCCCTGGCGGCAGCAGGTCCACTGACGGCCGGGGCGCCGGCCGACTGTGCGGTGGCCGCGGGAGTGGCCCGGGCCAATGGGGCGACCCTCACGGCCTGCAGCCTGCAGGGAGACGGTGCCGTGGTGGTGTCCGCGTCGGTCGTCAGGCCCGCGGCGGCAGGGTGGCTCCGAGGCCCCGGGGTCGTCTCGGCCAGAGCTCGAGCCGGGGTGGTCGAGGCAGAGCCGCCGTGACGTGGATGAGGTCGACTACGACTGGGGCGTGTGGGTCTGGTCCGGGGCAGGGGTCGGGGTCGACTGCTGGCGCAGCGCAGCGGTCTCGGCCTCGTGAAGGCGCCGCTCCTCGGCGAGCTGCTCGTCGCGAGTGGAGAGCTCCGCCTGCAGGCGCTTCTCCTCGGCGATCCGGCGCTCCTCGGCGGCGGCTGCGTCCACCTTGGCTGCGGCGGCGTCCTCCTTGGCCTGGACCCGGCGCTTCTTGTTGTGTCGCAGCCCTCCCCGCAGGATGGCCCAGCCCAACCAGAAGAGCGAGATGACGACCATGCCCGTGATGAGCAGCGCCAGAGGGGGCAGGCTGAGCGTGCCACCGAGCAGACCGACGTCGACGGTGTCGTCCAGCTGGGCGGTCCCCGCGAAGAGCGCGACGCCGGCACCTGCGGCGAGGAGGATGAGGACGATTCCGAGAAGCACCATGCCGGGGACACTACCCAGTCGCGGGCGCCGTGTCGGCCGGAGCAACACGCGCAAGCGCAAGGCTCAACACGGTCACCGCACCGGCCTTGTCCAGCGGCTCGTTGCCGTTGCCGCACTTCGGCGACTGCACGCAGGCAGGGCACCCCGTGAGGCACGCGCACCCGAGCACCGCGTCACGCGTCGCGCTCACCCAGGCCTCGAACTCGACGAACCCGCGCTCGGCGAACCCCGCGCCGCCCGGGTACCCGTCGAACACCATGATGGTCGGCATCCCCGTGTCGGGGTGCAGCGCCGTCGACACCCCTCCGACGTCCCAGCGGTCCGAGGTCGCGACCAGCGGCAGCATCCCGATCGCGGCGTGCTCCGCCGCGTGCAACGCCCCCGGAACCACCGACGGGTCCATCCCGGATGCCGTGAGCACCTCCTCGGACACGGTCCACCACACCGCCTTGGTCGTGAGGGCCCGCTCCGGGAGGTCGAGCGGGTGGGTCCCGAGCACCTCGCCGGACGGCAGACGCCTCATGAAGCCCGTCACCTGGGTGGTCACCCGCACGGTTCCGAAGCTCACCTCGACGTCGGCGCGGCGCTCGCAGTGGTCGGTGGTGAGGATGTCGAAACGGCTCACCGACTGGGCGTGGGTCGACCACCCGGGGTCACCTCGCACGACCTGCGCCGCCCTGGCCTCCAGGTCGAGCTCGGTCACGACCCAGGCCTCGCCCTGGTGCACGTGCACCGCCCCGGTGTGGACCTGGCTGTGCGCGGCCGCCTCGTCGACGGTCCCCAGCACGCGACCGGTTCGCGCCTCCACGACGGCGACGACGTCGTTGACCCCCCGGAGCGAGATGTGGTCGGCCGGCCGGTCCTCACGGGCCCAGAACCACCCCGTGGGCCGGCGACGCAGGATGCCCCCCGAGACGAGGGTGTCGACCAGCCGCCGGGAGTCGGCGCCGAACATCGCCAGGTCCACCTCGGTCAGGGGCAGCTCCGCCGCAGCAGCCGCGAGGTGGGGCGCCAGCACATGGGGGTTGTGGGGGTCGAGGACAGTGGCCTCGACCGGTGCCCCGAACACCGCTTCGGGGTGGCGCACGAGGTAGGTGTCGAGGGGGTCGTCGGCCGCCACGAGCACCGCCAGCGACTCCTCGCCCGAGCGGCCGGCCCGCCCCGCCTGCTGCCACAGGCTGGCCCGCCGGCCGGGCCAGCCGGCCAGCACGACGGCATCCAGCCCGCTGATGTCGATCCCGAGCTCGAGGGCGTTGGTCGCGGCGAGCCCTCGCACCGTCCCGTCGCGCAGTGCCCGTTCGATCGCCCGACGTTCCACGGGCAGGTACCCGCCGCGATACGCCGACACCGCGGCGGCCAGCGCGGGGTCCTCCTGCTCGATGCGGCGGCGGGCGCTGCTCGCGAGCGACTCGGCGCCGGCCCGGCTGCGGGCGAAGGCCACCACCTGGACCCCGCGCAGCACGAGCTCGGCCACGATCTGCGCGGCCTCGGTCGTCGCCGACCGACGGTGCTCGTCCTCGGTCGCCGGCTCCCACAGCGCGAACGTCAGCGCGCCGCGGGGTGAGCCGTCCTGCGTGACCGCCGTGACCGGCATCCCGACCAGGCGCGACGCGTGGGTCGCGGGGTCGCTGACGGTCGCGGAGGCGAGCACGAAGGTCGGGAAGGAGCCGTACCGGGCCGCGACCCGGCGCAGGCGACGGATCACCGACGCCACGTGCGAGCCGAACACCCCGCGGTAGACGTGGCACTCGTCGATGACGACGTACTGCAGCGAGCGCAGGAAGCGCGACCACCGCTCGTGCCCCGGGAGCAGCGAGTGGTGCAGCAGGTCGGGGTTGGTGAGCACGACGTTCGCGTGGTCGCGGATCCAGCGCCGCTCGTCGGGCGGGGTGTCCCCGTCGTAGGTCGCCGCCCGCACGCCCGGCACGGCCAGCGCGTCGATGCGGGCCAGCTGGTCAGCCGCGAGCGCCTTCGTCGGCGCGAGGTAGATCGCCGTCGCGCCGCGGCCCCCCGCGGTGGCGGCGCCGTCGCTCGCGGCCCCCAGCACCGGCACGAGGTAGCCCAGGCTCTTGCCGGATGCCGTGCCCGTCGCGAGGACGACGTGCTCACCCGCGCTCGCGAGGTCGATGGCGGCGCGCTGGTGGGTCCACGGCGTCTCGATGCCTGCTCCGAGCAGCGCCGACAACACCGCCGGGTTGACCGAGGCCGGCCACTCGGCCAGCCGGGCCTCCCGGGCCGGGACCCGCTCGACGTGCAGCAGCCGCTCGCTGCGCGATCCGGCCGCCAGTGCGGCGAGATGGTGTGCAGCGGCGGACATGCCCGTTACGGTAGGCGGTGGCTCCGACCCCCATCCTCAGCCCTGCCGCCTGACGAGCCCGTGACCTGCGGCAACGACCCGAAAGTGGTGCTTCTCTCGTGGACCTCTCCGTGAGCACCTCCCAGCAGGAGGGCGTCGCCGTCGTCACCGTGAGCGGTGAGGTCGACGTCTACACCGCCGCCAAGTTGCGCACCGCCCTCGACGAGGAGATCGCCGCCGGCCGCAACCGGCTGGTCGTCGACCTCGATGCAGTGACGTTTCTCGACTCCACCGGCCTCGGCGTGCTCGTCGGACGGCTGAAGGTCGTGCGCAACCACTCGGGGTGGCTGCGGGTCGTCTGCACCCAGGACCGGGTGCTTCGGGTGTTCCGGATCACCGGCCTGGACACGGTGATCGGCATCCACGACACGCTCGAGGACGCCCTGGCTTCCTGAGGGTGACCTGAGTCACCCTGCCGTCTGGGTCTGCCGAAGCCGCGTCGGCCGGTAAGGTGCGCCCCGAGCGTCCTGCCGTCGGCGTTACTCGCCCCGGGACGCAAAACCCTGTCAAGGAGGATGGAATGGCACCGCTTGCGCTCGCTTCGGCTGAGTCGGGCTCGGCCCTGGAACTCACCGGGACGAATCTCACGCTCGTCGTCACCGTCGCGGCCATCGCGGTCGTGGCGCTCGTCATGGGATTCGTCTTCAGGAGCCAGGTCCTGAGCGCCGACCCCGGCACCGAGAAGATGCAGGAGATCGGCGCTGCCGTCGAGGAGGGCGCACAGGCCTTCCTCGCGCGCCAGTTCAAGACGCTCAGCATCTTCGTCGTCCTGGTCTTCGGCCTGCTCCTGCTCCTGCCGGCCGACACGGTCGGCGTGCGTTGGGGCCGTTCCGGCTTCTTCGTGCTCGGCGCGCTGTTCTCGGCCGCGATCGGGTATCTCGGCATGAGCCTGGCCGTCAAGGCCAACGTGCGCGTCGCCTCGGCCGCGCGGCACGAGAACGGCCGTGACGTCGGCATGCGGATCGCCTTCCGCACCGGTGGCGTCGTCGGCATGGCGACGGTGGGTCTGGGCCTGCTCGGTGCCGCCATCGTCGTCCTCCTGTACGAAGGCGACGCTCCCAAGGTGCTCGAGGGCTTCGGCTTCGGCGCTGCCCTCCTCGCGATGTTCATGCGCGTCGGTGGCGGCATCTTCACGAAGGCCGCCGACGTCGGTGCCGACCTCGTCGGCAAGATCGAGGCCGGCATCCCCGAGGACGACCCGCGCAACGCCGCGACCATCGCCGACAACGTCGGTGACAACGTCGGCGACTGCGCCGGCATGGCAGCCGACCTGTTCGAGTCGTATGCGGTCATGCTCGTCGCCGCGCTCATCCTCGGTTCGGTCGCCTTCGGCGAGTACGGCCTGGTCTTCCCGCTGCTGGTCCCGGCCATCGGCGCCGTGACCGCCCTCCTCGGTGTCTTCATCACCAAGGCACGTCCGGGTGAGAACGCGCTCAGCGCCATCAACCGCGGCTTCTACATCTCCGCCGTCGTCTCGGCCGTGCTGTCCGCCATCGCGGCGTACGCCTACCTGCCGGCCACCTTCGCCGAGCTCGGCTCGTCCAACGAGGAGATCGCCGCACTCGAGGGCGACCCGCGCCTGACCGCGATCCTCGCGGTGATCATCGGCATCGTGCTCGCAGCGGTGATCCTGTGGCTCACCGGCCACTACACCGGCACCGACAAGCGGCCGACGATCGACGTCGCTCGCACGTCGCTGACCGGCCCCGCGACCGTCGTGCTCTCGGGTATCGGTGTCGGCCTGGAGTCGGCCGTCTTCACCGCCGGCATCATCGCCGGTGCCGTCTACCTCGCGTTCCTGCTGGGCGCCGGTTCGACGTCGCTGGCGCTGTTCCTCATCGCGCTCGCCGGGTGCGGCCTGCTCACCACGGTCGGCGTCATCGTCGCCATGGACACGTTCGGGCCCGTCTCCGACAACGCCCAGGGCATCGCCGAGATGTCGGGCGACGTCGACGAGGAGGGCGCGAAGATCCTCACCGAGCTCGACGCCGTCGGCAACACGACCAAGGCCATCACCAAGGGCATCGCGATCGCCACGGCCGTGCTGGCGGCCACCGCCCTGTTCGGCTCCTACACCGATGCGTGGCAGAGCACCGTGCGTGCGCTCGACGTCTCCGGGGTGTCCGAGCAGGAGGGTTCCGAGTTCCTCGCCAGCGCCTACGGCCTGGTGACCGACCCGAACACCCTCGTCGGCGTCATCCTCGGCGCGGCGGTGGTCTTCCTCTTCTCCGGCCTGGCCATCAACGCGGTCACCCGAGCGGCTGGAGCGATCGTGTTCGAGGTGCGTCGCCAGTTCCGCGAGCACCCCGGCATCATGAACTACACCGAGAAGCCCGAGTACGGCCGCGTCGTCGACATCTGCACGCGTGACTCGCTGCGCGAGCTGGCAACCCCCGGTCTGCTCGCGGCACTCAGCCCGGTCGCCGTCGGCTTCGGCCTCGGCATCGGCGCCCTCGCCGGGTTCCTCGCCGGCGCCATCGGTTCCGGTGCGCTCATGGCCGTCTTCCTGGCCAACTCCGGTGGCTCGTGGGACAACGCGAAGAAGATCGTCGAGGACGGTGCGCACGGCGGCAAGGGGTCCGAGGCCCACGCCGCGACCGTCATCGGCGACACCGTCGGCGATCCGTTCAAGGACACCGCCGGTCCGGCCATCAACCCGCTCCTCAAGGTGATGAACCTCGTCTCGGTGCTCATCGCACCCGCGATCGTCACCCTGTCGATCGGCACGGACGCCTCCGAGCCGATTCGCTACGGCATCGCGGGGGTGGCCATGGCCATCATCGTCGGCGCGGTCGCCTACTCCAAGAGCAAGGACCTCGCGATCGGTGGCGACGCCGACCCCGACGCCGCGATCAGCATGGCGCACCACCCGGAGCAGATCCACTGACAGGTGGGCTGCTCACGAAATCGGGGTGATCACCCGGATCTCGTGACCGGATGCCGTGGGGCCGGGTTCCATTGGAACCCGGCCCCACGGCATCCGGCGTTCGGGTGAGCCGCGCACGGCATACGCTCGTCCTCGATGACCAGCAACCCGCCCCGCGTCGACCCCGTGCTCGTCGCTGCCCTGCGCGAGGACCTGCGCGCCGCCCGGTTCACCGTGGAGGGCGTGGTCGAGCTGCTCGGCCCGATGGCCGCGGCGGCCCTCGACCGTGAGCAGGCGCTGCCCGCCCAGCGGGTCACCGCCGGCTCCCCGTCGCCCTGCGCCACCCTCGTCCGACTGTTCACGCTGGGCGACCCGGTCGATGCCGCCGAGGCCGCGCGGGCGCTGCCCACCCTCGGCGTCGATGGTGCAGTCGAACTCGGGCTCATCGCGCCGGAGGGCGACGGCGTCGTCGCGCTGTGCGACCTGCGCCCCTACGCCGGCGACGACCTCCACTGGTGGGTCGCCTCCGACCTCGACGAGCTGGCGACCCGCAGGCCCGTGCGCCAGGACCACGTGCTCGGAATCGGTGGTGCCTCGACGACCCTTGCCTCGTGGACGCCGCGGCCACAGGTGGCTCGCGCCCTCGATCTCGGCACGGGGTGCGGGGTGCAGGCGCTGCACCTCGCACAGCACGCGGACGAGGTCGTCGTCACCGACCTCTCGGAGCGAGCACTGGGGTTCGCCCGCTTCAACGCCGCCCTCGACGAGGCCGACTGGCAGGTGCGCTCCGGGTCGATGCTCGACCCCGTGGTGGGGGAGCGGTTCGGGCTCGTCGTGAGCAACCCCCCGTTCGTCATCACGCCCCGCTCGGGGGAGGTGCCGCTGTACGAGTACCGCGACGGGGGCGCCGCCGGGGATGCCGTGGTCCGCGACCTCGTGAAGGGGGTCGGCCACCACCTCGAGCCCGGGGGCATCGCCCACTTCCTCGGCAACTGGGAGGTCCCGCGCGGCACGACGTGGGTCGACCGCGTCGGCGCCTGGCTCGAGGGCACCGGCCTGGACGCCTGGGTCGTGCAGCGCGAGGTGCAGGACCCGGCGCTGTACGCCGAGACCTGGGCGCGCGACGGCGGGCACCACTCGGGCACGGCCGACTTCAACACCATGTACGCCGCGTGGCTCGACGACTTCGGCACCAGAGACGTCGAGTCGATCGGCTTCGGGGTGGTGACCCTGCACCGACCCCGCGTCGAGCGTGAGCCGTTCGTCGACCTCATGGACGTTCCGTGGCCCGTGGAGTCACCGATGGGCCCGGCAGTCCTTCGAGGCCTCGAGTCCCGGTGCTGGCTCGCCGAGCACGACGACGACGCGGTGCTCGACACGGCGTGGTCGTGTGCGCCCGACGTGCACGAGGAACGTCACACGATGCCGGGAGCCGAGCACCCGAGCGCCATCGTCCTGCGCCAAGGTGGCGGACTGCGACGGCACCTGACCCTGACGACCGTCACCGCGGCCTACGCGTCGGTGTGCGACGGCGGGCTCACCGCCCGGGCCGCTGCCGCGGCGATCTCCGGGCTGCTCGACCTCGACGGGGATGCCGTGCGCGCGGAGGTCGTCGCGTTCACGCGCGACGCCGCCAAGGACGGCCTGCTGCGCTGACCAATCCGATCTGCGGTCGGCGACGAACCACCTCAGACGGGTCGGACTGGCCGGCCCGACGGAAGGTGGTGCAGGGACATGCGCACGTCGATGATCACGGCAATGGCTGGTGCGGCTGGACTCGGGTTGGTGCTCGCCGCGGCACCCGCGAGTGCGGGGCACCTCAACACCCTGCTGGAGGCCGACCTGAACGGCCGCAGCGAGGTCTCGTCCGACGGCGCGCGCGGCGTGGTCGGCGACAAGAACGGTCGTGGCGAGTTCTACGTCTTCGGCATCGACGGCGACCCGACGACCCTGTGCTACGTGCTCGAGGTCGACAAGATCGCCGAGCTCGACCAGGCCCCGGGCAACGGGCGCGCCGCCCACATCCACGCGGGTGCCGAGGGTCAGAACGGGCCCGTCGAGGTCAACCTCGCCTGGCCCCAGGACGGACAGGCGGCCGACTGCCTGACCGAGGGTGAGGCGGGCAAGGGCCTCGAGGCCGGCGAGGTCGCGCGGATCCTGGCCGACCCGCACTCCTACTACGTCAACGTGCACAACACCGAGTTCCCCGGTGGTGCCGTGCGTGGTCAGCTGCACGGCGACCACAGCCACTGACGTACCCAGATCTCGACGGCCTTGGCAGGGGGGCCGTCGGGCGGGCGGCGGGGGTGGTCGTGAGGTGAAACATGAGGACGCCCTCATGCTCGCCTCACGACCCCCTCATCCCCGTCCCTGAGGCTGGTGGAACAGCAGGCGGCACCCCGCCGCCCCCACCTCAGGAGGAACCCCGATGAAGACCCTGCCCCGCAAGACCTGGATGGTCACCGGTGCACTCGGTGCGCTCGCCCTCACCGGCGCCGTCGTCGCCGGTGGAGCAGCGGCTGACACGCCGACGCCGTCCCCGACGAGCCTCATCGACACGGTGCCGGTCCCGACCGACACGAGCTGCCGGCCGAGACGACCGCTCCGTCCGCCGTGCCCACCCCGGCGTCACGACGATCCCCCCCGCTGCCACCACGCGCGACGCGGCCCCGTCACGCCCACCACGTCGGACCGACACACGGCCAACTACGGCGAACACGGCCGAACACGCCGAACTCCCCGGTGTCTCCGGTGAGCCCGGCCAGCCCGGTCTCGGCGAACACCCCCAACACGCCGAACAGCCCGGCATCCCCGGTCTCCGCACCGAGCGCGTGACCCCGCGATCATGACCAGCCGCACCCGGCCCCACCCGGAGCCCTCGGCGACCACCGGTCCCCGAGGGCCCGGGGAGGCCGAGATGCTCGCCCTGCTGACCGGACCCCGGGCCGGGGAGCCACTCTCGCTCGCCGTCGCGACCCTGCGGGTCGAGCTGAGGGACCACGAGGTGCACTCGGTCCAGCACCGACCCGGCGACGGGGTCACCGTCGGCTATCGCGTCTGGCTCCTGCACGACTCGGGCGAGCTCGTCGAGGACTACGTGCTGCTCAGCTCCACCGCCGGGCGCGACGTACCCGACGACGCACCGAACGTCGTCAGCATGAACGGGCCGTCCGGTCGGCTGCTCGGCTGGCGCCACCCGCACGACCCGGCGCTGCCCGGCCTGGGCACCGCCTGCGACCCACGTCGCGCTCGAAGGCGTGCTGCCGGGGACGGGTCCGGTCACCAGCATCGAGCTCGTCGGCTACCGACCCCTGCGCCGGGCCGTCGTGCGCGCGGTCCGCGACGGAGTCACGTCCTACGTCAAGGTGTTGCGGCCGGCAGCCGGGCGCGGTGGGGCCCCGGACGTCGTCCGCCGACTCTCCCTGCTCGCGGGGGCTGGCCTGCCGGTCCCGAACCTCCTCGCCGCCCGTGACGACGGGCTCGTGGTGCTCTCGCAGGCCCTCGGGACGCCGCTCGTCGAGGCGATCGGCGCCGACGCGGCGCACGGTGTCGAGCTCCCCGACCTCGTCGACCTGCTCGACGCCCTGCCCACCGCGGTGCTCGATCTCCCCCGCCGGCAGGCGTGGTCGGACCGTGCGCTGGACTACGCGGATGCCGTGGCCGCCTCCGGGCCGGACGGTCACCGGGCGCTCGCCCTGGGTCGGGACGGTGCATGAGCGGTCGCGGCTCGTGGACCTCGGACCGGTGGTCCCGACCCACGGGGACTTCCACGAGGGCCAGCTCACGGTGAGCCGGGTCGGTCGCGGCTGGTGCGTCAGCGGCCTCCTCGACGTCGACACGGTGGGACCGGGGCACCGGGTCGACGACCTCGCGTGCCTGGTGGCGCACGCGATCGCCCTGGGCCCAGCAGGCCAGTCCGTGGCCGAGCGCTGGGAGCGGCAGGCACGTGTCGTCGTCGACCCCGAGGCCCTGGCCGTGCGCACCGCCGGTGTGCTGTTGTCCCTGGCCGCGGGTGCGGTGCACGAGAGCGCGGTGGCCATGCCGACGGCATCCCTGCTCGACGCCGCGGAGGAGCGGCTCACCCCCTGACTCTCCTGCTCGACAGAAAAACAAG